>NZ_JAPEHU010000002.1 GCF_028823635.1 Demequina sp. B12
GCGGGACACCATTTCACAGAAGGGCCGCCCCCACCAGGGCGGCCCTTCTGCATTTCCCCAGGTAACTTGCGTGTGTTTTCCACAGTGTTGACCTTTCTCGCGATATCTCTTGGCATCCCCCGGTGTCGGTGACTACATTGGACGGACGGTCGTCCAACGAAGGACGCCTCACTCACACCCCGGGGAGCACCATGAGCGAGTGCATCACACGTGTGGATCCAGACGACTCCTCACGGCTGAGCGAAATCGGTCAACTCACAGCCCTCGCATACCTCGCAGACGGACTGGTAGACCAAGCCCACCCGTACATCCCTCAGCTCAAGGACGCCCGCACCAGGGCTCACGATGCGGACTTGCTGATCATGGCGGACGGCGTCGACGGGCAAGGGTCAGTCATTGGAACCATCACCGTGGTTCCACCAGGGTCCTCGCTTGCTGAACTAGCCGGACCCGACGAATACGAGCTGCGCATGCTCGCTGTGTCCCCGTTGGAACGCGGCAGAGGCATCGGCGCAAACCTCACCCGCGCGGCCATGGAACGTGCCGTGAACAACGGTGCCCACCGCATCGTCCTGTCCACAATGGAGTCCATGCACGTCGCCCACCGCCTCTACGAGAAACTGGGCTTCGAACGCCGAGAAGACCTCGACTGGACCGTCATCGACAACGCCGACGGTTCGATCACCCGTGTCACCAGCGCAGACGCCGGCGACACCGTTGACGGCCACCTCGCCATCCGGCTCCTTGGCTACTCGTGGGAGCCTCCGCGTCCATAGTGGTGGGTTCACACTGAGGCCCACGCCATTAGACTCGTCGCATGTCTTCCCTCGAACGTTCCGACGTGGCGCGCCTCGCGGCGCTCGCGCGTATTGATATGACCGATGAGGACCTTGACCGTCTGTCTGGGCAGCTCGCTGCCATCGTGGACTCCGTGGCCAAGGTCGCTGAAGTGGCAGGACAAGATGTTCCCGCCACCTCACACCCCATCCCGATGAGCAACGTCCACCGTGCAGACGAAGTCCGCCCCTCGCTCAGCCAAGAAGCAGCACTCTCCAGTGCTCCTCAGGCCGAAGACGGTCGGTTCCGTGTGCCGCAGATTCTTGGGGAGGAAGCATGACCGACTGGACCCGTGCCACAGCGGCACAGATGGTCGCTGCGCTCAAAGCAGGCGACGTCACCTCCGTTGAACTCACCCAAGCGCACCTCGACCGCATCGCCGCAGTCGACACTGACGTACACGCCTTCCTGCACATCGACGCCGAGGGCGCTCTCGCTACCGCGCGCGCCGTTGACGCCGCACGGGCAGCGGGAGAGGAGCTTCCGGAACTCGCAGGCGTGCCGATCGCGGTCAAGGACATCCTCGTCACCGAGGGAATGCCGACGACCGCCGGCTCCACGATCCTTGAAGGTTGGGTTCCCCAATACGACGCGACCGTGACGCGCAAGCTGCGCGAAGCACGGATGCCCATCCTGGGAAAGACCAACATGGATGAGTTCGCGATGGGATCTTCCACTGAACACTCCGGCTTTGGCGCCACACACAACCCCTGGGACCTTGACCGTATTCCCGGTGGCTCCGGTGGTGGCTCCGCCGCAAGCCTGGCGGCATTTGAAGCACCGCTGGCCATCGGCTCTGACACCGGTGGTTCCATCCGCCAGCCCGCATCGGTCACCGCGACCGTGGGCGTGAAGCCCACCTACGGTGGTGTGTCCCGCTACGGTGCCATCGCGCTAGCGAGCTCGCTCGACCAGCTGGGCCCGTGTGCCCGTACGGTCGAGGACGCCGCACTGCTTCACGAAGTCATGGGCGGACACGACCCCATGGACGCCACCAGCCTCAACGAGCCGGTGCCCTCCTGTGTCGCTGCCGCTCGTGAAGGTCGGGAAGCCGACCTCACCGGCGTGCGCATCGGCGTGATCAAGGAACTGTCCGGGGACGGATACCAGCCAGGCGTGGAGCAGCGCTTCGAGGAAAGCCTCGACAAGCTCAAGGCACTCGGCGCCGAAATCGTCGAGGTCTCGTGCCCGTCGTTCGAGTACGCGCTTGCGGCCTACTACCTGATCCTGCCTTCGGAAGCGTCCTCCAACCTTGCCAAGTTTGACTCTGTGCGCTTTGGCAAGAGAGTCGAAAAGGGCAACGTTGAACGCACCATGTCGGCCACGCGTGCAGAAGGCTTTGGCGACGAAGTCAAGCGCCGTATCATCCTGGGCACCTACGCCCTGAGCGCCGGGTACTACGACGCCTACTACGGCTCCGCTCAGAAGGTCCGCACGCTCATCCAGCGTGACTTTGCCGCGGCCTTCGAGCAGGCCGACGTCCTCGTGAGCCCCACCACCCCCACGACGCCGTTCAAGTTGGGTGAACGCATCGACGACCCGCTCGCGATGTACCTCAACGACGTGGCCACCATCCCCGCAAACCTTGCAGGCATCCCCGGAATGTCGCTTCCCTCGGGCTTGGCACCAGAGGACGGATTGCCCACAGGCTTCCAGATCCTGGCTCCGGCGCACGAGGACGCCCGGATGTACCGCATCGGCGCGGCGCTTGAGAAGGCGCTTGCCGACGAATGGGGCGGCCCCTTGGCGGCACAGGCCCCCGAGTTGGAGGTGGCCAAGTGAGCGCCATGACCTACGACAAGGCGATGGAGCAGTTCGACCCGGTCTTCGGAATCGAAGTGCACATCGAACTGAACACCAAGACCAAGATGTTCTGCGGCTGCGCCAACGAGTTCGGTGCCGAGCCGAACACGCAGGTCTGCCCCGTATGCCTGGGCCTGCCCGGATCGATGCCCGTCACGAACGAGAAGGCCGTGGAGTCGGCGATTCGCCTGGGGCTAGCACTGGGATGTTCCATCCGCGAGTCCAGCCGGTTCGCCCGCAAGAACTACTTCTATCCAGACCTGGCGAAGGACTACCAGATCTCGCAGTACGACGAGCCGACTTGCTACGACGGAAGCATCGACGTGGTGTTGGATGACGGTGAAGTGTTCACCATCGGCATTGAGCGTGCGCACATGGAAGAAGACGCAGGCAAGAACACTCACGTGGGCGGCACCGGCGGTATTCAGGGTGCATCCCACTCCCTCGTGGACTACAACCGCGGCGGTGTGCCACTGGTCGAGATCGTGACCCGTCCCATTACCGGTGCGGGTGCCCGCACCGCTGAAGTCGCTCGCGCCTACGTGGCGACCATCCGCGACTTTGTGAAGGCGCTCGACATCTCCGACGGTCGTATGGAACAGGGCTCGGTTCGTGCCGACGTCAACCTGTCCCTGCGCCCCAAGGCGGCGCCTGGCGAAGACCAGAACGCAGTGCCGTTCGGAAAGCGTTCCGAGACCAAGAACGTGAACTCGCTGCGTGCCATCGAGCGCGCGATCCACCACGAGGCCGCGCGTCAGGCTGAGCTACTGCTCGCAGGCGAGCCTGTGGTGCAGGAGACCCGTCACTGGCACGAGGACACCGGGTCCACCACCCCCGGCCGTTCCAAGGAAGAAGCGGAGGACTACCGGTACTTCCCGGAGCCTGACCTGCTGCCCGTGGAGCCCAGCCGCGAGTGGGTCGAGGAACTCCGGAGCACCATCCCCGAGCACCCCGCGAAAATGCGCGCGCGTCTCATGGAGGAATGGGGCTTCTCTGACCTGGACATGCGTGACGCCGTCAACGCCGATGCCCTGGACCTGATCGCCGCAACCGTGGCGGCCGGTGCCAAGGCACAGGCCGCACGCAAGTGGTGGATGGGCGAACTGGCCCGTACCGCCAACGACCGCGACGTCACTCTCCAAGAGCTGCCGGTCACCCCTGCACACGTGGCGGAACTCCAGGGACTCATCGACGACGGCAAGATCAACGACAAGTTGGCTCGTCAGGCGCTTGAAGGTGTACTTGCCGGCGAAGGCTCGCCCACTGAGGTGGTGGCTTCTCGGGGCCTCGAGGTCGTTTCCGACGACTCCGCCCTGGAGGCTGCCGTTGACGAAGCACTCGCCGCTCAGCCCGATGTCCTGGCGAAGATTCAGGACGGCAAGGTCCAGGCTGCTGGAGCCATCGTGGGAGCGGTCATGAAGGCCACCCGCGGTCAGGCCGATGCTGGGCGTGTGCGGGAAATCATCCTGCAGCGTGCCGGGGTCGAAGGCTAGGCGCTGACGGCACACTGCTGACACGGCATACGCGCCGGGTCGTTCACCTCTTCCGGAGGGACGGCCCGGCGCGTTTTGTTTTTTCGCTGCTAGTCGGTGGCGTGAGTGGGGGTGCCGCTGGGAGAAGCTTCGGGCCGCGCCAGGGAGTTCAGCAGCAGCACCTGCGCCACGATGATCCGTTCGATCTCGTCCGGGTCGACGCTCTCGTCTGACGCGTGAACCCTGGCGAGGGCGACATCCTCGGGCCCCCACAGTACGAACTCGGCGCCAGGGGAGGCGTCGTGGAGGGTTTGCACGAGCGGAATCGAGCCGCCGGAGCCCGCCTCACCGGCGGGTTTGCCGAAAGCCTGAGCCATGGCCTCGCGGGCCGCAGCGTATCCAGGCCCCGACGTGTCGACACGGTACGGCGGTGCCGCCTTGATGGGCGTGACCTCCACCTGAGCACCCCATGGTGCGTGGGTGGACAGGTGGCGGACGAGCGCATCGAGTTCCGCCTGCGGATCAGCGCCGGGAACGATGCGCATGGAGATCTTCGCGCTTGCTTCCGGAAGAATCACATTGGACGAGTCCGCAATGCTGGTGGTGTCGATGCCGATCGCGTTGATGGATGGCTTGGCCCAGAGGCGGTCCGCAATGGTTCCGGTCCCCACGAGGGAGACACCCGGCAGGAGGTCAGCGCCCGCACGGAAGTCCTCCTCCGCCATGTCCGCGCCATCCCACGCTCCGCCGGTCACGCCTTCGACCGTGACGTCTCCGGCATCGTCTTGAAGCGTGGTGAGAAGCCGGGCCAGCGCCATCATGGCGTCGGGTGACGGACCTCCGTAGACGCCTGAGTGAAGCGGATGTTCCAGGGTGCGGACGGTGACGGTGCAGGACACGTCACCACGCAGGGCTGTGGTCATGACAGGCTCGCCCACGCGGAGGTTGCCCATATCCGCGATGACGAACAGATCGCAGGCAAAGAGGTCGGGATGCGCGTCCACAAACTCTTCGAGGTTGCTTTCCGTCTCTTCCATCCCCTCGATGATGATGCGCAGCGTGCAGGGGAAGTTGCCGTCGAATGCGCGCAGCGTCCCCAGGATGCTGACGAGTCCGGACTTGTCATCGGCGGCGCCACGGCCGTAGATGCGACCATCCCGGTGGGTAGCGGTCCAGGGGTCGGTGGTCCAGCCCTGAGACTCGGGTGCGGGCTGGACGTCGTAGTGGGCGTACAAGACGACGGTGGGCGAACCTTCCGGGCCGCGCACTTCACCGTAGATAGGCGGGTATCCGTGGGGCACGTCTGCGAAATGTGCGTTCGGGACGCCTGCCTCGCGAAGTATCTCCAACGTTCGCTGCGCCATGCGTTCCACAGGCTCCGCAGGGAAGCCCGGGAACGCTACGGACGGCAGCGCGATCAGTTCTTCAAGGTCGCCGATCACCCCAGGCATGAGGGAGTGAACACGGGCAGAAACATCGTCAATGGTCATGGGAGAAGCCTTTCACGAGCGCTCGGACAGGGTCATACCAAGGCTCCAATGGCGGCACCGGCGGCAACCGTCGTGACCACCATCACCAGCATCGGGACGAAGAAACTGTGGTCCAGCAACTTGGTACCGAGCTTGGTAGAGCCCGTCTGGTCAAAGTTTGCGGCGGCGATCTGCGGGCCATTGGCGGGCAGCGTGTACACGCCACCGAGTGCGCCGGCCCACATACCGGTGATGATTCCCGGCGGCATTCCGGCGGCAAGACCGATGGGCACGATCGCACGCGTTGCCGTGGACTGGCTGGTGGTCATCGCTGCCACCAGGAACACCGCGACGGCGAACAAGAACGTCCAATCGGTCACCCATTCTCCTACGGTGCTGATGATGTAGTCCTGGTGTGCGGTGATGAACGTAGCGGTGAGCCAGGCGATTCCGAAAAGGGCAATCGCTGACACCATGCCAGCACTGAACACGGATTGGGTGGGGACGTCGCTCATCGTGGGCCGGCCCACGATGATGATGAGCGCCGCGACGACCAGCATGATCAGCACAATGGTCACCGTCATGGACACGGGCGTGGCAACGCCGTCCACGGTGGAAGAGGGGCGCAGGTCCGGGAAGATTCCGAATGTCACGATCGCCATCACGCCGGCGAGGAACACGAGTGCGGCGTTGCGGCCACGCGCGGTGTAGGTCAGGTGCGCCGATGCGCGGGCCCCATCGCTGGCGGCACCGGGTTGGGGGAGTTCTCCGGTGGCGATGCGGCGCTGGATCTCCGGGTCATCGTCGAAGTCGCGCCACAGGTGGTTGGTGACGATCGCGGTCACGACGATGCCGATCACGCACGCCGGGATGGTGATCACCAAGATGGTGCCCAGGCCGAGGTTGTACGGGGCGACATCGGTCAGGGTCAGCATGGCGGCCATGGCTGCGGAAACCGGCGAGGCAGCGAGCGCGATGCCGGACTGTACGACAGTGACGGTCAGTGGCCGCGAGGGGCGAATGCGGTTGCGGTACGACACGTCGTAGATCACTGGCAGCAGCGGATAGATGATGTTACCGGTGCCAGCGCCGGCACAGAACGCAAAAGCCGTCAGCGGTGCGATCACGGTGACTTGGCGCGGTCGCCTTTCGATCACCCGTGCCGCCATCGCCACCATCCAGTCGATTCCGCCGGACGCCTGCATGAGAGCCGCCGCGGTGACGACCGCGAGAATGATGAGGATCGCGTCCACGGGTGGCTCGCCGGGCGCCTCGCCGAAGACAAACACCAGCACAAACGTGCCCACGCCGCCCCACACGCCCACGCCAATGCCGCTCGCGCGCGTACCCATGACGATCGCACCCAGCACCACGAGTGCCTCGAGCACAAAGATGATGTCCACTCAGGTCCGCCCTCGCTCGCCGGTATGAGCCCGCATCGGCCCTTGAGCCGACTTTACGCCGGAACAGGCCGATGCGCCTGGTAAGTCGCGTAGCGGCGGCGGGGGAATATCATCGGAGCATGGACACCCCCGCGCGCATCAAACTCGCCGATGTCGCGGCCGCCGCCGGGGTGTCGGTTCCGACGGTTTCCAAGGTGGTCAACGGGCGTTACGGAGTTTCTGCCGCCACCACCGAAGCTGTCCAACGTGCCATCGACGAGTTGGGATACGCAGGTAACCTCTCCGCCGCAGCATTGCGTGCGGGCAAGACGCAAGTACTGGGCGTGCTGGTGGCGGAGTTCGATCCCTTCGCGGCGGAACTGCTCAAAGGGGCGGACAAGGCGGCACGTGGGTCCGGCTATGAACTGCTCGCGCACTCGGGTGGGTTCACGCATGGGTGGGAACGTCGCTCTCTGGCGCGTTTGGGGGGCACCCTGATCGACGGTGCGGTGATCGTGACACCCACGGTGCTCGACGGAGACATGGTGGTGCCCGTGGTTGCCGTTGACCCGCACTTTGGCCCCAACCGGCTTCCCACCATCGACGTCGACAACTTTGACGGGACCTTGCAAGCCACCCACCACCTCATCGAACTGGGGCACCGGCGCATCGGCTTCCTGGGCGGCCGTAGCGAACTGGACTCGGCTCAGTCACGCGAAGGCGGTTTCCGCCACGCGCACGCGCAGGCTGGCCTCGAGGTTGACCCCACGCTCGTGGTGGAAGCGCGCTACCAAGCAGAGCTGGCCGCCACCATCACCGAGTCATGGCTCGACAGCGCCAACCCGCCTACCGCGATCGTGGGTGCGAACGATGTCTCGGCGATCGCGGCCATGAACGTCGCTCAGAACCGCGGACTCTCTGTGCCGGCGGATCTCTCGGTCGTGGGTTTTGACGATGTGCCCGACGCGGCACTCGCCACGCCCCCGCTGACGACCGTGCGTGAACCCTTGCACGACATGGGAGCGGCCGCGATGCAGATGCTGCTCGACCGCATCGATGGCAACTCCACCGACACCCACGTGCGGCTCCCGATTGAACTCGTGCTGCGAGACTCGACGGCCCCGCCCCGTCCTGGGCGAGCGTGACAGACTAGCGCCGTGATCACTGTCTCCGTTCCCACCCCAGAAGTAGCCGATGCCATTGGCGAGGTCCCCGCCGACGTCCGCGTGGTGGTGTGGAACCCTGCGGAAAGTGACCCGCCCACCGCAGAACGCGACCACATCACGATGGCGTGCCTCGCGCATCGGACCGGTGGCCGCACCCTCTACGGCAGGCTCGGGACACTGCCTGCTCTGGCCGCAATCCAGATTCCCTCGGCCGGCTACGAGCACGCCGTGCCGTTCGTGCCTGCGGGGGTTGCCTTGTGCAATGCGCGTGGCGTGCATGACACGCGGACAGCGGAGATGGCGCTCCTGCTCACGCTCGCGTCTCAACGTGCACTGCCACGTTTCTTCGACGCTCAACAGCGGGGTGTCTGGGATGCGTACGAGACCGCGCCCTCTCTGGCCGATGCGCGCGTCCTCATCGTGGGCTACGGGTCCATTGGCGCCGCGATCGGGGCGCGCATGCGCGCTTGCGAAGCTCACGTTGAGGGGGTCGCTCGGTCGGCGCGTACCGCCCCCGACGGTGTCGTGGTGCACGCCGTCGAAGACCTGCCCGCGCTGCTGCCTCGGTTCGACATCGTGGTGGTCGTGACCCCGCACGACGACAGCACCGACAAGTTGGTCGATGCGCGCTTCCTCGCCGCAATGCCCAACGACGCACTTCTGGTGAACGTGGGCCGGGGAGCCGTCGTGGATACCGACGCCCTGCTCGCAGAGGTCACGTCAGGACGGCTGCGCGCAGCGCTCGACGTGGTCGACCCAGAACCGCTACCCGAAGGTCACCCGCTGTACACGGCACCCGGCGTTATCCTGACTCCGCACGTGGCAGGCTTCGCGCAACTGACAGACCCACGCTACGTGGCGCTCGTCCACGCCCAAATCGACGCTCTCCGGTCAGGCGCGGGCCCCGTCAACGTGGTCGCCGTGGGCCGCGCCTAGTCATCACGACTGGTCAGGCGAACTTCGACGAGTCGACCAGCGCCTCCGCATCAGACCAGCGGATCCAACTGCTGACAATCTCGCCGATCTCATCGCGCAGCAGTTCGGCCTCAGCAATCGAGATCACATGCATGGCGCGTGCATCACGTGGCGCGAACTCCAGGTGCGGAAACCGCTGCGGCAGAAGACCCGCCTTATGGAAGATCAACGTGGCATACATGGAGCCCTTGGGATAGAAACTCGCCATCGCCCGGCCCTTGTAGGTGAACGTCGGCGTAGACCATCGGATGCACTCATCGATTCGTGAGTCTGAGACCAGCACAATGCGGCGCACCCTCTCAATGACCTCCTGCATGGGAGTGTCGTGGTGCGCCATCCAGACGTTGACCTCAGCGACGGTCATACCTCGAAACTAGCGCGATCGCTGGGCTTTCGCGCGCTGGTACATCTCCAACGTCACCGCTCGCTCAGCCTTGTGGTCGAGCATCGGCGTGGGATATCCGGGAGTGTCCAACTCAGGGATCCACCGCTCTACATAGCGACGCTGGGGGTCGAACTTGTCCCGCTGTGACTCAGGATTGAAGATTCGAAAGAACGGCGCCGCGTCACGGCCTGTGCCAGCGACCCACTGCCAGTTCAGTTGGTTCTGGGCGTGGTCATAGTCGACGAGTGCACGCCGAAAGTGGTCTGCGCCGCGTTGCCATGGCACCCGCAAGTCCTTCACCAAGAAGCTCGCGACGACCATCCGCACACGATTGTGCATCCACCCGGTCTGCGCCAACTGACGCATCCCCGCATCCACCATCGGAAAGCCCGTGAGGCCGTCACGCCAAGCCATGAACGCGGCGTCCGCCTTGGTGCCGGCCACCCAGTCCTGATTGCTCAACACCGGGGTCAATGACTCGCGGCGTGCTCCAGGATGGTGGAAGAGGACGTCCGCATGGAACTCACGCCACGCCAACTCAGATTCGAAGATACGAGCACTCGGATGGTCATGGCGCGCAGCGGCAGCCAACACCGTACGCGGATGGATCTGACCGAACGCCAGCGCCGTGGACAGGTGAGAAGTGGAGTCAAGGTCCGGGCGGTCGCGTTCACTTTGGTAACGGTCAAGGGCATCGTCCACGAATGAGCCAAAGTCCGCCAGCACACGCTCCTCGCGAAACTCGTGCGGCGCGAGCAACGGATCCGTGGTGTCGCCGTGAGCGGCCATCTGGTCAAGATCCACATCCTGGTCCGATGCGCTCAGCCGGTCCCAGCCGTGTCCGTCCAGCGCGGGAGCAGGGGAGCGCCAGCCGTGCGCACGCCAGGACTCTCGGAACGGCGTGAACACCTTGTAAGGGTCCCCGTCGGACTTACGAACCCGGCCAGGAGCCACTGCGTACGGTGAACCCACGAACCGCAGTTCGCGGCCGTCCGCCTCAAGTGCAGTGCGCACCGCGTCTTGGGTCGCAACCCCTGAGGGGCTGAACTCCTGCGCCGCCCACACCACCGACGCATCGGCCTGACGCGCTGCCTCCGTGACGACCTGTGCGGGCTCCCCGCGACGGACCGACAATGCGCCGCCCATCGCTTCACGCAACTGCCATGCCACCCGGGCAAGGTGCGCCACCCGACGCCCCGACCAGAAGTGGACTCCTGGCGTCCAACACATGATCGCCGCATGGTTGCGAGACTCAGCAGCGCTCGCGGCCGCAGGATTGTCGGCCAGCCGCATGTCGCGGCGCACCCACCAAAGACTGGAGTCAGGGACTGTCATGCCCGGTAGAACGGCGGCGGCCGCCCAGGTGTTCCCGGACGGCCGCCGCTGAAGGTGCAGTCTGCGGTGTTGTACGCGGACTGCGTATGGGCTGCCAGCCTCCCAAGGGGGGTGGTGGGAGGCGAACCCACAAGGAGAACTACTTTAAGGGATGTTTGGGGCCTACGCGTTCACCAGGGCGTGACGCTTGACGTGATCCACGGTCGCGTTGACGAAGTTTGCGAGGATGGCCTGCGAGGTCTCGTCCTGGACTGAGCCGTCGGCGGCGAATGCCTCGGGACGGAAGTGGAAGAAGGTCTCGGGCTGGCCCAAAGTGGCGGCGTTGAAGTGCCCCAGGATTGCACGCAGGTGCTGCTGAGCCGCGGCGGTGCCGGTCGTGCCGATCGAAGCGCCCATGATCGCCACGGGCTTGCCGTTGAAGGAGTTCTGGCCCCAGGGACGCGACGACCAGTCCAGAGCGTTCTTGAGGACGCCGGGGATCGAGCGCGAGTATTCGGGGGTCACGATGATGACGCCATCAACAGATTCGATGGCGTTCTTGAGCTCCACCGCAGACTCCGGGTAGGAGGCATCGAGTTCATAGTTGTAGAGCGGGAGGTCCTTGATCTCGATGATCTCGAACTGCGCGTCCGGGTCGGTGGCGAGTGCGGGAAGGGCGTTTGCGACGACGCGGTTGATGGAGCCGGAAGCAATGGAGCCGACGATGATGCCGATGCGGGGCATGCGGGTGTCCTTTCGATGAGATCACTGGGGAAGTGGCCACCAGCAGTGGTGGCTACATCGGCTCTAACAATACGTGATGTCTCAACTATTCCAAACGCAACTAAATTTCTTCCACAAGCCCCCGTGTAGACGCCCAGCAGACCCTGAGCTGTTCGCCGCCGCAGGGCAGTCCGGTGCGCTCAGTGAGTGCGAGGAACGAGCCGTTGCAGCTGAGTGACATGGTCGGGGGTGAGCTCCGCTACTGACGCGACGCCCAGCAACTTCATGGTCCGCACGATCTCACGGCGCAGAATGTCGATCGTGCGGTCCACACCCTCGCGGCCGCCGGCCATGAGCCCGTACAGGTATGCACGGCCTACGAGCGTGAAGTCCGCTCCCATGGCGAGCGCCGCGACGATGTCCGCGCCCGACATGATCCCGGTGTCGAGGATGATCTCGGCCTCGTCGCCGAGCTCCCGACGCACCTCCGGCAGCAGGTGGAACGGGATGGGCGCGCGGTCCAGCTGCCGGCCGCCGTGATTGCTCAGCACGATGCCGTCCGCGCCGGCGTCCATCACGGCTTTTGCGTCCGCAACGGTCTGGATGCCCTTGACGAAGATCTTGCCGTTCCACTGCTCGCGGATCCACGCGAGGTCGTCGAAGTCCAGCGTGGGGTCGAACAGCGCGTCCAGCAGCTCGCCGATGGTGCCGTCCCACTCCGACAGCGACGCGAAGGTCAGCGGCTCTGTGGTGAGGAAGTTCACCCACCATTCGGGGCGCGGAATCGCGTTGAGTACGGTCTTGGGGGTCAGCTGCGGCGGGATGGTGAAGCCGTTGTAGCTGTCGCGCAGGCGGGCACCCGCGACGGGCACGTCCACCGTGACCAGCAGGGTGTCGAAGCCGGACTCCGCAGCGCGGGTCACGAGGTCCATCGACTTGTCGCGATCCTTCTGCATGTACAGCTGGAACCAGTTGCGACCGTCGGGGTTAGCCTTTGCCACACCCTCGGGCGAGGTGGTGCCCACGGTCGACAGTGAAAACGGGATGCCCGCCGCGGCCGCCGCAGACGCGCCGGCGCGCTCTCCCTCCGAATGCATCATGCGGGTGAAGCCCGTGGGTGCGATGCCAAATGGCAGGGCAGAGGTGCCGCCTGCGATCTCGACGGACGTGTCGACGGCGGAGACGTCGCGCAGGATGGCCGGGTGGAACTCGATGTCCCGGAAGGCCTGGCGCGCGCGGGCGAGCGAGAGCTCCGCTTCGGCAGCGCCGTCGGTGTAGTCGAACGCGCCCTTGGGGGTGCGCCGCTTGGCGATCTTGCGTAGATCTGCGATGGTGTGCGCCTTCGCGAGCCGCCGCTTGCGTCCGTCCATCTCGAACTTCTTGAAGCGCATGAGCGGCGCCAGCTCGTTTGGCTTGGGGAAGTGTCGGTCTTGCTTCACGTCAGACTCCTTCAGTCCTGGTACGCGCTGCGGTGTCACGAGTGGGGGTCGAATGAACGCGGTTCGAAGGTGCGCCGCACGAGGTCTCGCATCGACTCTAGAGTGCCGTCGATCGCGCCCAGCGCGCGACCTTGCACCAGCACATTGCCCAGCGCTGTGGCCTCGACGGGACCGGCGATGACGGTCAGTCCGGAGTGGTCCGCCGTGCGCTGACAGAGCAGCTCGTTGAGCGCGCCGCCTCCCACCATGTGGATCGTGTCGACATGCTGCCCTGAGAGGGCCGATGCCGTGGCCACCGCCCGCGCGAATGCTTGGGCCAGGCTCTCGATGATCGAGCGGGCGAGTTCAGCGCGGCCGGACGGCGCGGCGAGGCCGCGCTCGGTGCACCACTGGGCGATGCGCGCGGGCATGTCCCCGGGGGCCATGAACACGGGGTCGTTCGCGTCGAAGACCGGAACGTCCGGGCCCACCGCAGCGGCCTCCGCGAGCAGACGCTCCAGGTTGATCTGCTCGCCGTCGCGCTCCCACGTGCGAATGGACTCGCTCAGTAGCCATAGGCCCATGACGTTGTGCAGGAACCGCGTGCGGCCATCCACGCCGCCCTCGTTCGTGAAGTTGGCCTCGCGTGCAGCATCGGTGAGCACCGGCCGCTCGGTCTCGACGCCCACCAGGCCCCACGTCCCGCAGGAGATGTACGCGCCTCCCGACTCGCGCATCGGCGCTGCGACCACCGCGGAAGCGGTGTCATGGCTGCCCACGGCGACCACCTGTGCGTCGGCAAGGCCGGTGTGCTGTGCGGGCGCGGATAGCAGCGGGCCGATGCGAGTACCGGCTTCCACGAGTTCCGGCAGCAGGGAGGGGGTCAGGTTGAGCAGCGACACCAGCTCGTGGTCCCACTCGCGCGTCGCGACATCGAGCAGCCCGGTCGTGGAGGCGTTGGTGCGTTCGGCGACCTCGCGGCCGGTGAGCCAGTAGGCGAGCAGGTCCGGCACCAGCAGCAGGCGATCCGCGGCGGCCAGCACCGCGGAGTCCTCGGCCTCGAGCTGGTAGAGCGTGTTGAATGGCAGGAACTGCAACCCGCTGCGGCGGTAGAGATCCGCGAACGGCACGCGCGCATGCACGCGCTCCACGGCGAGCTCATTGCGGGCGTCGCGGTAGTGGAACGGCTCTCCGAGCGACCGACCAGCGCGGAGCAGTCCGTAGTCGACGGCCCATGAGTCGATGCCGATTGATGCGACGTCCTTCTCCCACGTGCGGGCGTCGCGCAGCCCATCCAGTGCCGCGCGGTACAGGCCCTGGATGTTCCAGTGCAGACCGTCGGGAAGCGAGACGGGGCCGTTCGCGAAGCGTGCGACCTGACGGATCCGCAGCGTGTCGGCACCGACGTGCCCCACCATGACGCGGCCGCTGGTGGCTCCCAGGTCGACCGCGGCGACCGCCGCAGTAGACCCTGGTGCCGTGCTCATCGCAGGAAGGCGGCTGCCACGCCTGCGTCCACCGGCACGTGCAGGCCGGTGGTGTGGGTCATGTCGGGGCCGGTGAGGACCACGGCCGCATTCGCCACGTGCTCGGGCAGCACCTCGCGCTTCAGGATGGTGCGCTGGGCGTAGAACTTGCCCAGGTCGTCCTCCTCGATGCCGTAGGTCTTGGCGCGGTTGGCGCCCCAGCCGCCGGCGAAGATGCCGGAGCCACGGACCACGCCGTCGGGATTGATGCCGTTGACCTTGATGCCGTGCTCGCCCAGCTCGACGGCGAGCAGTCGCACCTGGTGAGCCTGGTCGGCCTTGGTCGCGGAGTAGGCGATGTTGTTGGGGCCGGCGAAGACCGAGTTCTTGGACGCGATGTACAGGATGTCGCCGCCCATCTCCTGCGCGATCATCGCGCGCGCCGCGGCCTGCGAGACCAGAAACGATCCCTTGGCCATGACGTCGTGCTGGAGGTCCCAGTCCTTCTCGGTGGTCTCGAGCAACGGCTTGGACAACGACAGGCCAGCGTTGTTGACAATCAGGTCGATGCCGCCGAACGCGAGAACCGCCTCGTTCACCGCTGCCTGCACCGCATCGGCGCTGCTGACGTCGATCTGCACGCCCACCGCGACGTCGGTGGAGCCCAGCTCCGCCGCGGCCTCCTGGGCCTTGGCGAGATCGAGGTCCGCGATGACCACGCACGCGCCCTCGCCGGCCAGGCGCGTCGCGATGGCCTTGCCGATGCCCGAGGCCGCGCCGGTGACGAATGCGACGCGGGTCGCGTGCGACTTGGGCTTCGGCATCCGCTGGAGTTTGGCCTCCTCGAGGGCCCAGTACTCGATACGGAACTTCTCGTAGTCCGAGATGGGGGTGTACGTGGACAGGGCCTCAGCGCCGCGCATCACGTTGATGGCATTGATGTAGAACTCGGAGGCCACGCGTGCGGTCTGCTTGTTCGCGCCGAACGAGAACATGCCCACTCCGGGAACCAGCACGATCAGCGGATCTGCGCCGCGAATGGCGGGGGAGTCCTCGGTTGCGTGAGCGTCGTAGTACGCCTGGTAGTCGGCGCGGTACTCGGTGTGCAGCTCCTTGAGACGCGCGATGGCGTCCTCGACCGGAGCGTCCGCGGGCAGGTCGAGCACCATGGGCTTGACCTTGGTGCGCAGGAAGTGGTCGGGGCAGGACGTGCCCAGTGCGGCCAGGCGCGGGTGCTCGGCGCTCGCGAGGAAGTCCAGCACTTCGTCCGCGTCGGTGAAGTGGCCCACCATGGGCTTGTCGGTCGATGCCAGGCCGCGAATCGTGGGAGCGAGCGCGGCCGCCTTGGCGCGTCGCGCATCGGCCTCCAGAGCACCGTAGCCCTCAAGCGCTGTGCCGAACGGGTTGGCCTTGCCGTGGCTCTTGATGTACGCGGCCGCGGTGTCGATGATCTGCAGCGAACGCGCCTCGCACTCCTCGGAGGTGTCGCCCCACGCGGTGATGCCGTGGCCGCCCAGGATGCAGCCGATCGCCTGCGGATTCGCCGCCTTGATCGCCGCGATGTCCAGGCCCAGCTGGAAACCGGGGCGGCGCCACGGCACCCACACCACCTGGTCGCCGAAGATCTTCTGCGTCAGCTCCTCGCCGTCGGCAGCGGTCGCGATCGCGATCCCGGAGTCCGGGTGGAGGTGGTCGACGTGCGCTGCGTCCACGAGGCCGTGCATCGCGGTATCGATGCTCGGAGCGGCGCCGCCCTTGCCGTGGAGGCAGAAGTCGAAGGCCGCGACCATCTCGTCCTCACGGTCGATGCCGGGGTGGACGTCCACGAGCGCGCGCATGCGGTCCAGGCGTAGCGCTGCCAGGCCGGCTTCCTTGAGTGTGCCCAAGTCGCCACCGGAGCCCTTGACCCACACCAGCTCGGTGGGCTGGCCGGTGACCGGGTCGGTCTCGGTGCCCTTCGCAGATGTGTTGCCACCCGCGTAGTTGGTGTTCTTGGGGTCCGAGCCCAAGCGGTTCGAGCGCGTGATGAGGTCGGAGACCACGGGGTTCGTCATGAGGGGGTCCTTTCGGGAAATCAGTGAAGAAGGTCGGCCGCGTCAAGCTGGGTCTCCAGATGGAAGACCTCGGGAAGCTGGGGTGCGCCCTGGTCGGGCCGGGCGCCGTCGAGCGCCACGAAGAAGGAAGCCATCGCGGCTTCCCAGCGTGCGGTGCGCGGATCCGCGGCGAGTGCCGCTGCGGACGCCTCGTCGTCGTCCGTCTCGTAGACGCCCACCAGTAGTCCGTCGGGGCTCAGAAACAGGCTGTAGTGGCGCCGTCCCGCATCGCGAATCGCCTCGAGCATCTCGGGCCAGACGGCCCGGTGGGCGTCGACATACTCGTCGAGCCGGTCAGGGTCGACCTGCAGGGTAAAGCACACGCGAGGCATGGCTCAGGCGCCCCATCCTGCCTGGGTCCCACCCACGCGCTCCGCCGCGATGCTGGCGAGATAACCCGACTCCGCGAAGGCCGCCATGGGGTCACCTGGCAGTCCGCGGCTCTCGCGCCATGCGGCGAGATCGGGACGCACATCCGTGTAGAACGCGTCCATGAGGATGCCGTTGGCTCCCAGGACGTCGCCGGCGACCTGCGCTTCGGTCAGCGCGTCCCGGTCCACCAGCAGGGCTCGGGCAGTCATCTCCTGCACGTTCAGGACGCTGCGGATCTGACCGGGGATCTTGTCCTCGATGTTGTGGCACTGATCGAGCATGAAGGCCGTGTCGCCGTCGTTGCCGTAGCCGCCGCCACGGATTACCTCGACGATGATGCGGAACAGTTGGAACGGGTCAGCGGCGCCCACGATGAGGTCGTCGTCGGCATAGTTGCGCGAGTTGAAGTCGAAGGATCCCAACTTGCCCAGGCGCAGCAGCTGCATGACGATGAACTCGATGTTGGTGCTGGGGGCGTGGTGGCCCGTGTCAAGACACACGGTGGCGCGCTCGCCGAGGGCCGCCACCTGGGCGTAGCTCGTACCCCAGTCCGGCACGTCCATGTGGTAGAAAGCCGGCTCGAAGATCTTGTACTCGAGCACCAGGCGCTGGTTCTCGCCGATGCGCGCGTAGATCTCTTGAAGGGCCTCGTGCATGCGGTCCTGGCGGCCGCGCATGTCGTCCTGGCCCGCGTAGTTGGTGCCGTCTGCGAGCCAGATCTTGAGGTCGCGCGATCCCGTCTGGTCCATGATGTCGATGCATTCGAGGTGGTGGTCGATGGCTTTGCGACGGATGCGGTCATCGCGGTGGGCAAGCGAACCCAGCTTGTAGTCCTCGTCCTGGAACGTGTTCGAGTTGATGGTGCCGAGCCGGACTCCCCGCTCCTCAGCATGCGCGCGCAATACGCCGTAGTCATCCACCTTGTCCCAAGGAATATGGAGAGCAACACTCGGAGCGAGTCCCGTGAACTTGTGGACTTGAGCGGCATCCGCGATCTTCTCGAAAGGATCGCGTGGAGTTCCTGGAGTCGTGAAGACCCGGAACCTCGTGCCGGAGTTACCAAACGCCCACGACGGGAGTTCGATTGCCTGTTCCTCGAGGCGGTGGGCGATGGCATCGAAGGCAGTCATAGCTTCGCTTTCTTTCCAAGGGTTAACGGCGTCACACAGGGGAGGGGCGCTGGCCCGAGGCTCCAAGGGAGTCCTCGGACCAGCGCTGTTTGGCGTTCGTCTAGAAGTCGAAGTCGCCGATGTTGTCTGCGTCGAACACGTAGGGGTCTCCCAGCAGCACCACGCCGTCAGCGTCGACGGTGTACTCGCCGAGCTTGCCGGCTTCAAACATGTCGCCTTCGGCTCCGGTGATCTCTCCCTCGATCAGCGCCTTGGCGGCGTATGCGGCCAAGTAGCCCAAGTCGCCCGGGTTCCACAGGGCGAACGCTTCGCAGGTTCCGTCCTCCACGTAGGAGCGCATCTGGTTCGGAGTGCCCAATCCGGTGATAGCCACTTCGCCCTTGTACTCAGAGGTCGACAGGTAGCGTGCTGCGGCTGCGACACCCACCGTGGTCGGTGAGACGATTCCCTTCAGGTCCGGGTAGGTCTGCAGAAGAGCGGCCGTCTTGTCGAAGGACGTCTGGTCGTCGTCATCGCCGTACACCACATCCACCAACTCGATGTCGGGGTGATCTGCCGCAAGCATCTCTTCCATCAGCTCAATCCATGCGTTCTGGTTGGTCGCGTTCGCGGTTGCCGACAAGATGGCGATCTGACCCTCGTCGCCAATCTGCTCGGCGATCATGTCGACCTGCACCTGGGCGATGCCCTCGGCGGTTGCCTGGTTGATGAAGATGTCGCGGCAGTCAGGGTTGGTGTCCGAATCGAACGTCACGACCTTGACGCCATTGTCGCGAGCCTCATTCAAGGCATCGCAAATCGCCTCCGGGTCGTTCGCGGAAACCGCGATACCGCCGACTCCCTGCTGGGTGAGAGTGTTGATGTAGCTGACTTGTGCATCGGGTGCCGCTTCCGCGGGTCCCACTTCTGCGTAGGTGCCGCCGAACTCGCCAATGGCCTCCTCGCCACCCGCGTCGGAGGTGTCGAAGTAGGCGTTGCCCAGGTTCTTGGGGAGGAACGTGATCGCCAAGTTAGCGTCAGACCCTCCTTCGGCCGAGCCGCCACCGGTGGCGCTTGAGGTGGGGTCTGAGTCGGAGCCGCTGGAGCAACCGGCCACCACCAGTGCGACCGTCATTGCCAGAGCGGCAAGACCGCCCTTCTTAGGGGTGAGTGAAGACGTCATTGTGCTTCCTTTTCCTTGTGCTGCGATGGCTGTGCATCGGGGTTTGCATGACCAACCGCGGGAGCGGGCGTGGTGCCGCCAGCGGCTTCTCTGTTCCCGCGATGGCGCGCCCAGGAGGAGCGTGCCCACGCGAGAAGACTGGGGGAGACAACGGACACCACGAGGAGGGTGCCGGTGATGATGTTGATGACATCAGAGGTGACATTGGCGAGGCGGAGTGCGCTTGCCAGAATGCCGATCAGGAACACGCCTGCGATGACGCCGTGGAGTGCGCCGCGTCCGCCAAAGATGGAGACGCCGCCCAGCAGGACTGCGGCGATCACACTGAGTTCGAGACCCGTGGCGTTGTCGCCGCGGGCGCTGCCGTAACGGAGCGTGTAGTAAATGCCGGCAAGGGCGGCGATGGTGCCCGAGGCGACGAACAACAGAAGCTTGGTGCGTTCGACTCGCACACCGGAGAACCGGGCGGCTTCCGATGACTGTCCGATGGCGAACACGCCCCGTCCGAATGGCGTGGCGTGGAGCAACAGTCCAAACCCGATCGCAAGGATGACGAACACGATCATGACGCTGGGGATGGGGGTACCCGGGATTTTTGAGGTCGCAAGGTCTGTCCAGGCGTCGGGAAAGCCGGTCACCGCCGTCGTGCCGAGGATTCCTACGGCGAGCCCTCGGAACAGAGCCAGGGTTCCGATCGTGACGGCCAGCGATGGGAGTCCCACCACGGTCACCAGGAATCCATTGATGAACCCTGCAATCGCGCCAACGGCCAATGCGGCGAGCATGGCCAGCGGAATGGGAAGCCCCGCCTGGTACAGGGTTCCGAAGGTGACGCTCGACAATCCCACGACCGACGCGACCGAGAGGTCGATCTCGCCCGTCACGATGATCATGGTCATCGGCAATGCGATCAGCAGGATCGCCGCGATATCGAGCATGAGGTACGTGAGCGTGATGGGCGAGGAGAAGTTCGGTACGGCGACTGCGGCGACTACGTAGACGCCAATCACGGCAGCGACGATGGCGATCTCTCGAGTGAGGAGCGCACGCCGCCACCACGGACGCGAGTAGTCGCGGTAGGTACGGACAGTGGTCCGCTCTGCAACGGCGCTAGCCACGGTGCGCCTCCTTGTCTTGGGCAACGGCGGGCGGTGGGGAACTGTCTTGTTCGGTATCTCGGAGTGCGAGAAGGCGGCGTTCTTGCCGGTTCGCCGCGAGCTTGTCCAGCACGATCGCGCCGATGATCAGTACGCCGACCACCGCGCGCTGCCAGAAGTCCTCGACTCCTAGCACTGGCAGGGCACGGTTGATGGTGAGCAGCAGGTACGCGCCGATGGCGGCACCGAACACTGAGCCTGACCCGCCAAAGATTGCGACGCCGCCGATGACGGCTGCGCCGACGGCCTCGAGTTCGAGACCCGAGCCCACTTGGGAGTTCACCGTTCCGTAGCGTGCCGCGTACAGGACTCCTGCGAGGCCGGCGAGTGAGCCGGACAAGACGAACGCGGACAGCACCCTGCGGCGGACCTTAAGTCCATAGAGGTTTGCCGCATCCGGATCGGAGCCAATGGCATAGAACTCGCGTCCGCCCCGTTGGGTGTACATGTACCAGCCGGCGATGGCCAGGACGATGAGCGCGATCACTGTGATGACCGGAATCCTGAACCACGATTGGGTGCCGAGTGCGAGGAAGTCCTGGGGCATGTCGGACGCGTTGATGCGGTCGGAGCCAGTCCACATCACGTTGATGCCGCGGTACGCATAGAGAGTGCCCAGCGTGATGACGAGTGACGGAACCTTCGCGAAGGCCACCAGGCAACCGTTGATGAGTCCCAGCAGCGCGCCACACGCAATGCCGATGAGAAACACCGTGGGCCAGGGGAGCCAGGAGAAGTCGATGAACACGCGACCCGTGAGATAGGCACTGAGGCCCACCACGGAACCTACCGACAGGTCCACATTGCGTGTCACGATCACCATTGCTTGGCCCACCGCGACGATCATGAGGATCGCGGGGGTGACGAGTAGGTCGCGGAATCCGTCGCTGGAGAAGAGGAAGTTGGGGTTCTGCACCGTGGTGATCGCGATCACTGCAATCAAGGCTGCGAGGACTCCTGCCTCACGTGCCTTCCCAATGCGCCCCAGACGTGCGAGAACCTGGGACTGGGCCAGGATGCTCGTGGAACTGCTGTCACTCATGCTGCCGACTCCTTGCTGTGGGTAGCGGCGAACATGACCGACTCGGGTGTGGCCTCGTCGCGATCGAGTTCGGCGGTGATGCGGCCCTCATGCACGACCAAGACTCGGTCAGCCATGCCGAGGACTTCAGGCAGCTCGGATGAGATCATCACGATGGCGAGGCCCATGCCAGCGAGCGTGGACAGGTCGCGGTGAACCTCCGACTTAGTGCCGATGTCGATGCCGCGGGTGGGTTCGTCAACGATGAGTACCGTGGGGTTGGTGGCAAGCCATTTGGCGAGTACGACCTTTTGCTGGTTGCCGCCGCTGAGTGTGCCGGCCTGAGCGTCTAGGGCGCTGGTCTTTACTTCAAGTCGAGAGGCCCAGCGCCGAGCTGCGTCGTTCTCTGCCGACGGCCACAGGAGACCGTACTTTGTGAGGCTGCGACGAATAGCAAGTGTCGTGTTGCGCGCCACGGTGGAATCGAGAATCACACCTTGATTGCGGCGATCTTCTGGCACGAGGGCGATCCCGGCGCCCATCGCGTTGGCTGGGTCATGCTTCCTGATCGCTTTTCCGTTGACGGACACTGTTCCAGAGGAGTAGTCGTCGACTCCGAAGATGGCGCGCGCGATCTCGCTGCGGCCTGCGCCGACGAGCCCCGCTAGCGCCACGATCTCGCCGGACTTCACTGAGAAGGAGACGTCGTGGAACAGTCCACGTTGGCTGAGGCCTTCGACAACCAGCACATCCTCGCCAATCGACGCCGGCTCCTTGGGGTACAGCGTGGTGACATCGCGGCCCACCATCTGGCGCACGAGTTCGTCGACGCTGGTGTCTTCGATCGCGGTGGTGGCGACGTACTCCCCGTCACGCATGATCGTGACGGTGTCGCATAGGTCAAACACTTCGTCGAAGCGGTGCGAGATGAACAGAAGGGCGCGGCCTTCGTCTCGCAAGGCCCGAGCCACCTTGAAGAGACGTTCTACTTCGACGCCAGAGAGTGCCGCAGTGGGTTCGTCCATGATGAGGACGCGGGCGTCGAGCGAGATGGCCTTTGCGATCTCCACGATTTGCTGGTCCGCAATGGACAGGCCACGTGTGGGCCGGTCCGGGTCCAGAGAGACTCCAAGCTGGTCGAAGAGTGCCGTGACTTGGGTGCGCATGGAACGCCGGTCAACACCACGCAGTCCGCGCACGGGCTGGCGTCCCATGAAGATGTTCTCCGTCACCGAGAGGTCGGGGAACAGTGTGGGCTCTTGGTAGATGACTGCGATGCCGGCATCTTTGGACTGGGCGGTGTTGGAGAAGTTGACGCTCTCTCCTGCGAGTTCGACTGTGCCTGCGTCGCGTTGGTGGACGCCGGCGATGATCTTGACGAGCGTGGACTTGCCTGCACCGTTCTCGCCGATCAGTGCGTGGATGCTGTGCGATTCCATGCGCAGGGAGCCGCTCTTGAGTGCCATTACGGACCCGAAGGACTTGGATACACGGTCGAGCAACAGTGCGGGCCGTTGCTCGACGCGGGGGACAGGCGTCGACATTGACACTCCAGTTTCAGTCGCCATTGATGAAACGATTCAAGTAGGTTCAATGTAGGGCCGACGGCAACACCTGTCAAAGGGGTTGCCGTCACGGAAATGTAACGATTCAATAGGCAGGGCGGCACGGTGCGTGTTTTTGACCGATGCTCTAAAACCTGTGGCAGGATCACGTCACAGTCGTGATGGAGGAAAGTGACATGGGCGTCAGCGTGAAGCAAGTCGCGCAGCTAGCAGGGGTGTCAGTTGGCACGGTCTCGAACGTCCTCAACCGACCCGACACCGTCCGCCCCGAGACGATCCACCGTGTCCACGACGCCATCGAGGCCTTGGGTTACGTCCGCAACGACGCAGCCCGGCAGCTACGCGCAGGGCAGTCCAATCAGATTGCGCTCATTGTGCTGGACATGGGTAACCCCTTCTTCACGGATGTCGCGCGCGGCGCAGAAGACCGGGCCGCGCACTACGGGCGAACCCTGCTGCTCGCAAACTCGGATGAGTCGGCTACGCGAGAAGCCGCCCACCTCGACCAGTTCGAGCGCCAACGGGTGTCGGGAGTCCTCCTGGTTCCCACAGCAGACGCAGCCGAACACGTGGCCAGACTGCGCGCACGGGGAGTTCCCGTGGTGTTGGTGGACCGGGGGTCCGGGGACCACACCATCGCTTCCGTGGCGGTCGATGACGTGTCAGGCGGGCGGCTCGCGGCGATGCACGTGCTGGCGCAGGGCCGCGAGCGGATTGCCTTCGTGGGCGGCCCCAGTTCGCTTCACCAGGTTCGGGATCGTTGTGCGGGGGCGAGGGCTGCCGTTCGTGAGGCTGGTGCGGACGACCTCATCGTGGTGGATACCCCAGGCCTGACTCTAGATGCGGGTCGGGAGGCCGGCGAGCGCCTACGAGCGATGGTGCGTGCTGGCACCTGTGATGCGATCCTCGCGGCCAACGACCTGATCGCCATCGGGCTGCAGCAGGCGCTACTGGCAGGACCCGACGGCGTGAGAATCCCCGAGGATGTGGCACTCGTCGGCTATGACGACATCGCGTTCGCAGCAGCGGCAGTGGTGCCCATTACGTCGGTGCGTCAGCCACGAGATGCCATCGGCTCGACAGCCGTCGATCTGCTGGTTGCGGAGGGCGAGAAGTCCACGAATGATGCCCGCCAACATGTGGTGTACCAGCCCGAACTCGTCGTCCGTGCTTCTTCGCAGCCCGGGTGACAGCGCGGTGATCGGCTGCCTGTCACAGTGCCGGAGGCGGCGCCTGTGCCCCTTTACGCGACGGGGATGCCCTCGACTGGGCTGACAGGCGCGGGGCCCGCGGTCAGAACTTCTGCGACCGGGTCCGTGGTGGAGGCCACGGCATCGGTGCGGCGCACATGCACGGTCAGCCCTGCGGCCGCTGACATCAGGTCGCGGGCCTCATCGATGAGGTCAGGGTCGACCGCGGCGCCGGAGCCGTCAAATGCCTCCGGGGTGGCAAACAAGACGGTCTCCGGCTGCGAACGCAGTGCAGCCCCCACGTCGGTCAGGACCGTACGGAGGTGCTGAAGGGACGCGAACCGCGGAAGTGGGCCTACGCTCACGCCCGCGATGATCGTGGGCGTGCCTTCAAGCGCGCTCGGACCTCCCGCGGTGCCCGCCCAATCGATAGCGTTCTTCAACGCGCCCGGAATGGAGCGTTCCACCGTGGGGGCCAGCACCACGATGCCGTCGAGCTCGGCGATGGACCTCCGCCATTCGTGCGCCGGGGTCGGGACGGGGACGTCGTCGTACGGGGCGTGGTGGGGGAGTCGTTGCGCGTCGAGGGGGACAACTGTGGTGTGATCAGGAGCCGCATCGGTGAGGAGCCGAATGAGCTGGTGCTGTGTGCGGGCAAGGGGCATCGAGCCAATCAGTAGGCCGAGCGTCGTCACGGAGGTCTCCTGGTGAGCTATGGGGCTGAGCACCGAATGTGCCGCCCATGATTACCGTTCCCAACGCTGAGAGTGCTGAGTTATTCCCCTGGTACGTCCGTGACGCCGCGTCGTGCGTGTCGGGGTTTACGACAACTCTCGGCCAGCATAGATGTCTGCCGCATCACGCAGAAGGACCGCCGCACCGGGGGCAACCTCGTCATAGTTGCGGCGGAATCGCTCGTCGTCGACGTACATCTGAGTGAGCCCGCGGTAGGTCTCTGCAGTAGGGGTCCAGAACAGTGAGACCCAGGCGTAGTGCTTGGCGACAATCTCCTGAACCTCCGCGGAGTCCGCCGCGAAGCCCACGCGAATCGCGGCTCCCAGCGCCTCCACGACCTCGCGGTGGGTGTCCAGGTGTTGCTGTTGCCCCTCCTTGCCCAGCGCCTCCCACTTGGCGTTGGACTGGTCCACAGCGTCGTCGCCCCAGCGTTCACGTGCTTCTGGTTCATGCTTGCGGCGGTCAAAGCCGTCGAGGATGTCCTCGTTTGTCATGGGAGTTCCCTTCTCTAATGAATCGATGGTGCTGGCCACGGTCGCCGCCAGGCGTGCAAAGCGATCTCGCTCGGCCACGAGTCCAGCGAGGTGGTCGCGGAGCGCGGCGATGGTGACGGTGGGGTCGTCGGTGTCGACGATCGTGGCGATGCCTGCCAAGGGTGTTCCGAGTTCACGGAGCACCAAGATGTGCTGCAGGCGGAGCAGTTCTGCGCGCCCGTAGTGGCGCCGGCCGTCGTGACCGGTCCAGGCGGGCGCTAGGAGGCCGATGCTGTCGTAGTACCGCAGGGTGCGGGACGTGACGCCGGTGAGGCGTGAGATCTGAGCGATGTCGAGGAAGGTCTCCTCCGCATCGGCCGGTGCTGTGGTGTTCATGGAAACCAGCGTAGAAGTTGACGTTACGTCAATGTCAAGCGGAGTTTTCCTGCCCCCAGAACAACACGAGCACACGCAAGTTCTAGACTCGCCACTATGACGCAGACGCCAGACATCAAGCCACGCTCACGCCAGGTCACCGACGGACTCGAAGCAACCGCGTCGCGCGGCATGCTCCGTGCCGTAGGTCTGGGCGACGAAGACTTCGCGAAGCCCCAAATCGGCATCGCCTCCTCCTGGAACGAAATCACGCCCTGCAACCTGTCGCTCCAGCGCCTGGCACAAGGCTCCAAGGAAGGCGTCCACGCAGGCGGCGGTTACCCGCTCGAGTTCGGCACCATCTCCGTCTCCGACGGCATCTCCATGGGCCACGAGGGCATGCACTTCTCGCTCGTCTCGCGCGACCTCATCGCCGACTCCGTCGAAACCGTCATGATGGCCGAACGCCTCGACGGCTCCGTCCTCCTCGCCGGCTGCGACAAGTCCCTGCCCGGCATGCTCATGGCCGCCGCGCGACTCGACCTCGCATCGGTCTTCCTCTACGCAGGCTCGATCATGCCCGGCCACGTGAAGCTGAGTGACGGCACCGAGAAGGACGTCACCATCATCGACGCCTTCGAAGCCGTTGGCGCTTGCGCTCGCGGTCTCATGTCGGAAGAGGACCGCCTGGCCATCGAGAAGGCGATCTGCCCCGGTGAAGGTGCGTGCGGCGGCATGTACACCGCCAACACCATGGCTTCCGTGGGCGAAGCGCTCGGCATGTCCATTCCCGGTTCCGCGTCCCCGCCCAGCCCCGACCGTCGCCGCGACTACTACGCCCACAAGTCCGGCGAAGCCGTCGTCAACATGCTGCGCAAGGGAATCACTGCCCGCGACATCATGACCAAGGAAGCGTTCGAAAACGCCATCGCCGTGGTCATGGCCTTCGGCGGCTCGACCAATGCGGTCCTGCACTTGCTGGCCATTGCGAACGAGGCCGAGGTGGACCTCACCCTCGACGACTTTGCCCGCGTCGCAGACCGCACCCCGCATCTGGGAGACCTCAAGCCCTTTGGTCAGTTCGTGATGAACGACGTGGACCGCGTGGGCGGCGTCCCCGCCGTGATGAACACCCTGCTGGAAGCGGGCCTCATGCACGGCGACGTCATGACCGTGACCGGTAAGACTCTTGCGGAGAACATGGCGGAGCTCAAGCCCGCCACGATCGACGGCCGTGTGGTCCGCCAGCTCAACAACCCCATCCACAAGACCGGTGGCATCACCATCCTCAAGGGCTCGCTTGCCCCTGAAGGTGCGGTCGTGAAGTCCGCTGGCTTCGATGACTCCGTGTTTGAGGCCACCGCACGTGTGTTCGACCGTGAGCGCGCCGCACTGGACGCGCTCGAGGACGGCACCATTCAGGCCGGCGACTGCGTGGTGATCCGCTACGAAGGGCCCAAGGGCGGCCCCGGCATGCGCGAAATGCTTGCGATCACCGCAGCCATTAAGGGTGCGGGACTGGGGAAGGACGTCCTGCTTGTCACGGACGGTCGTTTCTCCGGAGGCACCACCGGCCTGTGTGTGGGACACATCGCCCCCGAGGCCGTCGACGCTGGCCCCATCGCGTTCGTGCGTGACGGGGACAAGATCACCCTGAACGTTGCCGATGGTTCGCTCGAACTTCACGTCTCCGACGAAGAGATGGCGGCACGCCGCGACGGGTGGGAGCCCATCGCGCCTCGCTACACCAGGGGCGTTCTGGGCAAGTACCAGAAGCTCGTGGGTTCCGCGTCTAAGGGTGCGGTGCTCAGCTAATCTCCCCAGGCCGTAGATACACGGCGGTGAATCGTTGCCTCAGCGCCCCTGGCCGTAGATTTTCTGCGGCCAGGGGCGCTGTTGCGTGTGGGGTGGGGGTGCGCCTTCCTCCGGACATGGCCCGAGTCAGGCCGATGCTTGGCTTACGTTCCGTAGCCAACCTGAGTCGCACATCGGTCCTGGTCAGGTGAGGAATGCGTCGGTAACCTACGGCTAGGAGCGCTCATTGCGCCAGATCCCGCCGAGTCTCTACGGCTGCAGGAAACGGGGAGTGCGCGTCTCAATATATAAGACCGTGAACCACAATGTGAGATTCTTTGTCCAGATGGTGACATCCTGTCCCAGGCGGGCGTAGAGTCTTCAACATGCAGGCGATCCTTCTAGTTATCTGGCGCGCGGACGCTTAAGTCCCCACCCAGGCAACGTCCGCGCGCAGACCCCGACAGCCACCAGGCCTCGGGGTTTTTCCATGAAGGAGGCGGACAGAAGAACTGCCTCACCACCGATCGACTCAACGGGAGAGAAGATGGCACAGGTCAAGGCCCCTAAGCCTTCTGCGTTAGCACCGCAGCCTCAAGCCCTCGCACAGGCCACCAATGGCCAAGAGATGACGGGCGCTCAGGCGATCATCAAGTCGCTAGAGTGCGCGGGCGCAACCGACGTCTTCGGTTTGCCCGGCGGGGCCATCCTTCCCACCTACGACCCCCTCATGGACTCGCAGCGCCTGCGCCACATCCTGGTGCGCCACGAGCAGGGTGCCGGCCACGCCGCCCAGGGCTACGCACACGCCACCGGCAAGCCCGGCGTCTGCATCGCCACCTCCGGACCCGGTGCCACCAACCTGGTGACCCCCATCGCGGATGCCAACATGGACTCCATCCCCATGGTGGCCATCACCGGCCAG
The DNA here is from genome assembly GCF_028823635.1 of Demequina sp. B12. Taxonomy (GTDB): domain Bacteria; phylum Actinomycetota; class Actinomycetes; order Actinomycetales; family Demequinaceae; genus Demequina. Next base: position 28,403 of record NZ_JAPEHU010000002.1, read on the forward strand.
GTGGGTGCCGCCATGATCGGCACGGATGCCTTCCAGGAAGCGGACATCGTGGGCATCACCGCCCCCATCACCAAGCACAACGTGCTGGTGACGGACCCCAACGAGATCCCCAAGGCCATCGCCGAGGCGTTCTACATTGCGACCCACGGACGCCCCGGCCCCGTGCTCGTCGACATCGCGAAGTCCGCGCAGCAGTCGCCCATGACCTTCCAGTGGCCCGAACGGATCGAACTGCCTGGCTTCAACTCGGGCGCCCGCCCGCACGCCAAGACCGTTCAGGAAGCCGCGCGCCTGCTCGCCACCTCCCGCCGCCCCGTGCTCTACGTGGGTGGTGGTGTGATCCGTTCCGGAGCATCGGCCGGACTGCGCAAGCTCACCGACCTGTCCGGCGCTGCCGTCACCACTACCTTGATGGCCCGTGGCGCACTGCCCGACTCGCACCCGCAGCACCTGGGCATGCCCGGCATGCACGGCACCGTCGCTGCCGTGGCGGCCCTGCAGAAGGCAGACCTGGTCGTGGCATTGGGTGCACGCTTTGACGACCGTGTCACCGGCAAGCTCGAATCGTTTGCCCCGAACGCCACCATCGTGCACGCAGACATTGACCCCGCGGAGATCGGCAAGAACCGCGCCGTCGACGTGCCCATCGTGGGTGACCTCAAAGACGTGTTCGAAGCTCTGGTGCCAGCACTGGAAGAAGAACACCGCAAGCACGGCAAGCCGGACCTCGAAGCCTGGTGGGCGCAGCTCGACGACTGGCGCAACACCTACGGCCTGGGCTACGTCCCCACGGACGACGACCTGAGCGCCCCCCAGCACGTGATTCAGCGCCTGGGAGAAATCTCCGGCCCGGACACCATCTTCACGTCCGGCGTGGGTCAGCACCAGATGTGGGCCAGCCAGTTCATCAAGTACGAACGTCCCAACACGTGGATCAACTCGGGCGGACTGGGCACCATGGGCTTCTCCGTGCCTGCCGCGATGGGAGCCAAGGTGGGCGAACCGGACCGCACCGTGTGGTCCATCGACGGTGACGGATGCTTCCAGATGACCAACCAGGAACTCGTGACCTGCGCCATCAACGAGATCCCCATCAAGGTGGCGATCATCAACAACTCGTCACTGGGCATGGTGCGCCAGTGGCAGACGCTGTTCTACAACCAGCGCTACTCCAACACGGACCTGCACACCGGGCACGGCACCGCCCGTATCCCGGACTTCGTAAAGCTGGCCGATGCGATGGGTTGCGTGGGCCTGCGTTGCGAGTCCGATGCCGACGTGGACGCCACGATCAAGCGCGCCATGGAGATCAACGACCAGCCAGTGGTCGTGGACTTCACGGTGTCGCGCGACGCCATGGTGTGGCCGATGGTCGCAGCCGGAACGTCAAACGACGAGATTCAGTACGCACGCGGCATTGCCCCCGAGTGGGACCGCGGCGAGGAGGAATAAGACCATGACTAGGCACACTCTTTCCGTCCTCGTAGAGAACAAGCCCGGCGTGCTCGCACGCGTCGCCGGTCTGTTCTCGCGCCGGGCATTCAACATCCACTCGCTCGCGGTGGGTCAGACGGAGCACCCCGAGATCTCCCGCATCACCGTGGTGGTCGACGTAGACGAACTGCCGCTCGAACAGGTCACCAAGCAGCTCAACAAGCTGGTGCACGTTCTCAAGATCGTCGAGTTGGAACGCGAGAAGTCGGTCCAGCGCGACTTGCTGCTTGTCAAGGTCCGAGCAGACGCCCGCCAGCGCGCAGACGTCCTGCAAATCGTGGACCTGTTCCGCGCCCACGTCGTCGACGTCGCCTCCGACTCGCTCGTCATCGAAGCAGTCGGCGCACCCGAGAAGCTCGAAGCGCTGCTCGCGGCACTGAGCGCCCACGACGTCCGCGAAATCGTCCAGTCCGGAACCGTGGCCATCGGCCGTGGTGGCCGGTCCATCACCGAGCGTGCCTTCGAGCGCGCCACCGCGTAACGCAACCACACGGTTACTCAACTGTGAGGGCCTGACGCCACCCCGGCATCGGCCCACCACGCTTTCAAGAGAAGGAGAAAACCCAGCATGGCTGAAATGTTCTACGAGGACGACGCAGACCTGACCCTCATCCAGGGCAAGAAGGTCGCAATCGTCGGCTACGGCTCCCAGGGACACGCGCACGCTCAGAACCTGCGCGACTCGGGTGTCGAGGTGCGTGTGGCACTGCGCGCCGGCTCCAACTCCACCGCCAAGGCAGAAGAAGACGGCTTCACCGTCAACACCGTCGCCGAGGCCGCTCAGTGGGCAGACGTCATCATGATCCTGGCGCCCGACCAGCACCAGCGCACCATCTACAACGACGACATCCTGCCTCACCTGACTGAGGGCAAGACCCTTGCGTTCGCGCACGGCTTCAACATCCGCTTCGGCTACATCGAGGCTCCCGAAGGCGTCGACGTGATCCTCGTTGCCCCCAAGGCTCCCGGTCACACCGTGCGCCGCGAGTACGTCGCAGGCCGCGGTATCCCCGACATCGTCGCCGTTGAGAAGGACGCCTCCGGCAACGCCTGGGCACTCGCACTGTCCTACGCCAAGGGCATCGGCGGCACCCGCGCCGGCGTCATCAAGACCACCTTCACCGAAGAAACCGAAACCGACCTGTTCGGTGAGCAGGCAGTTCTCTGCGGTGGCGCATCGCAGCTGGTCCAGTACGGCTTCGAGGTGCTGACCGAGGCCGGCTACCAGCCTCAGATCGCCTACTTCGAGGTGCTGCACGAACTCAAGCTGATCGTGGACCTCATGTGGGAAGGCGGCATCACCAAGCAGCGCTGGTCCGTCTCCGACACCGCCGAGTACGGCGACTACGTGTCCGGCCCCCGCGTCATCACCCCCGAGGTGAAGGAAAACATGAAGGCTGTGCTCGCAGACATTCAGAACGGTGCCTTCGCCAAGCGCTTCATCGACGACCAGGACAACGGCGGCGTGGAGTTCAAGGAACTGCGCGCCAAGGGTGAAGGCCACCCCATCGAGGAGACCGGCCGCGAACTGCGCAAGCTGTTCTCGTGGAAGAACGATGTGGACACTGACTACGTGGACGGTCAGACTGCCCGATGAGCCAGACCTACAAGCTTGCTGTTGTTGCCGGAGACGGCATTGGCCCTGAGGTCGTGGCAGAAGGCCTGAAGTGCCTTGCCGCCGCGACCGAAGGCACCGACATCGCCTTCGAGACCACCGACTTCAACCTGGGGGCAGCCCGCTGGCACGCCACCGGTGACACCCTCACCGAGGGAGACCTCGACGCCATCAAGGAACACGATGTGATCCTGCTGGGCGCGATCGGTGACCCTTCGGTGCCCTCCGGGGTCCTGGAGCGTGGCGTGCTTCTGCCGTTGCGCTTTGCCCTGGACCAGTATGTGAACTTGCGTCCGTCGCGTCTGTACCCCGGAGAGGTCTCGCCGCTGCGGGATGTCACCGAGGTGGACTTTGTGGTGGTGCGTGAAGGCACCGAAGGTCCGTATGTGGGCAACGGCGGCGCGCTGCGCGTCGACACCCCCCACGAAATCGCGACCGAGGTTTCCGTCAACACCCGTCACGGCGTGGAACGCGTGGTTCGTTACGCGTTCGAGGTGGCCTCCAAGCGTGAGCGCAAGCAGCTCACGTTGGTCCACAAGCACAATGTGCTGGTGCACGCGGGCCACTTGTGGCGCCGCACGGTTGAGGCCGTCGCGCCGGAGTTCCCTGATGTGACCTGGGACTACCTGCACATCGACGCTGCGACCATTGTCATGACGACCAACCCTGGCAAGTTCGACGTGATTGTGACCGACAACTTGTTCGGTGACATCCTGACGGACCAGGCCGCAGCCATCTCCGGTGGCATCGGCTTGGCGGCGTCTGGCAACGTCAACCCCGACAAGACCGCACCGTCCATGTTTGAGCCGGTCCACGGTTCTGCTCCGGACATTGCTGGCAAGGGCATTGCGGATCCGTCCGCGACCGTCCTGTCGGTGGGCCTCATGCTTGACTTCCTTGGCTACCCCGAGCTTGCTGCCCGGGTGGAAGAGGCCGTTGCGGCCGATGCCGCTGCCAAGGGTGACTCGACGCGCACCACAGCGGAAGTCGGCGACGCGCTGGCTGCCCGCATCCGCGGCTAACACCGCACCCTGATGCGTTCTGGCAGTCACTGAGTGCACGAAACAGCCGTTTTGTGACACTCAGTGACTGCCAGCGCACCACCACAAACTAAGGAAGGCTCTGAAGTGACTGACACCGCCACCACGTCCAACGCCGGGGCCTTCGAGGTCCGCCCCAACCCAGCGCCCACAAGCGCCGCGGCACGGGCGGAAGCGTTGGCAGACCTGCGCTTTGGAGTGCAGTTCACCGACCACATGGCGCGCATGCAGTGGCGCAAAGACGAGGGTTGGAACGACCGCCGCGTGGAAGCGTATGCTCCGCTGCAGTTGGACCCTGCCGCCGCCGTGCTGCATTACGCGCAAGAGATTTTCGAGGGCCTCAAGGTCTACCGCTGGGAAGACGGGTCGCTGCACCTGTTCCGCCCGGTCGCGAACGCCGAGCGCTTCAACCGGTCCGCGAGGCGGCTCGCCATGCCGGAACTGCCCGTCGAGGACTTCCTTGGGTCCATTGAGGCGTTGGTAGCGGTGGACGGCGAGTGGGTGCCCGGCTCGGAAGAGTCCAGCCTGTATTTGCGTCCCTTCATGTTCGCCTCGGAAGCGTTCCTAGGGGTCCGTCCGGCGCACGTCATGGACTACCTGCTCATTGCGTCGCCGGTTGGGCCGTACTTCCCGGGCGGTGTGAAGCCCGTGTCGATTTGGGTCGCTACCGACTACCACCGCGCAGGGCCCGGTGGCACGGGTGCCGCGAAGTGTGGTGGCAACTATGCGGCCAGTCTGCTTCCGCAGCAGGAGGCCTATGCTCACGGATGTCAGCAGGTGATGTTCCTCGATGCCCGTGAGGGCAAGTTCCTTGAGGAACTGGGTGGCATGAACCTGTTCGTGGTGCGTGCTGACGGCACCATCGAGACTCCCCGCCTGACGGGCACCATCCTTGAAGGAATCACCCGGTCGAGCGTCATTCAGTTGCTGGAAGACGACGGCAAGAAGGTAGTGGAGCGCGACATCACGCTCGCGGAGATCACCGCAGGCATTGACTCGGGCGACATCGCGGAGATTTTCGCCTGCGGGACTGCGGCTGTGGTCACTCCAGTGGGGCGGTTGGCGTCAGAGTCGTTCGACGTGACCGTTGGCACGGGAGATGCGGGTTCGGTGACGATGGCGATTCGTGAACGCCTCACTGACGTTCAGTACGGTCGCGCTGATGACGTCTACGGCTGGATGCACCGCGTCGGGTGAGCATCGTCGACACCGTCTGGGGTGACGTGACGACGCAGGTTGCCGCCACGCCAGCATCGGCGCTATGGCCGCTTGCCGCGGTGGTGGTGTGTGTGCTGGTCCCGCAGTTGTGGCATGTGGTGCGTCACGTTGTCACTGTGGTGCACGAGGTGGGGCACGCCTTCATTGCGACTCTGCTGGGGCGCAAGGTGCGCGGGATCCGGCTGCATGCTGATACCTCCGGATTGACAACACATGCTGGGTCCGCGAGGCGGTTGCCGCTGGCATTGACTGCGTTTGCTGGCTATCCCGCACCTGCATTGGTGGGGATTGGTGCGGCAGCTGTGATCCATGCCGGCTATGTGTTCGGACTGTTGTGGGCCGCGGTGATGGTGCTGATTGTCGTGCTGGTGCAGATGCGCAATGTGTACGGATTCCTCGTGGTTGCGACATTGCTTGCGGGCCTGGGGTGGTTGGCGTGGGCTGGCCCTGACGCGTGGCGCGTGGCGGTGGCCTACGGCTTGGCGTGGTTGCTGCTGCTGGGTGCCGTGCGTGCCGTGGTGGAACTGAGCCGGACACGACGCCGCGGCGGTGGGCGTGGGTCCGATGCCGACACGCTCGCCTCGCTCACCAGGATTCCCGGCGCGGTGTGGGTAGCGGTGTTCTGGCTGGTCGCAGTAGGTTGTGCACTGTGGGGGACATGGTTGATGGTGGCGCAGATCGCGCTGTGGTGACAGTTCGGGTAGGGCTGTGGTCGTTGGGGCTCCGCCTCGTTCTGGTGGCAGTCGCTGGCTTTGTGCTGACTGCGGTTCCGGAGAACTACTCGACGTGGGATAGGCCCGGGGCATCAGTGTTGCCTTCTGAGCGGACGATGCCGGTGTGGGGCAACGTGGTGGTGGCGGCCGTCATGGCCGCGAGTATCGTGAGCATCGCTGTGGGGTGGTGGTTGAGGCGACGTCCTGCGGCACGTGGAACGACGTTGCTTGGTGTGCACCGCTGGCTTGCAGTCGTCACGTTGGTGGGGCTGACGTGGTGGGCGGCCGTACTGCTCGTCTCACAGGTGACGTCCATGCTTCCTCAGGAGGGGGTGATGGCGGTCAGGGGTGGGCCTTTCCTCTACCTCGATGCGTTCGTCGCCACGGTGGCGGGAGTCACTGGCATCGTGGTGCTGCGAGACCTGATCCTCCTCACACGCGCCGCACGGGTGCGGGGTGTTCAAGCCGCTGAGCAGCCCGCGTCGCGGCAGTGACTCAGGTCACAGCGACCACGTGACCTTCGGTACCGTAACTTACGGCGCCGTAGGTTACGATTGAGTATGGCTTCCCTTGAGTTGACGTCCCCCGGTCTGGTGACCGTTGAGGACCACATGAACCTCACCGCAATGCTTGAGGCGCGCGCATCGGCGAACCCGAGTGCCCCCTTTGCCGAGGCAAAGGACGCGGCCGGTGAGTGGTTCACAGTGTCGCTGGGTGAGTTCCGCGACCGGGTAAACGCAGTGGCCAAGGGTTTGATGGTTCAGGGCGTGAAGCCGGGCGACCGTGTGGGACTCATGGCTGACACCAGCTTGGAGTGGTCAGTCCTGGACTTTGCTGTCCTCGCTGCTGGCGGCGTGACCGTCCCGATCTATCCGTCGTCTTCCGCATCGCAGTGTGCGTGGATCATTGAGGACGCCGGGATCTCTGTGGTGGGTGTCCAGTCGGAAGCGAACCAGGAGATGGTCAGCGGGCTTGCCTCCGCGCCGCAGGTCATTGCTCTGACCGCCCAGGGACTTGATGAAGTTGCTGCGGCAGGACAGGGCGTCAGCGACGTGGACCTTGCTGCACGCACAGAAGACGTCACTCTTGATGACTTGATGAGCATCATCTATACCTCGGGCACCACGGGCCGCCCCAAGGGTGCGATGCTGACGCACCGGAACATGGTGGAGCACGCTGCCAACGTGGAAGCTGACCCGTCGTTTGGCGGGTTCGTTCAGGGGGACCGTACCCGCGTGCTGCTCTTCCTGCCGTTGTCGCACATCTTTGCCCGGTTCGCGATGATCCTTGCACTCAGTGCTGGTTCGGTCATTGGCTACACCTCGAACCACAAGACGCTGGTCGCGGACCTCGCAGCATTCAAGCCTACGTGGATGCCGTTGGTGCCGCGCGTGTTCGAAACCATCTACAACCGTGCCGACACGTCGATGTCGGGTGTGCGCAAGGTGCTGTTCCGCTGGTCCGCGCATGTGGCACGTGATGTGTCCCGCGCGCAGGAGGCCGGTTCCGTCAGTGCGAGCCTGAAGGCCCGCTACAAGGTGGCCGATGCTCTGGTGCTGTCGAAGATTCGCCGCCTGTTGGGTGGCAACCTGGATTACGTGCTAGCGGGCGGCGCCAAGCTCACCCCTGAGATTGGTCACTACTTCAGTGGCTTGGGCATCACTGTGATGCAGGGCTACGGCCTGACGGAGACCTCGTCGGCTGTGGGTGGCACCCCCACGGATGACAACCGCATGGGCACGGTAGGCCGCCCCATCGCTGGTAACTCGGTCATGGTGGACGACGAGGGCGAGATCCTCGTCAAGGGCATCTGCCTGTTCTCCGGCTACTGGAATGCGCCTGAGGCGACCGCTCAGGTGATGCGTGATGGCTGGTTCGCCACGGGTGACCTGGGCGAAATCGTGGACGGCATGCTGACCATTACTGGTCGCAAGAAGGAAATCCTGGTGCTGTCGTCGGGCAAGAACATTCAGCCCGCCATCCTTGAAGACTCCATCCGTTCCCACCCGGCCATTCAGGACTCCGTGGTCGTAGGCGATGGCCGCCACTTTGTCTCGGCCGTGGTGACGCTCGACCCGGTGCTGCTGCCCGACTGGCTGGCAGCTCACGACCTTCCTGAGATGAACGTCGAAGAGGCGTCGGTTAACGAGAAGGTGCGTGAACTGATTGGTCGCGCGATCGCATCGGCCAATGAGAAGGTGTCGCGCGCAGAGGCCATCAAGGAGTACCGCATCCTTCCGCGCGAGTTCTCTGAGGCCAAGGAAGAGATGACGGCGTCGCTGAAGATTCGCCGTGCCGTGGTGCAGGAGCACTTTGCGGATGTGATCGAGTCGATCTACTCGCAGAACAAGCCCACCCCTCCGAGCGCCGCGTAAGCGGCACACCGCAGCAGGGGGCTACTCCTGCTCGAAAACGCCTAACCGTTCGGCGTACGCCACGGCCTGCATCCGGTCGCTTGCTTTGAGTTTGCGCAGCAGCAGGCGGATCTGAGTGCGGACGGTGTTGATCGACACGAAGCGCTGCTGAGCGATCTCCGTGTTGGTGGCACCGTTGCGGAGGGCCTTGAGGTTTTCGCGGTCCACTGGTGTGAGCGGCGCTAGTGTTGCGCGGTGCCAGTGGCGAGTGTCCGTGGCTGCCTCGGACAGTACTCGGGCCAGTTCGGGTGAACATTGGTCCAAGTAGTTCATGAGGTCGTCGAAGTCCTCTGCTGTCACGAACCTCAGGCCTACCCGGAGCAAGCCTGCTGAGGTGCCGCGTAGCGTCGCTTCCAGACGTTGCACCGCTGCGGCCGGGGAATCCATCCGCAGGTGTGCCACGGCGGCGATGGCGCCAGCGATGGCGCGGGAACGTGGCGCGGTGCAAATCGAGTCGACCTGCTCGACGGCCTCCATCGCTTCCCCTGCGCGGTCGAGCGCCAGCATGACAAGCGCCTCAGCGGTGAGGGTGAACCACTCCTGAGGCGGTCGGCTGCGGATCAGCCGCAAGGCGGTCACCACGTCACCCACAGCGAGCGTGGCCATGGTGGTAGCGCCCAAGATCGCGGCGCTGGGCCGCCCGTCCGCCCAGTAGTGGCTGCTGCGTTGGAGGGAGTCTTGGAGCAGCCGGCGGTCCATGGAGTCCGGGGTCAACACCGCGTGCATCATGAGGACAAAAGCTTCCGCCACTGACCGGGACGGCGCTTGTTTGCGGCGTTCTGCCAAAAACTCTGTGAGGTGGAGGGCGCGTTCATCATCGCCCCATTCCAGGACCACCAGCGCATCGGTGAAGGACGAGCCCAGGTCATCGCGATGGTCGGGTGCGTAGCCCAGGAAGACTTCGTGAGTCAGCGCGGCCTGGGAGTCAGCCATGGCGGTGCGGCTGTTGGGGTTGTGATGTGACCGCATGACGGACGTAAACAGCAGCGCCTGCATATTGTCGTCGACTTGAGTGGCTGCCCAGAAGGGGATGTACATCTCTGCGGCGAGGTTTTCGGCGACGGTGGCGTCCTTCGCGGCGAGCGACAGGAGCCCGGGGTGGCTGTTGTCGCCCAAGAGCTCCTCGACCTCGGCTAGCAGGCGCATGGTGTCGCTGCGTTGGCCTAGCGACATGTGAGCCATGACCTGCCGGGTGACGACCTGGAGCTTCTCGAAAGGGGAGCGAGGCCGGCGCATGGCCAGTTGTGACAAGGCTGCCAGGTAGAACTGTTCGGACACTGCGGGTGTGAGGGTTTGCCGCGAACGGTACTCGCCTGCGATGAGCAGCATTGCAGGGAAATGGCGCAGCTGAGCCCACGGCACTGCGGTGATGGCCTGGATGATGACGGCTGGCGGCGACAGGAGGAAGAAGCGCAGATTCTTCCAGATGAGGCTTTCCGCTTGGCCTACCTGCCCGAGTGCCAGCAAGTAGTAGACCTGCATACCCAGGTGGTCGTTGGCTTGGGTTGCGGCAAGACCGTCGCGGAGTGCTGCAAGGTTCGCGTCCGGGCTGCGATATCGCTGGACCGCTTCCCATACCTCTGGATGCCATTCCATGACGGATTGGCCTGTTTCAGGATCGACCTCGTGAGTTCCCAGGGGGAGCATCCGGATGCGTTCAAAGTTGGCGTGCACGGTGGTGCGGTCGTGGTGGGCGCCCGTCAGCAGTTCGGCCGATGCGCGCCTCAGGTGGGAGGCGCGGCGCAACAGTTGCATCATGGTGCTGGAGTCACGGCGTTCGGGTTGGACGTCGATGAACCTGGTGGCCAACTCTGTGACGAGGTGCAGGTCGAGGCGAACGTCGGGGTCTGCCCAGGGTGATGAGCCTTCTGCGGTGCGCAGCATTTCGAGCCTGCGGCGTACAAGTGCGGGGTTGCCGCGGTACCGTCCGGTGAGGGATGCGTACATCGTGGCGGGGGCGTCGATTTCGTTGAGTTGCGCGAGGCACGTCACTTCGACGGCGCTCAGCGCGAGGTCGGCCTCGGTCATCACATGCACGTCGTCGACGGGCAGCGGGGGCGGAAGGTCCAGCGATCTGACGACTACGCGGGGACGGTGGGGGAGTTGAGTGAGGGCGACGAGTTGTTCCCACAGTGGGTCGTCGTCGGTGAGCTCCACCTTGCTGATGAAGTAGACCGGAGCGCTCGCGGACGCGGGGTCCGCGATGGTTTCTTCGATTCCGCGTCTGTTGGTGAACCACCAGGTCTTGGTTCCCGTGTGGGATTCGATACGGGCTTGGCACTGGCGCATCCAGGTGGTGGCGCCCCAACTGGGCAGTGCCGCGATAACGGTGATGGTGGCGAGGTCTCGCAGGCTGCGGACTTCCGTGGCTCGCTCAAGCAACGCCCATGAGGAGTGTGTCCCCATGGCGTGTTTGGGTGCCATTACGTCACCTGCCATCGGCCTTCCGCTTCCGCCCTTCCGGTAGGGCGCTTCGTAGCAACCGGTGCCACGCAGTTTCCCTCAGCGCAGTCGGTATCCAGTGACCGTATCCCACGGGGGGCTGTGTGCTTGACCTCCTGGCGTTTCACATGGGGTGAACCTGGGGGGTGATTTCTGGTGGAACCCCGGCTTTTGCGGATCTATCAGGTGTTGTACTGCCGTCAGTTCAAGCGTGGCCGCACCGCGTTTGAGCCTCCATTTCCCGCATGCGTGCGCCCCTGGGAGCGGCGTCACTGTGTGCTGCCTTGAAACGGGTCACATGGCCGATGAGGGGTGCCGGGAGGTGGTGAGCCTCGGGTGGAGGGGGACCCGGGGCTTGACCTTTGACAGCAAACGACGGTGCCCCCGGCACCGCGCTGAGGGAGATTCACATGACGTCCACGCACACGGCCGTAGGCCGCTGGCGGGAAACTCGTCACCTTGTTCGTGTGGCCGTGGCGGCCCTGATGGTGGCCGCGTTGTCGGTCCTGGGTTTGCAGGCGGTTCCTGCGCAGGCCGCGACCGCTGGTGTCACGTTGTCCATCGAGTACGGGGGCCAGACCTACAACGGCGATGCGCTGGTTGAACCCGGCCAGACGTACACTGCCCGCCTGCAGTACTCGGTGCCGCAGTTAACGCCGGGCGGTTCGGTGACGGTGCAGGTTCCGGATGGCATCACCGTGCCTGCGGGGGCGCTGACTGTGCCCAGCGGCAACACGATTGTGGAGTCGTTGGCGTTGGATAGTGACGGCAACGTGGTGTTGACGTTCCAGAACCCTCTTGATGGCACTGTCGATCAGGGCGTGATCGCTTTTGACTTCCAGTTTGACGCCCCGTCGACGGGCACGGGATATCGCACTGTCACGTGGACGGTGGGGGAACAGACCGTCAGCGTGGATCTCATTGTGCGGGAGCCTGGCGACGAGCTACGCCCCGCGCTGACCAACACGACTGCGAAGTCTGTGGGCACGCATCGGCTCAACTCTGCGGTGACCCGTGACGCTGCCGGACAGGTGCAGCTCGCTCCTTCAGTGACCACCTTGCCTGTGCCCTACACGTTGCGGGTGGACAGCGTGGAGGCACGGTCCGGCGTGGATGTGGTCGACACGTTGAGTGACTACCTGCGCTACGACGCCACCACGTTCTATGGCTCGATCGTGACGTGGGACGCGGATGGCTTCAACAGGACCAGTGCGCCGTTCCCCTTGGGTACTCCTGTGGTGTCGGGTGACTCGGTCACCTTTGCGAACCTGGATTTGCCTGCGAACTCGCGTCTGTACATCACATACAACGCGTATGTGCGGTCCGAACGTGTCGCTGACCTTCGGGCCGCGCTTCAGGCAGCGGCCGATGCCATCGACCCTGTCAAGGGAGGCTCTTACACGCAGCCGCTGGCCAATCAGGTCACCGCTGGGGGCGTGAGCGCCCGGGTGCAGACCACCATTGGCGGGCGTATCGCGGCAGAGCCCACGCCAAGCCTGAGCTCCGCGTTCCAGAAGCGTTCCAACCTGGCTAGCCAAGTCATGGTGGAAGTGACCGATGCAGGCGAGCTTTCCGCTCCCGTGGTGGTGAACTACACCTTGCGCGCCAATCTCACTCGGTTCGCGGACTTTGTGGGCACCCGCCACGAGTTGTCCCGCAACGTCGTCCTCACGGACACGCTGCCGCAAGCCGCCGTGTGGAACCTGGACTCGAGCGCGATCTCCGCAAACGGGTTTGTCCTGACCCCAGCATCGGCCACCTGTGAAGCCGCTGCGGACTTCAGTGATGACGTGTGCGTGAACCAGTACCGCTTCACTGACGCGGGTCAGACGCTCGAGGTGAACTTTGGGCAGGACGTCACCGCGAACATGTCCGTCACCGCGGAGGCCGCCTGGCATTCGTTCCAGGGTTTGTCTGCGGACCACGATCCGGACGGTTTGCCTCAGGTGCAGACGCGGTACCGCATCATCAACGACGGCTACTTCGACTACAGCGACGACAAGAGCCACTACCGCGCACGGCACACACGCTCGCTGCTGGTGCCCAGGCCTCCCGGCAGCGTCATTGACGACCCCACGGAGTTTGCTAAGACCACGGACGGCTCGTTTGTGTTGCGCCCGGGGGAATCGGCGCACGTGCCCTACACCTTCACCATCGCCAACGGTGCGGTGCCGAACCTGAACCAGGCGCGTTTCATCGATGAGGTGGACACCACGGTGTTCGACATCAGCGATCTAGAAGCGATCCGAGCCTCGATCGTGGGCACCTATGACGGACGTTCGGGCCTGTCGGGGGACGACTTCACTGTGGTCCGCAGCGGTGACTCGTTGGTGTTCACGCTGTCGGACACGTTCGGCTCGGCAGTGGCTGGCGGCGTTGACCTGGCCGCTCCGGTGACCAAGCGTCTTCAGTACAGCTTTGCGCTACCCACCCATCCCGTAGAAGGCAAGCAGACCGTTCACCTCACCAACACGGCGCGTGTCGAAGCCGATGACGTGGAGTCGTACACGTGGGTATCGGAAGCCACTGGTCGGGCATCGACGTATGGCGACGAGCTGGAAGTAGAGAAGGTTCTGTACTCCGGCCAGGGTGAGTGGACACGCAACCTGCGTGTAGAGCTCACCCCAGATGGATCGCTTGCACAGGACACCTTCATTTACCGCGTGAACCTGATTCCGCACGGTGACTACTCGGGCGTGCGGATTATCCCGTTGGAGGATGTGATCCCCGAAGGCTTGACCTTTGAGGGGTTTGTCGCTGATGGCGACCTCGACGCAGGTACGGTGTCCAGCACCACGACTACTTCCATGGGCGGCAACGTTTCGGCAACCTGGAACGCGGCTGACTCGACCGTTGAGATTGAGCAAATGCCCGGCACCACACTGCCCGCCGGCGCGTCCGTGGGCGTGAACTTCAAGGTGACTGTCGATGACTTCACCGAGAACGTCCCCGTGGTCAACCGCATCGGCTCTGCAACAGCCACCATCACGCCTTCCGACGGCTACCCGCTGATGGTGGTGAAGGCTGACTCGGAGCGGCCTGAGGTGCGGATCACGGACCGTGACGCGCGTTTCACCGTGACCGGCCCTGACAACCAGGTCATCACGGAAGACGCGTTCGTTGTTGACGGCCAGCTCATGGTGGAAGACGCCGCCGGTGCCGACAGCGCGATTGTCATTCCGGAAGACCCAGCCATGCCGGGTGGAATCCCCGCAGGGCGTTACGCGATCACGGAGACGGTCGCACCCCAGGGCTACGCACTCGCGACAGCGCCCGTGTATGCCACGATCACGGATACGGGAACCTCCGCTCCGGTGACGCTGTTCAATGACCCCGTTGAGCCCACGACGACTCCCAGCCAGGAGCCCACACCTGAGCCCACTGGAGGCTCCAGTGTGGAGCCCAGCCCGGTTCCAACCGTGGAGCCCACAGTTGTTCCGAGCGTTGATCCGACGCCCGGACAGCCGCATGAAACGCAGACTCCTGCACCGGAGTCTGACGGTGATGCGGATCAGGGGGGAACCCAGCTGGCCAGCACCGGTGTGCAGGCCACTGGATTGGTCCTGGCAAGCACCCTTCTGCTTGCGCTTGGATTTGGGTTGATGGCATTGCGCCGCCGTCACTAGATCTAGCAGGACCCTTGGACGACCACAGCCACCCTCCCGGCTGTGGTCGTCCTTGTTTTTTCTTGACAGTGGGAATAGCGGCGTCGTAGCCGTGGTTAAATCCCTCCATGAGCGTTACCTCGACTAGCACCCTGTCACGCCTCCCGCACCGCGGGCTCGGCATGATGTGCTGTCGTGCCGCCATGATGTGTTGTTGCTGACAACACCGCTCTGCTGAGCGAGCCGCTGAGAAAGCTCCCCACCTGGCCAGTCCAGGTGCGTGTGTAGCCCTGCGGCACCCCTGGCTCCCGTAGCCGTCCTGGCTCCTACAGCCTCACATGTATGCGCGCCACCCTTGCGTGGTGAGTGTCCCCATCTGTATCCGTCGTTGTACCCCACCCAAGCATCGGCCCGTGTGAGCGTTCTTGTGAACGTTGTGCACTGGTGATCCCAGTGGGCCGATGCGCCCCCTCCCGCCCTACGAAAGGCACCTGACATGAAGACTCGTTTTGCTCTCCCCGCTGCGCTGGTGGCGTCCGCTCTGGCCCTCACCGCTTGCTCTGCCGCTGACTCCGACGCGGACCCCACTGCGATCGGCAGCGCCGCCGCTGGTACTGACACGTCGCTGACGGACATTCAGGAGGCGGGTGTCATCGTGGTCGGCACGGAAGGCACGTACCGTCCGTTCACCTTCCACGCCGATGGCACCGGTGAGTTGACCGGATACGACGTCGAGGTGTCGCGCGCTGTGGCAGCGGTACTGGGCGTTGAGATCCAGTTCGAGGAGACCCAGTGGGATGCACTGCTGACCGGTCTTGAGGCAGGCCGCTTTGACGCCGTGGCCAACCAGGTGGGCGTCACTCCTGAACGTGAAGAGGTGTACGAGTTCTCCGCGCCTTACACGTTCTCCAACGGTGTGGTGGTGGTCCGCGATGACTACAACGAGATCAGCTCCTGGGATGACATCGAAGGCAAGACCCTGGCGCAGTCGCTCACGTCCGCGTTCGGCACTTTGGCGAAGGAGTCTGGCGCCAACATTGAAGCGATCGAAGGCTGGGCTCAGTCGGTGGAACTGCTCAACCAGGGCCGCGTGGACGCCACCATCAACGACAAGCTCACCTGGCTGGACTACAAGCTCGAAACCGGAGCCGAAGGACTGAAGGTTGCGTTGGAAACGGACGAGGGTTCGCGTAGCGCCTTCGCGTTTGCCGGCGGTGACGAAGCACTTGCCCAGGCAGTGACCGATGCCCTGGCTACTCTGGAAGCAGACGGCACGCTCGCCGAGCTGTCGCAGCAGTTCTTTGGTGACGACGTTTCTGTGGAGTCTGCTTCCTAATGGACATTGACTGGTCCCTGTTCTGGGATTCCCTAGGACCCCTGGCGCTAGCAGCGGTTGCTGGCACCATTCCGCTTGCGCTGGCATCGTTCGCGCTGGGCATGGTGTTGGCGGTGGGAGCGGCGCTCGCGCGCCTGTCCCGCAACCGTCTAGTGTCTGCGCTGGCGCGGCTGTACATTTCCGTGATTCGCGGAACGCCGCTGCTGGTGCAGTTGTTTGTGGTGTTCTATGGACTGCCGTCATTGGGACTGGTCATTGATCCCTGGCCCAGCGCCATCATTGCTCTGTCGCTCAACGTGGGTGGTTACGCCGCGGAAGTGGTGCGAGCCGCCATCTTGTCCGTTGACAAGGGCCAATGGGAAGCGGCCTACATGGTGGGGATGTCACGACGCACGGCCCTGAGGCGGGTCATCCTGCCTCAGGCCGCGCGTGTGGCAGTCCCGCCGCTGTCCAACACCTTCATTTCTTTGGTGAAAGACACCTCGTTGACGTCGCTGATTCTGGTCAGCGAAATGTTCCGCAAAGCCCAAGAGATCGCGGCCTTCACTCAGGAGTTCATGCTCCTGTACATCGAGGCCGGCATTGTGTACTGGGTGATCTGCCTGGCGCTCTCGTCCGGTCAGTTGCGGATTGAAAGGAGGCTGGAACGCCATGTCGCAGTTGCCTGATCAGCCCGTCACTGGCGGCGCGCCGTTGCTATCTGTCGCTGGAGTTTCCAAGGCCTTTGGTGACAACCAGGTGCTTCAGTCCGTTGACTTGACCGTTGAACGCGGTGAAGTGGTCGCCATCATTGGCGCCTCCGGCTCCGGCAAAACCACGCTGCTGCGCTGCCTCAACGGACTAGAGACGCCCGATGCCGGAGTAGTGCGGGTAGGCGACGTGTCCGTGGACTTTGGGGCCGGGTTTGCTGGACGTGGGGGAGCGAAGGCGCTGGAGCGGGCACGTGGCACCCTGCGCGACCAGTCCGCCATGGTGTTCCAGCACTACAACCTGTTCCCTCACCGCACCGTCATTGAGAACGTGGTCGAAGGCCCCGTGGTGGTGCAGGGGCGGGCGCGGGAGGACGCGTTAGAAGATGCCCGCGCCCTGTTGGAGCGCGTGGGGCTTGGCGACAAGGCCGATGCCTATCCTCACCAGCTTTCCGGCGGCCAGCAGCAGCGCGTAGGCATTGTGCGCGCGCTGGCGTTGAAGCCTGAACTGCTGCTGTTCGACGAGCCCACGTCAGCGTTGGACCCCGAGCTCGTGGGCGACGTGCTGCTGCTTATGCGCGACCTGGCCGCCGAGGGCTGGACCATGGTGGTAGTCACCCACGAACTGCAGTTCGCCCGCGAGGTGGCTTCCAAGGTGGCGTTCGTGGACTCCGGCGCTGTGCTGGAAATGGGGCCGCCCGCCCAGGTGCTGGGCGCTCCCCAGGAAGAGCGGACCCAACAGTTTGTGCGGCGGCTGACGCATCCGTTGTAGCGGGTGTGGTGTGCGGTTCGCTGGTGCTTGTGGCGCGTCGATGGTCGCTTAGCGGTGGGGTCGTAGTCGCCTAGCGGCGGCGTAGGTTCTCGCCTGCCGGCGCCGCGAGCGTGTGCCGCTGGCCAAACAGGTCCGCGCGCCCGTAGTCCGCGAACTGCACCGTGACCCGGTTGGGGTCTGCTTCCACGATGCTCACGTTGATCCACGCGCCCTCATGTAGCAACTCCCAGGGGTCGGCCAGGGCGCTGAGGCCGTGGGCGTGCAAGTAGTCGACGGCTTGGTCGTGCGGGCGTGGAGCGGCAAGCGCCGTTCCGAAGACCGTGCACGGCGACCACAGTTCGCTGTCCCCGACGATGACTCCCACGAGTTCGCCGTCTTCCCTGTGGACTGGCCTGTGTTCCTGCCAGTTCACGGGCGTGGTGCGGGCGATGGCCTGGTCTGTCGATGGCATGCGCTCGATCCTAAAAGTTGACACTATGTGAAGGTCAAGGGTGAAGGCCGCATGGGCCGTGAGGGGGAGTGTCCGTGGATCTGTCGATAGGTCAGGTTGCCAAGCGCACGGGGGTCTCGGCGCGCATGTTGCGCCACTACGACCATCTGGGGCTGTTCCCACCTTCCCGAGTCAGCGACAACGGATACCGCTGGTACGGGGTGGAAATGCTGCCGCGTCTCTACCGCATCGTCTCCCTGCGCCGGGCTGGTGTGGGCCTTGGTGAGATTGCTCGCATCCTTGACGAGCACACCAGTGAAGCCGATGCGCTGCGTCAGCACCTTGCCGAGGTGAGAGCGGAGCAGGCGCGTTTGGAGGTGTTGGCGGCGTCGATTGAGGAGCAGATTGCGCGGTTGGATGGGGCGCGAGTGGAAGACCCGGAGGCGTTGCGAGGTGAGTATCGCCGCGAGTTTGCCCAGCTGGTTGACCGTTTGAAGATCCAGTACCCAGCGGGGCTGGTGGAGTCCTACGCGGCCTATGCGCGTGGAATGGAATCCATGTCTGTGGCCGACATTGAGCACGTGGTGGCGGCCTCTGCGGAGGTGATGAGTCGACTCGCGGAGATGGCGAGGCGAGGTGTGTCCGTGGACTCTGACGAGGCCCAGCGCGGTGTGGCCGACCACTACGCATTGCTTACTCAGTCGGTGCCGCTGTCCGTTGACGCCTACGGCGCGTTAGGGCGGTCGTATGTGGACGATCCACTGCAGCATTCGATTGTGGTGTCTTTTGGAGGCGAGTTGCCCGAGTGGCTGCGGCAGGCGATCGAGGTGTTCGCTGGACGGTAGGTCTCTTGGCGGATGCTGCCGGGATGCGGGGCCTCGGAGCGAACGTTAGCCTCCGACTATGGCGATCAAGTTGGAGAATGTCGGGATCGCGGTCCGTGACCTGGACCAGGCGATCAACTTCTTTGTAGACCTAGGTCTCACCGTCATGGGGCGGGACGAGGTCAGCGGCGAGTGGGCCTCCACCGCAGTGGGCTTGGACGGCAATCACGCCAAGATCGCGATGCTCCAAACACCGGACGGGCAGGGCGTCATTGAGTTGTTCCAGTACCTGCATCCCGAACCGATTGAGCGCGAGCCCGTCGCTCCCAACGAGGTTGGGATGCACAGGGTGGCTTTCTCAGTAGGTGACATCGACGCCGCGTTGGAGATCGCCGCACGGCACGGATGCCACCCACTGCGCGGTGTTGCCACCTATGGCGATGTGTACAAGTTGACGTATGTGCGCGGCCCCAGCGGGATTATCGTGATGCTGGCGCAGGCGTTGTGAGGCTTGGGCACTTTGGACTGGCTGTCGCGGTGGGTAGGCGTCGACTACGCAACTGGCAGGGTGTGCTCATTCCGTCTTGGGTGGCGAGTCGCTAGATTGGCTCCACACCCGTGTGCGGGCCTACCGAGGGGGAAGTGTGTAGGCAGAAATTGTGGGAAGCGTCCAGACGTTTGGCATATCGAGCATGGGTGTCTTCGTACTGGCACTCATGGCACTTGTGATCGTTGACATTGCACGCGGCGAGCCGAGGGTGGCTCCCAAGTGGGTCTGGGTTGGCATTACGGTCTTCCTCTTTCCGATCGGCCCGGTCCTCTACTTGCTGTGGGGGCGGCGGCGTCGGCACGTCCGAGAGGTCCAGCCTTGACAGTCCAGTAGAGCCTCGAAGGGAGCAACTCGTCAGCACACCCCCACGGTAGGAGTGTGAGTTGTGCGTCCAGGTCGTTCTGGACCGCGCCAAGTGCAGGGCGCGCTACATTGCCGGCATTTGTGGGATGGACGCTCCGGGCATAATCGCGGTCAAATCGTGGTAGATCGATTCCAGGGTTTCAGTAGCATTCCGGACGGCCTTAGTGTCCGGCGCACCCTGCTCAAGCTCCTGTTCGACCTCGACGAGGACCGGCACGAGTCCCATCAACGCTTCCAGGTCAGACGGATCCTTCTCAACGCTAGATGGGTGCCGTACGACCGAGATGACGAACGACCGTAGGCGCCTGGCCCATGCAGCGAGATCATCCGATTCGACGAGTCCGAGCGACCGCTGCAAACGCTTCAGCGTCTCATCGCCAGAGCGGTTGAGGGCGCGATCGATGCGTGCATCGAGGTGGGCAACTGTCTGGGTCAAGTACTCGATTTGCTCGGCGGCAGGATTGTCAGATTGCCGCAGTGACACCAAGTCTGCAGTGCGAGATACTGGAGTCTCAGCGGATTCAGGGTGGTCGAGTGCGTAACGCGCCGCCTTGTCAATCGCAGCCACTGCCTTTGCCGCCTCGTCCACGACAACCCCGTACCGAATGACGCGTGAGTCTTTGATGTCAAACCTCGGGAGTTCTCCCGGCTTCGCGATGTGGATGGTGGGCTTGCGAAACGCATGCGCGATGGCGAGCTCGTAGTACACATTTGGGTTCGCGCCAGTCAGATCGGCCACAACCAGTTTCGCGTCGAGTATCGCCTTCACAATTGCCGGAGTAACTTCACCGGGGTTGGCGTCGCCGTCGGCACGGCGAACATCGGTAACGTGCGCCGGCACCAATGCGGGGGTGAGGATGTGATTCATGACTAGGTCACTGTTCTTGCGTTCTGGTGACTCGTCGTCACCAATCGGAGAAATGAAGAAGCAATCCTCGCGCGGAGCGTCCTGCGGCACTGACATGGCCTTCCGTCGGGCTGATGGTGTTGCGTCGAACCTTAGCGCTTGACTTGATTTAGCAACATAACTCGGCGACCGTTTCTGACCAGTCGGGGGCTTCGATTCGATACCGGAGGCCCAAGCGGTGGAGCGTGCCTGGTCCACGCACACCTGGAACGAAGCACTCGTGTGCCCTACCCCCGCGTGAACACCTCAAACCGCTCGGCCAGGCGCTCGCGGTCGGGCTGTTCCGCACGCCGCGCAGGCAACGTAATCTTCACGCCGTGCATTTCCTGCAAGCCGTGCCGCAGCATCGGCCCGTCTACTTCGTCTAGCAGGCGTGCGTTGATCCGGATCTCGTAGTCAGGGGAGACGCCCAGGAAGTTGGCGTCGTAGGCGGCGTGGTGGATCTTGCACATTGCCATGCCGTTAGTCACCGTGGCGTCCCCAGAATGCGAAGAGTCTGCAGTGATGTGGGCGGCGTCCAATAGCTCGCCGTGTTTGAAGCGGCAGACGGTGCATTGGGTGTCGTAGGCGCGCATCACCATGGCGCGGAATGCAGGCTGATGCACCCGGCGCTTCGCCAGGTACTCGGCGTAGCCTCGCTCCACCACGGACGCCTCGCCTGGAGAGAACCCAGATAGTTCCTCCAAGCTGATCAACACGTGGGATTCGGCTTCATTGACGTGAGCCACGCGAGCGGGATACACGATTTGGTAGACGTTCGGCTGCAGTTTCCGGAACAGCAAAACCGGAACACCAAGCCGGTGAGCCGCGATGAGTTTGCGGTTGTCTCCGCCACTACCGCCAGCACGGAAGTCGTAGCGCCAGATGCCCGGCGAAACCTCTTCATCCGCGTATGGGCCATCTGCAGAGGAGACCACACTTAACGTGGCCTCAAGCGGCTTGGGGTTGCGAATGCCACGCGAACGGTCAATCAAGGGCATCGACTCACCGCCCACTGTGAAGTCCAGCAGTTCCTGACGGCTCACAATCGAAGACGACAGAAACCGCGCGGCCACCTCATCAAAGATCTGCCCCCGCAAAGCCGCACTCACCGGTGATTCCATTCCCGCAGCTTGCCGTAACTTGCCTCGCAAAGCTAGCGCGCGCATCGGCCCGGCAAAATCCAGCCCAGCCAAACCGCACATAAGCCATCAAACCTGGCATTCGTGGGAATGCCGCCGCGCTGCTGTTCGTTGCCAGAACATGAGCACTGTGGGCATCATTGGCGCTGGCAACATTGGGTTCAACGTCGCAAAGGCGGCGATCGCGGCGGGGCACAGGGTGGTGATCTCGAACTCGCGCGGACCGGACACGCTTCACGACACCATCGACCAGTTGGGGCATAGTCACGCCAGAGCCGCGACCGTGGAAGAAGCCGCCAGGGCAGGGGACCTCGTGCTTGTGGCTGTCCCGCTTCACGCCATTCGGGACCTGCCGCGGGAGCCCCTGGAGGACACCGTGGTCCTAGACGCCACCAACTACTATCCAGAACGCGACGGCCGCATCGCCACGCTCGACAGCAACCTGTCCACCACCAGTGAACTCCTGCAACGCCACCTGCCCCACAGTCACGTAGTGAAGGCGTTCAACCACATCAACGCTAAAGACATCCCCGCCCACGGACTCCCCGCCGGCACAGAAGACCGCCGTGCCCTCGCCATCGCAGGCGCAGACCCCGGAGCGAAAGCCGTGGTGCGAGCATTTCTCGACACCCTGGGCTACGACGCCGTTGACCTTGGCGGGCTTTCCAAGTCGTGGCGCGTGGAGCGAGACACCCCGGCATACGGCGTCCGCATGAACGCCGAACAGCTCAAAGAAGCGGTCGCGACCACCAAACGCGTGCATCAGCACTAGCGGGAGCACCCGCACGCCCGTGGTGCGGGAGGAACTCAGGGCATCGTTCGTCCTTAAGAACGATTCGAGCCCGTAGCCCTACCGGATGTCGGAGGGCCGTCTTACTCTGTTGTGATGCGCCGGAGATCCTGGCGCGTTCACCGAGGAGGGGCAACGTGGCAGAACTTGCCATTGAGACTCACGGCCTGGTCAAGACTTACGGCGAAACCAGGGCCGTTGATGGGATTGACCTTGCGATTGAACGTGGCGGAGTCCACGGCTTTCTAGGCCCCAACGGGGCAGGAAAAACTACGGCGATCCGGATGCTCGCCACCCTCATTAGGGCCGATGCCGGCACAGGCACCGTTCTTGGCTACGACATTGCGCGTCAAGCCGACGAGGTTCGCTCCCGTGTGTCGCTCACCGGCCAGTTTGCGTCCGTCGACGAAGACCTGACAGGCCGCGAGAACCTGCGCCTCATCGCGAAGTTGTACGGATTCGGTGGCGCGGGCGCGACCAAACGTGCAAACGAGCTACTCGAAGCGTTTGGCTTGGCAGAGGCCGGCGACCGAGTCGTCAAGAAGTACTCCGGAGGAATGCGCAGGCGCATCGACATTGCCGCGTCGATCGTGGTGACACCGGAACTGCTGTTCCTGGACGAACCCACCACCGGACTAGACCCACGCAGTCGCAATGAGGTGTGGGACATCGTGCGCGCCATGGTGGACTTTGGCACCACCGTGATGCTCACCACCCAGTACCTGGACGAGGCCGACCAACTGGCCGACCGCATCTCCGTGATCGACACCGGCAAGATCATCGCCGAAGGCACCGCCACGGAACTCAAAGCCTCTGTGGGATCCGGCACGCTTCACGTGCGTGTCATGGACCGCGACCAGCGTGACAATGCGCGTAGTTTGCTGACGCGCGAGCTGGACGTCCCCGTTGATGTGACTGCCGACCCGCAAGCGCTCACTGCAGCGATTGACGATCGCGGCCGCGTCACGCGTGCCCTCACAGCGTTGGATGAATCAGGCATCGGCATTGCTCAGTTCTCGCTCGGTCAACCCAGTTTGGATGAAGTGTTCCTTGCGCTGACCGGCCACGCCGCGGACGAACCGACCACCCAAGAGGAGGACGCAGCATGAGTACCGAAGAAGCTGTCGCTCCTGTTGAGCGTGCGCCTCAAGCCCACGCCATTGCATCGGCGCTGTCCTCGACCGAACGCCCAGCCCGCCCCAGCGCGCTGTCGACGTCCGTGACGTTTGGCTGGCGTGCACTCCTGAAGATCAAGCACGTGCCCGAGCAACTGTTCGACGTCACGGTGTTCCCCGTCATCATGACTCTGCTGTTTACGTACCTCTTTGGTGGTGCGATTGCAGGATCCGTGTCCGAGTACATCGCGTACATCGCCCCCGGTGTGCTGGTGCAGTCAGTCCTGTTCATCACTATGTACACCGGCACCACGCTGCGGACAGACATCGATAAGGGCGTGTTTGACCGGTTCCGCTCGCTGCCCATCTGGCGTCCGTCGCCCCTGGTCGGCATGCTGCTGGGAGACGCCGTACGGTTCATTGTTGCCGCGATCGTGACGTCGATCGTGTGCCTGCTGATTGGGTGGCGTCCCGGTGGTGGCTTTGTAGGAGTGGTGCTTGGCGTCGCGCTGCTGCTGGTGTTCGCATTCTCGCTGGGATGGATCTGGACGTTCCTGTCACTGATCCTCCGCACACCCGGAGCCATCATGGGTGTCGCCAGCTTTGTGTTGATGCCGCTGCTGTTCGGTTCCAACATCTTCGTGGACCCTTCCACCATGCCCGGCTGGTTGCAAGCCTGGGTGGACGTCAACCCTGTGTCGGACCTGGTGACCGCAGTTCGCGCGCTGATGAACGGCACCGAGCTGGGCAGCGAACTAGGGATCACCTTGCTGTGGTCCGCGGTGCTGGTGAGCGTCTTCGGCTCCCTGACCATGTGGAAATACCGCAACCCGCGCTAACAATCCGAGGTGTTGGGAAGTCCTCTCCGGCGTGTCTTGACCAGACACGCCGGAGAGCCCGGCGCGGCGTCCAGAGCATGCCCACAAATGCGGCAAAATCTTCCGGTGACTTCTGCGCTCGACCTCGAACTCCGTACCTACTTCCGCACCCTTGACGCCGCCCTGGCCGACTTCGCACTGCCGCTAGGAGCGGTCGACAAAGTCCGCGATGTGACTCGCGGTCTGCGCTACGAACACATCTACATCCCCGAGTCCCGCTCGTACATTGCGCTCGAACCGCTCGGCGCAGAAAAGCCCGTGGCCTACATCACGTCCGTGTATGTGGCGCTCCACCCACAGGACGGCGAATCGCAGTGGATTGAGCTTCCCGGCGCCGTCGCCGACGGTCCTCTCAGCGGGAGCGGGGACACCCCTGCGGCAGCCGCGGCACCGGCAAAGCCCGTCAAGCCCGCAGAGCCCGTGATCCTGACATGCTCGTCCTGCTTCACCAACCTCCCCGCCACAGGAGTGTGCGACTACTGCTGACACGTGCGCGGGCGCTTCCGCGCTCGTTGTGTTGCGGGTCTGGGAGCGTCAATGCGTGGTCTAGTTTGTCCACAGATGCGCGGTTCCGCTTTCGCTTGAGTCCGTGCGTGGGTAGCGTGCCAAGGCATGGGGGAACCTCACATGCCACGAGTTCTTGTTACTTCCGCGCGCCGTGCTGGTGCTGTTGTAGCCGCAGTCGCGCTGCTGACGTTGACCGCGTGTACCGGGGGCGGCACTACTACTGCCACGCCTACGCCTGACGAGTCGCCTACTGCTGTCGTCACGGAGTCGCCCAGCGCTTCGCCTACACCTACCGCGTTAACCGAAGAGGACGTGCTCGCGGCGTTGCCTGAGGCCGCAAAGTCCGAGAGCTTCGATGGCGCGGTAGCATTCTCGGCTTTCATGGCAGGTGAGTCGCAAGCACTGGCGCGTACGGGAGATACGTCACTGTTCGCGTATCTTTCGGACGCTGGCTGTCAGTTCTGCCTGAGCGTGCTTGAGCGCGCGGAAGAGGATGCGCGGCTTGGCTTGACGATGGCCGGAGGCGAGCTTGAGTTCGATGTGTGGGGAGCGGGTCAGGGACTTCAGACTGACGGCACTTGGGTTGTCGACCTACCGATCGAAATTGCGGCCATGACCTACTTTGAGCCCGACGGGACAGTCGCCTCAGAGGTGCCCGCCGATTCTCTGGTTGGGCGGTTCCACATGGAATGGGGTGGGGAGAGGTTCTCGCTGCTCGAAGTCGCGACAGTTGATGAGAACTGATGTGGCGCGTCGTGCTCGGAAAGTCCTGCTCGCTGCTTGCCCTCATCCTTGCTCTTGTCGTTACTCCACCTGCGCATGCAGTCGCACCGGGGGACTGTGAAGGTACC
The DNA here is from genome assembly GCF_028823635.1 of Demequina sp. B12. Taxonomy (GTDB): domain Bacteria; phylum Actinomycetota; class Actinomycetes; order Actinomycetales; family Demequinaceae; genus Demequina. Next base: position 54,077 of record NZ_JAPEHU010000002.1, read on the forward strand.
TGCCTCGATCGATCGTGGCGGGGTAACACTTCTAAGAGCGACGTGGCTGTAGAACTCGAAGAAGTACTGCACGAAACTAGGCCGGTGGTCTCGTCAGGACCTCAGCCTAAGTTTGTGCGTGCTCCGATGTGTTTGGGCTGGTTCGCGGAGACGGAGGATCCGTTGTTGAACTCGCCTCCGGAGTTCTATGGTGTGGTGCCTTCGTGTCCTGGGACTGAGGTAGAGGTGCCTGCGGATATGTGTCCCAGTGGTGAGGCGGTCAGGGATCCGCTGTGGCAGTCAGACCCCGTGACCGACACTGCATACGGGCCATGGCGACGGGTGACCGGCTACACCTGCGCCACAGATCCGGTGCATGCGGCAGCGATCAACGCATGGCAGTCCATGACCATCACCCCACCCGGCTACACGTGGTGGCCAGGGGACGGATGGACCACCACCAGTTGGGGTTTGTTCCCCACCGTGGACGACACACCCCAAACAGTGACCGTGAACCTCGCTGGAACCGATGTGATGCTTCGTGCCACCCCCACACGCTGGGTGTGGACCCAAACAGACGGCACCACCCATCCCATGACACGTGCAGACTCATCCCAAGCAGACACCCCACCGGTAGCGTTCGCACGCGGACCAGAACGACGCACCCAACTGGCTCTCACCACCACGTGGGAGGGACATTACAGCCTCAACAACGCCACCACCTGGATCCAAGCACCAGGCACTGCCACCACCACCAACCCGCCACAAAGCCTGCACATCTACAACCCCAAACCACGCCTGGTGGACTGTGACCTCAACGGCCACTGCAACTCAGGACAAACCGCCCCCACCGGCCCAGTGCCCACCATCACCGACCCCGACGCAGACGGCACCGACAACCACACCATCCCCGACAACCACATCGAGGACTACCTCGAGAAGACCGGGGTAGGGCAGTCGCGTTAGCGTCAGTCGATCACCGCAACGGCGTCGATCTCGACCAAGGCTTCGGGGCGCGCGAGGCCTGCAACTTTCACCACAGTCAGCGGCACGGGGTGGTCGCCCCACACCTCTTGGGCGCCGCCGAACGCCTCCTGGACGTCAGCATCGGCGTGCAGGTAGATGGTGAGTTTGGCGACATCGGTCTGTGACGCACCAGCAGCGGTGAGGACCTGCAGAACATTGCGCAGCGCTTGCTCCGTTTGGTCCACCACATCGCCTGTGATGTGTCCGTCGGTGTCGGTGCCGTTCTGGCCGCCCACATAGAGCGTTGTGGAACCCGTCGCCACTACTCCATGCGAAAACACGATCGAGGTGTGCATCCCTTCGGGGTTGATGTGCGTGATCGCCATGGCTGCTCCTCCGTTGGGGCTGATTCTGGGGTTTCTTCTCCTTTGACGGTACGTCCGTACCACCGCGAACGCGACCGGAATCTACGGCCAGGGCCTCGGATCGAGGCAAACCCCGCCGCGCATGTACGGCCAGGGGAGATGGCGCGGATAGGGTGACGGAATGGACGTTTCGCCCACCATCACCGCCGCTGACTACACGCTGACACGCAACCCTCACGCCGCATCAGACGCTGAACGCGCCGCGGCCATGGAGTCGCCTGCCTTCGGCATGGTGTTCACCGACCACCTGGCCCGCGCCACCTGGACCCTCGACGGTGGTTGGGGCGACCGCCGCGTTGAGCCGTTCCAGAACCTCAGCCTTCACCCGGCAGCGACTGTGCTGCACTACTCGCAGCAGGTGTTCGAAGGACTCAAGGCCTACCGCTGGGAAGACGGCTCCATACGCCTGTTCCGTCCGGAAATGAACGCAGCACGCATGGCGGCGTCGGCGGCACGGCTGCAGCTGCCCGCCGTGAGTGAAGACGACTTCATGGCATCCATCGAAGCCCTGATCGCCACGGACGGAGCGTGGGTCCCGACCACGGGAGAGTCCAGCCTCTACCTGCGACCATTCCTCCTTGGCACGGAAGCATGCCTGGGTGTGCGGCCATCACACCAGGTCGAGTACCTGGTGATGGCAAGCCCCGTGGGCTCGTACTTCTCCGGTGGCGTGCGGCCCGTCTCGATTTGGGTAGCCCAAGGCTTCCACCGTGCAGGCGAAGGTGGAACGGGCCAGGCGAAGACCGGCGGTAACTATGCAGGTTCGCTCTTGCCGCAGCAGCAGGCGCAGGATAACGGCTGCGACCAGGTGCTGTTCCTCGACGCCAAGCAAGACAAGTACATCGAAGAACTGGGCGGGATGAACGTGTTCGCTGTGCGGCGCGACGGCACCATTTGGACGCCGCGCGTCACCGGCACCATCTTGGAAGGCGTGACCCGCGCATCGGTCCTTCAGTTGTTGCGTGACGAAGGCCGCGACGTGGTGGAGCGTGACATCTCGCTCGACGACCTGCGCGCAGGAATCGAAGATGGCTCGGTCGTGGAACTGTTCGCATGCGGAACCGCCGCCGTGATCACCCCCATGGCCCGTCTGGTATCCCCAGACTTCGATGTGGTGGTCGCCGACGGCGGTCCTGGCGCGTTGACCATGCGCCTACGAGGCCGGCTCACTGACATCCAGTACGGCCGCGCAGAAGACCCATACGGCTGGATGCGCCGGGTCGCCTAGACGCGGGTCGCCTAGTCGTTGTCAGGAATGTAGAGGCGTTCCAGCAACTCCATGAACTCGTCCCAGGTGACGGCACTTTCGATAACCGTGGGTCCGGTGACGACGTAGTACATGACGTCGCTCTGGGGCGCTTGGATGACGGCGTCGAGGCTCGTGGGGCTGACCATGCCGATCGCAGTGGGAGGTAGGCCGGGCTTCCCGTACGTGTTGTACGGACTGTCGGTTTCGAGCTGTTCCACGGTGGGATACAGCGACTCGCTGCCCAACGCGTACATCAACGGCGAGTCGACCTGCAAACTCATGTCCGCCGCAAGCCGGTTGGCGATCACGTCTGCAACGGCCTGGTACCCGCTCTGCTCAGTGCCTTCGGGCACCTCCGCCTGGACAATGGACGCTGCAATGACGGTGGCCTGCCATTCGTCACGAGGGATTCCGGCCGCGCTGAGGGACTCGGGCATCTGCGCAGTGATGAGTTGCGCCATGCGCTCCAGCGACACGGACGGTTCAACGTCGTAGGTGCCTTCCCCTAGCCAGCCTTCGGCGTTGCCGTCGGCCTCGGGAGGAAGGGCCGATGTGATGGCGGCCAGAGCGTGGTCCGCGCTCACCCCGTAGAGCTCGGCGATCTGGGCGGCAGCGTCCTTCGGGTGAGACTCCGCGGTGATGTCCACAGTGCCTTCCGCGATGGCCTCGGTGGCGGTGTCGGGGGAAGTGGAAGTCTCCGCAGTGGGGAGACCCGACGGGAAGGCGTCGGGGTCCGCACTGCCGCTGGCTGCCGGTCCCACCACGGTTGTGGAGGGCTGTGCCAACGACACCAAGCCGAAGGCGCCCGCCCCCACAAGGCCGATGCTGGCAACGGTCGTGGCGCTGGCGCGCGCCACGCGCTGGCGGCGTACTTGGTGGGTGATGTGCTGGTGGCTGTGCGCCAGGTGGGACTGAGTGAACAGACGTGCGCCGGCATCGGCGATCGAGGCGAACTGCTGGTGGGTGGTGCTCATCGTTGTGCTCCTTCGGTGCTGTGAACGGCGACGGTGTCGCGTGGTGGGGCGTCGAAGTCGACGTCCGTGACACGGGTTCTGAGAGTGGCGACCGCGTCATGGAGGTGGCGTTTGACGGTGCCGTCCGCGATGCTGAGTTCCGCGGCAATCGACGCGACCGTTTTGTCCTCCAAGAAGCGCAGCACCACACAGGCGCGTTGCTTGGGTGGCAATGTGAGGATGGCTTGGTGGAGGTCCACGCTTTGTGTGACGTGGTTCTCTGGGCCGGGCGTGATGGCCGATGCGTCGGCGAAGTTCCCGTCGTCTCCCGTGGCCCGCTGAGGCCGGGTTTGGGTGCGCCGATGGCCGTCGATGAAAGCGGACGAGATCGCCCTCTTCACATAGACGTGCGCCTCGTTGAGGCTGCCGGAACGTCGATTCGAGCGGAACGTGCGGACCAAAGCATCTTGGAGAAGGTCCTCCGCTTCGGCGGCGTCACCGGTCAATACGTAGGCGTACCCGAACAAGGATGAGGCTCGGGAGCGCATCAGTTCGTCGAGAGTATTGGCCCACGCGCTCATGCGGTCATTGTCCTGGTTGTCATGCTTGCTCATACGCAGCCCAGGGGCAAAACGTTGAGCCCGCCTCACAGAAGATTCCGCGACTGTCGGTGGTGCCGTTTAGCCTTGACACACCATGAAGCAACCCGTCCCGGAGTATCGCCTCACACGCAGGCGCGGCCAACGCCGCATCATCCTGCGCGTGGAAGGCGACGGGCAGGTCAAAGTCAGTGCGCCTCCGAACACGGCCACGCGCACCATCGACGCTTTCGTGGTTTCGAAGGCCGCATGGATCGCAGAACGGACAGCTTTGCTGGCGGAGATGGAGCCCGCGTTGGTTCCCGGACCACAAGCCGATGCTCTGCGCGCCCACATGCGCAGCGACGTGGCACGCCTGATGCCTCTGTGGTGTGCTCGGATGGGCGTAGAGACGTTGCCGAAGGTGACAATCAAGATCATGAAGTCCCGGTGGGGTTCATGCAACGCCGTGCGCCACACCATCTCCCTCAACCTGGAACTGGCGCGTCGCGGTACTGACGCGTTGGAGTACGTCATCGTCCACGAACTCGCTCATGTGTTTGAGCAGAACCATGGCCCGGCGTTTTATGCCCTCATGGACCGGCACCTGCCGGACTGGAAACAGCGGCGCGCCCACCTCAACACCCTGCAAAGGTAGACGCGCCGCTCGGCCCTGCGTTCCGGCGTCCGGGTTAGTCGAGGTTCTCTGGAGCCCCAGGCACCCTGGCGTTGACCTGGCCATCAACAAGACTGAACACCGTTGGCTCAGTGCCCGCAAGAACCACCTGGTAAGCACGAACGTCCGTGGGGATGCTTGCCTGCACGGTGACGGTGAAGGAGTTTCCATCAAGGATGTACTCGGGAGTGGCGCGTTCACCGTCGGGCGCGAGGTAGCCCTCCAGCGGCACCGCGACAGTGCCGCTCACGGTGACTCCGGGATCCAACACAAAGGTGCCGTTCTCGGAGTCGGCGCGTGCGCCGGGTTGACGGCTGTACCACGGCAGTTCCGGCGCCACCGAGAAGGAGGTGCCGCCGTATTGAAGGTCCGTCACCGGAGCGCCCTCCACCTCGATGAACACGCCCTGCGAGTCGCGCTCGATCAGGATGTCCTGGTCGGTGATGTTGGTGAGCCGCCACTCCACTTCCAACGCAGCGCCAGCGTCCCCGTCCTCCGTGTAACTGACGGACGCCCGTGCATCCACCAATGCGCTGGAACCCACCCATGCCGGTTCACAGTCCATGCCCGCACAGGTGAAGGCCGCTTGCGCATCCGCGCGCATCAGTGGATCGCTCTGCGCACGGAACTGCGCGGACTCCCACAGCACCATCCCGTCATTCGAGCGAAGCTCAGCCGTGGGCGCTGTGGGCGCCGTGACGCCGTCCGAGAGGCCGTCCGTCACGGCAGCATCGGCCCCACTCGCAGCACTTGCGGCCCCCTCATCAGGACCAGCGAGGCGTGGAGCGTACACACTGCCTGCCGCGACTAGCGCTACCGCCCCCGCCGCAGACGCGCCGTGGACCATCTGGCGCCGACGCCGCGCACGCCGCACCGTTGCCACCGCACCCCGGGCATCGGCTCCCCATGCTGTGTCGCTGAAGCTGCTGCCAGCATCGTCAATCAAGGAGGACAGTTCGTTCTGGAAAGCGGTACTCATGCGCGTGCTCCGTTCGTGGTCATTCGAGAGGATGGTCGGGTCAGCAGCGGAACACTTGCCGCGGCGTCATCAATGTCCGAAGGGTGAAGCCCGTAGTCGACTCCGCGCTGGCGAAGAGTGGCAGTGGCGTCCGACAGGTACTTGCGCACCGTGCCGGGGGATAGGCCCAGCCGTTGGCTGATGTCCACCGCGCTATAGCCGTCGAAGAACCGCATCACCATGCAGGTGCGCTCACGGGGCGTGAGCCCAGCGAGCGCGTGCAGGAGAGCGTTGCGGTTGACGACCGCCGCCGTGGGGTCTGGAGCAGCAGCATCGGTGTGCGGAGTCAGTTCGCTTTCTTCAGGGCGAGCCCGCCTGCGTCGATGCGAGTCAATCGCCGCCGATTGCATAGCGCGTTTCACATACGCATGCGCCTCATTCACGGTGACTGAGCCGCGGCCACTACGGAAAGTCTTGACGAGCGCATCCTGCAGCAAGTCCTCCGCCGCATGGTGGTTGCCCGTCAACGCCACGGCATACCCGTGAAGTGCGGCTCCACGCTCCGCGAGTAACGCCTCCACTGTCGCTGCCCACGTACCCACGTGACCCCCTCATCGTTCGCATTGCGGTCATGGTCTCACCAGGAAGTACGGCTCCCGGCCGGCAAACGCGGGGATGAGTGGCCCACGGGGGTACCTGCTCCACGGACGCTGTGCAATACTGAACCCGATGCACACCGCGATCATCATTCTGTAGCGCGTCGGCGAGAGTATTCCCGACGCGCAGCCTCCCGCACCCTTGGGAGGCTTTTTTGTTGGGATGACTCTCCGGCACCGCCACAAGCACCGCCGCCCCGCGGCCGGGCGCAACGGAATGATGGCACTTCACAAGGAGCACACACCATGACGGATCTCGAAGTAGAGGTCTACGACACCACCCTGCGGGATGGCGCACAGCAAGAAGGCATGAACCTGTCCGTCGCGGACAAGATGGCGATTGCCCCGCTTCTGGATGAACTGGGTGTGGGCATTATTGAAGGCGGATGGCCGGGTGCTGTCCCCAAGGACACCGAGTTCTTTGGGCTCGTTGCCAAGGAGCTGTCGTTCAAGAACGCGCAGTTCGCGGCCTTCGGCATGACTCGTAAGACGGGCACCACTGCCGCCGCTGACCCGCAGGTGCGCGCGCTGCTCGATTCCGAGGCGCCCATCATCACGCTGGTGTGCAAGTCAGATATTCGCCATGCGGAACGTGCTCTGCGCGTCAGCCCTGACGAGAACCTGGCGATGATCGAGGAAACCTTTGCGTTCCTCACCGGCGAAGGCCGCCGCGTCATCATGGACGCAGAACACTTCTTTGACGGCTACCGCTACGACGCCGACTACGCCGTGCGCGCCCTCCAGGCCGCGATCAACGGCGGCGCCGACACCCTGTGCCTGTGCGACACCAACGGCGGAATGCTCCCCGACGATGTCACCGAGATTGTTCGTGCCGTGGGGTCTCGCGTCGATGTGCCGCTGGGCATGCACGCTCACAACGACTCCGGCTGCGCCGTCGCGAACTCGATGGCCGCGGTTGCTGCCGGTGCCACCCACGTCCAGGGCTGCATCAACGGCTACGGCGAGCGCACCGGCAACGCCGACATCGTGACCGTGGTCGCGAACCTGGAGATCAAGAAGGGGCTCACGGTCTTGAAGGGCGACGGGCTCACCGAAGCCACCCGCATCGCCCACGCCATCTCCGAGATCACCAACATCGCCCCCTTCGCACGCCAGCCCTACGTGGGCTCCAGTGCCTTTGCGCACAAGGCCGGCTTGCACGCATCGGCCATCCGCGTGGATCCCGACCTGTACCAGCACACCCAGCCCGAACTCGTGGGTAACGGGCTCCGCATGCTGGTCTCCGACATGGCAGGCCGTGCTTCGATCGAACTCAAGGGCAAAGAGCTCGGATTCGATCTGGAAGGCCAGGGCGAACTTCTGGGCCGCGTCACCGAGCGTGTGAAGCACGCGGAAGCCGCCGGGTACACCTTTGATGCCGCCGATGCCTCATTTGAGTTGCTCCTGCGCGACGAGTTGGGCGAAGACAACACCTTCTGGGACGTCGAGACCTGGCGTGTGCGCGTCTCGTCCAAGTTGGGTGACCCCACAGACGCCGATGCTGAGGCGATCGTGAAGCTCCTCGCCGGTGGCCAGCGCCACGTTTCTGTGGGCGAAGGAAACGGTCCCGTCAACGCGCTCGACCATGCGCTCAGGACCGCGCTGGTGGCGGCGTATCCCGAGATCGACCACTTCGAGCTGACCGACTTCAAGGTCCGCATCATGGAAGCTTCCCACGGCACCGACGCTGTGACTCGTGTCCTCATCACCACCGTTCACCGCGAGACAGGGGAGACCTGGCGCACGGTGGGCGTGGGCCCGAACATCATCGAGGCCGCATGGGAGTCCATGGTGGATTCGCTGGTCTACGGATTGTTGAAGGCCGGTGTGGAGCGCCGGTAATGCGGCGCGCGTTCGGCTACGCCGGTAACGAAACGGGTCAATCAACGATCTGAGCCGTGGACACAATGGATCCATGCACGGTGAGTACAAGGTTCCAGGCGGCAAACTCGTGGTCGCGGATGTTGAAGTATCCGGCGACAGCCTGTCGCGAGTCGTCATCTCCGGTGACTTCTTCCTTGAGCCTGCGGAAGCACTGCTCGACATTCGGCTCGCCCTCACGGGCCTGCCTGCCAACTCCACCGTGGGAACGCTCGCGGCGGTCGTGGAGCGGGCAGCCGGACCAGACGCTCACTTTGTGGGGTTCAGTCCGGAAGCAGTCGCGATCGCAGTGCGGCGCGCGCTCGGTCACGCCACCAGCTGGGGTGACCACACGTTCGACATCCTCCACGATGAGCCCCGTGAGCCTCACCTGCAGATGGCACTCGATGACGTCATCACACGGGAGGTAGCGGCAGGCCGGCGCGCGCCCACGCTACGTATCTGGGAGTGGGCGTCCAACGCCGTCATCATCGGATCGTTCCAGTCGCTGCGCAATGAGGTTGACCCTGAGGGTGCCGCCAAGCACGACATCACCGTCACTCGCCGTGTGTCCGGCGGTGGCGCGATGTTTGTGCAGCCGGGCAACACCATCACCTATTCGCTGTCGGTACCGACGTCCCTCGTGGAGGGACTGTCGTTTGAGCAGTCCTACGCCTTCCTAGACGACTGGGTGCTGGGTGCCCTCGCTGACGTGGGAATCAAAGCCCGCTATGTGCCCTTGAACGACATCGCTTCCGAGGCGGGCAAGATCGCCGGCGCCGCCCAGAAGCGATACTCCTCAGGAGCGGTGCTTCACCACGTGACCATGGCGTACGACATCGACGCGGACGCCATGCTGGAAACGCTGCGCATCGGCCGCGAGAAGATGTCAGACAAAGGCACCAAGAGCGCTAACAAGCGCGTGGACCCTCTGCGCAGTCAGACGGGGATGGCCCGCGAAGACGTGATCGCCGCGTTCCTCGACCACTTTGCTAGCCGCTATGCGACCCAATCCAGCGCGGTCTCCCCGGACGAACTCGCCAAGGCTCAGGCGGAAGTGGACAGCAAGTTCTCCACTCCCGAGTGGATCGGGTTGGTGCCGTAACTGGGCCAGCGGAAAACCCGCCTGAAAACTACGGCGAGGGCGCGCATCGGCCCTCATCCCCGCCGTGTATCTACGGCCAGGGGAAAGGGGCGCGCTGCGTTAGATTGCGGTACCGATCAGCGCACCGATGCCCCAGGTGATCCCCATGGCCAGCGCGCCACCCACGATGTTCCTGATGATCGCCCGCGTGCGCGGTGAGTGAGCCAGGCGCGAAGACGTGTAGCCAGTGAGTGACACTGCGATCAGCACCGCGATGTAGGTGGCGGGGACCTGGGCGGATGTGGGCACCAGCAGGATCGTCAGCAACGGCAGTAGGCCGCCCAGCGTGAAGGCGCACAGCGATGCCCACGCCGCGTGCCAGGGGTTGGTGATTTCTTCGGGGTCGATTCCCAGGTGCATCCGCGAGTGGATTCCTAGGGGATCGTGGGCGGTCTGCTCCTCGGCGGCCTTGCGCGCGGTTTCTTCGCTCATGCCCGTCTCGACATTGAGTTGGACCAGTTGTTCCAGCTCCCATTCGGGTCGTTCCTTGTGCCAGCGGGCCTCACGGCGGAGCTGGCTCTTTTCGGCATCGGACTGCGAGGACACGGACACGTACTCGCCTACACCCATCGACAATGCACCCGCGACCACGCCTGCGACACCGGCGGCCAGAATGGCGCCGTGGTTGTCGGGAGTGGCCGCCGCCACACCGATCACTAGACCTGCGGTGGAGACGATGCCGTCGTTCGCTCCCAGCACGCCAGCACGCAGCGCATTCAGGCGCCGCGTGACGGCTTCTTCGTCAATGTTGTGGTGGTCTGTCGTGCTCATACTCGCCACAGTAGAACTGCGGGTGGGGTGCGCGCTAGGAAGGCAAGCCTGTCTTAAGTTGGCCGAAAAGCCTGGTAGATAGGCCGAAAGAAGAACTTCGGCTGGCCAAAGAACCTAGGCGGCGCCCACGTTCAGAATGTCGATCACGGGAGCTCCTGCCTCGTCGGAAGCATCGAGGTCAACGGTCGCGGTGATGGCCCAGTCGTGGTCGCCGTCCCGGTCGTCGAAGACCTGGCGCACCAGCCACATCCCTTCGGGCAGGGTGCCGTGTTCCGTCGCGGCAAGTGCGGCGACAGCAGGGCCGATGCCGTGGTCGCCCCCGGGCTCCACGAAAGTCAGCAGCGCAGCGGCGCGAGCGTCGGGGCCGATCCCGATGGCGTCGTCGCCTTGGGCCACAAACAGCGGGTCGAGCGCGTCCCGCCATGCGTTCGCGTTCCAACCGGAACGCTTGTCGAGGGCCTCCAACGCCGCGTAGTCCTCACGAGCGGCGAGTTCCACACGGCGGAACATGGCGTTGCGGATCAGACGGCGGAACATGCGCACATTACCTGTCATGGGGCGCGCGGGGCCTGTCATCGAAGGGCTGGCGGCGGCCGATGCTGGGTCGGCATCGTCGCCCAGGGACACCTCCGGGTTCTGGAGGCGTTCCCACTCGTCCAGCAGCGATGAATCGGTTCCCCGGACGAGTTCGCCCAGCCAGTCGGTGATGGCGGCTACATCGTCCGTGCGGTGTTCCTCGGGAACGGTCTGGCGCAATGCTCGGTAGGCCTCCGCCAGGTACCGCAGGACCACGCCTTCGGTGCGTTCCAGGCCGTACACGGAGACCAGATCGCCGAAGGACATGGCCTTTTCAAGCATGTCCCGCACCACGGACTTGGGGGACAGTTCTGCATCCAAGATCCAGGGGTTCGTGCGCCGGTAGCTGACGAACGCAGGCTCCAGGAGGTCTGCGAGTGGCTGGGGCCACGTGACCTCTTCGAGCAACTCCATGCGTTCCTCGTATTCGATGCCGTCGGCCTTCATCGCCGCGACCGCTTCACCGCGTGCGGCGTTCTGTTGTGCGAGCAGAATCTGACGCGGATCGGACAGCGTGGATTCAATCACGGACACCACGTCGAGCGCGTGGTCAGGGCTGTCCACGTTGAGCAGGTCCATTGCCGCCAACGCGAAGGGGGACAAGGGCTGATTGAGGGCAAAGTTGCGTGGCACGTCTACGGTGAGACGGACCGATGGACGCTCGCCGCGCGGGTGCGAGGGGTCGGGAATGCGTACCCGCTCCACGACGCCAGCGATCCGTAGTGAGCGGTAGATCCGCAACGCCTGGCGGGCGTGCTTGGAACGCTGCGCGGGCGTCTCGTGGACTGCCTCGAGCAGGTCGCGCATGGCCTGCACAGGGTCCTGGGCGGGACGGTCCAATGCGGCGTTCTCTGTGCCGCGGGATAGGAGGTTCAGCACCATGGCGTGCGTGACCGCAAACGACGAGGTGAGCGGCTCTGGTGGTGCGTCGCGCAGGCGCTCAAATGTCGCATCGGTCCAGTTCACTGAGCCCGCGGGGGCACTCTTGCGGACAATGTTCTTGCGTTTCTTGGGGTCGTCGCCGGCCTTCGCGAGCGCTTTGCGGTTCTCGATGACGTGTTCGGGGGCCATCACGATCACGGAGCCTTCGGTGTCGAAGCCGGCGCGCCCGGCGCGGCCCGCGATCTGGTGGAACTCGCGGGTGCTGAGGTGACGCATCCGTTCGCCGTCGTACTTCACCAGCGAGGTCAACAGCACGGTGCGGATGGGCACGTTGATGCCGACTCCGAGGGTGTCGGTGCCGCAGACCACTTTGAGAAGTCCCTGTTGGGTGAGGCGTTCCACGATGCGCCGGTACTTGGGCAGCATGCCCGCGTGGTGAACACCAATGCCGGCTCGCAAGAACTTCGACAGCGTTTTGCCAAAGCCGGTGCCAAAGCGAGTGCCGTCCAGGGCGTCGGCAATGACGGCACGCTCGCTCTTGGACGCGAGGTTCATGCTGAGCAGCGACTGGGCACGCTCCACGGCATCCTTTTGGGTGAAGTGGACGACGTAGGCCGGGGACTTGTCTGACTGGACAATGCGTTCCACGACTTCCGGCAGCGGGTCCAGGCTGTAGTCGAAGCTGAGGGGGACGGGCCGCTCAAGCGTGGTGACCTCGGCAACGGAGCGGTCGGAGCGGCTTTCTAGGTCTTCCACGAGCCAACTGGTGTCACCCAGGGTGGCGGACATCAACACGAACTGGGTGTGGGGCAGTTCGAGCAGCGGCACCTGCCAGGCCCATCCGCGCTGCGGGTCGGAGTAGAAGTGGAACTCGTCCATGACCACCAGCGAGGCGTCCGTGGCGGCACCGTCGCGCAGGGCGAGGTTCGCGAGGATCTCCGCGGTGCAGCAGATGATGGGCGCGTCCGGGTTCACGGCGCTGTCGCCGGTCATGAGTCCCACGTTCGCGGAGCCGAACAACTCGATCAGCGCAAAGAACTTCTCGCTCACCAGGGCCTTGAGCGGCGCCGTGTAGAAGGTGCGGCCGCCGGTGCCCGCCTGGTGCGCGGCGAGGGCGGCGAAGTGGGCGCCGGCCGCGACCAGCGACTTCCCCGAGCCGGTGGGCGTCGCCAGGACCACGTGCGAGCCGGAGACGATCTCGATGAGAGCCTCGTCCTGGTGCGGGTACAGCGGCAGGCCGGTCCCCTCCGCCCACGTCGCGAAGGCCTCGTAGAGCGCGTCGGGGTCGGGCGCGACTCCCTGCTCGGGCTGGGGGAGGCGGTTCAGGAGGGTGGCGTCGGCGGAAGTCATCGCGGCCATTGTCTCGTGAAGGGCCGATGCGGCGCTCGCGGCCGTGTGGCGAGGTTCAGCGCCCACTCAGCCTGTTGCAACTGTTCACGGCAACACCTGGAAGATTGCGGCATAGGCGCCGCGTCGCACATCGGCTTTGAAACTCATCATGTCTGATGCCGCGGCCGTCTCGAGGACGACATCGAACCCAAGGCGTCCGGACGCCGCCCGAGCATGTGCCGAACAACGATCGAACCAGGAGTCGAAGGCCTTCTTGGTTGGGCGGGCGGTGGACTTAGTCTTCCGAGAGTCGCGTAAGTCCCACAGCACCACGTAGTTCTCAGACGCGTACCCTCTGGGGGCGTCCGCGTCGGCGCGACGTGAAGCAAAGTCGTTGCGCGCGTCGTGGAGTTTCAAAGCGTCCGACTCAAGCTTCTCGTCCCGCGGTGGGCGCGCACGCGGCCGAGGTTCCGCTTTTCCGAACTCGATGCGCGTCTCCACTTGCCGCCGCGAGTTGAAGAGAGAGATGTCGATGTGACCGGAACTCGCATAGGTGCCGCCTGGACGGGTCCAAGTCAGGGGCCTCTCCCACACAGCCACGTTCCCGTGCGATTCGAAGTCCTGGCGCGCGAGCTGGCCGAACTCGTACACGACCGTCGTCTCGTACACATCGTGGCGATACGTGGCGAGCGATCCCGGAGCTTGGATCGAGTCGGCAACGGCGTCCATGGCCTCCCGACGGGTGCCTGCGATCTCGACTGCGGCCAGCGTGAGGCGAAGTAGATCTTGGAGGTTGCGCCGCGCCTCGGGAGGCCGTCCACGACTCTCATAGCGTTCCCGGTACATGGGACATCCCTCCTGCTCAGGTCTGCGACTTGTCTGCTTCAGAGACTTAACTTAGAAGCGCACTTGCGCCTCGCAAGGAGGATCGCGCACGTAGGGCCAGAACAGGCGCCTTCGCCGAGTCAGGTCTGCGCGCGGTCGCCCATGACGGCGGTCCCGACCCGCACCATGGTGGCGCCCTCCGCGATGGCCCACTCGAGGTCACGCGACATGCCCATCGACAGGTGCCAGGCGTCTGCCAGAGGGAACTCGCCGCGCTCCGAACGGATGAGCGCCGCATCCCGGATGTCTCGCAGGCGCCGGTAGCCGGCTCGCACCGCGTCCTCGTCGTCCGAGTTGAGCCCGATGGTCATGAAGCCGGTCACCGTGAGACCGGGCAGAGCCTGGACCTGTGTTGCCAGCGCGAGGGCCTCCTCCGGGGCCACCCCGGCCTTCGACTCCTCGCCCGAGACGTTGACCTGGATCATCACCTCGAGGTCCCGCTCGGCCTCGAGACACAGGCGCGACAGCCGTTCCGCAAGGCGCATGGAGTCGACGGTCTGCACGCAGTCCGCGTACTCGACCGCGATGCCAGCCTTGTTGCGCTGCAGTTGCCCGATCACGTGCACGCGCGCCCCGGCCGCCCGCAGAGCCGCGCCCTTCTCCGCAAGCTCCTGCATGCGCGACTCGCCCACGACGGCACCTCCCGCCGCAACGACAGCCGCCGCCGCATCGGCGTCCCAGGTCTTGGTCGCGACCAGCACCTGGACTCCGGCGCCGGCGCGGCCGCACTGCGCCTCCGCGATGTGCACACGCGCCTTGACCTCCTCGAGGCGTGCGGCGGGGTTCCACTGGTCGGGGGCGGCGGAGAGCGGGGTCATGAGTCCTTCCGGATGGTGGCGACGGCGGCGCCAGTGAGGCGCACCAGGTCCGTCGGGGCGAGAGAGAGGTCGAGTCCGCGCTGGCCGCCGGAGACGTAGACGCGGTCCAGGTCGAGTGCGCTGGAGTCCAGCACTGCCGGCAGGCGCTTGCGTCCGCCCAGCGGCGAGATGCCGCCCACGACGTAGCCGGTGGCTCGCTCGGCATCGGCGGGGTCGGCCATAGTCGCGCGCTTGGCGCCCAGGGCCTTGGCGACTGCCTTGACGTCGAGCGTGCCGTCGACGGGGGTGATCGCCATGGACAGCGTGCCGTCCGCAAGAACGCAGAGCGTCTTGAAAACCTGCGCCGGCGGGACTCCCAGCGCGGCGGCGGCCTCGAGGCCGTAGGACAGCTCCGAGGCAGGATCGTGCTCGTACGGGTGCAGTTCGTGCGCGATGCCGGCTCGGATCAACGCGGCGACAGCGGGGGTGCTGGCGGAGGCGCGGCGCGGCATGGCCACCAGTGTGCCGCATCAGGCGGGATGCGCCCATGGCCTATCGTGACCGCGTGAGCGAGATGACGCACGTGGACATGTGGACCGATGGCGCCTGCAAGGGAAACCCGGGCATCGGCGGCTGGGGCACGCTGATGCGCTCCGGCGGAAAGGAACGGGAGCTCTTCGGCGGCGAGAAGGAGACCACCAACAACCGCATGGAGCTCACAGCTGTGATCGAAGGGCTGGCCGCGCTCAAGCGCCCATGCCACATCACGCTCCATGTCGACTCCCAGTACGTGATGAACGGCGTCCAGTCCTGGATGAAGGGCTGGAAGCGCAATGGCTGGAAGACACGCGACAAGAAGCCCGTCAAGAACCAGGAACTGTGGATGGCGCTCGACGAGCAGGTGGCCCGCCACCAGATCGAGTGGGTCTGGGTGAAGGGCCACGCCGGCGATCCCGGCAACGAGCGTGCCGACGCACTGGCGAACATGGGCGTCGACGAGGCGCGCGGCTCCTGACCATGGACGCGCTGCCGGCCACGATCGCCGCGCCGGTCGAGTACCGGCTCGAGGTCAAGCGGTCGGTCTTCCTGGCGCACCTCGCGCCCGCGGTGTCCGTCGACGAGGCCGATGCGGTGGTCGCCGCGCGCCGCAAGGAGCACTGGGACGCGCGGCACCACTGCACCGCACTCATCTTGGGGCCGCACGCCGACCGCCAGCGCTCGAATGACGATGGCGAGCCGGCCGGGACCGCGGGCGCGCCCATGCTCGAGGTGCTGCGCCACCGCGAGGTGACCGATGTGGTGGCCGTGGTGACGCGGTGGTTCGGTGGGACGCTGCTGGGCGCCGGCGGGCTGGTGCGGGCGTACGGCAGTGCGGTGTCGGGCGCTCTCGACGCAGCGACGTGGGTCGATCGCGTCCACCTCACGCGTGTCACGGCCGATGCGCCGCATGCCGAGGCCGGCCGCGTCCTGGCCTACCTCCACACGTGGGCGGACACCCACCGGGCCGTCCTCGACGAGCCCGAGTATGGCTCAGTCGCGCGCCTGTCGCTACGGGTGCCGCCGGAGCTCGTGGCGACTCTCCGCGCCGACATCGCTGCCCTCACCGGCGGCGCGGTTCGTGCCGTCGAGGGCGAGACGGTGGTGTTCGACCGGCCGCGAGCCCAGGAGCACGTGTCCGGCATGCCCGCGGGATGCGGCACGATGGCGCCATGACGTCCTTCAGCCGCACCGCCGGCATGCCGCTGCTGGTGCTCGTGGGGCTCGCGTGCCAGGAGGCGGGCGCGGCCGTCGCGGTGACGATCATCCCGGACATCGGGGCGTGGGGAGTGATCGCCAGCCGGCTGCTGTTCTCCGCGCTAGTGCTGCTGCCGTTCGCGGTGGTCAGCCTGCGCCGCGGCGCGCGCGTGCACTGGTGGACCGTGCTCGCGTTCGGCGTCTCTCTGGCAGCCATGAACGCGTTCTTCTACCTCGCGCTCGCACGCATCCCACTGGGCGTGACGGTGACCATCGAGGTCATGGGTCCGCTGGTGCTCAGCGTCGTGGCGAGCCGCAGCTGGCGCGGGGTGCTGTGGGCCGTGCTCGCCGGCACCGGCGTAGCCCTGTTGGGCGGCGGCGCTCAAGACCTCGACCCCGTGGGCATGCTCTTCGCGGGCGGCGCGGCGGTGATGTGGGCGGCCTACATCCTGACTGCCCGCGCGGCGGGCGCCAGCATGCCGGGCGTCGTGGGCCTCGCGCTCGCGACCGCCGTGGGCGCGCTGCTGACGGTTCCCGTCGCGGGCGTGGTGGTGGGCGAGGCGCTGCTGAACCCCGCTGCGCTTGCTCTGGCCTTCGTGGTCGCCGTGCTCAGCTCCGCCATCCCGTACGGGATCGAGCTCAGCGCCTTGCGCCGCATGAAGGCGGAGACGTTCGCGATCCTGCTCGCGCTGGCCCCGGCCATCGCGGCGCTCGCGGGCCTGGTCCTGCTCGACCAGCGCCTCACGTGGGTGGTGGTCGCCAGCATCGCCCTGGTGACCGCGGCCGGCGTGGGAGCCGTCGCATCAGCCGGACGCAGCGCCGTTCCGGCGACCGAGGCGCCCGTCGAGGAACTCGATCCCCCGTCGGCGGCTCCTGGCAGTCAGTGAGTGCCGGAATACAGCGATTCTCGGCACTGAGTGACTGCTGGCGCGCCGGGAGCGAGCGTCAGCCGGCGTCGAGCACCGCGTCGCAGATCTCGATGAGCCGCTCACGCAGCGGTGCCGCTCGTCGCGCGAAGGCGCGCTGCCTCGAGGCGTACTCCGACTTTCCGGCGGGCGTCTCCACTGGGATCGCCTCGAGCCCGTAGGAGGACACGTCATACGGCGACGCCTGCATGTCGACGCGCCGGACGTCGAGCGCGAGCTCGAAGCAGTCCAGCAGCAGGTCGCCGGGCGCGGCGGGGCCCAGCTTCATGGCCCACTTGTACAGGTCCATGGTCGCGTGCAGGCAGCCGGGCTGGTCCATCTCGACCTGGCCGGCGCGCGTGAGCTGATGGGCGTTGAGCGGCGCGGCGGGCGCCGTGAAGAACCGGAACGCGTCGATGTGGGTGCACCTCAGCGGGTGTGCGTCGACCACGGCGTCCGTCCCGGCGGCGCCCAGGCGCAGCGGCAGCCCGTGGCGGCGTTCGGCGTCCGCGGCTCGGTAGACCATCGCCCACTCGTGCATCCCGAAGCAGCCCAGCATCGGTGCGCGCCCCGCGGTGGCGGCGAGCAGGCGCCGGATGTGGCGCACGCCCTCGCCGCGGTCCGCCACGAAGCCGGCGACGTCGATCGTCGTGACGCCTCCCGAGGTGGTGTACCACCGCCACCCGGCGTGCGCATCGGCCCTGTCCAGGGCCACGTCGATGCCGGGGTGCCACCGCCGCAGCTGTGCCGGCTTGGTCGAGTAGTAGTCGTAGAGGAAGTCCTCGATCGCGTGGCTCTCGCCGCGCGCCGCGCGCTCGCGCCGCCCGGCCGTCAGCGTGTCCGCGCGGGCCTCGTGGGCCGATGCGGCAGTCGTCCAGTCATCCCGTGACAGCAGGATGCGGGTGGGGGAGGCGACGGACATGACGTCCATTGTCCCAGGAAGACGGCGGATCCAACTCTCGCGAGAGAGGAGGCAGATCAGGCCAATTACTTCTATAACGAAAGCGTGACCATCAATCCGCGGTCGTTGCGGTTGACACAAGCACTCCTCGGGCGTACGTTACTTGCACAACGAAAGTTATTCGGAGGTGATCCGAGTGGCAACGACGCCCCTCACCACGGTTCCGCAGGCAACCGGGCCGGCGCGCACCAAGCGCCGCCCCGGCCGCGGACAGCTGGGAACCGCGATGCTCTTCCTGTCTCCCGCGCTCCTGGGCTTCCTCGTCTTCTTCGCCTGGCCGGCCGTCCGTGGTCTCTACCTGAGCTTCACCGACTACAACCTGCTGAGCGAGCCCACCTGGGTGGGGCTCGAGAACTACGCGGCGATCGTCGACGACCCGGTCTTCTGGAACTCGATGGGCGTGACGCTTCAGTACGTCGCGATCAACATCGTGGTCCAGACTCTGGTCGCGCTGCTGCTCGCCGTCCTGCTCCACCGGTTCACGCGCTCGATGCTCATCCGCGGCGTGGTGATGCTCCCGTACCTCATCGCCAACGTTGTGGTCGCGCTGGTCTGGTACTGGCTCGCCGACTACAACCTGGGTCTCATCAACTCGGGGCTCGACGCGATCGGGATCACCCGCATCGGGTTCTTCGGCGACGAGCAGTACGCCATGACCACGATCGCGCTCGTCAACGTCTGGCGCCACCTGGGCTATACGACGCTGCTGATCTTCGCCGGGCTACAGGCCATCCCTCACGACGTCTACGAGGCCGCGGCCGTCGACGGCGCAGGCGAGTGGCGGGTGTTCCGCTCGATCACCCTGCCGCTGCTGCGTCCCGTCCTCGCCTTCGTGCTCGTGGTCACGGTGGTCGGATCGTTCCAGATCTTCGACACCATCGCCGTCACGACACAGGGCGGTCCGGTCGACTCGACCAACGCCATCACCTATTACATCTACGACCGAGCCTTCGCCCGATTCGACTTCGGCTATGCGAGCGCGCTGTCGGTCATCCTCATGTTCATCCTGGCGGTGATCGCGCTCGTGCAGATGCGAGCCTTCCGCGCCGGGCAGAGCGATCTGGAGCGCTGACATGGCGACCACGACACTTCCCTCCACCGTCCAGTCCTCGCACGACCGGCGACGCCGATTCATCACGCGACCTCTCGGCTGGGTCACCATCGGGCTCGTCGTCTTCGCGACGCTGTTCCCCTTCTACTGGATGCTGCGCACCGCGCTCAGCAACAACCGTGCGATGTTCTCGGAGCCGCTCAGCCTGCTTCCCGTCGAGCCCACCCTGGGACCCTTCCAGCGGGTGCTCGGGCTTCAGTCCACCGCTGACGCCCTCGCTGAGGGCGGCTCGGTGGGCGCGATCAACTTCACGCAGTACCTGGTCAACTCGGTGATCGTCTGCACGATCATCACCGTCGCGCAGGTCATGCTCAGCTCGATGGCGGCCTATGCGTTCGCGCTGCTCGAGTGGCGCGGGCGGGACGTGGTCTTCGGCATCTTCCTCGTCGCCCTGCTGGTGCCCGGAATGTTCACGCTGCTGCCCAACTTCCTGCTCGTGCGCGAGCTCGGCCTCCTGAACACGTACATCGGCATCGCCCTGCCAGCGATGTTCTTCTCGCCCTTCGTCGTGTTCTTCCTGCGGCAGTTCTTCCTGGGGGTCAACCGCTCGTTCATCGAGGCGGCGACCATCGATGGGGCGAGTCAGTGGCGCATCTTCTCGCGCATCGTGCTCCCCATCGTGATGCCGCAGATCATCACCATCGGGATCCTGCAGTTCATCTTCTACTGGAACGACTACCTGTGGCCGCTCCTGGTCGGCCAGACGGAGGAGTCGACGCTGCTGACCGTGGGCCTCGGCGTGTTCCGCTCACAGACGCCTCAAGGCAGCCCCGACTGGGCGGGCCTTATGGCCGGCTCCTTGGTCGCCGCGGTGCCCATCTTCATTCTCGTCCTGGTGTTCGGCCGTCGGATCGTCGGCTCCATCCAGTCCTCGGGAGTCAAGTGATGAACCCCATCGCGACTCCCGACCCACGCTCCACCTCTCTTCACACCACCAACCGCACCACCAACACAAGGAGGACCTCGATGAAGAAGTCCATGATGACCCCCGCCCTCATCGCCCTGGCCGCCGTCTCCCTGGCCGCGTGCTCGAGCGATGGCGACGAGACCGCAGGACAGGGCGGCGACGGAGCCAGCGATGGCGACGCCGCGACCATCAGCTACGGCCTGTGGGACTCGAACCAGCTCCCGGCGTACGAGCAGTGCGCCGCGGACTTCGCGGCGGCGAACCCCGGCTATCAGGTCGACATCGAGCAGATCGGCTGGGACGACTACTGGACCAAGGTGACCACCGGGTTCGTCTCGGGTGAGAACTACGACGTGTTCACCAGCCACGTCGCGTACTATCCGGAGTTCCAGAAGAACGGCCAGGTGCTGCCGCTGGACGGCTACATCGAGGCCGATGGCGTCGACATGTCGATCTACCAGGAGGGCCTGGTCGAGCTCTGGCAGGACCCCGAGGGGATCCAGTACGGGCTGCCCAAGGACTTCGACACGATCGCGCTGTTCTACAACGCGCAGGCCGTCGAGGCAGCAGGTCTCACCGCCGAGGACATGAGCAGCCTGACCTGGAACCCCGAGGACGGTGGCACCTACGAGGACGTCATCGCCCGGCTGACGATCGACACCAACGGCGTCCGTGGAGACGAGGAGGGCTTCGACCCCACCTCCGTCGAGACCTACGGACTGTGGATGGAGGGCGCCGGCGGAGCCGACGGCCAGACCCAGTGGAGCTTCCTCACGGCGACGCTGGGCTGGACGCAGACCGATGAGCCCTGGGGCACGTCCTACAACTTCGACGACCCGGCCTTCGCGGAGACGATCGACTGGTGGTACTCGCTGGTCGACAAGGGCTACATGCCCACGTTCGCCGCGCAGGAGGGCATCAGCTGGGCGGACCAGCTCATCGCAGGCAAGGCCGCCATGGTCCCCAACGGCTCCTGGATGACCGGCTATGTGTTCGGCTCGGAGAGCGACACGTTCACCCCTGCGGTGGCGGCCACTCCTGTGGGTCCCAACGGGCAGAACGCGTCGATGCTCAACGGACTGGCGGACAACATCGCCGCGTCCACCGACAACCCTGACGCCGCGTGGGCATGGGTGAAGTACCTCGGCTCGCCCGAGTGCCAGAACGTCGTGGGCGAAGCCGGAGTGGTGTTCCCCGCGATCGTCGAGGCGACCGACCGCGCTGTCGCGGCCTTCGAGGCCAACGGCGTGGACGTCACCGCCTTCACTCAGCACGTGGACAACGGCACCACCGTCCTGTTCCCGATCACGGACTTCAAGTCTGATGTCAACGCGATCATGGGGCCGGTCATGGAGTCGATCATGTCGGGTTCCGGGGGGACCGACACCCTGCCGGCCGCCAACGACAGCGTGAACGCGCTGTTCGAGTAGCCGGCTGGGCGAGGTGGCCGGGCGACAGATGCCCGGCCACCTCTCCCCACTTTCGAGAGGACCAGGTCATGACCGCCACCGATCTCACGCGCACTGACCGTGACAGCGTGTCGACGCTTCGCGCCGACGGCGTCGAGTTCATCCTCGACGTCAGCGCAGGCTACCCAGCCGTGCTGCACTGGGGCGCACCGCTGGGCGACATCTCGCCCGAGGCGCTGCGCGCGATGAGGACACCTGCGATTCCGCACAACGACCTCGACGAGCCCGTGGATCCAGGCCTGATGCGCGAGGCGGCCCGCGGCTTCATGGGCCGGCCCGCGATCCGGGGGCACCGAGGCGCGACGGGGTTCTCCCCGCTGTTCGCCGTCGTCGATGTCCACAGCACCGACAGGACGGTCTCCGTGTTCCTGCGGGACACGGCCCTCGAGGTGAGCGTCGAGCAGACCTTCACGCTCACGGCGGAGGGCGTGCTGCTGGTCGACATGAGCCTGACGAACGAGGGCGCGACCGTGTACACGCTGGACGAGCTGCTCGTCTGGCTCCCCGTCCCGGACCGTGCGATCGAGACGCTCGACTTCTCGGGCCGGTGGCTGCGCGAGCGCCAGCCCCACCGCATGCCGTTCGCCCCAGGCCTCCGCTTGCGCGAGAGCCGCGAAGGGCGGCCAGGTCATGACGGCACGATCGTGCAGTGCGCGCTCACGGAGAACGTGAGCTTCCAGTCGGGTGAGGTCTGGGGGATGTCGCTCCTGTGGAGCGGCGGCTCCATCCATGCGGCGGAACGTGCCGCGACCGGACGTGCCACGCTCGGTGTCGGTGAGCTGATCGAGCCTGGTGAGGCGGAGCTCGAGCCCGGTGCGGTCTACCGGTGCCCCACGGTGGCCGCGGTGTACTCGGCCGATGGGCTCGACGGCATGGGCGCACGCTCGCACGCATGGCTGCGCTCGCGTCCGTCTCATCCAGCGACTCCCCGGCCGCTCACGCTCAATGTCTGGGAGGCGGTGTACTTCGACCATGACCTCGGCACGTTGACGCGGCTGGCGGAGCGTGCTGCGTCCGTGGGTGTCGAGCGCTTCGTCCTCGATGATGGCTGGTTCGGCAGCCGTCGCGACGACTGGTCGGGACTGGGGGACTGGACGGTCTCCGCTGAGGTCTGGCCCGAGGGGCTGCGGCCCCTGTCGGACCGCGTGCACGCACTGGGGATGCAGTTCGGTCTGTGGTTCGAGGGGGAGATGGTGAACCCCGACTCAGACCTGTATCGCGCACATCCTGACTGGATCCTCCACGTCTCGGGGCGGGTGCCTCCACTGGCCCGGCACCAGCTGGTGCTCGACCTGACCCACGCGGATGCCTTCGCTCACGTCCTGGAGCAGGTCTCTGCGGTCGTGGCGGACAGCGGGGTCGACTACATCAAGTGGGACCACAATCGGATGCTCGTCGACCCGGGCCACGACGGCGTGCCGGCGGTGCGTCGCCAGACCGAGGCGATCTATCGCCTCTTCGACGAGCTCAAGTCGCGCCACCCCGGTCTCGAGATCGAGTCGTGCGCCTCGGGCGGAGGCAGGATCGACCTGGGCATGGCGATGCACGCGGACAGGTTCTGGACCTCGGACCAGAACGACCCGCTCGAACGTCAGCAGATCCAGCGCTGGACCAGCGTGATGATCCCCCCGGAGCTGCTCGGCAGCCACGTGGGCCCCACGATCTCTCACAGCTCCGGACGACGCCACGGCGTCCAGTTCCGCGCGGTCACGGCGCTGTTCGGACACGCAGGGATCGAGTGGAACATTCTCGAGGCGACCGACGACGAGCTCGAGGCGCTCCGTGCTTGGACGGCGTTCTACCGGGAGCGTCGATCCCTCCTGCACAGTGGTCGGACGGTCCGGGTGGACCACCCAGACCCGAGCGCTCTGGCGCACGGCGTCATCGGCGAGGACCGGTCGTCGGCCGTGTTCGCCTACGCGCAGTGCGCCACAGCCTCGGGCACCTCGCCGGCGGCGTTCCGCATTCCCGGGCTCGATCCCGACGCCGTGTACCGCGTCGCCGCGGTCGAGTTCGAGCCGGCTCAGGCGGTGCAGCGTCGCGGGCCAGCCTGGATGGCAGGCGTCCACACCACGGGTCGTGCGTTGGCGCAGGTAGGCCTTCGCGCGCCGGTGCTCTGGCCGGAGCAGGCGATCGTGGTCGTCATCGATCGTGTCGATGCTGACCAGACGGTTGCGCCGCCTGTGGCATCCTGAAGCGCAGATCGGAGGCGCCAGGTGATCACTACGAGCGTGGAACCGCGCGGCAGTCGCGGCGCAGACGTCGAGCTCGCGGCGCTCTCGGCGATCCTCGTGCACGGTCCCGTCTCGAGGACGGAGCTTGCGACGCGCCTCGCGGTGTCGCAGTCGACCATGACTCGAGCGGTGAAGCCGCTCATCGATCGCGGACTCGTGCAGGAGAGCTCCGAAGCGCTCGAAGGACCGGGCCGTCCGTCGCGTCCACTGAGCGGCGTTCCGGGCGGGCGCACGTACGTGGGGGCCAAGCTCACGGGCGACGAGGTCATCGCGGTAGTGACCGACATGCTCGCCCACGAGCTCGCCTCCAAGAGCGGCACTCTGGACTCGCACGACCCGGAGCAGGTCGCGGATGTGACGGCCGGGCTGATCCGCGAGCTGATCGATCCCGGCGAGCTCGCCTACGTGGGCCTGTCTCTGGGTGGCAGCGCGGTGGACGGACGCACTGTCGACCGCGCTCCCTTCCTGGGTTGGCGGGGCACGCCGCTCGCGAGCATGCTCGAGGAGCGGCTTGGCGTGCCGGTCGTGATCGACAACGACGTCTCGGCGCTCACCGCAGGTGAGCACTGGTTCGGGGCCGCGCGTGGGCTCGACGACTTCGCGGTCGTGACGATCGGTGCAGGCGTCGGTCTGGGCCTCGTGCGACACGGTCAGGTGATCCGCACTCGCGACAGCGGCCTGGGCCTGGCGGGGCACATCCCGCTCGAGGGCCACGGCATCCCGTGCGCGGCAGGCCATCGCGGATGCGCAACTGCGGTGCTGTCCATCCCGAGCCTCGAAGCCCAGGCGACGGTGGCACTGCGGCGTCCCACCGCGTTCAGCGAGATCCTCGACCTCGCCCGCGAAGGCGACCGTGCGTGCGCAGAGATTGTGGACGGCGCCGCGCGCGCGCTGGGTCGTCTGCTCGCGCTCGTCGCGGACCTCGCCATGGTGGACGTGGTCGTGGTGGGAGGCGACGGCATCGCGCTCCTGGACGCCGCGGAGCACGATGTGCGACGGCAGCTGCGCCAGGATCGCGATCCCGACGCGCACGAACTCGAGCTCCGCATCGACCATTCGGACTTCACGCGGTGGGCCCGTGGAGCCGCCACTGTCGCGATCCAGGCATCGCTCCGCGGACTGCTGGAGGACGCAGAGAGCTGACGGGCCGCAGGCGCCGCGAGCGGAGACTACGTCAGCCGCAGCGCGACCTTCCCGTGCCCCGCGGAACCCTTGAGACGCGCGAAGGCCTCCTCGAGATCCTCGAAGGCGAACGTCCGATCCAGTGGCGGAGCGATCGCGCCCGAAGCAACGGCTGGCAGCACCTGCTCACGCACGCCGTCCATGAGGTCGCCGATCACCTCGGGCGGGGTGAGCCCATACGAGACGGACCGCAGCGTGACCCGCTGGCGCGCGAGCTCGAACAGATCGATCTCCGCGGTGGCGCCGCCCAGCCGGCCCACCGACACGACCGTGCCACCCTGGCGCGCGGCGCGGATCGCCTCGGCGAGGCCGGCGCCGCCCACGTGATCCAGCACCGCATCGACGCCCGTGCCGTCGGTGAGGTCTCGGACTGCCGTCGCCAGGTCCGACCCCGAGGTGACGATGACGTGGTCCGCACCAGCCGCGAGCACGGACTCACGGTGCTCGGGCGTGCGGGTGGTGCCGATGATGGTGCCGACGCCCAGGGCTCGCAGTTCCTGGATCCCGAGCATCGCGATGCCTGACGTCGCGGCGGTCACCAGCACCGAGTCGCTGGCCGCGATCCCTGCGCGCCGAATGGCGCCGTGCTCGGTCATCAGCCCGGTGGGCAGCGTCGCGGCGGCGTCAGACTCGACGCCGTCCGGCACCGGCAGCAGGTGACGGCGATGCGCCACGACGTACTC
This sequence comes from Demequina sp. B12, assembly GCF_028823635.1. Taxonomy (GTDB): domain Bacteria; phylum Actinomycetota; class Actinomycetes; order Actinomycetales; family Demequinaceae; genus Demequina. Next base: position 79,947 of record NZ_JAPEHU010000002.1, read on the forward strand.
CGCGAAGGCGGCGGGCGCGATGCCCATCACGCGCGTGCCGACCAGGTTCGCATCCGCGTCGTCACCGGTCGCGACCACCTCGCCGGCGAACTCGAAGCCCGGGACGAAGGTGTCACTCGCGGGGGACAGGTCCGCGTTGTTGAGCGCGACCGCCTCGACGCGCACCAGCACCTGGTCGCCGGCGGGCGTGGGAACGGGACGCTCCGCGATCTGGGGGACGTCGGTCTCGGGCGATGCGACATACGCGCGCATGGTGGTCATGGATGCCTCCAGAGGCGGTAGGAATGGGGGCCGGCCGCCGGGTGCCGGCAGGGGGTCAGGAGCGGGCGTCGGTCTCGAGGTGGGCCGCACGCGACGTCTTCTCGGACGCCCACCAGCTCGCCAGGAGCTGCAGTTTCTCCGCGGACTCTGAGCCCGGGGCCGCCGTGTAGATCGTGAGTCCCAGGTCAGGGTCGGCGGGCAGCGTCAGAGTGTTGTACTCGAGTTCGATCACACCCACCGCCGGGTGGTTCACGCGCTTGATTCCCTCGATGTGCAGGCGCACGTCATGGCGCGCCCACAGGGTCCGGAAGTGCTCGGACCGGGTGGACAGCTCGCCCACGAGGTCCGTGATCGACTTGTCGAACGGGCTGCGGCCCGCGACGGTGCGCAGGCTGGCGACCGCGGAGTCCGCGATCGTGTCCCAGTCCGGATAGAACTGCCGTGAGCTGGGGTCCAGGAAGATGTAGCGCGCATAGTTCACGCTGTCGCCCTGAGCCTTGTACAGCGGGTCGTAGAGGGCGCGTGCGAGGTCGTTCGTGGCGACGATGGTGCTGCGCGGGTCTCCGAGCACGGCGGCACCTGTGGACACCGAGTCCACCAGGTGGAGCAGGCTCGGACGGATGGAGGTCGATGCTCCGGGACGGCGACGCGCGCGGGTGCCCGCGTTCGCGGTACGCGCGAGATCGAACAGGTGGGAGCGCTCGGCCTCGGAGAAGCGCAGGGCCGAGGCGATGGCTTCCAGCACCTCGTCCGACACCCCGCGCAGGTCGCCGCGTTCGAGCTTGGTGTAGTACTCGACGCTCACGCCCGCGAGGACCGCGACCTCCCCTCGACGGAGGCCGGGGACACGACGGCTGCCGACCGTGGGCAGGCCCACCATCTCGGGAGTGACCTTGGCGCGGCGAGTCACCAGGAACTCGCGAACCTCTTCACGTGCTGTCATGCGTCCACGGTACGTCGTCGCTCCCCAGCGAGGGAGGTACTGCGAGGGGTACCTCTGACAGCACCTGGCAGACGCGGATGAACGGGTGTGGACTGGGTGTTGACGCCAGGGACGGAGACACCGCCACCCGGTTTGAGCAAGGAGCATGACATGACGGACGAGCAGCAGACCCCGATGCAGAGGATGATGGGCGACTTCGCGCCCACGTTCGTGGAGCTCACGGACGACGTCCTGTTCGGGAAGGTCTGGTCCCGCACCGAGGAGCTGTCGCCGCGCGACCGCAGCCTCATCACGGTCACCAGCCTCGTCACCGCAGGCAACACCGAGCAGCTGCACGCACACATTCCCATGGGCCTCGCCAACGGTCTCACCGAGGACGAGATCAAGGAGGCGATCACCCACGTCGCGTTCTATGCCGGATGGCCGCGGGCCGTGTCCGCGCTCACCGTCGCCCAGCAGATCTTCGCCAGGTAAGGAGCACCACCATGAGCATGAGCTTCCTCCAGGTCCCTGGATCCATGAAGAACCCGCCCGAGCAGTTCGCGGGCGACGTGTGGGTCGACATGGTCGCCTACCCGATGGGCGACCAGCAGCGCTCGGTGGTCGCGAAGGTCCGCTTCGCGCCCGGCGCCCGCACCGCCTGGCACTCGCACGCGCGCGGGCAGTACTGCCACGTGACCGAGGGCGTCGCCTACTTCGGCGACCGCGACGGCAACATCGTCGAGGTTCGCCCTGGCCAGACCATCTTCACGCCCCCGGGCGAAGACCACTGGCACGCCGCGGCCGAGGACTCCTTCATGGAGCACCTCGCGATCCTCGAGAACGGCGAGGACCCGGCCACCACCACGGTCTGGAAGGAGCACGTCAGCGACGCCGAACTGGGCCGCTGACGTTCGCCACGTATCGGACCCGCACCATCGCACGGATGCGGGACGTTGATCTCGTGCGGTCTTCACCGCTTCACCGACCCCAGCCTGTGACCGCATCGGCTCACCAGGCCCACCAGACTCGACAAGGAGACACCATGACTGACTGGAACCAGGACGTTCTCGCGGACATCGCCGCGACGGACGACCTTCACATCTCGCCGTTCCGCGAGGACGGCACCACCTACGGCACGCCCACCTGGATCTGGTCCGTGGTGGTCGACGGCAACCTCTACGTGCGCGCCTACAACGGCGTGCGCTCGCGCTGGCACCAGTCGGCGATGGCGCAGGGCGCCGGACGCATTCGCGCCGGCGGCCACACGGTGGAGGTCACCTTCACTCCGGCCGATGCGTCCCTCACCGGGGCGATCGACGCCGCCTACCGCGCCAAGTACGCGGACAGCCAGTACCTGCCGCCCATGGTGTCCGAGAGGACACAGGCGGCCACTGTGCGCATCGACCCGCGCGACTGAGTCATGCGCGCGCCTGGTCCCACCACTGCAGCACGCGCAGGGCGCGCAGTGTGATGACGCGGCTGGGCTCGCCCACCGGCTCGAGATCCACGTGGGTGCGGCCGCGCGGGACCCGCTCGAGAGGCCAGCGGCCATCGGGCAGGCGCTTGGAGCGGATCACCTCGATGGCCTCGGCGGCACGGGGGTCCGGCGCGCGGTCCGCATCACGCAGGTAGTCCAGCGCGCGGAGGACGTCGTAGTGCCACTGCGGCGGGTAGGACAGCTCGAGGTACGCCGGATCGATGACCTCACCGGTGGAGCGCCGCCGGAAGAGGCTCCGTGAGAGCAGGTACTCCTCGCCGGCGCGCATCGCCTCGTCGATGAGTGCCGGGGCTTCCGCGGCATCGCGATACGCCGAGAGTCCCTCGAGCACGTTGATGGTGGTGTCGAAGCTCGATACCGTCGCGCCGCGCTCGACCTCGCAGTTCCAGCCGCCGTCGGGAAGCTGCTCGGACAGCAGGCGCTCGACGATGGGTCCGGCGTCGCGCCCCGCCCACACGCACAGCGCCAGCACGCGGCCGTTGATGCACGGCTCGACCTCCCCGCGGAAGAAGGGCTGGCCGCCCTCTTCCCACACCACCCACGCTTCCACGGCGTCGAGGGCCGATGCGAGGGCGGGGTCCGTGGGCACGGCACCCAGGTCTCTCAGCAGCATCAGGACGGGGAAGCTGGCGGTCCATGGCTGGCCCTCGCGCTGCCAGTCCTCGGGCGTGAAGCCTTCGGGCCAGAAGGCCGCGCGCGCCCAGCCACCGTCCGGATCGCGCGCGGCCATCAGCGCCGCGCCCCAACCCTCGTGGACCACCTTCGCGCGCTCCACGGCGACGTCCTCCGCGGGGGCGTTCAGCAGGTCGCGCATCACCTGCCAGCGCACGGCGGGGTCGCCGGCGATCAGCCAATCCTCGACAGCGCGCTCCATGAGACGAGCGTAGGCCCGCCGCCTCGCGTCAGCGCGACCGCGCGTCGCGGCGCGAACGCGCGTCCTCCCACGCGTCCGCGGTCTCGCTCGACATCACCGTCAGCACCCGCTCGAGCGGCCCCGGCCCCACCCAGTATTTCCAGGCGCTCGCGAACGCGATCGAGCCGAGCCACAGCGCGACCAGCGCGGAGTTGACCGGCTCGCGCACCGTCCAGTCGCCCACGATGGTGATGACCAGCACCTGCAGGGTGTAGAGCGTGAGCGCCATCGCGCCCGTCGCCTGGAGGGGCCAGGTGAGCCGCGGTGCGAGCCGCGCCACTGCGAGGCACATCGCGATCACCGCCAGCGACGCCCCGATGTTGCGCCCGGCCTCGACCGGGGTGAACGAGTGGTCCTGCGAGGACAGCCACTCCGGGTTCTCGCCCCACGCGTCGCGCAGCATCACGGCAGCGACGCTCGTCGCCGTGAGGATCACGACCCCCAGTCCGCCGAGCCACGCAGTGGCGACCCGCGACCTCAGGTCCGCTCGGCCCACCACGAGCCCTGCGAGGATGTAGGTCATCCACGTCGCGGCCGGATAGCTGCCGTCCCACAGCGTGTCCATCAGCGGCAGATCGCTGATGCCCGCATTGGCAGCCCAGCCGTCCAGCGTGCGCGTGATCCAGCCGCCCGTCAGCGCGAGCACCACGGCGAGAGAGACGAGCCACCGCGTGCGCCATCGGAGCACCGGCAGCGCGAGCAGGAACATCAGCCCCAGGTGGTGCAGGATGATCGCGATCGGCGCCTCGAAGAGTTCGAGGAAGAGGCCGAGCATGATGAGCAGCCCGCCGCGGACGGCGATCCGGACGCGAGTCCGTCCGAGCGTCAGATCATCGACGTCGACGGCCGCCACCGCGCCCCGACGCGTCAGCATCAGCGTCATCGACACCCCTGCGAGCACCGCGAACAGCGCTGAGGGGAAGCCGTGCGACGCGAGCAGCCACGGCCAGGCGCCTGCGGTGGGCCCGTGCACACCGTCGTTGCCCAGGTGCGCCGCGAACATGCCCAGCACTGCCACGGCGCGCGCGACGTCCAGTCCGTCGATGCGCGTCGAACTGGCGACAGCGCTCATACCGCGCACTGGCCCAGCGCCTCCTCGCCCCACGCGTAGTGGTCTCCTAGGCACTCGTGCGCGACCCTGCCCAGAGATGGGCCACCGGTCCACGGGCGCGCCTGCGGATCGAACAGCCGGTCGTCGTCGAGAGCGCGCACAGCCTCCACCATGCGCCCGTGAGAAGCGACCAGGAGCTCGCGCAGCTCGGCATACGTGCGATGCGAGTGCTGGGCGAGAATTGCCGCGTTCAGTTCCGCGAGTCGCTCCCAGGTGTGGCCCGGAGGGGGCGCCCCGGGCTCAGCCCCCGCTGCCTCGTCGTCGATCCAGCCGAGGAACAGCAGGTGCCAGCCGTGCAGATGTGCCAGCACGTCCGCAACCCTGTCGCCCGCGAAGTCGGGCGCGACCGCATGGTCCGGCAGTGCGTCGGCGTGTCGTAGCAATGCTGCCAAGCGAGCGTCGCCGTCCGCGATCACCGCATCGGCGCTGCTGGGGCCCGTCTCCATGCTTCGCATCGTACGGCGGCCGCCCCCGGCGGCGACAGCACTGCCCGGCCACTACGCTGGAGCCCATGCGTATCGCCAGATTCACGACGGGCGACGAGCCGCGCTACGCGGTCGTCGACGGAGAGCCAGGGAACGAGGAGCTGGTGGTCCTCACCGGCGACCCGATGTACACGCCGGGGGAGGTGACGGACGAGCGCATCAAGCTCACCGACGATGTGCGGCTGCTCGCGCCGGTGATCCCTCGCTCGAAGGCCATCTGCCTGGGCAAGAATTACGAGGCCCACGCCAAGGAGATCCCGCACCGCGGGCCGGCCTCCGAGGTGCCCATCATCTTCCTCAAGCCCAACACTGCGGTGATCGGGCCGGACGACCCGATCGTGCTGCCCTCGTACTCCGACGACGTGCAGCTCGAGGCGGAGCTCGCCGTGGTGATCGGTCGCCTGTGCAAGGACGTCGCACCCGAGCACGCCGAGCAGTACATCTACGGCTACACCTGCGCGAACGACGTCACCGCGCGTGACCTGCAGCGCGCCGAGGATCAGTGGTTTCGCGCCAAGGCCTTCGATACGTCGCTGCCGCTGGGCCCATGGATCGAGACGGACCTCGACACGGACGACGCTGTGATCAGCTCGCGTATCAACGGCGAGCTCACCCAGAACGGCAACACCAAGGACATGATCCGTGACGTCGCGCACGCGGTGTCCATGGCCTCCGAGGTGACCACGCTGCTTCCAGGCGACGTCATCCTCACCGGCACGCCGTCCGGGGTGACCAAGCTCAACCACGCTGACATCGTGGAGATCGAGATCGAAGGGCTGGGTGTGCTGCGCAACCCGGTGATCCGCCGATGACCGCCGCCGTCGAGAGCGCCGCTGTGGACGGCGCCACGAGCGAGGTCCGCGTCCGGTTCTGCCCGTCGCCCACGGGCACGCCGCACGTGGGTCTGATCCGCACCGCGCTGTTCAACTGGGCGCACGCCCGTCACCACGGCGGGACCTTCGTGTTCCGCATCGAGGACACGGACGCGGAGCGCGATTCGCAGGAGTCCTACGAGCAGCTGCTCGACGCGCTGCGCTGGCTGGGACTCGACTGGGACGAGGGCCCCGAGGTGGGCGGTCCCTACGCGCCGTACCGCCAGTCCGAGCGCCACGAGCTTCACATGGACGTCGCACGCCGCCTGCTCGAGGGCGGCTACGCCTACGAGTCCTTCTCGACGCCCGAGGAGGTGGAGGCGCGCCACCGCGAGGCCGGCCGCGACCCCAAGCGCGGCTACGACGGGTTCGACCGCGACCTCACGGAGGACCAGAAGGCCGCCTACCGTGCCGAAGGCCGCCAGCCGGTCATCCGCGTGCGCATGCCGGACGAGGACATCACGTTCACCGACCTCATCCGCGGAGAGGTGACGTTCCCGGCCGGCTCGATCCCGGACTTCGTGATCGTGCGTGGCAACGGCGTGCCGCTGTACACGCTGGTCAACCCGGTCGACGACGCGCTGATGCGCATCACCCACGTCATGCGCGGCGAGGACCTGCTGTCATCGACGCCGCGCCAGATCGCGCTGTATCGAGCGATGGTCGACCTGGGGATCGCCGAGCAGGTGCCGCAGTTCGCGCACATGCCGATGGTCACGGGCGAGGGCAACAAGAAGCTGTCCAAGCGTGCGCCGGAGTCGAACCTGTTCCTGCACCGCGACCGCGGCTTCATCCGCGAGGGGCTGCTCAACTACCTGTCGCTGCTGGGCTGGTCGATCGGTCCCGACCGGGACGTGTTCACGCCGGACGAGCTGGTGGCGGCCTTCGACATCTCGGACGTCACGCCCACGCCGGCGCGCTTCGACCTCAAGAAGGCCGAGGCCATCAACGCGGACCACATTCGCCTGCTGCCCGTGGGCGAGTTCGTGGCGCGAACCGTGCCCTACCTGTACGAGGCCGGCTTCCTGTCCTCCGGTGACACTCGCGAGCTGGAGCCGCACGAAGAGCAGACCCTCGCCGAGGCCGCACCCCTGGTCCAGACCCGCATTCAGTTGCTCGGAGAAGCGCCCGCCATGCTGGGCTTCTTCTTCATCGACGATGCTGCCGTCACCTACGACGAGAAGGCGCTCGCGAAGCTGCCGGACAACGCGGTCGAGGTACTTGACGCCGCGATCCGGGTGCTGAGCGGCTTGGACGACTTTGGGCCGGAGGCTCAGCAGGAAGCACTCAAGGCAGTCCTGGTCGAAGAGATGGGGATTAAGCCCCGCTTTGCCTTTGGGCCGTTGCGAGTCGCGGTGACCGGCCGCCAGATCTCGCCGCCGCTGTTCGAGTCCATGGAGATCCTGGGCCGCGAACACTCGCTCAACCGCTTGCAGCGTCTGCGCGACTCACTCGCCAACTAGACGCGGCACACCATCATGACGGCGGAGCGTCACGAGCCAGACCTGGGAATGTGGGCCAAACCCACTCTGCCCGGCAAGGCTGTGACGCTCCGTCCGTATGTGCCGCGTGCCGTCACTGACACCACCGGCGACCCTGCGGACGCCGATGCGGTGTGGGAGATGGTCAACGATGCCGAGGGCAACGACCTCACGGCCACTCGGACCACCTTTGCGCGTGAACAGATCGAGCAGTGGGTCGACACCCGTGCGACTGCACCCGACCGGTTGGACCTGGTGGTCGTGGAGAAGGCCACGGGAGACTTCGCGGGCGAGGTAGTGCTCAACGAGTACGACGTGGACCGTCGAAGCGCCAACTTTCGCATCGCGTTGCGCGGTCCCCGCTGGTACGGCCGTGGACTGGGGACGGAAGCCGCTCAAGTGCTGCTCACACACGCGTTCACTGACCTGCAGCTCAACCAGGTGACGCTCGACGTGTTGGAGCGGAACACGCGGGCGCGAGCGTCCTACGCCACGTTGGGCTTTACCGAAACGGACCGCTACGAAGAAGACGGCGAGTCCTGGATCACGATGGCGTTGGCCCGCCGCTGACCGCTCCGGAAGGTGACTTCTATGGCCATTGAGGCCGTGCTGCTTGATATAGACGACACGCTCGTGGACACCCGTGGCGCGTTCCGCCACGCGCTGTTGCGGGTCGCAGACGAGTACCTGGATGCGGGGGCAGACCCCGAAGAGGTGCTGGCGCATTGGCGCGAAGATCGCAGCGGCTGGTACCGCGCGCACACCCGCGGCGAAATGACGCACCGGGAGCAGCGCAAACGCCGCGCGATCGAACTCCACGCGGCGTTTGGTGGGCCGCACCTCGACGATGAGGCGTACGACATCTGGGATGCGGGATTCGAGCGCCACTTCCGTGAGGGCTGGCACGCGTTCGAGGACTCCGCAGCGCTGCTGGACGAACTCGACGCCAGGGGGATCCCGTACGGGGCGGTCTCCAATGCGGACTTCAACTATCAGGTGCTCAAACTTGCGGCGTGTGGCCTACAACGAGTGCCGATGCTCGTGGGGGTGGACACCTTTGGCGTGGGCAAGCCCGATGCGCGGGTTTTTGTGGAGGGTTGCCGGCTGTTGGCGGTGGAGCCGGCAGTGACGGCGTATGTGGGGGACGAGCCTGATCTCGATGCCGGTGGTGCCCACGCTGCTGGATTGCATGGGGTGTGGCTGGACCGTCCTGGAACGCGACGTGCAGGCCACGGTGAGGCGCCTGCGGGGACCGTCCGCATCAGTGGCTTGTTGGGGTTGCTCGATCACCTGTAGCCGTCTCGCGGTGGCTCGCGACATGCCCTAGCGGTGGCGGCGGAGCGGACGTAGCCTGGAAAGGCTGAGGATCCCGCGCCCGGAGGCGGTGATGGCTGAGGAGTATGTGCCGGTGGAACCGCCGCGGCCTGAACGCGGACGGCACAGACGGCAACGCCCGCAGGCGCAGCCTCCAGACAGTAACGGCGAAGGTGCGGGACGCGATCCGTCGGGTGAACCGCCGCGTGGCCGCGCCAAGGCACGTGTACTGGCGCTGGGGGCGTGTGTAGCGCTTGCGCTCGCGGTGGGAGTGGTCCTGGCGGGCGCGGACGACGATGAGCCCATACCGGAGCACACGAACGCAGTGACGGCGGCCGATGCGCGTGCCGTGACAGCGGTGGCGTATGCGGAGTTCCAGGGCAGGCTCGCGGCCGCACGGTGTTCGGCAGACGAGGGTTTCCCATACGAGCCGCGGATTGTGGACCAGGAAGAGTCGCTGGCACGCGTGGCGAACTTTCTGGGGCTGACCCCCATGCCGATGAGCCGAGCCAACCCGGTGCCCATGCTGCGTCAGCCTGACCTGTACCTGTCCACGTACGGAACGGTGGACGAAACAGTCCCGGGCACGAAGAACTGCCCGGTGTCGGTGCGCATCATCGACACCGGGAATGAGGCGTTGGTAGGTGACTTGGTGGCGCAAGCACGTCAGGACCGGCACTTTCGGGCCACCGTGGCAGAGCAGGTGTGGGTCCGCGGTCATCCCGCGGAAGTGACGCATCTAATGGCGCTGCTGCGGGTCGACAGGCAGCAGCCTTCCGTGACGCGGCCCGACAGCTTCAACTACTGGGCGGGCGCATTGGAAGTGGTGGAGTCGGCGCTCTACGCACAGGAGCCGTGGGTGCCGGTGGCGACTACCCGTGCCGATGACTTCGCACAGTCCACGGGAGTGCTGGCCAATGGGCGTGCGGTGGCGTTGCGGGTGGGTGAACCCGAGGAAGTGATGGGCGTGGGCTCCTACCTCACCAGGGTCGATGTGATTGCGTGTGGCCCGTTGTCGATCTCTGCGGGAGTGCGAATGCCGTGGGGGTCGGCGAGTGACCTGGCTACCGTGATGGACGGGCTTGCGCCGGCCTGCAACGCTCTCATTGGGGCGGACTACGTGACGGCGGAAACCTTGGCAGAGGTTTACTGGGACTGACAAGGCGGTGCCCGGGACCTCGTTTTGGAAGATTGGGCACTTGCGGGGTAGAGTTATGCGCCGGTCGGGGATACCCCACGACCGCACTGGCCTATGGTGTAATTGGCAGCACGAAGGTTTCTGGTTCCTTTAGTCTTGGTTCGAGTCCAGGTAGGCCAGCCAGTGAAGAAGACCCGCTGCGGCGGGTCTTTTTTCTTGCCCGGACGGCGCGCTGGTCCCCGCGGCGGCGTGAGTCGCGCGTTCTCAACTTCAGGATTGCGCGTTGCCGCATCGGAGTTGTATAACAGTGTTTGGAAACGGCGTTAGGAAACTCTGCAAGCGCAGATCGCGCCCCACCAACACGGGAGGACAACGATGAAGATTCGGATAGGACTGGTGGCGGGGCTCGCCGCCGTGGGAGTGGCCTTGACCGCCTGCTCGGCCGACGGCGACAACGCCAGCGACGGGGGAGCGGACACCGAGGCAACCGTAGAAGCCGCCACTGTGACCGACGCGCCCCTGGATGAGCAGCTGGAGCAGGCCATCGGCGACGGCAACACCGCTCTCGTTGACGCGCTTATCGAAGGCGGCGTTGACCCTGAGGCCGACTTTGGGCTGGGGTTCACGCCCCTGCGCATGGCTATCACAGGCGACCACACCGAGATCGTGGAGGCGCTCATCGCTGCAGGTGCGGACGCTGCTGCGACCGACGCGATCGGCTACAACTCGCTGCACACGGCGGGCCTCAACCAGGCCAGCGCAGAGACCACCCAACTCCTGCTTGACGCAGGTGCAGACCCCGAACAGTTCGACGAAAGCATCTACAACGCTTCGCCCCTGCACCTCGCCGCACGCAATGACTCCGTCGACGCGTTGCAGGCCATGGTGGACTCCGGCGCTGACCCGGACCTGGTCAACCCCATGTACGGCGCCAACCCGCTGTTCTTTGCGGCCGAGTCTGACCAGGTTGCCGCGGCCCAGTACTTGATCGACATTGGCGCGGACTACAACCACACGGACCTCGAAGGTCAGACCCTTCTGGGTGAGGCCTACGAGTTCGACGCCACAGGCGTCATCGCGCTCCTGGAAGAGCTGGGCGCGGAACGCGTCGACTAAGCGTCGCACCCTACTCGCGTGGCGCGATGGTGGCCACGCGCACAAGGGCCGATGCGCTCCTCACCGGAGGAGCGCATCGGCCCTTGGCTGTGGGGAACAGTGACGACGAGTTCGTTAGGAGACCGGCTCCAACGTCACCGCGTTGCCGTCCCAACTCGCCGCGAGATGATCGCCCTCGGCGATGCGACCGTCAACGATCTCCTTGGCGAGCACGTTGAGTACACGCGTTTGGATGAGTCGCTTCAGCGGCCGGGCACCAAAGGCAGGATCGAACCCGTCCGTGGCCAGCGACGACCTCAGAGCCTGGTCCACCGTGACAGTGACGCCTTTCTGCTGAGCGATGCGAGCCAAGGTCTTCGCCAACTCGGTGTCCACGATTCCTTCCATGGCCTCCGGGTCGATCCGGTCAAAGATCACCACATCGTCCAACCGGTTGAGGAACTCTGGCCGGAAGGCGCTCTTCAGCACCGACTGCAACTGAGCTTCCAGTTCACCCCGGTCCACGCCGTCCCACGCCAGCACCTTGTCCGAACCCAAGTTGCTGGTCATGATCAGGATCGTGTTCGTGAAGTTCACGGTCCGGCCACGCCCATCCGTGAGGCGGCCGTCGTCGAGCACCTGCAACAGCACGTTCCACACATCCGGGTGGGCCTTCTCCACCTCGTCAAACAGGACGATGCTGTAGGGGCGCCGGCGCACGGCCTCCGTCAGTTGACCGCCCTGTTCGTAGCCCACATAGCCGGGAGGGGAACCGATCAGGCGTGCCACCGCGTGACTCTCCATGTACTCGGACATGTCGATGCGGATCATGGCGCGCTCGTCGTCGAACAACTGCTCGGCAAGCGCACGCGCTAGTTCCGTTTTGCCCACGCCTGTGGGTCCAAGGAACAAGAACGAACCGATGGGACGGTGCTCGTCTGCGATGCCGGCACGCGCACGGCGAATCGCATCCGCCACGCTCGTGATGGCGGTGTCCTGGCCCACCACCCGCGCATGCAGGCGGTCCTCCAAGTGGCCCAACTTGGCCGACTCGTCGGTCAGCAGCTTCTCCACCGGAACGCCTGTCCACTTCGCGACCACTGCCGCAATGTCCTCGCCCGTCACCTCCTCACGGAGCATGCGTTCGGCAGGGTCAATGCTGTCCAACTGAGCCCGGGCATCGGCCATCTCCTTTTCTGCAGCCGGAATCTCGCCATAACGAATGCGACCTGCGGCTTCGAGTTCTCCCAAACGCTCGGCGCGTTCCAGTTCACCGCGCAGACCTTCCAGCCGTTCGGTGGCGCTGGAGACCCGCACAATGAGGTCCTTCTCGCGTGCCCAGCGCATGTTGAGCTCCTCGGATTCCGAACGCAGGCGCCCAATCTCCGCATCGATCTCATCGCGCCGTGCTCGGGCGGCGTCGGCCTTGTCCTTGGCGACCTGAGTGCGCTCAATCTCCAGTTGCATGATGCGACGGCGTGCGCGGTCCAGTTCGATGGGCATCGAGTCCAACTGCATCTTCAACGCGGACGTGGCCTCGTCGATCAGGTCCACGGCTTTGTCTGGCAGGAAGCGGTCGGAGATGTAGCGGTCGGACAGGCGTGCCGAGGACACAATCGCTTCGTCGGTGATCTTCACGCCGTGGTGGACCTCGTACTTCTCTTGCAAGCCGCGCAGGATCGCAACTGTGTCTTCAATGCTGGGTTCGCCCACGTACACGGGCTGGAAGCGGCGCTCCAGGGCGGAGTCTGTCTCGATGTGTTCGCGGTACTCGTTGAGGGTGGTCGCGCCAATCATGCGCAGCTTGCCGCGCGCGAGCATGGGCTTGAGGATGTTTCCCGCATCGACGCTGCCGTCGGCCTTGCCTGCGCCCACGATGGTGTGGAGTTCGTCCACAAACAGAATGATGCGGCCCTCGGCCTGCTCGACCTCGGTAAGGATGGCCTTGAGGCGCTCCTCGAACTGGCCGCGGAACGCTGCGCCAGCAACAACGGAACTCATCGCGATCTCGATTACCCGGCGGTCCTTCAGGGAAGCGGGAACGTCGCCAGCAACGATGCGCTGGGCAAGGCCCTCGACGATCGCGGTCTTGCCCACGCCGGGTTCGCCAATGAGGACCGCATTGTTCTTAGTGCGCCGGGTCAGCACTTGCATGACGCGGCGAATCTCCTCATCACGACCGATGACAGGGTCCAGTGAGCCTGCCTCGGCGAGCGCGGTGAAGTCTTGTCCGAACTGTTCCAGTGCGGATTGCTGCTCCTGAGTGTCAGGGGCCTGCGGGGTGGCAGTCATGGTGTCCTCCTATCGGTCACATTGGTGTGAGCCACATGCGACCCAACTTGAGTCGCCTACACTCAACTTTACATAACGACCTGCTGGGGCGCAAGGAATCGCCGCCGACGAGCCAAGACGGGCAGCAGTAGTGCGATACCCGCCATCAGCGCCGCCGCACCAAAGCACACCAGCATCACCGTGGGGGAGCCGATGCGGATACCGCCTACGTGAACCAGCGTCGCCATGATCGCGGTGAGCAGTGCCGTCGCCAGCGCCTGGCCCACGTTTCGCGACAGGGTCAGTGCACCGCTACCCGCGCCTCGGTCCTCGCCAGCAGCCTGCATCGCAAGCGCGGTATTAGAGGCCATGAAAGCCTGGAAGCCAGGGGTGAGCAGGGTCATCGGCACCAGCAGGCCCCACCAGCTCCACACCGGCACGGCGACAGCGATCCCCGCGCAGCCCAGCGCCACCAGCGCAGTCCCCGCCATGCGCACCGGCCGGGCGCCCCACGAATCCACCAGCCGGCCCGCGAGCCACCCCGTCGCCACCCCAAGTGCCGGCCCCACCGCCATGATGGCGCCCGCTTCCATCGCTGACAGTTCCGCCCCGATCAGGAAGTAAGGCGGAACCACCAGCATCGCCATCATGGCGCCACACACCAGCGCATTCATCGCCAGCGTCACGCTGAAGCCCGGGGCGCCCATGAGGCCCCGTGGAATGACTGCCGCTCGGCCGCGGGCCTGGGCTGACGCATCGGCCCGCCACGCCCACACGCCCGTAGCCATGGCCACGCCGCCCAGGATCGCGACCGCGAGCCACGGCAAGGTCGCCACCGACGTGATCGCGGTGACCGCCGAGGCGATCGACAGGGCAAACAAGGACGCCGCCCGGGTGTCAAGCGGCTTGGAGCGGGGGCGAGCTCCATGTGCGGCCGGGCCTGGCGCCAGCCTCCATGCAATGCCAGCCGCACCGCACGCCACCACCGTCAACAGCACAAAGATCGCGCGCCAACTCCACACCTCCACCAGGAGGCCACCGAGCGACGGACCCGCCACCTGGGCCAGCGCGCTGGTCGACCCCAAGAGTCCCAAGACCTTGCCCGTCTTGCCCTCGGGGGCAATACGTTTGGCCACTGCGATCGCGAGCACCAGGGCCACGGCAGCGCCTGTGCCTTGAACGGCGCGCGCGGCGATCAAGAGCGGCAGGGACGTGGCGAACACGGCCCCCAGGCTCCCGGCGGCAAGCAGTGTCAGCCCGCCAGTGAGCACCCGTGAGTCGCCCCACATGTCGCCCAGGCGGCCCGCCACTAACGTTGCCGCCGTCATCGCCACCAGGTAGGAGGACACCACCCACGTGGTGCTGCTGGTGGTCACGGCCAGGTCCGCCGCAATGGCCGGCAGGGCGATGTTCGCCACGGCAATGCCGAGCGTTCCCGCGAGTATCGCGAGGGTCATCGCCAGGAGTGGGCTAAGCGTGCCGCGCGCAGCGGTCTGCCGGTGGACGGCGTCAACAGAGGTCATGTCACGATGCTGGGCGCGGCACAGTGCGATGCGCAATGAAACTTGCCAAAAGAGCAAACAGGGGATGTTCTAGACCCATGGCCGACCAGTTCCCCGTAACGGAATCCGTCATGAATGCCGTCCCCGAACGCCTACGACGGCTCAGGCAACGTCACAGTCTGACGCTCAAAGACGTGTCGGCGTCGACAGGAGTCTCCGTGAGCACGCTGTCCCGCCTCGAATCGGGGGCGCGCAAGCCATCCCTCGAACTCCTGGTGACATTGGCGCAGTCGTACCGCGTGCCACTCGATGAACTCGTGGGCATGCCACACGTGGGAGACCCTCGCGTGCGCCTACGCCCACGCCGCCGCAACGGCCGGATCGAAGTGCCGCTCCATCATCGCGAGAGCGACATCAACGTACTCAAAATTGTCATGCCGCCCCACGCGGGGGAAGCGGATAGGCGTACCCATCCCGGGTCGTCCTGGATCTATGTCGTCAACGGGCGCGTGCGCTTGCGCGTGGGCGACAACGAGTGGACCCTCCAGGCCGGAGAAGCAGCCGAGTTCGACACCACGATCCCGCACTGGTTCGGCGCTGACGGTGACCGCAGCGCAGAGATCCTCAGCATCTATGGTCCTGGCCACCGATGCTTCGGAGACCACGCCCGCCACGACACCCCAGCACAGGCCCTCGAGGCCTAACGCAGCACGCGCTCCATGCGGCTCAACATCCGGTAGACGAGCCCACGGTTGTGCAACTGGTTGACGGCACCTGCGATGGTGAGGTCCCGGTCCGGATCGTGGAAAAGCACCGCGCCACTCGCACCCGAATGGCCAATGAAGGGTGGCATGGGGCTGAACGGGGAGAACGCGCGCGGCATGCGGTACCGCATGATCCCCAGGCCGTACTCCAGCGGGAAGAACACCGGCCGCCATGTGTGCGTCGCGGCGGCAAGGTGGTCGGCAGAGAACAACTCGCCACCCAGGTAGCCCTTCATGAAACGCAGCTGATCTGTCGTGGTCGACACGATCGAGCCATCGGCCCCAAACGATGCCATGGCCCGCGGACGGTCAAAGATAGCGTCGCCGTCCTTGAACGGTGCGACGGTCGCGAACCTGTCGAGTGTGTCCGGGGAGAACACGTAGGTGTCGCGCAGGCCCAGGGGAGCGCCAATCCGGGCCTGGAAAGCCTGTGGGTACGGCTCGTCGTGACGCTCAATGATCAATTGAAGAAGCTGATAGTTGGTGTCCGAGTAGTGAGCACGCTTGGTGATCCCCGGTGGGTTGAGCGCTGGCCGCCCGCGCACTAGATCGATAGCCTCGCGCCGGTCCCAGCTGAGGTCTTGCTGGCGAATGCGGGTCAGCATGTTGTCGTTGCCCGCTGTCTTTGCTTCGAAGTAGTCAGTGATCCCCGAGGTGTGTGCCAGCAGGTGCGCGACGGTGACCGGGTTGTCGCCACGGTCGGTTGTCATGCCGGGAAGTCCGTCCACGTCCTCCGGTGGCAGTAGTGCCGCCACGGGCGCGTCGAGCGAGTACCGGCGTTCCTCAATGTGTTGGAAGACGATTGCCGCGGTGGCGAGCTTGGTGATGGAGGCAATGAAGTATTGCTCGCGCGCCCCGTCTTCCAAGTAGGACCATCGGAAGCCTGGCGCGCTGATCGCGAACCGCACTTCATTGGTCTGGCGATGCTGGGATGCACGTAAGGCGATGTCGGTGAGAGTGTCGGTAGCGGAGCGCGTCATGCCTTGATCATGGGTGGTGTGGCACCGGGGGCGCATCGGCCGTGAGGGTGAGACGCATCGGCCGCGAGGGCGATTAGCGAAATGCGCTCTCCATGCTGTAGAGTCTTATCTCGCGCCAGGCACCGTGACGGTGAATGGACAGCTAGGGGCCCCGTTGTGTAGCGGCCTAGCACGCCGCCCTCTCAAGGCGGTAGCGCGGGTTCGAATCCCGTCGGGGCTACGGACAAAACTCCTCACCGGTTACGGTGGGGAGTTTTTTCGTTCTCAGGCCCAGTCATGAGGCCGATGCGAGGGCTCGGACATCCTCCATGGTCGCCAAGCGTGCACGCCATTGTGTGACGAGTGCGGGCGGGGGAGTGCCGCACGCCGAATCCTTCGCGGGCCTGCGCGGCCGCCGGGCCGCAATCCAGTCGTAGATCCCGTTGCGAAGCCGCCGGGGAACTGCCCGTCCGCAGGTGCCCACAACGCGCCACGGCCAGGCCAGTCCGGCGAGCACCGTGAGGACGGCATCGGACCGTAGCGCTGCGCCCGCGGGTGTGGCGACCACCAGGGTGGAGTGGGCGATCTGGGCAGGCAGTCCCTTTGCCGCGAGCGTGGCCGTGCCAACGGAACCCGCCGAGCCTGCAATGAGAAAGCGTCCGTGGGGGTCGCGCCGGATCAGCCAGGCGACAAAGCCATTGCACAGGCCGCAGTCGCCGTCGAACACCACGATGGGCCGGGGTGCGGGTCCCCGCTGGTCGTGACTGGACTCGGCCACGTTAGTGCTCGGTGCGGCGTAGGACGTCGCTGAGTTGCCGGGCGGCGTCGGTCACGGCTGCGGCGTGTTCGCCTGCGGGGTGTGAGGTGAGCCGCTCGATGGGGCCGGAGATGGAGACGGCGGCGATGACGGTTCCCGCGGTTCCCCACACGGGCGCGGATACAGACGACACCCCGGATTCGCGTTCTCCCGCGCTTTCCGCGTAGCCGCGTTCGCGCACCCGTTCCAGATCGGATGCCGAGAACGCTGATCCTGCGAGTCCGGCATGCATGCGTTCCGGTTCGGCCCATGCCAGCAGGACTTGCGCCGCGGATCCTGCGTGCATGGTCATGGTGGTGCCCACAGGGATGGAGTCGCGTAGACCCACAGGCCGGTCGACGGCGGCGATGCAGATGCGTTGTTCCCCGTGAGGTCGGTAGAGCTGGCTGGATTCGCCGGTGCGGTCGCGCAAGGTGGTGAGCACTGGCATGGCGGCGGAGACCAGGCGGTCTTCGCCCACGGTGGCGGCCAGTTGTGCAAAGCGTGGTCCCAGGACAAACGCACCGTTGCTGTCGCGCCCCAGAAGGTGGTGGTGCTCCAGTGCTAAGGCGAGCCGATGCACGGTGGGGCGGGCGAGGTGGGTGGCGGTGACGAGCTCGGCCAGGGTGGCGGGGCCCTTCTCGAGGGCCCCCAGAATGGCCGCGGTCTTGTCTACTACGCCAACGCCGCTATGATTGTCCATAGAGCGATACTAGCGTCTCACATCGTGAGATGTGAACATCTGGAGGTAGAGAGGTAGATATGGGAACCACGCTCGCTGAAAAGCTGTGGGCCAGCCACCTGGTCCGTAAGGGAGAGGGCGGCGCGCCGGACCTCATCTACATTGACTTGCACATGTGCCACGAGGTCACCAGCCCGCAGGCATTCGAGGGCCTGCGCCTGGCCGGACGTCAGGTCCGCCGCCCGGACCTCACCATTGCGACTGAGGACCACAACACCCCCACGCTCGACATCGACAAGCCGATCGCGGACCTCACCAGCCGCACCCAGATCGACACCCTGCGCAACAACGCCAAGGAGTTCGGCATCCGCCTGCACTCGCTGGGCGACGCCGACCAGGGCGTCGTGCACGTCGTTGGCCCCCAGCTGGGACTGACGATGCCCGGCATGACCGTGGTCTGCGGCGACTCGCACACCTCCACGCACGGCGCGTTCGGCGCCCTGGCGTTCGGCATCGGCACCTCTGAGGTCGAGCACGTGCTCGCCACCCAGACCCTGCCCCTGAAGCCGTTCAAGACCATGGCGATCAACGTCAACGGTGAACTGCCGGAAGGCACCACGGCCAAGGACATCATCCTCGCCGTGATCGCGAAGATCGGCACCGGCGGCGGCCAGGGCTACGTCCTGGAGTACCGGGGCGATGCCATTAAGAGCCTGTCGATGGAAGCACGCATGACCGTGTGCAACATGTCCATCGAAGCCGGTGCCCGTGCAGGTCTGATCGCCCCCGACCAGACCACCTTCGACTACGTGCAGGGCCGCCCTCACGCACCCGAAGGCGCCGACTGGGACGAGGCCGTCGATTACTGGAAGACCCTCGTCACCGACGAAGACGCCGCCTTCGACACCGAGGTCAACCTCGAAGCCGCGGACCTGGAGCCCTTCGTCACCTGGGGCACCAACCCTGGTCAGGGTCTGCCGCTGAGCGCCAACGTTCCCAACCCGGACGAGATCGCCGACGCCGACCAGCGCGAAGCCGCAGAGAACGCCCTGAAGTACATGGGCCTCACTCCCGGACAGCCGCTGCGCTCACTCGAGATCGACACCGTGTTCTTGGGTTCGTGCACCAACGGTCGTATCGAGGACCTGCGCGCTGCTGCAGAAATCATCCAGGGCCGCACCAAGGCGCCGAACACCCGCTTCCTGGTGGTGCCGGGGTCCGCTCGAGTCCGCCTGCAGGCAGAAGCTGAAGGCCTCGACAAGGTCTTCATCGACTTTGGTGCGGAATGGCGTAACGCCGGCTGCTCCATGTGCCTGGGTATGAACCCCGACCAGTTGAAGCCGCAGGAGCGTAGCGCCTCGACCTCGAACCGTAACTTCGAAGGCCGTCAGGGCAAGGGTGGACGTACCCACCTGGTCAGCCCTCTCGTCGCTGCAGCCACGGCTGTGCGCGGCACCCTGTCCAGCCCCGCCGACCTGGCAGACGTCGACGTGCTCGTCGGCGCTGACGCGTAAGGAGCGCCGCCATGGAAAAGTTCACCACTCACACTGGCATCGGTGTTCCGCTGCGTCGTTCGAACGTCGACACCGACCAGATCATCCCCGCCGTCTACCTCAAGCGCGTCACCAAGACGGGCTTCGACGACGCCCTGTTCGCCGCCTGGCGCGGTGACGAGTCGTTCATCCTGAACCAGCCGGCATACAAGGCCGGCTCGGTTCTGGTGGCCGGCCCCGACTTCGGTACCGGATCTTCGCGTGAGCACGCAGTGTGGGCGCTGAAGGACTACGGCTTCCGCGTGGTCATCGCCAGCCGTTTCGCGGACATCTTCCGCGGCAACTCCGGCAAGCAGGGTCTGCTGGCCGCGGTCGTGGAGCAAAGCGACATCGAACTGCTGTGGAAGGCCCTCGAGGCCGAGCCCGGCAAGGAGATCACCGTCTCGCTCGAAGACCGCACCGTTACGTGCGGCGACATCACCGTGCCCTTCGAGATCGACGACTACGTCCGGTGGCGTCTCATGGAAGGTTTGGATGACATCGGTCTGACCCTTCAGAATGAAGAAGACATCACAGCCTTTGAGGCAACCCGCTCCGCATGGCGTCCCAAGACCCTTCCTGCCAAGACTGAACCCAAGCAGGAGGTCGTCGCTGCGCGTCCAGCGCAGTAACTCTTTGTAAGAACGGAGCTCATCACGAGCAACGACACCGCTCAGCGACGTCGCGTCGCCCGGCCGCTTCCGCACCGGGCCGCGGCGTCGCTTGCGTTGCCCGCCATCGCTTCCAATGTGGCCGTGCCCCTAGCAGGCCTGGTGGACACCGCAGCGTTGGGCCACTTTGCGACTGCCACGGACATCGGCGCTGTGGGCCTAGGTGCAGCCGTCGTGTCGACGCTGTTTTGGATCTTCGCGTTCCTGCGTACCGGCACCACCTCCTTGGTGGGACGGTCTTTGGGACGGGCCGACGCTCCCGGAGCGGTCCGTCACGTCCAGCGGGCTTTGGGGTTGGCCTTGGCCATGGCCGCAGTGTGGCTGGTGGTCATGTGGGTAGTGGTTCCGGCCATTCTTCACGTGCTGGCACCCGCGGGCCCCGCACGGGATGCGGCGATCGCGTACACGCTGATTCGCGGCATGAGCCTGCCGGCGATGCTGCTCGCGCTGGTGGTCTCGGGCTACTTCATTGGGGCTAAGAACACGCGCATTCCGCTCGTGATCGCGAGCACCCAGGCAGTCGCGAACATTGTGCTGGACCTCATCTTGGTGGGTGCGCTCGGATACGGGGCTCAGGGGGCCGCTTGGGGCACGTTCGGTTCGGAACTCATCGGAGCCGCATTGGCGCTCATCTTGCTGTGGCGGAAGCTCACCCCCACCCAGCGGCAGACCTTCCGCGACTGGCGGGACCGCAGCCTGCGCCAAGGCTGGACCACGCTCTTGAAGTTCAATGGTTCGCTTATGGGACGCACGGCGTTGCTGACCGGAGTGGTCACGTTCGTGGCCTCGGTGGGCTCGTACTTTGGGCCGGAAGTCTTGGCGGCGAACGCCATCATGCTCCAAATGATGAACCTGGCCTCGTATGCACTGGATGGGTATGCCAATGCCGCGGAGGCACTGGTCTCTCACGCGGCGGGCGCCGGGGACGTGCCCCAGTTCCATGCCTCTGTCATTGCGACCGCCATCCCCATGGCTGTGATCGGTGTAGGGCTCACGCTGGTGTTCTGGCTGGGGAGAGGCGTCATCCTAACGTTGTTGACGGACCTGCCAGACGTGAGATCGACTGCCCTGGAGTATTGGCCGTGGATTGCGCTGCTGCCATTGCTGTCGTGGGGGGCCTACTGGTTCGACGGGGTCTACTTGGGCGCCGGTCAAGCGGGGCTGATGTTCGGTGCGATGGCGGTATCAGTGCTGGGGGTGTTCGTGCCCATGGTGCTGATCAGCGCCGGAACCTCCGGAGGGCTCACTAACGGCATCGTGTGGACCAGTTTCCTCACCCTCAACGTGGTCCGCCAGGTCACCTTGGGCGCTGCATATCCGCGCCTGACTCGAAAAGTCGCCAGCGGAACCTAACGGGTGAGCGGTCCGTGGGCAGTGCAACGCCCGTTGACCGTCGCACTGCGCACCGTCGCACCGCCGTGCCTCCGCACCGCCGCCCGCGCATCGCGTCACCGCCGCACCGTCAGGCCGTGCCATGCTGGCCCCCATGTCCCCGACTTCTGTCAGCGGCACCGACACCGCGGTCAGCCTGACGATGCGCGATGTCTTGCGTGTCGCATCGGCCCTTCTGGTGTGCGGCGCTGCCGTCTTGCTCTTTGCTGTCCACGTCCGTCCCGCGGGCTATCTGCCGCTGCTGCTGGGTGTTGCCCTGGCGTGGTGGGTGGACCGGGAGCTCGCCAAGGACCTCACGCTCATCGCGGCGGGTCAGGTCATCATTTCCGCGATCTCGTTGCAGGCGGACCTCTCCAATGCGGGGATTGCGCGGTTTGCCGTGGCGCTCAGCCTGGCGGTGCTGGTGCCGTGGGCGCTGGCACGGTGGTGGCGCGGTCATGGTGCGGTCAGGTTCCCTGTGCGGACGGGGAAGAAGTGGACGCGGGGCCAGTGGGTGTACCTGGCGGTGACGCTCGTGGTGGGCTACCTGGTGTTGCCGTACTACTTCATCGGTTCCGGCGCGTACCTGAACTGGCCTGACTTGAGCGGTGACACCGATGTGTGGCGCCTGTTCCTGGGCGTGAACGCCGTGGGAATCTGGGACGAGTTGTTCTTCATTTGCACGGTGTTTGCGCTGCTACTCAGGCATTTCCCGTTGTGGCTGGCGAATGTGTTGCAGTCGATCGTGTTCGTCTCCTTCTTGTGGGAGTTGGGGTACCGGGAGTGGGGTCCCGCCCTCACCATTCCGTTCGCGTTGGTGCAAGCATGGTTGTTTGTGAAGTCCAAGTCCCTCAGCTATGTGGTGGCGGTGCATCTGTTGTTTGATGCGGTGGTGTTCGCGGCCCTGGTGCACGCACGCCGGCCCGAGTTGTTCGACATCTTTGTGACCGCACCATGACGGGGGACAGTGCCGCGAGGGCTTCCCCTGTGCCGCCGCTGCATCGCTTGGGACCGCTTGATGCGTTGGTGATGTGGGCACGCCGCTCTGCCTCGTTGGGGCGCACCGTGGTCATCGGGGTCGCGGGACCGCCGGGTGCGGGGAAGTCCACGACCGCGGCGCTGTGGGCACAGCAGATCAGCGACGGGGGCTTCCCTGCAGTCGTGGCGCCGATGGATGGGTTTCACTTCAGCGCGGACGTGCTCCGTGAACGCGGGCTGGCGCATCGCAAGGGTGCGCCGGACACGTTCGATGTTGAGGCGTTGAAGGGCGCGCTCGCGGCTGTGCGTGAGCCTCACCGTGCGGCTGTGCCGTGGCCCACCTATGACCGGGAGCGTCACGACGTTGTCGCACACGGGATGAGCGTGCCGCCTCAGGCCGCAGTGGTCATTGTCGAGGGCAACTATCTGTTGCTCAAGGACGAGCCGTGGGCGGGCATCGGCGCATATCTCGATGAAGCATGGTTCCTCGACGTGCCATGGGAGGTGACGCGTCAGCGGCTCATCGACAGACGGGTCGCGACGGGTCGTGAGGCCGATGCTGCGGTTGCCTGGGTCGACTCGGTAGACCGGGACAACGATGCGGTGGTGCGGGCCACCCGTGCAGGGGCGGACCGGGTGGTGACGGGGGAGCAGTTACCCCAGCCAGGCGCGGGTGCCGAACGACCCGAGTGAACGTCCGACGACCTGTGACGCGTATGCGAGGTCGTCGGCCAGGCGCTCGGGTGCGAAGCCGAGCGTGGCGATGCGGTGCGCGAGTGCGCCGTGCAAAAAGTCGCCCGCGCCCAGGGTGTCCACCACTGGTACCGGGGTGACGGGAATCTCCACGGGAAGGTCATCTCCGTGTTGCAGGAGCATCGGCCGGTGTCCCCGAGTGACCACAGCGGCGCTCACACCCGCTGCCATGAGCCTTTCGAGGGTGTCGTGCGGGTCGCCAGGGGAGTCCGGGAACCGGAAGTCGTCACTGACGACCGCGATATCGGTGACCTTCACGAGTTCAGGGGTGTAGTGCTTGTAGGAGCCGGCATCGAGCACCACCGGAACGCCACGTTCCTGGGCTGCACACGCCAGCGGTACCGACAGATGCCGGTGATAGCCATCGATCAGGACCGCCCCCGCGTCTTGGACCAATGACGCGGCGTCCCACTGTGGCGGCGTTGCGGGCACGTCTGTCGCGGCGCTCGTGGGCGAAACCACGGCACGCTCGCCCGTGGAGGCCGTGATCATGATGGCGGCTGTCAGCGGCGGTCCGCTGAGTGTGTGATCCGCGATGTCAACGTCGACTCCGCAATCGGTGAGGTCGCTCACGATCACATCCGTGAGGGGGTGGGGCGGCAGGGCCGTCACCAGGGTCGTGGGGGAACCGCAATGGGCCGATGCCACGGCCGCGTTGGCGGCGGGACCACCCGCAGCCATGAAGAAGTCACGCGACGCCACCTTGAGGTTGGCGGGTGGAACGGCATCCACCAGATGTACGACATCCAGAGTCGTGAGACCCGCACAGAGCACACCCAACCGAGGAGAATCCATGCGGCGATCCTCCCATGCCGGCTGTTCACCGACTGTGGACAACTGCCTCAGATGCGCAAGGAGCGCACGGGCATAAGGCACGATAGAGACATGACCGACTCAATTCGCGTGACCGGTGGGCGCGCTCTGAACGGTGAGGTCCACGTCCGTGGTGCGAAGAACTTCGTGTCCAAGGCGATGGTGGCCGCACTGCTGGGCTCCACCACATCCACACTGCGTAACGTCCCCCAGATCCGTGACGTGGAGATCGTTTCCTCGCTCCTGTCACTGCACGGCGTGGGAGTGGACTACGACGTGGAGTCCGGAGTCTTGGTCATGGACACCGCGAACCTGACGTCCGCGGACGCCGTGGATATCGCGCAGCACGCCGGCTCGTCCCGTATCCCCATCCTGTTGTGCGGACCTCTCCTGCACCGTCTGGGTAGCGCGGTGATCCCCGACCTTGGTGGCTGCCGCATCGGCGACCGGCCCATCGACTTCCACCTGGAAATCCTCAAGAAGTTCGGTGCGGTCGTCGACGAGGGCGCAGACGGTTTGCACCTCACCGCCCCGCACGGACTCAAGGGCATCAAGCACGAACTCAGCTACCCCTCCGTGGGCGCCACCGAACAGCTGCTGCTCACCGCGGTCATGGCTGAAGGCATCACGACGCTGCACAACGCCGCCGTCGAACCCGAAATCAAAGACCTCATCGACACGCTCCAGAAGATGGGCGCGATCATTTCCGTGGACACGGACCGCTCCATCACCATCGAAGGTGTGGCGGCCCTCAAGGGCTTCGACCACGTGGCGTTGGCCGACCGTATCGAGGTGGGCTCGTGGGCATCTGCCGCGCTCGCGACCGGCGGCGACATCTTTGCGCGCGGCGCCCAGCAGCGGCACATGGGTTCGTTCCTGAACACGTTCCGCAAGGTGGGCGGTGAGTTCGAGGTGACGCCTGACGGCATCCGCTTCTTCCACCCCGGCGGCGAACTGAAGTCCATCGCGCTTCAGACCGACGTCCACCCGGGCTTCATGACGGACTGGCAGCAGCCCCTCGTCGTGGCGCTGACGCAAGCAACCGGACTCAGCATCGTCCACGAAACGGTGTACGAGAACCGGCTGGGCTTCACCTCCGCCCTCAACCAGATGGGCGCCCAGGTGCAGTTGTTCCGCGAATGCTTGGGAGACAAGCAGTGCCGGTTCGGCCAACTGAACTTCAAACACTCCGCCGTGATCTCCGGCCCCACGCCTTTGCGTGCAGCAGAGATCGAGGTCCCTGACCTCCGTGGCGGCTTCTCCTACCTGATTGCTGCGCTCGCGGCAGAAGGCACCTCCACCGTCACCAACATCGGCATCATTGACCGCGGTTACGAGAACTTCCGGGGCAAGCTTGCCGCGCTTGGTGCGGTGATCGACTGACGTGGCGCCCCGTATGCCAGGCGGCTTCAAAACCGCCGCTTTCTTCGTCAAGCCCCTGCTGATGGGTGTCACCCGGCGCGAGTGGTCGGGAGGGGAGAACCTTCCTCAGGACCAAGGCTTCATTGCGGTGTCCAACCACGCCACCTATGCCGACCCGTTCACGCTCGCACACTTCCTGTACGACCACGGGTTCGCGCCCCACTTCCTCGCCAAGGCGTCGCTGTTTGACATCCCCCTGGCTGGACGGGGACTGAAGGGCCTGGACCAGGTTCCGGTGCACCGCGGCTCCGCGAAAGCAAAGGACGCGGTCGATGCGGCCGTCAAGCTGCTCCAACGCGGCGACTCCATTGCGGTGTTCCCTGAGGGCACGTTGACCCGTGACCCAGATCTATGGCCCATGAAAGGGCGCACAGGTGCTGCCCGCATGGCGCTGGACCACAACGTGCCGGTCATCCCGATCGCGCAGTGGGGGGCCCACCAGCTTCTCGCCCCCTACGGCAAGAAACCCAGCCTGATCCCACCCAAACTCGTGAAGATGAAGGCCGGGCCACCGATTGACTTGGACGATTTCCGTACCGGTGACGTGGGGATCGAGGCGTTGCGTGGCGCGACGGATCGCATCATGGCAACGTTGACCACAATGGTGGGGGAGTTGCGCGGCGAAACACCGCCCGCGGAACCCTATGACTCACGCAACGACAAGAAGGAAGGCAAGTAGATGACCAAGGCCGCCGTGCTTGGAGCAGGTGCCTGGGGAACCACCTTTGCCGCCGTTTTGACCGATGCTGGCACGCAGGTGTCGTTGTGGGGACGTGACGAGGACGTCGCTGAACAGATCAACACCGAACACATCAACCAGCGTTTCTTGCCGGACCTTCCGCTGCCGTCAGGAATCCACGCCACTACCGACATCGAAGCCGCACTCGCTGACGCGGACATTGTGGTGGTGGCGCTTCCCGCGCAGAAGTTGCGCACGATCGTCGCGGACTGGAAGCCCCTGATCCCTCGTAGTGCCGTCGTCGTGTCGCTCATGAAGGGTATCGAAGTCGGCACCCACAAACGCATGAGTGAGGTGCTGACGGAGCTGTGGGACATTGAGCCCGAACGGATGACGGTCGTATCAGGTCCCAACCTGGCTCGCGAGATCGCTGCCCGACAGCCGTGCGCAACCGTCGTTGCCGGCGCCAACCGTGCCGCAACGGAACTCGTTGCCGGGGCCACAGCATCGGCGTACTTCCGGCCGTACACCAACACGGACCTGGTCGGCGTCGAGTTGTGTGGCGCGTTCAAGAACGTCGTGGCGGTAGGCGTGGGCGCCACCGACGGCCTGGGCTACGGTCACAACACCACCGCGACAGTCATTACGCGCGGCCTGGCGGAGATCACTCGGCTTGGCACCGCCGTGGGGGCGCATCCGGACACGTTCTCGGGACTTGCGGGCATGGGTGACCTCATCGCCACGTGTGCATCGCCGCTGTCACGCAACCACACCTTGGGCGCCTACGTGGGCGCCGGGCTATCGCTCGACGACGCTCTGGCCCGCACGGGTGGCACGGCAGAGGGTGTGAAGACGTCGCTGTCTATTCAGGAGTTGGCCCGTCAGTACGGCGTGGACGTCCCCATTTGCGATTCGGTTGTTCGGATGTTGCATGACGGCGATCCCATCGCGGACGTCATCACCTCGTTGCTGTCACGCCCGCGCAAGGCGGAGGTTTCCTAATGGCGGACCAGACTGTTCTGGTCCTGTTCGGCGGGCGTTCGTCCGAGCACGGCGTGTCCTGTGTCACGGCTGGGGGTGTGTTGGGTGCCATCGACCGCGACCGGTGGAACGTGGTGGCCGTCGGCATCACCGCTGAGGGTCGTTGGGTCCACGTCAGCGACGATCCCGCGGACTGGCAGCTCACGGACGGCCACATGCCAACGGTGGCGGACAAGGGTTCCACGGTGGTGCCCCCTGCGCGTGCCGGTGACAACCTGTGGCGCACCCTCAGCGAAGACGGCGTCGTGGAAGACCTGGCGCACGTCGATGTAGTGTTCCCGCTGCTCCACGGCCCGTGGGGCGAAGACGGCACCGTGCAGGGCGCGCTTGAACTCGTTGACGTTCGCTATGTGGGCTCCGGAGTGTTGGCGTCCGCAGCCGGGATGGACAAGCAGTTCATGAAGGCTGCCTTCCGCGACGCAGGCCTGCCAGTGACGCCAGACGTCACTTTGCTGCGCGGCGACTCCGTGGCCGATCGAATGGCCCAGGTCGAGGCATTGGGCCTGCCTGTGTTTGTGAAGCCCGCCCGCGCCGGTTCGTCGATGGGGATCAGCAAGGTGACGGACCTCGCGACCTTGCCGGCGGCACTGGCCGACGCCGTCAAGCATGACCCCAAGGTGCTCATCGAGCAGGCGGTGCTGGGACGCGAGATCGAGACGGCGGTGCTGGAGACTCTGGACGGCCCGGTCGCTTCCGGCGCCAGCGAGATCATCACCGGTGGGGACCACGACTTCTACGATTTTGAAGCGAAGTACCTGGACGCCGATGCGATTGTCCTGCGTATGGCGGACGACCTTGACGAGGACACCGCGGCGCGGGTGCGTGACATCGCGTTGCGGGCATTCCGCGCGGTAGGGGCGGAAGGACTCGCGCGCGTCGATGTTTTCCTCGGTGAGGACGGCACCATCACGGTGAACGAAATCAACACGATGCCTGGGTTCACTCCCACCAGCCAGTACCCCCGCATGTGGGCGGCGGCGGGGAAGTCTTTCCCCGAGCTGGTAGAAACGTTGCTTCAGACCGCGCTGCACCGCCCTCTGGGCTTGCGCTAGAGAAGTTGCGGCCCGCGCCTTGTGGCTCGGACCAGCGTTAGCGACATTCGAGGTTGTTGTGCGGCGCGCGCGCCGCAGCCGTCGAGACCGCCGCGAGGATTTCCGTGATGGCATCGTCCGCGCGCACCGTGGGCACCGTCAGTTCGAGCGCGGGGGACCGGCCAAACGTGACCGCCACCCACATGTCGTCCTCTTCTGTCACGAGCCAGTCCACATCCGCAGACGCCGTCGCCACCGAGATGCAGGGGTCTGTGGTGGGGCCAGGCGGCTCCACGCCGCAGCGCGCCACGATCGGGAAGTCTTCTCCCCAGGCTTGGGTGGCTTGGGAGGTGGTGCCACGCTGTTCGAGTCCGCCCACGACGGTGGGGATGGCCAACATGACCTGGGCGCAATCGGGGTCGGATGCGTATTCGGCTGGGTCCACGACCAGCGGGTGCGCACACGCGGTGAGAGCGAGTGCGCTGAGGGTGCCGAGCGCGGCGAGAGAGACGTGGCGGCGCATGACTCAAGCGTAATGGTGGCTACCCTCGTTCCATGACCCGCATCAGTGACCTCTCTGAGGACCAACTCATCGCTTTGTTCGCGCCCCGACTTCCGGAGTCTGACGCCACGATCCTGGGCCCGGGGGACGATGCCGCCGTGATGGGTGTCGACGGCCACTTGGTGGTGTCAGCGGACATGCTGGTGGAGGATCGCCACTTCCGCCGCGCATGGTCCACGGGCGAGGACGTGGGTTTCAGGGCTGCGATGCAGAATCTCGCGGACATTGACGCGATGGGCGCGGTCGCGACCGCGTTGGAGATCTCGCTCGCGCTCCCAGGTGACCTGGAGGTCGAGTGGGTCTTGAGCTTCTCCGACGGCCTGCGCAAAGCGTGCGAGCCCCATGGCGTGGGGGTCATCGGTGGAGATCTGTCGTCGAGTGACCACATCGTGGTGGCGGTCACTGCGTTGGGTGAGACGCACGGCGTCGAGCCGGTGACACGCGCCGATGCTGAGGTGGGGGACATTGTGGCGGTGTCGGGGCCGTTGGGTGCGGCGCGTGCGGGGTTGGCGCTGCTCGATGCTGGCAGGCGGGATGCGCCGGAGGCGATCGAGCTGTTTTTGAGGCCGCAACCGCGCATTGGGGCGGGGCTGGAGGCCGCGCTGCACGGTGTGACAGCGATGATGGATCTGTCAGACGGGCTGGTGCGTGACGCGGAGCGGATTGCGCGGGCTTCTCAGGTGCAGATCAGTGTGGATTCTGGGGCTGTCCCGGTTCATGAGGCAGCCGCGTTCACGGCCCAGGTGCTGGGTGAGGACGCGTTGGCGTGGGCGCTGGGGGGCGGTGAGGACCACCACATGCTGGGGTGTTTCCCACGGGAGTCAGCGGTGCCGGCCGGCTGGACAGTCATCGGTCAGGTCACCGCGGGTGAGCCGACGTTGCTGATTGATGGTGCAGCACCTGCGGTGCAGGGATGGGACCACTTTGGGTGAGTGAGGGCGGGAGGTGGCTGCCCCATGTGGGGCCCGCGCCTTCCGCAGGCACGAAAAAGCGGGCGTCCCCGAGGGGAATCGCCCGCTTCTTTCGTTGAGTACGCCTTAGACGGCGCGCTGCACCTTGCCTGCCTTGAGGCACGAGGTGCACACGTTGACCCGCTTGGGGGTACCTGCAACCACGGCACGAACGCGCTGGATGTTCGGGTTCCAGCGACGCTTGGTGCGGCGGTGCGAGTGCGAGATGGAGTGACCGAAGGACGGTCCCTTGCCGCAGACGTCGCAGTTGGCAGCCACGATAGTTCTCCTTGGTGTCTTTGCGCGTCCACGGGTACTGCGGAGCGCCACATTTATGAGCCCGGTGTGTTCGGGCAACCGCACTAGAGTATCTGACAGTTGCTCCCACAGCAAACGCCGCGTGTGCCACACAGGGGTGTCAGGGGCACATGACAGCATAGAGGCCTGGGTGCCACAACTGTGACGCCGCTGATAGCAAAGGGACTGATGGCTGAATCGACCGATCTTCGACGCTGGCTTTCTTCGGGGGCTGCAGCGGTGAAGCGTGCACGTGGTCGGCTCGATTCCATCAACGTCTTTCCGGTTCCCGACTCGGATACCGGGACCAACCTGTACCTGACGCTTCAGGAGGGAAACCGGGCGGTGGCGAAGCTGCCGGAGACGGCGACTCATCGCGAAGTGGTCGCTGCGTTTACGCGCGGCGCGTTGCTGGGGGCGCGTGGCAACTCTGGCGTCATTGTGAGCCAGTACCTCACGTCTTTCCTGTCGTCGCTTGACTCTCATGGCGGCTTGACGGGGGCGAAGTCCAAGGCGATTGCGGCAGCGTTGGAAGAGGCAGCATCGTCCGCCTACCAGGCGGTGGGGTCACCGGTGGAGGGCACCATCTTGACCGTGGCGCGTTGCGCTGCGGAAGGCGCGCGGAGCGCGGCCGACTCGGGTGCCTCCAGGGATGCCACGGTCATTGAGGCCGTGGTGGCTGCGCGCGCCGCGCTGGTGCGTACCCACGACGAGCTACCGCACGCGAAGGAAGCCGGCGTCGTCGATGCCGGTGCTGCGGGCCTGGTGCTCCAACTCGAGATGCTCGCGGAAACGATGGCGGGGGAGAGTGCGCTTGCCGACTTTGAGGAAGTTCCCTGGGAGTTGAGCGATCACGATCTCAAGGTCACCGCGCATGACGTGCACGACCATCACGGCGGGGCCTACGAGGTCATGTTCGTGGCGCAAGACACGGAGGACATCCGTGAAGCGCTCACGGGGGAACTGCAGACCCTGGGCGATTCTGTCGCTGTCACTGGCGCACACCACCTGTGGCAGGCGCACGTCCACACCGACGTGCCAGCGCAGGCGGTCGAGCACGGCATTGCGACGCACGCCCACCAGATCATCGTGCGCAACATCAGCGTCGCGCATGATGCGGACCGCTCGTCGACTGGCGTGGTCGCGTTGACCACATGCCCGGGGCTGGCGGAGCCGCTCGCCGATGCCGGAGCGGTGGTGTTGGTGGTTCCCGAGCCGTCGGGGCTGAGCAAGCGGGCGCTCAAGCGTGCGGTGAAGGATGCATCGGGTGCTTCCGCGGTCGTCGTGGCCGGTCACCCGCACCTGAAGGCGGTGGCGCTCGATCTTGCGCACCGCAACGGAAAGAAAACGCCGCAATTGACAGTGGTGGAGGCGAGCCATGAGGCTCACGTGGTGTCGGCCATTGCTGCGGCGGCAGTCGTGACGCCGGGGCAGGACCTCGCTCAGGAGATGGCTGCCGCGGTCGCTCGCACCTCCGTGGGTGGTGCCAGCGCGGATGCGCTCGATGCGGACGTGGACGCGATGATCACCCCTGATGCGGAAGTTGTGTCACTGATCCTCGCGGC
Organism: Demequina sp. B12; assembly: GCF_028823635.1. GTDB lineage: Bacteria > Actinomycetota > Actinomycetes > Actinomycetales > Demequinaceae > Demequina. Next base: position 111,679 of record NZ_JAPEHU010000002.1, read on the forward strand.
AGGTGTGCCGGAAGCGGTGACCGAAGTGGTGAAGACCTCGGTGCCCGCGGCGGCACCGTACGCCGACATTCATGTGTACCGCGGAGGACACCATGCGCCTGCGGTCCTGATCGGTGTGGAACGCGGCGCTTCAGACGCGTCATGACCAGCGATCGCCTGCGGGAGCCACTCAAGTCTGTCTTGGGTGCCCGCACCGCCAACGGCCTCGCCAAACTCGGCGTTGAGACCGTCGGTGACCTGGTCCGTCACTACCCGCGCCGGTATGGCGCCCCAGGGGAGATGACCAACATCGGTCAACTCCATCTGGGCGAGCATGTCACTGTCATGGCTCAGGTGCGGTCCGCGCAGGTGCGTTCAATGCGCTCACGTGGCGGAGCCATGCTTGAGGCGATCGTCACGGACGGCTCCGAGACCTTGCAACTGACGTTCTTCGCCAAGCGCGCTGGAGTCTTGCGCATGCACGAAGACAAGTTGCGTGCCGGCCGGACGGGCCTGTTTACCGGCACCGTGGGGGAGTACCGCGGACGCCGACAACTCACTCATCCGGACTACCTCATCGTGGGTGTCGATGCAGACAGCGAGGACCAGGCAGTCCTTGAAGCCTCTCGCCCCATCCCCATGTACCCGGCCAGTTCCGCGGTCCCCACCTGGCGCATCGGCCGGTCCGTGCGTACCGTCCTGGATCCGCTCACAGAAGACGATGTCCCTGATCCGCTACCGGCTGCGCTGCTGGAGAGCCGCGGCCTGCCGTCGCTGCGTGAGGCCCTTCAGCTCGTCCATGTGCCGGACACGACGGACGACTGGAAGCGAGGTCAGGACCGGCTCCGTTGTGAAGAAGCTTTCGTGCTGCAAACAGCGCTCGCGCGCAAGCGGGCCGCCCACCAGCATCTGCGTTCGGTGCCACGGCCTGAGGTGGCCGACGGGCTACGGGACGCGCTGGACTCTCAGCTTCCCTTCCCGTTGACGGACGGGCAGGTCACGGTGGGACGTGACATCAGCGCGGACTTGGCTTCTTCCAAGCCGATGCTGCGGCTCCTCCAAGGCGACGTGGGCGCGGGCAAGACCGTGGTCGCTTTGAGGGCCATGCTGCAAGTGGTGGATGCCGGCGGGCAGGCAGCGCTGCTGGCGCCTACGGAAGTGCTCGCCGCCCAACACGCACGTTCCTTGCGCAACCTCATGGGCTCGCTGGCCGATGGAGGCATGCTCGGTGGTGCCGACGGTGCCACACGAATCGCACTACTGACCGGCTCGCTTGGCGCCACAGCGAAGCGCCAGGCGCTTGCGGAAGCAGCCTCCGGTGCCGCAGGAATTGTGGTGGGCACGCATGCACTCCTGAGCGAGACGGTGCAGTTCGCAGACCTAGGCCTGGTTGTCGTGGATGAGCAACACCGGTTCGGAGTAGAGCAACGGGATGCGCTGCGGGATCGCGGCGAACACCCGCCTCACACGCTGGTCATGACGGCTACGCCCATTCCGCGCACGGTCGCGATGACAGTCTTTGGTGACCTCGAAACATCAACGCTCAGCGAACGCCCTGCCGGACGTGCAGAGATCACGACGCACCTGGTTCCCGCAGACAACGAAGCGTGGCTGACGCGCACCTGGCAGCGTGTCAAAGAAGAAGTCGCGCAGGGTAGACGCGTGTATGTGGTCGCTCCCCGCATCGACGACAACGATGCCGACGGCCCCATCGAAGGCAGCGTTGACTCGGACCAGAGCGAGTCCGCGACACCCCTGGACATCGACGATGCCCTGGTCGCTGAGGACCCCAAGGTGCCCCTGGCATCGGTCGCGGGAACCGTCGACGAACTGACGTCACGCCCCGAGCTTGCTGGGGTGAGCATCGGCCTCATGCATGGCCGGCTTGCTCCAGAAGACAAGGACGCCGCGATGGCCAGGTTCGCGTCAGGGGCCACTCCGGTATTGGTGTCAACGACAGTCATTGAGGTCGGCGTGGATGTTCCGGAAGCCACCATGATGGTGGTGCTCGACGCGGAGCGGTTCGGAATCTCGCAGCTGCACCAGTTGCGCGGTCGAGTGGGGCGTTCGTCGTTGCCGTCGCTGTGTTTGCTGGTGACACGCGCTCAGGAAGGCACTGTCGCTCGCGAACGACTCGATGCGCTCGCGGCCACTACTGACGGCTTTGAGTTAGCGGAGAGGGACCTTGAGCTGCGGCGCGAAGGTGACGTGTTGGGAGCCTCGCAGTCGGGGGGCAAATCGTCGTTGCGGCTCTTGCGTGCCATCAAGGACGCGACGCTCATCGAGGACGCTCGCCGTGACGCATACGCCCTGATCGAGGAGGACCCGCTTCTCGAGCACCACCCGGTGTTGGCGCGAGCAGTTGCCGACTGGCTCGACCCGCAGCGCGAGGCGTTCTTGGACCGCGGCTAGCGTCTAGTCAGCTTCCGGCGCCACAGCAGTGCAGGCGACGTCCTGGAAGTCCGGTTCACCCGATGCAGTGAATCCCAAGGTCGCGGTGCCGCCATCAGGGATCGTCCCGTTGTAGTCGACGTTGCTGGCTGTCACGTTGCCGCTGGCGCCCGACTTGAGGGTGGTGTTCCACGCGCCATCGATCACGGCATCACCTACGGACATCGTCACTGTCCAGCCTTCAACGTCGCCGAAAGCGGACACGATGACGTTGGCCTGGAAGCCCCCTGACCATTCCGAGGTCACGTCTACCTCAGCAGCACACGTAGGAGCCACTGCCGGGGGCTCCGCCACCTGGGTGCCGCTCGGCGTGGGTGAGGGTGAAGGGGCCGCGGTTGCGGACGTGACGGTTGCCGGTGCGTCCGAGTCTGCCGTGGCGCGGGCAAGTGCCCATCCGCCCACGAACAGCAGCAAACCCGCTCCTACAGCCGCGGGCACGAGCACCCGTGCGCTCTTCCACCAAGGTGAGATCTCAGCATTCTTGTGCTGATCAATAGTCACGCTTCACGTCCCCTCAGACACGTCGCTTGTTCGATGATCGCGTCAACTCTAGCGAGGTCGCCTCGATACGCTGGAGCCGTGACACGAATCATTGCGGGACAGTGGGGCGGCCGTCGTCTTCAGGTGCCAGCCAAGGGCACACGTCCGACGACCGACCGCGTACGGGAAGCGTTGTTTTCGCGGCTCGATCACTCTGGAGTGTTGACGGGGGCGAAGGTCTTGGACCTGTTCGCGGGCTCTGGAGCGCTGGGTTTTGAGGCGTTGAGCCGTGGTGCGAGTGAGGTCACGTTGGTGGAGTCGGGTGCCCCGGCTGTTCGGGTCCTGCAGACGAACGTGCGGGAACTTGGCGTGGGGGGACAGGCTCGGGTGGTGCGGGAGAAAGTGGCGCCGTTCGTGGCCCGCTCGGCCGCGACCACGCCCGGTTTCACACTGGTCTTGATCGATCCGCCGTACGACTTGAACCCTGATGAGGTAGACGCATTCCTGGAGGGACTGCCGGCGCTACTTGCGCCGCAGGCGACGGTGGTGTTGGAAGGCTCCACTCGTGCACGCGCGCCCCAGTGGCCGGCGGCGTTGGAGGTCCTCACGTCGAAGGACTACGGGGAGACGCGACTGTTCTACGCGGAACACGTCCAGGCGTGACGCGCCGCAGTGTTTCGAGCTGAGGTAGCGTCGTCGCTATGACGATCGCGGTTTTCCCAGGCACGTTCGATCCCATCACGGTGGGGCACGTGGACATTGTGACGCGCGCCGCGTCCTTGTTTGATCGCGTGGTGCTCGCGGTGGCGCACAACTCGACCAAGACGCCCTTGTTGAGCGCCGATGCGCGCGTGGAGTTGGCCGCGCAGGCAACGGCGCATGTGCCAGGGGTTGAGGTCTTGCGCACGGATGGATTGCTGGTGGACTTTTGTCGCGCCCAGGGGGCCGATGCGATCGTGAAGGGTCTGCGCGGCGGAGCGGACTTCGATGCGGAGCGTCCGATGGCGTTGATGAACCGTTCGTTGAGCGGCATCGAGACGGTGTTTATCGTCGGCGACAATGGTTTGAGCCACGTCGCATCGTCGCTGGTGAGAGACGTGGCACGGCACGGGGGAGACGTCTCGGGATACGTTCCGCAGGGGGTTGCTGAGGCGATTGCTGAGGCTTTGGCCTGACGCGCCCTGGGCTCAGGTTGAGACCAGGGGCATTTATCGCGTAAAGTAGTGCGCCGGTCCTGCTGACGTTGCACGGACCAGGTCTTGCGAGACCGGAATCGATGGGAGGCGCGCACGATGTCGCACCGCCCAAGCACCTCTCCGTACGTGTTCCAAGTGAGGGACATCGTGCGAAGCCCTGGTGCGCACCGCTCAGTGAGCGAGTCGTTTCCGGCCCCTCAAGCCCTGGGTACGGATATCGTTGGCGTGCCGTCAGGTGCCGCCGTTGAACTCGATGCGAGTTTGGAGTCGGTGTCGGACGGTATTTGGGTTTCGGGAAGCGTGCGCGCGCAAGCCATTGGTGAGTGCGGACGGTGCTTGGATGAGGTTCGACTTGATGTCGATGCTGCTGTTCAAGGGCTGTTCGCTGAAGAACCGGTAGGCTCTGGCGAGGACGAGGAAGAGCCTGAGGACGTCTTCGAGTTTGATGGTGAGAACCTGGATCTTGAGGACGTGGTGCGGGACGCGGTAGTGACAGCACTGCCGTTCACCCCGCTGTGCCGCCCGGATTGCCCCGGCCTGTGCGACCAATGTGGTGCCAGGCTTGCGGATGATCCGGACCACGCCCACGAGGTGATCGACCCGAGGTGGTCGGCGCTACAGAGTTTGACTGAACAGAAAGAGAGTTAGCCGTGGCAGTTCCTAAGCGCAAGATGTCGCGCAGCAACACGCGTGCGCGCCGCTCGCAGTGGAAGACGACCGCTGCAAACCTCACGACGTGCCCGTCGTGCAAGGCGGACAAGCTCGCCCACACCGCATGCCCTTCGTGCGGCGCCTACAACGGTCGCCAGTACGCAGAGGCACTGCGCACCGAGAACGAGCTGTAAAGAGTTTTCCAGCGCGGGGACGAGCATCGTGACGATTCCAGGGCAGGCTGCGGCCGACGCCCTGATCTCGCGCCTCGGGGTCACTATCGACCCTGATTTGCTCGTCCTCGCGCTTACTCATCGCTCATTCGCCTATGAGGCGGGTGGGCTGCCCACGAATGAGCGCCTGGAGTTCCTTGGCGACTCTGTTTTGGGCATCATCGTGACTGATCGCTTGTACCGCGATCACCCCGACCTCCCTGAAGGCGAGCTTGCGAAGATGCGCGCCGCCACAGTGTCGCAAAAGGCGCTCTCGGAGATCGCTCGGGAAGTTGACTTGGGCCCCTGCATCCTGCTGGGCAAAGGCGAACGCACCACGGGCGGCGCCGACAAAGACTCCATTCTGTGCGACGCTGTCGAAGCGATCATCGGTGCCGTATACCTCAGCCACGGGATCGACGTGGCGCGTGACGTGGTGCTCAACCTCGTTGACGGTCACCTCAAGGCTGCTGCCACCTCCGGCGTCGCCTTGGATTGGAAGACCTCGCTCCAAGAAGCATGTGCTGAACGCGGCAAGGGTGCTCCCCTCTACTCCTGCGAAGGTGATGGACCGGACCACGCGCGTACCTTTACCGCCACCGTCACCATCGACGGTGAGGCGTATGGCACCGGAGTGGGCAGCGCCAAGAAGTATGCTGAGCAGGAAGCCGCTGCTGAGGCTTACAAGGTCCTCGTAGGCATGGACGCTTCCGCTACACGTGCGTAAGACGGCAGTTCCCTATGCCTGAACTCCCAGAAGTAGAGACGGTTCGTGCCGGCCTGGTGCCCCATGTGGAAGGTGCCCGAGTGGTGTCCGTTGACGTGCGTCGGGCCTCCTGCGTGCGGCTGATGGCCGGTGGCGCAGACGAGTTCACTGGCCGCCTTGTAGGGGCCACCATCGTGACGGCAGTGCGGCGCGGCAAGTTCCTGTGGATGCCACTGACGTATCAAGCCGATGCGCACGCTGGCTTCAACACCCCAACCGACGCGCTGTCCGCTCATCTGGGCATGTCGGGGCAGTTCCGCGTCCACCGGGGTGCCGACATCCCCGCACCACATCCGCATTGCCGCACACGCCTGGTCGTGGAGCGCGATGGCGAGAGGTGGGTCATCGACTTCCTCGACCAGCGCACGTTCGGCTACCTGCACGTGGAGGATTTGGTCGCCACGGGCGATGGCGGCCCTGGCGGGCACGGGAGCTCGCTTCCCGCTCTGCCTGTGAGCGTGGCGCACATCGGCCGGGATGCCCTGGATCCGATGCTGGACGTTGCGGGGGCAGTGGCGTCGTGGCGCCGCGGCCGGCGTGGCATCAAGCAGGTGGTTTTGGATCAGGGTCTGGTCTCCGGGGTGGGGAACATCTATGCCGACGAGGCGCTGTGGCTGGCGCAGATCCACCCCGAACGGCCTGCAGAGGCGATGTCGCGTGCGCAGGCGCAGAGCCTGCTTGCCGCGGCTTCCGATGTGATGGGGCGCGCGCTTGAGGTGGGCGGCACGAGTTTTGACTCGCTGTATGTCAACGTCAACGGCGAGTCAGGCTACTTTGCCCGCGGGCTTGAAGCGTACGGGCGAGCGGGGGAGCCGTGCAGTCGGTGTGGAGCGTTGCTGCGCCGCGCCACGGTAGGAGGGCGCGCCACTCACTGGTGTGCCGCATGTCAACGACGATGGGCGCCCCGCGGTGGGCGTGCCCGCTAGGTTCCAACGGGAGGTTACGCCTACGATGCAGGGTATGGCTGACGTAAAAGTGCTGGTCCTCGATGATCACGAGGTCGTTCGACGTGGAATTTGCGACATTCTTGATCGCGCGGACGGGGTCGAGGTTGTGGCAGAGGCCGCCTCTGTCGCCCAGGCGGTGCGTCGTGCTGACGCTGTGCGTCCCGACGTGATTCTCTCCGACCTTCGTCTTCCGGACGGCACTGGACTCGACGTCATTGCCCACGTGCGCAAGACGTTGCCCGACACCCACGTCGTGGTGCTGACGAGCTATGACGACGACGAGGCGCGCGCTGCCGCTCGTCAAGCCGGTGCTGACGCCTTTGTTGCCAAGACGGCCGGCTCAGCTGAGGTGGTGAAGGCGGTGCTCGATGCCGCCACGGGTCGCGAACACGGCCAGCACATCGCGGTTGGTGAAGACGAGGCCACTGCTCGCCTCACCCCCACCGAGCGGCGTGTGTTGCAGGCCGTCGGTGAGGGCAAGTCCAACCGTGAGATTGCCGAACAACTCGGTATCGCGGAGAAGACCGTTAAGAACCACGTCACCTCGGTGCTGTCCAAGATGGGTTTGCGCCGCCGCACGCAGATCGTGGCGTGGGCGACGCAGCGTCGCGCTCAGTCGTTCCGGGGTTAAGCCAGACCCTCAGAACTACGACGTCACCTCGACGTTCCAGGTGGCAACGGAACCTGGCATGTCTGCGCCCTTGTTGACGGCGTGAAGCGCAAACGATCCATGGCGTCGCAACGCGCGGTTTGCCAGGTTGTTCGTTCCCGAGTACCGCTTGAGCGCGCCCGCGGGACCAATGCCGTTGTCCTCGACGCCAATCTCGAGGCGAGCGTCCTCGACGGTGATCCAAAACTTCACTGCAGACGCCTTGGCGTGGCGGGCGACATTCGACAACAGCTCACGCATGACGGCGATGATGTCGTCCGCGAGCGTGCTGTCATGAGCCACGGCATCGGCCACCGGCGACCACTGAGCGACCACAATGTCGGGGGAGAACCCCAACGATGCGGTGGCGAGGGTCAGCTCCCGCCGTGCGCGATCGGCGATCGGCTCGGCAGACCGCTGACCTGCGAGTGCGCGCATCACGCCCCGTACCTCGTGTTGGGCGCGCTTGACGTGTTCGAGTGTTTCCGCCAGCCGCGCGCGCACCTCAGGCTTCGATTCCGATGAGATCGCTTCGATCTGCATCGCGGTAGCGAAGAGCTCTTGCGAGACGAAGTCGTGCAGGTCGTCGGCCAAACGTTCGCGTTCCTCCAACAGTGCGGAGTGATTGCGAGCATGGCTCAACTCCGTCAGCGTCAACGCGAGCGCCGCTTGGTGTGCGAAGCGCTGAGCGGTGCGCAAGTCGTCTTCGCTGAACTCTGCTTCACCGTTGTTGCGCCACAGCATCAGGAGGCCGATGGCTTTGCCTTCCGCTGACAGCGGTGCGTACAGCGATGGTCCGTACTCGGTGACTTCCTTCAGGACATGGGTGCCGGGGGGCGCGGGCGCGACGATGCCGGTGCCGGTGCGTACGACCTCCATGGCGCGGCCCTCAGCCGGCAACGCCAAACCGATGAGCGCTTCAGATCCGTCACCTGCGGTCATCTCGATGATCCACTGGTCGTCGACACCCGGAAGGACCAGCGCTGCCGTGGAGGCGCCCGCAAGATCGCAGGCCGCATCAACGATGCCCTGGAGCGCTTCTTCTTCGTCCGTGATGGTGAGCATCTCGGTAGTGAGTCGTTGCGACGCTTCAAGCCACCGCTCGCGCTGCTTGGCCTGCTCATACAGTGTGGCGTGGTCAATCGCAACGGAGGCTCCGGCAGCTAGCGCCATGATCAAGTGGTCGTCGCCGTCGTCAAACGGACCGTCTTTGTCCGCCAGGTACAGGTATCCAAAGACCGTGTCGCGGACCGTCAGGGCGGTGCCCAGGAACGTCCCCAACTCGGGATGGTTCGCGGGCATCCCCTGGTGTGCGGGGTGCGTGCGGACGTTTTCGACGGCGAGCGTCCCGTGATCGGGGATCCTGCCCAGGACACCCACACGGCCAGGGGGGTGGCCGATCATGCCTTGGGTGGAGTCGTCCATGCCCTTCACGTGAAAGGCCACCGACTTGCCTTGTGGATCCATCACGTGGAGTGCCGCGTACTTGGCGCCGGTCAGGGCGCGCGCGGACTCCACGAACACGTCAAGAACCTCGTCGAGCTCGAGGTTCTGGTTGAGGGCGGTAATGGCATCTGCGAGGGAGATGTCCTTGGCACGCCGGTCAGGCATCGAGGCTCACCACCTCGGTGGCAAGGTCGGTCAGTTCCAGGTGATGAGTCACGATGACAACCGTACGGTTGTGCGCCGACAAATGCTGGAGCACCGCGCGCAATGCTGTCCGTCCGGCTTCATCGAGGTGCTCGGCGGGTTCGTCGATGAGGATCACCGGCTGCGTCGTCAGCGAGGCGCGAGCCAGAAGCAGACGCCTACGCTCGCCACCGGAAACAGAGTTTCCACCCGTGCCGAGGACGGTGTCGAGACCGTCGGGTAGCCCCGCGATCCACGAGCTCAGCCCTACGAGTTCCAACACCTCGGCTGCCTGATCCTCGGTGACGTCTCCGCGGGCAACGCGGAGGTTCTCCATGACGGACGTTCCAAAGATGTGCGCGTCTTCAGCGGTCATGCCCACGTCCGTGCCGACGCGTTCTGCAGGCACCGTGTGAGCGCCTTCCCCGTGGATGTCGACAGTGCCCGCGTGCGGTGCCAATGCGCCAGCAATCGTGGTGAGCACGGTGGTCTTGCCCACTCCCGAACGTCCCACAATGGCCAAAATCTGTCCCGGTCCTACGCTGGCGGTGATGGGGACCGTGGGGGTCATCTCCGGCCATGCTGCTTGGAGTTCGGTGAGGCGGACCGTCAACAGGCCAGGCTCTGCCGAGTCCGGCTCGGCCGGCTGCGTCGAGACACCACGGGAGTCAGTGTTGGGCGCCATAGCGACGATGCGCTGAGCCGCCTTCTGGGAGCGGAACAGTTGAGTCACGGCTCCGGGAACCCCATTGACGCCTTCGAATGCCGCGAGCGGCAGCAACGCGATGATGGCGGCGGTCGTAGGGCCGTACTCGCCGTAGTGGGCACCTTTGACAGCGACCCAGACGCACCCGACAAGTGCAGCGCCAGCACACAGGGTTTGCAGCGCGGCGGCAAAGGCGGCGGGCCGCGCCGACTGCTCCTGGGAGGACACCGCATCGCGATCCGCGTCCTGGAGCGCCTCGTGGGCTTCCTGTGCGGTGCCCCACACCCGGTGCTCTGCAGCACCGTCAAGGCTGGACATCACTGCTTCGGTGACCCTGGCATCGGCCGTCACCGACCGTTCCGCCGCGAGGCGTGCGGCGCGCCACGTCAATCCCGCAGCGCCGAACGCGGCCACAGCCAACGCCACCGCCAGAATGATGCCCGCTGCAGGGTCCATCCATGCGTTGATGCCCACAGCCACGCCTGACACGACAAACGCCACGCCCAACGGGATCACGCCGCGCACCACGGCATCCCCCACGGCATCCACGTCAGCGCCGATGCGCGCGAGCGTGTCACCGCGTCGCAAGCTCAGGACCGAGTCGGCTGGCGCCGCGGCCAACCGCTCATACACGCGGGCACGTAGGGCCACGACGCCGCGCAGTGCTGCGTCGTGAGACACCAAGCGCTCCAGATAGCGAAAGAGTCCACGGCCGATGCCGAAGAACCGGACGACCACGGCGGCGATCGCGAGGTCGGCGGGGGAGGGCATGCCTGCCGCGCGGGCAATCATCCAGGCTGCCACGGCGCTCAGGCCCACCGCAGATCCAAGTGCGGCGGAGCCGGTCAGGATCGCCAGGGCGACGCGGGGCTTCGACAGATCGCATTCGCGGATCAGCGTGCGCAGTTCTTTCACCGCGCCACCTCCATCGCGGTCACGTCAACCACCACATCTGCGGCGGCGATCAGTTCGGGTTCGTGCGTCGCGACCACCACCGTGGTGCCGGACTGTGCCGCAGCGACAATGCGTGTGATCACCTGATCACGGTGTGCCCGGTCCAGGTGGCTGGTGGGCTCGTCCAACACGAGGACGGGACGGGCCGATGCGAAGGCCCGGTCGAGCGCGACGCGCTGCCGTTGGCCCAGGCTCAGAGTGCGCCCCTCAGGTCCGAGGTCGGGACGTTGGGGCGCCCACGCGAACTGTGTGGACCAGGTGGCCAGGTCAACGTCGATCGTGTCGGTCCGACCATGCTCGGTCAGGGCAGCGACGAAACCTGAGTCTGCAGGAAGAAGTCCCATCAGGCTTGCAAGCGCGGTGGACTTGCCATCCCCATTGGGGCCGACGAGTGCGGTCACGGTTCCTGGCCGAATGACAGTGTTGAGACGCGCAGGAGCGAGCCGTCGTCCGTCAGGCGTCGCGACCGACAGGTCCTCGATCACCAACGACGCGCCGTGGAGCGAGGGCGCGGCAGGCTTGCCGGTGGAGTCCTCGACGGGAATCTCGAGGACTTCGAACGCGGCGTCTGCGGCGGCGAGGCCGTCCGCTGACGCGTGGAAGTGGGTCCCCACCATGCGCAGCGGCAAGTACACCTCAGGAGCGAGGATGAGCACGGCGAGTGCCGTCTCGATCGAGACATTTCCATCGACGAGTCGGAATCCCAGGGTGACGGCAACCAACGCGACCGACAGGGTGGTCAGCAGCTCCAACGCCATGCCTGACATGAAGGCGATACGCAAGGAACCCATCGTGGCGCGACGCTGTGCATCGCCGAGCTCTCGCACGCGAGCGGCGGGCCCGCGTTCACGGCCCAGCGCCCGCAACGTGGGGAGGCCTTCGATGAGATCGAGTGTCCGCGACGCAAGCCGTTGCATCGCATCAAGGTGCTTCGCTGAGCGTTCCCGGGTGACAAGGCCGATGAGGATCATGAAGATCGGGATCAACGGCACGGTGCCGATCACGATCAGCGCAGAGATCCAGTCCAAACCCAACACCACGACCATCATCACCGGGGTCACGGTGACGCTCAGCAACAACTGTGGGAGGTACCGCACAAAGTAAGGCATCAGGGATTCGAGGCCGCGGGTCACGGTTGTAGCGACCGCGGTGCCTTCTCCTGAAGCGATCCACCGGGGGCCCAGTGCAGTCGCGTGGGAGACCACTTGCTCCCGGAGCTCCGCAATGACCTGCGCACCTGCGCGGTGGGCCAGACGCTCCTGAACCCATGTGACAACAACCCGTAGACCCACCACCAGGATCAGCCAGGCCAATGCAACGGAGAGTTGCCGGGCCTCGAGTGGCACCACGAAGCCGAGCGGACCAAGTCCGTCGTCGGTGAGGGGGCCAGGTGCCAGCACGGGAGCCAAAACTCGAGCCAACACGAGGGCTTGGACGCCAATCAGCAGGGCGGTGAAGAAGCCCAGCAAAGCCGTCGTAACGATGTAACGCCTGGCAGGACCGATTCGTCCTGCCAGGCGTGGGTCGAGTGGTCGCACTCGCTACTTTTTCTTGATGAAGGTGAGCGACGAGTGCTCGGGGATGTGGTCCAGCGACAGACGGCGACGGAAGACCCAGTAGCTCCAGGCCTGGTACGCCAGCACGATCGGCACAAAGATCACGGCCACCCATGTCATCACAGTCAACGTGTAGTCGGATGACGACGCGTTCTCCAAGGTGAGCGAGTAGGCGGGGTCAGTCGTGGACGGCATGACGTCGGGGTAGAGCGAGCCGAAGATCAGCACCACTGCCGCGGCAATGGCGACCGCGTTGGTAGCGAATGCCTTGCCGTAGCTTCCTTGGTTGCCAAAGAACATCGACCCCAGGAGTGCGACCGCGGCGATGGCCACGGCAGCCCAGGTCCAGGTGACCGAGTAGGCGAGCTGGGTCCACACCGCGAAGGCGCCGGCGACGACGACTGCGATGGGGGCCAGGGTCTTCGCGACTGCCGCGGCACGGTCGTGAACCTCGCCCGACGTCTTCAATGCAAGGAAGATCGCACCGTGGCTGAGGAACAGCACCAGAGTCGTGGCGCCACCCAGGAGAGCGTAGGGGTTGAGGAGGTTGAAGAAGCCTCCGGTGTACGTCATGTTCTCGTCGATCGGGACACCACGCACGATGTTGGCGAACGCCACGCCCCACAGGATCGACGGGATCCATGCCGATCCCATGATCATCCAGTCCCAACGGCGACGCCAGGCATCGTCGTTGATCTTGCCGCGATACTCGATCGCCACGGCACGCACGATGAGCGCCACCAGGATGAGCAGCAGGGGTAGGTAGAAGCCCGAGAAGAGGGTGGCGTACCAGTGAGGGAAGGCCGCGAACATGGCGCCACCCGCGGTGAGCAACCACACTTCGTTGCCGTCCCACACGGGGCCGATGGTGTTCAGGGCGACGCGGCGACCCTTGTCACCCTTGCCGACCTTCTCCATGAGCATGCCGACGCCAAAGTCGAATCCCTCAAGGACGAGGTATCCGGTCCACAGGACCGCGATGAGAATGAACCATACAAGTGCCAGATCCATGGGGGACTCCTAGTATGCGAAGGACATGGGGCGGTCAGGATCGGTGGAGTGTTCCTCCGGCTCCGGGTTCGGAGCTCCTTCGATCGCATAGCGATGCATGAGCTTGAACCAGAAGACACCCAGGATCGCGTACACCAGCGTGAACGTGGTGAGGGAGATCACAACTTCGGTGACTGAGGTCGACTCGGACACGCCGAACATGGTCATCAAGAAAATCTGGTCAGAGCCCGTGGGGTTCGGTGCAACGACGAAGGGCTGACGGCCCATCTCCGTGAAGATCCAGCCGAAGCTACCCGCGAGGAACGGCATGGGCAGGGAAATGATGGCGAGCTTCGACATCCACCCTTGATCGATTGCCTTGTTCTTGCGCGTGAACCAGAAGATCGCGACGCAGAGGGCTGCAGAGAACGCGGCGAGACCGATCATGAGGCGGAACGACCAGTACGTGATCATCAGGTTCGGCTGGTACGAGATCTCCTCACCGTCAGGGGTGGTCGCGCCGTAGCGCTCCGCGTACATCTCCTGCAGGTCATCGAGCCCGAGCACGGTGCCGTCCCAGTCCCCGGTCGCCATGAAGGCGAGCATGCCGGGAACCTCGATGAGGTGCTGGACAGATCCGCAGTCGTCACCCGCCAAGTTTCCGATCGTCAGCAGCGAGAACGCGGCTCCTTCTTCGGTATGACACAGGCCTTCGGCTGCCGCCATCTTGTAGGGCTGCTGCTCGAACATGAGCTTGGCTTGAATATCACCGGTGACGATGACACCGATGCCGGCCAGCAACATGACGACCGCGCCAAAACGCGCCGCCGTGCGGTACATCGGCAAGTCCTCGTGAGTCTTGCTTTCGCGAGACTTCCGCACCATCCAGTAGACCGCGATACCTGCCACGAAGGTTCCCGCGACCAAGAACGCCGTCGCTATGACGTGGGGGAATGCCGCCAACGTGGTGTTATTCGTCAACACCGCCCAGATATCTGTCATCTCTGCGCGGCCGGTCTCCGCGTTGTACTCCGCACCCACGGGGTGCTGCATCCAGGAGTTGGCCGCAATGATGAAGTAAGCGGACAGCAGTGAACCGATCGCAAAGGACCAGATGGTCGCAAGGTGGACCTTCTTGGGAAGCCTGTCCCAACCGAAGATCCAGAGCCCGAGGAAGGTCGACTCCAGGAAGAACGCCATGAGCGCTTCCATCGCTAGCGGGGCGCCAAAGACGTCGCCTACGAACCGCGAGTACTCGGACCAGTTCATGCCGAACTGGAACTCCTGCACGATTCCGGTAGCGATACCGAGTGCAAAGTTGATGAGCAGAAGCTTCCCGTAGAACTTGGTCAGTCGGTAGTACTTCTGCTTTCCGGTACGGACCCAGGCAGTCTGCATGATGGCGACCAGTGTCGACAGACCGATGGTGAGTGGCACCAAAATGAAGTGGTAGACGGTGGTGATTCCGAATTGCCACCGCGCGAGTTCAAGCACATCCACAGGGGGGACTTCCCTTCAATGTCGTATGGCGATAACGCTACCTGGCGGTGCGCCCGGATGCCGCAGGGACCAAGGTCCCGGGGTGCGTTACGGTTCGGTCACGATGGCGGGGACACGCTGTTCCCAGGGGCTTTGGGCCGGTAGTGCATGCCGTGTGTCACAATGGTGGGCAGGTCCGCACCCAGCCACACCGGGTGCCAACCGCGCGACAGACGCAGCGACTGCGCAGCAGCCAGTCCCGTCCTGGTCCCGCCGGGCTACAGCCGGCAGGCGGAGACATCGGGGATAGGCGCTCGATAGGCAGGCGCCGCTGTCCGCCGCGACCTGAAGACTTGGTGGCCACGAACCCGTGAGCCATGACCGACAACCAAAGTCGGCGCGGAGTGTGGTCCGTGTCGATTCGAGGTACCCGCGTGAGCGAGGAAAAGACCACACCCGAGACCGCGACTACAGCCGTGATCTTCCAGGCGCCTGAGCCTGCCCAGCCCCGTCGAGCATCGGCCCCTGCCGGTCCGCCGGCAGCTTCGAGCGACAATGCCGCAGATAAGCCTGCGAAGAAGGCTCCTGCCAAGAAGACGCAGGCAAAGTCGGGCGCCAAGTCTGCCGACAAGCCCAAGAGCGGCGGTAAGAAAGACGACACCGCTACTGACGCTGGCAAGTCCACGAAGCAGGCCGGCAAGTCTGCATCGGCAGACGGAGACGCATCTCAGAAGCAGACCAAGCCGCGCAATGCCAAGGCATCCACGAAGAAGGACGATGCTGCTTCCGCCGACGCACCTGCGAAGGACACCCAGGAGGCCTCTGCCGCTGCAACTGCAGACGGGGCATCGCAGTCCGCAGGGAACGAGGGCGAGGCAGGAACTGACGCTGGGGCCAAGCGTCGCCGTCGCCGTGGCGGCCGCGGCCGTGGTCGCAGCAAGACGGGTGGTGACCAGGGCGGCAACGCCGAGGGCGCCGATGCCTCCGACAGCGAGAGCGGTCAGAGCGACAAGCAGCAGAAGCCAACACCTTCGGAGAACTCCAGCACCGACGGTGGCGCATCCGACAACGCCGCTGGCGGCCAGTCGGGTGACGCACAGGGTGCCGACCAGGGTGACACCGAGGGCGAAGGAGAGGCGGGCGGTTCCTCGCGCCGTCGTCGCCGTCGTCGTGGCTCACGTTCGGGGTCTGGTTCAGGAAACGGCGGGGGAGCCGCTCAGGACGACCAGTTGCAGGGATCAACCCGCCTCCAGGCCAAGCGTCAGCGCCGACGCGAGTCACGTGACGGCCAGCGCCGTCGCCCAGTGATCTCGGAAGCGGAGTTCCTTGCACGCCGCGAATCAGTGAAGCGTTCGATGGTGGTGCGCGAGAAGGACCACCGTGTCCAGATCGCGGTACTCGAAGACGATGTGCTCGTCGAGCACTACGTCAGCCACCAGGCGCAGCAGTCCATGGCTGGCAACGTGTACTTGGGTCGTGTGCAGAACGTCCTTCCCGGAATGGAAGCGGCGTTCGTTGACGTGGGCCGTGGTCGCAACGCTGTGCTGTACGCGGGTGAAGTCAACTGGGATGCCGCCGGACTTGAAGGCAAGCCGCGCCGTATCGAGTTGGCATTGAAGCCCGGTGACACCGTCATGGTCCAGGTCACTAAGGACCCCATCGGCCACAAGGGTGCTCGCGTCACGAGCCAGATTTCGCTCGCGGGACGCTTCCTGGTGTTTGTTCCCGGCGGTGGAGTGACCGGCATCAGCCGCAAACTTCCCGACACTGAGCGCGCTCGCTTGAAGAAGCTTTTGCGTGAAGTGATTCCGGCCGATGCTGGGGTCATCGTCCGTACTGCCGCCGAGGGCGCCTCGGAAGACGAACTGCGTGCAGACGTCGAGCGCTTGAAGCGTCAGTGGGAGAACATTCAGGCTGAGGCAGCGAACGGCAAGGCCCCTAAGCTGCTCCGTGGCGAACCCGACATGGCGATCCGTGTCGTGCGAGACATCTTCAATGAGGACTTTGACTCGCTCACGATTCAGGGCGAGGACACGTGGAACTCGCTCAGCGCGTACGTGGGCCAGGTCGCACCAGACTTGATGGACCGGTTGCACCGCTACCACGGTGACGGCGATGTGTTCACTGACTCCCGCGTTGACGAGCAGTTGGCGAAGGGCATGGATCGCAAGGTGTGGCTGCCGTCTGGTGGATCCTTGGTGATCGACCGGACCGAAGCCATGACGGTGATCGACGTCAACACCGGCAAGTTTGTGGGCAAGGGCGGCACTCTCGAAGAGACGATGACGCTCAACAACCTCGAAGCCGCAGAAGAGATCGTGCGCCAGCTCCGCCTGCGCGACATCGGCGGCATCATCGTGATCGACTTTGTCGACATGCTGCTGGAAGCGAACCGTGACCGGGTGTTGCGCCGACTCATCGAGTGCTTGGGCCGCGACCGGACCAAGCATCAAGTTGCGGAGGTCACTTCCCTGGGTCTGGTCCAGATGACGCGCAAGCGTGTGGGCCAGGGATTGGTGGAAGCGTTCTCCGAGACCTGCGACCACTGCAAGGGTCGTGGCTTCTTGGTCCACGGGGAGCCCGTGGCCGAGGCCAGCGAGAAGCAGCCCGAGCGTCGCCGTGGCGGACGCAATAAGGGTCAGCAGAACCAGCAACAGCAGAACCAAGGTTCGCAGCCTCAGCAACAGCAGCAGCAGAAGAAGGCTGAAGTAGTTGAGGAGGACAGCCCCAAGGGTGAGACACACGCTCTGGACGACCGTGAAGAGGCCCGGGCCGCCGTGAAGGCGACCCTGGCATCGATTGCGGCCGCTGCAGAGAAAGCTCACCACGCTGACGAGTTGCCCGCTGAAGGCGAGCAGCCCGTCTCGGATTCCTCGGCGGCTGACGTCGAGGAGACCGTTGTTGAGGTGCCTGCACAGGATGACTCCGCGCCCGCGGAGGCCCCTGCTGCAGACGCAGACGACAACACTCAGAAGTAGCGCACAATGGTGGGCCCGTCAGTTTGACCTGACGGGTTGTGCCGCGTATATTTGTACGTCGGTGCGCAAGCGCCAAGGCCTGCCTGCGCCGTGCATGGCAGCGGCAGGAAAACCACAAGCTTTGAAGGATTCGAATTCATGGTGTACGCGATTGTGAAGGCGGGCGGCCGCCAGGAGAAGGTGTCCGAAGGCGACATCATCGTCGTCGACCGTCTCAAGGCGGAGCAGGGCTCCACTGTTGAGCTCGCTCCGGTGCTGCTCGTCGACGGTGACAAGATCACCTCGGACGCAAAGTCTCTGTCCAAGGTCAAGGTCACCGCTGAGGTCGTTCGCGACGAGCGTGGACCCAAGATCGACATCCTGAAGTACAAGAACAAGACCGGCTACCGTAAGCGCATCGGCCACCGTCAGGAGCTCACGCGCCTGAAGGTCACGGGCATCAAGTAAGCGAGGAATACTCATGGCACACAAGAAGGGCGCGAGTTCCTCGCGCAACGGTCGTGACTCGAACCCCCAGTACCTGGGTGTGAAGCGCTTCGGCGGCGAGGCTGTCTCCGCAGGTGAGATCCTCATCCGTCAGCGTGGCACGCACCACCACCCCGGCCACAACGTGGGCCGCGGTAAGGACGACACCCTGTTCGCCCTCGAGGCTGGCACGGTGCAGTTCACCAACCGTCGTGGCCGCAAGGTCGTCGACGTGGTGGCAGGCTAAGAGCCACACTTCATTCTTTAACGTCAGGGGCGTCGCCGGTGAGGTGGCGCCCCTGACGCGTATCTCACCGGGTGCACCACACCCACGACTCTGGGAGGCTCAGCGACTATGGCATCGTTCGTTGACCGCGTCGTCTTGCACGTCGCAGGCGGCAAGGGTGGACACGGCGTAGCCTCCGTGCACCGCGAGAAGTTCAAGCCTTTGGGCGGACCTGACGGTGGCAACGGTGGTCGAGGCGGCTCGGTGGTCTTGGTCGTTGACCCGCAGGTGACGACGCTCCTTGACTATCACCATTCGCCGCACCGGGCAGCTGACAACGGCGCCCAGGGCGCCGGTGATCACCGTCACGGGGCCAACGCGAAGGATCTGCGCCTCGGCGTGCCCAACGGCACGATCGTGAAGACCACTGACGGTGAAGTCCTCGCGGACCTGGTCGGCGACGGTGCGGAACTCGTGATCGCCGCGGGTGGCCGTGGCGGCCTGGGCAACGCGGCACTCGCCACGCAGAAGCGCAAGGCCCCTGGCTTTGCCCTCCTCGGCGAACCCGGCGATGAGGCCACGGTTGTCCTAGAACTCAAGTCGATCGCCGACGTCGCACTCGTGGGCTACCCCAGTGCAGGGAAGTCCTCTCTGATCGCGGCCATGAGTAAGGTCCGTCCCAAGATTGCGGACTACCCCTTCACCACGCTGGTGCCGAACCTTGGCGTGGTCCAGGCCGGAAGCGCCCGTTTCACGATGGCTGATGTGCCCGGCTTGATCGAAGGCGCGTCGCAAGGAAAGGGCCTAGGCCACAACTTCTTGCGCCACATCGAACGGTGCTCCGTGATCGCGCACGTGCTTGACACCGCCACGCTGGAAACGGACCGCGATCCAGTCAAGGATCTCCAGGTGATCTCTGACGAGTTGCGCGCGTACACCGGAGACGAGGCGATCAGCGGCGTACCGCTGGCAGAACGCCCCCAAATCATCATCCTCAACAAGATTGATGTGCCGGACGGACGTGAACTTGCCGCGATGGTGCACGACGACCTCGCCGCTACCGGGCTGCCCATCTTTGAGGTCAGCGCGGCATCTCATGAGGGTCTACGGGAACTAGGTTTTGCACTGGCGAAGATGGTGGCCGACCACCGTGCCGCGGAGCCAGTGCTGGAGAAGGCCCCGATCACCATCCGCCCCAAGGCTGTCGACGACAGCGGCTTCACTGTGACCCACGTGCGCGATGGTGCGCTGGACTACTTCCAGGTGCGGGGAACCAAGGTGGAACGTTGGGTCAAGCAGACTAACTTCGCCAACGACGAGGCCGTCGGATACTTGGCCGACCGCTTGGCGCGAGCTGGCGTTGAAGACGCCCTGTTCAAGGCGGGCGCAGTGCCTGGTTCGGAAGTCGTCATCGGTCCGCGAGACGGTGGTGTGGTGTTCGACTGGGAACCCACAATGGCTGCCGGCGCAGAGCTGCTGGGCTCGCGGGGGACGGACCTGCGTGTCGAAGAGCACGAGCGTGGAAGCAACCGCGCCACGCGCGCTCAGAAGCGCGCCGACCACAAGGAACGCATGGACGCCAAGCAGGCTGCCCGTGAGGAACTGTGGACCGAGCGAGATGCCGGACACTGGACGGATCCCACGGAGGACGAGTAGGCATGACCGTGCGGGAGACCATTGCTCAGGCACACAGAGTCGTTGTCAAGATCGGTTCGTCTTCCCTGACGGGTATCGACGGTCAACTCGATGAGGCCGCGCTGGGCGCTCTCGTCGATGTTCTCGCTTCGATGCGTGCCGCTGGCCGCGAAGTGATCTTGGTGACCTCGGGCTCGATCGCTGCCGGCATCGGCCCCCTGGGATTGCCGAGCCGTCCACGTGAACTCTCCACCGCGCAGGCCACTGCGTCGGTGGGTCAAGGCATGCTGATCGCCGCGTACTCGCGTGCGTTTGGCGCCCACGGACTCCACGTGGGCCAGGTCTTGCTGACCGCGGACGACATGGTGCGGCGTACCCACTACGGGAACGCCCAGCGCGCACTCGATCGTCTGCTGGAACTCGGTGTCGTCCCCATCGTCAACGAGAATGACACTGTCGCGACCGACGAGATCCGCTTTGGTGACAACGACCGCCTCGCCGCCCTGGTGGCGACCGTCGTGAGAGCCGATGCCTTAGTGCTGCTGACGGACGTCGACGGCTTGTACACCGCTGCTCCGGACACTCCTGGAGCGCGCCGTATTGACGTGGTGGCGGGCCCCGAGGATGTCGCTGGAGTCGATATCTCCAAGCGAGGGTCTGCGCTGGGTACCGGCGGCATGGTCACCAAGCTGGAAGCGGCGACCATTGCGACCTCGTCGGGAGTCGTGACCGTGTTGACATCCGCGCCCTCCGTGGCTGCAGCAGTGTCGGGAGACAGCGTTGGCACGTTGTTCCTCCCCACAGGCAAACGCGCAGGTACACGGCTGACCTGGTTGGCGCACGCCGCGCGCATGGAGGGACAACTGCTGCTCGACAGCGGTGCCGCGCATGCTGTCGAAGGGCGGCGCGCCTCCCTGCTGGCTGCGGGCGTGAGAGCGGTGCGTGGCGAGTTCGACGCGGGCGATCCTGTCGAGTTGGTCTCACCCACCGGCGTGGTAGTAGCCCGGGGCCTGTCGGGCTTTGCCTCACATGAGATACCCCAGATGCTGGGTCAGACGACGGACCAACTGCGCAACGACCTGGGTGAACACTTTGCACGGCCGCTTGTTCACATTGACGACCTCATCGTGACCGTGCCATAGCGGACTCCCGCGGCACCGGGACCTCGGCAACAGGAAGGTGAGGCCCAGTAGGCCATAGACTCCAAAGCACTGGACCTCTTTGGAGTCACATATGGCGCAAGATAGGCAGGATTCCCCGTCAGCGTGGTGGACGATGTCCGCCTCGGACGTCGCACAAGTAGTGGACAGCTCGCTTGACGGGTTGACCGCAAGCGATGCACGTGAGCGATTGGAACGCTACGGTCCCAACGCACTGACTGCTGCGCCTCCGCCCACGATCTGGCAGCTAGCGTTGCGGCAGTTGGCTGATCCGATGAACATCATGCTGATCGCGGTGGCGATTGTGTCGATGGCGATCGCACAGTGGTCGACCGGCGTGCTCGTAGCGGCGCTGGTGGTGTTCAATGTGTGGTCCGGTGCCAGCCAGGAACGCAAAGCCCAAGCAAGCGTGGATGCGTTGGCCACGATGCAGATCCCACACGTCAGGGTGAATCGCGGGGGAGCGGTCGTCGAGGTTCCGGCAACTGAGATTGTTCCCGGTGACGTGGTGGAACTTGAAGCGGGTGACATTGTCCCCGCCGACGCGCGCATTCTGAGGGCAACCACGCTGGAGACGCAAGAGGCTGCGTTAACCGGCGAAAGCGCACCCATTGAGAAGCACGCCGAGCCCGTCGCCGCGGCGGACACGCCCTTGGGTGACCGAGTGTCGATGGTGTACCAAAACACCTCAGTGACGCGCGGTACTGCCACGGTGCTCGTGGTCGCCACGGGGATGCAGACGGAGATGGGTTCCATCGCGTCGATGCTGACCGCGGTGGAACGCGTGAAGTCGCCTCTGCAACGTGAACTCGCAGGCCTCACGCGTGTGATCAGCGCGTTCGCCTGGGGTGCCGTGGTCTTGATCGTGGGTCTGGGCCTGATCCGAGGGCAGTCATTCGCGGACCTGATGTTCCTGGGAACCGCGGTCGCGATCTCTGCAATCCCTACAGGTATGCCCACGTTTGTTCAGCAGTTGCTGGCGTGGGGTGCATCGCGTCTGGCTGAGTCGAAAGCGATCATTACTTCGCTGAACGACGTGGAGACGCTGGGTGCCACGAGCGCGATTTGTTCGGACAAGACCGGCACGCTCACCATGAATCAGATGATGGCACGCACCATCTGGCTGGGTGGGGAGACCTTCACTGTTGACGGCGCCGGGTACTCCTTTGAAGGCCACATCCGGCGCACTCAGGGTGACGTAGTTGAGCCGGGGCCCGCGCTGGCCTACGGCCTGGCGCTTCCGAACGACGCAACGGTGTCCGCTGACGGGGCGGTAGTCGGTGATCCCACCGAGGCAGCGTTCGTGGTGTTGGCAGAAAAGCTTGGCGTCGACGCAGACGAGACACGACGTCGCTTCCCTCGTGAAGCAGAGGTGCCCTTCGACTCCGACTACAAGTTCATGGCGACGTTCCACCATGTCCAGTGGCAAGGACAGCGGCGCTTGATTGCCGTCGTCAAGGGAGCGCCAGATGTTCTGTTGGACCGTTCCACGTCTGCAGTGAAGGAGCGAGACCGGACAGTCGACATCGCGGCGGTCAGCGACGAGATCACGGCGGAGATTGAACGACGCTCCGCCGAAGGTTTGCGTACGTTGGCACTGGCGATCAAGGTCATCGCACCTGAGGACGAAGGGGCGGCCATCGCCGATCCGATGGCCGCCATCTCCGACCTGGCGTTCGTCGCGGTCGTCGGGATCGTGGATCCCTTGCGCCCCGAGGCGAAGAAGGCGGTGGATGAAGCACACGCTGCGGGTATTGCGGTGCGCATGATTACCGGTGACCACGTCGTGACCGCGCAAGCGATCGGGCGTGAACTGGACCTGCCCGGTGACGGTCTTTCTGGAGCTCAGTTTGCGGCGCTGACGGACCAAGAGATCGATGAACGCGTCGACGACCTGGGCGTGTTCGGACGAGTCACTCCGCAAGACAAACTACGGCTCGTTCAACGTTTGCAAGCCCGTGGTGATGTGGTGGCGATGACAGGCGATGCTGTGAACGATGCTGCGGCGATCAAGCAGGCCGACATCGGCGTCGCAATGGGCTCCGGCTCTGAGGTGACGAAGCAGGCTGCGAAGCTGGTGCTCACTGACGACAACTTTGCCACCCTGGTCCGCGCAGTGAAGCTCGGTCGCGTCGTCTACGCGAAAATCTCGAACTACCTGGTGTTCCAGATGTCTCAGTTGATCTCGCTGATCTTGCTGTTCTTGGTCGCGAGCATCCTGAACCTCAATGGCGGAAACGCGCTCACCCCCGTCATGGTGCTGATGTTGAACTTCTCCGTGGCGATGTTCGCGGTCGCCGCCATCTTGCTGGAAGACGAGCAACCTGGCCTGATGGAGCGGCCCCCGAGGGATACGAGCGAAGGAATCGCCTCGAAGGGCAATGTGTTGCGGTGGCTCCTCTATGGCGGAGTGCTGATGCTTGCTGCGCTTGTGCCGCTCCTGGTGTGGAACGACCAGCTGTCGACTGAGCATGCATCGGCGCCAGTCACTATGGCCTACGCGATCATCGCGCTGGGAACCTTCATCAGCGGCGCACAGCTCCGGCGCGACCCCGAGTCAGGTCTGCGCGGGCCCTGGGGAAAAGTTCCCACCCTTGCGCTTGCCACGGTGGTGTTTGTGGTGGCTACGACCGAGGTTCCGTTCTTGCAGAACTGGCTTGGCTCGACCAGTTTGTCCCTGGGCCAGTGGGGCATCGTTCTCGCATTGACGTCAGTCATGGTCATCACCATCGAGGTGGACAAAGCGGCGCGTCACCGCCGCGACCGAGAGGCGCGCGAACCGGAGGAGCCTGTCGCTGCAGTCGTGCCGCAACGCGCACGCTGATCCGCGAGGAAAGAAAGGCCTCTTCGATCTGAGATCAGGTGCTGGCTAGACTGGCCGCATGACTGACACCTCCGTAACCCCGGACGTTGAGACGGCTGTCCTGGAAGCGTGCCAGCGCGCCAAACTTGCGTCACGAGCGCTCGCATCCGCCACGCGCGTCGTGAAGGACGCGGCGCTGCACGCCATGGCCGATGCACTCGTGCAGCAGTCTGCGCGGATTGTGGAGGCCAACGGCCGTGACGTGGCTCGTGGGCGCGAGCATGGGATGGCAGCGGGGCTTGTCGACCGGCTGACTCTGACCGACGAGCGGGTGCAGGCGATTGCTGATGCCTTGAGGTATCTCGCCGGGCTGCCGGACCCCGTGGGCGAAGTGAAGCGCGGTTCGACGCTCCCCAACGGCATTCGGCTGGTGCAGAAGGCCGTGCCGATGGGAGTGGTCGGCATGATCTATGAAGCCCGGCCCAACGTCACCGTGGACGCTGCAGGCCTGGCGCTGAAGTCAGGCAACGCGGCGGTGTTGCGCGGTGGATCAGCTGCCGCGAACTCGAATGAAGTGATCGTGGCCGTGCTCCAGGACGCACTGGAGAGTGTGGGTCTACCCCGTGACGCGGTGCAATCTATCGACTCCTACGGGCGTGAAGGCGCACGCGTGCTGATGAATGCACGCGGTCTTGTCGATGTCCTCGTTCCGCGTGGAGGACGCGACCTGATTCAAACTGTCGTGCGGGAAGCGACGGTGCCTGCCATCGAGACCGGTGAGGGCAACTGTCACGTGTACCTCGATGCATCTGCGCCGCTGCAGCGGTCCATCGACATCGTGGTCAACTCGAAAGCCCAGCGTGTGGGCGTGTGCAATGCTGCGGAGACCTTGCTGGTGCATCAAGACGCCGCGCCTTCAGTTCTCCCGGCCGTGATGACCGCTCTGCACGAGCAGCATGTGACTCTGCACGTGGATCAGGCAGCGGCGGACCTTGCGCCGGACGGGGTGCAGACGGTTCCCGCAACGGATGATGACTGGGCCACGGAGTACCTGAGCCTGGATCTCGCTGTGAAGGTCGTGGACAGCCTCGATGAGGCAGTCGCTCACATCGCTCTGTACAGCACCGGTCATACCGAGGCGATTGTCACCGACGACATTGGCGCCGCCGATCGTTTCGTGGCAGGCATCGACACCGCGGCGGTCATGGTGAATGCTTCGACGCGCTTCACCGACGGTGCGATGTTTGGGCTCGGTGCAGAGATCGGAATCTCGACACAGAAACTGCACGCCCGTGGGCCCATGGGGCTTGGTGAGCTGACGACCACCACCTGGATCGCCTACGGAGATGGTCACGTGCGTCCCTGACGCTCTCCATGTCCATGGAATAATGACGGTCAATCTTGACGGAAGGAAGTCCCCCAGTGATCTTCGCGGAAGCCGCTGCTGAGTCCACGCACGTTGTCAATGAACTCCCCATTCCTGCAGAGGCCTTTGGTCTCATTGCCTTCACTGGTCTGATGGCGTTGCTGTTCGTGACGTTCGCATTCCGGAGCATTGGCACCCGCCACTGACGTGACCGCACCGCATCAGCGAGTCGGTGTCTTTGGCGGCACATTCGATCCGATCCACCACGGCCATCTCGCCGCTGCGTCGGAGGTGTGTGCCGCCCTCGGCCTGGACCGCATGATTGTGGTGCCCACACACGTGCAACCCTTCAAGCAAGGGGAGCAGGTGGCCTCCGACGAGCATCGGTTGGCGATGTGTCGGCTCGCCGTCGCGGACGATCCCCGCTTCTCCGTGTCGTCAGTCGACATCGACCGCGGGGGAACCACCTACACAGTCGATACGTTGAGAGACCTGGCGAACGCCAATCCCGGTGCGCAGTTGTACTTCATGGCGGGGGCCGATGCCCTGGCTCGCTTGTCAGAATGGAAGGACGCTGAGGAACTTTCCACACTTGCCACATTTGTGGGAGTGACTCGGCCCGGTCATTCGTTGGGTCAGTTGGATACTCCACACGCGCTGGTTGAAGTACCAGCCATGGCGGTATCCTCGACAGACGTCAGGCGCCGGGTGAGGGCGGGTGCGCCGATTCGCTACCTGGTGCCGAGCGCCGTGGCGGATTACATCGCGCAACACGACCTGTACGCAGGAGGATTGGATGACTGACCAGGAGCGGCCGCACTCACGTCGTGAGCGTCGTGCACGCGAGCAGCGGGAGGCGCATCGCCTCGATGACACCGCACCGCTCGAGCCTGGGCTCGACACGCACGGCATCCCTATGGAGACGTCCGAGTTGCGCGCGATCTCGCGCCGTGAACGCCGCCGTATGGAGCGCCTGGAGCACCCCGTCGAAACGTGGACCGCGGAAGAGGAGATGATCGCGACAGGTCAGATCCCCGCGATGACTCCGGAGCGTATCGCCGAGCAGGAGAAGATTGCCCGCGATAAGGCCGCCGCGGCTCAGCGCGATGCGCAAACGGCTTCTGACGAGATCGCCCAGGTGCGTGGCGCAGTCTCGCCCCAGGCGCCCAACTCAGGTGCTCCGGTCGCAAGTCCCGAGTCCGCCTCGCCACGGCGGTCCTCGCTGATTCCCGACACCGCAGACCCCGCAGGAACTGCAGATTCGGCGCCGGCGGCATCACAGTCGTGGTCCGCACCGCAGCCGCAGTCGGCACCACACGTTGCTTCTGCGCCGGCAGCGCCTAGCGCCCCTCGTGAGCCCGCGACATCTCAGCCGCTGCCTCCGGCGCAGTCGCCACAGCACCCAACTTCACAGCACCAGTCGCCACAGAGCCCTTCTCCACAGAGCCCTTCGCCACAGAGTCAGCCCATGACGGCAGCGACTCCTGTCAACGCGAGTGGACCTGCCTCCGTGGTCTCGGCCCCGCCCGCCGAGCCCGCATCGGCACCTGCGAGCGCCTCAGCACCAGCGGCGCCTTCCGCACCTGCACAGGAACCTGCACGCCCCTTGGGTATGCCCCCGGGGATGACCCCCGAGATGTTCGACATGCTGTTCCCCCCGGGTTCCGCGCAGCGGCGCTTGATGGAACGTCAGGCAAGTGGCGAGGCTGCCGAATCCGCAGGTTCGTCGCTGACAGCGCCGAGCGCGTACTCCGCAGCATCTGCACCCGCCGCAACCTCACACGTGTCAGCACCTTCGGCTGCGTCCGCGCCGGCACCTTCGGCCCCCAGCCAAGCTGCCCCGTCCGCGCCTTCTGCGCCGATGGGAGCGCAGCCGCAGGCGCCCTCGGCCCCGCAGAACGATGACGGCCCGCTCTACGCAGACGATGACGCGGCGCCCTCGGGAGGCTACGCCGCCGGCACCTACGACCAGTGGGGCGGTCATCATTCTGTGCCGAGCGCGGCATCGGCTCCTGCATACGACCATCAGTCACCGGCACCGCAGCCGTCCTACGACACTCGTGCCGACGAGCCACAGTATGAGGCGCCAGCGCAGCAGCCCACGCCTGCCCCCAACCTCGAACCCTGGGAACCCGCCGAGAGCAGTGGTGAGTCGACCGACCTCCAGTCCGGCACGCAATGGGGATTCAGCAGCGATGACGAAGACGGTCCCGGACACGACTCCCTGACGCCTGGTTCGGGCGCAGAGCCGTCGTTCGATGCGATTCTGGGGGCCCCGTCCGCTGGGGAAGCGGCATCCCAATGGGACAGCCACCCGCTCATGACGGCAGAAGTGCCCGCCGTGACCGGCCAGATCGAAGTCGACGTCGATCGCGAGCAGCTGGAAAGCGAAGCGCTCCCACTACCGGACCTGTCCAACGTGCGAACGTCGACCTTCCAGCCAGCCGCGCACGTGGACCCGGTCGAGACCGGTAACTTCGAGATCGAACCTCGGGAAAAGCCAGAACTCCACCCCGCGGGCGGTCGCCACCACTTTGGATGGGCGCAACTCGCGGTCATCGGTGCCGTAGCCTTCGTGCTGGGAGTCATCGTATGGAACGTGTTGAAGGGCAATTGATTGACCGCGACTGATCGAGCAGTAGAACTCACCCGCGAAGCCGCCAAAGCCGCAGACGACAAGAAGGCCAGCAACATCGTGGCCCTCGATGTCACGAGCGCGATGCCGTTGACCGATGTCTTCGTCATCGCCTCAGCCTCGAACGAGCGCCAAGTGGTCGCGATCGCGGACGCCATCGAGGAGTCCCTTCACGGGCTCGGATCGAAGGCGATTGGCCGTGAAGGTCACCGTGAGGGTCGCTGGGTGTTGCTGAACTTCAACGACATCATCGTCCATGTGATGCACGATGAGGAGCGCGCCTACTACGACCTGGAGCGCCTCTACAAGGACTGCCCGGTCGTATCCCTCGCCTAGGTTCCCGGTAGGCACGTACCGACAGACCTGACGTAAGGACACAGACGTGCAGTTGTATGTAGTGCGGCATGGCCGTACGCAGTGGAATGCAGATGGACGCCTCCAAGGCGCCTCTGACATTCCGTTGAATGCCGACGGCCGTGACCAGATCGCGCGGACCGCCCACGCGCTGGCTCCGTTGCTTCCCGCCGACTCGACGGTGGTGTCATCACCGTTGGTGCGAGCCGCAGACACGGCCCAAGCCATTGGCTCGGCCGCAGGGCTCGACGTCGCCTTCGACCCACGGTTCCAAGAGCGTGCGTACGGAGTGTGGGAAGGTCTCACCATTGCCGAGCGAGAGGCCACCTATCCCGACCAGATGAAAGTCTGGCGGGGTGGGGGAGAGCCGCAGATCGACGGCTATGAAACGCATGCCCAGGTGACGGCGCGTGTCATCGCGGGCATCGAGGAGTGGGCGCAGCGCGCGGACTCGACTCTCGTGGTTGTCGCTCACGGATCAGCAATCACCCAGGGCCTTCACGCACTGCTTGATCTTCGTGCCACGCCACGCACCCTTGAGCCGCTCGACAACGCCCAGTGGAGCCGGCTACAGCGCCGGAATGACGGGCGTTGGACACTCGAACGCCACGGCATCGGGCCGGATACCGTGGGCGATCGCTTGAATGGGCTTTCCTCGGTGACCACGGCGGTCAACTCATGACCACGATCGTGTTGTGGCGTCACAGCCGCACCGGCTTCAACACGGAGGGGCGGCTCCAGGGGTCGTTGGACATCCCGCTTGGAGACGAGGGACGTGCCCAAGCCCGTATCGCTGGTCAACGCATCGTCGATGCGTGGGGGACAGACCTCCACATTGTGAGCTCCCCGCTCGCGAGGGCTCGCGACTCGGCTGCCGAACTCGCCAACCTTGCCGGTGTGCCTGTCCAGGTCGACGAAGCGTTGACCCAGCGCTCCTATGGAGTGTGGGAAGGGCTGACGCACCAGGAGGTCGCAAGCCGTTGGCCCGAGGAGTACGCCGCGAAGCAGCGTGGCGAGGACCCCCAGATCGACGGGTGGGGCACCTCGGCCGATGTCGCCGCCCGCGTGGGCCAATGCCTCCGTCAGCTAGCCAAGGTGGAAGGGGGCGTCGTTGTGGTCAGCCACGGTTCCGCAATCCAGTTGGGGCTGTCTCACGTCTTGCACGTTTCACCTACCCAGAGCCCCTTAGGACATGTCCCTCACGCGGCCTGGTCTGTCGTGACGCCCAGGCCAGACGGGCCATGGAAACTCGACGCGTATGGGTGCGGAGCGCTGTAGCGAAGGCGCCTGAGGAGCCGATGCGCGGATTAGGTTTCGGCGCAAGATTGGGCTACTATTACTTTCGCCCTCAGGGGCACGGGATCGCAAGATCACGGGGCTGTGGCGCAGCTGGTAGCGCACCTGCATGGCATGCAGGGGGTCAGGGGTTCGAGTCCCCTCAGCTCCACGATGTGTTGAGACAGCATCGTAGAAAAGCCGCTCTTCGGAGCGGCTTTTCGCATATCTGGGTGCAGACAATCCTGCGCTGTACATGACCGCGACACCACATCGTGCCAACACGGGTTCCCCTTGTTGCAATGGCGCGTTGGACGACCCTACGTTTGCCGGTTGACCATCTCGTTGATCCAAGCCGGCGCATACGGGGACGTGCAGTTCGGCGGCGTCGGATAGTCCTTGAGGACTTCGAGGCGCTCCCCAACGTCGAGTGCTCGGTCCCGCAGGTCGGCGTTTTCGATCCCGATGTTCGCGAGCGTGTTGTTCATCTCCCACTGGAGACGGTCGGGTGCGTCCTTCATGTCCTGTTCGATCAGGGTCAACAGGGCCGGCATGTCGAGACCTTCGGGGGATTTGCGCACGCGGAGTGACGTGAGCGCCCAACCTGCAGCCGCCACCATCGGATCCTTGTCGTCGAACCAGGCCACCCGCAGATCCTCCATGTGAGGGCTTTTCGCCACCACATAGTTGATGAGCCAGTCGCGGACCTTGGGGATACGCGCGTCTCGCATCATGGCGTCCAGCTCGGCAGCAGAGAAGTTCTTCGGTCGACAGATCAACAAAGACACCAGGCGAGCCGCGGAGTCGCCCGAAGCCCACAACTCCAGCGCAAGATCGTGGTTGGTCTTGACCGACTTCGCGATGGCACGCACCTTGGTGAGGTTCACGGCGTGATCGTCGCCGTGGCGCTGGTTGACCGCCAGGATCTTGGGGTCCTCGAGGTCGGCGAGAGCCGCCATGACTGCGGGGACAGTAGCTTCTGTCATGGGTGCAGGTTCCTCAGTGCTGGTGGCTACTTTGCCTGTGAGTCCGCGATGATCCGTGCGATCCGGTCTGCTTCCTCAGGCTCCACAAGATAGTCATGACGACCAGCGTGGTTGTCACGCAGCGTGATCGACGCGCCGTCGGGGGTATCCCGGCGGTTCATCAGGCGTACAACGGTGCGGCGTCGGTTCATGCCCCACAGCCAGAACACGATTCCTGCAGGTACCAGCAAGATGAGTGCCCAAATGATGGATGCGAGCAGCGAGTTCTCCACGTGGTCCGTCGTCGTCATGACTCGGTAGGTGTTGACGGCGTAGAAGAGCACCAGAAGCACAGGAACCCAAGCCGCCCAGGGGCTGCGGTGTTGGAAGACGCTGACTTTCGAGTCGGTGACGGCGAGTTCCCAGTAGCGGTCACGTAGATCCTTGGCCGACAGTTCCTTGCCGCCCGAGTCGATCCGGCTCATGCGTGTGCCTCCGTGGTGAGTGCTTTTTCAATGTCTGCGGCGATCTGCTCGGGCTCCGTGTTGGATCCGTAACGCGCGATCACGTGTCCGTCCCTGCCCACCAGAAACTTGGTGAAGTTCCACTTGATGGCAGAGCCCAGCATTCCGCCAGCTTCCGATTTGAGCCACTGATACACCGGGTGCGCGTTCTTGCCGTTGACGTCCACCTTTGCGAACATCGGGAAACTCACACCGTAGTTCGCTTGGCAGAACTCGCCGATCTCTTCTTCCGTGCCGGACTCCTGTGACCCAAACTGGTTGCACGGGAACCCCAACACGGCGAAGCCTTGCTCCGAGTAGCCCTTGTACAGGGTTTCGAGGCCGGCGTACTGCGGCGTAAAGCCACATTTCGATGCCGTGTTCACGACCAGCACCACCTCACCGGCAAAATCTGCAAGGCTGCGTTCTTTGCCGGACAGGGACGTCGCTGTGAAGTCGTGCAAGGTTGGCATGCCTCCATGGTCGCACAGCAAGGTCCCGGTTCCCAGATACTGTGGCCCGTATGCGCATTGCTTCGATCGGGGACAGCTTTACCGAAGGTGTGGGGGACGACCTTCCCCACGGTGGTGTTCGCGGGTGGGCGGACCTTGTCGCGGCGGGGCTTGCCGCCGGTCTCGACGAGCCAGTCGAGTACGTCAATGTCGCCATCCGTGGCCGCTTGATCGAGCCGATCGTCCACGAACAGCTCGAGCACGTGTTGGGCCTGGACCCTCTGCCCACGGTGGTGACGTTTAATGGCGGCGGCAACGACATGATGAGGCCTGGGTTCGATCTTGACCGCATCATGGAGTTGATCGAGATGTCGATTGACCGGTGCGACGCCGCTGGCGTTGAACTTCTGCTGCTCTCCGGAGGCGACCCCACGGCTCGCTTACCGCGTGGAGCGATGATGAGCCAACGGGGGAAAATCTACCTCGACGCCGTCGCGGAGCTCCTCGAGCGACGTCCTGATCAGCCGTTCGTCGACAACTGGTCTGACACCGAGCTGGCGCGTGCTCCGTACTGGTCTGCCGACCGCTTGCATTTGAACGCTCTGGGGCACTCCCGTGTTGCTGCCCGCGTGCTGACACACCTGGGGGTAGAGACAGCGTTGCCGGCGGCTGACGGGGAAGAGGTCGTGGCAACCGGGGCGCTTGCAGAGGCGCGCTACTACGCCACATACGTGCTGCCCTGGCTGGGGCGACGTCTGACACGGCGCTCTTCAGGGGACGGGCGCGAACCGAAACACCCCACCTGGACTCGGATCACACCGCTGACCTGACGCGTGGTCCCGGCCCTAGGGCTCAGGGCCACGCGCCGTGGCCGGTGGTGTGCTCGCTTTCGCTAGTGCGCGGCGACGGCAGGGCCGTCAGCTGACTCGGGCTTGCGGATCAAGGTGGCAAGTCCGATGCCGCAGGTGGCGATGATCGCGCCAATCAGGAAGGCGGTCGTGATGCCCTCAGCGTGGGCTGCCGTTTCTGAAGCCCCCGCTGCTTCCTGCGACACCATCACTGCTGTCATCGACGCCACAAAGAGTGCGGTGCCCGCGGCCGCCGCTACTTGTTGGATGGTCGACACGATGGCGGAGCCGTGCGAGTACAGGTGCCGGGGTAGCGACCCCAGCGACGCGGTGAACAGCGGCGTGAAGATCAGGGCAAGGCCCACGGACATGGTGATGTGAATCGCAAGCACCACCCACCAGGCCGTCGTCTCGCCCAGGATCAGCGCTGCCGACCACAATGCGATCGATACCAGCACCGTGCCCGGGATGAGGAGTGCGCGTGGCCCGATCTTGTCGTATGCGCGGCCTACCGGCGTGGCCAGTAGTCCCATGGTGAGGCCGCCGGGCAAGAGCAGCAGACCCGCCTGGAGCACTGTCATGCCAAGGACGCCCTGCGTATACAGCGGGAGCAGGATGATGGTGCCGAACAGCGACATCATGCACACGACAAACATCGCGGTCGACACTGCGAAGGTACGTGACGCGAAGGTCCTGAGATCAAGCAACGCCCGGTCTTGCCGTTGGAGCGCGATCTGACGCCAGACAAACAGGCCGATGACCCCGGCTCCCACGGCGCAGTAGCTGATGGCCACGGCAATATTGCCCTCTGCGGACTCGCCGATGAGGCTCAAGCCGTAGACCAGGGTGCCGAACCCCACTGCCGACAACAGGACGGAGAACCCGTCCAAGGGCGTCTTCTTGGGCTCATTGGTGGACCGCATCGACATGATGCCGAAGACCAGCACGGTGATCGCCACAGGCAAGACAGCGACGTACAGGAAGCGCCATGACAGGAAGGCCAGAATGAGGCCAGAGATCGTGGGACCGATGGCGGGCGCCACGGAGATCACCATGCCGATGGTGCCCATGCGCTTGCCACGTTCCTTTTCGGGAACGAGGGAGATCACGGTCGTCATGAGCAGCGGCAGCATCACGGCAGTACCGCATGCTTGCACGATGCGTGCCAGTAGCAGCACCTCGAAGCCCGGCGCGATAGCGGCCATGGCAGTGCCCGCGACAAACACGGACATCGCGATGATGTACAGCGGTCGGGTGGGGAACCGCTGGAGCAGGAACCCCGTGATCGGAATCACGACGGCCATCGTCAAGAGGAATGCGGTCGTGAGCCATTGGGCGTCGATCGCGGTGATGCCCAAGTCCGTCATGAGGTGAGGAATGGCAACACCCATGATGGTTTCGTTCAAGATCACCGTGAATGCCGAGATGATGAGGACCCGGATGACAAGGTTGTCCCGGGCGGTCGTGGACTCGGTATCAGTGGAGACGGCGGTGCGGGCCGCAGCGTCAGTCATGCGAGAGTGCCTTTCTGGTCGACACGTGGGTGCGGATCGGATCCGCACAGACAGCGCGCATCGACGGGGACATTCAGTATTCTCGCACCGAGGTGTGACATCCCGAAAGCCCCGGGGTGCAAGCGACCTAAATCAGGCCCAGTTCTCGGAACGCTGACACGAGACCGTTGTCGCGCGGAGGCCGTGCCACGACATCGGCGTGCGCCATCAGTTCAGGCAGCGCACCTTCGACGACGATGGCCGTGGCGGCTCCTGCCAGCATTTCGAGGTCGTTGGGACCATCACCTGCAGCGACGACGTTCTCCGGCCGGACGCCCAGTGCAACTCTGGCTGCTTCCATGCCGACAGCCTTGGTGATGTGCGTGAGGTGAATCTCACCGGTGCGCTCGCCCAGCGACTCGTTGGAGCCCGCGACTACGGACACCTCGGGACCAATCTCTGCCACCACATCGGCCATCAGCCCACCGGAGTTGAACACAAAGATCTTGGCGCAATCGTGCTCGCCCAACGCATCACTGACGACCAAAGCGCCGCGGAACACTTCCCATGCCTGGTGACGCTCCTTGGTGGCCGCAGGCCCGGGCGCCAACGTGTCGAGCAGTTGCTCCACCGCCGCGGACGCGTACATCGCTTGAGGTGCCTCCAGGGCATAAGTCGCCCCATGGCTCTCGAGAACCTCGACGGCTCGGCGCGTGACCTCCTGCGGGAACAACGTGCTCGTGATGATGTCGCCACCGATGTCGACGCGTGCGCCAGCTGAACTCACAATGCCGTCAAAACCGGCTGCCGTCAGCAGGGGAGAGACAGCACAAGCAGGGCGTCCCGTACACAGCAGCGCATAGTGGCCATTTGCGCGCAGCTCGCGGACAGCCTCCACGTGGGCAGGGGGGACCACGCCATGGTCCGCATACGTGCCGTCCACGTCCAAGAAGACAGCGCGGTGAGAATCCTCAGCAAAAGTCACGAGAGTCACCCTAACTGTGTGCGTCGCCTAGGGTGACTTCCGTGACCGACTCGAGACTTACCGTAGGGATCCTGGGCGCCGGCCGCGTCGGAAAGGCCATCGCCGCGCTGCTTCGCACCGCCGGCTATGACGTGGCGATGGCGGGCTCGCTCGACGACCCTGGCACTGTGGTGAGCGCCGATGTCGTGGTGCTGGCAGTGCCCCTGCACCAGTACCGCAACCTCCCGGACCTGGCTGGGACTCTCGTGATCGATGCGATGAACTACTGGTGGGAACTCGACGGCTCCCGGCCCGAGTTTGAAGACGCGACCACGTCATCGTCCGAAGTTGTGGCACTCCACCTCCCCGGGGCGCGCATCGTGAAGACACTCAACCATCTCAGTGGCTACGCCCTGGAAGAGCTGGCGCGCCCTCGTGGCAGCGCGGACAGGATTGCGGTCGCGGTAGCCGGCGACGACTCCGCCGACACTGAGGTCGTGGCCACCCTGGTCGACCACATGGGCTTCGAGCCGGTCCGCGCGGGGAAACTCGCATACGGCGTGAAGTTCGAGCCGCTGACAGAGGCCTTTGGTGCCGATGCTTCCGCAGCCGAGCTGCACGACATGCTTGAGCGGTTTTGGGGCTCTCAACGCGGGCGGGTAGTAGCCCGCGCTCGCGGCTTGTAGGGCTCGGACGTGGGAGCGAGCGCCGTTAGGAGGAGCGAGGCGCCGGCCATTCGATGGTGAAGCCGGGGTCGTCACAGCGGCGCAGGTAGCGCGCAAGGTAGGGGCAGGCAGGAACGACGACCGTGTCACGCGTGGCGAGGTCTGCCATGGCCCCGGCGGCCAGCTCGCGAGCGACCCCGGTTCCATGGAACTCTTCGGGGACCTCGGTGTGAGTCAAGATGGTCCGCGGGCCCTCGACGACAAACTCAATGAACCCCAGAAGATCGCCGTTGAGAGAGTACTCGTAACGGGAACTGGCGTCGCTACGAACGACGTCTGAGTCACTGTGAAGAGTCATCTAGGTCCTTACTCACCAGGGGGCTGTCACGAGGCTAGCGCCCGATCATTGCCAGTTGCACCCACTGCAACACACTTGTGACCTCTGGTTACCGTGGCGTGGTCGGTTTGTCTCTATTTCGTGACGTTTGTGACGGCAGGGTGCCGCCCGCCGCGAGCTTCATGACGGCACTCGAGAAGTCGACCGTCACCTCGCGGCCTGCGTCAGAGCCGAACTCGTGGCTATAGGTGTCCCAGGTCTCACCGCGGACGGCACGAGCAAACCCGGACTCCATCAGCAACACGAGTTCCTGTGCTGCACGGTCAATCCGGGACCCCAACGCAGGATCGTTCATGTCTTCGGGCGCCGCGAAGAGACTGGTCGGCACCGGCAGCGCACGCAAGTACGCGAACATGCCGCGCACTTCTTGGTCGATCACCAGAGCATGCCGGGACGTTCCCGCCGTCGCCGCCAGCACTGCCGGCTTGCCGATGAGGAGATCGTTGTCGAGAACCTGGAAAAATCCGCTGAAGGCTGCCGATGCGCCGGCCTTGTAGACCGGTGTTGCTGCGATGACGCCATCGGCTTCGGCAAGCAGGTCGATCGCACGGCGGAAGCCGGGCCCCATGAACTGAGTCGACAGTGCTTGCGGGAGTTCGGGCAGGAGTTCGCGCAGTTCGACCACGCTGATTTCCACATCGTGCCCGTGCGCCCTGGCAAGCGCGACTGCGCGTTGTGCCGTGCGGTCGGCCAGCATGCTGGTGGACGAGGGATTCGACACTCCGGCCGACACCACCACGATGCGGTACGTCTCTTGGGTCATGACATCTCCAGTGTTGCAGCGATGAGTTTGCGGTGAAGCGCCTCAAACGTGGCGATTTCTTCGTCCGTGAACGCGGTCTGCATGACGGTGGCGACGTGAGCGCCGTGGCCCCGACCGATCTTGCGTTGGAGAGCGACGCCTTCAGGGGTGAGGGATAGGTGAGTGGCCCGAGCATCGGCCGGATCCACGCAGCGACTGATCAGCCCGCGGGAGACAAGACGATCGACCATGCGCGACAGTGCGGGCTGGCTCAACAGCACCCCGTGGCCCAGGGCGCTGAGCCTCAACGGCTCCTTCGCTTTGGCCAGGGTGTACAGCACGTCGTACTCGCGGACGCTGAGATCGCACCACACATCATGCGCGGCGAAGGTGCGCATCAGCACGGCATGGGTGGTCATGGCCTGCTCCCATGCGACATTGGCTTCCCGCGTGCGGCTCTTGGCGCTGGTCATGGCTTCCTCACAAGGTCGGATACACGGCTTGGGTGCCTTCGGAGTCCTGGTAAGGGGAAGCTCCGGTGACGTTGTCGCCGCGATTAGCGTTGGGGCGTGGCTGCCGGGGCTCACTGTCACCATACTTGGCCTTCACCAGGTCGGCGTGCGAGGGCGGGTTGGCGGGCGCGGCCTGATCGCGGCGAGACTCGGTCTCCTTGCGCAGCACAGGAACTACTTCTCCGCCCAAGAACTCCAACTGTTCCAGCACCATCTCGACAGGCAGCCCCGCATGGTCGATGAGGAACAGCTGGCGCTGGTAATCGCCCACGTACTCGCGGAAGGTGAGGGTCTTGTCGATGACTTCCTGAACAGACCCGACGGCCAGCGGTGTCTGCGTCGAGAAGTCCTCGAGTGAGGGGCCGTGGCCGTAGACGGGAGACTCGTTGAAGTAGGGGCGGAAGCGGTCGCGGGCCTCCTGCGACGTCTTGCCGATGAAGGTCTGACCACCCAACCCCACGATCGCGTCCTTGGCGGCGCCGTGGCCGTAGTGTTCGAAGCGTTGGCGGTAGAACTGCACCATGCGCTGGGTGTGTTCCTTGGGCCAGAAGATGTGGTTCGCGAAGAAACCGTTGCCGTAGTAGGCGGCTTGTTCTGCGATCTCGGGGGTGCGGATCGACCCGTGCCACACGAAGGGGGGAACGTCGTCCAAAGGGCGGGGAGTGGAAGTGAAGCCTTGGAGGGGTGTGCGGAAGTTTCCTTCCCAGTCGACAACGTCCTCCCGCCACAAACGGTGCAGCAGGTTGTAGTTCTCCAGGGCGAGGGGCAGTCCTTGGCGAATGTCCTGGCCGAACCAGGGGTAGACCGGACCTGTGTTGCCGCGGCCCAACATGAGGTCCATGCGCCCGTGGGTGAGGTGTTGCAGCAGTGCATATTCCTCCGCGATGCGCACAGGATCATTGGTGGTGATCAATGTGGTGGAGGTCGTCACTGTGAGGTGCTCAGTCTGAGCGGCAATGGACGCGAGCAGCGTGGTGGGGGACGAGGAGAAGAACGGCGGGTTGTGGTGCTCACCGATCGCGAAGACGTCGAGTCCGACCTCTTCCGCTTTGAGGGCGATGGCAAGGGTGTTCTTGATGCGCTCGGCCTCGGACGGGGTGTAATCGTTGACAGGGTCGCGGGTGATGTCCGAGACGGACATGATGCCGAACTGCATGGGAGCCTCCTGGGGGTGACGAGCGCGGGACGGATGACGGGCGCCGCGAGGTCTCACGTTGCGGGCCGTCCGCCACTCTCGTAATTATATGCGTTTGCATCTAATAACGCAGGCGGTTGCCGTCTATTCCCGCCGTCGCTGACGGGGGCCTACCGAGTGGCCTTCGGAGCCATCGAGCCGGCAAGCGCAACAACAAGGAGCCCAAAGACCGGCATCAGAATGAGCCCTACGCGCAGCGAGGTCGCGTCAGCGATCGCGCCCACGAGGGCTGGGGAGAACAGAAACGCCAAGCGAAGCAGCCACGACAGGATCGTGAGCCCCGTACCCGCCCGCAAGCCCGGAAGCTCATTCGCCGCATGCATCGCACCAGGGATCAGCGTCGCGACACCAAAACCCGCCACGCCAAACGCCACAACAGTGCCCCACGCTGACGGAAAGGCGAGCGCCAGACCCATACTCACCGCAACGAGTGAGCCACCCCAGCGAGCGACGGAGCGCTGGCCCCACTTGTCGACCATCGCATCGCCCAGGAGTCGCCCGACGAACTGAGAACTCTGCATCGCAATGAACGCGAACGCCGCGACCGCTGCCGTGGCGCCCAGCTCGTCATACATGTAGCTTGCGGACCAGGTAGACGCTGAATCCTCGGTCCACCCTCCGCCAATGGCGATGATGGTCAAGGCGAGGAGCAGGCCCCAGGTACGCCAGGGGATAGAACGCAACGGAGTGTGCTGAGGAACACCCGCCTCACCGGCACCTTCGTCGGCCACCGACTGCGGCTCAGGCCCTGCCAACAGCCACCGGTAGACCGCCACATTGACCGCTGTGACCAGCACCGCTTGAGCCCCAAACTGTGCCGCCACCGACACATCGGCGCCCGCACACACCGCGCCGATCACGCCACCGGCGACCGCGCCTGCACTCCACAACGCGTGAAACGAGTTGAAAATCGAACGGCCGTAACGTCGTTGGACCCGTAAACCGTGGGCGTTCTGCGCGACGTCCACCCACGCATCGGTCGCTCCCACCCAGAACAGCGCAACGCCGAACACCCACACATTGCCAGCAGTGCCCGCCAGCACCATCGCGAGCGCCGATGCGACCATTCCCACCGTCGCGACGCGTGACGATCGCAGGTGGCGCACCATGGGTGCTGCCGCAAGCCCCAACAGCAGCGCACCTACCGGCCACATCGACATGGCGAGGCCGAACGTGCCGTACGTCAGATCCAGATGGTCCCTGATAGCAGGCACGCGCGGAGCGAATCCGCCTAGGACGATCCCGTTGGTGAAGAAGATCAGCGACACCGCCAGGCGTGCGCGGGAAAGTTCCCGCGTGATCACAGGGGTGGGCGCCGTCATGGACTAGCGCTCCTGCACGTGAAACGGCGCGGTAAGGAGGTCGGACAGTCGCGACGACGGGCCTACGAGCAGGGTGAAGTCTCCCGGCTCGACCACGCGTTCTTCATGAGAGTTCACGATGGAGCAAGCGGACACGGGGATCTCGATTGAGGCCGTCGCTGACTCGCCCGGAGGCACCGGCAGTCGTACAAACGATTTAAGTTCACGGTCTGCCCAGGTGGCTGACGTGACGTTGTCTCGCACGTAGGCCTGCACGGTTTCGAGGACGGGCCGCGTTCCCGTGTTTGTCACGGTGACGTGCGCCCGGACCGTGTCTGTCGGTCCTAGTGAAGGCTCGTGGATAGTGAGGTCGCTGTACTCAACCGTCGAGTAGGAGAGTCCTTCACCGAAGACCCAACGAGGCTCCTGAGTGAGGTCCGCATAGCGGTACCCGTGCTGGGCGTCGATCTGGTTGTAGAACGTGGGCTGTTGGCCTACATGGCGCGGCCACGACAGAGGGAGGCGTCCCGACGGCTCGACCGCGCCGAAGATCAGGTCGGCTAGGGCGTGCCCGCCCGCCATCCCGGGGTTCGCTGCCCAAATCACGGCCGCAGCCTTGTCGGCTGAGCGTGGCAGCACGTGCGGCTTGGATGCCAGAACCACCAGAATGACTGGCGTCGAGGTTTCAACCAGGGCGTCAAGCAGCGCGACTTGGCCGCCCAGGAGTTCCAAAGTCGCGGTCGACTTACCTTCGCCAACGAGTTCGATGCGGTCGCCCAGCACCGCGATGACGGCGTCGGCGCCGGTAGCGGCCTCGACTGCCTCCGCAATCATGGCGGGGTCAGGGTCGACGGGAAAGGCAATGTGCGGGCGTGGTTGCCCGTCAGGGAAGAACGCGCCTTGGGGGTCGGGGCCGGTCGTGATGATGTCGGCACCGCGCGCGTGAATGACGGTCGAGCCAGCGGGTGCCCCGGCGCGAACACCGTCGAGCACGGTGGAGATCATGTCGCGCGGGTGGCCCTCCATCAGCCAATCGGCCTGGCCCGAGGCCCCCGCCCAGTCGCCCAGTGTGGTGTCGGGGTCGTCTGCGTTCGGGCCCACAAC
The DNA here is from genome assembly GCF_028823635.1 of Demequina sp. B12. Classification (GTDB taxonomy): domain Bacteria; phylum Actinomycetota; class Actinomycetes; order Actinomycetales; family Demequinaceae; genus Demequina. The sequence continues at coordinate 152,362 of NZ_JAPEHU010000002.1, forward strand.
GGCCACGGTGAGCGGCGTCTGAGACGCTAGCGGCAGCACGCCGTTGTTCTCGAGCAAGACCAGCGACCGTTGTGCCGCTTCCCGGTTCAGCGCGCGGTGTTCGGGGCTGGCGATGACGGCGGCTTGGCGCTGGGGGTCTGCCATGCGGGAGTCCTCGAACAGCCCGAGTGCGAACTTCAAGGTCAAGACTCTGGCGACCGCCTCGTCAATGCGCGACTCGTCCAAGAGCCCCTGCTCGACGGCGTCTTGCGCCCCCTCGAAGAACGCAGGAGTGGTCATGATCATGTCGTTGCCGGCGTTCACGGCCGCCGCCGAAGCGTGAGCGTAGTCCGGGAACAGGCGCTGTTCGCGAACCAGGTTGCCCACGTTGTCCCAGTCGGTGATCAGGGTGCCGGTGTAGCCCCACTCGTCGCGAAGTACGTCGTTGAGCAGCCACGAGTTGATCGTGATGGGGACGCCGTCAGTCGACTGATAGCCGAGCATGAACGTGGCGGACCCTTCGCGGGCGACGCGTTCGAACGGCGGCAAATACCAGGAGCGCAGTTTGCGTCGCGAGATGTCGGCTTCGGATGCGTCACGGCCGCCTTGAGTTTCGGAGTACCCGGCGAAGTGTTTGGACGTAGCGAGGATGGCCGTGGGGTCTGCGAGGCCGTCGCCTTGGTAACCGCGCACCATGGCGGCGCCCAGTTCGCCCAGGAGGTGCGGGTCTTCGCCGAAGGTTTCTGACACGCGCCCCCATCTGAGGTCGCGGGCGATGCACAGAACGGGGGAGAAGGTCCAGTGGATGCCTGTCGAGGCGACCTCAACGGCAGTTGCGCGGGCCACTCGTTCGAGCAGGTGTGGGTCAAATGATGCGGCCATGCCCAGTTGGGTGGGGTAGATTTCCGCGCCCTTGAAGAAGGAGTGGCCGTGGATGCAGTCCTCGCCGATCAGCAGGGGGATGGCGAGCCGTGTGCGCGCGTTGAGCTCGTGGGCGCGTGCGAGTCGTTCGGGGGAGGCGTGGAGGATCGATCCGACGTGCAGGTCGGTGATGAGGTGGTCGACGCCCCCGTAGGTGTGCATCTGCATCATTTGCCCCACCTTCTCCGGGAGCGTCATGCGGCCCAGAAGGTCGTCCACTCGAGACGGGATGGGGAGGGATGGATCGAGGTAGGCGACGGTGCTCACGCGAATCCTTTCGACTTACAGATGTAGGGGGAAACTACCATGTTTCTGACCGTATGGTAGATTCGTGGTCGTGAACGACAAATTGACCACCATTCAGGAAGAATCTGCCGAAATGGGCGAATCAGTAGCCGAGCGCACCTATGCCCGCGGACGCGCCACGAAAGCCCACATCCTTGATGTGGCGATGGCGCAGTTCGCAGAAAACGGCTACCGCGGTAGCTCGTTGCGCGACATCGCTGGGCGGGCCGGCATGTCTCACCCGGGCCTGCTCTATCACTACCCCACTAAGGAAGCGCTGCTCATGGCTGTCCTTGAGCGTCGCGATCAGCAGGATGGGGAAGTCAACCCCGTCAACGGGGAAGACGGCATCGAGGCCCTCAAGAGCTTGGTGCGATCGGCCCGCTTGAATGAGAACCGACCAGGCGTGGTCGAGTTGTACGCCGTTGTGTCAGCGGAGGCGACGTCGAAGAACCATCCCGCCCGGAACTTCTTCATCGAACGCTACGACAACCTTGTCTCGCGCATCGAGGCTGCCTACCGCACCGCGGCCTCCCAGGGGCAGGTTCGCGATGGCGTCGACTGCGCTGCCGCCGCCCAGCAGGCCGTCGCGGTCATGGACGGACTGCAGGTGCAGTGGTTGATGGGAGTGCGCGCGACCCCCATGAGTGAGGTGCTCAAGCACCACTTCGAGGCACACCTCACCGTGACGCTCGACGCTTAGGTACACAAGCCGATGCGTGAGGCTGCCGTGCCCGGCCTTGCCTCACGCATCGGGCCTGTGCGCTATGCGAGGGATGCCAGCCAGGCGGCGTAAGCGTCCGTCGTGAAGGGCCTCCCCAGAAAGTCCTCGACCAGTTGAGCGGCAGGCTTCGACCCGCCAGGTGCGAGCACAGTGTCGCGATAGCGCCGGGAGTGTTCCACGTTCAGCAAGTCATCGATATCAAACCCGGTGGCGAGATCCTTCGCGATCGACAGGCTCCACTGGTACGTGTAGTAGCAGGACGAGTACGTCGTCAGGTGCCCAAAGGAGCGGTACTGGTGAGTGCCGTCCAAGGGCTCTCTGACATCGAACTCACGCTCGACGGCCGCCGATGCTGCCGCCAAGTCCTCCGGTACATCGCGGTGCAGACGGTAGGACAAGTTCGCGTAGACCAGTTGACGGCAGGTCAGGAGACCGCCGCCCAAGTCACGGCTGGCGCGGATGGAATCGACGAGTGACGCAGGGATGGGCTCGCCTGCATCATTCGTGGCGAAGTCCTTCAAGACGGCGTGGGAGTACGCCCAGTCCTCGAGCAACTGTGACGGTGCCTCGACAGAGTCCCACTCGCCGCGTTCGCTCAAGCCCGCAAGGCGCGCATAGCGTGCACGGCCTGACACAATGCCGTGCATGAGGTGACCGAACTCGTGCAAGAAGGTCTCGAGATCGTCAAAAGTCATCTTGCCGCGCGGGAAGTTACACACCAAGGCGTTCTCCGCCAGATGCGTGTCGGCAATGCCGCCCACCACGCCAAAGCACGCCATGTGACCGTACTTTCCCGCGCGCGGGTGCATGTCCAGATGGATGCGGCCGATGCGCGTTCCCCCGGCATCGGCCACGTCGTAGACCTCGACGTCCTCGTGCCAGCGTGGCGCGTCGCTCACCGGCGCAAACGTGAGCTCGAAGAGGGTTCCGGCGAGTGCGATGATGCCGTCACGCACCCGTGCGTAGTCCAAGTACTCGCGGACGACGCGTCCGTCAACGCCGAACTTCTCCGCCTTCAACACTTCAAGGTAGTAACGCGAATCGGAGACTTTGACTGCGGTCGCGTCCGGGTGATCCTGCTGAAGCCGGTCCAGGATCATCTGGACATCTTTCAGCCCAGCCGGGTGAGCAGCCGCGTTGACCTCCGTGAGGAAAGTCTCGATCCCATCGCCATCGGTCATCATCATGGGCGCGGTCGCATAGTCAGGCCACGACGCAAAGCCCAAAGCTTGCGCCTTCTGCTGGCGTAGCGCCAGGAGCCTACGGAGCACCGCGTCATTGGCGGGCGCGCGGTTGTAGTCCGCGCGCATGAGGGCTTCGCGTGCGTCACGGTCCGCCGCCATGTCGAGGAACGGCACCATGTCGGGGTAGTCCGTTGTGATGGTCACGAGCCCGTCGGGTCCAGGCGTGTGCGCGTCGATGTAGTCCTGGGGCAACCCCGCGAGCGCGGCGGCGGGTACCTTCACGGAGCCGACATCTTCGCGAATGTTGTCGGAGAACTCGTTCGAGGCCTGAGTGATCTGGGCGGTCACGTCGGTGATGTGGGCGCGCGCCTCGTCATCGAGATGTGCGCCCTCCAACTCGAAGTCGCGCAACACCAAGGCGCGGAGGTACTCCGTTTCCGGGTCTGTGGCGACGAGCCGATCGCGCACGGCTGCGTAGAGGACGGGGTCGCTGTCGCGCCGCGAGACAAATCCGACGACATCTTGATGGAGTTCGCTCGCACGCTTGCGCACGTCTGCCAGGGGGTGAACCTCGGCCAACGTCTCCATGAGCGTCGCGGCTTGGTCTGTCGCGATGTCCGCTGTGTTCCACGAACCCAGCGCGTCCTGCGTTGACCCGTCACGCAGAGCGTCAAGCTCGCGGCCAGCCAGCCCGAGACGCTCAGCGACATATGTGTCGGAAAAGTCCAGCCAAGCAGGGCTGTCGTGGGCGGGGAGCGCGAGTGGTGAGAGTCCAGTCATGCGCCGATGCTACGCGCCCCAGATGAGCAGAGTGTGACGGATGTGACAGTTCGGCAAAGACCTGCGGTTTCCCTCTGCCGTGAACAGGGATCGGGAGTACTGTGTCAAATGAGGCGCCCTGACGGACGCGTCTTACGTATCCGCATCAAAGGAGACAACGATGACTACCACTGAATCCACCAGCGGGGAGTTGACCGGCCCCGTAGGTTCAAAGACCGGCTGGGTCTTCCTGTCGATCACCCGCATTGCGATCGGCTGGGTGTTCCTGTGGGCCTTCCTCGACAAGCTCTTCGGGCTTGGATTCTCGACCTGCCGCACCACGGCAGAAGACGGTTCGTTCACCATCGAGGCTATGTGTGACTCAGCATGGCTGAGCGGTGCCCGCATTACCGAGGGGTACCTCGTTTATGCAGGTAACCCGAACAGTCCGTTCCACGACTTCTTCGTTGACCTGGGCGGCCAGGCGTGGACCGACTGGCCCTTCATGCTCGGCCTTGCTGGCGTGGGCCTCGCCCTCGTTCTCGGTATTGGCACGCGTGTCGGCCTGTTGGCTGGTTCCGCGATGCTCTTCATGATGTATCTCACTCAGATGCTTCCTTCGACCAACCCCTTCCTCGACGAGCACATCGTTTACATCATTGCGCTCCTCGCAGTAGTGCCGCTTGAGGTTCGTTACCAAGCAATTGGATTGGGAACCTGGTGGAAGAAGCTGGACGTGGTCCAGAAGAACCGCTGGCTCATTTAAACCTCACGGGGCAGCGTCGCCTGTCCCGTCAGCCACGAAGGGCGTCGTCGGCAGAGTGTCGACGGCGCCCTTCGTGCGCCAGCTCCGTGGCGATCACACCCACCACGGCGGGCAGAAGATCCTTGCTGCGCTTGAAAGCCCACGGTGTCCCATGCTGTACGAGCCACCACATCTGGGCGGGCCGTGACGGCGTCGGTGGGGCTGCGGGGATCCGTGCCGTCATGGGCCACTGCGGGGTCACCACGGTCACCGCTTGCTGTGCCAAGGCACGGTGACCCAACGGCGAGGGGTGGATGCGATCCACATGCCACCCCCGCACGCCCACATCAGCCATCACGGCCGCGCCGTCCACCCAGCTCACCTGGACCAGGTCGCCCGCGCTTCTGAGCGCCGTATTGACTCTCTGGGCACGTTCAGCCATGACGGCACTGACTCGTCGTGGCATCAGGTCAAACAAGCCGATGCGGTCGATCGTCATGAGGACAAGCCTGCGCGGGGGAGCGGCTAAGAGTTGCAGCGCGCGAGTCGCGCACTCTTGCACCTCGTGGGCATCGAAATCCGCTCGCAAGGCGTCGTTGCCGCCAATAGTGCACAGCACGATGTCGGGGTTCCAGCGGCGCACCCGAGCAGCCTGCGAAGGCAAGTCCCTCGCCCTGGCGCCGTTGGCAGCGGTACACAGGTAGTCCGAGGCGCCCAGCGCATCGGCCGTATGCCGGGCCCACCCCACTTGCCCCCACGCTTGCTGGAGTCCATCGCCAACACCCAGCGTCATGGAGTCGCCAATGGCCGCAACGCGGGGACCGGTCATCGGAGTGTCCGGGAGGCGTGGCGTGTATGCAGGTCCTGGTGAATCGCCAGCATCCGTTCGACGGTGGCCGTCCACGGCATCGACTCCGCCTGCAGGCGTGCACGCTCTCGCCGAACGCGCGAGTCCCGTGCCAGCAGCGCTGAAATGGCTGTCGCCATATCGCCTGGGGTGCCGCGGGCAGCAATCCCGGCGTGGCCCACGACCTCGGAAAGCGCTGACGCGGCATTCACTACTACTGGGGTGCCACACGCGAGCGCTTCCACGGCAGCGAGTCCAAAGGTTTCGATGGGGCCGGGCGCGATGGCGACATCCGCGGTGGCGAGGAGAGCGGCGAACTGGTCCTGGTCGTCGATGAACCCGCACCATCTGACCGGGATTCCGGCTGCTCGCGTGCGTAGTGAACGTTGGAGCGGACCAGCACCGGCCACGACCAGGGTCGCTTTCACCCCACGTGAGTGCAACAGGCGCGCAGCATCGATGGCGAGTTCTGGTTGTTTCTCGCGCGCGAGGCGAGTCGCCATGACCAGGACCACATGATCGGGGGGTGCAAGAGTGTGGCGCAGCGCGGGGCTCAGGGCGCCGGGGTCGAACCGGTCGAGATCGACGCCGAGCGGAACATGCCGCGTGGCGAGGCCTAGCCGGGAGAACTCGGCGGCGGCGAACTGGGTGGTGCACACCACCGTGGTGAATCGAGCATGGATGGCCGCATTGTGAGTGTCGATTGCGGGGCGCCACCACCGGGCCGGTGCCTTTCCGCGAGGCCGCAGGGTGGCGGGTGCATACGCATTGACGAGGCCGTCCACGCGTTCATGGGCAAAGAAGATCGTCGGGATGCCGCGGGGGGCGGCCCACGATCCGAGGCCGCTGAGCGTGGTGCGGTCGGACACTTCGAGGATGTCCGGCGCAAACCGTTCCAAGGTGTCTCGCACGGCAGCGAGCCGGGTGATGACACGGTAGTTGCCTGTCCCCGGCAGCAGGGGTGAGCGGATGGTGACGCGGGTTCCGGACGCGGTGCGTTCAAGTCCGTCTCGCGCGCCTGGAACAACAATGAGGACGTGGTGGCCGTGTTCGGCGTAGCCCCTTCCCAAGGCATTGACCGCGGTCCGGAGTCCTCCAGAGCGGGGCCCATAGAAGTTGGCGACATGTGCGATCTTCACGATGCGACTTCCACGAGTGGGGTGCGGGCACGGGTCTCGATGACGTCGCGGTAGTGCTCGACCAACTGGTCGCACACTGCAGTCCAGGTCCGGCCCTGGACGGCGACACGTCCATGGTTGCCCGCACGCGCGCGCCATTGTGGATGAGTGACGGCATGCGTCACGGCGGCACGTAACTGGGCCGCGTCCCCCGGGGCGTAGAGCATGCCATTGAGGCCGTCCTCGATCAGGTCCACCGGGCCGCCGCGCCGGGGAGCAACGACGGGAACGGAACTCGCGTGGGCTTCTTGAATGGTTTGGCAAAACGTCTCGAGTTGCCCGCAGTGAACAAAGACGTCAAAGCTGGCCATCGCCTCAGCAAGATCATCACCGTCAAGGAACCCCGTGAACACCGCGTGCGGGAGGAGCCGTCGTAGTTGCGGTTCTGATGGCCCAGTGCCGACGATGACGAGCGTGGTGTTCGGGATGTTCGCGAGCGCCGCGAGGTCTTCGACCTGCTTTTCGGGGGCGAGCCGTCCGACGTATCCAATGACGGTGTGGTGGCCGGGCGCCCACGCGGCCCGCAACGCTGTCGATCGCCGTGCGGGGTGGAAGCGCGTGATGTCGACGCCTCGCCCCCATCGGTGGACGCGAGGCACGCCGCGCTGTTCGAGCTGGTGCTGGGCGTGGCTTGATGGAGCCAAGGTGCGGTCGGCACGGCCGTGAATGTCGAGCACGCGCCGCCACAGCAACTCTTCGCCCCAGGGTGCGCGGTACCGGGCCGCATAGGACGGCACGTCCGTTTGGTAGACGGCGACCGTGGGCAGCCCCAGTGGCTGCGTTGCTTTCAACGCAGCCCATCCAAGCATGAAGGGTGACGCCAGGTGAACGATGTCGGGTCTCCACGACGCGAGCGTTCGGCCGATGCGCGCGGGACCGGCGGTGCATACCCGCACGTCTCTGTAGCCCGGCCAGCCGATGGCCGGCACGGGGGTCACTGGCACCTCACGGTACGTGGGGTGGTGGTCGCCGTCTCCGCGTCGCGCTTGCGGCGTCATCACCATGGCCTGGTGCCCGTGGTCGAGGAGATGATCGATGACCCGCAGCAGCGAATGGGTGACGCCATTGGTGTGCGGGAGGAATGACTCTGCCACTAGCGCGACTCTCACATTTCCCATGGTGGTCTGGCGGTGCGGCCTGGAGGTGAACGCTGGCGCAAAGGTGTGGTGAACCTTGAGTGGCCGGGAAGTGACGCAGGCGTCGCCCGCAATGGGACAATGGCGGCATGCCCTCCGTTGTGACTGTCCGTGCTCGTTGCGCCATCGTGGCGTTGCTGACTGTGGTCGGCATGGTGACTGTCGCCCCCGTCGCGGCAGCGCACACCGAGTTGCGAGCCTCCACGCCCGAACCCGGCACCACCGTCGAGTCGCTCGACATCGTGCGTTTGGACTTCACGTCGGCCATCTTGGACATCGGCTCCGAGCTTGCTCTCGTCGACGCGACCGGTGCCATCTATGAACTCGTACCGGAGTATCCGGAGGAGTCCGCGCTTGCTGCCGCCGTGGACGCCGACCTGCCTGCAGGCGACACCGTCCTTCAATGGCGGATTGTGGCCGAAGACGGGCACCCCATTGAGGGAACAATCGAGTTCACGTACGCTCCCGGCGTCGAGCCATCGGCCACACCGTCAGCAACACCGTCGGCCACCCCGTCCGCCTCAAGCGACACCCCAACGCCCACGGTGGAACCTTCGCCTATCCGCGCAAGCCTGGAAGCGACCCCCGAGCCGAGCGCCACACCAACCGTCACAGCGGGGGAGACCGACGACTCGTCCCGCGTGTGGGTGTGGATCGTCGTGGCGGGTGCGGTGATCGCCACGGCGACCGCCGCCATGATTGCGCAGTCCCGCCGCCGTCGGCCGGACGACTCCGCCCATGGCTCCGCAGACCCCCAGTCCGACCCCACCGAGTGAAAGAGTGCCAATCATGAAGCTTCGTCTGGGTACGCGTGCCTCCAAGCTTGCGCGTACGCAGTCCGGCATGGTTGCGGACGCCATTGCTCAAGCCGCTGCCGCCCGCGGTGTCGACCTTGACGTGGAAATGGTGCACATCCGCACCGAAGGTGACGTCTCCCAAGGGTCGCTCGTGGGGCTGAGTCAGACCGGCGTGTTCGTCAACGCGCTTCGCGATGCTCTCCTCAACGGCGTGTGCGACGTGTTGGTTCACTCGCTCAAAGACCTTCCCGTCGCTCTCCATCCCGACATTGAGCTTGCTGCCGTCCCCGAGCGCGAAGACGTGCGTGACGCACTCTGCACTCGGGGAGTGTCCCTTGCCGACCTTCCCTCGGGCGCTCGCGTCGGCACCGGGTCCCCGCGACGGGCCGCGCAGCTGCTCGCGCTACGCCCTGACCTGAAGGTCGAGGGATTGCGCGGCAACATCGACACCCGCTTGGGCAAACTGCACGAGGGGCTTGACGGCGTGGTGCTGGCAGCTGCGGGACTTCGTCGCGTCGACCGCATCGAAGAGGCAACCGAGCTGTTCGAACCCGCCCAGATGCTCCCGGCACCCGGCCAGGGAGCGCTCGCGGTCGAGATCCTTCCCGATGCGGACCCCATGTGGGCCGATGCTGTGCGCGACCTTGAGCATGCGGATACGCGCCGCGCCGTGACGGCAGAGCGCGCGCTCCTCGGCGTCTTGGACGCCGGTTGTGCTGCGCCCGTGGGGGCGTTGGCTACCGTGGAAGGCGACCGTCTGACGTTGAAGGCTCGCGTGATCAATGGCGCGGGTACTCTCGCTTTGAACGAAACCACCAACGGCCCTGCTCAGGAGGCAGCGTCGCTTGGCCGCAGTACTGGATTCACCTTGCTCGGACGTGGTGCCGGGCGACTCATGGGAGGCAGTTGATTCATGGACCTGTCAGCACTTCGTGGAAAGCGCCTGCTGGTGCCCGTCACCGCCCAGCGACGTCACCTGGCTCAGCGGCTCGCCGCAGCGGGCGCCATCGTGGAGGAGGTCGAGTTCATCGCGATTGCAGGTCCGGCATCCCCGGAGGCGCTCGAGGAAGCCACTCTCGCCTGGTGTGCGGGGGATTATGACTGGATGGCAGTCACGAGCCGCAACGCGGTCATCGCGATGGACCAGATCGCACGTTCGCGTGGCATGCGGCTGAGCAACCCTCAGCCCCAGGCGAAGGCCGCCACCGTGGGTGAAGCCACCCGAACTGTCTGTCAGGACGTCGGTCTGGCTGTTGACTTGGTCCCCGAGGACAAGCAGAACGCTCGCGGCATTGTGGCCGAGTTTCCTGAGGGTCAGGGGCGCGTGCTCGCGCCTTTGGGCAATCTCGCGTCTCCTGTGCTCGAACGGGGATTGGCGCGCAAGGGCTGGACTGTTGACATCGTTGAGGCGTACCGCACCGTTGATGGCGACGGCCCTGACCCCGATGTTCGCGAGATGCTCGCGGACGGTGCCTTCGACGGTGTGCTGCTGACGTCGGGTTCTGTTGCTGAACGACTCGCTGCGACCTGCCCCGAAATGGCTGCTGACACGCCTGTGATTGCCATCGGTGACATGACTGCGGCCGCCGCTCGCGCCGCGGGCCTGTCCGTTGCTGCGGTCGCGCAGGCTCCGTCGTACGACGGGATTGTTGCGGGCTTGCTGGAAGCTCTCGATCCGGAGTCCGCCGCAGTGCAGTCAGAGGACACAGAGGCCGCTGAACCCGACCCCAGCGACGAGGCCATCGTGCCCGAGGCCCCCGAGGAGAAGTAATGGCTTTCCCGCAACGCCGCCCGCGCCGCTTGCGTACCACTCCGGCGATGCGGCGACTGGTGTCCGAGGTCCGGGTGGACCCAGCCCAGTTGGTGTTGCCGGTCTTCGTCAAGGAAGGCCTCACGGAGTCGCGTCCCATCGTGTCCTTGCCAGGCGTTCACCAGCATTCGCTGGCCGCCCTTGACGATGTCGTCGAGCAAGCAGTCACTGCCGGCCTCGGCGGCGTCATGCTTTTTGCGATCCCGGAGGTGCGTGACGCGGATGGCAGCGGTGCCGTCGACCCCGGCGGAATCCTTAACCTCGCCATCGCACGCGCCACCGCAGCGGCAGCGGGTCGCCTGGTCGTGATGGCTGACCTCTGCCTGGACGAGTTCACGGACCACGGCCACTGCGGCGTGCTCGCACACGACGGTTCTGTCGACAACGACTCCACGCTCACCATCTATGGCCACATGGCCCTGGCCCAAGCGCGGGCGGGCGCGGATGTCCTCGGACTGAGTGGAATGATGGACGGCCAGGTGGCCGCAGTCCGCGACGCTCTCGATGCTGAAGGCTTCACCGACACCAGCATCCTGGCGTACAGCGCCAAATATGCCTCGGCTGCGTACGGGCCCTTCCGTGACGCGGTGGAGTCGGAACTCACGGGTGACCGCAAGACGTACCAAATGGACCCCGCGAACCGTCGCGAGGGTTCCGTGGAGGCGGACCTTGACCAAGGTGAGGGGGCCGACTTCGTGATGGTGAAGCCAGCCCTCCCGTACCTGGACGTGCTCGCGGACGTTGCCGCAACATCGGCCGTCCCCGTGGCCGCGTACCACGTCTCAGGCGAGTATGCCCAGATCGAAGCCGCCGCAGAACGCGGCTGGATTGACCGCCGCTCAGCGCATCTTGAGGCCGTGACCTCGATCGTTCGTGCCGGCGCTGACATTGTGCTGACCTATGCGGCCCTTGAGGTCGCACAGTGGCTGAAGGAGCGTTGAATGAGTATCCGTAGCGACCGTGCCCGTGCGATCCTGCCGGGTGGTGTGAACTCGCCTGTCCGCGCGTGGAACGGCGTCGGCGGTGAGCCTGTGCCGATTGCGTCCGCCCAGGGGTCTCGTGTGACTGACGCAGATGGGCGCGACTACGTGGACTTTGTGGGCTCGTGGGGCCCCGCGATTCTGGGCCACGCACACCCCACGGTGGTGCAGGCCGTTCAGGAAGCTGCCGCGCGCGGGCTGTCGTTCGGCGCCACGACCGAGCGTGAGGTGGAACTCGCAGAAGAGATTCGCGGCCGGTACGCGCCAGCAGAACGTGTCCGGCTGGTCTCCACCGGCACCGAAGCCACGATGACGGCAATCCGGTTGGCACGCGGAGCCACCGGTCGCGACGTGATTGTGAAGTTCGCTGGCTGCTACCACGGGCACTCGGATGCGCTGCTCGTTGCCGCAGGCTCTGGCCTGGCCACCGCAGGCGTTCCGGAATCGGCTGGCGTCACTGCCGGTGCAGCCGCCGACACTCTGGTACTGCCGTACGGAGACGAGGACGCTCTCACCGCAGCGTTCGCCGAGCATGGCGCGCGCATCGCGGCTGTGATCACGGAGGCCGCTCCGGCGAACATGGGAACAGTGACGCCTCCGCGTGGCTTCAACCGTCTCATTGCGACCTTGTGCCGCAATGAGGGCGCCGTGTTCATCGTGGATGAGGTGCTGACCGGCTTCCGTGCGGGGCCCGCAGGTTACTGGGGCGTTGAGCGTGACCTCGACATTGCGGCTGGCATCGAGCCGTGGCAGCCGGATCTCGTCACCTTCGGCAAGGTCATTGGCGGGGGAATGCCTGTGGCCGCCTTGGGCGGGCGGACTGATCTGATGGAGCAACTCGCGCCGCTAGGCCCCGTGTATCAAGCGGGAACGCTCTCGGGAAACCCGGTAGCCGTTGCTGCCGGTCTCGCCACGATGCGACTGCTCACCGAGGACGTCTACACGCACATCGGCCGCCTCGCTGACGCGCTTGCCGCTGGTGTCTCTGCTGCCTTCACCGACGCCGGCGTCACGCATGCCGTGGGTCGTGCCGGCACGCTGGTGTCTTTCTTCCTGGGTCTGGAGCACAGCCCCGTGACCTTTGACCAGGCCGCTGTACAGGACACGCAAGCGTTTGCCTCGCTGTTCCACAGCATGCGGGAATCTGGCGTGTACTTGCCGCCCAGTGCCTTCGAGACCTGGTTCGTCTCCCACGCCCACACGGATGCCGATGTGGCGACGGCGGTTGACGCAGCCGCGGCATGGGCACAGTCGCAGGGGTAGTGCGACGGCGATGACTGCTCTTGTAGGACTTGACCTGCGCGGGAAGCGCGTCGTGGTGGCAGGTGGGGGAACCGTCGCAGCGCGCCGCGTGAGGCGTTTCTTGTCGGAGGGTGCCCGCGTGGTGGTCATCGCTCCTGAACTCGATGCCGACATTGAACGGCGTGCGTTGCACGGTGATCTGACGGTGCTGCAACGCGGCATCCGTGCCTCCGACCTGGACGACGCGTGGTTCGTGCTTGCGGCGACGAACAATCCCGAACTGAACGATGACGTTGCCCAATGGGCCGCGGAGCGCCGGACCTGGTGCATCGATGCCTCCCATGCTGCGCGGGGCACGGCACGCCAGGCGGCGATGAGCCACCACGGTGACCTTGCTGTGGGCGTGTTGTCGCTAGGAGACCCCGATCCTGCACGCATTCGTGCTGTCCGTGACGCGGTGGCGGCTCATATCGACGCGGGTGAGGTTGATCTTCGGCGAAAGCGGCCAGGGGCGGGTCGGGTGATCTTGGTGGGTTCTGGCCCGGGCGACCCTGGGCTGGTCACCGTTCGTGGCAAGCAGGCGCTGGCGGAAGCCGATGTCGTGGTTGCCGATCGTTTGGGGGCGACGGAGCTGTTGGTCGCCGTGCCATACGACGTCGAGGTGATCAACGTGGGCAAGTCGCCTGACCGGCACCCCGTTCCACAAGACCAGATCAACCGGATCCTCGTGGAGCATGCCGTGGCGGGGAAGACGGTGGTGCGTCTCAAGGGTGGCGATCCGTACGTGTTTGGTCGCGGTGGTGAAGAGGTGCATGCGTGCCTTGAGGCCGGTGTCGACGTGGAAGTGGTGCCGGGCGTGACGAGTGCGTTGTCGGTCCCGGCGCTGGCTGGGATTCCCGTGACTCAACGTTCGGTCGCGACATCGGTGCTTGTCACCACTGGACACGCTGGGGCGGACAAGGCAGCGCTTGCGGCGATGGTCGCTGGCGCGACGGTGGTGTTTTTGATGGGAGTGACGGCGCTTCCAGACATCGCTGCGGCTGCCGTGGAGGCTGGTTGCGCGCCGGAGTTGCCGGTGGCGATTATCGAGAACGGGTCCACGCCGCGTGAGCGTGTCACGCGGGGTGTGGTGGGAGATATTGCTCGTATTGCCGCGGAAACAGGGGTGAAACCTCCGGCGATTATCGTCGTCGGCAAGGTCGCACAACCGGAGTTGTTGGCATCGGAGCTGGCAGCGACACCGTCGGTTCCCGCCGCTGACCTTGGATAACCCTGGGGGTTTGCGTATGTCAACGTCGCCTATTTTGATCGGATGCGCGCACGGTACTCGCGAGGAAGCTGGGCAGCAGGTCATCCGTGAGCTGTTGGATGACGTGAGGGCTGCCACAGGACTGGAGGTGCGTGAGGCGTTCGTTGACGTCCAGGACCCCAAAGTCGACGAGGTCGTGCATGCGATTCCCGAGGGCGAGGGCTTGAGTGCGATCGTGGTGCCGATCCTGCTTGCCGGTGGCTATCACGTGTATGTCGACATTGCGGAGGCGGTTGAGCATCGCGCAGATGTGGTCTCGGCCCCGGCGTTGGGCCCTGATTCGCGGCTGATCGACATTGTGGTGCAGAGGCTTGATGAGGAGGGGGTGCCGCACGATGCGACGGTGGTGCTTGCGGCAGCAGGCTCCTCGGATCCTCGTTCGCAGGCGGACACAGATGCGGCGGCGGAGATGCTCAGAGAGCGGTGGGGTGGTCCGGTGCGCATCGGTTTTGCGGCGGGGACCCAGCCTTCGGTCGCCGATGCCGTGGCACAGGCTCGTGGCAACGGCGAGGACGGGGTGGTGGCTGTTGCTTCATACCTGCTGGCTCCCGGTTTCTTCCAGCGCCGGATTGAGAAAGCTGGTGCCGACTACGTGACGGGCCCGCTGGCTCCCCACCCGGCCTTGGTGCAGATCATGGCGGATCATTACCAGTCGCTCTTGCCCGACGTGTCCTCGTAGGTATTTAGTCACGCAGGTTTGCCCTGCGCGTGTGTAAAACTCGACGCACCTGGTAATACGGGACTTGCTCGCTCTCTTGGGTCGGGACAAGACCCGTGCTAGACAACGGAGAGTGGCACATGAGTCCCGAACGCATCGTGGTGGTTGGCGCAGGCATGGTCGCCCAACGCTTTGTCCAAACCCTGCGCGAGCGCGACGTTGACGGTCGGTTCCACGTCACGGTGATCGGCGAAGAGTCGTACGCGCCGTATGACCGTGTGGCGCTGACGAGCTTCTTCTCGAAGGCAAACCCCGAGGATCTGCTGCTTGGCGATCAGCGACTATGGAACGACAGCGGCGTCACCTTGGTGCGTGACGCCCGCGTGGCCCGCATCGATCGTGCCGCCCGTGCAGTGACGACGGATGCTGGTGAAAGTTTCCCGTACGACCAGCTCGTTCTCGCGACAGGCTCGTCTGCCTGGGCGCCGCCGCTGCCTGGGCTCGACCTGCCGGGCGTGTTCATGTACCGGACGCTCGACGATGTTGCCGCCCTGCAAGAGTGGGTCCGTTCCCGCCCCGGACATGGCGGTCCCGTGCGGGGAGCCGTGATCGGTGGTGGTCTCCTGGGGCTCGAAGCCGCCGGAGCGCTGCAAAGCATGGGTGCCACCTCGACCGTCATCGAGTTTGCCGACCGGCTCATGGCGCTTCAGGTCGACCGTTCCGGTGGCGAAGCTCTCAAAGGTCTGATTGAACGAATGGGAGTCCAGGTCAAGTGCTCCTTGGCCACCGATGCGGTGCTTGCCGGGGCGGACGGCAACGTGGGCTCCTTGCGATTCAACGACGGTTCCGAGCAGTTGTTCGACGTGGTGGTCTTTGCCACCGGTATTCGTCCACGCGACGAGTTGGCGCGGGACGCTGGACTGGCGCTAGGCGAGCGCGGCGGAGTCAAGGTCGACGCCGCCTGCCGCACCGAAGACCCGCGCATCTCCGCCATCGGTGAATGTGCGGCCAGTGAGCCAGATGCCTTCCTCTCCGTCGGGCTCATCGCTCCCGGTAACTCCATGGCAGATGTCACCGTGGAGCGCCTCCTGGGCGGCTCATCGCAGTACAACGGCGCGGATACCGCGACCAAACTGAAGCTCCTTGGTGTGGACGTCGCATCGTTCGGCGACGCCTTCGCCGCCACTCCCGGGGCGCTCGAAGTGGTGTATTCCGATCCCTTCTCCGGTGCGTACAAGAAGCTGGTGATGACCGACGACGCGTCCGTCCTGTTGGGTGGAATGTTCGTGGGGGACGCATCGGCCTACTCGCAGTTGCGCCCCATGGTCGGCTCGGCGCTGCCTGGCGACCCGTCTAGCTGGATCCTTCCGGAGGGTGTCGCTGAGCGCCCCGAACTTGAGTTGCCTGATGAAGCCACCGTGTGCTCATGCAACAACATCACCGCGGGGTCCGTCCGGCATGCGGTCAACGAGGAAGGTTGCCACGACCTGGGCGCAGTGAAGGCCTGCACCAAGGCGGGAACGGCGTGTGGATCGTGCCTGCCGCTGGTGAAGAAGATCATGAACACCGAGCTGGAGAAGGGCGGCTTTGAAGTCTCGAACGCCCTGTGCGAGCACTTCGCAATGTCGCGCTCCCAGTTGTTTAGCGCAATCCAGGTGGCTGGCCTGACTACCTTCACCGACATCATCGACCGGTTTGGTGCCGGTCACGGTTGTGACATCTGTAAGCCCACTGTCGGATCCATCCTGGCGTCGATCTACAACGAGCACGTGCTGGCGGACGGCCGCGCCGCGCTACAAGACACCAATGACCGCGTCATGGCGAACATGCAAAAGGACGGCACCTACTCGGTGGTGCCGCGCATTCCCGGCGGCGAAATTACCCCCGACAAACTCATGGTGATCGCAGAGGTTGCGCAAGAGTTTGACCTCTACACCAAGATCACTGGCGGTCAGCGCATCGACCTCTTTGGTGCCCGCCTTGAACAGTTGCCAGCGATCTGGCAGCGCCTCGTGGCCGCTGGCATGGAGTCAGGGCACGCCTATGGCAAGTCCCTCCGCACGGTGAAGTCGTGCGTGGGTTCCACGTGGTGCCGCTTTGGCGTCCAGGACTCGGTGGGGATGGCGATCGCGCTCGAGTTGCGCTACCGCGGCTTGCGTAGCCCACACAAGATGAAGATTGGTGTGTCGGGATGCGCCCGCGAGTGCGCAGAGGCTCGCGGCAAGGACGTAGGCGTCATTGCGACGGAGAAGGGCTGGAACGTCTACGTGGGCGGCAACGGTGGCTTCGCCCCTGCACACGCTCAGTTGCTGGTTGAGGACGTTGACGATGCCACGGTTTTCCAGGTCATTGACAGGTACCTGATGCTGTACATCCGCACGGCAGACCGCTTGCAGCGCACCGCGCCCTGGCAAGCCGAGTACGAAGGTGGCCTTGATGCAATCCGTGATGTCATCGTCAACGACTCGCTAGGAATCTGTGACGACCTCGATGCGCACATGGCTCACCACGTGGACTCCTACGAGGACGAGTGGAAGGCCGTGCTGGACGACCCGGAACGCCTGCGCCAGTTCCAGAGTTTCGTGAACGCGCCCCAGGAGCCAGATCCGTCCCTGGCATACGTCGTGGAACGCGGGCAACGACGTCCGGCGACCGGTTCCGAACGCGAGTCCATGCTTGCCGATGCGGGAAGGGCCCTGTGATGACCGCTACCGTGAGCGAAATCCACGTCTGTCGCATCGACGACCTCACTCCAGGGCTGGGCGCGGCCGCGCTCGTCGAGGGTGAACAGGTCGCCCTGTTCCGCCTTGACGACGGTACGGTCCATGCGGTTCAGAACATGTGCCCATTCGCCGATGCTGCGGTGATCTCCCGGGGCATCACGGGGGACCGCGGGGGAGAGCCTACGATCTGTTCGCCGCTATACAAACAGGTCTTCTCGCTTGTCACTGGAGAGTGCCTGGTGACGATGGACAAGGAACCAGTCCACACGAGTCCCGATCTGACGGTGTACCCCGTGACAGTGCGCGACGGAGACGTGCTGGTCACTGTCGTGCGCTCGCTCTGAACTGGCGTCCTGCGGCACGTGGCGCGGCGATGTTCTCCGACATTCCTGGGGCAACACTGCCAAGATGGCATTGACGGATAGGAGGCGCCTCATGGCAGACACACAGTTGGAAGCCTGGGTCGAAGGGCTCGCAGGGGAGCTGGGACTCGACACCGGAATCGTCGATGTGGCACGCCTGGTGGAGTTGGCGCGAAGGGCTGGCACAGCAACACCAGACCGGGGCGTCCTGGCGACTTTTCTCGTGGGTCTAGCCGTAGGGCGGGCCGCGGATACTGAAGACGGCTACGACGAGGGTGCTGCCGCTATGGCTTTCGATGACGCGATGCGTGCCGCGCAAGATGCGGCCGAACTATGGGCACGTGAAGCGTCCGGTGGAGGGCTACGCGACTAACCGCGGTCGGACACGGGGAAGCCGCCCTTTACTGCGGCGTGGCCGAGGCTGGCGTCACCCGTTGGTGAGGTTCACGGTCGGTTCGGGCCAGATTGGCTCGGCACAGTCCAGGACGAGGCCACACTTCGAGTTCCCTCAAGCCAACGGTCCCGCCGGAAGAGGCCAGGATCTGTGCGATCACCTCTGCGTGAATGGTGCAGATCTCAGGCCGTGTGGCGATCAGCGGTGTGTAGGGGCACTCCGTGACTTCGATGTGGTCGCCCACGGCGTCGCTGGCGGCCTCGAATCCCAACTGTTCCAACGCATCGACGGCATCGCTGACCGCTTGATCGCCTGTCGCTTCGGTAGGCCGCGCGTGGTTTGCTGCCAGCCAGGTGGTTGCCGCGGCGGCGGCAACCTCCCCAGGAGATGCACTGACATGGGCATTGCCGAGGGCCTGGTCCAGCACGTGCAACGGGGTCAGGCGTTCCGGGACAGGGGAGTACAGCGTCCTGGGTCTGCCGCGTTCACCAGACCGTTCGCTGATGGCATGCGCGCACCCTTGGGCGACGAGGACGTCGAGGTGATTGCGGACCGTATTGGGGTGGAGATCCAGTGTGGCGGCCATGTCGTGGGCGCTGATACCGTCAGCCGCCTCGATCAGCGCGCGAATGACGCGCGCACGTGCAGCCGCAGGGTCCTCGGGAGTGCCTGTCAATGCTGCGGCACTGACTGCTCCTAGGGCGTGGCCGATTGCCGCGGCATCGATCTGACCGGAGTCAGGACGCTGGTCCGTAGCCATAGTTCCTCGACTTTCCCAGGACATGCGCTGATACCAGCGATGCTACCGACGGTGCAGCGAAGAAACCCGGGACTACCGGACTAGGTCGCGAACCGCCGGTCACGTGTGACTCAACGGCCTTCTTCGTCCTCGATCTCGTCATAGAGCTCGTTGTAGAGCATGGCGTGAACCTTCTCGACCTCGGGGATATCGGTGAACTCGAGTGGGTCGTCCGACGCTGACTCGATGATCAGCGTGCCGGTACGGAACATCCGGTCGATGAGTCCGTGACGGAACTGGACAGTGTTGATTCGCGCGATCGGAATATCGATCCCTGACCGCGTAATGATGCCGGTGCGGAACAACACCCGGCGGTCAGTCAGTACAAAATGGGTGCTCGCCCACCGCACTACTGGCGCAACGCCAAGCCAACTGAACAGCCCTAGCCACACGACCCCAAGCACAATCCGCAGGACTAGCGCCGTGCCATCAGACAGGTCGGCTCCGCTGATCGCGACCAGGCCCCAGATCGCCAGGCCCGTATAGACCAAGAAGAGCAAGCCCGGCACGATCAGTGCCTTCCAATGCTCGTGGCGGTGGAGCAGTAGGCGTTCTTCTGATGCTAGGAGATCCTCGGGATAGCCCATAGTTGGCACTCTAGCGGGCAGGGTGCTCCTGGGCGCGGCGATAGGCGTGCGATACCCACTCGATACGTTCTCGCCACGCGTTTGTCACGGACCCCGGTTAACGTGGGGTGATGACCGATGCTGGGACTCCGTGGAGCGGCTATGCGCCAGCAGCCGCGTGGGACGAGGCGATGGACCTCGACGGTGAGGTTCGTGAGCCGTACGCGCGCGTCTATGAAGAGATCGAGCGGATGTCGAGAGACGATCTGCGCTCGCGGGCGGAAGCCTTGGCGTCCACGTATCTTGCGCAGGGAGTCACGTTCGACCATGCGGGGGAGGAACGACCGTTCCCGCTGGACATTGTTCCCCGAGTGGTGGGCGCTGATGAGTGGGACATCATCTCGCCCGGTGTGGCACAGCGCGTGCGAACTCTCGAAGCCTTCCTGGCGGACGTGTATGGCTCGCAGCGCTGTGTGACCGATGGGGTGGTGCCGCGCCGTCTCATTGCCACCAGTCAGTACTTTTACCGCGCGGTCGCGGGAGTCGAGCCCGCCAACGGGGTGCGTGTCCACGTGTCCGGAATCGACTTGGTGCGAGACCAGCATGGGATTTGGCGAGTTCTCGAAGACAACGTGCGCGTGCCGTCCGGCGTGAGTTATGTGTTGTCTAACCGGCGTGCGATGTCGCAGATGTTTCCTGAGCTCTTTGGAGCCATGGGGATTCGCCCCGTGTTGGAGTACTCCCGCCGGCTGCGTTCCGCTCTCGCGAGGAGTGCTCCAGAAGGGGTGCATGACCCGACGATCGTGGTGCTCACTCCTGGTGTGTACAACTCGGCGTATTACGAGCACTCATTGCTGGCGCGCACGATGGGTGTCGAACTGGTCGAGGGACGCGACCTCGAGACGGTGAATGGGCACGTGTTCATGCGCACCACCGCCGGCCGCAGGCGAGTCGATGTGATCTACCGTCGAGTCGACGACGAGTTCTTGGACCCGGTGAAGTTCCGTCCGGACTCTGTTTTGGGCGCGCCAGGTCTCATTCATGCTGCACGTCTTGGCAACGTGACCATTGCCAACGCCATCGGCAACGGCGTCGCTGACGACAAACTGATCTACACCTATATGCCGGACCTCACGCGCTATTACTTGGGCGAGGAGCCGGTGCTCCCCAACGTCGACACGTGGCGACTGGAAGAAGACGAAGCGCGAGAGGAAGTGCTCGACCGGCTTGACGAACTCGTCGTCAAGCCCGTGGACGGGGCCGGCGGCAAGGGCGTACTCATCGGCACTCGCGCGAGCCGTGACGAACTTGCGGCGGCCCGTGCACAGATCCTTGCGGATCCTCGGGGATGGATCGCGCAACCTGTCGTGCAACTGTCGACCGTGCCGACCCTGACAGAGAGTGGCCTCGAGCCGCGACACGTCGACCTGAGGCCCTTCGCTATCAATGATGGCGAGGAGCCATGGGTGCTTCCCGGTGGCTTGACTCGTGTCGCTCTTCAGCGCGGTCAACTCATCGTCAACTCCTCTCAGGGCGGCGGGTCCAAAGACACCTGGGTCCTCGGTGGAGTCAGACAACGGCCCCACGGCGAACCACCTGTCGAGTCGCGCGTCGAGCTGGCGGGGCTCGCCTCCGTTCCTCAGTCCGCTCACCCAGAAGACGTTGTTGCGGGGCAGCAACAACAGCAGCAACAGCAACAGCAACACGAAGTTGGAGGCACAAGCGGGGGAGGTGCGCCATGCTGAGTCGCATCGCCGAATCGCTGTTCTGGATTGGCCGGTACATCGAGCGCGCGGACAACACTGCCCGCCTGTTGGACGTTCACCTCAACGTGCTCCTGGAGGATCCCTGGGTCGACGAACCCAGTGCCAACGCGTCGCTCCTGACCGTGATGAACGTGCCCTGCGATGGGGGTGCGTCGAGAGCGCAAGTGCTGGAAACCCTTGCGTTCGACCCGCAGCAGTTGTCCTCGATTGCAGGGGCGCTGATGGCCGCCCGCGAGAACGCTCGTCGCGCGAGGGAAGTGATCTCAACTGAGGTATGGGAGTGCCTGAACACGACGCGCATGGACCTGCGCCGCTGGAATGGACGTACTGCCCGTCCCCATGAGTTCTTCGTGTGGGTCAGAGAACGTGCCGCAGTGACGCGCGGACTGGCCTCAGCGACAACATCCCGCGACGACGTGTGGAACTTCCTCGAACTTGGCCGGTCACTGGAACGCGCCGACATGATTGCGCGACTCCTCATGACCCGCTCTCTCGAAGGAACCGCTGGTCCCGACTGGACCACGCTGCTCCGCACCTGCTCAGCCCATGAGGCCTATCTGCGCACGGTGCGGGCCCTCGTCACGGAGGAGCGTGCAGCCGAGTTCCTTCTGGTCGACCGCCACTTCCCCCGCTCGATCGCCTACAACCTGAGCATGGCTGAGCAGTTCCTCACCAACATTGAGGGGGAGGAACGCAGCCGGACCCTCGCAGGACGAGCCCAACTGGCGCTTGGCCGCGCGCGGACCAACCTCGAGTACTCACCGGTGCGGGAAGTCCTCGACGACCTCGCTTCTCAGATGCAGTCCGTCCAGCGGGCCTGTGCCACGGCATCGGACCTCATTAGGGACCGCTACTTCCTTCCCGACGCGACAGTCGTGTGGAGTCAGGAGGCGCTATGACCACCCTGCGAATCGAGCACCGTACTCACTTTCGGTACGCCACAGACATCGGTTCTTCCTATAACGAGGCGCGCGTGACCCCTGCCTGGTTGCCGCGCCAGCGCGTTCTTGATTCCACCGTGGACATCGGTCCGGTCACCTGGCGCTCGAGCTACCGGGACTACTGGGAGTGCGATGTCACCGTGTTCGAAGTCCTCCAACCCCACCAAAGCTTGACCGTGACAGCGCAGTCCGTGGTCGACGTCACCTCGCAGCCGCCGCGAGGAGAGAAAGCTGGCTGGGACGCACTCCAAGGTCCCCGTTTTCGGGACCTCCTATGTGAGTACCTTGCGAACTCCTCGGTGACATCACCGCCCGATGCTCTGGCGGAGTTCGCGCACGAAGCCTCAGCGAAGCTGGGACCGGAAGCCACCGCACGCGCAATCTGCGAACACCTCCACTCCGAGATGAAGTACGTCCCCGGTGCCACCACCGTGCACACCTCAGCGGCCGAGGCGTGGGAGAACCGGTCCGGGGTCTGCCAAGACTTCGCTCAACTTGCGATCGGCGCATTGCGCACCGTCGGGATTCCCGCCCGGTACGTCTCCGGATACCTCCATCCCAAGCGCGACGCCGGCATCGGCGAAACTGTCGAAGGAGAGTCCCACGCGTGGGTGGAATGGTGGACCGGAGAATGGACCGGCTTCGATCCCACTAACGACCGCGAGGTAGGCGACCACCACGTCATTGTGGGGCGTGCCCGCGAGTACAGCGACATTCCACCGCTGACTGGCGTGGTCGCAGGCGCAACCGAACAACTCGACGTCAGCGTCACCGTCACCCAAACCGCATAGCGGCACCACCCCGCGCCCCGGCGCAGGGATGGACCGTAAGCCAGCATCGGCCTGTCGTAGTCACCGATACAATCGCGGGGTGACTGTAACGCCCCAGAACGACGAATCCAGGTACGACTTCCGCGCGATCGAAGAGCGCTGGCTACCCGTGTGGCAGGAGACCCAGCCGTTCCGCTCCGGCGACGCGGCAGACGAGCGTCCGACGAAGTACGTGCTCGATATGTTCCCTTACCCGTCGGGCGACCTT
Source organism: Demequina sp. B12 (assembly GCF_028823635.1). Taxonomy (GTDB): domain Bacteria; phylum Actinomycetota; class Actinomycetes; order Actinomycetales; family Demequinaceae; genus Demequina. The sequence continues at coordinate 175,505 of NZ_JAPEHU010000002.1, forward strand.
CACATGGGTCACGCTGAGGCCTACGCGCTCGGTGACGTGATCGCCCGCTACTGGGTCCAGCGAGGATTCAACGTCCTGCACCCCATCGGCTGGGACTCGTTCGGGCTGCCCGCAGAGAACGCCGCCATCAACCGCGGCCTTGACCCTCGCGGCTGGACGGAAGACAACATTGCCCAGCAGCGCAGCTCGATGGAGCGCTACGCATGCTCGTTCGACTGGGATCGGGTACTGGCCACCCACCGTCCCGAGTACTACCACTGGAACCAGTGGCTGTTCACCCGCTTCCACGAGAAGGGCCTGGCTTACCGCAAGCACAGCGCCGTCAACTGGTGCCCCAAGGACCAGACGGTGCTCGCCAACGAGCAGGTTGTCGGAGGACTGTGTGAACGCTGCGACACCCCCGTCACCAAGAAGAAGCTGAACCAGTGGTACTTCAAGATCACGGAGTACGCCGACCGCCTGCTTGACGACCTCGACACCCTTGAGGGCAAGTGGCCGTCCAAGGTGATTGCGATGCAGAAGAACTGGATTGGTCGCTCCGCCGGTGCAGACGTGAAGTTCCAGATCGAAGGCCGCGACGAGCCGATCGACATTTACACCACCCGCCCCGACACCCTGTTCGGAGCGACCTTCATGGTGGTGGCAGCAGACTCGGACCTCGCCGCGGAACTCGTGGCCGACGCTGACGCGGACGTCCAAGAGCAGTTCGCCACGTATGTGGAACAGGTCAAGGCCGCCTCGGACATCGACCGCTTGTCCACCGAACGCGAAAAGACCGGCATCTTCCTGGGGCGTTACGCCGTCAACCCGGTCAACGGTGAACGTCTGCCGATCTGGGCCTCCGACTACGTGCTGGCCGACTACGGGCACGGCGCGATCATGGCGGTGCCCGCGCACGACCAGCGCGACTTGGACTTTGCCCGTGCCATGGACCTGCCCGTCCGGGTGGTCCTCGACGTGCGCGACGAGGACGGCAACCAGGTAGGGGACCCCGCCGAGACCGGCATCGCTGCAGCAGGCGATGGCACCCTCGTGAACTCCGGGGCTCTCGACGGCATGCCCAAAGCCGATGCCATTGCGGCGATCATCGCGGACCTCGAGGCCAAGGGCCTGGGGGAGACCTCGACGAACTACCGTCTGCGCGACTGGCTGATTTCGCGTCAGCGTTACTGGGGCACCCCCATTCCGATCGTGCACTGCGACGACTGCGGCGAGGTCCGGGTCCCCGACGACCAGCTTCCGATCGAACTTCCGCCCAGTGAAGGTTTGGATCTCAAGCCCAAGGGCACGTCGCCTTTGGGTGGCGCGACCGACTGGGTCAACACCGAGTGCCCCGACTGTGGCAAGCCTGCCAAGCGCGATACCGACACCATGGACACCTTCGTCGACTCGTCCTGGTACTACCTGCGTTATCTGTCGCCCACCAAGACGGACGGGCCGTTCGACCCGGAGGCCGCGCAGAAGTGGGCGCCGATCGACCAGTACGTCGGAGGCGTCACCCACGCCATCCTGCACTTGCTGTACTCGCGCTTCTTTACCAAGGCCCTCAACGACATGGGCCTGGTGGACTTCAACGAGCCGTTTAGTGCCCTACTGAACCAGGGCATGGTCCTGATGGACGGTTCCGCGATGTCGAAGTCGCGTGGCAACATCGTGCGCCTGTCGGAGCAGTTGGACGAGTACGGCGTGGACGCCGTGCGCCTCACCATGGCGTTCGCGGGACCTCCCGAGGACGACATCGACTGGGCGGATGTCTCGCCCGGCGCCACGTCCAAGTTCTTGGCACGTGCCTGGCGACTGGCCCGCGACGTGTCATCGGAACCGGGCGTTGACCCTGCGACCGGTGACGCAGCCCTGCGTGCTGTGACCCACAAGACCATGCACGAGTGCGCAGAACTGACGGAAGGGTTCCGCTTCAACGTGGTGGTCGCCCGCACCATGGAACTGGTGAACGCCACGCGCAAGGCAATCGACTCTGGTCCAGGAGCGGCTGACCCCGCCGTCCGCGAGGCGGTCGAGCAGGTGGCCGTGCTGCTGAGCATGTTCGCGCCCTATTGCGCTGAAGACATGTGGTCCATGCTGGGGCACGACAACGTGTCCCGCGGAGGCTGGCTCCAGGTCGACGAAGCTCTCCTGGTTGAGGACACCGTCACCTGCGTGGTGCAGGTCAAGGGCAAGGTCCGTGACCGCCTTGAAGTCTCGCCCAACATCTCGGAAGACGACCTGCGCGAACAAGCCCTTGCCGCACCTGGCGTGGTCCGTGCGCTTGAGGGTGCGGACATTCGGACTGTGATTGTGCGCGCGCCCAAGCTCGTCAACATCGTCCCTGCATAAGGGGTTCTTTCCTGCCTGTGAGTCGCCAGACTCCTGATGCCCTGGGCGGCGCGCCTCTAGCGCGCTTCCCGGGGCATCGCTAGGTTATGGCCCATGGGTGAACGCATTGTCGTTGTCACAGACTCGGCTGCGTCCTTGCCCGCAGACGTCGCTGCGGAGCACGGGATCGTGGTGATTCCGTTGTCCGTCATTGTTGATGGTGAAGTCTTCGATGAGGGTGTGTCCATCTCCAGCGGGCAAGTGCTCGACGCTCTCGAGGGTGGCGCCGCGGTGTCCACATCTCAGCCTGCGACCGCCGCTTTCACCCAGGCATACCGGGATGCCGAGGCCGCTGGTGCGGAGTCAGTGGTCATGATCGCGTTGTCCGCGCATTTGTCTGGCACGGTTGACAGTGCGCGAGCCGCGGCACGAGAAGTCTCCATCCCTGTCGACGTGGTGGACAGTGGCTCCGTCGCGATGGCGACGGGTTTTGCCGCGATGGCGGCGGCCCGAGCGGTGCGTGCCGGCTATGCACGGGATCGGGTCGTGGAGATCGCTCGCCAGGTGGCAGAGTCCGCGGTCTGCGTGTTCACGGTTGACACGCTCGAGTACCTGCGTCGTGGTGGCCGGATCTCATCGGCGGCCGCGACTGTGGGGCGGATGCTGAGCGTGAAGCCGGTGCTGGAAATCACTGACGGCCAACCGCACGTCACCCATAAGGTGAGGTCGACCGCGCGTGCACGCGACGCCGTCCTGGTGAGAGCGGAGGCAGCAGTTGATGCTGCCGCTGACCCCGCGGTCGCGGTCATGACGCTCGGAGAGCCCAGCTTTGGGGACGATGCGGTGCGCGCGTTGCGTATGCATCACCACCAGTTATCGGCTTTGGTGACATCCACCGTGAGTAGCGTCCTTGCCGTGCACTCAGGCCCGGGGGCGCTAGCGGTGGTGGTGGCCGACATGGCTCCGCTAGCGGTCGCCGAGTAGTCCGGCCTGCGACACCTGGCTGGCAGCGCCCTCCCCAGGGCAGTAATGCGGACACGCTTCCCCACAGACTGACACCTCAGCGATCATGCGAGGGGCGGCCGGATTTAGCGTCACGATGTGACTCCACCTCCCGCCACTGCCTCCCAGGATCCCTCAGGGCTTTCCACCTGGCGTACTACTGCCGCTCACCACGCCGCACGAGCATATGAAGCGGCACACGGGCGGGAGATCGATACGGTTCACCGCGGTGCCCGGTGGAGCGTGGAACCACGCGTCGCCGTCACGATCGTGGTGACTCTCGCGATTCTCGCCGGCGCCGTCTGGGCGATCATCGCTGGTGGCTCCCGGGCCACCGAACCGTCGCACGCATCGGGCCCCTCGCCCACCCCTTCCTACGCCACGCTCAGCGTCACTGAGCCGCCTGAGCCGGAGGTCGTAGTGTTCGTGTCAGGTGCCGTGACCGCGCCGGGGCTTGTGGTCTTGCCAGCTCAAGCGCGGGTTGCCGATGCCTTGGAGGCAGCCGGAGGCGCCGCCCCAGAGGCCGCTCCTGACGCTCTTAACCTTGCGCGGCATGTCACCGATGGCGAACACATCCACGTCCTCACGCACGACGAATGGGAACAACACGCTGCCGCTGCGACCGGTGGTGGCGCGGACGTCGCAGGGACGCTCGCCGCCACCAGCGATGGTGGCCTCATCAATGTCAACAGCGCCACTGTCGACGAACTCCAGGGCTTGCCAGGCGTAGGCCCGGCAATCGCGGCCCGCATCAGCGACGAACGCGACACTGGCGGGCCCTTCGCGAGCGTGGATGATCTCCAACGTGTGGCAGGGATCGGCCCCGCAACCGTGGAGAAACTTCGCGCCCACGCGACTGTATGACTCCTCATGACGTGCGGTTGCTGCCAGCCGCTGGGACCGCATGGTTGAGCATCCTCCTCCTGGCCACAGGTGTCCCCACGTGGGCGGTCGTGGCAGTGAGCGCCGGCCTCGGCGTGCTCGCATGGGTCACCGCCGGTGTCACAGGAGGCCGTGTTGCCACACTCGCACTCACCGTGGCTGTCGCGTGTGCGAGTTCCCTGACTGCCACCGCAGCCCAAGCGGCGCATGAGGCACTGCAAACGTCGTGGGTGGCGAGTGTGGGGCAGAGTCCGGTGTGTATAGACGCGGTCGTCGTTGATGCGCCGCGCACCGTGGATGTTGCCGGCCGGGAAGTGGCCATGATCCCGGTACGGGTGGACCGCTGGCGGGTCCACGGAGGGGACAGATGCGGTGCCACGGACGTGGCGCATGAGGGTGAAGACACCCCAGCAGATCAGCAGGCCACATGGCATCCCGCCCGCACCGCAGTGGTGTTAGCGGTGGAGGCCACATCGGGCGCGGCAGCCGTGTCGGGCGCGTCGGCTACGTCGGGCGCGTCCTCGGTGCCGCGCATCGGACGTGGGGCCCGTGTGTGGGCGCTGGCATCGTTCTCGACGCCGCAGCCGCGCCAAGACCCGGTGGCCTGGAACGCAGAGATTACGACCGTTCAAGCACCCACCTCCGTACCTGCGCAAGCGCGGACCGGACTGGTGGAGGCCAGCAGCGCCCTCCCCGCTGAGGTGCGCGGACTCGTGATCGGAATGACCACCGGTGACACCAGTCACATGCCCGACGAGCAAACAGACGCCATGCGTAGATCGGGCCTCGCCCATCTCACTGCAGTCTCCGGGGCGCACTTCGCGACGGTGACGCTCGTCATGCTCGCGATCGCTCGGCGCACCCGTGCGCCCCGATGGGCACGCGCGAGCCTGATCATCGTGGCGGCCGCGACGTTTGTCGCGTTTGTTGGCACCCAGCCCTCGGTCGTGCGAGCGTGCGGGTTGGCGCTTGCAGTGGGGGTGGCGCTGGCCTTGGGACGCCCCGCACAGGCACTGCCCGCATTGAGCGCCACGGTGCTGGTGCTCATGCATGTGTTTCCAGGGGTCGCGACTGAAGTCGGCTTCGCAATGTCTGTGACCGCGGTGATCGCGATCGTGGTGGTCGCACCCCATATCGCGCGTCGGCTGAGTCGCGTGCTGACGCCCCGGCTCGCTTCCGCGATATCGATCCCCGTGGCGGCACAAGCGGCGCTGTTGCCTTTCTTGGTGTCGTTTGATCCTGGGATCAATCCGTATGCGGTCGCGGCGAACCTTGCGGCCGCTCCGTTGCTCCTGCCTGTCATGCTGGCGGGTCTGGGGTGTGCGGCAACATCGCTGTGGTGGCCGGGTCTCGCTGACGCGTTGGCACACATTGCTGGCATGGCGGCCCTCCCCATCGCCCGTCTTGCCGAGGCTGCGGCACAGGCACCCGGATCCTGGTGGCCGTGGCTGCCCGGCACCGCGGGACTGATCTGCGCGGGTGCCGCCGCGTGTCTGTGGCTCCTGGCTCCCATGGCTGGCTCGCGCACCGTTGCGGCCAGTATCGCGGGCGTTGCCTGCGCGGTGAGCGTCATCGGTCTCCAAGTGCCTGGAGCCCTGCTCGACCGGTGGACTGGCGTGCGGGTGCACGACTGGGATGTTGTCGCGTGCGACGTGGGACAAGGAGACATGATGATGCTGCGAGCCGGGCCTGACAGTGCAGTCGTGATCGACACAGGGGAGGACGGGCCTGCCGCGCAGCGATGCCTCCAGGACCATGGCGTCACCGCCGTTCCACTGTTGGTGCTCACCCACCCGGATGCGGATCACGACGGTGCAGTCGCAGAGGTGATGGAGGTGGCGCGCGTGGACAACGCGTGGGTGTCGTCAGTGGCGCTGGGCGGGCGTGCCGTAGCGGAACTTGAGAGAGACGGGGTTGACGTGGTGGTACCGGCGGACGGTGTCGAAGCCCGGGTGGGTGACGTGCACCTGACGGTGCTGCCGAGCGCGCAGGAGGGCGACCCGGTGGCGCCGGGGGACAACGATGCCAGCATTGTGGTGCATGCCCAGGCCCGCGCCACCGCCGTGCTTGCCCTGGGTGATCTGGAACCGTGGGGACAGGACCGCCTTGCCGCCGCATTGGGGCGCGTCAGTGTGGATGTGGTGAAGGTGGCGCATCACGGCTCTGCTCATCAGTCTGCGGCACTTGCCGGTCAGATTGATGCGGCGTGGGCCATCTACAGCGCCGGTCGTGACAATGACTACGGGCACCCGCGTGCCGAGACCGTTGCGTTGTATGCCGACCGCGGTGCCGCCCCGCTCGTGACGGCACAGTGCGGTGACGTGATTCTCGTCAGCGGTCAACCTCACGTGGCCTCGCGGTGTCACACTGGCATGGCACGCTAGTGCCATGCCACCTCGCAATCGCGCCCCAGAAGCTACGTGGTTTCGTGCCAAGCCAGCCCCCGTGGTCCTCGTCAGCGGACCGGAAACGGTGTTGGGACAGCGGGCGATCGAACGCATTACGACCGCACGGCCCGATGCCGCGGTGACGCGCCTCGATGCCGGCGCCTACACGCGCGGCGCCCTGTTGGCCGCGGCCAGCCCGTCGCTCTTCGACGCCGCCGGCATCGTCGTTGTCGAAGGTGCGGAAGCAATGAACGACGAGTTTCTGACGGATGGATTGGCATACCTGGCCACCGCGGACCCTGACGTCTGTGTGGTCATTCGCCATGGCGGCGGCGTTCGCGGCAAACGTCTCCTCGACGCGATTCGCAAGTCGGGTGCGCCTGAGTACACCTGTCCCGCGGTGAAGAAAGACTCCGAACTAGCTGACTTTGTGGCAGGGGAGTTCGAGCGTGGCAAACGGCCCGTGAGTGCCCAGGTCGTTCGAGCGCTCGTTGATGCTGTGGGCGCTGACGTGGCGGAACTGGCGGCCGCGTGCCAGCAGCTCATGCGGGACGTTGACGGTTCGGTCACGCCCGACACCATCACCAAGTATTACGGCACACGTGTGAACGCGACAGCGTTTGAAGTGGCCGATGCTGCGGTTGCGGGAGACTCCGCGAAGGCGCTCGCATTGCTGCGCCACGCCTTGTCAACGGGCACCGATCCTGTGCCTCTCAACGCGGCGTTGGCAGCAAAGCTGCGGGTCCTTGCCAAGGTGGGTGCAGCACGGGGGAGGCGCCTGGACCCCACCAAGGACCTGGGGATTGCGCCCTGGCAAGTGGATCGCGCACGTCGCGAACTCCAGCGCTGGACCGCTGACACGCTGGCAGAAGCGATCGAAGCGGTGGCACAGGCCGATGCCGAGATCAAGGGAGCGGCACGCGCACCTGAGTTCAGTCTTGAGCGGGCGGTTCGCACCATCGCTGGGCTGGCGAGCCGATAACTCCCGCAGGGGACACACTTAAGGCCCCGTCACGCCAAAGCGTCACGGGGCCTTAAGAGAAAAGCGAATGCTCGTTAGAGCGCGGCAACCTGCTTGGCCAGCGCCGACTTGCGGTTAGCAGCCTGGTTCTTGTGGATGACGCCCTTGGAGACGGCCTTGTCGAGCTTGACTTCGGCGACCTTGAGAGCGGCAACAGCCTTGTCCTTGTCGCCAGCGGTGATGGCCTCGCGCACCTTGCGCACGTTGGTCTTCAGCTCGGACTTCACGGCGACGTTGCGCTGACGGGCCTTCTCGTTGGTGCCGATGCGCTTGATCTTCGACTTGATGTTTGCCACAGCGATCCTTCTTGAATGTTGATGAAACTTGCGAAACTTAGAGGGCTGGAGCGCGAGCGCGCGCTCACACACAAACGACAATGCTACCAGTGATGCACTTCGTTTAGCGAATGCTGGACGGCCTCGAAGCGTTCCTTGTCAAGGATAGCGCCCTCGCGGCGCACCGCTGCCGGGTCTACACGGATGAGTCGGTCCAGCCTGACCTCGCTGGGACGGCGCTTGCGATCCCAGGGGCCAGAGCCAATGTCCAGCCAGTACCGGCCCCAACGGGCCTCTTGGGCGGCATCGAGATCGTGGTCTTTGCTCGTCAACTGCAGACCTACGAGCCACTCGCCCGCGTAGCCGATGAGCAGCACGGGCCGGTCCTTGCCCTGGGAGTGGTCTTCTTCAAAGGGAACCCAGGTCCAGACAATCTCGCCTGGGTCGGGGCGGCCGTCGGGGTGAGGGTCGTAATGCACCGTGACGTACCCGGTGTAGTCGCCCGGGTACGGGCGGGGCTGAGCCGTGGCGACACCACGTCCCCCGGACCGTTGTCCACTGTGGCCGTTCCTGCGTCCTGGCGAGCGGACGTCGTGGCCACGGGTCCGAGGACCCGTGGATCGGCTGCTGCCTCGGGGTGGGCGGGACGACGGCTTCTTGCGTGCTCCCGTCTGAGACCGGTTCACCAGCGTGAATCCAGCGATGGCGATGACAGCGAGGACTGCGAGCAGGGCTTCCACAGGGTCAGCGTAGCGAGTGAGACGGAGAGTCCCACGCGAGCCCGTGCGGGATCTGCGCCGCGGGCTTGGGGTGAGCGAACAAGTAGCCCTGGGCCAGCTTCCAGCCGTGCGCGATAGCAAGGCGACGCTGTTCCTCGGTTTCGATGCCTTCAATGATTCCGGTCATCTTCAGGCTTGCGACGAGCGACGAGATAGCGATGGAGATGCGGTCTCCGGTGGACTCGTCGCCCAACCGCAAGGTGAACTCGCGGGCGAGCTTCATGCCTGAGACGGGGGAGCGCAGCACCGACGACAGTGCCGAGTAGCCCGTGCCGAAGTCGTCAATCAAGAGTTCGACCCCCAGCTCGGTGAGAGCGTCGAGCTCGGTGCGCGTCGCCTGGGTCGCCAGCAGCATTCCGGTCTCAGTGATCTCGAGCGCAAGCCGGCTGGAGTGGATACCCGCATCAGTGATTGCGTCTCGGACGGCCTCCACCAGACCGGCCCCGCCGATCTGCTGCGCGGACACATTCACGAGCACTCGCCCGTCAAACCCTGGCCTGTCGGCAAGGAATCGGCATGCGTCACGGAGCACCACCTCACCGAGCGGCACCACCAGGTTCGCTTCCTCACAGACGCCCAGGAAGTCTTCGGGCATGAGCAAACCGCGCTGAGGGTGAAGCCACCGGACCAACGCTTCGTAGGCACGGATCTCTCCGGTCGTGAGTTCCACGATCGGTTGATAGTGCACCTGCAACTGGCCTTCGCGAAGCGCCGCGCGCAGCTCTGACTCCACGGACAAGCGCATACGCGCGTCGCGGCGCATGTCTTCGGAGAACATCTCCGCACTGTTGCGGCCACTGCGCTTGGCGCTCGACATCGCCACATCGGCATCACGAATCAATGCCTCAGCACTCATCCCTGGAACGGCAAGGGTGAGTCCTGCCGACGCTGACGGCGTGACCTCGTGGCCATCGATCGCGACCGGACGGTTGACCGCTTCCTGAAGGTACGTGGCGTAGTCCGCGACAGCATCGGCGCTATCGATGCCCGGCGCGAGCACCACGAACTCGTCCCCGCCAAGTCGCGCCACGGTGTCCCCGGGCCGGCTAGCCATCTGCAAACGGCGTGAGATCTCCAGCAGCAAGCGATCGCCGGCTTCATGTCCCCACGACTCATTGACCAAAGTGAAGTCGTCAATGTCAAGGAAGATGCATGCCGCACGCGGGGCAGGATGATCAAGAATGACTGTCGCACGGTCCAACAGCAGCGCGCGGTTCGGAAGCCCCGTCAGGTGATCGTGCAGGGTGCGGTGCTCAAGTAACTCTTGCGCACGCCGCGCCTCGGTAAGGTCCTCCACTTGAGCGACGATGCGCATCGGCTCACCGGGAACCCGGGAGAAGGTGGTGCGCGTCCAGACCACCTCACCGCTACGGGTCACGAGGCGACGTTGTGTGTGAATGTGGCCGGCAATGCCGCGCTTCAGACGGTCCAGGAGCCGCTGATCGCGGCCCAAGTCGTCAGGATGCGTGATGTGGGACAGCATCAATCCCGCCATGTCCTGCGGAGTGTGTCCAAGCCAGGTCGCCAAGGTGGGGTTGACCTCAAGAAGGCAGGCGCTTGCGTCGAGCACTGCCATCCCGAGCGCTCCGCCGGCAAAAGCCGTCCGGAAGAGCTCGTCGTCCGTTGCCACCGTTACGATCCTCCACCCATTGCGGACGTCCGCCGCCATCAGGACTTCTATCGGCAGAATCTACAACGGCATGAAGAAACTGCAGAACGTGGGAAAATGCTCGTTGGCCCGCATACACACATGTAAGGAACCCCCACCACCGTGACTGCCGCGACCCGCATCGAGCCCGCAGCGACTGCGCCCGAGCTCATCCGCAACTTCTGCATCATCGCGCACATCGACCATGGCAAGTCGACGCTCGCTGATCGCATGCTTGGCATCACCGGTGTGCTCGAGGCACGTTTGCAGAAAGCCCAGTACCTGGACCGGATGGACATTGAGCGCGAACGTGGCATCACCATCAAGTCGCAGGCGGTGCGCATGCCGTGGCAGGTGGGAGACACCCCTTACGCGCTCAACATGATCGACACCCCTGGCCACGTCGACTTCAGCTACGAAGTATCGCGGTCGCTCGCAGCGTGTGAGGGTGCGATCCTGCTGGTCGATGCGGCGCAGGGTATCGAGGCCCAGACCCTCGCCAACCTGTATTTGGCGATGGAGAACGACCTCACCATCATTCCCGTTCTCAACAAGATCGACCTGCCCTCCGCAGACCCGGACCGCTACGCTGCGGAGCTCGCGCAACTCATTGGTTGCGAGGAGGACGAGGTCTTGCGTGTGTCCGGCAAGACGGGGCTCGGTGTCGAGGCACTTCTTGATCGTGTGGTCCAGGACATTCCGGCCCCCGTGGGTGTTGCTGATGCTCCGACCCGCGCCATGATTTTTGACTCGGTGTACGACACCTACCGTGGCGTCGTGACCTATGTGCGAGTCGTCGACGGCTCGCTCAAGCCACGCGAGAAGATCGCGATGATGTCGACGAACGCGACCCACGATCTGCTCGAGATCGGCGTTATTAGCCCGGAGCCAAAGCCGACCAAGGGCTTGGGCGTGGGCGAGGTGGGCTACCTCATCACCGGCGTGAAAGACGTGCGCTTGTCGAAGGTAGGCGACACCGTCACCCAGGCAAACAACCGTGCCGCGGAGTCGCTCGGTGGATACCGCGACCCCAAGCCCATGGTGTACTCGGGCCTGTTCCCCCTCGATGGCTCTGACTTCCCGGTGCTGCGTGATGCGCTCGACAAGCTCCAGCTCAACGATGCTTCGCTTGTCTATGAGCCCGAAAGCTCAGTCGCTCTAGGCTTTGGCTTCCGCTGTGGATACTTGGGACTGCTGCACCTTGAGATCGTGCGCGACCGCCTGGAGCGGGAGTTCGGCATCGACCTCATCTCTACTGCCCCGAACGTCGTGTACGAGGTGGAGATGGAGGACGGCAAGATCGTCACCGTCACCAACCCCTCCGAGTTCCCCGCAGGCAAGATTTCTGAGGTGCGTGAGCCCGTCGTCGAAGCATCGATCCTGGTGCCCAGCGAGTTCATTGGCACGGTGATGGAACTGTGCCAGGAACGTCGTGGGCAGATGGGCACCATGAACTACCTGTCGGAGACGCGCGTCGAGATGCACTACACGCTGCCGTTGGCAGAAGTGGTGTTCGACTTCTTTGACCAACTGAAGTCACGCACGCGTGGCTATGGCTCGCTGGACTATGAACCCGCTGGTGATCAGAGTGCTGACCTGGTGAAGGTCGACATCCTGCTCCAGGGCGAGGCCGTGGACGCGTTCAGCGCGGTCGTGCACCGAGATGCTGCGTACGCCTATGGCGTCAGCATGGTGACGAAGCTCAAGGACCTCATCGACCGCCAGCAGTTTGAGATCCCAGTCCAGGCAGCGATCGGTGCACGCATCATTGCGCGCGAGACCATTCGTGCCATCCGCAAGGACGTGCTCGCGAAGTGCTACGGCGGTGACATCTCCCGTAAGCGCAAGCTGCTCGAGAAGCAGAAGGCCGGTAAGAAGCGGATGAAGAACATCGGCTCTGTTGAGGTCCCGCCGGAGGCTTTCATCGCGGCGCTCAGCACGTCGGACGACGGCTCAGACAAGGGCAAGAAGAAGTAGCAGTGACTCCAGCGTCACCCGCCCCGAACGCAAACCAGCGCGACTTTGGGGTGTACATTCACGTGCCGTTTTGTGCGGTGCGTTGCGGATACTGCGACTTCAACACGTATGCGCCGGGCGAGTCCGAGTTCTCCTCCCGTTCGGACTATGTGAGTGCCGCGCTCGCCGAGATGGCCCTGGCCGCGCAGTCCATGGCAGGGGACCGCCGCCCCGCACGGACCGTGTTCTTTGGCGGCGGTACGCCCACCATGCTTGACGCCGAGGCGCTCGTGGCGTTGCTGACGGGGGTGAAGGAGACCTGGGGTTTGGCCGCCGATGCGGAGGTCACCACCGAGGCGAACCCGGACTCCGTGACGCGTGAGTCGTTGGCTGCGCTGGCAGCGGCGGGCTTCACCCGGGTGAGTCTGGGGATGCAGTCGGCGGTGCCTCATGTGCTTGCCACATTGGAGCGCACACACCAGCCCGAGAACGTCGCGAAGGCGGTGCAATGGGCGCGGGAGGCCGGGCTTGCGGTCAGTCTTGATCTGATCTATGGCACGCCGGGGGAGACGCTCGCGGATTGGGAAGTTTCGCTCGATGCGGTACTCGCGCTACAGCCAGACCATGTCAGCGCCTACGCGCTGGTCATTGAGCCCGGTACGCGCATGGGTGGCCAACTGAAGCGAGGCCTGATCCAGGCCGTCGACCTCGACACGCAAGCCGACATGTATGAGATGGCCGATGCGCGCCTCGCTCAGGCTGGTTACGGCTGGTACGAGGTGTCGAACTGGGCGATCTCGGACGATCAGCGCTGCCGACACAACATGGCGTACTGGACGTCGCAGGACTGGTGGGGTGTGGGGCCTGGCGCACATTCGTACCTGGGGCCTCGGGTGGTTGGCGAGGTGCCGGTGAGTGCGGAGCGGTGGTGGAATGTGAAACTCCCGCGGGCGTATGCGGCCAGGCTCGATGCTGGCGACAGCCCCGCGGCCGAACGCGAACCGCTCACGCAGGAGGACCTTGACCTGGAGACGGTGATGTTGCAGATCCGTTTGCGCGAGGGGATTGCCGTCGCTGACCTTCCTGAGCTCCGTCCGGGGCAGGTGGCGCAACTCATGGCCGATGGGCTTGTTGACGGACGTGCGGCCTTGGCAGGCCGGCTGGTGTTGACGCTCAAGGGGAGGCTGCTGGCCGATGCCGTGGTGCGTGCGCTGACCTGAGCCCCACGCCTGGCTGGACTTGTGAGGATGCTGACGCCTTGCGCGGCGTGGCTGTTCCGAACTGACGGAAACCCGGTGAGTTGAGGCCCGGGGCGCGGCGTGTCGCGGTGTGCCTGTGCTGGGCGTCCGTCAGTTCGGAACGGGTGTTACTTGAAGAAGGGGATGGCGAGGCGAATCCGGTAGTACTCGCCGCTGTTCGACTTCACGCCGGCGATGATTGACACCACGATCGAGTAAACCCAGTACGCGGCCCACGCGGGTCCGGTGAGCAGGAAGCCAATGCCGAACGTGATGGCCCCCAACACCACGGCTGCGACACCCACGATGAGGCCGGTGAGTTGCAGGTTGAGCTGCTGGCGTCCCTGGTGATCGACGAGCGCGCTCCGTTCGCGGAAGATCAGCCAGATCACCAGTGGGGCGACAAACCCCAAGAAGCTCGCGGAGATGACGACGCCGATGACGGCGGAAATGTGGATGAACATCGACCACATGCGAGCGTCCGACTCGAGCATGGGCTGGGGTGCCGCGACGGGTGCGGGGCCCGGGTAGTAGCCGCTGTCTGGCGTGGGTGAGCCGGTGGATGCAGGGCTGCCCGGGTGCGGTGGGAGGTGGGTGTTGTCAGTCATATGTGAAGGCTCGCATAAAAGGGAAGGGTCCCGCATCAGCCATGGGGCTGATGCGGGACCCTGACATCCCTCGGGTGACGCCTCAGGGGCGTCTCCGGGTTACTTCACGATGCGCCAGTTCAGCGGGTAGCGGTAGTTTTCGTGCTTGTTCGCGGCGATGCCACCGATGATCTGGAACACGAGCGCGCCGATCCAGACCACGGGGTACAACACTGAGCCGATGCCGAATGTGACGACGGCAAGGATGCTGACGCCGACGTATGCGATAGCGACGAGGATGTTGAAGTTCAGCGCTTCCTTGCCCTGGTCGTTGAGGTAGGCGCTGCGTTCGCGGTAGATCAACCAGAAAATGAGCGGGCCGAACAGGCCGATCAAGATTGCTGACAGGTGGGTCAGTAGACCCATGGTGCGTTCGTCTGCCTCACTGACGGGCTGTGGCGCGGCGTACTGGGGCTGCTGGTACTGGCCCTGGGGTGCCTGCTGGTTTGGCTGGCCTTGCGGCTGCTGAGGCTGCTGAGGCTGCTGAGGCTGCTGTGGGTCCTGCGGGGGAGGAGGCGTTGCGTTGTTCTCAGTCATGCTGTTTCACCACTTTGATGTAGGAGTGCTGGGCCATCGACGTGGAGTCTGACGCCGGGGATCTGATGACGCAAGTGACATCTCTCCCTCAGCGCACTCGACGCCTTCCGCGTGCATGGGTCTTCATCTCAATCTGACCGCATGCACAGGAATACTCCCAACCTATCGCAACCAGGGCAGATGCGCGAGGTTGAGCCACTTGGCTGTGGATGGGGGGTGCGCGTTAGAATTAGCACTCGAACGTTGTGAGTGCTAGAGCGGGGCCATGAGGCCCAGCGCAAGGAGGACCCGGTGAGTGAAGACCGTCGCCGCGCGGTACTCCACGCCATCGTCGAAGGATATGTGTCCACCTCGGAGCCGGTGGGCTCAAAGGCGTTGGCGGACACCGCGCATTTGGGTGTGTCATCGGCCACCATCCGCAATGACATGGCCGCGTTGGAAGAGGAAGGGCTGATCGCCCAGCCGCACACCAGTGCCGGTCGCATTCCCACTGATGCGGGATATCGCCGGTTCGTGGACCATGTGGCGAGCGCAGCATTGCAGGCACCACATAAGCGAGCCATCACCACGTTCTTGTCGGACGCTGTCGACTTGAATGATGTGGTGGAGCGCTCGGTTCGGTTGCTGAGTCAACTGACGCGTCAGGTTGCGGTGGTGCAGTATCCGTCTCCGCGGGAGTCGCAGGTGCGGCGTGTGGAGTTGGTGCGTATTGGTGTCGACCGTGCGTTGGTGGTGGTGGTGTCGGCCGATGCTCGGGTTGAGCAGTCGACGGTGACGTTGGGTCGCGATGTCACGGAAGTGGAGTTCGAGGACGCCGCTCGCGCCATCAATGAGGTGACGGTGGGGCGGACACCTACGACGCTTGCGCCGGCGCTTGAGGTGTGGCTTCAGCGTGATCGCCAGCATGAGTGGGCGGCTCCAGTCGTGGAGGCCGTGATTACGGGAGCCCGCGGCGGCACGGTGGAACGTGTCGTGTTCGCTGGTGCTTCGAACCTGACTCGCGCGGCAAACGACTTTGAGACGGACGCGATTGGGCCTGTGCTCGACGCGCTTGAGGAACAAGTCGTGCTGTTGCGGTTGTTGCATGAAATGGCGGCCGAGGGTCGCGACGTGAGTGTGCGCATTGGTGCCGAGAACGGGGAGGATGCCTTCTCTCGGACATCGATCGTGGCGGCGGGCTATGGAGGCAGCGGTGACGCCGTGTCACTGCTGGGTGCCCTAGGCCCGACGCGAATGGACTACCCAGGGACGATGGCCGCGGTGCGTGCCGTCGCCCGCTACCTGTCAAGAATCGTGGAGACTGAGTGAACGACTATTACGGAACGCTGGGCGTGGAACGCAACGCGTCCGAAGCAGAGATCAAGAAGGCCTACCGCAAGCTTGCGCGCGAGTTGCACCCTGACGTCGCGGGGCCCGAGGGCGAAGAGCGCTTCAAGGAAGTTGCTGCCGCCTATGAGGTGCTCGGCAACTCGGACAAGCGCGCCCAGTATGACCGCGGTGTCGATCCGCGCGGAAGCCGTTCCGGTGCGCAGGGTGGGCCGCAGGGCTTCGGTTTCGAGGACATCTTCGAGCAGTTCTTTGGTGGCGGTGGAAGCCCGTTCGGCGGCCAGCAGCAGCGTGGTCCTGCATCGCGGACCCAGCGTGGCGGTGACACCTTGGTGCAGGCCACTATTGACCTCAAGGAAGCAGTGTTCGGTGTGTCTCGGGAGATCCAGGTGGATCTGGCCGATGTCTGCGAGACGTGCCACGGATCGTGCTGTGCTCCCGGCTCTCAGCCTCAGCAGTGCCGTCAGTGCAACGGCGCCGGCATGGTGCAGCGGATGGCGCGTTCGCTTCTGGGCAACGTGATGACGACCTCGCCGTGCCCCGCGTGCGGCGGCTACGGCACCATCATCGAGAAGCCCTGCGGTGACTGCTCGGGGCAGGGTCGCACGCATTCACGCCACACGGTGAAGGTTGACATCCCCGCCGGTGTCGAGACAGGCACTCGGATTCGCTTGTCTGGGCGTGGGGATGCGGGTGTTGCAGGCGGGCCCAAGGGTGACCTGTACGTCGAGATTCGTGAGAAGCAGCACGACGTGTTCGAACGCCGAGGTGACGATCTGCACTGCACCCTGGAGGTGCCCATGACTGCTGCGGCGTTGGGCGCTCAGATGGACGTGGACACATTTGATGGGCCTCAGCCTGTCGAGATTCGCCAGGGCACCCATGCGGGCAGCACCGTCAAACTCAAGGGCTTGGGCGTGGGGCGTCTGCAACGGGCAGGCCGTGGAGACCTGCATGTCCACCTGGACGTGCACACCCCCACGGACCTCAGCGATGAGCAGACTGACTTGTTGCGTCAGCTTGCCGCATTGCGTGGTGAGGAGATGCCTGAGGCGACCTTGGCCCCTCTAGGTGGCGGAGTGTTCTCCCGCCTGCGCGGTCACTTCAAGGGACGCTGAACCGTATGAGTGCCCCGGTGTTCGTCAACCCACAGCTGGCTGCGGCGACCGTGGGGTCGGTCGTGGCGGTGACAGGCGCAGAGGCACGGCATGCAGTGACGGTTCAGCGCCGTGAGTGCGGCGAGCGAGTCGACGTCGTGAACGGTGCCGGGCTGCGCGCCTCGGGTGTGATCGTTTCTGCCGCTGGCGACCTGATGGAGATCAAGGTCGATGCGGTCTCGACTGACAGTGACGCGCCAGTGACGCTCGTCCAGGCCCTGGCAAAGGGCGGTCGTGACGAACAGGCGGTCGAGTCCGCCATCGAGTTGGGTGCCACCGGCATCGTGCCGTGGAGCGCCCAGCGGTCGATTGTCCAGTGGCGCGGTCCCAAGGCGGATAAGGGCCGGGCCAAATGGGAGTCGGTCGTGATGGCGGCTACCAAACAGTCTCGGCGAGCACTGATCGCCCCCGTCGCCAACGTGATGTCGACCAAGGAACTTGCGTCCCGCATCGGGCAAAAAGTCGAGGCCGGCACGCTCGTTCTCGTGCTCCATGAAGATGGTGACACCGCGCTCACCGACTTCACCGATGTGCCGCTGGACCGTGACGTGTGGCTCGTCGTGGGGCCCGAGGGCGGGATCGCTCCCGAGGAACGCGAGGCCTTTGAAGAGGCCGGAGCCCGCACTGTTGTGCTCGGACCCCATGTCCTGCGCGCCTCCAGTGCCGGTCCGGCCGCTATGGCGGCGCTCGCGGCAGTGAGGGGGGCGTGGAGCCGTGGAAGCCAGGCAGACGCAGGGACGACCGGGGGCCTACGCTAGGTCTATGAGTGAGGACTGTCTGTTCTGCAAGATCATCGACGGAGACATCCCCGCGACCAAGGTGCTCGAAAATGAGCATGTGGTCGCCTTCCGCGACATTGCCCCCAAAGCCCCTGTGCACGTGTTGGTGATTCCCCGCACCCACGTCAAGGATGTGGCGGCGGCTGCAGCGGAGGTTCCCCAGGAACTGGCGGCGATGGCGCTCGCGGCGCAGGAGATTGCGGATGCCGAGTGTGGCGGCGAGTTCCGTTGGGTGTTCAACACTGGAGCGAGTGCCGGCCAGTCGGTCTTTCACGTGCACGGCCATGTTCTTGGCGGAACTGAGTTGGAATGGAACCCTGCGTGACACCACAGCGAGTAGTCGTCATTGAAGACGCGGAACGCATGCCGGAACTCATGGGGAGTGCGGATGCGGTGATGAAGGAGATCGAGCGCGCACATCCCGATGTGGATATCCATGTCCGCGGCAACCGCATCACGTTCACGGGGGATGAGGTTCAGGTTGCGGCAGCAGCGACGGCAGTCGAGGAACTACGGTCCGTCATGGCGGCGGGAGTGCCGCTGACTCCCGAGGTTGCGCGTGAGTCGGTGCGGATGCTGGCGGCCGCGCGGGGCGTTGCGGCGGCGGCAGCCGATGCTGGGGCCGGGCCGGACGCACATGCGCCACAGAGTCCGGTGAGCGTGTTGAGCCGGTCGATCCTCTCTACTCGGGGACGCACCATTCGGCCCAAGACTCAGGGGCAGGCGGAGTATGTGAGTGCCATTGAGTCTCACACGGTGACCTTTGGCATCGGCCCTGCAGGAACAGGAAAGACGTATCTGGCGATGGCTCAGGCCGTCGCAGCTCTTCAAGCAAAGAAAGTCAATCGCATTGTGTTGACGCGCCCGGCCGTCGAGGCGGGAGAACGACTCGGGTTCCTGCCGGGTTCGCTCAACGACAAGATTGACCCGTACCTGCGCCCGCTCTACGACGCTCTGCACGACATGGTTGACCCGGAGTCCATTCCTCGCCTCATGGAGGCAGGCACCATCGAAGTCGCACCGCTGGCTTACATGCGCGGGCGCACGCTCAACGATGCGTTCGTCATTCTTGATGAGGCACAGAACACTACGCGCGAGCAGATGAAGATGTTCCTGACGCGTTTGGGTTTTGGCACCACGATGGTTGTGACCGGTGACGTGACGCAGGTGGACCTCCCCGGTGGAACCCAGTCGGGCTTGCGCGCCTCGCGCGAGATTTTGGACGGTGTCGAGGACATCGCTTTTTGCGAGTTGGGCGCCCAGGACGTGGTGCGACACCGTTTGGTGTCAGAGATTGTGACCGCTTACGCCAAGGCCGACGAGTCGCGCGCTCCGCGTGGCGGGGGCCAGCAACGACGCTTCAAGGAGGGCGACCGTTGATCGACGTCAATAACGAGACGGATTATGAGGTCGACGAGATCGAGTTCTCCGAGCTCGCGACCTACGTGTTGCGGGAGATGCACGTCGCCGACGGTGCCGAGCTCGCCATCATGTTCGTGGATGAGCCTGCCATGGAGCAGCTGCACATTCAGTGGATGGATGAGCCCGGCCCCACAGATGTTCTCAGTTTCCCCATGGACGAGTTGCGTCCGGGTACCCCGGATGAGCCCACGCCCGCGGGGCTCCTGGGAGACATTGTGGTGTGCCCCACGGTCGCGGAACGTCAGGCTGTGACCGCCGGACATTCGCCGGCCGAGGAAATGCTGCTGCTCACGACTCACGGCATCCTGCACCTCTTGGGTTACGACCATGTGGAGCCCGAAGAGGAGAAGGAGATGTTTGCTTTGCAGCGCCGTCTCCTGCTGACCTTCTTGGCTGAGCGCGGATAGGCGCCGTGACCGGATCTACCGTTGCCGTCCTGGTGGCGGTGGGTGTGCTGTCCTTGCTCGGGGCCGCAGTACTGCATGCCATTGTCGCGGCGTTTGAGCAGCTTCCCCACGCTCGCGAACGGGAGCTCGCGCACGCGTTGCGGCCCGACGGCAAACCCACGAAGGTCGCGCGTTGGGCAGCGCTCGATGAGCATCCCGACGATGCTGCCTCGGTGGCGTACGCGGTGTGCGAGGCGGTCGCGATTGTGTGCACCACGCTGGTGGTGGGCGCGGTCACGCAAGCGTGGGAATGGCCGGTTGCGCTGACGGTTGTGGTCGCGGTCGCCATTGCCGCCGCATCATCCTTGGTGGTGGCGCGTGCTGTGCCGCGCCAGATCGCTCGCCGCGCGCCGGAAGGGTCCATTCGGGTGCTCGCCGGGACAGGATGGATCCTCACCCGGAGTGCTGGGCCGCTCAAGACGCTG
The DNA here is from genome assembly GCF_028823635.1 of Demequina sp. B12. Taxonomy (GTDB): domain Bacteria; phylum Actinomycetota; class Actinomycetes; order Actinomycetales; family Demequinaceae; genus Demequina. The sequence goes on from NZ_JAPEHU010000002.1 coordinate 195,745, forward strand.
CTCCCGGCGCTCAAGGCCCCACCGCTCGCTGAGCCTGAGGATCTCGTAGAGCAGGCTCAGGATGCGCTGGAGGCCGAGGACGCAGAGCTGCTGAGATCAGTCGTGAGCCTCGGCGACACCCTCACGCGCGAAGTCATGGTTCCCCGCACGGACATGATCACGATCGCGTCCGGTACGCCGGCGCGCAAAGCGATGGTGCTGTTTATGCGTTCGGGCTTCTCCCGGGTGCCCGTCATCGGCGACGACATCGACGACACGATCGGAGTGCTGTACCTCAAGGACGTCGTGGCACGCACGTGGGATGACACGCGTGCACTCGGTGCGCCCGTCGAGGACTTCATGCGGGAAGCGGAGTTCATTCCCGAGTCCGTGCCGGTCGACGACCTGCTGCGGCGTATGCAGGACGAGGTGTTCCACATGGCGATCGTGGTCGATGAGTTCGGCGGTGTCGCCGGGCTGGTGACGATCGAGGATGCCTTGGAAGAGATCGTGGGGGAGGTGGTCGATGAACACGACCGCACCGTTCAAGAAGTTGAGCGCGTCACCGACGGTGTGTACCGCATCCCCGCCCGTATGGACTTGGACGACCTCGCTGAGCTGTTTGACGTCGTCATTGAGGACGAGGACGTCGAAACCGCAGCGGGCCTGCTAGCGAAGTCCTTGGGTAAGGTGCCGATCCGCGGCGCCCGCGCATCGGCCCACGGGCTGGTCTTGACTGCTGAGAGAATGGAAGGACGGCGTAGGCGATTGACGACGTTGCTGGTGGAAGCCGCTCCTGAGGAGGAATCTGATGACTGAACCGACCGCTCACCGCAGCGGCTTCGCATGCTTTGTGGGACGCCCCAATGTGGGTAAATCCACGCTCATGAATGCGCTGGTGGGAGAGAAGGTCGCGATCATGTCGTCGCGCCCGCAAACAACGCGACGCGCTATCCGGGGCATCGTCAACAGGGACGATGCGCAGATGGTGATCGTCGATACGCCAGGTTTGCACCGTCCACGCACGCTTTTGGGTGAGCGCTTGAATGACCTGGTGCGGGAGACCTTCGCTGAGGTTGATGTCATCGGCTTCTGTCTGCCGGCAGACGAGAAGGTGGGCCCGGGCGACAAGTGGATTGCTCGCGAGCTGGGGGAAGCGCGGGCTCCCGTGGTCGCGATCGTCACCAAGGTTGACAAGGTTTCGCGCGACAAGGTCGCCGAGCACCTCCTGGCTGTCCAGGAACTCGGTGAGTGGGCGGACATCGTCCCTGTGTCATCGGTCAAGGACATCCAGGTTGATGTGTTGGTTGATGTGCTGGCGGCGCATCTTCCCGAGGGGCCGCCGCTGTATCCCGAAGGGCATGTGACGGACGAGCCGGAAGACGTGCGGATTGCAGAGTTGATCCGCGAGGCGGCGTTGGAGGGCGTGCGCGATGAACTTCCACACTCCATTGCCGTCGTGATCGAGGAGATGGTGGAGCCGGGTGAGGATACGTCCCAGCGGGATGTGTTGGAGATCCGTGCCCAGGTGTTCGTGGAGCGCGACTCGCAAAAGGGCATCATCATTGGCCGCGGTGGGGCACGCCTGAAAGACGTGGGCGCGACCGCTCGCCAAGACATCCAACGGCTGCTGGGCCGCAAGGTGTTCCTGGATCTCCACGTCAAGGTCGCGAAGGATTGGCAGCGCGACCCCAAGCAGTTGGGACGCCTAGGTTTCTAGCAGCATGTGCCGGGGCGCCGATGCGTCCGCTATGGTGGACGGCATGCGTGCACTCTCGCTACTCCTTACGTGCCGCGACGAGGCTTAGTTTCTAAGCCGGATCCTCGTCGCGGAGTTTCGCGTGCCGGCGGCTACCAGACCGACACCCACGAAGGATTCCCCACATGAGTGAGCACTACACAGGCGGCTCCCAGAGCGCGAGCCCCATGCCGATCCACAAGTACCGGCCCTTCCACGAGCAGATTGCCGTGGATCTTCCTGACCGCACGTGGCCGAACAACCGCATCGAGCAGGCACCGCGGTGGTGTGCCGTCGATCTGCGCGACGGCAACCAAGCGTTGATCGAACCCATGAACGTCGAACGCAAAATGCGCATGTTCGACCTGCTGGTGCGTATGGGTTACAAGGAAATCGAGGTGGGCTTCCCTTCGGCAAGCCAGACCGACTTTGACTTTGTGCGCAAACTGATCGAAGGCGGTCACATCCCTGACGACGTCACCATTCAGGTGTTGACGCAGGCGCGTGAACACCTGATCGAGCGCACCTACGAATCGTTGCGTGGTTCCAAGCAGGCGATTGTTCACCTGTACAACTCGACGTCGATCCTGCAGCGCGAGGTGGTGTTCCGCGCGGACGAGGACCAGATTCTGGACATCGCCACCCATGGCGCGATGCTGTGCCAGAAGTTCGAAGAGCTCATCCCGGACACCCAGGTCTTCTATGAGTACAGCCCCGAGTCATACACCGGGACCGAGCTCGAGTATGCGGTCAAGGTGTGCAACGCGGTGCTCGACGTCTGGAAGCCCACCCCTGAGCGGAAGGTCATCATCAACCTGCCCGCGACCGTGGAGATGGCAACCCCCAACGTGTACGCCGACTCGATCGAGTGGATGAACCGTCACCTGGACTACCGCGACTCTGTGGTGCTGAGCCTGCACCCGCACAACGACCGCGGAACGGCTGTGGCCGCCGCGGAGCTCGGGTACATGGCAGGTGCTGACCGCATCGAGGGCTGCCTGTTCGGCAATGGCGAGCGCACCGGCAACGTGGACTTGGTGACGTTGGGCATGAACCTGTTCAGCCAGGGCATTGATCCGCAGATCGACTTCTCGGACATCGATGAGGTGCGCCGCACCGTCGAGTATTGCAACCAAATCGATGTCCACCCGCGTCACCCGTGGGGCGGCGACCTGGTGTTCACGGCCTTCTCCGGCTCCCACCAGGATGCGATCAAGAAGGGCCTGGAGTCGATGTCGGCGAAGGCCGATGCGGCGGGCACGACCGTTGATGAGATTGTGTGGGGCGTTCCTTACCTCCCGATCGACCCCAAGGACGTGGGTCGCTCGTATGAAGCGGTGATCCGCGTCAACAGCCAGTCCGGCAAGGGTGGCGTGGCGTACCTGTTGAAGACAGAGCGCAACCTCGACCTGCCGCGTCGGCTTCAGATCGAGTTCTCGCGGGTAGTGCAGCAGCAAGCCGATGCCACTGGCGAGGAGCAGACCTCGGATGACATCTGGACGGTCTTCCGCGACGAGTACCTGCCGTCACCGACGGAAGCGGGCCAGTGGGGACGGTTCTCACTCCTGGGTACTCGGGCGACCAGTTCCGATGACGGTCCGGACACGTTGGCGGCCGACATCACCGACAACGGGGCACCTGTGACGCTGGAGGCTTCCGGAAATGGGCCTGTTGCCGCGTTTGTGGCGGCGCTGGGCACCCGGGGAGTCAAGGTCGAAGTGCTGGACTACCACGAGCATGCGATGACGACGGGTGGCGACGCCCAGGCTGCGTCGTACGTGGAGTGCCAGATCGGAGACGACATTCTGTGGGGTGTGGGTGTTGACGCGTCCATCACCACTGCGACTCTCAAGGCAATCGTGTCGGCGGTGAATCGGTCCGCACGCTAGGGAGGGCCTGGAAGCCTTTTCCCAGGGATCTCACCGGTCTGGGGACCTAGACTGGGGCCATGCTGACGCCCGTGATGAGACGCACCGCTGGTGCGGTTCTTGTGGCGGGCGCAGCGGCCCTGGTGCTCGTGAGCTGCACCGCCGCGTCGGAAGCGGGGGACGCGGCGGACAACCTCCCGGACCTCTCCGTTCAGGACTTCACGTTGATTGACTGCGCGGACTCGGTGGTGTGGGGCGGTCAGCTTGACACTCCGCGGCGTCCGTACGTTCAGGAGTGCTGGACGGGCTCTCCGCGTCTGCCTTTTGATGAGGAAGCGCAGGACATCATGTACACGATCCTCGCGCAGACCGATGCGGTGGATGTGTCTGCGGAGATATGCCCGGAGGATTCGTTCTATGACACGGCGGCCGTCGCCTGCCGTGCGGCTGAGGACGGGGCCGTACGCTACAGGGTGGTCGTGGCCTTGACTCAGCCCGCTTTGGTCCTCCATTCACTTCCCGACGAGCCCACTGAGGAAGAGATTGACGAAGCACTGTCGGGAGCGACCGTCGAGGTGTTGCTTGCCACAGAGGAAGTTTCGGAGCCCTAATGCCTGTACGAGTTCGACGTTTTGCGCCGCGCGACACTGACGCTGTCGTGGAGCTGTGGCGTGAGTGCTTTCCTACGGATCCCGCGCGCAATGCTCCTGCAGAGCTGATCGCTCGGAAGTGTGCTCGGGACCCCGACTTGTTCTGGGTCGCCTGTGAGGTAAGTGACGGCGTTGACGCTGTGGTTGGTGCGGCGATGGCCGGTTATGACGGAGTTCGAGGCTGGTTGTATCACGTCGCCGTGACACCTGAGCGTCGTCGTGAGGGAATCGCGACCGCGCTCGTGGGCCGTGCGGTTGCCGAGCTTGAGGTCTTGGGCTGCCCCAAGGTCAACTTGCAGGTGCGGTCAACGAACAGCGAGGTGCTGGGCTTCTATCGTTCGCTCGGCTGGAGCGTTGACGAGGTGGAGTCGCTAGGGCGGACCCTGATGGTTCAGGAGTCCTGACAGTGCCCCTGTATCGCGATCACGCGATTGTGATGCGGACTCACAAACTGGGTGAGGCAGACCGCATCGTCACGATGCTGACTCGGTCCCATGGAAAGGTGCGCGCGGTCGCTAAAGGAGTGCGCCGTACGACGAGCCGCATCGGCTCACGCATGGAGCCTTTCATGCTGGTCGATGTGCAACTGTATGAGGGGCGCAATCTGGACATCGTGAGCCAGGTGGAAACACGTGAGCCGTACGCGCGCCGCATCGCTGAGGACTATGCGTTGTTTACTGCGGCGACGGCGATGGTGGAAACGGTCGACAAGTTGGTCGACCACGAGAAAGAGGACGCGTCCGAGCAGTACAGACTTCTTCATGGCGGCCTTGCGGCGTTGAGTCGGCGTGCCCACGACCCGGGGCTCGTCCTCGACAGTTTCTTGTTGCGTTCGCTCGCGCTCGCTGGTTACGAGCCGAGCTTCGACGAATGTGCGTCGTGCGCGAAGCCTGGACCGCATCGGGCCTTCGCTGTGGCTGGTGGTGGCGCAGTGTGTGAGGCGTGCCGCCCACCTGGCGCTGCTGCCCCGAGTCCCGAGGTCTTCGACCTGTTGCACGCTCTGCTCAGCGGCGAGTGGGAACGGGCGGACGCGTCGGTGGACCGGTCCCGTCGCGATGCGGCAGGCCTCATCGCAGCCTATGCGCAGTTCCACCTCGAGAAGAAGGTGCGTTCCCTCAGCCATGTCGACAGGGGAGTGCCGTCCGCGTTGACTCCGCCCCGATAGGCTGACGGACGTGACCTACGACAAGCCTTTTCCTCACCCTGGCGGTGCCGTCGCACCTGAGTTTCCGGCTGGTGCTGTGCCGGCTCACGTGGCTGTTGTCATGGATGGCAACGGCCGCTGGGCTAAGGAGCGCGGGCTTGCACGGACGGCGGGCCATGAGCGCGGCGAAGCGTCGCTCATGGACGTGGTCGCGGGCGCAATCGAGGTGGGCGTCACCCATGTGAGCGCATACGCGTTCTCGACGGAGAACTGGAAGCGCAGCCCTGACGAGGTGCGGTTCCTGATGGGCTTCAACCGTGACGTCATTGCGCGCCGGCGCGAGGAGATGCATGCGTGGGGTGTCCGCGTCCGTTGGGCGGGTCGTCGGCCCAAACTGTGGAAGTCCGTCATCAAGGAGTTGGAGAAAACTGAAGAAGTCACCCAGGACAACACTGGTCTGACGTTGACGATGTGTGTGAACTATGGGGGACGTGCGGAAATCGCCGATGCCGCGCGCGAGATTGCGCGCAAGGTTGCGGCGGGACAGATCAACCCGGACAAGGTGACGGAGAAAACCCTGGCCGCCCACCTGGATGAGCCAGACATGCCTGACGTGGACCTGTTCTGGCGTTCCAGTGGCGAGCAACGATCAAGCAACTTCCTGCCGTGGCAGGCGGCCTACGCGGAGTACGTGTTCTCGGACGTGCTGTGGCCGGACGTGGACCGTACGCACCTGTGGGCAGCTATTGAGGAATACGCACGGCGGAACCGGCGTTTCGGCGCAGCCTAGTGGCGCCGTAAGCAAGCGCGACGACGGTGATGACGCCGCCGAGGAACCACCAGGGAGACTGCTTCCACAACTCAATGAGGGTGACGGAGATGCCCCCGTAGATGAAGGCCCAGGCCGCGCATCCGGGCAGCATCGCGACCGTGAAAAGATCCCACCGCATCCGCGTGTAGCCCGCTGTCGTCAGCACAATGGTTTGGAACCCGACGGTGAGGAAACACAGCGGGACTCCAATGAATCCCCACTTTTCCAAGAACTGTTGAGCCCTGTCCATTGCGGGACCCGACATCTTCTGGGCGATCCGGCTTCGCGCGGTAGCTGGCGGTGGGGGTGCGGTAGCGCCGGAGGAATCGCCTTCCGTTGCTCCTGCCTGCAGCGCCACGGCATCGGCCCCACGACGCAACCAGCGGCCTACCCAGTAGGTACCTTGGGAGCGGAAGAACACCACCATGAACAAAAATGGAACGATGGCCCACCACCCCAGATCGGTGATGAAGCCGGGAACTCCTGCCATCAGGTGCCCTGCGTGGCGCAGCGTTCACACACGCCGGTGACTTCGACGGTGTGATCGATCTGCGAAAATCCCAGACTCGCAGCCATGGACTGTGCCCACTCTTCGAACTGCGGCACTTCGATGTCCTTGGCTGTACCGCATACGCGGCACCGTAGGTGGTGGTGGTGCTCGTCCACGGTTTCACAGCGGCGGTACAGCGTCTCGCCCGATTCTGTGACAACGGAGTCCACTTCGCCAGCCTCAGCAAGCGCCTGGAGCGAGCGGTACACGGTGGCTAGCCCCACGGTCGAACCGCCATGACGCAACGTGTCGTGCCAGGACTGTGCTGAACGGAACTCTTCGCTCGATTCGAGCGCCTCAAGGACCGCAACACGCTGCTTAGTCATGCGTGGGGTAGGCGATGGTGCGGTCATGCGGAGGCCTCCTGGTCGCGTAGGTCTGCCCGCAGTGCAGCGGAGTCACGGCGGTGGCGGTGCTTCTTGAGCAAAGCCACACCAGAGGCGACCACCACATACAGGAGCACGCCCAGAACAACAATCAGCGCGCCTGGCTGCAGGTTGTGGAACAGCGTAATACCCACACCGGTGACACACAGCACCACGCCGATCACCATCGCGAAGGTCATGGTCTTGCTGAACGACCTGGTGATGAGTTGGCTGATCGCCACTGGGAGAATCATGAGCCCGGACACGAGCAGGACGCCCACCACACGCATCGACGCCGTGATCGTGACTGCGGACAGCACAGCGACCACCATGTTGAGCGCACCTACGGGAAGCCCCGTCGAGAATGCGAACTCCTGGTCATGCGTCACAGCGAACAGTGCGGGGCGCAGCCCCAGGCCAATGACGAGAATGATGACCGCCATGATCACGGTCACCCACACGTCGTCCCAACTCACGGTACTGATGGAGCCGAAGAGGTAGCCCATGAGGTTGGCGTTCGATCCACCGGCCATGGAGATCAGAAGCACGCCGGAGGCGATGCCGCCGTAAAACATGATCGCCATAATCACGTCCGCAGCGGCGATGCCGCGGGCTCGCATACGTTCGATCACGACCGCTCCAGTGATGGCGAACACGATGGCTCCGGGGATAGCGAGCGCATCCTTCTGGGCAAGCCCTGCCCACGAACCCGCGAGCCAACCTGCCGCGACACCCGCGAGCGCGACGTGGCCAATGCCATCGCCCAGCAACGCCATGCGGCGGTGCACCAAGTACGTGCCCACGATGGGCGCGGTGGCACCCACCATGATGGCGACTAGCAGCATGCGCTGCACGATCGGATCAGTCAGCAAACTCACTTGCGTACCTCCCAAGCAAACGGTGACGCAGGCGGTTCCGGCACGTCGGTGTGCGCGTGGTCATGGTCGTGCCCCGGCAGGGCGTGGACGCCCAGGGCACGAGGTGGCTCGCCCACATGAGTGACGCAGCCGTGTTCGAGGACGACGGCGTGGTCGATGAGTGAAGCCAGGGCCCCGAGTTCATGGAGCACGATCACCACCGCGCCACCCGCGTCGCGTTTGCGCTGGAGCGCTGCCGCGAGGGCTTCCTGGCTGGGGACATCGACACCAGCCATAGGTTCGTCGAGGATCAGCAACTCAGGTTCGCGCACCATGGCGCGAGCGATGAGCACGCGCTGTTGCTGGCCCCCGGACAGGGTGGAGACATCTTTGTGGGCCTGAGCTTCAACGCCCAAGTCCTCGAGTGCGGCAAGTGCGCGTGCGCGGGCACCGCGCGGTGGGCGCAGGCGTCCCGCTCCGAGTAGGCCAGAGGTCACCACTTCGAGGGCGGTGGCGGACACACCCGAACCAGCGCCCATGCGCTGGGGGACATACCCGACGCGGTGGGCATGCTTGCGGGAACGGGGCTCGCCGAACACCTCGATTGTTTCTGCTGTCGAGGGGATAGCGCCCACGACGGCTCGCACCAACGTGGACTTTCCGGAGCCATTTCCACCCATGACTGCGACTGCCTGGCCGTGATGAGCGTCAAAGTCGACGCCATGGAGGATTTCGTGCCCGCCTAAACGCACGCGCACCCCGCGTGCAACGAGTGCAGGCGGGGTGGCGGCAGCGGAGTTGTCAGCTACATGCAAGGCCGGTCCTCAGCGCTTCAAGGTTGCGGTTCATGACTCCAAGGTAGTCGTCTCCGTCCACAACGGACTCTAGGGGGTCCAGGACGGCGACTTCTACGCCTGCGTCTTCGGCTAGGGAGTCGGCCACGGACGCCGATACTTCAGAATCGGTGAAGATCGTGGTGGCGCCGGTCTCGAGAACGAGGTCGCGCACCTCGCGGACGCGCGCAGGTGAAGGCTCTGCCTCGGGGTCGATGCCAGACAGGCCTTCTTGGGCGAGGTCGTAGGCAAGTGCCATGTAGCCGAAAGCTTCGTGTCCGACGTACAGGTCGCGGCGTTCGCAGGTGGCGAGGCCTTCAGTAAAAGCGGTGTCGAGATCGTTCAGGTCTGTGATGAGTTCCTGCCCACGCTCCTCGTAAGCCGCTGCGTTGTCGGGGTCGAGCTCGGAGAACTCTGCAATGACGTCGGTGGTGTACTCGGCGAGAAGCGTGGGGTCTTGCCAGAAGTGGGGATCCGCAGAGCCGTGGTCGTGGCCGTCGTGGTCCTCTGCGTCCTCGTGGTCGTGGTCGTCTTCTGCATGGTCGTGGCCTTCGTGGGCCTCTTCCGCGTGGATTGCTACGGCTTCGCTGTTCTCGTCAACGATGTGGTGGGCGTCAAGGGTGCGAACCTCGGTGGTCTCCACGGCGGCGTCGATTGCCGGCTGGAAGTCAGAGAGGTACAGAACGGTGTCCATGGTCTGCATGGCACGCACTGTGGCGGGAGAGATCTCTGAGTCGTGGGGCTCCACGCCGGGGGAGATGAGTGTCTCGATGGTGACGTCGTCGCCGCCGACCCGTTCGGCGACAAACTGCAGCGGATAGAACGCGGTGCCGACGGTGAGTGCAGCCGCGGATGACGCGTCACCAGACGCTGCGGTGTCTGAGCCTGAGGTGGCGTCTGTGGAGCAGCCGGCAAGGAGAAGGGTGCCGATCGCGCCGGTGACGGCCATGGTGCGGGTGAGGTTCATATGTCCAGTCTAAGTTCTATTGATAATCATTGTCAAAGTTGGGAACGTGGTCAGGCGTCGATCTCGCCAAGCCAATCCGCGAGGACGTCGTCGGAGGGCTCTTCGCCGGGGCGCGCTAGTGACCGTGAGAACGCATCGGCGATCGTGTCCCGGCAGTCGCTGGTTCCGGTGACGATGAGCTCAGTGCGCGGCGTGCGCGGCCCCCATGTGCCATGTTCACCCACGTAGACCTGGCCGGCCGCACTGTCCCAGACGCATGCGCTGTCCGGGCGCGACGTCACCCAGAAGTGCCCTCGCACGCGCGTCGCAGAGCCAGCGAGGTGGGCGACATGCTCGCGCAGGCGTTCAGGGTGGAAGCCGTGCGTGCTGGTGAGGCGGACGGTCCAGACTCCAGCGCGGTCGACGGGGGTGCGTCGGCAGGGGGTGAAAGGGTTGGCGCGCTCCAGGCAGTCGCGCGTGCGGCCTGCGGTGGCAGGAAGTGCCAGTGCGGGAAGGTCGTCGAGGGAGCACGGAACGACCCGGCTGCCGTCGCCTCGCAGGTGGTCGGCAAGGGCAAGGGTGTGTTCATCCAGGGGCTTGTCTCCCACGAGTGCAATGGTGTCCGAGGACGTCACGATGGGGGCAACGGCCTCGGCGACGACGCGGTCGTCGTCTTCGTGAAGCGACCAGCCGCGATCTTCCAGCCAGTCGTCGGAGGTGGCGTCCGCGGCAAAGGTCTCGGCATCGAACGCAGCGATCGTGGTGCCGTATGCGGCGCGGGGGAGGAGCCCCTGGTGTCCGAGGTTGTCGTCGAGAAGGCGCACCACCGGTGCCGGCTCAGAGGTGGGCGGGAGGACGATCACGGCGTGCTTCCAGGTCTCGACCTCCTGGAGTGCGACTAGTTCAGGAAGCACTACCTCCCTGATCGCACAGGAGAGGCACGCATGCTCAAGCGGGGTCGTCGTCGAACTCAGGGCGCCAGTGGAGGCGGTGAGGGTATGGGTGACGGCATCGTCGTGGATGTCGACGGTCACGGTCACAACGTCAGTGCGGTCCAGGACCAGGCCCAGCGACGCGGTGGCTCGGGTGATGGGGTCCAAGGTGGCGAGCGTGCTAATCGTGAGTGAAGAGGTCATGGCCGACACAGTAGCACTTGACGAGAATGATTCTCATTACTACCTTGTTCCGCATGTCTGCTCAACGATGCCAAGTCACCGGAGCCACACCAGGCTTCGGCAACTCCATATCCCACTCCCACCGCCGCACCGCGCGCCGCTGGGACGTCAACATCCAACGCAAGCGGTACTGGGTTCCCTCACTCGGACGCCACATCCGCCTCAATGTCAGCACCCGCGGCATCAAAGTCATTGACCGGGACGGCATTGACGCTGTGGTCTCCCGGCTCATCTCCCAAGGGGAGAAGCTCTGATGGCGGCGTCCAAGGACATTCGGCCCAAGATCACCCTGCAGTCGACTGCGGGCACCGGCACGCGGTACATCACCACCAAGAATCGTCGCAACACACCTGACCGGCTGGTGCTGCGCAAGTACGACAAAGCCATCCGGCGCCACGTCGATTTCAAGGAGACCCGCTAATGGCAAAGAAGAGCAAGATCGCTCGCAACGAGCAACGGGCGGCAATCGTCGCGCGCTACGCGGCACAGCGGCGTGAACTCAAGCGTGCATCGGTCAACCCCCACCTGAGCCCTGAGGAACGCGCGACGGCCATGGCAGCGCTCCATGCGCTACCCCGTGACGCCAGTCCCACGCGCCTGCGCAACCGGGATAACTCCGATGGTCGACCGCGCGGGTACCTCAGAGCCTTCGGGCTGTCCCGCGTCGCCATGCGCCAAGCAGCGCACCGTGGTGAACTTCCCGGCGTCACGAAGTCGAGTTGGTAACCATGAAGAAAGGGATCCACCCCCACTACGGCCCCGTCGTGTTCCGTGACACTTCAGCGAACTTCGCGTTCCTCACCAAGTCGACGATGACGTCCGACGCCACGATCACCTGGGATGACGGCAACGAGTACCCCGTGATCGACGTAGAGATTTCCTCGGCAAGCCACCCGTTCTACACCGGACAGCAGCGCGTCGTGGACACCGCAGGGCGCGTGGAACGGTTCCGCCGCCGCTACTCCCAAGGAGGACCACAGTGAAAGTACGCGCAAGCATTCGCTCGCTCGCCCGTAAAGAAGGATCGATCGTGGTGCGCAGGCGGGGTAAGACCTACGTCATTAACAAGCGCAACCCTCGCTTCAAGGGCCGTCAGGGGTAGTCGTGGCTGTTCCCAAACGCAAGACCTCACGTTCCCGCACACGCTCCCGCCGCGCGCAATGGAAAGCCAGCGCACCGGAGCTTCAGAATGTCACGGTTCACGGCACCACCTACCGAGTCCCCCGGCCACTGGTCCGTGCAGTCCAACGCGGACTCGTCGACCCCAGCACATTTCCCACCGCATGACCTACGAAAGGACGTCCATCATGGACCTCACCACCGCTGAACTCACCGCTCGCATCGGCGACCGGGCTGGTCTCGACAAGGCCGCCGTCACACGCGTCCTCGACGCGCTTGGGGTTGAAGTGACCGCCGCAGTCGCGAGCGGTAGCCGCGTTAAAGTCCCCGGCATCGCGACAGTGGAACCTGCTGTGCGCGCCGCACGCACAGGCCGCAACCCGCAAACGGGCGAGGCGCTCGACATCCCGGAGACGCGCTATCCCAAGCTCACCGCGGTGCCGGCACTGAAGCGCGCGGTGAAAGACTCCTAAGAGAACGACGGTCGCTGTGTCGGCACAGTCGTGTCCGGGGCCCCGCGTGCGGGGAACGCGGATAGACTGTGCCGACACAGTCGTTCTCACCCAAGGAGCATTCAGTGGCACCGTCACGCCTGGACAATGTGATCTCGCTAGCGAAGCGTCGCGGCTTCGTCTTTCCGTGCGGCGAGATCTACGGAGGTACCCGGTCGGCGTGGGACTACGGCCCGCTGGGTGTGGAACTGAAGGAAAACATCAAGCGCCAGTGGTGGCGTGCCATGGTTTCCAGCCGTGACGACATCGTCGGCCTGGACTCATCAGTCATTCTTCCTCCCGCAGTGTGGGAAGCCTCGGGTCACCTCAAGGCCTTCGTGGACCCGCTCGTCGAGTGCCTGTCGTGCCACAAGCGCGGCCGCGAGGACCACCTCATCGAGGCCTTCGAAGAGAAGAAGGGCCGCGCCCCCGAGGGTGGACTCGCAGAGGTCCCGTGCCCCCACTGTGGCACCCGCGGCGAGTGGACCGAGCCCAAGATGTTCAACGGCCTCCTCAAGACCTACCTGGGCGTCAGCCAGGACGAGTCGGGCCTGCACTACCTGCGCCCCGAGACCGCCCAGGGCATCTTCGTGAACTACGACAACGTCCAGCGCACCTCGCGTATGAAGGTCCCGTTCGGCATCGGCCAGATCGGTAAGTCCTTCCGCAACGAGATCACGCCCGGAAACTTCATTTTCCGCACCCGTGAGTTCGAGCAGATGGAGATGGAGTTCTTCGTCAAGCCCGGCACGGATGATGAGTGGCACCAGTACTGGATTGACACTCGCCTGCAGTGGTACAAGGACCTGGGTATTGCGGCTGACAACCTGCGTCTGTACGAGCACCCCCAGGAGAAGCTGTCGCACTACTCCAAGGGCACCACGGACATCGAATACCGCTTTGGCTTCCAGGGAAGCGAATGGGGCGAACTCGAAGGTATCGCCAACCGCACCGACTTTGACTTGTCCACGCACTCGGAGCACTCCGGCAAGGACCTGAGCTATTTGGACCCCGCCACGAACGAGCGCTACACGCCGTACGTGATCGAGCCTGCCGCGGGTCTGACCCGTTCGCTCATGGCGTTCCTGGTCGAGGCGTACGACGAAGACGAAGCCCCCAACACCAAGGGCGGCGTCGACAAGCGCACCGTGTTGCACCTGGACCCGCGCATCGCACCCGTCAAGGCTGCCGTCCTTCCGTTGTCGAAGTCGGAAGAACTCTTGCCCACCGCAGACGCATTGGCCAAGGAACTGCGTGCCGCCTGGAACGTGGATCTCGATGTCACGCAGGCGATCGGAAAGCGCTACCGCCGTCAGGATGAGATCGGTACGCCGTACTGCATCACCGTCGACTTCGACACCAAGGATGACCAGGCCGTCACCATCCGTGACCGCGACACCATGCAGCAGGAGCGCGTGGCGTTGTCTCAGGTGCAGGCGTACCTGGCCACGCGTCTGGTGGGCGCGTAACTTCGTGGGGCCGATGCTCGCGGTGGGGGAGCGCTGATGGGCGCCGGTCATTCGCACGTCCTGGAGGACCGCCCGCGGGCTTCTGAACGTACCACCACGGTGCTCACCATTGCGGTGGGCATCGTGGTGTTCCTTACGATGGCAGGCGCGGTTGCCGTGTGGCCATCGGACTGGTCGTTCCTGCGATCGGTGCCCACCACCTATGAAGGTGCTTCCTGGGTGGATGTCACCGTGGACTCGGTCGACGATGCCACCGGTGTCGCCCAGGTGACCATTGACGAGGATCCGGAATCGGGACTCCACGAGTTGATGCCGTTGGAGTTGGCGACCTTCTCCTACTCGGAGGGGGACTCCATCCGAGTTCTCATGGTCGACGACGGCACGCTCATCTTTGGCGACTTCAACCGTGGCCCTCCCATCCTGGTGTTGCTAGTGCTGTACGTCGTGCTCGTGCTGGCGATTGCTTGGTGGCGCGGATTGGGTGCGCTGCTGGGCCTGGTAGCAGCATTCGGCGTGGTGATCTTCTTCACGGTTCCCGCGCTGTTCGAGGGAGCAAACCCCGTGGTCGTGGGCCTGGTGACCGGGTCGGGAGCGCTGTTTGTGTTGCTCTACCTTGCTCACGGAGCCAATGCGCGCACCACGACGGCCTACTTGGGCACGCTCGCCGGTCTCGTCATCACTACGCTGTTGGCAGCGTGGGCCGTCGAGGCCTCTCATCTCACGGGCTTTTGGTCAGAAGAGGGCACCCACCTTGAACTCGCAGGACGAACCGTTGACCTCCAAGCGCTCGTCCTATGCGGCATCATCATTGCGGGTTTGGGTGTGTTGAATGACGTCACGGTGACCCAAGCCTCCGCCGTCTGGGAGTTGCGTGCGGCCAGGCCAGACTTGTCGGCGTGGAGCCTCTTTGCTCGCGGCATGCGGATTGGCCGCGACCACATTGCCTCCACCGTCTACACCATTGCGTTTGCGTATGTGGGGGCAGCGCTTCCTACCATCATGCTCGTCTCGCTCTACGACCAGTCCATCGGAATGTCACTCACGAGTGCAGAGATCGCTGAAGAAGTGGTGCGAACTCTTGTGGGATCGATCGGGCTGGTCCTTGCGGTACCGCTCACCACGGGCATTGGTGCGCTCGTCGTGGGGCACAGGGGAGCGCTCGAGGGCGAGAACACGGCAGTTTCGGAATCCGCGACAATAGAGGAATGACCTCTGACGCATCGGCTCAGCCCGCCTCCGGCGAGCGAGTGCTTCCACCCCTGCGCATCGGCCCTTTGACTATCGACACTCCCGTGGTGTTGGCGCCCATGGCCGGCATTACCAACGCCGCGTTCCGGCGCCTGTGCCGTGAGTACGGCGGCGGCATCTACGTTGCGGAAATGGTGACGTCCCGCGCGCTCGTGGAACGCACCCCGGAAAGCCTGCGCATCATCCACCACGACCCCGACGAGACACCACGGTCAGTACAGCTTTACGGCGTTGACCCGGCCACCATCGGTGCCGCAGTGAAAATGCTGGTCACGGAGGACCGCGCAGATCACATCGACATGAACTTTGGTTGCCCCGTGCCCAAGGTGACTAAGAAGGGTGGCGGTGCGGTCCTGCCGTGGAAGAAGGACCTGTTCCGCGACATCGTGCGCGCGGCAGTCCGCGAAGCCGCGCCGTACGACATTCCCGTCACGGTCAAGATGCGCAAAGGTGTCGACGAGGACCACCTGACGTACATCGAGGCAGGCCGGATGGCGGAGTCCGAAGGCGTTGCGGCCGTAGCGCTCCATGGACGTACCGCCGCCGACTACTACTCCGGGCACGCAGACTGGGAAGCGATTGCACGACTCAAGGAGGCCGTGAAGTCAATCCCGGTGCTGGGCAACGGAGACATTTGGGCGGCCGAGGACGCGTTGGACATGGTCGCACGCACCGGTGTTGACGGCGTGGTGGTGGGTCGCGGCTGCCAGGGACGCCCGTGGCTCTTCGCTGACCTGCAAGCTGCCTTTGAAGGGCGCGATGACCGTGTGAAGCCAGGTCTACGTATGGTCGCTGACACCATCTACCGGCACGGTGAACTGATGGTGCCGTTCTTTGGTGGAGATGAACTTAAGGCCATGCGGGAGATCCGCAAGCATGTGGCGTGGTACCTCAAGGGCTACCCGGTGGGTGGCGAGATCCGCAAGAACTTGGGACTCGTCGAAACGCTGCCGCAGTTGCGTGCACTGTTGGACTCCCTGCCGCTCGACACCGAGTACCCGGGAGCCGATGCTGAAGGCCCGCGCGGGCGGCAAGGCACGTCGAGGACGCCATCCTGTCCAGATGGGTGGCTCGACACCCAGGACATCACCCCCGACCTTGAGATTCGGCTACGCGAAGCAGAGCTGAGCGTCTCCGGAGGCTAGGCCTAGGCGTGGCCGAAGGCGCTTTCGTCCGCTGGACCGCCGTCCGCGGGGAGCGGGCTCGTATCGCTAGGCTCGCGAGCGGGCGTCATGGTGAGTTGGACCATGCCGTCTCCGAACCGGCGGACGTCACTGATCGTCACCGCATGGCGCTGCTCCGCACCCGCAAACAGGGGGTGTCCGGCACCCAGAATCGTGGGGTGAACCGTCACGATCATCTGGTCGACAAGCCCCGCGTCGAGTGCTTGCCGAATGATGGTGCCCCCGTCGAGGTACACGTCTTTGTCTCCTGCGAGTTCCTGGGCCTCCGCAACAAGATTCGCGATGGGCGCCGATGCCGAGGTCACCGTGGGACGTGTGTGTGGAAGTGGGCGTCCGGTCGCCACGAGCACCGGAGTGTCGCCGTAGAACCACTGGTGCATGTCATGCACCACATCAAAGGTGCGCCGTCCCATGAGCATGGCTCCCACGCCCGCGTAGAAGTCGGCGAAGGTGACGGCGTCTTCCGGCCGGTGGGACCAGGGTCCGCTCGCCATGGGAGCCCACTCGGGACGGTCCGCTTCCAACCAGGAGATGTCATCCCCTGGCGCCGCGATGAAGCCGTCGAGAGATACAGCGCAGAATGCCTTGACTAGTCCCATGCCTTCCACGGTACGCCGCACCTGTGACACACGCAGGGGTGATGAGGCAGGAGCGGTCGTGGAAGCGCGCTAGGTTGAGAGCGTGAACGACATCACCCAGGGCTACACCGAGGCGGACGTCGAACGATGGGTCAACGAACCCTCGAAGAGCCCCAACCGCACTCCCTTTGAACGGGACCGCGCCAGGATCCTGCATTCGAGCGCGCTACGGCGTTTGGGCGCCAAGACCCAAGTGCTGGGGCTGGGCAGCGGTGACTTTGTCCGCACGCGCCTGACGCATTCGCTTGAGGTGGCCCAAGTGGGCCGTGAGTTGGCGAAGGCGCTGGGCTGCTCGCCCGATGTGGTGGACGCGGCCTGCTTGGCGCACGACCTGGGCCACCCACCTTTTGGCCACAATGGTGAGCGTGCCCTCGACAAGGTGACCCGGCACATCGGCGGCTTTGAAGGCAACGCCCAGACCCTACGGCTGCTCACTCGTTTGGAACCTAAGTCGGTCGACCCTGAGACCGGCGAGCCCATTGGTTTGAACCTCACGCGTGCCAGCTTGGATGCAGCGGTGAAGTACCCCTGGGGTGAAGCGGGCGCACCGCTGCGGGCTGATGGCAAACCCAGCCGCAAGTTTGGGGTCTACGAGGATGACCGGCCTGTTTTTGATTGGCTGCGTCAAGGCGCCCCCGAGCGGGCACAGAGTTTTGAAGCACAGATCATGGACCTGGCAGACGACATCTCCTACTCGGTCCATGACGTCGAGGACTCGGTGGTGTATCGCCAGGTATCTCTGTCAGTGTTGCGCGATCCTGGCCATGCTCAAGAAGTGGTCGACCATGCACGCGAGTGGTACGGCAGGGGTGACGAGGACGCGCTCCTTGCCGCGCTCGAGCGCCTCCGTCAGTTCCGGTGGTGGGCAGACGAGTTCGACGGCTCACGTACCGCTCTGGCCGCGCTGAAAGACATGACCAGCCAGCTCATCGGCCGGTTCGCATCGGCAACTATCGCTGCCACGCAGGCGGAGTACGGCAAGGGCCCGCATACCCGCCACCATGCGACGTTGGTGGTGCCGCAAGACACCCTGGACGAGATCCTCATCCTCAAAGGCATCGCCGTCCACTTCCTCATGGCACCCCGGGAAACCAGCCCCACCTACACCAAGCAACGGCGCGTGCTGCGTGAACTCGTGATGGCGTTGGCCGACAGGGGAGCGTCCGCGATGGAGCCGCAGTTTGCCGCCGACTACCGGGCAGCAAGCGGCGACGACGAACGGCTACGCATTGCCGTGGACCAGGTGGCGTCGCTGACGGACACGTCCGCCTACAACTGGCACCACAAGTACTGCGGCGGACAGTAGTGCACCTGCCCGTGTGAGCGGGCTAAGCTGCGTCGCCGTCAGTGTGGCCGTCGGAGTGCGCCGTGGGCGCGTTGGTCTGGGGCTCAGCGGTGCGTGCTGCCGCCAGCATACGGCGTTCCACGATCAGCAAGGCCGCGACGACGAGGAAGCCTGCGAGGAACGCGATGATGGGGGCCGTGAGATCGCCGGAAGGTGCTTCGAGGTGACGGTCCTCGTCCTGCCACGGCCACAGTGCGACCAGCGAACCGGCCATGACGCCGGTCAACACCACCAGCGTGGTGCGGCGGTGGTGTTCCAGCAGCCACTGCAGCAGTTTCACGATCGAGACCAGTCCAATCGCGAGTCCGATCGCGAAGAATGCGAGGTAGCCCAGGTCGCGGTCGTTGACGGCTTCCAGGGTGGGTTCGTACAAGCCCATGGTGAGCAAAAGGAAGGAGCCTGACAGTCCGGGCAGGACGAGCGCCGAGACGGCGACAGCGCCTGCAGGGATCAATACCGCAGGGCTCGGTTCGAGTGCCGCACCGGGCAGGGTCACGATGATCGCGGCAAGGACAGCACCCACGACGGCGATAGCCCAATCCGTAAGGCGCCACCGTCCCGCTGGGCGGTGGCCCGCAGCAGACTGGGCAGCCAATCGGAACGGGACCGCCAGGGAAGCCAGGACCAGGCCGAAGAACAGTGCCCGCATCGTGACCGGATGGTCTTCCACGAGACCCTCCATGACGCCCGCCATGAGCAGCAGCGCCACCACCATGCCGATCCCCAACGGGATGAGGATTCCCCAGCGGACCCGCGCCCATTCAGGGGTGGCCCGTGAGAACCCGCGCCCACGGATCCCGTCAACGACACTGATGCGTACACCCGTGATGAAGTGGCCGGCGGAGGTCAAGATGGGCTCGTAGACCCCGGTCATGAGGGCAACAGTGCCGCCAGAGACCCCGGGCACAGTCTCGGCGGTACCGATCAGCGCACCGCGCACCACATTGAGTGCGCCAGCGCCCGCGGTGGAGGCGCGTGTCGGAGCTGTCTCGGTGCTGGGAGCCGGGCTATCGCTCATGAGGGGCGTGATCCTGTCGCTTGAGAGGAAGAACCGCGCACGATGACCCAGAGCGCGGCGAGTGGGAGAACAAGGGGGAACCAGCCGTAGGCCGATCCGTAGCCGGTCCAGACGGTCTCGTCTGCCCACCATTGAGGCTCGATGTACCCCAGGGTGCCAACAGTGATGACTCCCACCAACTCCGCCGTGGTGCCCCACAATGCGACGCCGCGCCAACCGCGCCACAGCGCGACAGCGATCACGATGTAGAGCACTGCACTGAGCGCGGAGATGGTGTAGGGCAGTGGAGCCTCAGTGAACTTGGTGGAGATTTGGTATGCCGAGCGTCCTGTGGCGGCAAGACCAAGGACGGCGTATGCCGCCACCAACACGATGCGACCGATGGGATGCATTAGGCCGCCAGGATTTCGAAGACTCGCCAGGCCAACACCGCGCCCGCAATAGCGATGATGATGGCCACCCCGCCATCGACGCGCGCAATCTGGTCTGGGGCGAGCACGGGGCGGTTGGGGTCGGGATCGAAGGCAGCATTCTCTGGTTCACCTAGGCGGCCGATGCCCAGCAGCGGCAGTAGCAATACCGAGGCGAGGAGATACCCCAGGGTCAGCACAATGCCAGCCTCAGAGTCGCCCAGCAGCACGGCAACCACGGTGACAGCGTGGACACCAGTGACGATCCACATCACTGTCACGACGCGCTTGAGCCATGGATGGAGGTTGACCCAGATGAGGGTGGCACCGCCAGCCAACAAGAGCAGCGCGCACACCGCAAGGTAGGCGGGGTACACGACCCCGGCGTACACGCCCATGGACTACTGCTGCTGGATCTGCTGCACTCGCATGGGCAGGCGGCCCAGCTCTTCACCGTCAACAGAAATCACCCAGGAGAACATGCCCGGCTGGATGAAGCGGATGCCATCAATGGTGAACGCGAAGCATGCGACCTGCTCGTCACCGTCCACCAGGTGAGCGGGACGGCCCAAGGTGAACTCGCCGCCCATGCCGCGCACCGGCTGAGCGTTTCCGTCAGCGTCAGCGCGGATACCGATGGGGTACTCCTTGCCGTCCTCGGTCAGCAGCTTCAGCTCCAACTGGTGGGAAGCGTTGGTGGCGGTGAAGGGAACGTGCACAGTGGCGGCAACGGCGAGGCGTCGGTGCGCCGCCGGGAACTGCCGTACAAAGATGGTGTTCCATCCCGCGCCGAGCGCGTAGATCTTGCCGTTGACGACCTCAGCAGAGTCAGCGAGGAAGGCATCGATTCTCACAGGGGAGTCCTTTCGATGGATGCGAACGTGCTCAAGCCTACCGACCGCAGCGAGTCGCGCCGCACGGCTTCGCTCCTGGCGGAGGGGGGCCGTGCGGTAGCAGGCGGGGCTTGTGACGTGGAGGCCGTCGCCGAGTACGATTCAGGCGTGGCTGGGACTATCAATAGGGAAGACATCGCGTCGGTGCGCGAGCGTGCCCCTATTGAGGACATCATCGGTCAGCATGTGGCCTTGAAGTCCGCGGGGGTGGGCTCGCTCAAGGGGCTGTGTCCCTTCCATGATGAGCGCACCCCGTCCTTCCACGTTCGCCCTGGTTCTGGCCGGTGGCATTGCTTTGGGTGTGGTGAAGGCGGTGATGTCATCGAGTTCATCATGCGCATCGACGGTCTCCCATTCGCGGAGGCAGTGGAGTATCTCGCCGACCGCACCGGCATCACGCTGCGGTATGAAGCCGGAGGGGGACCGCGCCGCGAAGGCACTGCGGGGCAACGCAAGCGACTGCTGGAGGCTCACCGCGTCGCCCAAGAGTTTTTTGCCGAGCAACTCAGCGGCCCTGAGGCGCGCATCGGCCGTGATTTCCTTCGCGAGCGCGGCTTCGACCGCGCCGCTGCGGAGCACTTTGGCGTGGGCTACTCGCCCCAGGGGTGGAACCACCTCACGGACTACTTGCAGACCAAGGGCTTCACACAAGACGAACTGCGTGCCTCCGGCTTGGTCTCCGACGGGCAACGCGGCATTTACGACCGCTTCCGTGGACGTCTCATGTGGCCCATCCGGGATGTCACCGGTGAGGTGATCGGCTTTGGAGCGCGGCGCCTTCACGACGACGACCAAGGCCCCAAGTACCTCAACACTCCCGAAACCCCGCTGTACAAGAAAAATCAGGTCCTCTACGGCATCGACCTGGCGAAGGGGACCATTCGCGCGGAGCGGACCACGATCGTGGTGGAGGGGTATACCGATGTGATGGCCTGCCACCTGGCGGGTATCACCAACGCGGTTGCGACGTGTGGCACTGCGTTCGGTGAGGAGCACGTGAAGGTGGTGCGCCGTCTCATGGGTGACACGGTTGGTGGCGCCATGAAGGTGGGTACCTCCGGTGCCAAGGTGATCTTCACCTTTGATGGTGACGAGGCCGGACAGAACGCCGCGCTGAAGTCGTTTGAGCTCGACCAGCAGTTCTTGGCACAGACCTTTGTCGCCGTGGACCCTGAGGGCAAGGATCCTTGCGACCTACGCATGGCAGGCGGGGACGCCGCCGTCCAAGCCTTGCTGCAGGCACGAGTGCCGCTGTTCGAGTTTGTGATCAAGACGGCGCTGTCCGCCAACGACTTGGAGACTCCCGAAGGGCGCGCTGCAGCATTGCGGGTAGCGGCCCCCGTCGTGGCGGGCATTCGTGACCGCGCCATCCAGCCCGAATACGCCAGGCGCCTGGCAGGGTGGCTGGGAATGGACCTCGACATTGTGCGCCAAGCGGTCACGCGTGCGGCCAAGCAACGTGGCGGTGCTGAGCCTGCGCCACACACGGGAGCGCTTCCCCAAGTGTCGTATGCGGACGCTGGCGTGACGGCGCCCGCACGCCCTGACCGCCGAGACCCGGTGGTGAGAGCGGAAGCGCTTTCTCTGGGCACACTGCTGCAAGCACCGGCAGAGGTGGTCAAGGACCCGCTTGGCGCCGCTGTGGTCCTCGAAATGCGCCCTGATGCGTACTCCGTGCCGCAGTACCGGGCGATTTTTGAGGCGATTCTCGCCGCCGGCGGGCCCAGCAGTGCGGGACCTGACTGGGCGAACGATGTCGCAGAGCAAGCAGGGGAGTCGCTGACTCCCACCATTTCGGAGCTGTCGGTGTCACCGTTGCCGCATGACAAGCCGGAGACCATTGGCCACTACGCGGGAACCGTGCTGGCCCGGGTGCTGGATCTCAGCATCACCCGCCAGATCGCCGAACTGCGGGGCCGCATGCAGCGTGCCGGCGCGGGTACTGAGGCAGCGCAGGAAGCGTTCGCGCAGATCATCCAGTTGGAGACTCGGCGCCGGCAACTGCGCGAGAACTGACAGAGCCCAGGCGGCCTCTCGCCGCGACCTGTAGCGTCATCAATGGACGGCAGGAAGGGCTTTCATGACAGTTCAACGGGTATCGATGATCACGCTCGGCGTCGCCGACCTTGACGCTGCGCGTGGGTTCTATGAGCGCTGGGGTTGGCAGGTTCGGCAGGCAACGCCGCAGATCGTGTTCTTTCAGATGGGCACGCTCGTGCTGGGCTTGTTCCCGCTTCCCGCGCTAGCGGAAGACCAGGGAAGAGCCGATGCCGTGGCGACGCTCGGCATGGGCGGCGTCACTCTGGCCCAGAACTATGCGACCGAGCATGAAGTCGACGAGCGTTTCCAAGCGGCCATTGCCGCAGGCGCGACTCATCTCAAGGCACCCACTGCTGCACCGTGGGGTGGATACAGCGGCTACTTCGCGGACCCGGACGGACACGTGTGGGAACTCGCCGTGAACCCGTACTGGGAACTGGGTGACGACGGTGCCACGCACATTCCCGAGGATCTGCCTGCGCAGTAGGGCAAACTCCGAGTCCGTAGCGTCGCTGGCAGACAAGCTGGGCCGCGGCCGACGCCAATGGGAACGCTACGCCGATTAAAGGGACTATTCGGAACGAGAGGTGGCAACTGTGGCGAAGTCGACACATAACCTTTAGTTATTTCGGGCACTCTTGTCGGGGCGACGGAATAGAGTGGCCGCTGTGAATGGTGGCAGTACGGGTAACGGTGCCGATTTCTTGGGGAACCCCGATGCGGGGGCCGACAACCCCTTGGACGAGCCTGTCCGCCTTCCCAGAGCGCGCCCGCCGTGGCTGAAGACCGTAGTGGTTATCGCCGTGACATCAATTCTGGCTGGCGGTATCGGCTACACGCTGGGCCAGACCAGTGGGATGCGACCGACGTCCTCAGGACCCGAACGGCCCAGTTCGCCCGTCACCGTGACAGTGACCGCTGAGCCAGATGCAAAGGGCTCACCAGATGTGCCCGAGACGGCCGAGTCTGCTCAGGATCGCGCAGCATTGGCGACCTCGCCGGCGGCGACTGAGGCTGCGGCACCGACGGCCGTCCCGACTGAGGGCGAGTCCGCTGAAAAGTCCACAGTTTCTCGGTACCTCGAACTACTCGATGGCCTCGAAGTGCGCTCCCTTGACCCGTGGAACAACTACTCTCGGGAACTATTCGGGCGGGCGTGGGAGGACGTAGATCGGAATGGTTGCGACACACGAAACGACATCCTTCGGCGCGACCTGGAAGATATCGTTGTTCGGAGCGGCACCGGAGGTTGTGTGGTGGCGACGGGCCGGCTCGAAGATCCGTACACGGGCAAGACGATTGCGTTTGAACGTGGTTGGGGAACGTCCAACGCTGTCGAAATCGACCACGTTGTTGCAATGGCGGATGCATGGCGGAAGGGTGCCCAGTCATGGACCGCCCACGACCGTGAGTTGTTCGCGAACGATCCACTTAATCTGTTGGCCGTCGATGGACCGACTAATCAGGTGAAGGGCGCGTCGGACCCCTCGCAGTGGCTCCCTCCGCACCAAGAGTATTGGTGCGACTACGGAGCACGCATTGTGGCGGTGAAGTCGATCTACGGGTTGTGGGTAACGCGAGAAGAGGCCGAAACACTGGAGGAGCTGCTGATGACTTGCGATGCCGATCCGCAAGTCATCACATAGAAGCTCTTGGCGTCACTTCTGACGTGCGATGTCAGAGGTGGCTGCTAGTGTCAACAAGATCGAGTCCTGAGGGGGACATTGAGCATGGTTGCTGAGGTAGCGACAGGTGGGGCCACGCGAGTTTATGTGCCCCGTGGGCCCGCAGTCGTGACACTCGCGCTCGCGATTGTTGCTGGCGCATGTGCAGTTCTCGGTGCGACTCAACCCGTGTCGTGGTTCGTGCCTTTGGCAGGGTACGTAATGGGTTGTATCGGCACTGTCGCTGGCGCCAGTGTTCATCGGTCACTTGAGAACAAAAGACGGTCCAATCCACGTTTTCAACTACAGCCATTTCTCGGCAGACTCGCCCATGGTGCGATGGTCGCCGGACTTGTCGCTGGCTTGATGTGTGCGTTTCTTGTCGCGACGGAGCTTGCAAAGTGAAGGCGATGCACGCGGTCCTGACTGCAGTTGTCGTCAGTGCTCTTGCGATAGTCCCCGCTACGGCGGCACGTGCGGCATCGGATCTGAGCGATGTGGGGACTCGGGCACTTGCCGAAACCTCGGCCTGTGCGGCTAGCGCCGACAGAGTGCTCGCCGTTATCGTCGTTGACGAGAGTGCGAGCCTCCAAGAAACAGACCCGGAAGCGCTCCGCGTTGGTGCGATCGAGACCGCGTTGGATTCGCTCGAAGCGCTCGCATCACAAGTTGGAGATGAGCTTGAGGTGGAAGCTGCGCTGGCAACGTTTGGCACCACCTACTCCGAACTTGTGGGATGGGGTGCGGTGACCGGAACTCATGGCGAGGAACTCCGAGCCTCCGTGCGTGACGAACTTCCATCGCGCAATAACGCTCAGCACACCGACTACCGCGAGGCTCTTAAGGGTGCTAACGAAAGCATCCAACGGCGGGCCAACGAGACAGGTGGGCAGTCGTGCAGTTTAGTCCTGTGGTTCACCGACGGAAGTCTCGATGTCGATGACAATGGCGCATTTGATGCGAGCGAGGAAGCGGCGGTCGATGAGATTTGCACGCCCCGAGGAATCTCGGATTCGCTGCGGTCTAACAACACCGTGCTCCTTGCGCTTGCATTGTTCACCGAAGGGTCGGCCCGGTCCCCATCGGCTCAGGACCAAGACCTTTTGCAGGCTATCGCTGAGGGGACTTCAGCGACCACCGAGTGCGGCACCGTGCCGATCCCACCCGACTGGTCTGGTGGCGCGTACTTGCGAGCGGCCGATGCGACGGCGTTGCGGACCGTGTTTTCGGAAGCTGGCGCGTTGATTGAGGGTGGCGTGGTCGACGCGGACGCGGCTTGCCCGGGGCCTGCTTGTGCTGGCGGTGTCTTGCAGATGCCCGTTGACGCCGGGGTGTCCCGCGCACGTGTACTGGTGAGCGCAGACCTCGACGCGAATCCCTTGACCATAGTTGCCCCGGTGAGCGGCCCGACGGAGTTATTGGCAGGTTCAACTTCAGTTGATGGTGCGGACATTGAGGTGCGCACGGAACCTGACCTGACGGTTGTCGAAATCACGGTCTTGGATTCACGGGCGCATGGACCGTGGGCACTCGATGTGGGCGAGGGGACTACAGCGAGTCTCTACTACTTTTGGGATGCTCGAGTCGTTGTCGAGGAGCCCCCTGATGGGTTTGTCATTGGACAGACCACGGAAGTTCCCATCGTGGTGCTGTCTCGCCAAGGTGACGCGCTCACGGCGAATACCTTTGGCGATGTCACCGCGACCGTGTCTGCTGCGGGGGCTTCGGCTGATGTGGTATCGGACGGTGCCGGTGGTCTAGTTCTCAACGTCACAGTTCCCAACGACGACGTTGTGCCTGAAGTCGATGTATCCGTGGATGTGACAGCCGTTACCGCCACACATGGAATTCGCTTGGGGCCAGTCTCAGGACGAACATCAGCGGAGACAGTGTTGCCCGCTTCTTACCCCTCAACGGTGCAAAAGTCGCTACGGTTTCCCAACGTAGTCGGAACCGAAGCTGTGACGTCTTCACTGACGATCGTGGGCCCGGAACGAGGTGAAGGCCGTGCCTGCGTCGCCGGACTCGCGATTGATGGGCCCAGTGGTGCCGACGGGCTCACGCTCTCGCTGACGCCCCAGGCGCCCGAGTGTGTCGACGTGGCTGCAGGTCAGGAGGTGGAGCTTCCGTTATCGCTCGCGACAGAAAGCGGTGCTGACGGCGTCGCACAGGGGTCGGTGCAGCTTGAACTCTACGGTGTCGATGCGGATGAGCCGTTGACAATGTCCGTGCCCGTCGAGGCATCGATGGAACGCCCGGTGGACGAGGTCGCGCGCGTTGGGTGGACGATCCTGTTGGTGGCGCTTGCGATTCTGTTTGCGCTTATGACTGCATACCTGGGGCGCCATCTGGCTGATCGTTACAGGTTTGGGCAGTCGGCGCAGTACTGTGAGGTTCCCGTCGTGATCACGGCTGCTGGCGTACAGCGGTCGGACTCACCGGGTAGCGACCTTGTCGATCCGGTCGAAGACTTCTCCCGGGTGCAGTCGATTGGCGCTGCGAGTACTACGCCTCGAAAGACAATTGGCTCGGTGACGTTTGATCGAAAGTTGCCGCTCAATCCGTGGCGTTCTGCGCAGAGCATCGTGACTGCTGGGCCTCAGATGGCGTTTTGGGGACCTGGGTCGGCGACGATGGATCCCGCCGCACATGCTGGACGGGCGACGTTTCCGGGCACGACGGACTTTGTGTTGACGGCTGACCCCGAGGGCGTGACGCGTGACACTGCAAATGCGCGGCTCTTGATCGTGGTGGATGCTCCCGATGGTGTGGCGGCCGTTTTGCCTGAGCGCCTCGATGCGATTCGCGGCTCCAACTGGTCGCAGGTCCTCACAGATATGAATGCGGCTGCTGACGAGCGTCGTAGTGAGACTGGAGGCAGCACAGACTCTCACCGAGATGCTGCTGTGTCCAGCGCCCCACGGTCAGCAGGCGACTCCCAGGTTGAATCGTTCCTGGACGATGCGGTGGGCGGTTCGAGTTCGAGTAGTTCCGCGGCGCCCGTCAGTGATTTCTTGGGGTCTGGTGATGCCCTAGCGCCTCCGCCTGCAACCGAAAAGCGTGTCATAGGTTCCCGGCGTAGAAAGAAGGAGGCGCCGCCAGAGGAGCCTCCGCGTCGCGACGGCACGCCGCCGCCCATGGATTTCCTTGATTAAAACAGCTGTGTCCAGCAACCGACAGGAGTAGTTATGTTGCGCCCATTCCTCATTGTTGGCGTTGGCGGATCCGGGGGTAAGACCCTCCGCGTGGTCCGCGATGACTTGGTGAGCCGACTCGACAAGGCAGGTTGGACCGGAGAGTTCCCTGCCGCCTGGCAGTTTTTGCACATTGACGTGCCGACAGTCGCCGACGGAAATGACCAGGACTTGCCTGGACAGCTCCCGGCGGGGAACTACCAAGGATTGGTGGGAACAGGCGTCGACTATCGCACCATCGATTCTGCACTAGTGCAAAAGGGTGGGGCCCATCTGCACGATGCGCTGGGCGGGTGGCGCCCGAACCCCGACAAGGTGAACATTCCCGCTTCGCGTGGCGCAGGGCAGTACCGCGCCCTGGGGCGCATCATCACGATTGGGGGACTTGATCGGGTTCGTGACGCGGTACGTAAGGCTCACCGTTCAATGACGGGCACGCAGGTCGTGGCCGAGCTTCAGGCAGCGACGCGCGTGCTAGGAGGAGAGCCGGCTGCCGTGCACGCGGAGCCCACGGTAATTGTGGTGTCGTCGATCGCCGGTGGAAGTGGCTCCGGTGCCGTCATCGACGTGTGCGATGTGATCCGAAGCCTCGATGAGAGTTGGGCCGAGGACATCGTTGGTGTGTTGTATGCCCCGGACGTCTTCGATTACCTCCCGGAGGAGGCCCGCAGAGGTGTCCGTCCCAACTCTCTCGCGGCGCTGAGCGAGCTCCTCAATGGCTACTGGGCGGAGTCAGGTGCGTCGCAGGGTACGGCAGAACTGTTCGCGAGCCACGGTGTGCAGGTAGGTGCGTCACGTAGGCTCGGCCCGCGTTTTCCCTTCTTGGTGGGTGCACGTAACGAGGCTGTGACGTTCCAGACGCAGAACGATGTCTATCGCGCGCTGGGGAAGTCGCTCGCGTCGTGGGTGACGAGCGAGACTCTGCAGGACACCATGTCCGCCTACATTCAGGCTCAGTGGTCCGCAACGGCTTCTTCTGTGCGGGACAAGATGCCGATGCACAGTGACGGTATGGAGGCGCCTTTTGTTGCATTGGGGTCTGCGCGTGTGAGCCTGGGCCGCGATCGCTTCCGTGACTACTCATCGCAACATCTCGCCCGCGCGGCGATTGACCGAGTGTTGACGCAGCACGAGGGCAGTCGCTCAAAGGACGATGACAGGCCTGGTGCTGCGCTGGTACGCGACATTGCAACGCAGTCCTTCCAGCGGTTCCTCAAGCGATCGGGGCTCGACGAGCGCGGGGCTGAGCAGAACCAGATCATTGATGCGCTCATGCCAGAGTCGACGCAGGAACGAGTTCGCAGTGCAGCTTCCCAGATGCTGACGAAGGTTCGCGATGGCATCGACTCCAAGGGCTCGCGGGCGGGTGACGTCAGTCGAGCCATTCTCGCGAATCTTCATGACCAGCGCCTGGCATTCCAACGCGATCAGCTTGCTGCACAGTCCGCGGTAGCAGCGGATTGGTCAAAGAGCATCCAAAAGCACCTCGTGACCGAGGTTGCTTTGACGATCGCACGTGAGGGTGCACCGGTCACGGCCGAGCTTGTGCGTCAACTCAAGACTGAGGTCTCGCAGGTACGAGATGAACTGGTTGGCGAGGCGCAGCAACTGCGCAGGCGTGTTGCTGCCGTGGACCAAGAGGTGGCAGGTGACCTCGCGGATAGTGCGACAGCGGTCATCCTTCGCGAAACGGGGTCTCTCAAGGCCGCGATCAACCGCGCTGCAGGCTCACTCCTGATGGAAGCTCAGGCTGACGTGCGTGACTTGAGCGCTGAGATGATTCCTGACCTGGTGCGCAACCTCGTGGAGCCGATGCTTGAAGCAGTCGAGCACGGCCGTGAGCGCCTTGAGTCGGGGGTCGCCGAGAGCGATGATCGGGCGCTGGACGTGAGCACCTGGCCTGAGGGGGATCTCGTCCCTCACCACATCAAGCCAGCGCCCAACGAGTTCTTGCTGGAGCCGGCGGACAACTTTCCTGACTTGCTTCGCGAGACGGTGCTGCGAACCGTAGGCGGTGAGCGCCCGCACGAGGCACGGGCTACGGCGGATATTGAGGTGATTCTGGGCGCTGAGGATATTGATGCTCATGGTGCAGCAAGTCAGACACTACTCATCGCTGAGCGCTTGTGGGTGCCGCGCCATGAAAGGTTCCATGACTCAGCGTCGGCTGCGCCCACGCCTGCGCGGTTTGAACTAGCGTCCGGCCCTGCCCAGTTCAAGAAGCGTGCGGACGCGTGGGTGACGCGTCCGGGTACTGCCGTCGGCAATCTCGTGGCACAGGGGTTGCGGGACTATCTCGATCCCGAGGCGGTATCTCCGCGTGAACATGAGGCACGGTTGGATCGCTTTGATGGGCAGTTGTCGGCCGCGCTCAACGCTGCCGCGCCATTGGTGAGCATTAACCCCTCGGTACTCGTCCAGGTCCATGAGCGGCACGAGATCAAGTACAACCTTTCGTTCTCTGAGATTCCTCTGCCAGACCGGTCTCCGGGTAAGGAGCGCGTCCACAAGCTCCTCGAAGCGCGAGGCCAATGGACGGACAAGGTCGCGAAGGCGTTCACGGACCGGAACGGTGCGTCGATCGACATCTTCACCGTGCTTGGCGAGCCATACGAGCCTGTCGTGTTCGACAGCCTCATGAAGCCCATCGCCACCGAGTGGGGACAACGGGCTGCGGCCGTGGACACGCGGGCGGAGTTCTGGCGCTGGCGCCGGGCACGCCCCCTGACGGAGGCCGTCCCCTTCTCCTCCGCAATGCTGGCGCGTATGGTGCGAGGATGGTTTACGGCATCGCTGCTGAAGCAATTGGACCTTGAGACCGCGGCGCGCATCTACGTTCCCGCTCCCAGCAGCGGCTCTGGTGACTATCGAGACTTCCCCAAGCCTCTGTTGACCCCAGCGGCCGCGAACGGCCCCGACCTGTTGCCGTCCATCCT
Organism: Demequina sp. B12; assembly: GCF_028823635.1. Taxonomy (GTDB): domain Bacteria; phylum Actinomycetota; class Actinomycetes; order Actinomycetales; family Demequinaceae; genus Demequina. The sequence continues at coordinate 226,310 of NZ_JAPEHU010000002.1, forward strand.
TGAGTCGTTCGCGCTCGCAATGCTCGAAGTGAACACTACTGAATCGCTACGCCCAGTTGACGGATACCGCCGCCTTGCTGACCTCGGACAAGAGACCTCGGCTGGCGCCGACGTGCGCTCGGGTGAACTCCGTGCATGGATCGTTGACGGCGCAAACACCCTTCAGGCTGCTGCGGACCCGGCCGGCTCATGGGAGGCGCGCCAAGCACAAGCACTTGAACGGCTGTCGAAGTTGCGTGCCGTATACGCGGACCACGAAGCAAAGTATGCCGCGCGCCGTGACCTCCTGGACGCACCGCTGTCCTATGAGCTCAGTCACGTGACCCTTGCCGCCCTCGCCGACCTCGCCTCGGCCGTGGAGAGCATGAGGAAGGACGACGACGGTGGCATCTGGAACTAAGCTGCGGGAATGCACCATCTATGTGACGGACTCCGCTCCTGTAGGGGGTGAAGTTCGAGAGACGGTTGCAGCTTGGACCGCTGCCGGTGTCGTGGGACCCTCGCTATGGGTCACGCCGGAGGACATCGTGGAGGCACAAGGACTACCTCCGCAGGTAACTGCGACAGAGTTGCGTGGCGACGAGCAGTCTCGTGTGGACCTGTTTACGGCGATCGGCACTCAGGTGCTCGACAAGGTTCGTGTGGTCGCTGCGCAGTTGATCACTGCGGACACGCCAGTGGCAACGGACGTAGTGAGCGCCGCAAACACCGTGGTGCGGGCCGTGGATGACGCTTTGCCAAGGTCCGTCGGCGACGGGGTTGAGAGCCGCAGCACAAACCTCCGGAAGTTGAACATCATGATTCCCGTCAGCGGCGCTTCCCATGCCTCTGACTCGTTGGTGCTGCCGGGGTGGGATGCGAACGTGGTCATTAGTCCCGAGGATCGGCCGGACCTTGACCGTTCCACCGTCTATGTCCGGTACCCGGGAAACTTCGTTGGCCACGCCGGTGCTGCTCTGTGCGCGGTGGGTGGCTTGCTTAGCGGAATGCGAACTGGGGCGCTGGACCATCTCGAACTCGACTCAACTGTTCACGATGACGACGTGTTCGTGGCGCGCTTCACAGTGCGGTCCGTGGTTGGCGAGGACATCGTGGACGATCTCGCAGATGCGACTCTCGACCTTGACGCGTTCGGTCCTGAAGGGCCCGCGACCCTTATCCCCGGCTCGCGCGTCGCGGGCAACCCACGCGATATTGCGCACCGCGCCGCGACTCACGTGCTCGGGACACCAGCATGGCAGGCGCAAGCTGAGATGCAGGTGGAGCAGCCGCGTGACCACTACGCCTCCCTGCCATCCGTTTTTAGGCACGCTGTCGGATTCAATGCCCGCATGTTTGGTGTGATGGGACGGTGGATGCTGTCGCGCTTGAAGTTGTCCGTCGAGCGCAGTGCGACTCGTGTCCTTGTCGGGGAGAACGGCGGAATCGATGTGAGGATTGATGCCGCGCCCGCCCAGAGCATCGCAGACTCTGCCGAGGACTACTTGCGTGGGGTCGAGGCCGAGCACCAACGGGCGCTGTCCTCGCCTCAACAGGACCTGGTTCACCTGAACCCCGCGGCGTGGACCACTATGCGCGAGATGGCGACGTCGTTGATCGATGGCAGTGACCTCCCTGCAGGGATGCCAGAGCCGCGATCCTCCGGCCGGCGTGAACTTCTTCCACGAGAGGCGGTCGTCCCTGACACGGCGGACGTATGGCAAGGACTAGATGGCAAGCGCATTGAGTCACTCGATGTCAGGTCTGCCGCCCAGTACACCCAGCATGTCGATGCGCGAGTTGCTGAAGTGGAGGGGGAGTGCGCGCAACTCACATCACAGCGCAATGCCACGCGTGATGAGATGGCTTCGGTTGAGGGCGAACTTCAGGAGTTACGGGAGAAGTTGGAGGCGGCCAAGGCTGAAGAGTCTGACGGGGTGGAAGCCGACGAGAGCGGGTCCGAGTCTGAGAAGAAGGTCACTGCGAAAGCCCCTGGCGCCAAGAAGGTTGCGAAGCTGACGGGGAGCGTGCGGAAGGTTGAGGCAAAGCTCGCGCGTTTGGAATCCAAGCTCCATGAAATCGAGACCAAGCTTGCAGAAGTGGCAGACGAACTGTCCGTTCTGAAGGACGAGAAGTTGAAGTTTGCCGAGTGGCTGCGATCGAAGGACTCGTATGTGCGGTACCTCCTTGTCGACCTTACCGAGCGTCGTGCGTACTTGACCCAGGACGAGCAACGCGAGGACTCGGAGCCTCGCGTACCACCGCGCGAGCGACTGATGAAGCGTCAGAAGGTCGTCCGGGTGATATGGGTTCTCGCACTGGCCCTGGGCGCTATTGCGCTGGGTGTCTCGTTGTTCCTCGGCTGGCGGGCCGGTCACACCTGGACGCAGCTACTGACGTATGCGGGCATCACCATCGGTGTCGTGTTGCTGGTCCTTGTTGCGTCCAACCACTTGTTCTATCGCGCTGTCCGCCGCTACGAAACGCAATTGGCCCGGGACATCGCGGCTCAACGCGCGGCTACTGAACGCGCACTTTGGTGCAAAGGCCAGATCGCGAGGCTAGAGGCGCAGGAAACTGCGATGACGGACTGGGGTTACATCCTGAGCGACATCGTTCACCGCCCGTGGAACCGAGTGCCCAAAGCTCCACGGGAAATGTCCGATGCTGTGGTCGAGGCGCTGCCAGCGTCCATGGGCGTTGCGGGAATCGATCGCAATGTCGACCTGCCGTTTCAGAGCACGGCGGCCGCTGCGCGTGCGGTCTACGTGAAAGGCTGGCTCGGTCACGCGCTCGAGACAATTGTGCGTGACTTTGACTCCGTCGAGATCGATGGCGACTCCGGCTTCAGTTCGGTCGAAGCGGACACGTCTGACAGGGAGACGGGACCGCGGCGCCGGTTCTTGCGCTTCTTGGAGGATCCGAAGTCGCGCCAGTCTGCGACCGAGGCTGCTGAGCAGCGCTTTCGCACCGGCGTGGACTCGCAAGAGATACCGATCCCCACGCGAACCGTGGAACGCCGGGGACCTTATTCCAACCACCAACACATTGCAGAGCCCAACTACTTTGCAGCCGTTGCAGGAGAGGGCATCGCCTTCGCGGGCGATGTCTTCACCGCATCCGGCCGGCAACGGCTCGCGCACTACGTTGACCGGTCTGCAGCATGGCTCCCCGCGAACGTCCATATGGGTCCCAACGCGCCAGCAATGAAGATAGAGGCCGCCGATGGGGCCAATGCTGTGAGAATTGACCTGTCGCGGCGCTTGGACCTCAACGATCTAGTGTTGTTTTCAAGTGTTCGTGCAAACCGCGCGGAGACTCAAGAGTTGCGTGTCGCCGAGCGGAGACGCGAGCACGAATCAGCTCCTGCAGATGGCGTCGATTGGTATTAGGGGCGGCACCGCCTGCCCGCGCTAGCCGCAAGCCAACTGCACGGCACGGCCGGTAGGGTGCTCATGGGCCGCCCCGTTGGTGAGTCCGGTCTGTGTGTGAGCCGTCGGTTTCGTTTTCGTGCGTGCAGTGGCGAGCATAGTCGGCGGGGCTTGTCAGCCCGGGGCTCAGTGGCCTTGCACGGCGTAGTACTCGTTCGTCCAGTCGTTGATGACGACGCGGGCGTGAAGTAGCGGGTAGAAGCTGTTGACGTTCAGGTACTCGTTGCGGATGCGGGAGTTGAACGACTCGACGTAGCCGCTGAGCCATGGCGAGCCGGGAGGGATGTAGAACAGGCCGGTGCGGGTGCCGGCCCGGTCAGCCATTGCCTGGCTGATGCCCGAGCGCGAGACAACGGGAGCGCCGCGGACGGCGACGAGGTCGTCGAGGTCGTCGAGGTGGTCGCTGAGACGCTCGGCGGTGATGCAGCGTTCTACGAGCCTGCCGGTGCACTCCCGGGTGTGCATCGGCGAGGATGGAGACAATCTTGCTCGCAGAGCCGGGCTCGTCGCCATCGAACTTGAAGTCAACAGTCCAGAACTATGCGACCGAGCATGAGGTCGACGAGCGGCTCCAAGCGGCCATCGCTGCAGGAGCGACTCATCTCAAGGCACCCACCGCTGCACCGTGGGGAAGAAACAGCGGCTACTTCGCGGACCCGGACGGACACGTGTGGGAACTCGCCGTGAACCCGTACTGGGAACTGGGCGACGACGGTAGAGCTTACATTCCACAAGAGCCGCCGGAGCCTTGACGGCGGCTCCTCGCCACCGACTGTTCCCTCAGCGTGACCACTAGACGTCCGTCACACCCTGGCTGACGGGAAGTGCCGTCCAAACTGAGCTTAGTCCTGCGTGTGACTCACTCTGACGCCTATCCAAACGAAACCATCTTGGTCGACGGTTGCCTGGTACGCGATGAGGAGTTCGTCGCCAAGGCTGAGCGAGAGCGGGTCCAGGTTTGCGTCATGCATGGAGTAATGAATCCACACGTGCCGACCAGTATCGTTCGTGACAACCGAGCCGGTACCGGTGACTGGGTCCCAGTCTTCTAGTCCCGCCTTCTCGATGTGCGACATTCGTCAGGCCCCCTCTTGGATCCTCAGTGAAACCCGTACGGCTTACTCGCACCCAAATGTGGTGAGTCCTTGGGGACGCAAGCGCTGCTCCAGGAACCCCCGGCTCTATCTCATTGATTGGCGAGTTGATGCTACTGCCATCAATCTAGTGATAGCTCCCTGGGCTAGCGGATCTCTCCTGAGATGAGTTTCGGGTTGAGCCGGTGATCGTCAACACTTTCCGAGGAGTGCCGGAGCGTGACGCCTTGCCAACTCAATGCGTGCCCCTGTCGCGAGGAGAGGATTCTATCCATTCGCCCAAGTGCTAGGAGACAGCACCTGTGGATCGGCGGGGTGAGGAATGCACAGAACCGTGCTGCTGAACATGAAGTCGATGAACGCTTGCAGGCCTGCCTGAGAATTGTCAGTAGCACCTGGTCGTAGCGTGAAAGGCCGGTCCCGTGGGACCGGCCTTGACGAGCTCCTCCAGTTGGACTCGAACCAACAACCTGCCGATTAACAGTCGGCTGCTCTGCCAATTGAGCTATGGAGGATTGCGAGAAGAAACTCTACATGATGTTTGGGCCTGTCGGTGACACTCTGAGGACTTCGGTCACGCGGCGTGTGTCGGCATTGCCGTGTCCCGGATGCTGCCCGCTAGACTGACGCGCGCCCCATGAACACGACCAGCGTTCTGTGCTGTGACTGGTGGGGCCGCGGGCCAGTAGCTCAGCCGGTTAGAGCAGTGGACTCATAATCCATCGGTCGCGGGTTCGAGCCCCGCCTGGCCCACCGTGAAGTGTCCCCGGCGGGGTGTGCGTGGGCAGTCGCGGTTCGGGAGACAATGGAGGTTCACTTCGCTGCGTCCCCCCGTACCTCTTGGAGAGTTCTATGCCGTCTGCTGGCGTGTCACAGTCCCGTACCTGGTGGATGATCGGAGGTGCAGTGGCGCTTGTAGCCCTCACCGGATGCGCGGTGTCCCAGGGATCGTCCGAGGCCAGCGACGCCGATGCCTCTGCGTCAGCCAGCGAGCCCCAGGTCACCCCCACCGGACTCCCGTGGGGACCGAACACGGCGGGCGCGGTCACGGTGGGTGAAGACGGCTCCGTCGCATTGGGCGACGGCTCAGCCTGGTCCGGAGACACTCAGACCACCTCAATCGACGTCTACTACGACTTCGCGTGCTACTACTGCATGCTCTTTGAGTCGACTGCGGCCGAGGACCTTGCGGACTTTGCCGCGGATCCCGATGTGACCGTGACCTATCACCCGGTCGCAATCCTGGACGCGAAGTTCCCCAGCGCCTACTCCACGCGTGCCGCCGCATCGGCGTTTGTCGTGGCGCAGACCGCACCAGAGATCTTTGCCACCTACAACGACGCCCTCATGATGGCGCAGCAGAGCCTTCCAGAAGACGGCTGGACTGAACAGCAGATGGCACAACTCGCGCTCGACCTGGGTGCACCACAGGAGACAGCCGACGCCATCACTGGCACCGCCTTTGAGTCAATGGTGGCTGAGGCCACCCAGGCGGCTCTCACCGGCGGGATGACGGGAACCCCCAGCGTGGCGGTCAACGGTGAACTGATCGACCACGAACAGGTGAACTACCTCGAACCCGGTGCTCTCAAGGAGTACGTCGAAACCCGCTAAACCCCCGAGGGCGGCCGTGAGTCGTCAGAGCCGCCGTCAGGAGCATCCGCAGCCGAGTCACCGGACGCCTCAGGGGGCAGCCCATCCATCTCCTTGATGTCCACGTACCCGGCCCGCTGATCGGGGTCGTCCAGGTTGCTGCCATCCATGAACCGGTTGCGCAGGCGCCTGCGCTCGCGAGTGAACGTGTCCCACCGCTGTAGCTCGTCGATGGTGGAGTGGGTGGTGTGCTCGTACTGGTACCGCTTGTCCTGGTTGCGGTAGCGCTTGAACAGCATGGTGTAGGCCAGCCAGAACGCCACGAAGGGGGCAACAAAGGCGAACAACGCAATGAAGGCGAAGTCATCGCCGCCCCCTGACGAGGCAAGCACCGCAGCATCAAGCCCGCTGGAACCAAGAGCAGTGGCATGGAAAACAGAAGACACGGTCACATGCTCCCTAGCTGAAGAGTGAGATCAAGGCGATGGGCCACGCGACGGCCGCGGTGGCGACTGCCCATCCGGCTGACGCGGCAAGGAGCCGTTTCTTGGAGATGGGAACAGAGCCCATCGTGGTGCCATTGCGGCCGTTGACGGCAACGTAATGGACCGTGAGGCTTCCATCGCTTGACCGCTGCGGGTAGGAGTACAGCCACACCGGGAGGTAGACGGTTGCCCACCGGGTGCCGCGGACCCACATCTCCTCGTGGGTGAAGCGCACGCCACGGTCATAGCCGGTGAGATCGGCACGAATGCGTTCCCGTGCCATCGTCAGGAAGCGTTCGTGCGTGGTGCGCGCAACATCGTCGATGTCGAGGTCGCGCTTCTCCGCCTGGATGTCGCCCATGTAGTTGGAGTCGAACGCCACCATGTTCTTCACATCGAACGGCAGAATCGCGTTGATGATGTTGTTGGTGGAGATATCCGTCTTGAAGTCGGCTTTGGACGCGGAAGATTCCACGATCAGGTCGTCAGCGTGGAGGTCGAACTGTCGCACCACTTGGTACTCGTTGGCGTCGTAGTAGGTGGTGTGCGAGTCACCGTGCTTCACCGTGTAGCGGCGCGTCTGAACCTCACCCACGCCGTGCAAACGCGTGTGTAGGTTGCCGTCGACCACCATGTACGGCAGGAACACTGGCTTGACGTGCTCGGCCGAGAAGTCTGCCTTGAACTCCGGATGCGCCAGCAGTTTGCGGTCGCCCACGAACTTCTCGATCCTGGCCACGGCATCGGCCCGCGACAGCGCGAACGGCAAGATTCCATCGGGGACGGCACCGTTGGGGAGTTTGTCGTTCAGCGACAGGATGGAGCGGCACCAGTGGCAGCGCGACTGGGTGGCGTGGCCCGTATCAACAGTCACTTCCGCACCGCAGCCTTGGCACTTCATGGTGACGAGGTTCTGCTCGGACTCGATTTGCGAGGCACCCGAGGCCACTGTTCGGCCTGATAGCTCGTGGATGCCCTCGCCCAGACCCAACGTGTCTTCGAGTCGTTTCCCGAACCACTCAAAGCGGCAGAAGCCACACACCAGCGACATCGTGCCGGGCTTGTGCGACACCTCGGTGGAGCCGCACTTGGGACAGTCATCGTGGCCGTGTTCCTGGCCGGTGGTGGTGTCCAGGTGGGTGACGTGGCCGTTCCACGCCTGTCCTACCTGTGGAGCGGGCTGCCCCTCAGCGCCCGCCGCGGTCACAGGCCCAACACCTTCTTCTTAACGGCGTCAAAGTCCTCTTGAGTGATGAGGCCTTCGTCCAGCATCGACTTGTACTTGCGCAACTGTTCCATGGGGTCTTCCTGCGCGGGTGCTGCAGGCTGGGCGGCAGGTGCGGCCTGCTGCGGTGCAGGCGCTGCCTGCTGGCCCTGCGGCATGCCCTGCTGCTGGGGGACGCCCTGGTTCTGCATGAGTCCACCGAGCGCGCCGCCAGCGGCGTTCATGCCCATACCCATGAACGCGAGGCCGTCGCCGCCGCCGGTCTCGCCAGCGGCCTGGATGCCGCGTGCTGCGGACTGTCGTAGGAACGAATCGCCACGGGCGCCAGCGAGGGCATCGGCCTTCTGGACGTCCGCAAGCAGTGCGGCAGTGGGCTGGTCGTATTCGATTGCGACAAGCGCCGCCTTGTCAATCACCAGTCCACGGTCGCTGCCCCAGCGGTAGTTCTCTTCGATGACAGCGGACAGCGACGCTGCAAACCCCAGCGCATCGCCTTGAATCTTTGAGATGCGGTTTCCGCGTTCACCGGCGTTGGTGTAGTTCGAGAAGGCTGCCGACAGCGATCCCACGACCTCGTTGAACAACTGGTCCGCCACGGGGTTCCCAGGTGCAGCCAGGTCGAACACCTGAGCGTTAGCGGAGATGAAGGGAGCCGGGACGATGCTGGTGACGAACAAGATGGGGTCCATCACCTTGAGCGTGTAGGAGCCGCGAGTGACGGCACCAGCTTGAGTGCCCAAGTAGTGGTCGTCCCAGTAGATGGGTCCTTGGGTGCCAAAGCGGTTGTCTGGCACTTCCTTCAGCGAGACGTAGAAAGCGAGGTGCTGGCTACCGGGCTGACCGCCGAACTTGAAGCGTTCCCACGACGTCTTAATGGTGGGGGAGACGATGCCATCACCAGCGAACAGTGACTGCGCGTTCTGGTCGTCGGAGTTGTAGATGTAGCCGCCGGGCTCGGCTACGAAGTTGGTGATGCGGCCGTCTTGGAAGGTGATGAGGCCGTACCCGGCGGGCACCACGACTTTGGACCCGTTGGAGATGATGTTCTCGGAACCCTTGACGTTCGCACCGCGCCCCGCGTTCTGGCCTTGCGCCACGGCAGGGAAGAGGATGGCGGTGGCGGAGATTCCGGTGGGTGGGACCAGGAAGTCCAGCCACTGATCTGCGAACGTGCCCCCAATTGCGCCAGCAAAAGCCTTGATGAATCCCATCGGTGTCCCCTTGAGCGTCGGTGCGGAAAGTGCGTCTCCACCCTAGCGGGACCGGGTGGCAGTCGTGACAATTTCGTCAGTGACCAGGGCCGATGTCACCGGTTCCGGATACCGTGGCCAGGACAGGAGGAACACCGATGAGTCCTACACATGAGTTCTCTGCACGGTTGTGGCCGTGGAAGGCCCGTCACCAGGTATGGACGTTTGTGACGCTGCCACCAGACCTCTCTGATGAGATTGAAGACCTCGTACAGGAGCCGCGGCGTGGCTTTGGTGCGGTCAAGGTCCGGGTCCACCTAGGCGGCAGCACGTGGGAGACGTCGATGTTCCCGTCCAAGGAGCAAGGCGCGCACATCTTGCCTGTCAAGGGTGCCGTGCGTAAGGCTGAGGGTCTGGACATCGAAGACTCCGTGACAGTGCGAATCGAGTTGATCGACCCGTGAGACCCGTCTGCGTGGTGGTGGCAGGACCGGCGGCGTCAGGAAAGTCCGTCGTGGGAGCGGACCTTGCGTCCCGTTGGGATGTCCCGTTCATCGATGCTGACGACCTTCACCCAGCGCGCAACCGCACGCTCATGGCCGCAGGCACCGCGTTGACGGATGACGACCGCTGGCCTTGGCTTGCGGCTGTTGGCCAGCGGCTCAGCGAGGCATCTGCAGACGGTGGCGGTGTTCTCGCGTGTTCGGCGCTGAAGGCCGACTACCGAGACCGGATCCGCGTTCACGTGCCTCACGCATGGTTCGCAGTTCTCACAGGGGATGCCGCAACGTTGAGCGCTCGCGCCGCTTCCAGGAGCACGCACTTCATGCCGGCATCGCTGGTGCCATCACAGATGAAGTTGCTGGAACCGCTACGCCCTGACGAGAGAGGCGCAATGGTCGACGTCACCGCTGTGCCAGCCGCCGAGGTTGCGGCGGCAGTGTTCAGTGCCTACGAGCGTGACAACGGGGCAACACCGATCCCCAGATAGCCCAGGTGGGGTGCTGCCCCGTTGTGACGGTGGATGATCCGCGAAGACCTATTGCTTGTCTTCGTCGCGATCCGTGAACTCGTTGTACTTCTCAGCCACGGCATCCTTCACATCTTCGACCTTGTCCTTGGCATCCGCCTTGGTCTGGTCCCACTTGCCGTCCGCTTCGAGCTGTTCGTCGTCCGTCGCCTTGCCAAAGCCTTCCTTGATCTTGCCCTTGGCGTCATCCGCGGCATTGCTGAGTCGATCAGAGTTACTCATGATGGTTCTCCTTTGCTGCTCCGGTTCGGTCTGACGCTTGGGTCAACACCTGCGCACCGGCGGTCTATTCCATAACGCAGCGCGCTGCAGCGGCCTGGGCGGGCGCTAGTCGCGTGGAAGAGACGCGATCGCTGCGGGCAGAGCCCGTGCAATGTCAAGAGCCACGATCGGGTGCCCGTGGAACCTCCGAACCGTGGGTGCCGGGCCTGTCATGCCGGCGGCAATCGCCCCCGCGCGCGCATGGATCCACGCAGCACAGGCGCCAGCGTCGGATGCGGCAAGACCGCTCGCCAGCGCTGTTCCTGCCACACCAGCGAGTACGTCCCCGGAACCTGCCGTCGCAAGCCACGCTGGCGCTTCAGGAAGAGTGACCACCCCGCCGCCAGGTGAGGCAATGATCGTGGTCGACCCTTTGAGCAGCACCGCGGCTCGGGCAGTCTCCGCCAGCAAACGCGCGTAGCCAGCGCGATCGGCTCGAACCTCGGTCACAGTGACGTCATGACGCAACGCATTCAGCGTGCGCATCAGTTCCCCCTCATGGGGAGTGAGCAACACGCGGTCCGCAGACGCCTCCCGAGAACCGGCAGCACGGGCCTTTGCGACCGTTTCCAACGCCCCTGCATCCACCACCAGCGGAGTGCCAGAAGCCATGGCCGCACCGATCGCAGCATCTTGCTCGGGATAGTCAGCGACGCCGGACCCCACCACCCACGCCTGCGCACGCGGAAGTCGCTCCGCCGCATCACCGGGATCGTGGACCACAGCCTCGGGACGATGCTGCAGCACCAGGTCTTGAGCGCGCATCGGCCCCACATACCGGACCATGCCAGCACCCGCCCTCGCTGCGCCGGAAACAACCAACGCTGCGGCGCCCGGATATGCCTCCGAGCCGGCGATGACTCCCACCACTCCGCGCGAGTACTTATCGTCGTCGGCTCGGGGCTCCATCCATAGACGCGCTACTGAGCCCTCATCCCAGGTGACTTCTTCGTTCACGATCCCACCTTGGCACACCGCTACGCCGGGAAGGAAGAACACCACGGGTGCGCCCCACGCGTGAGAGAATGCCGCCCATGGCAATGCGTGACATCCGAGTAACCGGCGACCCCGTCCTCCGTACCGTGTGTGATCCCATCACGGACATCAACGATCAGGTGAAGACCCTGGTCGAGGACCTCCTCGAAACCGTCGACTACGAGGGCCGCGCAGGTTTGGCCGCGAACCAGATCGGCGTCTCGCTGCGAGCCTTCTCGTGGAACATCGACGGCGAGATCGGCTACATCCTCAACCCGGAGATCGTGGAACGCTCAACCGAGCTCCAGGAGCTGGGCGAAGAAGGCTGCCTGTCTGTGCCCGGCCTGTGGTACCCCTGCGAGCGTCCCGCGTATACGCGTGCCGTCGGAACCGACATCGACGGCAAGGAAGTCGTCATCGAAGGTGAAGAAATCTGGGCACGCCTCATCAACCACGAGGTTGACCACCTGGACGGACACCTCTATCTGGACCGACTTGCCAAGAATGTCCGCAAGCAGGCCATGCGCGAGCTGCGCGAGTCGCTCGAGGTGTAACGCTGCGTTAGTGAGCGTTGGGAGTGGGGATCCCCACCTGGGCCACCACAATCCGGCCGGCCGATGCTCGTGCCGGCTCGTGAGCGAGGCATTCCTTCAGCGCTGTGAAAGTGACGGTGACCGTCGCTTTCACGTGGGGCTGATCGGCTGCGCTCGAGTCTGCGTCGAGACCGCTCGGCAGGTCGACCGCAACAACAGGCGTGGACGTGGGGATCGCGGCGATCAGTGCGTCCGCGGGACGCCTGAGCCCAGGGGCAGAACCTAGCCCCACGATCGCGTCCACCACGAGGTCGGCGCTCGCGACCGCATGCAGGGCAGCAGCCGGCGACTCGGTGGCGTCCACTACGGCGCATCCCGCTTCCTCGGATTCCTGGACAGCGGCGGCGTCAGAGTAGCCAGCGACCAGGACTGCGGTGACGCGTACTCCACGAGCGGCCAAGCGAGCTCCCGCAAGAAGCCCGTCACCACCGTTCTTCCCGGTACCTGCCACGACAGCGACATGCGCTCCCACGACCCGTCCGCGCGTCGAGGCCAGGACTGTGTCGCACTCACTTGCCACAGCATCGGCCGCTCGCGCCATCAGGACAGGCTCTGAGACGGAGCGCATGGCCACTGCTTCCGCCGCCCGCACATCCGCGACAGACATGATCAACTCTGACATGGCCCTAGCGTCGCACAGATTCGGTTCGCGGTGGGCGCGTCGCGACTGGCCTTTTGTTCCGATGTCAGGCACGATAGACATACACCGGGGCTGAAGCCGGACACGCCTTTCCAGGTGAGGTCGTAGGGGAAGACGCACCTCAACAGGAAGGAAGGGTCATGGCTGCCATTACCCGCGGTGTACTTTTCGTGCATTCGGCGACACGCGCGATGTGCCCTCACATCGAGTGGGCCGCCCAGTCTGTGCTGGGTTCGCGCGGTTCCTTCGAGTGGACCGACCAGCCCGCCGGCACGTCCCTTTTCCGTGCGGAAGTCGCGTGGCAAGGCCAGCCCGGCACGGGCGCGCGCCTCGCCTCCGCCTTGCGTGGCTGGGAACACGTCCGCTACGAAGTGACGGAAGACCCGTCCTTTGGTTCCGACGGTGCCCGCTGGTCGCACACTCCTTCGCTCGGTATCTTCCACGCCGTGACAGACGTCCACGGCAATATCGTGGTGCCGGAAGACCGGATCCGTGCCGCACTCGACAACGGCGGCACTGTCACGGACTTTAAGCGTGCCATGGATCTTGCCTTGGGCACCGCCTGGGACGAAGAACTTGAGCCTTTCCGCTACGCAGGCGCAGGAGCTCCCGTGCGCTGGCTTCACCGGGTGGGATAAGCGCGCCACAGCACATGATGGAACTCGCACACGACGAGGCCCTCACGCTCCAAGCGATGGAAGAGGCCATGTGGCGCCCGGATACCCGGTTTGACCACAAGTACATGGACGCGATCCTCGCGGAGAACTTTCACGAAGTGGGGCAGTCCGGACGGACCTACACCCGTGCCGACACGCTCGAACTGCGCCCCCTCGACATCGACATCACCTTCCCTCTAAGGGACTTTCGGGCCGTCGCTATCTGCGAGGACGTCGCGCTCGTGACCTACACCTCGGTTCCTGCGCGCGGCAGGGGAGCAGCGCACCGTTCCTCCGTGTGGGTCAACGACGGACGGTGGAAGCTGCGGTTTCACCAGGCCACACCCACGGACGTGTAGCGTCGGCGCTTCCGGCGCCCCAAGACGAGAAAGCCCCGCATCAGTCCAATGACCGATGCGGGGCTTTTCTTTCAGCGATGGGTGTCAGGCAGTGCCGAACACCAGTGCCACGTTGTGGCCACCAAAGCCGAACGAGTTGTTGATCGCCGCGAGCTGGCCCTCAGCGGGCAGATCACGCGGGGTGTCACGAACCAGATCCACCTCAAGCTCCGGATCCGGGTCAGTCACGTTGATCGTCGGCGGAGCCACGCGGTTGTGCAACGCCAGCAGGGTGAAGACCGACTCAAGCGCACCCGCGCCACCCAACAGGTGGCCCGTCATCGACTTGGTCGCGCTGAGCAACACCTGATCTGCATGAGAGCCCAGCACGCCCCGAATGCCGCGCGCCTCAATCATGTCTCCCACGGGAGTAGAGGTGGCGTGAGCATTCACGTGAGCGATGTCCGCGGCAGTCAAGCCAGCACGCTCCAGACCGAGCTCCATGGCCCGCGTCTGGCCCGCACCGTTGGGTTCGGGAGCAGCAATGTGGTTGGCGTCGGCAGTCATGCCCAGCCCCAGGAGGCGGCCATAAACCTTCGCACCGCGCGCGGCGGCATGTTCAGCCGACTCCAGCACAACGATGCCCGAGCCCTCACCCAAGACGAAGCCGTCGCGGGACGTGTCATACGGACGCGACGCCGAAGCCGGATCGTCATTGCGCTTGGACAACGCAGCCATGGCTGCGAAAGCGCTGATCGGCAGCGGGTGGATCGCGGCCTCCGTGCCACCGGCGATGACGATGTCAGCCCGGCCGGACTGGATCATTTCAAAGCCAGCGGCGATTGCTTCCGCACCTGATGCACAGGCAGACACAGGTGCGTGTGCGCCAGCGCGTGCACCAAACTCGAGCGACACGTAGGCCACAGGGGAGTTCGGCATGAGCATCGGCACCGTCATGGGAAGGACACGCTTGGCGCCCTTCTCCTTCATGGTGTCCCAACCGTTCAGCAGGGTCCACACGCCGCCAATACCCGAGGACACGGCAGCGCCGAGGCGGTCCGAGTCCACGTCAGGCGAGCCGGCATCGGCCCAGGCCTCGCGGGCGGCCACGATGGCCATCTGCGCGGATGGATCCATGCGCTTGGTCTCGGGCCGTGTGAGGACCTCACTGGGCTGCACCACGAGCTGGCCTGCAAAGTTGACAGGGATGTCGTACTTTTCGGCCCAGTCGTTGTCGAAGGTGCGCACGCCAGAGCGTCCGGCGAGGGCGTTCTCCCAGGTCGTGGGGACGTCTCCACCCAGGGGGGTGGTGGCGCCCAGTCCAGTGATGACAACGTCAGTCATGTGCAGCTCCAGTGATGGTCGGGAAAGCGGTAACGCGGATTAGTTCTGAGCGCCTTCGATGAAGGAAACGGCGTCGCCCACGGTGGTCAGGTTCTTGACCTCTTCGTCGGGGATGCGCACGTCGAACTTCTCTTCGGCGAGCGTGACGATCGTCATCATCGACAGCGAGTCGATGTCGAGGTCGTCGGTGAAGGACTTCTCGAGGGTCACCTCAGCAGCGTCGAGGCCGGTCTCTTCGGCAACGATCTCAGCAAGTCCAGCAAGGATCTCGTTCTTGTCAGCCATGGGTTTCTCCTTATGCGTGTGGCGGGGGTGTCGGTGTGACGTCACGCTGAACTGCGCGCGACACGAGTGAACTCTATTGGTGTTGGGTGCCGTTATGGCAGAACGATGACCTGCGCGGCGTAGACCAGACCGGCTCCGAAGCCAATCTGCAGTGCGAGGTCGCCAGACTTCGCTTCGCCGTCGCGCAACAAGCGTTCCGTTGCCAAGGGAATGGACGCGGCCGAGGTGTTGCCCGAGTCCGTGATGTCCTTGCCGATGGCCACGTGCTCGGGAAGCCCGATCTGCTTCACCATCTGGTCGATGATGCGCACGTTCGCCTGGTGAGGGATGAAGGCTTGAATGTCCTGAGGCGTCACGCCCGCAGCCTCGATGGCTTCGAGTGCCACGGGAGCCATCTTGAACGAAGCCCACTTGAAGACGCTGGGGCCTTCTTGGAACAGCGTGGGGAACTCTGCCTCAGGGTTGTCCCGGACCGTGATCCAGTCGTTGGTCTGGCGGATCAGGTGAGCACCAGAGCCATCAGAGCCCCAGATGGTCGGGCCAATCGCCGGGGTGTCCGAGCCGCCGATCACGACGGCACCTGCGGCGTCACCCAACAGGTATGAGATGGAGCGATCGCTGGGGTCTACCCAGTCGCTCATCTTTTCGGCGCCAATGACAAGGACGTTGCGTGCCGATCCGGACCTCACCAGCGCATCGGCCTGACCGATGCCGTAGGTGTAGCCAGCGCAGGCGGCCGAGATATCCCACGCCGCGGCGGTGATGCCCAAACGGTCTGCGACCACGGGCGCGCCACCGGGGGTGATGTGCGGGTGGGTGATCGTCGACAAGATCACGGCGTCAATCTCGTCTGCCGAGATGCCTGCATGGGCGATAGCGTCGCGTGCCGCGCGCTCCGACATGTCGATGACCGACGTTTCGGCGGCAGCGCGCACCCGGGTCTTGATGCCCGTCATCTTGCGAATCCACTCGTCCGAAGAGTTAATCGGCTCGATCAAGTCGTCGTTGGGCACCACGTTCTCGCCCCGGAAGACTCCAAGGCCAAGAATGCGAGCGAACTCGGGTCCGCGCTTGATGTTGAGGCTAGTCACGCGTGCTCCTCCAGCAGCTGTCGTGCGGCGTCAAGGTCGTCAGGGCTCTTCAATGCGACTGCAGGAATGCCCTTCATCGACCGCTTGGCGAGTCCGGTCAACACACCGCCAGGGGCGAGCTCAATGATGCCGGTGACGCCGAGGTCGAGCATACGCGCCTGGCACAGATCCCAGCGGACCGGGTTCGCGACCTGGTTGACGATACGGCCCAAAGCGTCCTCGCCATCCGCGACGGTCTCGCCGTCGGCGTTGGACAGCAGCGTCGCGGTCGGGGTGACAGGCGTGATGGCCGATGCTGCGGTGTCCAGCGCTTTCACGGCCGGGGCCATGTACGACGTGTGGAATGCGCCTGCGACTTGGAGTTCGATGACTCGGGCGCGGGCGGGAGCATCTGCGAGAAGAGCCTCGATGGCGGACTTGGCTCCCGCAGCGACGATCTGTCCGCCGCCGTTCATATTGGCGGGGGTGAGGCCCAGCTGTTCGAGCCTTTCGAGTACATCCCCTTCCACTCCGCCAAGAACTGCGGCCATGGAGGTGGGCTCTGAGGCTGCAGCTGCTTCTGCCATGGCATTGGCACGGGTTGTGACCAGTTGCATGGCCTCGCCGTCGGTGATGACGCCCGCCAGTGCGGCGGCACCGAGTTCACCGACCGAGTGGCCGGCGGCCACAGCCGGAATGGTGTCGCCAAGGAGTGCGCGACCGGTGGCGATCGCGGTGGCGACCAGCAGGGGTTGCGCGATCGCAGTGTCCCGAATGGTGTCGGCATCTGAGGTAGTACCGTGCGCGATCAGGTCTGCATCTGTGGCTTCCGACAATGCGGTGAGGGTCTGTGCGACCTCGGGAAGCTCGAGCCATGGGGTGAGCATTCCGGGAGTCTGGGCACCCTGACCGGGGCAAAGTACGGCAATCATGGTTCTAGCATTGCGCACCGCATGCCCAAGCCGGCGCGTCACGTTCACTGGAATGCCCGCGAACTTTTGTAGGTAACCTACAAGGACTCGCGGGAGGCGTCGCGGAGTCGACCCAGAGCGAAGGCCATTTCAAGGACGTGGGCATCGCGATGCGCCAAAACGTCCCATCCCGTGATCTCCGCCACCTTCTTGAGGCGGTAGCGAACGGTGTTGGGGTGGACAAACATGCTGCGCGCTGCGGTCTCGAGTGATCGCCCGCACTCCAAATAGGACGCCACCGTTTCCGACAGCGCTCCACCCGCCTGCACGATCGGGTCGTATGCAATCGTGACGAGGCGTTCACGCGCAGCAGAGTCGCCCACCAAAACGCGCTCCGGCAACAGGTCATCTGCAGACACTGGCCGCGGCGCAAGTGACCAGGCTGGAGCGGCCAGCACCCCCGACACCGCGGCGCGTGTGGCGCGTGCGACCTCAATCAGCGTGATGGAACGTGGGCCGCGGACTACGGGCCCGGGACCAAAACTGTGCAACAGCCCCCGGACCAAGACGTCGTGATCGTCGTCGCTGCGCGCGATCACGATCAAGTCCTCACCGTGGATTCCTACAAGCGCACCAGGAGCGGCACGGCGGATTGTGCGACGCAACTCGGCACTTTGCACCTCGCCCAAGGCCCCGTCGGTGAGGCCCACCAAGACCAGCGTCGGCCCCGGCTTCCAACCCAGTGCCGCGGCACGGGACGGCAGATCATCGTCAACTTCTCCGCGTACGAGCGCATCGACCACGAGCGCTTCTAGACGGGCGTCCCATGCGCCACGGGTCTCCGCTGCACGGGCATACACCTCAGCCGCAGAGAACGCGATCTCCCGCGAGTACAACAGGATCGCTTCGCGAACTTCTTGCTCTGCCCCGGGGGATGCGAACTCGTCTGAGTGGCTTTCCACTACTTCCACGACCGTGCGCACGATGGACAAGGTGTGTTGAAGCGACACTGAGCGCGTGAGCTCAGGCGGTGCGGCGGCAAACACCTCTGTGGCGCTGCGGTGTGAGTGTTGGGGATCGGCGTACCAGGCCACGAACGAGGAAATTCCAGCCTGGGCAACGGTCCCCACCCATGAACGCTCCTGCGCAGGAAGGCTCCGGAACCACGGATACTCGGCGTCAAGGTTGCGCAGCGCCGCAGTGGCTAGCCGTCCGGTCGCGGCCCTGAGCCGGCGAAGAGTCTCGGAACGCGCAGCGGAATGTGCCATGTCGTCAGCATAGGGGCGCATTGTGGGAAACCCACAAGTGATGAGTCGATTCACGACAAGGCCTGTGGACAACTGACGCGAGTATCCCTCAGAAGTCTGACCGATGTTCTTAGAACTGCATGGCTAACGTGGATGTCACCGAATGAAGGAGGCACACGTGAAGTTCCGTCCTATGCCGATCACCGGCGCGTTACTTGGACTTGTCATAGGCCTATTGACTGCGGCACTGCTCAGCGTCCTGGGTGTAGTTCCGCTTGATCGGTTGCCGCTGTTGTCGCTAATTGCAGTGGGGCTGGTGGTGGGCACCCTCGCATTGACGCAGCGAGTGAGCGCGGCACGGGGACGGGTGACAACTGTAAGTGTCATCGCAGTTCTGTTCGCGGGAGCGGCGCTCACTGGCATTCCAGAGTACGTATCGCACGGCTCCCTTACTCCGGGGTGCACGCTACAGGCGAGCTCGTCCCTCGAGCCCGATCCAGTGACGCCGGAGGGAACGTCAGCGACAGATCCCTTCGATATGACTCTCACCGACACTGTCGAGTGGGTTGCAGCAACCTCAGATGATGCAGACGGAGGTAGCCCTGAACTGGCATTGATGGTCGCAGGAGTCCCGGTCCCCGTCTGGAATGGCGTCGATGTCTCCACCGACGGGGAGCAGGCATGGACCGGTACCGACTCCGTTGAACGATGGCAGAGCAACATTCGCGAGTCTGCCGGGTTCACGCTGACCGGCATCTACCACTTCCAGGGGACCTTGACTTATGCGACAGGCGAGTGCGTCGCGGACGCCTATCTCCGAATCTCGCCGCCTCACGCCTTTGCCGGCCCACTGTTGATGACTCTGTGGGCGGTGCTGATCGTGGCTGTTGCCGGCCTCGTGGCACTGGCCGTCGTGGTGGCGCGGCGGGCACGCCGGGAAGAGAAGGAACCGATTACTGACACGCTGACCACCACGGGTGGAGCGGTCAGCGGTTCCCCGGAGCCAGAGGTAGAAGACAGTCTCGCCGACGCGCCGGAGGAAGATTCTGCGTCTTCCGAAGACGAGAGCGACCCGGCGGACGAACAGCTTGACCCTGCGAGTGAAGATTCACCGAAGGCGAACACTGCGGAAGTGGGGGAGGAGCCTCAGCCTGAGTCCGATGCGGACGAGGCGAACGAGCCCACTGTGGCTGGCGACGAGGCAGAACCGGAGTCACGTTCTTAGATTGGTTGGCTACGACAGAAGGGCCCACCGCCCCCCCCGGGGGGGGGCCCCCCCCTCCGGGCACGCCATGCTGCCCTTCTGTTCTCTATCCGAGATTGAGTGCTGACGCTTAGGCGTCGCCTCCTGAGTTGCCTGAGGTGCCCTTGCGGACATCGTGGAGCTCGTAGCGGTTGATCGCGTCTTGCACCAGGTGGGGCTCGATCTGGCCGCGGCGTGCGAGCTGCTGCAAGACCTTGACAACCGTGGACGGTCCGTCGATCTTGAAGTAGCGGCGGGCGGCGGCACGGGTGTCGGAGAACCCGAAGCCGTCTGCACCGAGCGTCGCGTAGTCGCCAGGGATCCAGGCACGGACCTGGTCGGCCACGAGGTGGTCGTAGTCCGTGGTGGCAATGAACGGACCCTGCGCGCCCTGAAGCTTCTGCGTCAGGAACGGCACGCGGGGAGCCTCGCCGGGGTTGAGGAACGCGTGTTCTTCGCACTGTAGGGCTTCACGGCGCAGTTCGTTCCAGCTGGTCACTGACCACACTGATGCCCGAACGCCATAGTGCTGCGAGAGCAGTTCCTGAGCTTCAAGCGCCCACGGTACGGCGACACCGGAGGCCAGGATCTGTGCCTCTGGGCCGTTGCCGGCGGGAGCGTCCGCGTACTTGTAGATGCCCTTGAGGATTCCCTCGACATCGACGTTCTCCGGTTCAACGGGCTGCTGGTAGGGCTCGTTGTACACCGTGAGGTAGTACATGACGTTCGGGTCCCGGCCGTCGTCGCCGTACATGCGCTTGATGCCGTCTCGCACAATGTGGCGGATTTCGTAGCCGAATGCCGGGTCGTACTGCACGATCGCGCTGTTGGTTCCCGCGAGCAGCGGCGAGTGGCCGTCTGCGTGCTGGAGGCCTTCTCCGGTCAGCGTGGTGCGGCCGGCAGTGGCGCCAATGATGAAACCACGCGTGAGTTGGTCGCCTGCTGCCCAGAACTGGTCACCGGTGCGCTGGAAGCCGAACATCGAGTAGAAGATGTAGAACGGCACCAGGGGCTCGCCATGGGTGGCGTACGCAGTTCCGACAGCCTGGAAGGCAGCGGCAGAACCGGCCTCGTTGATGCCGGTGTGCATGATCTGACCGGCTTCAGATTCCTTGTACGACAGCATCAGTTCGCGGTCGACCGGGAGGTAGTTCTGTCCCTTGGTGTTGAAGATCTTCGCCGACGGGAAGATCGCATCCAGACCGAATGTGCGGGCCTCATCCGGAATGATCGGCACGATGCGCTTGCCGAACTCCTTGTCCCTGACCAGGTCCTTGAACAGGCGCACGAAGGCCATGGTGGTGGCGACTTCTTGCTTGCCCGAGCCCTTGGCGAGAAGGTCGTACGCCTTGTTGTCGGGCAGCGCAATCTGAGTCTTGGGATCGCGGCGTTCGGGGACGAAGCCGCCAAGGTCGCGGCGGCGGTCCAGCATGTACTTGATGGCCGGGTCGTCGTTGCCGGGGTGGTAGTACGGCGGGTTGTACGGATCCGCTTCGAGCTGCTCGTCGGTGAACGGAATGTCGAACGTGTCGCGCAGCACTTTCAGGTCCGCAGCGGCCAGCTTCTTCATCTGGTGGGTCGAGTTGCGGGCAGCAAAGTTCGAGCCCAAGCCGTAACCCTTGATGGTCTTCGCGAGAATGACGGTGGGCTTGCCATTGGCCTGCGTTGTTGCCGCCTTGTATGCGGCGTACAGCTTGCGGTAATCGTGACCGCCTCGCTTGAGCGCCCAGATTTGGTCGTCAGTCATGTCCTTGACCAGTTCCTTGGCACGCGGGTCGCCACCGAAGAACTGATCGCGGATGAACGCACCAGATTCGGCGCGGAAGGTCTGGAAGTCGCCGTCGGGAACTGTGTTCATCAGGTTCACCAGGGCGCCGTCGTGGTCGTTCTTCAGCAGCGGGTCCCAGTTGCGTCCCCACACCACCTTGATGACGTTCCAGCCGGCACCACGGAAGTACGCTTCGAGTTCCTGAATGATCTTGCCGTTGCCTCGCACAGGGCCGTCAAGACGCTGCAGGTTGCAGTTGACGACGAACGTGAGGTTGTCCAGACCCTGGTTGGCCGCGAGCTGCAGCATTCCGCGGCTTTCCGGCTCATCCATTTCGCCGTCGCCTAGGTAAGCCCACACGTGCTGTTGCGACGTGTCTTTGAGGCCACGTAGGTGCATGTAGCGGTTGGTCCAGGCCTGGTAGATCGCGGAGGCTGGGCCGAGTCCCATCGAAACCGTGGGGAACTCCCACACGTCCTGCATGAGGCGGGGGTGCGGGTAGGAGGAGAGTCCGCGGCCGGGGCCGGACTTTTCCTGGCGGAATGAGTCCAGGTCCTTTTCGGTGAAGCGTCCTTCAACGAAACCACGTGCGTACACACCGGGAGCGGCGTGGCCCTGGAAGTACACCTGGTCGCCACCGCCGGGGTGGTCCTTGCCGCGGAAGAAGTGGTTCATGCCCACTTCGTAGAGTGTCGCCACGGAGGCGTAGGAGGAAATGTGGCCGCCCACGCCCTTGCCCTCTGCCTGTGCGCGGGTGACCATGACGGCCGCGTTCCAGCGAATCCAGCCGCGGTAGCGGCGCTCGACTTCCTCGTCACCGGGGAACTCCGGTTCATCGTCAGCGTGAATCGTGTTGACGTACGGGGTGTTGAGGCTGAGCGGAACGGAAAGCTGCTTGGCCGCGGCGTGTTCGACCATGCGGTCGATGACGTACTCGGCGCGGGATTCTCCACCCGTCTCGATCAGTCCATCCAGCGACTCGAGCCACTCATCAGTCTCGTTCGGGTCTTTGTCAATCTCGCCGTGTGATGCCACCGGTGACCTTCCTGTGGGGCGCAGGGGTGCAGCGCCGTGTCTTGGGGGTGGGGGCAGATGGTGCCGCCGCGTCTGCTCATTCTGTCGATTTCTGAAGCAAATGTCACGCCGGGACCTTAGGCCTGTGGTGTACCTCTCGCATTGCCAGGGGGTACGGGTGCGCTCTACTGTGGTGGAGACATTCGTGTACGACGTGCATGAGCGACATCGACGAAGGGAGTGCCACCGCCGTGGCCACACAAGAAGGGACGAGCGCCGTAGAGGAAGGCGTGATCGCCCGATTCGGCTTGACCAAGGGAATGGTCCTGCAGGAGTTCGGCTACGACGATGACGTGGACGCTTCGCTGCGTGACGCCATCCAGGAGGTCACCGGGGAGCAGATTGAGGACGAGGAGTTCGGCCACGTGGCTGACGGCGTCCTGTTGTGGTTCCGTGACGGAGACGACGATCTTGCTGACCTGTTGATGGACGTGCAGTCGCTGTTGGACGACGGTGGGACGGTGTGGCTGTTGACACCTAAGGCCGGAACTTCAGGGCACGTGCAGCCGCGTGATGTCCAAGAAGGTGCGTCTCTCGCTGGGCTCCATGGCACGTCGACGTTCATGATCGGCGATGTGTGGTCGTGCACTCGTCTGGTGGATAAGGGCTGGCAGAAGTGACGGAACCCCAGATTGGGGACGTTGCTCCAGATCTCGCGTTGGTGGATCAAAATGGCCGCCGCACGTCGATCAGTGACTTCCGTGGGCAACCGCTGTTGCTCGTGTTCGTTCCGTTCGCGTTTTCTGACACGTGTACCAATGAGTTGATCGATCTGCGTGACGAGGCACCTTTGGTCGACGACCGCGATGTCGCGGTTGCGGTGGTGTCGTGTGACTCGTTGTTCACGCTTAAAGCGTGGGGTGAGGTTCATACCTATGACGCCCCGTTGCTGAGTGACTTTTGGCCCCATGGTGAGGCCGCTCGTGCGTATGGAGTGTTCAACGAGGACAAAGGCCTTGCAGGGCGAGGAAGTTTCCTGATTGACGCTCAGGGCGTGCTGCGATGGTCGGTTGTCAGCCCCATGGGTCAGGCGCGTGACGTAGATGACTACCGCGAGGCAATCGCCCAGTTACCGGAGGGCCGATGTTGCGTGCGAGTTTCGCGTTTGGGCGATGATGCGCCACAATAGTCGGCGGACCCTTAGCTCAGTTGGTTAGAGCACTGCGTTTACACCGCAGGTGTCATCGGTTCGAGTCCGGTAGGGTCCACCAACACGCCAGAGAGCCCCGCGGTGCGGGGCTCTCTGGCTTTTGTCTTGGGTGCCGGTGGTTAGCGGTCGACGCGCGCTGAGCCGCCTTCTGCGAGTTTCTTCACTTGCGCGAGAGTGGCCATGGAGGTGTCGCCCGGAGTTGTCATGGCGAGGGCGCCGTGTGCCGCGCCATAGTTCAGTGCGGCTTCGAGTGACTCGAGCTCCATGAGCCCATAGGCGAGACCAGATGCGAAGGAATCGCCGCCGCCCACACGGTCCAGGATCTCGAGCCCGTCCCGTTGCGTGGCCTGGGCGAACCCGTGGGCACGGGACCAGCCCAGTGCTCCCCAGTTGTTGATGGTGGCGCTGTGGACTTCCCGCAAGGTGGTGGCGATGACCTGGAAGTTGGGGTAGGCCGCGGCTGCGGCATCGATCATGGACCGGAACGCCGCGGTGTCGAGTTCGTCGAGGTTGTCGTCGACCCCGGGAACCTCGAATCCCAGCGAAGCGGTGAAGTCTTCTTCGTTGCCGATCATGACGTCGACGTACTGTGCGAGTTCGCGGTTCACTTCGCGCGCCCGCTCCACGCCGCCGATTCCCTTCCACAGGGAGGGCCGGTAGTTGAGGTCGTAGGACACGACGGTGCCGTGGGCTCGTGCGGCCTTCATTGCCGCGACTGCGACATCGGCGCTGGTGGCCGACAGCGCCGCGAAGATACCTCCAGTGTGGAACCAGCGCACGCCGCGCCCAAAGAGCGCGTCCCAGTCGACGGCATCGGCCGTCATCTGTGCAATAGCCGTGTTGCCGCGGTCGGAAACTCCGACAGCGCCCCGAACCCCGAAGCCTCGTTCGGTGAAGTTAAGACCGTTGCGGACGTCGCGTCCAATGCCGTCGTAGTCGACCCACTGCACGTATGAGGTGTCGAGGCCGCCCTGAAGTATGAGGTCTTCGACAAGTCTGCCCACCTCGTTGTCTGCAAGCGCAGTGACGATCGCGCCGCGCAATCCAAAGCAGCGACGCAGCCCGCGGGCAACGTTGTACTCGCCACCGCCTTCCCACACGTCGAACGCACGTGTGGTGCGAATGCGTCGTTCGCCGGGGTCAAGGCGGAGCATGACCTCCCCAAGCGAGACGATGTCGTAGGTGCATTCGAAGGCGGGGCGGACGGTCAGGGGAGGGGTCACGGCGCTACTTCCTGGTGAGGGCGGCGATCGCGGCTACCGCTTCTTGGGTGGCTTCGGTGATGGCGTTCCAGTCGCCGTGGCTGATGGCTGAGCGTTGCACCATCCACGACCCGCCGACAGCGATGACGGACCGGTGCGCAAGATAGTCAGCGGCATTGGTCGGGCCGATGCCGCCAGTGGGAACGAAGGTCACATCTGGGAATGGTGCGGCGAGGGCCGCGAGGGTGGACAGGCCGCCAAGCGCTGCAGCGGGGAAGAGTTTCACGGTGTCGATACCGAGGTCGAGCGCACGCATGATGTCGGTGGGGGTGGCGACACCCGGGACGATGGGAATGCCGTGGCTGGTTGCGCGGCGGACAACGTCGTCAGAGATTCCCGGAGAGACCAAATACTGCGCTCCTGCGGCGACGGCCTGGTCCACCTGGTCGACGTTGATGATGGTGCCGGCACCCGCCAGGATGTCGGGACGCTTGGCGCGGACCGCTGCCAGCGCATCGGCCGCCCCCGGCACACGGAAGGTGAACTCGGCAACAGGGAGGCCCCCGGACTCGAGTGCGTCGGCTGTTCCCAACCCTTCGGGTTCGCCTGACGCCACGACCACGGGCAAGAGACGGTGCTGGCTGAGCCGTTCGATCACGGGTGTCCCGGACATAGGTTCCTCACTTGGCTGAGTGTCACCTCAGGCGCAGTGCGCCTGGGCATGTCTGGAGGCTATTGCCGGGGTGTGCAGTATTGCCACTAGATGTGCAGCAGATGCACGTGCGCTCCCTGGTCAAGACGGTTCGGGTCGCTAGCATGGGGCGCAGCACGTATGACGACCCTGAAAACGACGAGGGAGCCGAGATGGTGGTCGAACCCATCGGAACACGGGAGCCCATGGGCGATCGCTACGACGCCTACGCCCAGCGAACAGACGCATGGATGGCCGCACTCGCGCTGATCTTCCTGCTGGTGTGGTCCGGGCGCATCATCTTCTTCCACTCCCTGCCCGGTGGTGTTCGCGGCACCATGCTGACTATCCAGGGCGTCATCTGGATCGCATTCCTGGTCGACATCATCATCCGCACGGTCATCTCCAAACGCTCATGGCGATTCCTCTGGACCCACCCGCTCGACGTCATTGCCGTGCTCGTGCCCGCAGCCCGGCCCCTGAAGGTCCTCACCGCCTTCACCCAAGGCGCCGCATTCGCATCCTCCGCTGGCCGGCTCAAAACCATGCAAGCCGTCATTCTGTCCGTGGTCCTTCTCCTGTGGATCGGATCAGTTGCGGTACTCGCAGCCGAACGAGAAGTCTCGGACTCCGCCATCAACACATTTGGGGACGCGCTGTGGTGGGCCTTCGTGACCGTCACCACCGTCGGCTACGGAGACTTCGCACCCGTATCCGTCGAAGGGCGCGTCATCGCAGTCCTCATGATGCTCGTGGGAATCGCGCTGATCGGTGTCGTCACCGCGTCCGTCGCCGCCTGGTTCGTCGCGCTCACAAGCGGTGGCGAAGAGGAACGCGACGAAGCCCGTGAAGTCAGCCGCCACGAAGAGCTTCAAAGCCAAGTTGCGGCACTGGAAGCCAAAGTCGACCAGCTTTTGGAGAATCAACGCCGCGAAACTTGAGTAGCGTTGATGCCATGACCACTGTCGCGGACATCGCGGACATCCTCGAGCGGCGCTTTCCGCTCCACCTTGCTGAAGACTGGGACGTCAACGGACTCACCGTCGGAGACCCCGCCGCGGACGTCAAGCGCGTCCTCTTCGCAGTCGACCCCACGCTCGCCGTGGTGCAGGAAGCCATCGACATTGATGCTGACCTGATCGTCACCCACCACCCGCTCCTGCTTCGTGGAGTGCAGCAGCTACCCGTCACGAGCGGGAAGGGCGCAGTGGTGCACCAACTCATCGCCCACAACATCAGCCTGTACAACGCCCACACCAACGCCGACCACGCCACAGACGGCGTCTCAGAAGCGCTCGCGGCAGCTCTCGGCGTGACGGTGTCGACGCCGTTGCGGCCGCTCGGTGAGGATCGCACCCAGGGGACGGGGCGCATCGGCCCTCTTCCTGGTCCTGTGACCCTCGCAGAGTTCGCTCGGCATGTGGCCGCCGCCCTGCCTCCCACTGCGCACGGTGTGCGTGTGGCCGGCGACTTGGACGCGACCGTCACCACGATTGCCGTGTGTGGTGGTTCTGGCGACTCGTTCCTGGACGATGCTCGTGCCTTGGGTGCTGACGTCTACGTCACGGCAGACCTGCGGCACCACCCGGCCTCTGATTTCCGCGAACTCGCGGACCTCGGCGATGGTCGGCCATTCCTCATCGACGTCGCTCACTCGGCTTCCGAGTGGGCCTGGCTCCGCGCGGCAGCAGAACATGTCGCCGACGCGGCGGGAGTGGACACCACAGTGTCCACCCTCAACACCGATCCGTGGACTGCGCACTTCCCGTCGCCGACCACGCCAGACGCTTCAACCCCCTAAGGAGACCCCTGTGGCCACCGCCCCCGTTGCCGACCAGCAGCGACTGCTCGACGTCCAAGATGCAGACCTGCGCCTGCGCCAGTCCCGACACCGCTTGGAGACCCTCCCGCAGATCGCGCAGATCGCAGAACTTCAAGGCCGTGCCTTCGACCTTGAAGAGGAAGCGATCGCCCGTGGCACCGACGTGGAGGACTTGCGGCGCGAGGTCACCAAGGCGGAAGACGACGTGCAGACGGTCCGTACCCGGGCGGAACGCGACAACGCGCGTCTTACCGCGGGAACGGGTTCCGCGAAGGACTTGCAGGCACTGCAGTCGGAGCTTGAAGTCCTGGCGAAGCGCCAAAGTGCGCTTGAGGACATCGAGATCGAGGCCATGGAACGCCTTGAGACTGCGGAGAAGGTCCACGCCGATGCCGTCACCCAGCGTGACGCGATCACGGCCCAGATTGCGGAACTGGAGTCGGCGCGTGCCGCCGCGGCCTCGGAAATTGCCGACGAGATCGCTGACATTGAAGCGGAACGGGTTCTCAAGTCCGAAGGCCTCGACGCGGGCCTCGTGTCCTTGTACGAGCGTCTCCGTGATCAGAACGGTGGGATCGGCGCTGCACGGCTCAGCGGATCGCGTTGCCTGGGCTGCAACATGACGCTTAACCCCGGAGACGTGCAGGCTGCCCGCAACGCCCCCGCCGATCAGGTGGTGCGCTGTGAAGAGTGCGGCTGCATCCTGGTGCGGGTCGAGGAACCCTCGCGCAAGGCAGACGCATGACCGCCCAGCGCGACACCGGTGCGTCCGTAGGGCCCGAGTACGACGACTCCGAAAAAGCCGCTCCCAGTCGCTCACCATTTGCGGCCGATGCTGACGACCTTGTCAGCCCCCTCACCGTGGTGCTGGTGCGTCATGGAGTGACCGACATGACGCTGTCGCACGCGTTGTCGGGTTCCGGCGAGGTGGGGCCATCCCTGAACGCACAGGGCAAGATCCAAGTCGCCAAGGCCGCGGACGCGGTGTACTCCATGGGCAGGCGTTCATGGGAGCACCTCGCACCAGCATCACGGGTGTTCGCGTCGCCCATGACTCGCACCCAGGAGACTGGAGGGGCGATAGGACGCCGCATTGGGGCGCACGTCGAAACTGACGACCGGGTGCGCGAGATCCACTTTGGAGAGTGGGAAGGCCTCACCGGCGATGAAGTCGCCCAACGCTATGGCGACGCCATCCACCAGTGGCGTTTCGCGCAGTTGGCACCTCCAGGTGGCGAGTCGATCCCGCAGGTAGGTGAGCGCATGGACAGCTTCCTACGCGACATCGCCGCGCAACATGCCGCCTTGGCCGCCGACGGCAAGGACGAACTCCGGACGTGGGCAGTCGCGTCACACGCCGTGGCCATCAAGTCCGCAGTCGGGGTGTCGCTGGGCATGGACGCCAGCACCTGGGGCGCGATCTGGCCTCAGCCCGCGTCGCTCACCGCGTTGCGTCTCCACATCGCGAACGACGGGCAGATTCGCGAACGTCACGTGTTGTGCGTGGGAGCCCCCACGTCCTAAGGGTGTTGGCCGCGCGCTTGGCGCGCGGCCTTAGCCTCCCACCACAATCGTGAGTTCACTGTCGCTCACGGCAACGTCGATGACACCGTCAAGGCTCCTTGCCACATCGGCGAGTTCAGACGGAGTCTCTGGTGGCGCATCGGCCCGCACCAATGCGCCTGCGAGCACGCCCCGCGTGTGTTTGGCCATGTGGCTCACGACCGTACGTTTGCCGTGCAGTTCCCGTTCCACCCGGACCGACAGCCATGGAGTGTGCGAGGGACGCCATGCGGCGACGTACGCGGCTGAGCGGCAGTCGACAATGAGGCGCCCGTCCGCGTCGTGTGACAGCTCGGATGCGAGGTGTTGCCGCCAGAACGATGCGAGCGCCCCGATGCGTCCTAGGCTGGTCGACATCGATAGCCGGTACGCGGGAATCCTGTCAGCGGGGGAGACCGCACCCCACAAGGCTGAAACGATGCGCACTCGTTCGTGCGCCCGCGTCAGCTCGGCAGGGGTCCAAGCGGAGGCTCCAGCAGCGTCGTACAGGATGCCGGTGTAGACACGTGCCGCAACGTCCGCGGGGTTGTCCCACAACGTCAGGTTGCGTTCCACCTCCGAAGCGAGGCTTGGCCCAACGCCCAACACCTCGTATGCGTTGCGTTGACTACTGACTTTTACTAGCGCGGCCCCAACGCGCTCACGGGCCGCGGTGAGTCCGGGGTGGCTCAACGCGGTGAGGTCCACGGGGTCGCCTGACAGGGGTGAGGTCTTGCCCTCAGAGGGCGGGAGCAGGATCAGCACGCGCACCAGCCTAAGGCCCACTTCCCCAGGCCGTGAAAGCGCGGCGGGCTTTGGCGGGCCCACGCGCCCTGGCCGTAGATCGCTGTGAGTTCCCCAGGAAAGTCCCCGAACGCTACAGTTGAGACGCGGATGAGTTGGCCAGGCGGTCGCGTGATCGAAAGATCCCGAGGAACGTCCGGGCTCCGCAGGGCAAGGTGATGGCTAACGGCCACCCGGGGTGACCCGCGGGAAAGTGCCACAGAAAGCAAACCGCCGCCAGCCTCGCGGCTGGTGGTAAGGGTGAAAGGGTGAGGTAAGAGCTCACCGCGTTTCCGGTGACGGGAACGGCACGGTAAACCCCACCTGGAGCAAGACCAGACAGGGAACGATTGAGGGCGGCCCGCCCGAGTTCCCGGGTAGGTTGCTGGAGCCCTGGAGCAATCCAGGGCCTAGATGGATGACCGCCCGGTGCGCAGGCAGCAATGCGGCGCACAGGACAGAACCCGGCGTACCGGCCAACTCATCCGCTTCTTGGAACCGGTACGCCGCGTGCGTGTTTAGTCGTGGGAGAAGTTGCCGCGACCGGTCTTGTGGAGCAGGCGGCCAGAGTCGTTGGCGTAGGCGTAGTACCAGCCGATGAGGAGTCCGCCGCCCACGAAGTTACCGGCGAGCACGATGATGAGGTTGCCCAGTGCGGGACCGAACGCGATGCCACCGTCCAAAGCGGCGATCGAGAAGAGCACCGTGTTGGCTACGGAGTGCTCGAAGCCTACGAACGCAAACACAAACACTGTGGAGATCATCGCGACGGCCTTCATGAGGTCGTTCTTGATCATGCCGTTGTAAACCATCAGCATGCCCAGGTTGATCATGAAGTTACACAGGATGGCCCGAATGAAGAGGTCTCCCCAGCCTGCGATGCCTTCGCTCATGTAGGCGAGCTTGGAATCGACCGTGGCGTCCATGGCGTCACCGATGGCGCCGTTGGTGAGCGTGGAGCCCCACACCGCCAAGGCGACAGCGACGCCACCCAAGAAGTTTCCCAGGTAGCACAGGAACAACAGGCGAGCTCCGCGAAGGGCGCTGACAGTCCGGTAGTAACGACCGACGGTGACGATCATCATGTTCGAAGTCAGCAGCTCAGACTTGCTGAAGTAGATGAAGACCAGGGCAAAGCCGAACACTGCGGCTCCCACAAAGTGGCCGATGCCCTCTAGAGCGCCGTGGCCGAACGCACCGAAGACGGCAAACTCCGTGAGGTACATGATGCCGATGATGGCGCCGGCCATGGCGGCACGCATCAGATAGACGCGCGCCAAGGTGCCGCTCATGTGCGTTTTCTTGTTCAGCGCTTCCAACACGGTGGAAATGAACTGCTTGCCCGGGAAGAGCTGACTGTGGTCCGTCATAGGCATAACCCTGCCATGAAATGCCAGGGTGGTCGCGGTAC
Organism: Demequina sp. B12; assembly: GCF_028823635.1. Taxonomy (GTDB): domain Bacteria; phylum Actinomycetota; class Actinomycetes; order Actinomycetales; family Demequinaceae; genus Demequina. The sequence continues at coordinate 257,343 of NZ_JAPEHU010000002.1, forward strand.
CAAAGGTCCCGTACACGAGGGCCGATGCGCGGTGAAGGCGCCGTTTCCGACCGCCACAAGAACTCTGGCGACCTCAAGATCCCGGGTTTGGGCCGGGGTTGCCGATACGCTCGGCACGTGACGCCAGACGACAGTGACCGCGAGACTCCGCGCAGCAGTGGCCGGCCCAAGCCGCCTTCTGTACCTCCGAGTCCCAAGCGTGTCTCTACTCGGAAAGTCACGCCATCGCGTCCCGATGCCGAACCTGTCGCACCGACTCGGGCTATGCCGCCACAGATGGCACCCCAGGAGCCGTCCTCCCCACGCCGGCAACGGCCACCGAGTGTGCCACCGCGCCCTCGTCCAGACCAGCCTGCGCGTGACCAGTACGCGCGCTCTTCGCAGCCCGCGGCATCGGCTGTTCCCCACAATGCTGCTCCCGTGGAGCCGGCTCAACCGACGCAGCCGCCACGCAAGCGCAAGCACGGCTGCTGCCGGGTCCTGTGGGTGTTGCTCGCGCTGATCGTCGTGGCGGTCGTGTGGTTCCTGGTGTGGGTGAACTCCAATATCACGACCGTTGACGCTCTGAGCGGTGCTCCGGACACGCCGGGGGAGACCTACCTGATTGTGGGGTCCGACTCTCGTGACGGCTGGAGCACCACGGATCCCACCGAAGGTGCACGAACGGACACCATCATGGTGTTGCACAAGCCGGAGTCCGGACCGACCGCACTGATTTCTCTTCCCCGTGACTCGTACGTGGAGATCCCCGGCTATGGCGCCAACAAGGTCAACGCCGCCTTCACCTTTGGCGGTCCACAGTTGCTCGTCGAGACGGTGGAGGACCTGTCTGGTCTCACGATCGATCACTACATGGAGATCGGCTTCACTGGCGTCGAGGACATCGTTGACGCTGTCGGTGGCGTCGAGCTGTGTTACGACGAGGACGTCAGCGACGAGAAGAGTCAACTCGAGTGGGAAGCCGGCTGCCACGTAGTCGACGGCGAGACCGCACTCGCGTTCTCGCGCATGCGGTACTCCGATCCCCTGGGCGACATTGGACGTGCCCAGCGGCAGCGTCAAGTGGTATCTGCGGTAGCCGAAGAAATGCTGAGCCCCGGAACGGTGTTCAACCCGTTCCACCTTGTGCCCGTTGCGTCAGCCACGCTGGATGCCTTCCGGGTTGATACCGAAACTGGCGTGTTCGACTTGGCACAGTTTGCGCTCGTCCTGAACTCGGCGATGTCTGATGGTGCAGTGACCGGCACTCCGCCGATCACCAGCCTTGGCTACAACGTGGCCGGTGTGGGATCGACGGTCTTGCTTGACCCTGACCGGATCGACCAGTTCTGGATCGACATCGCCGACGGCAATTACGAGCCGGGCACCGATGTGGGTGGAGTGGCGTAGTTCTCCGACCCGCGTACCCGCAGGGTGTCTGTCGCCGCCTCGCGGTGCTGTCGTGAGAACGCACCGGGGGAGTTTGCGGGAGAAATGAGACGACCCCGACGCCGCAAGGGGGGCTAGCGACGCCGGGGCCGGATGCCATCGAGCGCGTCACGAATCCTTGCGGACCGGAGCGCATTAACGCATCGGGATAATCATGCCACGACTTTGGGGCTCCTGTCACCTTCCGGAGCAAAAAGTTGCGCCAACTAGCGAAACTCCAGGTAGAGACCGGTCCCAGTGGTGAAGATCACACCACCCACGTCGTGTCGGCTTGCCAGGTCGAATCCGCTGTATCACAATCGTGACCACTGAGTATTGGCGCGATGGCAAAGCCCGCCGGTACTATCGCAGTGGTCCCACTCGTGCCCCATGTTGGAGCGCGCAGTGTGTGCGTGTCCGACGATGCTCTCGCCGACCACTTCTGAAATGTCCATTCATGAAGGCGAGGATCCACGTCATGACCACCCTGTCCACCGCACGCGCCGCGGTCGCTGAGCGACTCGTGACGCGCCAGGGCCGTGAAGCCCTGATCGTGTGGGCCGTGGTGCTGCTCATGTCCGGCCAAGGTTTCCGCTACATGCTCGGCGTGCCGGGCTTCATGGTGCTGTGTGCCGTCACTATCGCCGCCTACTGGGTGGGTTTCAAAGCAGTTCTGCCGCGCACCCGGTTCCCCATTCTGGTTCTGGGTTTCGTGGCGCTCGGAGCCCTCTCGATGATCTGGACAGCTACCCCACTCGTCACCTTCCTGGCCGTGGTGATCACCATCGTCACCACGGTGATTGCAGCGGTGTCAGTGCAGGCGACCGGGGGGCCACGGTTCCTCGACTTGCTCTACCGGGGGCTCCAGTGGTGCTTGCTTCTGGGAATCGCTTTCGAACTCTTTGTCACCGTCGTCGTGAAAGACCAGCTCCGGCCGCTGGGTGGCGACTTCTCTGAGTACACCGGACTCGAAGGTAAGTCCTCGCCGTTCATGTGGTCGGAGAACAACCTCGTTGAAGGTGGCCCCATCCAGGGCTTCGTTGGCAATCGCAACCCCTTTGGAGCGATCGCGCTCTTCACGGCGATCTTGGCGGCCATTCTTTACCTTGAGCGCCGCATTAGCCGCCGCAACGCATGGATCACCTTGGCATCAGCCGGCGCGGTCCACTTGCTCACGATGTCTGCGACGGTCACGGTGGTTGCCGTCGCCGTGCTGATTCTGGCAGGGCTGGGCGCAGTGATCCGCAAGGCCGACCCCGCTGGCAAACGCACCATCTCGGTGAGTTTCGTCGCGATGCTCATGGGTGTCGCCTGGCTCGTGGTGGCGAAGGCGGGCGTCGTCCTGGACATGCTGAATCGCGATCCTGACATGACCAACCGGACCGACATCTGGGAACGCGTCGTGGAGATTGCCTCGCTGCGCCCCGAAGGTTGGGGCTTCGTGGGTGTGTGGCCCATATGGGAAGAGCCGTACTCGGCGGTTGTCGCCGACACCACGGCTCGCGCCACTCACGCACACAACGCGTACCTAGATGCGTGGCTGCAGATGGGGATCGCGGGCGCCGTGCTCCTGGTGGCGTTGATGTTGTTCCTGCTTGCCCGTGCGTGGCGTGTAGTCGAGTACGGACGTCCAGGGGACACCTGGCTGCCCTTGGGGTGGCTGTTGCTCACGGGCGCACTCGCCATCCAGGCGTTGGCAGAGTCCAAGATGCTGGTCGAAGGTGGCTGGTTCATGCTGGTGGCGCTCACGTGCATCGTCCCGCGTATGCGCGCCATCACCTTCACAGCACCGCACCGTGCGCGCACAGGTATTGAATGGGCGCCACGTGAACTGATGGCCTCGCTTGTCCGCAAGCCCAAGCCCTCCACGAGCCGCGACGCGACCCCCGAGGGACGCGCCAGCTAGATCACGCCTCAGCGGCCTTCTTCGCACGCTTGGCAGCGGCCTTTGCTTCGCTCTTCACGCGGTCTTCTTCTCGCTTGGCTGCTTGATGTGCCCAGCCGGCAGCTCCCACGATTCCGGCACCGTTGCGCAACTCAGCGGGAATGATGGGTGCACGTAGCGTGAGGTGCGGCAAGAACATGTGGTGCGACTTCGAAACGCCGCCTCCCACAATGATCAAGTCAGGCCACAACAGACGCTCCATCTCGGAGTAGAAGCGTTGAAGATTTGCGATCCAGCCATCCCAGTCGAGGTTCAGGCGTGAACGGGCGGACTCTGCCGCCCAGTACTCGGCGATCTCACCGTCCATCATCGTGTGGCCGAACTCAGTGTTGGGCACGAGCTGACCGTCCGCGATCAGCGCGGTGCCAATGCCAGTGCCCAGGGTCGTCATGAGGACCACGCCGTCCCGGCCGTGCGCCGCGCCGTAGTGGTGCTCGCCAAAGCCCGCAGCATCGGCGTCATTCATGACGTACACGTCGTGGCCTGCGTAGTCGCGAATGAGCTCGCGCAGGTTGATTCCGATCCAAGACTGGTCGAGGTTCGCCGCGGTCTTCACCACGCCACCTTGGATGACACCCGGGAATGCGACTCCGACAGCGGTCTTTCGGGACGGCTCAAAGCGTGCGATGCACTTCGCAACTGTGCGGGCAATCGCATCGGGCGTCGACGGGTCGGGGGTGGGAATGCGGTAGCGCTCGTCGGCAAACTTGCCGCTCTTGAGTTTGACGGGGGCGGCTTTAATGCCAGTGCCGCCAATATCGACTCCGATGGCGATGTTCTTGCTCATGGCAGTGTGAGGACCTCCGCGCCTTCGTCGGTGATGAGGATGGTGTGCTCAAACTGTGCCACCCAAGAACGGTCGTCTGTGACGACAGTCCAACCGTCGTCCCATTCGTTGCTTTCCTCGGAGCCGATGCACAGCATCGGCTCGACGGTGAAAACCATTCCTGGTTCGATGACGTCGTCGTGCAGGGGGGCGGCGTCGTAGTGGGGGATGATGAGGCCGGTGTGGAAGGCGGGTCCCACACCATGTCCGGTGTAGTTCCTGACAGATTCGTAGCCGAACCGTGCGGCGTACTTTTCGATGACGCGACCGATGACGTTGACTTCGCGTCCGGGGCGCGCGGCTTTGATGCCGCGCATCATTGCCTCATGGGTGACTTCGACGAGCTTGCGGGCTTCGTCGCTTCCTTCGCCAGCGATGAAGGAGCCACAGTTGTCACCATGGACGCCATTCTTGAACGCGGTGATGTCGACCTTCACGATGTCGCCGTCTTCAATGACGGTCGAGTCGGGGATTCCGTGGCAGATCACCTCGTTGACCGAGGTGCACAGCGCCTTCGGGAATGGCGGCCGTCCCGCTGCTCCGGGATAACCCAAGGTCGAGGGGTAGGCGCCATTGTCGAGTACGAACTCGTGGCCGATCCGGTCAAGCTCGTCCGTCGTGACGCCGGGGGCGACATGCCTGCCGACCTCAGCAAGCGCCTGGGCGGCGATCTGTGCGGAGATGCGGATCTTCTCGACCGTCTCGGCATCGTGAATGTCGCCACCTTCCCACGTAGCGGCGTGGGTGCGGCCCACGTACTCAGGGCGGGCAATGGAAGTAGGCACGTCACGCAGGGGTGAAACTGTGCCCTTGGTGATCGGTTCGCGGACGGGGCTCATGCCTGGCAGTCTATTGGTGGAGGCGAGGCGAATGTCGAACGAGAGTCCTAGTAACCGAGAGTTTTACTTCAACACGAGTACCGGTGAGGTCGAAGAAGGCCCCATGAGTTCGTGGGAGAACCGCATGGGGCCTTACTCGACGCGGGAAGAAGCGCAGCGCGCGTTAGAGACCGCGAAGAAGCGGACAGAGGCGTGGGACGATGCCGACCGTGAGTGGCGCGGCGAGTAGTCCTACTCGTCGAAGGTGTGGTCTGCGGTGGGGAACTGGCCACCCTTGACTTCCGCGACGTAGGCGGCTGCGCCGTCACGCATTGCTGCGCCGATCGAGCCAAACTGCTTGGAGAAGCTGGGGTGCCAGTCGCCAACACCGAGTGCGTCCAGCCACACTAGAACTTGACCGTCGGTGTGAGCGCCAGCGCCGATTCCGATCGTCGGAATGTCCAGCGCGGCACTGATTTTCTCCGCAACCGGCGCGATGACCATCTCAAGGACCACAGCGAACGCACCAGCCTCTTGGAGCGCCAGGGCATCGGCGAGCATCTCGTCGTAGGCGCCGTCGCCACGACCCTGGATCCGCCGGCCGCCCAAAGCGTTCTCTGACTGGGGCGTAAACCCGAGGTGCCCGCAGAAGGGGATGCCTGCGTCCGTGACTGCCTTCACCTGTGCAGCAATGCGGCGGCCGCCTTCGAACTTGATGGCGTTAGCCCCGGAGAGCTTCATCATGCGGATCGAGGACTCGACGGCCTGCTGCGGGGAAACCTCGTACGCCCCAAAGGGAAGGTCAGCAACAACGAAGGAGTGTTCGGCTGCTTTCGACACCGCGCGGGCGAAGGGGATCATCTCGTCGAGCGTGAGCGGCACGGTGGAGTCGTAGCCCAGCATGTTGTCGCCCAGCGAGTCGCCCACCAGCAGAATGTCCACTCCGGCCGCGTCGAACGCGCGGGCTGTGGGGTAGTCGTATGCGGTGAGCATGGTGATCTTCTCGCCGCGCCGCTTCATTTCGGCAAAGTGGTGGATCCGAACTTTCTTCATGCTTCCACTCTAGGCTTTTCGCCTCCCGCTACCTACCCGTGGGGTCCTGTGGTGAGCCCGGGGACTGCCCGTAGAATCCGTGCGCTACGACAGCTCGCGCCACCTACTGGTGATGGGGAGGCGCCGGTCGCGCCCGAACGCTAGTGCGGTGACTTTGGGGCCCGGCGGGTATTGACGGCGCTTCCATTCGGCGCGGTCGACGAGGGACAGCACCTTGTCGACGACGGCCTCATCGTATCCACGCGCCAGGAGTTCCTCGCGTCCTTCCGCGTGCTCCACGTATGCGTCGAGGACCTCGTCCAGGAGTTCGTACGGGGGGAGCGAGTCTTGGTCGACCTGTCCCGGCCGCAGTTCCGCGCTGGGTGGCTTGGTGATGGAGTTGTCGGGAATGGGCTCGACTTCTCCGCGTTCGCGGGCATACGCGTTGCGCCACCGCGACAGGTCCCACACTCGGGTCTTGTCGACATCCTTCAGGGGAGCAAAGCCGCCGATCGAGCCGGCGTCGTAGATGGTGGCGTAGCCGGTGGCGAGCTCGGACTTGTTGCCCGGGGCGATGACGAGGTGTCCTTCACGGTTGGAGATACCCATGAGGATCACGCCTCTCACGCGCGCCTGAAGGTTTTCGTCGGCGACTCCAGTGAGCGCAAGCTGACGTTGGAAGGCGTCGACGATGCCTGCAATGGGCTCCACGCGATAGTCGGCGCCTAAGCGCTTTGCGAGGTCCGCAGCATCGTCCTTGGAGTGGTCCGAGGAGAACTCGGAGGGCATCGACACGCCCACGACGTTGGCGCCTCCGATCGCATCGGCCGCAATGGCCGCGGTGAGCGCCGAGTCAATGCCGCCCGAGAAGCCCAAGACGACGGAGCGGAACCCGTTCTTCACGATGTAGTCGCGTAGCCCGGTAACGCACGCACGGTAGACCTGCGCGTCTTCGGAGGCGAAGTCCACGACGCTTCCGGGTGATGCGGGCGTGCCGGAGTCGGGCAAGTCCCACACCAGCAGCGCATTCTCGAATCCGGGGGCATTCGCCATCCAGGTGCCATCGGTGTCGACGATGAAAGAGTGGCCGTCGAAGACGAGGTCGTCCTGTCCGCCCCACAGGTTGACGTAGGCAACGGGTGCGCCTACTTCGCTTGCGCGCTGCCGGACCAGTGCCGTGCGGATGTATCCCTTGCCTTCTTCAAACGGGGAGCCATTGAGAACGGCGAGCAGGTCGATGTCGAGCGCCGCGAGTTCAGCGACGGGGCCGCCGTTGACCCAGATGTCTTCGCAGATTGCGATACCGACCCGCTTGCCGGCGACCTCGATGACACAGGGTTCGTTCCCCGTGGCAAAGATGCGGCGTTCGTCGAACACTCCATAGTTGGGGAGGTGATGCTTGGCGTAGCGCTGCAGAACGTCGCCTCCGCGCAGTACCGCTGCCTCATTGAGCGGGCGACCCTCAGCGGAGGTCCCCAGGGTGCCCACGACGACTGTGAGGTCGGCCATCCCCTCATGGGCGAGGGTGGCGGCCAACTTCTCGACGGCATCGGCGCTTGCACGTTGAAAACTGCCGCGTAGCGCCAAGTCCTCGATGGGGTATCCCGTCATCACCATCTCGGGGAACACGACGAGCGCTGCACCCTGCGCCTGTGCATCACGGCACGCTTGCACCACAAGTGCAGAGTTACCAGCGATGTCACCTACACAGGAGTTAACTTGGGCGAGTGCGATGCGCAGCGTCGTCATGCGTGTAAGCGTAGTAGGGGCGGGGGCCGATGCGTGCCGGGCTTGGTGGCTGCGACACGGTGGCGCGAACCGCGGCAAGACGTTACACAAAGGACACGTAGGTAAGGCAGGATGGGGACATGGATAAGCAGCAGGAATACGTGCTCCGCAGTGTGGAGGAGCGAGACATCCGTTTCATCCGTCTGTGGTTTACCGATGTGCTGGGTGTGCTCAAGTCTGTCGCGATCGCGCCTGCGGAGTTGGAGAACGCATTCTCCGAGGGCATTGGCTTTGACGGTTCGGCGGTTGAGGGTCTGACTCGTGTCTACGAGGCGGACATGATTGCCAAGCCCGATCCCTCCACGTTCCAGATCCTGCCGTGGCGTGGTGCCCGTCAGGGTGCTGCACGCATGTTCTGCGACATCTCGACACCGGACGGCGAAGCTGCTCTGACGGACCCGCGTCAGGTGCTGAAGCGCAACCTCGACAAGGCCTCTGCGCAGGGCTTTACGTTCTACACGCACCCGGAGATTGAGTTCTACCTGTTCGACAAGCCTGAGCCCGGCATGCCGCCGCGCCCCGTCGACAAAGCCGGCTACTTCGACAACGTGCCGCGCGGAACCGCTCACAACTTCCGCCGTGAAGCCATCACCATGCTCGAATCCATGGGTATCTCCGTGGAGTTCTCTCACCACGAGGCTGGTCCCGGCCAAAACGAGATCGACCTGCGCTATGCGGACGCGTTGTCGATGGCGGACAACATCATGACGTTCCGCACCGTCATCAAGGAAGTTGCGCTGGAGCAGGGGATTTTTGCATCCTTCATGCCCAAGCCACTGGTGGACGGTCCCGGCTCCGGTATGCACACGCACTTGAGCCTCTTTGAAGGTGACTCGAACGCCTTCTACGAGGCCGGCGCTGACCATCAGCTGTCGCCCGTGGCACGCCAGTTCATTGCAGGCTTGCTCAAGCACGCCCCAGAGATCACGGCCGTCACCAACCAGTACGTGAACTCATACAAGCGCCTGTGGGGCGGCGCAGAAGCCCCGTCCTTCGTGTGCTGGGGATCGAACAACCGCTCGGCGCTCGTGCGTGTGCCCACGCACAAGCCGGGCAAGGGCCAGTCCACGCGCGTGGAGTACCGCGCCATGGACTCGGCTGCGAACCCCTACCTGGCTTTCTCGGTATTGCTTGCTGCTGGCCTGAAGGGCATCGAAGAAGGCCTGGAACTTCCCGACGGTGCGGAAGACGATGTGTGGGAGTTGAGCCCCGCAGAACGCCGCGCCATGGGGTACGAGCCGCTTCCGGCGTCGCTGTCTGAGGCAATCCAAGTCATGGAACGTTCGGAACTGGTCGCGGAGACTTTGGGTGAGCGAGTGTTCGACTACGTGCTGCGCAACAAGCGCGCCGAGTGGGAGGCCTACCGCGCACAGGTCACCCCCTACGAACTCGAACAGTACCTGCCGGTCCTCTAGCGCGACGGAGCCTCCATGAGTACGCGAGAGGTATCCCTCGCGACACGTCTGCGTAGGGCCGGAGTGCTCGACACCGCTCGCGCAGAGCAGTTGCTGGCCTCGCTCTATGACGTCACTGGGGTTGTAGTCGACGACCCCGCACACGCGCTGTCATATGCGGCTGACCCAGACGGCGGGTTGTTGCAACTGTTGAGGCTTGCCGAGGCTGCGCGCGACGCTGACTGCCTGGACCTCCTCGTAGGCCTACGCCACACCGATGCGGGCGCTACCTTGGGCTTGCTGCTGAGTGGTTCGCTGGCGCTTGGCGACTTCCTGGTGAGGCACCCGCAGTATGTGGCGGACTTCGCACAATGGCCGCCGGGGCAGTCCTTCACGACCGTGGACTTCCGGCGAGAACTTCTCACATCCGTGGGTGCTGACCCCGACGCAGACGTGCCCGTCGCTACGCTCCACGGTGACGAAGGCGTATGCGCCATGCGCATCGCATACCGTCGCCACCTCATGAGGGTCGCGGCAGAAGACCTGTGGCACTCCAAGCCGCAAGAGATCTTCCCCGACGTTGCGGCAGCGCTCGCCGACCTTGCCGGAGCCGCCCTCGAAGCCGGCCTAGCAATCGCCAGAGCCGACGAACCCCAGCACGCGAAGACACGGCTCGCCATCATGGGGATGGGGAAATGCGGTGGGCGCGAACTCAACTACGTCTCAGACGTCGACGTCATCTTCGTCGCAGAACCAGCAGACGGCATTGAGGACCACGTCTCGATCGCCATCGCGACGCGCCTCGCCTCCGCAGCAGCGCGCGCATGCGACCGTCCCGCAGCAGAAGCACCGCTATGGCAGGTCGACGCCAACCTTCGCCCCGAAGGCAAAGACGGCGCACTCGTCCGCAACGTCTCCTCCCACAAGGCTTACTACGACCGGTGGGCCGAATCCTGGGAGTTCCAAGCACTGCTGAAGGCGCGGACCATCGCTGGCGACCAGCACGTCGGCCAGGCATACCTCGACGCAGTCTGGCCGCTGGTGTGGACCGCCGTGGAGCGAGATGGCTTTGTCGCAGGCGCCCAAGCCATGCGCAAGCGCGTCGAACAACACGTGCCCGCAGAGCTCGCAGACCGCCAAATCAAACTGGGAGCAGGCGGGCTACGCGACGTCGAGTTCACCATCCAGCTCCTGCAACTCGTCCACGGACGCCACGACGAGTCCCTGCGGTCGCGCACCACCCTGGTTGCACTCCGGGCACTGCGTGACGGCGGCTACGTGGGCCGGCCGGACGCAGCGAAGATGGACCGCTCCTATCGCCAATTACGGGTATGGGAGCACCGACTCCAACTCCGGCGGCTCCAACGCACCCACGTCATGCCAGACGACGACCTCGGCAAGCGTGTCCTCGCCCGGTCATCCGGATTCGCCACCGTCGAGTACATGGACGAGGTCTGGCACGACACACGACGTGACGTGCGCGCGATGCACCTCGACATGTTCTACCGGCCAATCCTGCCGCTCGTCGCGTCGCTGAGCGCAGACGAAGCCAAACTTGACGACAAGGCCGCCCGTGACCGACTCGCCGCAGTCGGCTTCCTCGACGCCTCCGCAGCCCAACGGCACATCGTGGCACTCACCGACGGAGTGTCCCGGCGGGCCGCCATCCAACGACAGCTGCTGCCCGCCATGATCGGTTGGTTCGCCGAAGGCGCGGACCCCGATGCCGGGCTCCTGGCTTTCAGGACACTGTCGGAACAACTCGCGGACTCACAGTGGTACCTCAAGCTCCTGCGCGACTCCGGATCCGCTGCCGAACGGCTCGCACGGCTCCTGTCGACCTCTCCCTATGTCACCGACGCTCTACTCGCCTCCGCCGAACACATCACGTGGCTCGACAACGACTCCGACCTCACCCCACGCACGCGCGAGCGGCTCTGGCAAGAAGCCGATGCGATCCTCACCCGCACTGACGACCCCGAGCACGCCAGCGCAGCCTTGCGCGGGCTACGTCGCCGAGAACTCGCCCGCGTTGCGGCCGCCGACACCCTAGGACTCATCAACTCCACCGAAGCCGCAGCCTCCGTGACGGACTGCGCCGACGTCGTGATCGAAGGTGCACTGCGCGTCGCTAGGTGGGAAGTGGCACGCGATGCAGGAGTCGACGACCTGCCCATCCAGATGATCGTTGTCGCTATGGGGCGCTACGGCGGCGCCGAGATGAGCTACAACTCCGATGCCGACGTACAGTTCGTCTGGAACGGCGACGCTGACAACGGGCAGGCGCTCGCGGTCAAGGTCGCCCAGACCGTGCGATCGATGTTGCAAAAGGTGTCGAGTCAGCCACCGTTGCCGATTGACGCAGACCTGCGGCCTGAAGGCCGCAATGGACCCTTGGCGCGCTCGCTCAAGAGTTGTACCGAGTACTACGGACGGTGGTCCGACCCCTGGGAGGCACAGGCCCTGCTGCGTGCTCGCCCCTGTGCCGGAGAGACCGCCCTCCGCGAATCCTTCGTCGCCATGATCGACGAGGTCCGCTATCCGCAGGATCTGCCCGCGAATGCGCTGAAGCAGATGCGCACACTCAAGGCGCGGATGGAGTCGGAGCGTCTGCCCCGGGGCCTGGACCCCAAGCGCCACCTCAAACTCGGCCCGGGTGGGCTGTCTGACGTGGAGTGGTCGGTTCAACTTCTGCAGCTTCAGCATGGCAGGGATGTTCCGGGGCTGAGGACAACGCGCACCCTCGCGGCTCTCGATGCGGCGGTCGACGCTGAACTCATCGCGGCGGACGACGCCGAGACTTTGCGGAGCGCGTGGGTCCTGGCCACCGATATCCGTGGTGCGCTTGCGTTGCGCGGCAAAGCGAAGCAGGCGGACGTCATTCCTGGCGACCCTCACGAGTTGGCAATCTTGACTGAGATCATGGCAACCCCCGAGACCGGTCTGGAACTGCGAGACCGGTACGAGCGGACCACTCGCCATGCCCGGACGGTCACTGAACGCGTGTTCTACGGTTGGGAGGACCGCGAGTGAGGCTTGTCCGGACGCTGGTTTCTGCGATCAGCATCCTTGCCGGTGCGCTTTTGATTGTGGGGTGGGCCACGAGTTCCATCGTGGTGCGGTCCGTGGAGGAAGGCACTGCGCTCACAAGCATGGCTGCCACTGCGTTCGATCTGCCGGGCGTGCTGTCGGCATTCTCTACGCAAGTACAGGACCAGACTCTCGATTCCTTGAGCGAGCGGGGGATCGAGGCCGATGCGCTTGGCGTCGAGGGAGAGGTGCGCTCGGCTGTTGACAGTGCCGTCACATCTCCCGCATTCGAGGACGCTGTCATGGTGCAGGTAGCGGCGGTCCAAGATTCGTTCCTGGCCGAGTTGACTGCCGATGATCGAGAACCGGCTCCACTCGTTCTTGCAGTCGACGTGTCGTCCTTGGTGAACGCCCGCATTGACGATGCCGGCCGAGTCGGTGACCTTGCCCCTGATGTCACGGTCGCACCGGTTGAGCTTCAGGTCTTGAATGCAGAAGCGATGGAGAACTCCAGGAAGGGGTACGCCGGCGCGGCCTGGTTAGCTGCTTGGGGCTTGTGGGCGGGCCTTGCATGCCTGGCTGTTGGGGTCCTGGTGTCCCACCGTCGTCGGTGGTTTGTGAGCAAGGCACTCCTCGCTGTGGGTGTCCTCTGTCTGGTGTTCGCGGCTGTGGTGGCCTTTGTGCGACCGGAGTCGGTGATGTCGGTACTACCAGGTGGCCTGGACGGCATGCTCGGCCAGGTGTGGGAGGACACTGTCACGTCGAATGAGGCGGGCTCGGTGGCAACCCGTGCTGCGCTGATCGGTGCTGCCTGTCTCGCGGGGAGCGTACTGATGGCGGCGGTGGGGCGTCTCGTGGGCTCTCGCCGCTAGCCTGGGCCCATGCGGACTACCGGAGGGGTTCACCAGTGAAGTACGTACGGAGTATCGCCTCGGCTTTCCTTGTGGTGTTGGGGTCCATGCTGGTAGTGGCGTGGGCGTTATCGCAGAAAGCCGCCGACAGCATCGAGGACGGCACTGCCGCTGAGAACCTGGTGGTGTCCGTGGTGCGTTCGGAGCAGACAGCAGAGGTCATCGCCAATGGCGTAGTGCTCGCGCTCGAAAACCAGGTTGACGGCCGCATCGGTACCTTTGCCTTGGGCCTCCTCGAACAGCAGATCCACGATCTGACTGTGGATGCTGTCGAGTCAGAAGCCTTCCAGGACCTGTTGCTGACAGGCGCTGACCGTGCGCAGAACGTGCTCCTGGCGGAGATCTCCGACCCTGAGCGGGAGCCAGCTCCGTTCGGCATCTACCTCGACCCCGGTGCGCGGTTGAACGACCGCATCAATGAGATCCCCGTGGTGGGTCTGTTGGCTCCGGAGATCACCATTGAACCGGTTGCGGTCGACATCATCGACGCGGAGACATTTGAGGATGTCCGATCCGGCTATCAAGCTTTGGTGTGGGCGGCGCACTGGTTCGGGTGGATCGGTGCGGCGCTCATCGCTGGTGGGATCGCCATCGCGCCACGTTGGAAGTGGTTCCTGCCCCGTGCGCTCGTGGGCGCTGGAGCAATCGGCGTGGGTGTCGCGCTGACCTTGGAATACCTGGGCCCCAGGACTATTGCCGCTTTTGTGCCTGGTGGTCCGGAAGGCGGTTTGGGAACGTTGATTGAGGACGTTGTCGCGGATGCCGCGTTGGCGCCGCTCACCACCATCCTGCTGACCTTGGGGCTTGTGGCGCTCGGAATTGCGCTGGCGTTTGTGCTGGCCCTGAGGTTCATTCCGGGCGGCACGGAGGACGATGAGCCGTCGCCAACGTTGGAGGATCGGCAGGAATCAGAGGCTACGACGGCAGGAGAGTCGCACTAGCGACAACCCGCCCCGCCTGGGCTGCGCCAGCTTCCATCGCCGTTCCAGGCGTCGCTCCGTCAAGCCATGCAAGGAACAGGGCGGAGGCGAAGGCATCGCCTGCGCCGTTCGTGTCGACGACCAGGGCGCCGGCGGCAGGTGTTTCGTGGATGCCATCGTTACTGACGCCCACCGCACCGCTGGCACCACGGGTGCAGACTGCGAGCGCGGCGCCGTGTTCCACCACGTCGGTCAGGAATGGTTCCGGGTGGGGCAACTTCTCGTTGCTCATGGTGAGGACGGTTGCCGCGTCACGAAAGGGACGATGGAACGAGTTGTCTCCGTCATAGTCGTGCAGATCCACCAGGACGGGGAGACCGCTGGCGATGATCTCTGGCAGTGCTGCCAACGTGACTGGGGACAGATCGGCGACCACGGCATCGGCTCCCTGCAGACTGTCCACCACGCGGGCGACCTGTGTGGGGGACGGCTCGCCTGGCGTTGCCGTGTAGATCGAGAGTCGCTCGCCGCGTGGCGTCATCAGGTTGGTGTGGGATTCCGTGGTGGGGGAGTCCAGCCATGTCACGGTCAGGCGTGGATGGTGCAAGCTGTGGGACACCTGGCGCCCGGCTTCGTCGTCGCCGCGCATCGTGATGAGGTGGACGTCGGCGCCCAAGTCTGCAAGGTTGAGCGCCTTTCCTGCGGAGGTGCCGCCGAGCGTCCACCGGGCATGTGATGCCATCTCCATGTGCGGCGTGGGCGCGGGCAGGCACGGCAACGTGATGAGGTGATTCCACGCGACCGGGCCCACCACGAGGATGCGTGGCGCGGGAGGTGTGCCGTCCTGCATCGGACCGTTCCCTGGCGCCGGACTACTGCCGGGTAGCGGTGGAGCGGCGGGCAACCAGCTCCCACGGCAGGGACTCATCCATGGATTCGTGGTGTGCCTTGTCGAGTTCGTGCAGCACAATCTCCGCCGCGTGGCGGCCCTGCACTTCGGGAAACTGGTCCACGGTGGTCAATCCAAATACCTCGGATAATTCATGGCCGTCGATGCCGATGACGGACATGTCCTCAGGTACTCGAAGGCCCCGGTCGCGCACCGCCATCATCGCTCCAAAGGCCATTTCGTCTGATGCGGCGAAGATCGCTGTGGGGGACACGTGCGGGTCGTCGAGCAGTGCAACGGTGGCGTCGTAGCCGCCCTTGATCGTGAAGTCGCCTTCACGGAGAAGTAGCGGATCAGGCTCGATCCCCGCGGACTGCAACGCAGCCTCCCAACCCGCGCGACGGTTGGCCGGAGGGTGGAAGCCCACATCGAAGCTGGGGCCACCCGACAAGTGGGCGATCGAGCGGTGACCAAGCTCCACCAGGTGCATCGTTGCGGCGGTCGCCACAGCGGTGTCGTCAAGGCTCATCGTGTGGATGCCGGGCAGCGGGCCGCCGATGCCTACCACGGGTCGCCTCAACTGAGCGAGGAGTGCCACTTCGTTTTCTGTCAGGTCAAGACTGATGGCGATGAGGGCGTCAACTCGCTTGCGGCGCAGGAACTCGTCGAACAGGCGGGCGCGTCGCGGGTTGTCCCCCTCGGCGGCCGTGTCGTCATCTTCCGCCAAGTGGTACAGCGTGACGTCGTAGCCAGCATCAGCGAGGGACAACTGTGCCCCGCGCAGGACCGCCATGTAGAACCAACTGCGCAAGTGGGGAAGCACGATCCCCACGTTTCGGGTGCGCCCCGAGGCGAGGGAGGAGGCGGAGGACGAGACAACGTATCCCAGCTCCTTGGCGGCTGCCTCCACTCGCTCTCGGGTGGCGTCAGAGACCGTGGACTTACCGGCGAGGGCACGCGACACGGTCGCTGTGGACACGCCGGCAAGTTCCGCAACCTTGTGGATCTTTGCCATCGTGAGGGTCCCTCGGTGGTAGGTCGGTAACAGTTAGCGCCGTAGCCAGACAGTCGTGTCCGCTGGAATCGTATCGGTGATCTCTGAGGACGCCAGAAGAACCTCGCCGTCAGGCAACGTCATCGCAGCGTCTGCATCGACGACCGAGTAGACCTCGATGTCTCCTGAACGGAACGCGACCACTCCAGCAGGGGCATCCGTGATCCACTCCAGGGTGTGGGTCGCGAGGCCGAGTTCGCGGCGCAGATGCAAGGCCCGCTGGTATGTCCGTAGCGTCGACGAGTCATCGCTCCGCTGCGCATCCCGCGCGTATTCCGCCCACTGTACAGGCTGGGGTAGCCAGGCTTCGCCTGTGCCGGAGAAACCGTAGGCAGGCGCATCGGCGCGCCATGGCAACGGAACTCGACAGCCGTCGCGGCCGTAGCGCTCACCCTCCGTGCGGAACCAGGTGGGGTCCTGACGGGCGTCGTCAGGGATGTCGATGGCCTCTGGCAGTCCCAGTTCTTCACCTTGGTAGACGTAGGCACTGCCGGGAAGGGCGAGCATGAGCGTGCTCGCTGCACGGGCGCGTTGGAGACCCACGACCGGGTCGGGCAGGCCCTTGGACAGCGGGCCGATGCCGTGGCCTTGCGGATTTTCGGCAGTCAGTGCCAGGCGGCTTGCGTGGCGGACCACGTCGTGGTTGGACAGCACCCACGTGGAGGGCGCCCCGACCTTGCCGAACTCGTCGATGGACTCGTCGATGATGGTGCGCAGGGCATCGGCCTTCCACGGGGTTTCGAGGTAACCGAAGTTGAACGCTTGGTGCATTTCGTCTGGGCGCACCCACTTCGCCATGCGTGACAGCGGCACTACCCAGGCTTCGGCGGCGAGGATGCGGTCGCCGTCGTATTCGTCGATGACGCGGCGCCAGCGGCGCCAGATCTCGTGGACACCTTCCTGCGCCCAGTACGGCGCGGTCGGGCCTTCGACGCCACCCATCGAGTTGGTGTCGTCGTCGTACGAGAAGTCGGGGAGACCGTCGGCCTTGATGAGGCCGTGCGCCACGTCGACGCGGAAGCCGTCAGCGCCACGGTCGAGCCAGAACCGCAGGACGCGGTCAAACTCGTTCAGGACATCCTCATTCGACCAGTCGAAGTCGGGCTGGCTGGAGTCGAACAGGTGGAGGTACCACTGTCCTGGGGTGCCGTCGGGGTTAGTGGTGCGAGTCCATGCCGGTCCGCCGAACACCGAGTCCCAGTTATTCGGGGGGAGTTCGCCGTGCTCGCCCTTGCCGTCGCGGAAGATGTAGCGCGCGCGCTCCGCTGAACCTTCAGGTGCTGCGAGGGCCGCCTGGAACCATGCGTGCTGGTCGGAGCTGTGGTTGGGGACGATGTCGACTATCACGCGGAGGCCGAGTGCATGGGCCTTGTCCACCATGGCATCGAAGTCGTCGAGAGTGCCGAACAGCGGGTCGACGTCAGTGAAGTCGGCAACGTCGTAGCCGGCGTCCTTCTGGGGTGAGACATAGAAAGGGGAAAGCCAGATGGCGTCGACGCCGAGCTCTGCAAGGTCATCGAGGTGAGCGGTGATGCCGCCAAGATCGCCGATGCCGTCTCCAGACGCGTCCGCAAACGAGCGGGGATAGATCTGGTAGATGACGGCTGTGCGCCACCATTCGGGGGCGGGGGAAGTCATGGGGGCTCGCGTCCTCTCCGTTGAGCAAAGTGCGCCAAGCGTTCTGCGGAGACCGCCGGTGCCATCGTGGTGATACGCCCAATGTAAACGTTTGCACAGCGCTGTGCAAGCCACCAGCGGTCGGGATCCCGCTGCGCGACCTGGTTGCAATGGAATCGTGACAAACCTGCGAAACCTCGCGCACTTTCCTGGCCAAACGGGACGATAGTCCCGTCCCAGCGCCAGGACGCGGGCATATCTTTTAAGTGGCGAGCGGCACTCCGGGGACACTGTGCCGCTCGCCGATTTCTTTTCGCGAGTGATGAAGTCGCAGGGAGGTCATGATGGACACCACCACACACGGACCTAGCCTTGATGGCGTATCAGCCACCGGCTTCGCTCCCTATGGCGGAATTGACGAGATCGACCTGATCGCCCTCGGTCACGCGCCAGGCGGAGCACGCGCCGCGCGACAACGAGCGCCCCGCGACATCGACCTGCGGGATCTGCTTCCACGCCAGCGCGAAGTACGCGTCCTCGCGCAAACCGCGAGCCTGCTTCCGGGTGAGAGCGTCACCGTGGCCAGCAACGCACCCATGGATGGACTGCTCGACGAGGTCTACCTGGAAGTTCCCGGCTTCTGCATGTTCGAGTACCGCGAGCAGGGCCCGGACGTCTGGCGTGTGGAGATTACTCGCGTCAACTGCTGACGACTCACGTCTTGACCGTGGCCGTGCAACGGGGGAACTCGCTGCACCCCAAGAATGAGCCGTACTTTCCCGACCGTGGAACCAGCGTGCCGCGCCTGCACGCCACGCACACCCGCACCTCACTTGATGAGCCATCCCCGTCAATCACAATGACGCCCGGATCTTCCAGGAGCTCAAGGATGAACGGGGACTCGTATCCCACGACAGTCATCAGCGTCACCGACTGTCGCGCCCTGGTGAGCGCGACGTACAGCAGACGGCGCTCCTCCGCATGGGCGAACGTGTCAGGGCTTGCCATCGCCAACGTCAGCAACGGGTCGTCGTCGATAGTGCTGGGGAAACCACGGCGCCCGCGAGTGACACGGGGCACAACGACGTGGTCAGCCTCCAGTCCCTTGGAACGATGCACTGTGCGAAAGGCGACCTGAAGTCCCGATGGTGGTCGAGGGGGCAGCGCATCCCGGTCAGCGCGATAGCGCCCCAGCACGTCCACGCTAGCGCCCGGATAGCGCTGAGCGAGTACGTCGAGACGGCGGCCGATGGCACCGGCCAGCGCTGTGAATGACGGCACGCGGACGATCGTGACCGCGGGGCCACCCTCCCCGTGTGCGGATCGCACCTCCTTCGCCAGCTGCGAAGGATTGCGTGAGACGAACCTGCCAGCAACATCGGCCGTGGTCTGGGTACAGCGGAAAGTTGTCTCAAGCCGTCGAGTTCGCGACGGCCCAAAGTATGAAGAAAAGTCATGCATGACTGAGAGGTCTGCGCCAGCAAACCGGTTGATGGCTTGCCAGTCATCACCGACAGCGAGCAGGTGAGTGCCACGGTTCGCGATCAGAGCCTTCGTGAGCCGCGCACGGGTACGGCTCGTGTCCTGGAACTCGTCGACCATGACCAGGTCATAGCGCGCCAGGCGCGGATCGCGTTCCACGAGGTCTGCGGCACGCACCAGCATGTCGTCAAAGTCGACAGCATCGGCCGTGTACAAATCAGCCTGCCAACGTTGATGCACGCGCCAGTAGAGATCGATGAACAGCCGGGTGCGCACGGTGTTGAGGTCCGGGCTTGCTGCCACCCGTGCGCGCAACGACTCTGGGGTCAACGAACCTGACTTCACGTGACTCATGAACGACTGCATCATTGCCGCGAGACGTTCATGCTCCAGTGGTTCCGCACCAGGGATCGGGCGATCCGGGTTCCAATCGAGCGTCACCCCGTGTTTCTCAAGCGTGCGAGCGAGATCCTCGAAGCCCGAATGGTCGACGATCGAGTGCCAACTGGTCTCAATCAACGTGGTGCCGTAGTGCTGGTGCAGACGTTTCTTCCATGCCATCGACTCGGCATATCCCACGAATGACTCAGGCGGGGTGCCATCAGCGCGCAGCGCCCAATGCTCGTGCCACACGTCGATGCTCGGATAGTAGAAGTCGGGGCGGTACTGGCCGTGGCTCGCGTCAGCAACGTCGTGGCTGTACGGATGTTCGTAGCGGTAGTCGACGCCGTGGAGATACAACCAATCCGCGATCAGTCGCTCGCCCTCGCTCCGCACCGTCTCGCCACGGTAGGTCGCATAGCCTGCGGTCGCGGTAGCCCGGTCGTACGAATCAGGTTCGCCGCCGTCAGGGCTGACTGCGACGTTGCGATACAGCAAGCGGAACAGATCCCACTTGAACCGAAAGTCGAGGTCGCCGTCGCGCAGTTCATCGACGATCTGCTGAAACTTCTGCGCCTGCTTACCTTGTTCCACCCATGGCGCGATCCGCGGCTTGCGCCCTGTCGCCTGACCGATGGTGGCGAGACCAAACGAATGAAAAGTCGCCGCCTTGAGCCCTTCAGACGACAAGCCAAGCGCCGCGAACCGTGTCTCCACACGCTGCTGGAGTTCCGCTGCGGCGTCCGCATTAAACGCCAGCATGAGGACACGATCCGGGGTCGTGAAGCCGCGCGCAATGGCGTACGCAGCCCGCGCCACCATCACAGAGGTCTTGCCGGAGCCCGCTGCAGCGATCACACGGACGCGGCTGTCATAGGTGACCACCGCACGCGCTTGCTCTGCCGTCAGCGGGGACTTCTCTACGTTGGCGAAGAACTCGCGGTTGTCCCTGAGCTCGCGCGCCATGATCTCCCGGTTACGCGCAGCAACCAACTCACGGTGGTCGGTGGCAAGGAACGCGAGAGCGGCCCGCTCGGCGTCAGTAAGGAGCCTGTCGACAGTGGCCCGCTCAAGTGCCGACTCACCGGTGACGTCGGTCAGCCGGGGGAGTCCGTCAAGTGCCGCTGCAACGTCGTCGTAGGCGATCCATCGGCCCTCCTTGGAACGTCGCTCAAGAAGTGCGGCAAAAGCCTGTTGGCAGCGCTCAGTGTCCTCCAGCGCGGAATCTACACGCGCCCGCGTCGCCTGTTGCCACAAGGTCCGGCGAAGACGTGTCGCTTCCCGCGTCTTGAGCCCGGCAAGATGAAGGACAGGCGTGGCATCGAAGAAGAGATGCAGGCGTAGCCTGCGCCGGCGCACGCTCAAACGACTCAGCTCCGCGTCCGCGTATGACACGGACGTGTCCGGCGTAGTCACGGTGATCTGAGCACCGTCCTGGGAGAGAGTCCAGTCGCCGTGTCCAGTCCAGGTATGTGCCACGCCGACATTGTTCCGCATCCCAGCGACCCTCAATGCCGACGTGCTGGGAAAAGCAGTAGCCCCCGGCACCTTGCGGTGTCGGGGGCTACTGACTACACAGACTTAGCAGTCGTAGTAGAGCTCAAACTCGTGCGGGTGGGGACGGAAACGCAGCGGGTCAATCTCGTTGCTGCGCTTGTAGTCGATCCACTCGGCGATGAGGTCTTCCGTGAACACGCCACCCTCGGTGAGGTAGGAGTGGTCGCGCTCGAGCTCGTCGAGAACCTTCGACAGCGAGTCCGGCACCTGAGGAATCTGTGCGTGCTCCTCGGGAGGAAGCTCGTACAGGTCCTTGTCGATCGGGGCCGGCGGCTCGATCTTGTTCTTGATGCCGTCCAGACCGGCCATCAGCAGAGCTGCGAAGGCGAGGTAGGGGTTACCGGACGAGTCAGGGGCGCGGAACTCGATGCGCTTGGCCTTGGGGTTCGAACCGGTGACGGGGATACGGACCGCGGCGGAGCGGTTACGAGCCGAGTACACGAGGTTCACGGGAGCTTCGTAGCCGGGCACGAGGCGGTGGTACGAGTTCACGGTCGGGTTGGTGAAGGCGAGCAGCGACGGAGCGTGCTTCAGGATTCCACCGATGTACCAGCGAGCAACGTCAGACAGGCCGCCGTAGCCAGCCTCGTCGTAGAAGAGGGGCTCGCCGTTCTTCCACACCGACTGGTGGACGTGCATACCGGAACCGTTGTCACCGAACAGCGGCTTAGGCATGAAGGTGGCGGTCTTGCCGTTCTTCCAGGCCACGTTCTTGACGACGTACTTGAACTTCATGATGTCGTCAGCTGCGTGCAGCAGCGTGTTGAAGCGGTAGTTGATTTCCTGCTGACCGGCGGTGCCCACCTCGTGGTGTGCGCGCTCGAGGTCCAGGCCAACCTCACCCAGGACGGTGCAGATTTCGTCGCGGAGGTCCGCCATCTGGTCGCCGGGGGAGACGGGGAAGTAGCCGCCCTTGAAGCGGGTCTTGTAGCCGAGGTTCGGCGAACCGTCGAGCTCAGTCTCACGACCGGTGTTCCACCAGCCCTCGGACGAGTCGATGTGGTAGTAACCCTCGTGCTGGTTGGTCGCGAAGCGCACCGAGTCGAAGAGGAAGAACTCGGCCTCGGGGGCGAAGAATGCGGTGTCGCCGATGCCGGTGGACTTCAGGTACTCCTGAGCCTTCATGGCAACGTTGCGGGGGTCACGCGAGTAGGGCTCGTTGGTGAAGGGGTCAACGACCGAGAAGTTCACGACAAGGGTCTTAGCCTTGCGGAAGGGGTCGATGTACGCCGTCTGGAGGTCGGCGATCAGCTTCATGTCGGACTCGTTGATGGCCTGGAAGCCGCGGATCGACGAACCGTCGAATGCCGCACCCTCTTCGAGCACCGTCTCGAACTGCGAGGCAGGAACGTTGACGTGCTGCATGGCACCGGGCAGGTCGCAGAAGCGGATGTCGATGTACTCGACCGCCTCATCCTTCACATATGCGAGTGCCTCTTCGGCATTCTTGAACATCCGTGTACTCCTCGTGAGTATTGGTCTGGCCTGGAATGGCACGCGCCACTCTACGGCGATGGGATTTCCCTCAGATTCGCCCAATGTTACGAAAGTGTTTCATGGGGCCACCGGGTGCGCCACGAAGGCGCCGACATCGGTGTCGCTTTCGACACTACACCCCTCGCAGTTACGATTGCCCGGTGAGCGACCGTACCGATTCTGACTCCACCAATGCCGCTAGCGCTCTGGCGGGACGCCGCCTCATGGGCATCGGCCTCGATTGGTTCCTCTGCCTGGTGATTTCTTCCGCGTTCTTTGTGCAGCCGGAATATGTCGACACGACCGGTCTGGAGCGCATCCTGGTGGCAGGGTCCCCGTTAGCGACCTTGGCGATCTGGGCGCTGCAGCACTTCGTGCTGGTCGCGCTTCTTGGCACGACCATCGGGCACCGCCTCGCGGGAGTGCGCGTGGTCCGTGAGGATGGCGGACGCTTCGTGGGCCCCATCAAGGCAGCGGGCCGGACCGTGCTGTTGGCGTTGGTGATTCCAGCTGTGGTGTGGGACTCGGAAGGCCGCGGACTTCATGACCGCCTGATGGGCACCAGGGTCGAGTCCACACGCAAGGACGCCTCATGACCTCGTGGTCACTTGACGTGGACGCCGTCCTGTTCGACATGGACGGCACGTTGGTCGATTCGAATGCACTCGTCGATGTCATTTGGAATGAGTTCTCTGCGGCGCATGACCTTGACGCGACGGAGGTGCGGAGGTTCGCCCACGGCCGCCCGTCCCGCGCCACTGTTGCGCATCACCTTGACGACGAAGAACAGATCCAGTGGTGGCTTGATCACATCCATCACCTCGAAGCCACCATGTTCGACGTGGTGCGGGAGATCCCAGGCGCGGGAGCGTTCGTCCACTCGCTGCCGCGTGAGCGTTGTGCAGTCGTGACATCCGCGCTACGTGAACCGGCTCGGGCACGCATCGCCTCAGTGGGCATTGATGTGCCGGATGTCCTGATTGGCGCAGACGACGTGGCACACGGCAAGCCAGACCCGGAGGGTTTTCGTGAAGGGGCACGGCGCCTAGGTGTGGCGCCAGGTGATTGCGTGGTCTTCGAAGACACCGATGCTGGCATCCGTGCGGGTCTGGCCGCAGGGTGTCAGGTTGTCGTGGTGGGAGGCGGGCGCTCCGAGGTGCTTGACCAGCAACGCCGCATTGGTGACTTCAGCAACGCAAAAGCGGCCGTCGTTGACGGCCGCCTTCGCTTAACGTTTTCCGACTCGTAGGTCGACTCACGGACTTCTAGCGTCCGCGCATCGCCTTACGGTCAGGACGTGCGCGCATGGGGTCCACGCCCTTCGGCACCGGCAGCTTCTGTCCGCCGATCGCGCGCAGGCGTCCGATGACCTGCTCACGCTGGTGCTTGTTGAGTGCCTTCTTGCGCTTCTTGATCGTCGAGTTCAACTTCTTCAGCGGAACCTGGCCTTCGTTGGGGCCGACGTAGATGGCATCCACCGGAACCCCAGGGACGAGCTTGGTGATGCGGCGCGTTGCCGCTTCGACCTGCTTCTTGGCGGAGTTGCCGCCTTCGGCGAGAAGCACGACACCACCCTTACCTACGCCGTAGAACACGATGCCCTTGCCGCGTGGGTCCACCGACATCGGCTGCTCTTGGAAGAGCCATCCGCGACGGATCGACTGTGCGATGGCGACAGCAGCGCCAGGCTGGCCCTCCATCCGGATGTACGCGTTGCGCTCAAAGCGGCGGGTCAGCGTGTACATGCCCGCCAGCAGCGCGAGCGGAATGGCGAGGATCAGCGAGTACACGAGCACCCAGGTGGAGCCGGAGATCAGGCCGATCGCGAGTCCCACACCAATGATTCCCAGCGGAATCAGGATCAGCAGCGGCAGCAGCCACTTGTCATCAGGGGCAGTAGAGGTATACGCCTGCTTGATGAGGTGGCGCATCTTCGGCTTCTTCTCAGGTTCCTTCGCCATAATGCGCGACAGTCTAGTCGCCCGCGAGGGCCTTGTGGACCCACGTTCGTTCTGGGCAGAGCCGTGCGGGAGTTAGCAGGAGGGGCGCGCGGGCCGGTTGAGAAGAGCCGATGCTTCCTGGCGGGCTTCCATAGGCTCACCCAGGTGGGAGAGGGCTTCGGGGATGGGGCGGCCCTTGCGGGTCATGGCCTGACCCCACAGACGTCCGGCGCGGTAGGACGAGCGCACCAGCGGCCCGGACATGACTCCTAGGAATCCCATTTCTTCCGCGGCGTCGGAAAGGTCCACGAACTCTTCAGGCTTCACCCAACGTTCCACGGGGTGGTGCCGGGGACTTGGCCGCAGGTACTGAGTGATCGTGATGAGGTCCGTGCCCGCGTCGTGCAGATCCTGGAGGGCCTGAAGCACTTCCTCCATCGTTTCGCCCATGCCCAAGATGAGGTTCGACTTCGTCACGAAGCCATCCTTCTGAGCTTCGGAGATCACCTGGAGGGAGCGCTCGTAGCGGAAAGCCGGGCGGATGCGCTTGAAGATGCGCGGCACGGTCTCGACGTTGTGGGCGAGGACTTCAGGGCGTGAGGAAAAGACTTCTGCGAGTTGATCGGGGTCTGCATTGAAGTCGGGGATGAGGAGCTCAACGCCGGTGCCGGGGTTGAGCTCGTGGATCTGGCGGACTGTCTCTGCATACAGCCAGGCTCCGCCGTCTTCCAGGTCATCGCGTGCGACACCGGTGACGGTCGAGTACTTCAGACCCATCTGCTGCACGGACTTGGCGACCTTGAGGGGTTCCATCCGGTCCAGGGGAGTGGGCTTGCCCGTGTCGATCTGGCAGAAGTCGCACCGGCGCGTGCATTGCGCTCCGCCGATCAGGAAGGTTGCCTCGCGGTCTTCCCAGCATTCGAAGATGTTGGGGCAGCCGGCCTCTTCACACACGGTGTGCAGGCCGCCACCCTTGACGAGAGATTTGAGTTCGGAGTACTCCGGGCCCATCGTGGCCTTGGTGCGGATCCACTCGGGCTTGCGCTCGATGGGGGTCTCTGCGTTGCGGGCCTCGATGCGAAGCATGCGGCGGCCTTCGGGTGCGAGGGTCACACGGTCTCCTTGTGTGGTGCGGTGACGGTGGCGTCGGTAGACGCTTGAGTCTCCCAGCGTACGTGAGCGAGAGACGTTTCTAGTGCGGTGGTCACGAGGGGGAGGACCTCCTGGATAGTCACGTTGCGGCCAAGTTCGTGGCTGAGTGACGTGACGTCCGCATCGGAGATTCCGCAAGGGACGATGCGGGAGAAGGCTTCCAAGTCGGGGTTGCAGTTGAGTGCCAAGCCGTGCATGGTGACGCCTTTTGCGACGCGCACACCGATGGCACAGATCTTGCGCTCTCGTTTGCTGGGGGTCGCGGGCAGCCACACCCCGGAGCGTCCTTCCACGCGGACTGCTTCGAGTCCGTAGTGTGCACAGACCGCGATGACGGCCTCTTCCAGGGCTCTGACGTACTTCACCACGTCAATGGGTTCGGCAAGTCGAATGATGGGATACCCCACCAGTTGTCCGGGGCCGTGCCAGGTGATGCGTCCGCCGCGGTCGACGTCCACGACAGGGGTGCCATCCACCGGACGGTCCCATGTGGCGGTGCGTCGCCCTGCGGTGTAGACCGACTCGTGTTCCACCCACATGACGGAGTCGGGGCGCTGACCGGCGACGCGGTCAGTGTGCCACGTACGTTGGAGCTCCCACGCCGTGGCGTACGGCGTCAGGTGCATTCCAAGATCGAGGGGGACGAACTCCATGACACACCAGGTTAATACCGCCTGAAGGATGTCGTTGACGGGAATATCCCTCGCAAGTCTGCGTTGGTGCATGCTATGACCATGTACTCGCGTCTGTCTTGGTTGCGCCCCGTCGCGCTTCTTGTCGTCATCGTTGCTTGGCTTGCGGTGGGAGGTGCCGGCGGACAGACGTTCGGCAAGCTCTCCGATGTCCAGGAGAACGAAGCCTCGGCCTTCTTGCCGTCGTCCGCAGAGTCGACTCGTGCCGCTGAGCTGCAAAGCGAGTTCTCGCCTGTGACGGCGCTACCTGGGATCTTCGTCGTGGACGGTGTTGAGTCCGCGTCAGATCTTGACGTGGTCAACCAGTTCATTGAAGACGTGGTCGCGGCTCCCATCGAAGGTGACGAGCAGGGACGCACCGTGGGCGACGTCCTGTCCCCGTCGGCAGTAGAGCAGATGCCGCAGGCTATCCCGTCAGAAGACGGTGAGGCCGTTCTGGTGGCTTTCAGCGTCGATGCGGCAGCCGCCGAGGAGAACGTGGGTGAAAGTGCCCTCGCCGAACTTGTCGCCACCACCATTCGTGCGACGTGGGCAGAGCAAGACACCGAGTTGAGTGGTCACCTCACTGGCGGTCTGGGTGTCCTTGCTGATCTGTTGGAAGCGTTTGCTGGCATCGACGGCATCTTGCTCGTGGTGGCGCTCGCCGTCGTGCTGGTGATTCTGCTGATCGTGTACCGCAGCCCCGTGCTGCCTTTGCTGGTCCTGTCGACGTCGATGATCGCTTTGACGGGCGCCATCCTCGCCGTCTACGCGATGGCCAAGGCAGACATCATCACTTTGAACGGTCAGTCACAAGGCATCATGTTCATCCTCGTCGTCGGTGCGACCACCGACTATGCGTTGCTCCTCGTAGCGCGCTATCGCGAAGAGTTGCTGCGCGTGCCGTCGCCCTACACCGCGATGGCACGCGCGTGGCGCCGGTCGGTCGAACCGATCGCCGCATCGGCCATCACCGTGATCTTGGGACTGCTGGTCCTGTTGCTGAGCGACTTGAAGTCCAACGCTGCGCTCGGGCCGGCAGGTGCCTTGGGTATCGCGGCAGCCTTGGTTGCGGCACTGACTCTGTTGCCGGCCCTTTTGCTCATCGGTGGCAAGCACGCCCGCGGTGTGTTCTGGCCTGCCATGCCGCGCTATGCCGGTGATGGTGCCGATGCCGCTGCTGAGGTCGACGCGGACCCCTCGCAGCGCCGAGGCTTCTGGCCCCGCATCGCCCGTGGCGTCGACGCTCACCCGCGTCGCACGTGGCTTGCCGCGGCAGCAGGACTAATCGTCTTGAGTGCCTTTGTTCCCACGTTCAAAGCGTCGGGTCTCGGCGAGCAGGAAGTGTTCACCAGGGACACGGATTCGGTGCTGGGCGTGGAGATTCTTGAGGAACATTTCGATGCCGGGGCGTCGTCGCCCATTCGTATCTTTGTCCCCGAGGACCAAGCCGATGCTGCTGTCGAGGCTGCTGGTGCCGTCGACGGTGTAGCGCAGGCATATCTGCTGACGCCCTCGGTCGCAGAAGGAGCGCCTCCTGGCGTGGTCCCGAACGAGGAACCCGTCGTCATCGATGGCACTGTTCAGGTGGTCGCCGTGACGGAGGTGTCGTCGAGCTCGAATGAGGCCGCCGATGTTGTTGCAGACGTTCGCGACGCGGTACACCCACTTGGAGAGGACGTGTTGGTGGGTGGCGCGGCAGCTGAACAGCTTGACACACGCCTGACGACCCAGCGCGACACTCTGGTGATCTTGCCGACCATCTTGGCCGTGATCTTGCTGGTACTCGTGGCCCTCTTGCGAGCAGTCGTGGCACCGGTGCTGATTGTGCTGGCGAACATCTTGTCGTACGGAGCCGCGATTGGCCTGTCGGCGATCCTGTTCAACTGGGTGTTCGGCTTCCCTGGCTCGGACCCGTCTGTCCCGTTGCTGGGCTTTGTGTTCCTTGTCGCCTTGGGCGTGGATTACTCGATCTTCCTGATGTCGAGGGCCCGCGAAGAATCCCTGGTACACGGCACCCGCGCGGGCACGCGGCGCGCGCTGGCTGTCACTGGTGGCGTCATCACCTCGGCAGGTATCGTCCTCGCCGCGACCTTTGCGGCACTCGGGGTGATTCCGCTGATCTTCCTGGCGCAGATTGCGGTGGTGGTCGGCGTCGGAGTGCTCATCGATACGTTCGTGGTGCGCTCACTGCTCGTTCCCGGATTGGTGAGCGACATCGGGCGCCGATCCTGGTGGCCGTGGCAACGCTCCATCGCTGACTAGGAGTAGCTTCTGGCAGGCAGACCCTCCCCGATGATCTGCCTGCCAGCGGTGCACTGCACGTTCAGGGACTTCCCTTGAGCCTTGTGGATAACGCGTGACAGGCGTGAAGAACGCGGCACTGTGGAGGCATGACTTCGCAGTCCTGCTTGCGCCGCGTCTTGGGATCTGGTGTTGACCTCGAGAAGCGTGCCCGCGCACGTGCCGCACGGCTCGCCGAACTCGATCATCCGGGCGTGCTGGCTCCTGACCGCATCGAAGTCGAAGCCAGCGGTGAGGTGGTCGCGTATCTTCCGGTCGTTAAGGGCCGTGACATGGCCGAGCTCTCGCGAGAACGGGCGCCCCTCACGGCCGGTGAACTGGTGTGGTGGGGGCAGCAGGTCGCACAGGGCCTGGCCGCGCTTCACGCGCACGGACTCATCCACGGTGATCTGTCGCCACGCAACATCGTCGTGGGGAGCAGCGAGGTCACTCTGGTGGACACGATGGCCGCCGTACTCGACTCTGAACGCGGCACCATCGGGTTTCGCGCCCCAGAAGTCGTAGCAGGGGAGCCTTGCGAAGCCAGTGACGTGTATGCCCTAGGCCGTCTGTTGAAGTGGTGCGCTGATGACGACGCTGGTGAACGTGCCGCAGGTGTCATCACAGCGATGACGTCCCCGACTCCGCAACACCGTCCGCTCATGGTCAACGTTCCCTCGCTCCTGAGCGAGATCGCGCCTGCCCACCCACTTTCTCAATCCGCCCCGGTCGATGTCGCCAGCGCGCTACGCAGCGGCGCCCAGGAACACACCGTCAGGATGGCGCGAGGCCGAGCCTGGAGAGCCCGAACGTGGGCGTTGCGGGCCGGAGTGGGGGTAGCGGGACTCAGTCTGATAGCCGCCCTGTGGTGGGGTGCGACGTCCCTGTTCGGCGACGATTCACTGCTGGCACGCGACACCGCGCCTGTCGCGTCGCCATCTCACGCCGTACCTTCCACGACCCCACTCGTGACGGCCCCAGAGCCGTCGCAACCAGATGCGGTTGTCGCCACCGCCGCTGCAGACCTCACCAAGGCACGGTTCGCTGCCCTCGCGGCAGCAAACGGCGCCGCGCTCCGTGCCACTGTCGCAGGGGACAGTAGCTTTGCTGACGGTGTGCGCGCCCAGGCGGAGGACCTCGACAGTGGAGATCTCTCTTACGAGGGCCTCCAGGTCAGCGAGATCGAGGCTCGCACCGCCCACGTGGGTTCCGAATCGGCGCAAGTGCGCGTCTCTTACGTCGTGTCGGAACACCGCGTGCGCAAGCGTGATGCGGTCACAGGGGAGGAGACGGTGACCCCGAAAGCGGAAGCAAGCGAAGCGGTCATGCTCACACTCGATCGCTCCGCGGATACTGACAGCGAGCTCACGTTTTTGTGGCGAGTGGTAGGAGCTGTCCCGGCTCCCCTAGAGGAGACTTCCGCGCCGGAACAGGGCCCAGTCGCGGCGGGGTAGATCAGAAAAGGCGCTCTACACGCCTTCCATGACCCAGTTCGCCGCGCTGGTGATTTCCGGGTGGTCCCAGGTGAATCCCAAGCGGTTCAACACTCCAGGCTTCGCCAACTGGCTTGACAACAGATCCTCGGCGGCCGGTCCTACCGCGGCACGCATAGCCCACGCTGGAACAGGGAACGCCGTGCCCTTGTCAGCTGCCGCCGCCATGACGCGAATGAACTCTCGATCCTTGACAGCAATAGGGGCGATGATGTTGGCCGGGCCCTCGTGATCCGAGTCCATGAGGAACCGTAGCGCCCTGACATCATCGTGCAGGGAGATCCACGAATGCCACGCCTCACCGCTGCCGAACCGAGACAGTAGGCCACGCTGAACCAGGGGGAGTAGCCGCGCGGCGAAGCCTCCGTGAGGTGCCAGCACCAGACCTGTCCGGCACCACACCGTACGGATACCCGCCTCGAGGGCAGGCTTGGCTGCAGCTTCCCACTGGGTAACGATGCTTGCGAGCAAGGTGTCGCCGGGCGCAGAGCGCTCCGTCAGCGTTTCGTTTCCGCGCGCACCGTAGTAGCCCATCGCTGAGCCTTGGAGCAGTACTCCGCTAAATGCGGCGTCACGCAGGCCGCGCACAAGAGTGCCGGTGGCGCCAAGGCGGGACTGCAACACGACTCCGGCGTACGTGGTCGTCAGTCGTTTGTCGCCAATCGATGCACCGGCGAGGTTGACGACGGCGTCCGCACTGGCAAGTAGTTCAACGTCAACGTGTCCGCCTTGCGGGTCCCACATTGACTCATCTGGGGCGCGAACCTCGCGCCGCACCAGGGAAATGGTCTCGTGGCCGTCCGACCTCAACGACTCCTGCAGAGCAGTGCCGATGAGGCCGGACGAACCAGCGATGACGATGCGCATTGCGCTTTACAGGCCAACCTCGGACTCGAAGGCACCCTCTTCGATGCGCTTCTTCACCGTCTGCAGGAAGCGGGCGGCGTCCGCGCCATCCACGATGCGGTGATCGTAGGACAGCGGCAGGTAGACCATGGGACGGATCGAGATCACGTCTTCACCGTTCGGTCCGGTCACCACCACGGGGCGCTTGATGATGGCGCAGGTAGCGAGGATACCGACCTGGGGGCTCGGCACGATCGGGGTGTCGTGCAGCGTGCCTCCCGAACCCGTGTTCGTGACCGAGAACGTTCCTCCGGAGATCTCGTCAGCCTTGAGACCGCCCGTGCGTGCGCGCTCCGCGAGGTCAGCGATGGCCTTGGCGTGCTCGGCCACCGTCTTGTCCTCAGCCTTGTGCATCGTGGGAAGCATCAGGCCCTTGTCGGTGTCCACTGCCAGCGACAGGTTGACCGAGTCGTGGTAGACGATCGAGTCGCCGTCGACGGACGCGTTGAGGAATGCGTGCTCGGCAAGTGCTTCCGAGACTGCACGGGTGAAGAACGGCAGGAAGGTGAGCTTGACGCCTTCGCGCTCCTGGAAGGAGTTCTTGGCCTTGTTGCGCAGCGCCCAGATCTTGGAGCAGTCGACCTCAACGACGGATGTGAGCTGCGCCATGCCGTGCAGCGATTCCATCATCTTGTCCGACGTGATCTTGCGAATGCGGCTCATCTTGACTGACGTGCCACGCAGCTCCGACACCTTCGGTGCAGCGGGTGCTGCGGCGGCCGGGGCCGCTGCAGGTGCCGCAGGCGCAGGTGTTGCCGCTGCAGGTGCAGCCTCGGCTGCGGCGAGCACATCTTCCTTGCGGATGCGGCCGCCTACGCCGGAACCGGCCAACTGGCCCAGGTCCACGCCGCGCTCCTTGGCGAGCTTGCGCACAATCGGAGTGACGTAGCCCGAGGCGTCGGTTTCGGTGCCAGCCTGCGGTGTCGCGGGTGCTGCGGGTGCTGCAGCGGGCGCCGACGCAGGAGCCGGTGCCGATGCGGGAGCCGGTGTCGGCTCAGCCGGAGCGGCAGGTGCGCTTTCCGCGGCGGGCTGCGCTGCGGGTGCGGGTTCCTGTGCCGGTGCTGCGGCGGGTGCTGCGCCTGCTTCGCCGATGCGAGCCAGGACTGCGCCGACCTCGACGGTCTCGTCTTCGTCCACGAGGATCTCGTTCAGAGTTCCGGCGAACGGCGAGGGGATCTCGGTGTCGACCTTGTCAGTGGAGACCTCGAGCAGTGGCTCGTCGACCTCGACGGTGTCGCCGACAGACTTCAGCCAGCGGGTAACGGTGCCTTCGGTGACGGATTCACCGAGGGCAGGCAGCGTCACCTCATCGCCACCGCCCGCGGGAGCGGCTGCAGGTGCTGCAGCAGAGGCGGCGGCTTCCTGTGCCGATGCCGGGGTGGGCTGCGGTGCAGGTGCCGACTGTGCAGGCGTGACAGGTGCGCTTTCCGCGGCGGGCTGCGCTGCGGGTGCGGGTTCCTGTGCCGGTGCTGCGGCGGGTGCTGCGCCTGCTTCGCCGATGCGAGCCAGGACTGCGCCGACCTCGACGGTCTCGTCTTCGTCCACGAGGATCTCGTTCAGAGTTCCGGCGAACGGCGAGGGGATCTCGGTGTCGACCTTGTCAGTGGAGACCTCGAGCAGTGGCTCGTCGACCTCGACGGTGTCGCCGACAGACTTCAGCCAGCGGGTAACGGTGCCTTCGGTGACGGATTCACCGAGGGCAGGGAGAGTGACATCGTTGCTCATGTGAGAGTTGCCTTCCGGGATCAGTCGTGAGCGTGAAGGGGCTTACCGGCAAGCGCGAGGTGCGCTTCTCCGAGAGCCTCGTTCTGGGTGGGGTGAGCGTGAATGAGGGGAGCAACATCTTCGGGGTGTGCGTCCCAGCTGACGATGAGCTGTGCTTCACCGATCTGCTCGCCCACGCGAGCGCCGAGCATGTGAACTCCGACGACCGGTCCGTTCTTCACCCGGACCAACTTGACGAAGCCCTGCGTGCCCAGGATCTGGCTCTTGCCGTTGCCACCAAGGTTGTACTCGAGAGCCTCGACAGCATCGGCCCCATGCACTTCCTTGGCCTTGGCTTCGGTGAGGCCCACCGAAGCAACTTCCGGCTCGCAGTAGGTCACGCGCGGGATGTTTGCTTCGACAATGGGCTGGGGGCTGAGACCGGCAATGGTCTCCGCGACAAAGATTCCCTGCGCGAAGCCACGGTGCGCGAGCTGAAGGCCAGGAACAATGTCGCCCGCAGCGTAGATGTTTGCGACGCCGGTGTGCAGACGCTCGTCGGTCAACACAAAGCCGCGGTCCATGCGGATGCCCTGCTCTTCGTAGCCAAGGCCGGTGGTGCGGGGGCCACGGCCCACGGCGACGAGGAGAAGTTCGGCTTCGAGAACCGTGCCGTCTTCGAGCGAGACGCGCACACCGTTGTCGTGCTGCTCCACGCCCTGGAACTTCACTCCGACCTTGAAGTTGATCTTGCGCTTGCGGAATGCGCGCTCCAGACCCTTCGACAGGGCCTCGTCCTCGTTGGGTGCCAGGTGCGGCAAACCTTCAACGATGGTGACCTCGGAACCGAAGGACGTCCACACAGAAGCGAACTCGACACCGATCACACCGCCACCGAGCACGATGGCCGACTTGGGGACCACATCGAGGTTGAGGGCCTGGTCTGACGTCATCACGCGTCCGCCGATCTCAAGACCGGGGAGCGAACGGGCGTAGGAGCCGGTCGCGAGCAAGATGTTCTTGCCGGTGTAGCGCTCACCACGAACCTCGATGGCGTCGGGGCCGACGAGCGTTCCATGGCCCTCGATCACGACAACCTTGCGGCTCTTGATCAGGCCCTGGAGGCCCTTGTAGAGGCGGTCAATGACACCCTGCTTGTAGGAGTTCACGACAGACATGTCGATGCTCTCGAGGGTGGTGTTCACACCGTACTTGGCGCCTTCGCGTGCATTGTCAGCAAGTTCAGCTGAGTGCAGGAGCGCCTTGGTGGGGATACATCCATTGTGCAGGCAGGTGCCGCCGACCTTGGACTCTTCGATCAGTCCAACGGTGAGGCCGAGCTGTGCGGCGCGCAGGGCAGCGGCGTAACCGCCGGAACCTCCGCCAAGGATGAGTAGGTCAAACGAGCGTGGGGTGGACTCGGTCACTATGCAGTACTCCTTGTGAGGATGTGGGTCAATGTCCATCTTGCCACTGGTGAGCGTAGGCGTTTGCACCGACGCGTGACTACCCTGGTTCCATGAGTTTCTTTTCTCGCATGTTTGGGTCAAAGAAGACTGAACCAGACGCCGGTACGGGGTCGAAGCAGGCCCGGGCCGAAACGGTGTCGCATCTCAAAGCTTTTGTGAGTGAGCGGCAGGGGTGTGAAGCCTTCATCGAACCGCCCACGCGAGTGACGCAGACGACGATGGTGGTGGTGGCCGACACGGGGGAGTGGACTCGCCGTCGAGTCCCAGATCAGGCCACGGCGAAGAAGCTTGCCGCCCAGTTGGGGATTCCGTCCTTTGACGTCAACCTCTCCGGGTATCCCTCACGGATGCGTGAGTGGAACCAGCGCAACCGCAAGGGTTGACCGGGGCGCACACGTGCCGTGCCGCCGGTGAGGCGCGTGGCACACGGTGAAGGCCCGGTCTCTGCGAGGAGACCGGGCCTTCACCATGTCAAGCAAGGTGCGGTCGGCTACCCCTGAGCGCGCGTCTCAAGGAATCGCAGCATGGTACGGACCGATGCGCCGGTGGAACCTGCGGGGTTGTGTCCCCACGGAGCGCCTTCGTTGAACGCGGGACGTGCGATGTCCAAGTGTGCCCAAGGCGTGTCGCCCACGAACTCCTGGAGGAAAAGGCCTGCTGACAGCATGCCGCCGGCGGGCTCGCCGATGTTCTGCATGTCTGCGACCTTGGAGTCCAGGCTGTCGCGAAGGTGTGCCGGAAGCGGCATAGGCCAGAAGGCTTCGTCAGCTGCGTCGGCAGCGGCCACGACCTCGGAACGAATCGCCTCGTCACCCATGACGGCAGACGTGCGGGTTCCGAGCGCAACGCCCTGAGCGCCCGTGAGGGTGGCGATGTCGAGGACCGCGTCAGGGTTCTCCTCGATAGCGCGGGCCAGACCATCAGCCATGACGAGGCGTCCCTCGGCGTCCGTGTTCATCACCTCGACGGTCTTGCCGCCGTAGATGCGGATCACGTCGGAAGGACGCTGGGCGGTGCCGGAAGGCATGTTCTCCGCCAGGCAGAGCCAGCCAGTGACCTTGACGTTCAGCTTCAGCTGCGCGGCCGCGAGAACAATGTGCAGGACGGCTGCTGCGCCGGACATGTCCGACTTCATCGTCTCCATGCCCTTCGGCGGCTTCAGCGAGATGCCGCCGGTGTCGAAGGTGATGCCCTTGCCGACCAGCGCAACGTGTGAAGTTGCGGTTTCGGGCGCCCATTCCACCTTGACCAGGCGGGGCAGGCGCGAGGAGCCCATACCCACGGCAAGGATGCCGCCGAAGCCTTCGTCGGCGAGCTGCTGGGGCTCCCAGGTGGTGACGTTGACGCCCAACTGTTCGCCGTAGGACTGCGCCACTTCTGCGACAGCCGCCGGGAACATGTCGAGCGGGGGAGTGTTCACCAGGTCGCGGGTGCCTGCCACGGCAGCGGCGACGATGCGTGCGCGCTCGATCGCAGGGTCAGAAGCGCCCGCGAGGAGCCAGGTCGCGCCTTCGTAGGATGCGAGCTTTTCGTCGGACTTGTACTCGTTGAAGGTGTAGGAACCCAGGATGGCTCCTTCACCAACGGCGGCGGCCGTGGCGTCATCGGTGGTCGGAAGAGCCAGGATGACGGTCTCGGGGCGCGTACCGACGGCCCTTGAGGCGGCTCCTGCGGCTTCACGCAGGTGGCCTTCCGAGCCATCGCCAATGCCGACGAGGACAACACGCTTGGCCGCCACGTCGAGACCGGGCAGCACGGTGACTGCGCCCAGCTTCGCCTTGGGCTCAAGAGCGGTCGCGGTGGTGGCGATTGCGGTGCGGACGTCCTCCGGGAGGAGAGCGTGTGAGGTGACGTCGCCGTCGAACCCAAGGATGAGGGCGTCGGCGTCGATCGTGGAAACGATGTCGCTTGTGGCGTTCAATGAGGTCATGTGTCGACCTTATCTCGCGATAAGTTGTCCGCGTGTATCGCGCCTTCTATGACCACATCCTGTCCCGCATCGACGCTGAGAAGGCGCACCGGCTTGGCGTCTTGAGTTTTCGCTACGGTGCCTGGGTGTTCCGGATTGCCCGCCGGGCCAAGGTCTACCCTCAACGTCCCGCGCCCGTCACCGTCATGGGCATTGACTTCCCAGGCCGTGTGGGCCTGGGCGCGGGCATGGACAAGAACGCCGAGGCCGTCGTGGGGCTGTCAGAGGCGGGCTTTGCCTTTGTGGAGATTGGCACCGTCACTGCCGTGGGGCAGCCAGGCAATGACAAGCCGCGCTCGTGGAGAGAGAAAGACGTCCGCGGTATCCGCAACCGAATGGGCTTCAACAACGAGGGCGCCGATGCTGTCGCTGAGCGGTTGCGTGAGGTGAGGTCGTCGCGGCGTGGCCGTGACGTGGTCTTAGGCGTCAACCTAGGCAAGACCAAGACGACAGCGCCAGAGGACGCAGCGAGCGACTACTCGTATTCCGCGACACGGCTCTCCCCGTACGCGGACTACTTGGTCGTGAACGTGTCATCACCGAACACCCCTGGTTTGCGGGATTTGCAGTCGACCGAGTCGTTGCGTCCCATCTTGGCCGCGGTGCGAGAGGCCGCTGACGCTGCTGTACCCGAGCGCCACGTGCCGTTGCTCGTCAAGATTGCTCCGGACTTGGCAGATGAGGACGTCGACGCTGTCGCAGACCTCGCTCGCGAACTCCGCCTTGATGGCATCACTGCCACCAACACCACGATCAACCATCAGCGAGGTCCGGGCGGACTGTCGGGTCCGCCTGTCCATGCCCGTGCGAAGGAAGTGGTCGCGAGGTTGCGCGCCCGCTTGGGTGACGAGGCCGTGATCGTTGGCGTGGGGGGTATTGACAGCGACGCCGATGCGCAAGCGATGCTGGACGCTGGCGCCACGCTCGTGCAGACCTACACCGGCTTTGTCTACAACGGGCCGCGGTGGGTGGCTCAACTCAACGCTGCACTCAACTGAGCCTCGTCTGCACGGAGGTGCTTGGAGTGCGCTCTGCTGAGGTGCCAGGCACGTGTAGTCCCCACGGCAGACGCACACCAACCTGCAAGGAGCAACAGCAGGAGCGCCCAGGCCACGACTCCGAAGGCTGCGGCTCCCGTCACTGAGGCAAGCCCGGCAGCGCCGGTGACGCATGTGCCAACGGGGAACGTGAAAGACCACCAGGACATCGTGTACGGAAGCCGTCCCTTGGTGAGGCGCCACGCGACGACGCCCGCGATTGCCAGCCATAGCAATGCAAAGCCCAGGACCGGGATGCCGTAGAGCGCAGCGAACGCAGAGATTAGCGGCGTCAGCTCTGGTAAGGCGTCAGGGGCGTGAATAGCGAGCATGCATAGCGCCGTCACGGACTGACCGAGCGGTCCCAGCACAATCCACAGTGTGGGCACGGTGGCGGCGTCGGAGTGCTGATGGTGCGCGAGCCGCCACCATAGAGATGCCGTGATGAGGGCGGCTGCTATCCCAGCTGCCCCCCACAGCATGAGCGATGTCACGGCGAGGGCGTGGGCGAGGACAGCGGAGTCGAACTGGTCGACAAGTGCGGCACCAGTAGCGGCAGACACCATGGGGGCGACGACCGGGAGTAGCCAGGTGGGGGATGCCTGGTGGAGCTCAACGCGGTGCGAAGTGAACTGCAGGGCAGGAATGGTGACAGCCACGGCGATGCCGATGGTGGTACCGACAACCCAGAGAGCCAGATCAATCCATGCGGCCGCCTGTGCACCGAAGATTCGAGGGCCCACCAACAGCGTTGCGCCGCCGACTGCGAGCAGCGCCATCGACACTGCCCCGAAGAATGGCGCCACTGCGGGGTTGTGGAGTTCGCTGCGCAGCAATCCGCGCTCGCGGGTGTACGACCTCGCGGCGTACGCGATGGCGGCGATCAGCATGACCACGCTGGCCGCCCATGCGGCCTCGGCAGCGATCAGGAGAGGGGTGACGTGAGCGCCAGGCACCAGGGAAAGGCATGTCGCCACGATGGCGGTCCCCATGACGGGCGTGAACCACTGGGGCGTAGAAACATGATCAAGCATGACTTCATCGTCATCGTTCACATGCGTCCGCGGTAGAGTCGAATCTCCACCGATCCACAAGCCCACGTTGTGGGAGGCGCTCATGGCTGAACCGTCCATCGAAGAACTGCGGATGCTCCTTGCCGTCCAGAAGCACGGGTCGCTGACCGCAGCCGCAGAAGCACTGAACGTCACCCAACAAGCAGTGTCACAGCGCATGCGTGCGCTCGAGCGTCGGCTCGGTCTGGCGCTTTTCGTGAGGCAAGCCCGCGGGACCACGCTCACCACGCACGGGCGACTCGTGGCCGACTGGGCGCTCGCTGTCGTGGACCAACTCGACGCCCTCACCGCGGGGGCAGCATCGCTCCGTGACGATCGTGCCGCGCACCTGAGGATTTCTGCCTCTCTCACCATCGCTGAACACTTGGTCCCGTCGTGGCTCGTCGCCGCGCACGCGCATCAACCACACGTGAGGGTCGAACTGACAGCGGTCAACTCGGCGACCGTCGTCGAGCGCGTGCGTGCGGGAACCGATGACGTGGGATTCATCGAGTCTCCTTCACTGCCAGCCAGACTCCGTCACAAGCGAGTAGGGACGGATGAAGTGATCTTGGTGGTCGCTCCTCGCCACCCATGGGCAACGCGCCGGACGGTCTCTCTTGCCACGGTCGCGCGCACGCCACTGGTCATGCGGGAGCCTGGGTCGGGGACGCGGGTCACCGTTGAACGCGCCCTGGAACGCGAGGGGCACTCGCTCGCGCGTCCCGCCGCTGAACTGTCGACCACATCCGCCATGCGCGCGATGGTGCTCGCCGGCGGAGAAGCTGCCGCGATGAGCGCAGTAGCGGTCGCAGACGACCTCGCGATGGGCCGCCTCGTACAAGTGCCAGTCAACACCGAGCCGTGGACGCGTCCATTCACTGCAGTGTGGGACGGTACGCGCAACTTGCCGGCATCCGCAAGGGACTTTCTCGATCAGATCTCGCGCCCACACACATCAGTCCACTAGGCCCTCGAAACACGTGGGAACACGGGCGTCTTGTGGAGCGTTGATGAAGTACACGCCTCCTCACAAGGTGAGCGTTGTTTTCTCCTTTGATGCACGAAGGCCCGGGACCACTGGTCCCGGGCCTTCGTGTTTTTCGGCTTTGGTTACGCGTTCGAGTGGATACGACCCGTGGGGTTGGTTTCCACTGTCTTCGCAGCGTCACGCTCGACTGCGTTGCCGAGCGCGTCATCGATCTTGGCCATGACATCGGCCGAAATCACTACGCCAGAGGCCTTGGCGTTCTCGTACACCTGCTCGGGACGGGATGCGCCGATGATCGCCGCCGCGACATTCTGGTTCTGCAGCACCCACGCGACAGCAAGCTGAGCCATGGTGAGGTCGAGTTCTTCCGCGATGGGCTGCAGTCGCTGGACACGCTCGAGGACATCGTCGTTCAGGAAGCGCTTGATCATGTTCGCGCCGCCCTTCTCGTCCGTCGCACGAGACCCTTCCGGCAGGGGAGCACCCGGCTTGTACTTGCCCGTCAACACGCCCTGAGCCACCGGCGACCACACGATCTGGCTGAGGCCGGATTCTTCCGATGCGGGAACGACCTCATCTTCGATGACGCGCCACAGCATCGAGTACTGAGGCTGGCTGGAGATGAGCTGGAAGCCCAGGTCCTTGGCCAGCGCGGCGCCCCGACGAATCTGATCAGCAGACCATTCGGAGACGCCAATGTAGTGGGCCTTACCTTGACGGACCACATCAGCGAAAGCCTGCATGGTCTCTTCGAGGGGAGTTTCGTGGTCGAAGCGGTGAGCCTGGTAGAGGTCCACATAGTCGGTCTGGAGGCGCTTCAAGGAGCCGTTGATGGACTCCATGATGTGCTTGCGCGAAAGGCCCTCGTCGTTCGCGCCACCAGGGCCGGTCGGCCAGTACACCTTGGTGAAGATTTCCAGCGACTCGCGGCGTTCGCCGCGCAGAATGTCGCCGAGGACAGTCTCTGCCGCGGTGTTCGCGTACACGTCTGCAGTGTCAAAGGACGTGATGCCGACGTCGAGCGCCGCCTTGACGCAGGCCGCAGCCTGCTCGTTTGCGACCTGGGAGGCATGGGTGAGCCAGTTCCCGTAGGTCAGTTCAGTGATCTTGAGACCGGAGTTGCCGAGATAGCGATAGTTGACCATTCCCTCAGCCTAACTGTGCGTGAGGGGTGCTCGAAACGTTCCGTTGAGGGAGCATCGGCCATCGGCGAAGCGCCGATGCTCCCGCCCTGCTAGACGGGGAACTCGCCGCGCGAGACCTTGGGCTTGGGCAGGCGGAAACGTCGCAGGTTGAGCGCACGGGAGATGACGTAGAAGCTCCATCCGCGGGGCAGACGCTCCTGGCCGAACTTCGCAATGAAGTGCTTCTTGACACGACGCACCATGATGAACGTCTCGACTGCAGCGATCAGCACAATGCCGTAGAACACCAACACCAGGAGCCCACCAATGGGACCCATCTGTGCGGTAAAGAGCGATGCCAACACGAAGGCGAGGGCCAAGGGTAGGAGGAACTCACCGATGCTCCACCGGGCGTCTACCCAGTCGCGAAGGAAACGACGCTCTGGGCCGCGGTGTTCGTACGGCATGTTCGCCTCGTCACCCGCGCGCAGCGCCTGGTACTCGCGATCACGCAACGCCCGCTCCTTGGCCTTGCGAGCCTTCACATCGGCCTTGCCGTCGTCCATGACGGAACGGCGGTTCGCGGCTTCCTGGTCCTTGCGCTTGGGCGTGGGACGGCCCTTGCCGGTGGCGGGCGTCTCCGCGACCTCCACACCATCCTGGGGGACGTCGACGGTCGAGTCTTCGGTGTTCTTTTTGTCTGCCATGAGTTCCTAGGGGCGGGGCTGGAGTGCAGCCGGGCTTACTTCTTGTCAGCGCCGATGCCGGGCAACGCCAGCATCTGGTCAAGGGCGATCTTGGACTCCGCTTGAGTCTTGGGGTCCACCACAATGCGGTTCGGCACTTCGCCTGCGACGAGCGACTCGAGTGCCCACACCAGGTGGGGCAGATCGATGCGGTTCATCGTGGAGCAGAAGCACACAGTGTCCTCGAGGAAGAGAACTTCCTTATCTGGGTGCTCATTGGCGAGACGGCGCACGAGGTTCAGCTCCGTGCCAATGACCCACGAAGAGCCGGGCTCCGCTTCATTCAGCTTCTGAATGATGTACTCAGTGGATCCCACGTAGTCCGCCGCGGTGACGACCTCGTGAGAGCACTCGGGGTGCACGATCACGTTGATACCTGGCACGCGTTCCCGGGCGTTGTCGACGTTCTCTTTGCGGAAACGGCCGTGGACTGAGCAGTGCCCCTTCCACAAGATGATGCGCGCCGCCTGAAGCTCTTCGATCGTGTTGCCACCGTACGGCTTGCGGGGGTCGTAGAGCACGCAGTCATCGAGCGAGTAGCCCAGTTTCAGCACCGCGGTATTGCGGCCGAGGTGCTGGTCGGGGAAGAAGAGGACTTTGCCGTCTCCCTCGAGCCCGCCAACCTGGTCATAGGCCCATCGGAGTGCCACTTCCGCATTCGAAGACGTGCACACCACTCCGTTGTTGCGGCCACAGAAGGCCTTAATGGCTGCCGTGGAGTTCATGTAAGTCACGGGGACGGTCTGTGCCGCGACACCGGCTTCGGCCAACTGCTCCCAAGCATCTTCCACCTGGTTGATATCGGCCATGTCCGCCATCGAGCATCCGGCGGCCATGTCAGGAAGGACCACCTGCTGGTCGTCAGTTGTGAGAATGTCCGCGCTCTCTGCCATGAAGTGGACACCGCAGAAGACGATGTACTCGGCTTCCGGCCGGGCGGCCGCTTCCCGTGCCAACTTGAACGAGTCGCCCGTCACGTCCGCGAACTGAATGACCTCGTCACGCTGGTAGTGGTGGCCCAGAATGAAGACGCGATCTCCGAGCGTCTCTTTGGCCTTGCGTGCGCGCTCGACCAGATCAGGGTCGGAAGCGGCAGGCAACCCGCCAGGACAGTCAACGCCGCGTTCGGATAGCGGATCACGTCGGCTTCCTAGGAGGAGCAACGCAGGCGACTGAGTGGGCTCGGTGAACGTCGTGCTCATTCGGTCATTGTCTCATGACGCGCGCGGCACACTAGAGGGCATGCGAGTCTTGCTTCTGACTGACGGGTGGACCGACAACGGCCACCGCATGGACCCGGCCACGGTGGCGCATACTGCATCGGAGGCGTGGCGCACGCGCAACGTTTCCGACGATGTCGTGACGCTCGCCGTGGGCGACGGTGGGCCCGCGAGTGGCCGCCTATGGTCGGGGGAGTCCCCCCAAGACACCACTGACTATGTGGTGCGAGACAACGTCATCGTGCTGACACCGCCTCCCGGAAGTGAGGCCTGGGATCCTGCCCTGCTCGGTAACACCTTGACTCACGTGGCGCAATCGCCTGAGTTCAGCGGGCGCACGATCGTGGTGCCGCTGGGAGACACGCACCCTCAACACGACGCGACTTTGGTGTGGGGCAACTCGACAGTGAGCGAGATGCGCCAGGCGCTGTCAGGCCTGACCGTGCAGGCGCTCGTCAGCAGCTCCCGACCGTTGCTAGGCCTCAAAGGGATGAGCGCGAGCCTGCGCGACGGGCGTGAGAACGATGTTGCGCTTGCCACCCACTCTCAAGCACAGGAAGCCCACTGGAACACCATCGCGAGGCACGTCGATGAAGCACAGCCGCGCTCGCTCATGGGCCCGTCGCGACTGTCGGACGTTCCCGGAACCGGCGCCGCCGGCGGTCTTGCGTACTGCTTGGCGGCCGTGGGCGCGCAACTGTTGCCAGCATCGGCCCGCCTTGCTGAACTCGCTGGAGCCGGCGCGGTGGAGCCTGAACTCGTGGTCGCGATCACACCAGAGTTGACGCCGCACCTGCTTGATCACGGAGTGGCACGCGCCGCAAGCGACCTCGCCGCCGCGACGGGAGCGCCCTGCGCGGTACTGACACCAGAAGTTCTGGTGGGCAAGCGAGACCTGATGGCCGGAGGTATCGCGGCCGCACACGAGGGTACGGCGACCGCCGCAGACCTGGCCTCCCATGTGGCGCGCGTGTGTCAGACCTGGTCGCCGCGGCGGTAACCTCCCACAGACGTGGTGGGAATAATCCGGTGGGCCGCGTACATTAGACGAGTAGGAACTAGGAAAGGAGGCGGCCTGTGACAGATACTGCGACCGAGGTCTCGAGCCACGGAGTTGTGATTACTGATGCCGCTGCCAGCAAGGTCAAGAGCCTGCTGGAGCAGGAAGGCCGCGATGACCTACGACTGCGCCTGGCTGTGCAGCCCGGTGGGTGTTCGGGCCTGATCTATCAGCTCTACTTCGACGAGCGTTCGCTCGATGGCGACGCCGTGCGCGACTTTGATGGCGTGCAGGTGGTCGTCGACAAGATGTCGGTTCCGTACCTCGACGGTGCGACGATCGACTTTGCCGACACGATTGAGAAGCAGGGCTTCACGATCGACAACCCCAACGCTGCGAGTTCGTGTGCGTGTGGAGATTCCTTCTCCTAAGCCCGCAGATATCGACGCTTGAACGGGCGGTGCGAGTCCGTACCTTAGAGGTACGTTGACTCGGCCGCCCGTTCTGCTGTTTCTGCGTACGTTGACGGGCGGACCCGTTGCTACGACGTCATTGACTGCCGGACAACTTCGATTACTCGTGGCATCGTCGCGAGGAAGCGCTCAATCTCGCCGTCGGTGATGCCGGGATGAAGGCCGATGCGGAGATTGCCATGCGTCAAGGCACCCATCGCCGCGAGGACCTGGCTGGGTTGGAACTGCGCCTTGCCACATGCCGAGCCGGATCCCACCGCAAAACCCTCCCTGTCGAGTCGAGTGACCAGTGGCTCACCGTCAAGGTAGAGGAATGCGGCGGTGAGGAGATGGGGGAGGCGTTCCACCTCATCACCCACAACGTGCACGCCTTCGAGTTGGGCGAACCCGGCCCTCAAGCGCGTCACAAGGTCAAACTGGCGTTGCGACTCGCGCTCCATGTTCTCCACGCGTTCCTGCAATGCCACCGCCGCCGCCAGGGCTACGGGGACGGAGACTCCTCCCGGAGCCCAAGGGTCGTCGCCCGCCGGCCAGGCTTCCAGCCATCGGGTCTGGGGCCTCACTGCCACGATGGCAAGACCGGCAGGCGCACCCCAGTCTGAGGGGTCCGCAATGAGTGCATCCCAGT
Organism: Demequina sp. B12; assembly: GCF_028823635.1. Taxonomy (GTDB): domain Bacteria; phylum Actinomycetota; class Actinomycetes; order Actinomycetales; family Demequinaceae; genus Demequina. The sequence goes on from NZ_JAPEHU010000002.1 coordinate 301,728, forward strand.
GTTCCGGGGCATCAACATGGCCGATGCTCGCAGTTGCGTCCACAATCAGTGGCACCCCCGCGGCGTTGGCGACGTCGTAGATCCGGTCCAGGCGCTGGATGGTGCCGATCTCTCGGTTGGCATGTTGAACAGCGGCGATGGCGACGCGCGGATCGGACAGCGCGTGTGCAAAGGCCGCAACGTCGAGATGGCCTGAACCGTCGACGTCGATGCGGTCGACTGCACCGGGCGCAATAAACTCAGCGACGTCCGTCAGTGCCTCGCGCTCGATTGCCGACATCACCATGCGGTCGCGCCCACGCCGCGCTGCGTACATGCCCCGAACGATGCGTTCACACGCCATGGGAACCGAGTGAGCGAAGTACACGTTGTCTTGAGGAACAGCGAGAACCTCCGCGATGGCGCCTCGTGCACTATCGAGGATCGTGCGAGCCTGCCGTGATTCTGTCGTGAGACGCGCCGGATCAGCCCAACCGTCCACCAATCCCGCGGCGAGGGCTTGAGCGGTACGAGGAGTGACGGGCGAACGCCCGCCAGCATCAAGGAAGGTGCGGCGTGCTGGCATGCCCACACGTTATCGCGCGCTAGACTGACCGCGTGTCCTCAACTGTTCTTTTCCGCATGCCCCGAAAGGCCGCCATCGGTGCCGGCGCCGCGGGTGTCGCGCTAGCCCTCGCAGGATGTTCGCAGGGTATTGAAAATGGCGCGCTCCCGTCGACCCCCGAGATCACCGACCAAACCGGCACGATCATCCAGCTCTGGAATGGGTCGTGGATCGCCGCGCTGACAGTCGGCATCATCACCTGGGGCCTCATGCTCTGGTGTGTTGCTGTCTACCGCAAGCGCAAGGGCGACAACAAGCTTCCCGTCCAGACGCGCGTACACCTCCCCTTGGAGATCATGTACACGCTCGTCCCGATCATGGCCATCGGCGTGCTGTTCAAGTACACCGCCGAGGACATCGCGGAGATCACCGCAATCCCGGAAGACCCGGATCTAGAGATCCAGGTCGTCGGTAAGCAGTGGAGCTGGGACTTCAACTACCTCAGCGACGATGTCTTTGATCCGGGCGTCCAGGCGCAGCTCACGGGAGAGGACGGTGTCGAGGCAACCCTCCCCACCTTGTATCTGCCCGTTGACGAGACCGTGCTGTTCACCCTTGACTCTCGCGACGTCATCCACTCGTTTTGGATTCCTGCCTTCTTGTACAAGGAAGACACCGTTCCCGGCCGCACCAACGAGTGGGCTGTCACGCCCACCCAGACTGGTACCTACCAGGGCAAGTGTGCTGAGTTGTGCGGTGAGTTCCACGCCTCGATGCTTTTCAACGTCAAGGTTGTCGAACGCGACGAGTACAACGCATACATGCAGGAACTCCGCGACAAGGGTTATGAAGGCGCACTCGGGCTCGAGTACAGCCGTGACCAGGTCGTCGAGTTTGCGAATGAGCACGGGGAGACCGAGTAATGGCACACACTCCTGGAGAAACGCCCCGCGAGCTTGAGACTGCTCCTGCTCCGGCCCGCCAGCACCGCTCTGGTTCTGCCGTGATCAAGTGGATCACCTCCACTGACCACAAGACCATCGGGTACATGTACCTGATCACGTCGTTCTTCTTCTTCATCATTGGCGGCGTGCTCGCTCTGCTCATCCGTGCGGAACTCTTCGCACCCGGTATGCAGGTGGTGCAGTCGGCAGAGCAGTACAACCAGCTCTTCACGATGCACGGCACGATCATGCTGCTGTTGTTCGCAACGCCGCTGTTTGCGGGCTTCGCCAACGTCATCACGCCGCTCCAGATCGGTGCCCCCGACGTCGCCTTCCCGCGACTGAACATGTTCGCCTACTGGCTGTACCTGTTCGGCGGAATCATCGCCGTTGCTGGATTCTTTACCCCGCAGGGTGCGGCGTCGTTCGGTTGGTTCGCGTACGCGCCACTGTCCAACGCTGTGTACTCACCTGGCGTGGGTGGAAACCTCTGGGTCTTCGGGCTTGCGCTGGGTGGATTCGGAACCATCCTTGGTGCAGTGAACTTCATCACCACGATCGTGACGATGCGCGCACCGGGCATGACCATGTTCCGCATGCCGATCTTCACCTGGAACATCCTCGTGACATCGATGCTGGTGCTCGTAGCGTTCCCGCCGCTGGCTTCCGCACTGTTCGCGCTCGGCTCCGACCGCGTCCTCGGCTCGCAGGTCTTTAACCCGGACCACGGTGGCGCCATTCTGTGGCAACACCTGTTCTGGTTCTTCGGCCACCCCGAGGTGTACATCATCGCGTTGCCATTCTTTGGCATCGTCTCTGAGATCTTCCCTGTGTTCTCGCGCAAGCCGCTGTTCGGTTACCACGGACTTGTCTACGCGACCATCGCTATTGCTGCGCTTTCCGTCACGGTGTGGGCACACCACATGTACGTGACCGGCGCGGTGCTGTTGCCGTTCTTCGCCTTCATGACGATGCTCATTGCAGTGCCCACAGGAGTGAAGTTCTTCAACTGGATCGGCACCATGTGGCGAGGGAAACTCACGTTTGAGACACCGATGCTCTGGTCGGTGGGCTTCCTTGTCACCTTCCTCTTCGGTGGCCTCACCGGTGTGATCCTCTCGGCGCCGCCGCTGGACTTCCCCATCTCAGACTCATACTTCGTGGTGGCACACTTCCACTACGTGGTCTTCGGAACCGTGGTGTTCGCGATGTTCGCCGGCTTCTACTTCTGGTGGCCAAAGTTCACCGGAAAGATGCTGAACGAGACGTGGGGCAAGATTCACTTCTGGTTGCTGTTCATTGGGTTCCACACGACCTTCTTGGTCCAGCACTGGTTGGGCGCAGAAGGCATGGCCCGCCGCTACGTTGACTACCTGGTCGAGGACGGCTTCACCTGGATGAACCAGCTGTCGACGATCGGCTCGGTCGTGCTTGCGCTGTCCACCCTGCCGTTCTTCTGGAACATCTACATCACGTCGAAGCGTGCACCCAAGGTCGAGGTCGATGACCCGTGGGGCTACGGCAACTCGCTTGAGTGGGCCACGAGCTGCCCGCCGCCGCGCCATAACTTCACGTCCATTCCGCGTATCCGTTCGGAACGCCCCGCGTTCGACTTGCACCACCCGGAGGCCGCGGCCCGTGACCACGCAGGTTCGCACCACGCTCCCGTGGATGCCGCACCTGTGACGAAGGGAGCATAAGCTCATGCGTCTCGAAGCCAACATCTTTGCGTTGCCGTCGATCTTCTTCCTCGGCGCGGCGCTGGTCTACGGATTCCTGACTGACTGGACGGAATGGGTCGGCTTTACCGGCATCCTGCTCACGTTCGGCATGTTCATCATGGTCGGCGTCTACTTCAAGATGCTGCAGAAGCGTCACGGCGAGCGCCCCGAGGACCGGGAAGAAGCCGAGATCTCGGAACTGTCCGGTGAACAGGGTTTCTACGCGCCTTGGAGCTGGTGGCCGCTGGTGCTGGCCGCCGGTGCAGCGCTTGCGTTTGTCGCGCTGGCCGTGGGCTGGTGGATCATGGTTCCCGCGACCATCGTTGGAGTCATCGGACTTGCCGGTTGGGTCATGGAGTTCTCTCTGGGCCGACACGCACACTAGGGAGTCTCCCAGCGCGTTTACTGACGCGACGGGACCAAGAGAGAGGCCCGGTGCCCCCGCAGGGGCACCGGGCCTTTTTCGTTTTTGCCCCGTCAGTGCGCTGATGGGGTATGTGGGTGGCTGCTCCCCAGCCAGGCGCGGTGGTGGAGCGGACCGCGTTCATGCAACAGCAAAGGCGGCGGCTCCGCGAGGGAACCGCCGCCTTGTACAGCGTGCTGTTGGCGTCTTTGGTCTTACGCGATGATGCCTTCGACCTGGACTGCCTTGGCGAAGCGTGCCTGGACATTGCTCCAGTCCACGATGTTCCACCAGGCCTTGACATAGTCGGCCTTAACGTTGCGGTACTGGAGGTAGAAGGCGTGCTCCCACATGTCCAGCATCAGCAGCGGAATGAGGCCCACAGGAACGTTGCCCTGCTGGTCGTAGAGCTGCACAATCACGAGCTTCTTGCCCAGGGTGTCCCACGCGAGGATGGACCATCCTGAGCCCAGAATCGTCATCGCGTTCTGGGTGAAGTGGGCCTGGAACTTCTCGAATGAACCAAAGTTGTCATCGATCGCGGACGCGAGCTCGCCGGTGGGCTTGTCTCCGCCGTCGGGCGACATGTTGGTCCAGAAGATGGAGTGGTTGGTGTGGCCGCCCAGGTGGAAGGCAAGTGCCTTCTCCAGGCCGCCCACGGCACCAAAGTTGTCGGTGTCACGAGCTTCGGCAAGCTTCTCAAGCGTGGTGTTGACGCCAGCGACATAGGCGGCGTGGTGCTTGCTGTGGTGCAGTTCCATGATCTCGCCAGCAATGTGCGGATCGAGGGCACCGTAGTCGTAGCTGAGATCTGGCAGTACGTAGTCAGCCATGCTTCCTCCATGTTGCACGCGGCCATGGGGTGGGGCCGCGTTGGGGTTTCCGGGTACGGGTCGAGCCTATCGCTCTCAGAGCAACTTGTGGCCACCGTTCCCGCATGTGACAACACCGTTTTTCCTGGGCACATTCCACGTACGGGGGAGCGGAGCCGGGCTCATGCGTAGAGATACGGAAGAGGGCGGCTCCCCAACTGGGGAACCGCCCTCTTCCGTGTGAGCTTGTGACCTACTTGTCGGTGGACTCCGCCTTGTCGACGGACTCCCATTCCTTGTTCAGTCGCTCATCAGCGTGTTCCGCTTCAACGGCTTCAGCTTTGCCTTGTTCGCTCGGGCCGTGGTGGCGCTGCGCCTCCTGGTACTCCTCCCAGGTGACGGGCTCCACACGCTCCTCGTAGTAGAACTTTGACAGGCGCTGCTTGAACAGATCCCACTTGTATCCGGGACGGCGAACGCCACGTTCGTTGAACTCCGGCTCAATCTCAAGCGGCTTGCGGTTGTCGTAGTTGACGCGCAACCAGACTTCCTGCTCGTCGAGCGGCTGGTGGACCTCGATGTACTCGCCGTTCTCGTGACGGACGATGGTTCCCGTCTCGTGGCCGTGAAGGACGAGCTCACGGTCCTTGCGCTGGAGACCCATGCAGATGCGCTTGGTGATCCAGAATGCGAGCGGCGGGAAGATGAAGATCGTCCATTGGAAGAAGATCGTGAGGTCGTTGAGTGAGAGGTGGAAGAGGGACGCAACGATGTCGTTCGACCCTTCGATCACCAGGATGACGTAGAAGACGATCATCGCGACGCCGATACCCGTGCGCACGGGTGCGTTCCGGGGGCGATCCAGCACGTGCTTCTCGCCCTTGTCACCGGTGGCCCACGCTTCAAGCCAGGGGTAAAGCGCAATGATTCCGAAGAACAGTCCGGGGATGATCACTGCCGGGAGGAGGATGTTCATCGACAACGTGTAGCCGAAGATTTCCCATTCCAGCGGCAGACCAAACACCCAACCCGGCATCAGGCGCAACGCGCCGTCGACAAACAGGATGTACCAGTCGGGCTGGGTACCTGCGGACACAGGGGAGGGGTCGTAGGGTCCGTAGTTCCACACGGGGTTGATGGTGAAGACCGCAGCGACGAGCGCCACGACACCGAACACGACGAAGAAGAATCCGCCGGCCTTCGCGGTGTAAACCGGGAACAGCGGGAGGCCAACGACGTTCTTGTGGGTCTTGCCGCCACCGGGGTACTGCGTGTGCTTGTGCAGGAACACCAGGAACAAGTGGAGCGCGACCAAGGCGAGGATCAGACCCGGCACGATCAGCACGTGCGCAGTGAAGAGCCTAGGAATGATGTCGACTCCGGGGTACTCGCCTCCGAAGAGCCAGTAGCTGGTGTAGGAGCCGATGAGCGGGATCGACTTCACCACGCCATCGATAATGCGAAGACCGTTTCCAGACAGCACGTCGTCGGGCAACGAGTAGCCGGTGAAGCCTGCCGCGAGGCCAAGGATCATGAGGGTGAAGCCCACGAGCCAGTTGAGTTCGCGGGGCTTGCGGAATGCACCCGTGAAGAACACACGGCACATGTGCGTCATGATCGCCGCAAGGAACAGTAGTGCCGACCAGTGGTGGATCTGGCGAATCAGTAGACCACCGGGCACCTCGAACGACGTCTTCAACGTCGATGCGAAGGCTTCCGTCATGGCCACGCCGTGCATGGTCTCGTAGGGACCTTCGTAGTGCACTTCCGTCATCGACGGCACAAAGAACGCCGTCAGGAACACGCCCGACAACAGCAGGATGATGAACGCGTAGAGCGCAATCTCACCCAGCATGAATGACCAGTGGTCAGGGAAGAGCTTGCGTGCAAAGAACTTGACGAAGCCACCGATCGAGGTGCGCTCGTCGACGTAGTTAGCGGTACCTGCCGCCGCGTTGTTGAGTTTGGCGCCCATTAGTGGCTCTCCTCCTGGACGTCTGCAGCGGCGGTGTCACCCTTGAGGCGCTCCCAGTACGACGGGCCGATGGGCTCGTCGAAGTCGTTCTGGGCAACGATGTAGCCCTCATCGTCAACTGCGATGGGGAGCTGGGGGAGGGGCCGCTTGGCGGGACCGAAGACCACCTTGGCGCCGTCTGCCACGTCGAACGTCGACTGGTGGCAGGGGCACAACAAGTGGTGAGTCTGCTGCTCGTAGAGCGCCACGGGGCATCCCACGTGGGTGCAGATCTTGGAGTAGGCGACGATGCCGTCGAACGACCAGTCCTCGCGACCTGCCTGAATCTTCATGTCCTGGGGATCCAGGCGAATCAGCAAGACAACGGCCTTGGCCTTTTCCACCATCTTGTGGTGGTGATCGAGGTCGTTGAGGCCTTCGGGGATAACGTGGAAGACGGAGCCCATGGTGACGTCTGATGCCTTGATGAGGGCGCCATCGGGGTCGCGTGCTAGGCGAACACCGGGGCCCCACAAGGTGTGACGGAACTTGGACACGTTCCAGTCACCGCCCATGTTGCCGATCTGGGGGACCAGGACGGCGAGCGGGGCGATGGCGAGGGCAGTGATGAGCGAGCCCTTGAGCACGCTACGTCGCTTGGCACCCTCGCCGCCGAGCGATGAGTCGGCGGCGCCGTCCTTGAGGTTCTGAACAGCGCCCTCACGTGCTTCATCAGAGGAACGCAACTCGTGCCGCTCTTCGACCATCTCGTGGTCGCGCATGAGGGTCTTGGCCCAGTGAATCGCACCAAAACCGATGCCGGCCATGGCGAGCGCGATTCCCAGTCCAATCCACATATTGGTGTTCTGGATGGTGGCGACATCGCCGCCATCGCCCACGTCCTTGGTGAAGTAGGCCCACAGTGCGATGCCCGTGCCGATGACGGAGAGTCCAAACAGTGCGGCGACCTGGCGTTCAGCCCGCTTGTCCGCTTTGGGCTCGACGTCTGCACGGCGAGGCCGGTGCTCCGGGAGGCCTGGGTCGACGAAGCCCTCCTGGGGCTCGTTGTCGGGGGTGTTCTCGGGGGTACTCATGAAGAACGTGCTCCTACCCAGATGGTGCTGGCAATGATCAGGCCGAGCAGAATCAGCCAGGCCCACAGGCCTTCGGACACCGGACCGATGGCGCCAAGAGAGAGGCCGCCGGGCGATCCTGCCTGCTGCGCTTCCAGGTAGGCGATGACGTCGCGCTTCTGCTCGGGGGTGACGTTGGCGTCGTTGAACACCGGCATGGACTGGGGGCCGGTCAACATCGCCTCGTAGATGTGTTCTGGGGTGGTCTCCAGCAGCGAGGGCGCGAACTTGCCCTGCGTCAACGCGCCGCCGCCACCAATCGAGCCGTGGCACATGGCGCAGTTGGTGCGGAACACCTCCATGCCGTTTGCAGCATCACCCAAGGAGCCATCAACTTGTTCAGCCGTGGGGATTGCGGGTCCTGCGCCGAGCGAGGCCACCCAGGCAGCGAGCTGGTTGATCTCGTCCTGAGAGAACTGGACCGGCTTCGCGGGGGCCTGCGGACCCGAGGCCTGCATTGGCATCCGGCCGGTACCGACCTGGAAGTCAACAGCAGCAGCGCCGACTCCGACCAGTGACGGCGCCACGCCATCCTGACCTTCGGCATCGAGGCCGTGGCATGAAGCACAGTTCGCGGCGAACAGACGTTCACCCGCGACGACATCGTCGGCGGAGGCTTCTGCTGTAGCGGTGGCAGAGGGCGCGGCAAAAGCAGCCGCGCCAGTGATGAGGGCGAGAAGCGCGAGAACCAGGAGTAGCGGTGCTGCCTTGTGGTGGCGCTTGCGTGCGAGTGTGTTCATCAGCGACACATCCCTACTGAACCAGGTAGATCGCGGCGAACAGGGCGATCCAGACGACGTCGACGAAGTGCCAGTAGTACGACACCACGATGGTGGTGGTGGCCTCGTGGGTACCGAACTTCTTCGCAGCGAACGAGCGTGCGAGCACGAACAGCATAGCGATCAGCCCGCCCACCACGTGGAGGCCGTGGAATCCCGTGGCGAGGTAGAACACCGAGCCGTAGGGGCTGGACGAAAGTGTCAGACCGTGGGACACGAGTTCTGCGTACTCAAACACCTGGCCCGCCACAAAGATCGAGCCCATGATGAAGGTGAGAACAAACCACTCGTGCATTCCCCACTGGCGAACGTTCCACAGTGAGCCCGTACGGCGGCGCTGATAGCGCTCAGCGGCAAGGACTCCAAACTGTGCAGTGAAAGAGGACAGCACCAGCACGGTCGTGTTCGCCAAAGCAAACGGCACATTGAGGAGTTGTGTCTCCTCCGCCCAGACCTCGGGGACCTGAGCCCGGAGTGTGAAGTACATCGCGAAGAGGCCCGCGAAGAACATCAACTCGGAACTGAGCCAAACGATAGTGCCAACAGCTACCTGGTTTGGGCGCGTGGCATGGATGGGTGACGGCATAGTCGTCGCATGGGACATAGGTCCCATTATTGCGTACGTCAAGACCTCCGGGCACCACGACGCGGCGGTCGCTCCATGACCGTTCTCACAGTGGTCAACGAACGGCCTGCGCAGAACGTGCCAGAATGGGCGCCATGAGTGATGTGGCCAAGCACGAGTCCCATGCGCCCGCCCCGGCAAAGGCTCGGATCCTCTTGTACAGCGACGACCGGAACGTACGCGAGAAGGTGCGTTTCGCCGTGGGCGCGACTACCCACGGACGTGAGATCGAGTGGCTCGAGACTGCGACGCATGACGCGGTGATCGATGCCGCCGACCACCAGAAGTTCGACCTGCTGATCCTGGACGGCGAGGCCGCGAAGTCGGGCGGTATGGGTATCTGCCGCCAGCTCAAGCACGAGTTGTTCGTGTGCCCGCCGATTCTTCTTCTTGTGGGTCGCCCCGGCGATGCCTGGTTGGCGACGTGGTCTGAAGCTGACGCGGCAGTGGCGCACCCCCTCGACCCGATTGTGGTGAGGGAGAGCGTGGACGCGTTCTTCGCTCCCGCCGCCCAGGCGTCGTAAGGCGTCACCCGTTTCGTCACCAATCGAAGGGCTGCCCTATGGCCGCGTTGCAAGAGCTCTTGTCCCGCCTCGTCGAACACGATGACCTCACTGCGGCCGAAACTGCTGCCGTCATGGATGACATCCTCACGGATTCAGCGTCGCCCGTGGCGATGGGAGCCTTTCTTGCTGCGCTTCGGGTGAAGCGGGAAACCCCTGCGGAGGTCGAGGGGCTCGCCGCTGCGATGCTGGCGCACGCACTGCGCTTTGAGGTGCCCGGGCGCACCGTTGACATCGTCGGCACCGGTGGAGACGGTTTCTCGACTGTGAACATCTCCACGATGGCATCGATCGTTATCGCTGCGACGGGCCTGACGGTGGTCAAGCACGGCAACCGAGCGGCGACCTCGAAGTCCGGAAGTGCCGATGTTCTGGCCGAGTTGGGCGTCAACCTTGACCTGCCGGCGGAGCGGGTCGCAGAACTTGCAGGTGAGGTAGGGATCACCTTCTGCTTCGCGCAAGTGTTCCATCCCGCCATGAAGTTTGCGATGCCCATTCGCAAGGAACTCGGGATCCCTACGACGTTCAACATCTTGGGCCCGCTGACTAACCCCGCGCAGCCTCAGGCGAGTGCTATCGGCTCGTCCAGCATGCGTGTCTCTCCCGTGTTGGCTGGAGTGATCGCTTCGCAGGGGCGTGAAGCCTTGGTGTTCCACGGTGACAACGGTCTTGACGAACTTGCGGGAACTTCCCCCGCCACAGTGTGGGAAGTGCGCGGGGGAGAGGTGAACGAACTTCGCTTGGACCCGGTCGCGGACTTGGGGCTGCAGCCATTGGAAATCGAGGATCTCCGCGGTGGCACAGCTCAGGAGAACGCTGCGGTGGCGCGCCACGTGTTTGACGGCGGCCGTGGTCCGGTCCGGGAGACCGTTGTGCTGAACGCGGCTGCCGGACTTGTGGCAGACGCGACGCTGGCCGGAACAGCTTCCGGGACCTTGGTTGAGCGTTTCGCCGCAGCCCTGGGCCATGCAGAGAAGGCGCTTGATTCCGGCGCCGCCCATGACGTCCTCGCGCGGTGGGCAGCGGCGACACAGGCGTAAGTGCCCCCTGCGGGGATTCTGTTCAGGCGGATTAGCTACGCAGCTGAAGGTGATGGGCGCGCGATTCTCGATCTGCTCTTCTTGCATCTACCCAGCGGTGATAGCGGCCCGGACCATTGATAGGGGACGCCCACTCGCCATCGACGTACAAGAGACGTGTTCCTGGCCTGTCGAGCCAGCGGAGCAGTAACTCAGACTCCTCGACGAGCGTGTCGTCGACCGCGGTAGTCGTCCACTTGTCGCGCAGACGATCTGCGCATTTCCACACTCCGCTGGTCACCGTTGCCGCGCCGACGAGGGCCCCTTGGGACATCGATGCCAACTCCCAACCGCTCGCCGTTTCGTGAACAGCGACGATGCTGCATGCCCGTAGTGATGTGAGCCGCGCCGTGCGTTCGGCGGCTTCAACGATGGCGCTCAGGCGATCTCGAGTGTCCGCGGCGCGTTCATACTCTTCACGGGCTGCATGATGGTCGACAGCTCGAGCGAGTGCGGTCACGACTGGACCAATGTCGGATCCCAGCGCTGTGGTGGCGCGAGCAACGGCGGAGGCATACTCACCGGTGGCCCCGGCGACGCACGGTGCAGAGCAGGCTCCGAGGTCTTTCAGCATGCAGGCCCGGGCACCGGCGCGCGGTGTGATGGTCAGGCGAGTGGCGCAGGTCCGGATCTGTAAAGCCTGTTGAAGTCCTTCAATGGCGAGCTTTGCGTCCGCCCCGGAGCGCATGGGGCCGAGGTGGGCATCATTGACGCTTGCTGTGCGGCTCACGACGAGTCGCGGGTACGGCTCGCTGGTGAGTTTTACCCATGGCGTGCGCTCAGGGCGCGCAGACCGACGGTTGTAGCGGGGCCGCCACTGATCGATGAGGCGAGTCTCGAGCACGATGGCTTCGAGGGCAGTTGCGCATACCGTGACGTCGACATCGACCGCGAGTTCCACCATCTCTTTGATACGACCGCGGGTTTCTGAACTGGTGAAGTACTGCTTGACCCGGGCACGCAAGTTTTTAGACGTGCCGACGTAGAGACGCTCGCCCTGAGGACCCTTGAAGACGTAGACCCCCGGCTTAGCTGGCACGGTGTCTGCGAGTGTGGCCTTCGCACGGGTCGTGGGTGAAACACGCGACTTCAACGTGTCCAGGTCGCCACGGTGGGTCACGCCAAATGCTGCCAAACGTTCAAGCATCCCGTGCAGAATCTCGCCGGTCGCGCGGGCATCGTCGAGCGCGCGGTGGTTGGGCGTGACTTCGGTTCCGAACACGCGGGCTAGCGTGCCAAGTTTGCGGTTAGGGGCCTCTTCTTTGGTGACCACCCGGCGGGCAAGCGTCAGTGTGTCGAGCACCTCGACCTTGGGCCAGGAATACCCGTGCTGGTGGCAAGCCGCGCGGAGGAAACCGACGTCGAAACGTGCGTTGTGCGCCACGAACACGGCATCCCCGATGAACTCGAGAAGCGCGGGAAGGACCTCCTGGATTCGGGGCGCCGCCATGACCATCGCATCGGTGATCCCGGTCAGCGCGACGATCATGGGTGGAATGGCGGTGCCGGGATCGATCAGCGTGTGGAACTCTCCGATGACTTCTCCACCGCGGAGTTTGACCGCGCCGATCTCGGTGATGCCGCATGACTGAGGGGACGCGCCGGTGGTCTCGAGGTCGAGGACCACGAACGTCGTCGCGGACAACGGCTCGCCAAAGTCGTCCAACGTCGCGACGGTGTTTTCCTCCATGGCGTCGACGTTACGCCTCACCTCTGACACAGAGGGGGCACGGGGGCAGCGGGAGGTTTGTGGTCACCAGTGTCAGACCCTCGCCGTACGGTGCCCACATGCTCATTGATTGCGATTCCTGCGAAGTCCGGGGCGCATCGTGCCGCGATTGCGTCGTGTCATTTCTGACGATTCCGGTGCGTGCCCCGGATCGTTCCGAGGTTACGGAAGTTGTTGCTAACGCGAGTTTCGTCACCTCGGGGGCGACAATTGAGCTCGATGCCGATCAGCACCGGGCAGTTGTTGCGCTCGCAGGGGCGGGCCTCGTGCCGCCGTTGCGCCTTGCGCGCCGTGGGGGAACTGCAACGGCGCCCAGCGGCCGGGTTGGCCGCCGGGCAGTCGCGAGTTAGTGAAGGTGCTTGCCCTGGTAGATGCCGTCGATCACGGGCGCGAAGTCTGCGAGCACTCGTCCCCTTTTCACCTTCAGTGACGGCGTGAGATATCCGTTCTCAATGGTGAGGTCTTCGTCGAGGATGCGGTACACGCGAACCGACTCTGCTCGGGAGACGTGAACATTGGCGCGGTCGATCGCCTTCTGGATGCGTCCCTGAATGCGGGGGTCTTGGGCTGCTTCCGCAGTGGTCATGGGGTCCCAACCCTTGCCCTTCAGCCAGCCAGGCAGCGCCTCGGCGTCCAGCGTGATGAGGGCAGAGATAAACGGCTGTGCATCGCCCACCACCACGCACTGGCTGACGAGCGCGTAGGCGCGAATGCGGTCCTCAAGCTCTGCGGGCGCAACGTTCTTTCCGCCGGCGGTCACAATGATCTCTTTCTTGCGGCCAGTGATGGTGAGGTAGCCATCATCATCTTGATGGCCCAGGTCACCGGTGTGGAGCCAGCCGTCAATCACCGCATCGGCCGTGGCTTCGGGGTTGCGGTGGTAGCCACGGAAGAGTTGTTCACCGCGCATCAGTACTTCGCCGTCCTCCGCAATACGGACTTCAAGCCCAGGCAACGGTGGTCCGACAGTGCCGATCTTAGCCAGGTCGGTGCGGTTCACGTGGGATGCCGCATTGGTTTCGGTCAGGCCGTAGCCCTCGAGCACTGTGAGCCCCAGGCCGCGATAGAAGTGGCCCAGTCGTTCGCCCAGTGGCGCGGAGCCCGACACTGCCCAGTGAGCACGTCCGCCCAGCGTCTGACGAATCTTCGACAGCACCAACCTGTCTGCGATGGCGTGGCGAGCTTTGAGCATGGCGCTGGGGCCACCCGGAGCGTCGAGCGCGCGCGAGTAGTCAATGGACTGCTTGGCCGCCCACCGGAAGATCTTGACTTTGCCACCCGCCGCGGCCTTCTGCTCTGCTCCGTTGTAGACCTTCTCGAATACACGCGGTACCGCCAGCAGCAACGTGGGGTGGTACGTGCCGATGAGCTTCACCAGTTTGCTTGAGTCGGGGCAGTAGCCGATGCGCATACCCGTCGACAACAGGATGTGCTGCACGAGCCGGGCAAGAGAGTGGGCAAGAGTGAGGAACAGGACCGTCGACGCGTCTTCTTCGAAGACGATGTCGTGCATCTCTGTGACCATGCCATCGATGTGGCGAACGTAGGAGAACTGGGTGAGTTCCACACCCTTGGGATTGCCAGTGGTGCCCGAGGTGTACATGATCGTCGCGAGCGTGTCGTGGGTAACCGTGGCAAGGCGTGCTTCGAGTTCCGCGTCGGTGACCGAAGCTCCCTGCGCTGCCAGTGTTTCCATTGCGCCGTCTTCGATGACCAACACCTGGGACAGGGGATTGGTGTTCTGTTCGCGGACCGCGTGGGCACGTTCTGCGTGCGCAGCAGACTCTGCAATGACGATAGACACACCAGCGTCCTCACAGATCCACTGAATCTGGGAGACGGAGGAGGTGTCGTAAATCGGGACCGGCACCGCACCTGCGGTCATGATGGCGAGGTCGGCAACGGTCCACTCCCACCGCGTGCGGCTCAAGATGGCGACGCGGTCTCCAGGGGCCACACCTGCGGCAATCAGGCCTTTGGCAACGTTGTCGACCTGGAGCCGGGCGTCCTTCGCGGTGACGTCGACCCACTCGTCGTTGGCGTCCGGGTAACTGACCACCACGGCGTCTCCCTTGTCGTCCCACCGGGAGCGAACAAGGTCAATAATGTGTGGAGCATATGTAGGAGCCATCAACATGGGTCTTTCGTCGGCGTTGTGAGAGGTCGCGCTCACGATACCCTTTTTGTAGGCCCAACCCCTGACTCGCGAGGAGTGTCACTGGCATGCATGCTGTCGGCGTCGACATCGGCGGTACCAAGATTGCGGTGGGCGTCGTTGACGACGCTGGCACCATTCTCGCAAAGGTTCGTCGCCCCACCCAACCTGAGAATCCCGAAAGCATCGATGCTGCAATTGCCGATGCGGTCAAGGAGCTGGGGCAGGACTACGACTTCCAAGCCGTCGGCCTGGCGGCAGCCGGCTTTGTCTCCGCCGACCGTGAACGGGTGCTGTTTGCCCCCAACATCGCGTGGCGGGAGTATCCATTGGCGGCGCGCGTTGCCGAACGAACCGGCCGTTCCGACCTTCGCGTCGTGGTCGAGAACGACGCGAACGCCGCTGGCTGGGCCGAGTTTGCCTATGGTCCCGCTCGTGACGCCTCCAGCATGATCATGCTCACCATCGGAACAGGACTCGGCGGCGCGATCATCTCGGACGGCGCGTTGGTTCGCGGCTCCGCGGGCTTTGCTGCTGAACTAGGTCACGTTCGTGTGGTGCCGGATGGCCACCCCTGTGGCTGCGGCCACCGTGGGTGCTGGGAGCAATACGCATCCGGCTCAGCGCTCGTGCGCGAAGCGCGTCGCGCCGCAACCGAACGGCCAGTCCGCGCCGCCGGACTGATTCGGTTGGCGGGCGGTGACCCCTCAATGATCGCAGGGCCGCACGTGACCGAGTCTGCCGCCGATGGCGACGAACTCGGTGTCGAGCTTCTCCATGAGTTGGGACGATGGATCGGCGTCGGGGCCGCTTCGATGTCCGCAGTTCTCGACCCAGAGATGTACGTCATTGGTGGGGGAGTTGTCGCCGCAGGCGACATGCTCCTGGGCCCGGCACGCGACGCATACCGGGGCGCACTGCCCGCGCTCGGCCACAGGCCTGTTGCCCCTATCGTGGCTGCATCAATGGGAAATGACGCCGGAATTGTCGGTGCCGCCGCACTCGCGCGGGATGCTGCCTCTTCAGGCGAGTAGGCTAGACCGGGAGGTTCACTCGGACCATGTACTACCGCTTGTTTAAGCACGCCCTCATTGGCCCACCGGTCAAGGCGTATTACCGACCCTGGATTGAGGGCGAAGAGAACGTACCCGAAAACGGTGGCGCTATTTTGGCGAGCAACCATCTGTCGTTCTCGGACTCCATCTTTTTGCCGCTCGTCCTCGAACGCAAAGTCGTGTTTCTCGGGAAAGCCGAGTACTTCACCGGCAAGGGCCCCAAAGGCTGGGCTACTCGCGCATTCATGGAGGGTGTGGGAGTCATCCCCGTCCACCGTGGTGGTGGACGTGCCTCAGAGGCAGCACTCCGCACTGGCCTTCAGGCGCTTCAAAGCGGCGAGTTGCTTGGCATCTATCCCGAGGGCACTCGTAGCCCCGATGGGCGCCTTTACCGAGGCAAGACGGGTGCCGCACGCATGGCGATTGAGGCCGGAGTGCCCATCGTTCCTGTAGCGATGATCGACACTCACATCGCACAGCCCATCGGACAGAAGGTCCCCTCGCGCCACCCCATCGGAGTGCGCATCGGCGAACCCATCCGCATCGAGGCCTACGCAGGCCGTCAAGATGACCGCGACGCATTGCGCGAACTCACTGACGTCGTGATGCGCGCCATCCAGGAGCTCTCTGGGCAGGAGTACGTCGACCGCGACGCAGCCCAGTACAAGCGCGCGCTCGATCGTGCTGCCCGCGAAGGCACCGCCGCTCCCAGCGCCACCAGCTTCCAGTCCCCACCGTCGGCGCCATCGGCCGCCGAAACCAAGGAAGAGCAGCAATAAAGCGTCCCCCTAGAATGCTTGAAGAGAACTATCCCACCCACGAAAGGTCTGCTATGTCGGTCCGTCGCGTCGCCCTGCTCACCGCGGGCGGTTTCGCCCCGTGCCTGTCCTCCGCTGTCGGAGGCCTAATTGAGCGCTACACCGAGATCTCCCCTGAGGTTGAGATCATTGCCTATGAGCACGGCTACTGGGGGCTCTTGCAGGGCAAGTACCTGGAAGTGACGCCCGCGGTCCGTGAAAAGGCCGGACTCCTCCACGAGTTTGGTGGCTCGCCCATCGGTAACTCGCGTGTCAAGCTCACCAACTACGACGACTGCTTCAAGCGTGGACTCGTGGGCGAAGGCGAAGACCCGCTCAAGGTTGCCGCAGAACAGCTCAAGGCTGACGGCGTTGACGTGTTGCACACCATTGGTGGCGACGACACCAACACCACCGCTGCCGACCTCGCCGCGTACCTGCACGAGAACAACTACGAACTCACCGTCGTCGGTCTGCCCAAGACCATCGACAACGACGTCGTGCCCATCAAGCAGTCGCTTGGTGCATGGTCCGCTGCGGAGCAGGCCGCCGAGTTCGCTCAGAACGTGATCGGTGAACACCGCTCGGGCCCGCGCATGTTGATCATCCACGAAGTCATGGGCCGTGCATGCGGATGGCTGACCGCCGCCGCGGGTATGAAGTACCGCCAGTGGTTGGACACTCAGGAGTGGCTGCCGGAGATTGGCCTGTCCAAGGAACGTTGGGACATCCACGCCCTCTACGTGCCGGAGCAGAAGCTTGACCTCGACGCCGAGGCCGAGCGCCTCAAGGCCGTCATGGATGAAGTCGGCAACGTCAACATCTTCCTGTCGGAAGGTGCCGGTGTACCGGAAATCATCGCCGAGATCGAAGAAGCCGGCGGCGAAGTGGAGCGCGATCCCTTCGGTCACGTCAAGCTCGACACCATCAACCCCGGCCAGTGGTTCGCCAAGCAGTTCGCGGAGCGCCTGGGTGCCGAAAAGGTCATGGTGCAGAAGTCCGGGTACTTCTCGCGTGCGGCTAAGGCCAACCCTGAAGACCTGCGTCTGATCAAGTCGATGACCGACCTTGCCGTCGAATGCGCACTGCGCGGCGAAGCAGGCGTCATTGGCCACGACGAAGAGGACGGCGACCGTCTCAAGGCCATTGAGTTCCCGCGTATCGCGGGCCACAAGCCTTTCGACGTCACCACTCCTTGGTACCGCCAGACCCTGGCGGACATCGGTCAGGGCTAACCCCGTGAGTGAAGCAGCTCTCGCGGCCGCGGGCGTCGACTCCTACCTGTCATGCGAAGCGAAGCAGCAGCCCTCGTGGCCTGACGCAGACGCTCTCGCAGAGGTAGGAGCGCGCCTGCGGGCAGTCCCCCCACTGGTCTTCGCGGGCGAGGCTGACATTCTGCGTGAACATCTTGCTGCTGCAGGACGAGGGGAAGCCTTCGTCCTGCAGGGCGGTGACTGTGCAGAGATCTTCTCCGAGGCCACGGCTGACCGCATCCGCAACAAGATCAAGACCATCCTCCAGATGGCAGTGATCTTGACCTATGGCGCGTCAACCCCGGTCGTGAAGATTGGTCGCATGGCGGGGCAGTACGCCAAGCCACGATCCGCAGACTCTGAGACTCGCGACGGCGTGACCCTTCCCGCGTATCGGGGCGACATTGTGAACTCGCATGCGTTCACGGAAGAGTCGCGAATCCCCAATCCAGAGCGGTTGATGGATGCGTATCACGTGTCGGCGTCCACGCTGAACTTGATGCGCGCCTTCACCCAGGGTGGATTTGCGGACCTGCGCCTCGTGCACTCGTGGAACAAGGGCTTTGCCGCCAATCCGGCCAACGCGAAGTACGAGCAGATGGCCGCGCAGATTGACCGTGCAGTGCGGTTCATGGCCGCGGCTGGTGGAGACTTCGACGCCTTGAAGTCCGTCGATTTGTTCTCTAGCCACGAGGCTTTGTTGCTCGACTATGAGCGTGCACTGACTCGCATTGACTCGCGTTCAGGTGAGGCGTACGACTGCTCTGGCCACTTCCTGTGGATCGGGGAGCGCACACGAGAACTCGATGGAGCTCACGTGGAGTTCATGTCGAAGATCCGCAACCCCATTGGAGTCAAGCTCGGCCCCACTGCGGCGCCGTCTGACGCACTGGCATTGGCAGAGAAGCTCAACCCTGACAATGTGCCAGGGCGACTGACGTTCGTGGCACGTATGGGCGCTGACAAGGTGCGAGACGCCTTGCCGACGTTGGTCGAGGCTGTGCGCGATGCTGGGGTTGCTGTGACGTGGCTCACGGATCCGATGCACGGCAACACCTTCACCTCAGAGTCGGGTTACAAGACCCGCCGCTTCGACACGATTCTTGATGAGGTGCGTGGCTTCTTCGAGGTTCACAAGGCTCTGGGCACCGTTCCGGGCGGTCTGCATGTCGAACTCACAGGCGACGACGTGACCGAAGTGATGGGCGGTACCGAAGAGATCGACGACGACGGTCTGGCTGCGCGTTACGAGACGAAGGTGGACCCACGTCTGAACCACTGGCAGTCGTTGGAGATGGCGTTCCAGGTCTCGGAGTTGTTGTCCGAGTCGCGCTAGGCGCACCAGAGACATGAGTGAGGGCCCGGTCTTGTGACCGGGCCCTCACTCATGTTCGGGGCAATCCGTAAGGCGGAGGTTGTTGTCGAGTAGTTGCTAATACTCGAGGAAGATCTCCGTGCCGCGTTCCACTTCTGTGTTCGGCCCGGGGGTCATGTTGTAGACGCGGGTGGTGAAGTTCCAGGGGTTGTCGTCGCCGTCGACGGTGAGTCCGAGTGCTTCGAGTTCGGCCTTAGCGTCCGCAAACTCGTCGCCACGGAGGTCCGGCACACGCACCAGGGGATAGCCCTCAGACACGGTCAGCGTCATCTCTTGGGTACGGAACCCGTCGGTTTCGCCTTCCGGTGTCTGCACATAGACCTCACCAATCTCGACCTCGTCGGTGCGGCCGTACTCGATCGTGGGAGTAATGCCATACGTGCTGAGTTCCGCAATGGCGTCCTCCTCTGTGAGGCCCAGGACTGACGGGGTGGTGATGGGCTCAGGGCCCTCGGAGACCGTCAACTCGATTGCGGTGTCGTGATCCACGGACTCGCCCTCGCCGGGGGAGACGCTGATGACTTCTCCGGCAGGAATGGTGTCCGAGTACTTCATGACTGGATCCGCCAGCGAAAAGCCCGCTTCGTTGAGGGCGGACTCGGCATCCTCACGCAGTGAACCCACCACGACCGGCACCTCGAACTGTTCCTTGCCGAGGGACACGAAGATCGTGACCTCCGCATTGTTCAAAGCACGTTGCTGCGCCGCGGGGTCGGTGCTGACGACGTTTCCTGCTGCGATGGCATCGTCGTAGACCTGATCCTCATTCACGACGAAACCAAGGTTCTCCAACACATTGGTGGCGTTCTCCGCGCTTTGCCCCACGACCTCTGGCACCGTGGTGTAGGCGCCGGGACCTACGGCTTGGTACCACCACAATCCAAGTGAAGCCATGACGAGCACCGCAGCGGCGGCGGCACCCACCCACCATGCAGCCTTGTGTGAAGGGCGCTCTGGTTCGCGTGCTTCAGGGTCATCGTCGGTGAGGTGTTCGGCGTAGGCCTCCATGTCCATGCCCGCGCCATCGAGTCCAATGGGAAGCGCAACGGTGGTGCCAGCGGGGGTATCTTCTAGCACCGATGTTGCATCGTGCGGGATGACGACAGGAACCTGACCCGAAGGACGGTCGGCGCGACGGGCAAGCGTGGGGTCATCAAGTGACGTACGAAGGTCCCGCACCAATGCCAACGCTGCCGCAGCATCGGCCGGCCGGGCCTGTGCGTCACGGTTGGTGAGTGCCGCGACTGTCTCGTCGACTTCCACCGGCAACCACGCGAGCTGCGCCGACGGAGCGGGGACATCTTCGTGAACGTGCCGTGATGCCAACGCGAGCGCGGTTTCGGCCGCAAAGGGCTGCTTGCCGAGGAGGAGTTCGTACAGCAGAATTCCCGCGGCGTAGACATCGCTCCTGGCATCCGCAACGCCGTGGGTGACCAGTTCAGGCGCGAGGTATGCCACCGTTCCCAAGAGTGTGCCGGTGGCGGTGCTCGTCACCTCCGTCACAGCGCGGGCGAGTCCGAAGTCGGTGAGTTTGGGCTCACCTTCTGCATCGAGCAGTACGTTTTCTGGCTTGAGGTCTCGGTGAACCAAGCCTTGCTGGTGGGCCGCGGCGAGGGCGGTGAGCACCTTTGTCGTGATCTCGAGCGATTCGCCGACGCTCAGGGGACCTTCGCGGTTGAGGCGTTGGCGGAGGTTTTCGCCCGGGACATACTCCATCGTCAAGTACGACAGAGATCCGTCGACGCCTTGGTCGTAGACGCGCACCATCCCTGGGTGGGTGAGCCGTGCGGCAGCTTTCGCTTCACGTCGGAAGCGCGAGACGAAGTCGGCTTCCGACGCATCGGCGGCAAGATGCGGATGCATGACCTTCAACGCCACGTCGCGTTCAAGACGTTTGTCGAAGGCGACGTAGACCGTTGCCATGCCGCCCGCGGCTACGCGTTCGCGCACCTCATAGCGGCCGTCGATAAGGCGGCCAAGCAACGGATCGGTCATGGTCTCAGACACGGGTTCATTGTATGCAAGGAGAGGGCGACTCCATGGCGGCCGTGCGGTGAGCCGCGCGACTTACTTGAAGCGCTCCATCAGCGCGAGCACGGAGGCGACGTAGCGCTTGGTGTCGGAGTACATGCCGTACTTCCGTACACCAGCTTCACCTTGGTAGTACCCGGCGATGGCGATCTCAAGGTTCTGGCCGTTGCGGGTGAGGTGCTTCAGGATCGCTACGCCCGCTTCAACGTTGTCGGTGGGGACCAGGAGGTTAAGGTCGCGGCCCACCATGTCTGAAGCCCACGCGCCTGAGGTGGGGATGACCTGCATCGTTCCGATTGCGTTGGCGGGGGAGACCGCGCGCATGTTGAAGCCGGATTCTTGGTAGGCGATGGCCTGCGCGAGCGCTGGGTCTACGCCGTACTTGTTGGCCGCTGCGATCACCATCTGCTGCATGGCGTCCCGGCTGGGGACTTCCATCGCGTTGAGTGTTGCCTTGTTCTGGTTGGCCGCGCCGACGGTGGGTGCGTCGTAGGTGCGGCCCGCAAAGCTGTCACCGACGAGTCCCGATGGCGTTCCGCCGTTGATGGTGAGCTGCTGGCCAATGCGAATGAGTGACGCGTTCTTCAGTCCGTTGTGTGAGACCAGGGAAGAGACGGACACTCCGTGCTGGGCCGCGATGGCGCCCAGGGTGTCTCCTGCCTTGACGGTGTACGTCACCGTTTCTCCCGTGAACGAGGTGAGGTTGTCGCCCGTGGCAAGGGTGGGAGCAGTGGAGTGTGACACAGTCGTGGCAGTGGAGGAGCCCACGCTCGCACCGCCGGGAATGGTCAGGGTTTGGCCGAGGCGAATCATGGAGTTTGCGCCCAAGTTGTTGGCAGCAGTGATGGCAGAGACTGAGGTGCCGTACTGACGTGCGAGGCCCCAGACGGTATCGCCGCTGCCCACCTTGTGTGACAACGTTGCCGAACCAGTGGCGGCGCTGGAGGTGCCCCCAGTGGTGGAGGCCGATGCGCCCGGGATGGTGAGGTTTTGGCCGAGGCGAATCATGGCGTTCGATCCGAGCCCGTTGGCTTGGACGATCGCAGAGACCGTAGTGCCGTACTTGCGTGCCAGGTTCCACACGGTGTCACCGCTACCTACCGTGTGGGTGCCTGTGCTGGTGCTCGCGGTTGACGTGCTGGTTCCCGAGGTGGGAATGGTGAGCGTCTGGCCGATGATGATGGTGGCCCGTGAGTTGAGGTTGTTGGCGTTGATGATGCTGGAGACCGATGAGCCGTAGCGAACGGCAAGGCCACTGACGGTGTCTCCAGAGGAGACCCGGTGCTGTTCATCGGCGGATGCCGGAATGCTCGTGAAGGCAGTGATCGCGACGGCGGCGGTTGCGCACAGTGCAGCGCCGCGTCCTGCGCGGCGGCTCAAGGTCTTGCGTCCCACAGTGATCTCCTCGCCGAGACTTGTGTCTCATGTGACAGATGTGACACAAGTGACTGTAGTCAACGTAAGTGACGTGTGCAAGAGCCCGCAACACTTTGTAACCTTGGGGGGTGACTGATTCTGTGACGTGGCTGGCCGTTCCTGACTTCGCTGACGCGCTTGGCTTGGAAGCCACGCACATCCGGGATCTCCTTCGCCAGGGTGAACTCGTGGCCGTCCGCCGCGGTGAGAACAATGCGCTCTACCTGCCTCAGGAGTTCATCGTCGCTGACGATCACAGCACTCACGTGCTCCCCACCTTGGCGGGCACCATCACGTTGCTGTCCGATGCTGGACTGAGTGACGCAGAGATCGTTGAGTGGCTCACCGAGGTCAACGACGAACTCGAGACCACTCCGCTGGAAGCGCTGCGATCCGGCAAACGTGCGCCGGTGCGGCGCGCCGCACAAACACTCGGTTAGCGTCGAGTCCCTGGCTGCCGCAGGTGTGGCACGGGCTGTTCACGCCAGGTGGCCACAAGCATCACGCTTCGCGCTTTACGACGCTTCGTGCGACTTCCATGAGGACCTCAGCCCCTTCTGGGTCTGAGAAGCCAGACTCCAGCACCGTCAGCGCTGCCGTCCCGTAGCCGGCGATCGCGGCTTCAGCACGCTCGAGCGCCCCGGTATCCACCATGGCGCTGACCGCGTTGCGTACGTCAGTGTCGGATGCCGCACGATCGCCAAGCGCACCTGCGATCGTCTCTCGTGTCGCATCGTCTCCATGAGTCCAGGCGTCCCACAGCAGTAATGTGCGCTTGCCCTCACGGATGTCGTCACCCGCGGGCTTGCCGGTGACTGCCGGTTCACCCACCAGCCCCAACACGTCATCGCGCAACTGAAACGCAAGACCCAGATTGACCCCGGCCTCGTGGAGTTCAGCTACCCGGGCCGAGGACGCCCCGGCGGCGAGAGCCCCGAGCACCAGTGGGTACTCGGCTGAGTATGAGGCCGTCTTGCATCGCATCACGCCCACAATCGCCTCACGCTGGGATTCCAACGCTGAGAAGGGCTGAGCTGCGGCGTGCATGTCCGCGTACTGGCCGACCGTGACGAGGTCGGCCATAGCCACGAACGCATTGGCAAGGGCACTTCCGTGCCCCGGGCTCGCACTGTGAGCAGCAGAACTTGCACGGTGGGAAGCCATCAGCGCGAGGTCGCCCGCAAGAATGCCTCCCGCCCGGCCATAAGTCTCGGAATCGCCGGTCCAGCCGTTGGTGTCATGGAGTGCTGCGATCACCTTGTGCGTGGCGGGCTTGCCGCGGCGCGTGTCGGAGTCATCGAGAACGTCGTCATGAAGCAGTGCTGCGGTCTGAAAGAGTTCGAGTGCGGCAGCCAGATACACCGCGACCGTCTCGTCGTGACCACCGTGTGCACGGTGTGAGGCCAGCAGCAAGAGTGCACGCAAGCGCTTGCCCCCATGGGACGCGCTGCGGAGCGGATCCATCAAGTCGGATGCAACGGGGCCCGCCGGCCCGATCGCATTGGCCACAGAGCGAAGCGTCTCCTCGATAGCTGCATCAGTGGCGGTCAACCAAGCTCGGCGCAGATCATTCACGCCCCCAGCGTAGACGGCTTTCCCCAGGTGAAGGACCGTTCCAAGGCCGTCCACAACTTGAGGGCACACCCCTGGTCAGGGTGGATTCCGAGACCACAGTGGACGCCATGACACCACACACTCTGCGCGGACCCGGAGAGCTCATTTCCGCCCTTCCGCACCTGCTGGAATCTGTCCCACGTGAGTCGATCGTCGTCGTCGGGGTCGAGCGTGATGGGCGACTTGCCACCGTCATGAGACTGGACCGGCGTGATCTCGTGATGCGCGACACGTCGTGGACATGTGTGGCCGCCTTGGACCGCGCTCTACGTCAGCAAGGCGTCAGCCGCGTCTTGCTGGTCAGTTGGACGCACGAGGACTCGCGGCTCGCGTGTATCGCGCTTGATGCAGTTCAGGCCGGGCTTGGCGCCGATATCGCGGTGCTCGACTCGTGGGCGACTGACGGGAGCTACTACTGGGGTCCAGGGTGTTGCGACGATGCGTGTTGTCCGCCGGAGGGTCGCCCCCTGCCGGAAGCCCAACCGGAGTCATTGTCGGCCCCCTCTCGTTACAGTGTTCGGCCGCGTCCCGCCGGGGGAGTCGAGTCCGCCCGCATGCGAAAGAACGCGGCCGCGGCCGCCGACCGCTGGGCCAAGCGCTGTTCATCCCGCGCCCCCTGGTGTCTCCAGAGTTGGGAACACGTGCTCGAGACCATCGGGGGTCGCACCGACGCCCCCACCTGGGGGAAGGTCATCGCTGGACTCAACGATGTCCGGGTGCGAGACGCGCTCATTGTGTACTGGTGGGGTGCGAGTGAAGAGGTCATCGCGGATGTGCTCGAGGGGCGAAGCAACGATGCCGTTGCAGGGGTGATGGACGGAGCCTTGCGACCTGGAAGCTCCGCAGCGCCGGACCCCATTGACATCGCTGCGGCGGTGTCCTGGGTGCGGGAGCTCGCCCGCATGAGCCGGGGCTCCGCGCGCGCCGTTGCCTTCAGTCTGGAGGCCGTCCTGCACTGGTGGAGCGGCGACATTGATACGGCTCGATCATCTGCGGCCGCCGCCCTCAGACAAGATCCCACCTACACTTTGGCAACGCTCTTGGCGGACATGTGCGACGCTGGACTGCGCCCAGGATGGACAGGGTCCCGCGAGACGTGGGGTGATGCTTCCTAGACCAGGATTGTCACCGAGCCTGGGGGAGGGGACCTCGGGAACGAATCAGTTGACAAGCCCGTTATACTTGAATGGATTTGTTTGAGGCGCTCTTCGGGAGATGTCCAACGCTTCCCCGGAGTATCGTTCAACTGCCGTCGAGTCGACTCATCTGCCGCAGCGCATGGAGACGCCTCCTGGGGGTGCCGAGCGAGCCGGAAGGCCTCATGCAACCCACACGACCAGCGTCGAGACCTCGACATGATGCTCGCGCCGAATGCGGCGCGCTCCAACGAGAAGGAGAAGGCCACGACTACCGCAGCCTCGTCCACCGCCCGCAAGACCGCTTCTGCGAAGGCAAACTCCTCCTCGGCCGAGAAGGCCGCAGCTGAGGTGGAATCCCACGACGCACCCGAAGCTGAGGCGAAGGAGACCCCCAAGAAGAAGGCTCCGGCCCGCAAGAAGCCTGCCGCGAAGAAGGCCGCTCCAAAGAAGGAGACCGTCAAGGCCTCCGACGTGCCCGAAGAGCGCGAGTTGGAAGAACCGGCCGAAGACGAGAAGACCGCGAAGAAGGAAGACGAGTCAGACGACAGCCGCGGGTTCGTCCTCGGAAACGCTGACGACGACGCTCCTGTCCAGCAGGTGACCACCGCGGGTGCCACCGCGGACCCGGTCAAGGACTACCTGAAGCAGATCGGTAAGGTCGCTCTGCTGAATGCTGAGCAGGAAGTCGATCTTGCCAAGCGCATCGAAGCTGGACTGTTTGCCGAAGAGAAGTTGGCTTCTGGCGAGAAGATCGCTCCGAAGATGCGTACGGAACTCGAGTGGATCGCCAACGACGGTCGTCACGCGAAGAACCACCTTCTCGAGGCAAACCTCCGTCTGGTGGTGTCGCTGGCGAAGCGCTACACCGGGCGCGGCATGCTCTTCCTGGACCTGATTCAGGAAGGCAACCTGGGTCTCATCCGTGCGGTCGAGAAGTTTGACTACACCAAGGGCTACAAGTTCTCGACGTATGCCACCTGGTGGATTCGCCAGGCCATCACGCGCGCCATGGCGGACCAGGCTCGCACCATTCGTATCCCGGTACACATGGTGGAAGTCATCAACAAGCTCGCTCGCGTCCAGCGTCAGATGCTGCAGGACCTGGGACGCGAACCCACTCCGGAAGAGTTGGCTGAAGAGCTGGACATGACTCCTGAGAAGGTCGTTGAGGTTCAGAAGTACGGTCGAGAGCCCATTTCGCTGCACACTCCGCTCGGTGAAGACGGCGACTCGGAGTTCGGTGACCTGATCGAGGACTCTGAGGCCGTGGTGCCCGCAGATGCTGTGGGCTTCACGTTGCTGCAGGAAGAACTCACCAAGGTGATGGACACGCTGTCCGAGCGCGAAGCGGGCGTCGTGGGAATGCGCTTTGGTCTCACCGATGGACAGCCCAAGACTCTCGACGAGATCGGACGCGTGTTTGGTGTGACGCGTGAGCGCATCCGCCAGATCGAATCCAAGACCATGTCGAAGTTGCGTCACCCGTCGCGTTCGCAAGTGTTGCGCGACTACCTGGACTAAGCAGCTCGCGCTCACCGCGCCACCAGACCTTGACGGGCTGGTCGTCACCCCTCGTTTGTGTGGGGCGGCGGCCGGCCCGTTACTGTTTCCTCCGACTCCCACACATCAATGCGACCCGCATTCGGGAGCGTGTCTCGCACAAAAACAGGGTCCTGGCCCGCACGTACCTGGGCGCTGTAGTTCCGCAGTAGGGCAACCACGTGACGGCTCAATACGCCCAGGACTGGGATGTTGATCAGCGCCATGACGGCCAGGGCGCCATCCGACAGCGTCCACACCACGTTCGCTTGCGCCAGGCACCCCCACCCCACACAGGCCACGACTCCGATCCTGAAGACTCTCATCACAGCGCGGCTGCTCGTGAGGTAGCTGATGTTGGCTTCGCCGTAGTAGTAGCTCCCCAAAATCGTGGAAAAGGCCAGGAGAAACACGATGAGGGCAAGGAGATAGCCAGCCCACGCTCCGAGAGTCCCCATGACCGCCGTCTCAGTGAGTTCGATTCCACGACTTGCACCTGACAGGTCCGGAACCGCCACCAGAATGATGAACGCGGTGATGGAGCACACGATGAAGGTGTCGAAGTACACACCCAAGGTTTGAACGAGGCCTTGCTTGACCGGATGCGTGGTGGCTGCCGACGCCGCGGCATTGGGTGCGGTGCCTAGGCCGGCTTCGTTGGAGAACATTCCGCGCTGAACGCCAACGACAAACACCGACCCCACCGCGCCGCCGGCAACGGAGTTTCCCGTGAACGCGTCAGTGAGGATTGCTTCGAAGACCGGAACCACCTGATCGAGGTGGCTGCCCACGATCAAGATTCCGAGCGTCAAGTAGAGCACCGCCATCGACGGCACAAGCGACGCTGTGAAGTGCGCGATCCGGCGAACCCCGCCGAAGACGACGAGTCCTGTAGAGAGCGCGATAAACACTGCAATGACCCACGGGACCGGGCCGTTGGGGTCCGCGCCGAACGCTCCCGTGACGGTCTCGGAGATCGTGTATGCCTGGAGCGAGTTCACCACAAAAGGAACACTCACAATGAGCACGGCTGCGTAGACCATCCCGAGCGCACGTGACCCCACCCCACGCTCCATGTAGTAGGCGGGACCACCCACGAATCCGTCCCGGGACCTTCGCTTGTACAGCTGTGCGAGCGTGGCCTCAACGAAGCTGGTGGCTCCGTTGATCAACGCCATCATCCACATCCAAAAAACCGCTCCGGGGCCGCCAATAGCAATGGCGGTCCCCACGCCAGCGATGTTGCCGATGCCCACCCGGGAAGCCGCAGACAGGGTAAACGCTTGGAACGCAGACAGTGACTGAGGGCGGCCCTGAGCGTCGACGGGCGTGGCGTCGGTGAGGCTCCGCACCATGCGTGGGAGCAGACGTACCTGGACCAGACCCGTACGGACAGTGAAGTACAAGCCCATGACGAGGACGATGGGGGCGGCGACCCACGTCCACAAGTCATCAACTGCTGTCGCGACCCACACGTCCACTGTGCTCATGGTGAGGCCAGATTAACCGCGGGACGCCCCGGGCGCCCGGCGGGCCAGCGACGGGAACGGCCAAGCCCGCTATGGAGCCTCCGGCGGAACCCCCGTGGCGAACGGAGTGTGGCTGTGGGCCTGTGGTGCTGGTCTGCGTGCAGTTTGGGCGAACACAATCCCTGTGACCACCACAGCGCTACCGACAAGTTGGACCGGGGTGAGCGACTCGCCTAGCCAGAGCCATGCCACAGCAAAGGCGAACATCACCTCGGATGAGGCCAGAATGCCTGACGTTGTGGCGCTGATGTGACGGAGAGACATGAAGATCAAGGTGAAGGGGGCGAAGCCGCCTAGGACGACGATGCCTAGAACGGGAAGCCACATCGGCGCGGTCATGTGGTCAAGCGCACCGCCCAATGAGACCGGCTCGGTCAGTGCGGTGGGTGACAACTCCCACCAACGTGAGAAGACCGCCCAAAACATTGAGGCGAAGAAGGCAACCCAGAATGCCACCGCGAGTGGCGATCGGCTCGCGACGGACCTTTCGCCGGTGAGGAAGTAGATCGCGTAGGCAACGGCAGCCCCCAGGCCAGCAAGGACGCCCAGCAGCGCAAGCGACGAGTTCCACACTTGAGCCACCACGGCAAGACCCACCAGTACTGCAGTGATCGCCCACCACAGGCGGGGGTGAACCTGTTCCTTGAGAACGAAGCGTGCCCACAGTGCGATGAGGACGACTGCGGTGTACTCAAACAGAAGTGCAACTCCGACGGGGAGGAGAGAGATCGCCACGGAGTACAGCCACTGCAC
This sequence comes from Demequina sp. B12, assembly GCF_028823635.1. Taxonomy (GTDB): domain Bacteria; phylum Actinomycetota; class Actinomycetes; order Actinomycetales; family Demequinaceae; genus Demequina. The sequence goes on from NZ_JAPEHU010000002.1 coordinate 330,670, forward strand.
CATGGCCAATCCAGCAACGCCCACGACTGCGTAGGTGCGGAGCTCTCGCCACGTCACTTTGAGCGAAGCAGGGTCAATGATGGCTTGGAGACTTCCAGCAAGGACTGCGGTTCCTACGACGCGAAAAAACGTCAACTGCTCGGGCGTGATCCCAGCTTCCATCACGACCTTGGACATGGAGCCGTTGAAGCCAAAGAGAAATGCGCCAGTGAGAACCATTGCTGCGCCGAGTGCGGGAATCCGCCGATGAGTGGCCACGCCGTCATCGTATGTGGTGGGCGCCCGTGACGGTGGCGCACGATACCATCGGAGCCGAACTCTTCAGAGAGGCGGAACTCCACCATGGATGCCACGCGGTATGCGTTGCTTATTGCCCACTTCATTGGACTAGCGGCCATTCTGGGGCCTTTCCTCGAGCAATGGCGCTCCGACGTCAAGCGCATCACGCAGACGATGGTGTGGGGTGCACGTGCGCAACTCATCACGGGTTTGCTTCTGGTGGGAGTTGCCGAAATGAACGACTACGACGTCGACCACGTCAAGATTGCCGTGAAGCTCGGAGTTGCGATTGCTGTTGCGGGCCTCGCCGAGGTGGGAGCCAAGCGCACGAAGAGCCTGACGTCGGATGAGCCCGCCGGCAAGGTCACAACATTCTGGTGGCTCGTGGGCGCGCTGACGGTCGTGAACATCGCCGTCGCCGTCGCCTGGCGCTGACGTGGGGACCGTTCGGCTCGCGACCTCTGCCGACGCCGCGGAGATCGTGCACCTGGGTGCCCTCATGTATAAGGCGGTCGGTGCTAAACCGACGCCGACGTGGGCTGTTGATGCGACCCGCCTGGTGCGTGACCGTCTCGGCCGCGACCTCATCGGCATGGTGATTGACGCCCCGGAGGGCGGCTTGGCATGCTGCGGGCTGCTCAATGTTGCTCCCCGCCTACCCAAGCCGGGCGCCATGGCGCATCAGATGGGGTACGTGCAGTGGGTGTCGACCGCTCCACAGCATCAACGCAAAGGGTATGCGCGCGCGATCATGGATGCCCTGTTGAGCGAGACAGATAAGCGCGGCATCGAGGTGGTAGAGCTCCACGCGACTCCGATGGGTCGACACCTGTACGAGGACCTGGGCTTCTACATCAAGCAAGACAACATCGCGATGATGACCGTGCGGGGCCGCGCCGATGACCCGTCGGCTGACGCCGAGGGGCTATGACTCGATCCTGCGAGCAGGATCGAAGTCGATAGCCGCGAACGTCGCTGAGAACGCGATCGCGGCGCTCAACCCGGCAGCCCACATGATCGCCAAACTTTCGGGTTCGCCTGTTGCTCTGCCCACGGCGATCCACGCCAAGCCCCAGGTGATCGCAAGGCCAGCAGCGATACTCAGCCACGGGTGCGTTCGCAGGGCCCGAGCGATGACGACAGCAAGCATCGTGACGACTACGCATACCGCGATCGCGTAGCCGATACCGTCTGCAGGCTGAGCGTCGAGGCTAGCGCTCCCTGCAGCGGTGACATTCGCGGCCAACGCTACGGACGACCACCCCAAGTACGCGCCGACTGCCAGTTCTGTGACGGCGGTGCCCCAGGCATCGGACGTCGGAATCGCGACCAGCCGCTTCGCAATGATGCCAAGGACCGCGACCAGCGTCGCCAACACCACCACAGAAGCCCACAGCCAGCCCGCTTGCACCACTGCGATCCATGCCGCATTGAGCACCATCGAGACGAGGATGAGCCACGAGACCGTCCGCATACGACGATCGTTTGCCCTCGAAGGCAGCGCTTGAAGCACAGCGAACGCGGCGAGCGCTATGTAGATCACTGACCACACGCCGAAGGCAGGAGAAGCCGGTGCCAGCAACGTGGCGTCTGCGGCGAGTGCCCCATCTGCGGCCTCCTCGATGGGCGTGCCGCTCCATGCGCCTGAACCCCAGGCGGCACCCGCGATTGCGAGCGCGGAACCGGCAGCGACGCACACCTGTCGCACTCGGTCCGCTGGGGTGCGGGCATCCACAGGACGAATGTTGTTGGTGTTGTGGGTCATCGTTGGCCTCCTACGTGGGACAACACTGATCCGGGGGCGATATTCCGCACGTCAGTGCGGTGTGGCTGGTTCTCTACGTCAGATCCGGCAACTACCCTTGTCGCCGTGGCAGCATCCGACTATTCCGCACGGCATCTTTCCGTTCTCGAGGGGCTCGAGGCGGTTCGCAAACGACCCGGCATGTACATCGGCACCACGGACTCGCGTGGTCTCATGCACTGCTTGTGGGAAGTCATCGACAACTCAGTTGACGAGGCGCTGGGCGGTCACGGTGACGAGATCGTCGTGATCCTGCACCCTGATGACTCTGTCGAGGTGCGTGACAGCGGCCGTGGCATCCCCGTCGATGTCGAACCCAAGACTGGTCTGACCGGTGTCGAGGTCGTGATGACCAAATTGCACGCAGGAGGAAAGTTCGGCGGCTCGTCCTACGCTGCGTCCGGTGGCCTCCACGGTGTGGGTGCGTCCGTGGTCAACGCTCTGAGCGAGCGTCTCGACGTGTGGGTTGACCGTGGCGGGAAAACGCACCACATGGCTTTCCGTCGTGGTGAGCCAGGAAACTGGGACGACTCCGCCCACGGGCCCAGCACGGACTCCACGTTCGCGCCTTTTACGACGGGCTCCGAGCTTGCAGTCGTCGGCAAGGTCGCGAAGGGACGTAGCGGTACCCGTATCCGGTACTGGGCCGATCGCCAGATCTTCAACAAGAACGCCCGGTTCACTTTTGAGGACCTGCTCACCCGTGCCCGCCAGACCGCGTTCCTGGTCCCCGGCCTGACCCTGACCGTGCGTGACGAACGCAATCCCGACGAGATTAGCGCTGAGTCGTTCCGTTACGACGGTGGACCGCGTGACTTCGTTGAGTACATTGCGGCCGATGCTGGGGTGACCGATACCTGGGAGCTGAAGGGTAGCGGTCACTATCGCGAGACAGTCCCGGTGCTCAAAGCGGACGGCACGCTGGTATCCGAAGAAGTTGAACGAGAATGCCAGGTCGATGTTGCCTTGCGGTGGGGCGTGGGCTACGAGACCGAGGTGCGGTCCTTCGTCAACATTATTTCGACGCCCAAGGGCGGCACCCACCAGGCAGGCTTCGAAGCGGGCCTCACCAAAGTGATCCGCAAGGTCATTGAGACCAACGCGCGCCGCCTCAAGCTGACCGGCAAAGATGGCGCTGAGCGCATCGAGAAGGACGACATCATGGCCGGTTTGACGGCCGTTGTCACCGTCCGGATCCCTGAGCCTCAGTTCGAGGGTCAGACCAAGGAAGTCCTGGGTACCACCCCGGTACGTGCGATTGTCGCCAAGGTCGTGGAGAAGGAACTGCTGGAGCGCCTCACCTCGAGCAAGCGTGATGACAAGGCGCAGGCGAACACCGTGATGGAGAAGATCGTCGCGGAAATGCGGGCACGAGTGGCTGCACGCAAGCAGAAGGAGATCTCACGACGCAAGAACGCTTTGGAGACTTCCTCGCTGCCGGCGAAGCTTGCCGACTGCCGTAGCAACGATGTCGAGAAGTCTGAGTTGTTCATCGTCGAGGGCGACAGCGCTTTGGGCACGGCCAAGCTTGCGCGGCAGTCGGACTTCCAGGCGTTGCTGCCGATCCGGGGCAAAATCCTCAACGTCCAAAAGGCCTCCGTCACCGACATGCTGCACAACGCCGAGTGTGCATCGATCATTCAGGTCATCGGTGCAGGCTCGGGCCGCACCTTTGACCTTGAGCAGGCTCGCTACGGCAAGATCATTCTGATGACGGATGCTGACGTTGATGGCGCGCACATTCGCACCCTGCTGTTGACGTTGTTCTTCCGGTACATGCGTCCCATGATCGACGCTGGCCGCGTGTATGCCGCGGTACCGCCGTTGCACCGAGTTGAGGTCAAGGGGTCGGCGCGCCGGGAAAAGGAGTACATCTACACGTACTCGGAGAAGGAACTTGCGGACACGTTGCGTGACCTGCGTCGTGCCGGCCGTAAGTACAACGAGGACATCCAGCGCTACAAGGGCTTGGGCGAGATGGACGCAGATCAGCTTGCCGAAACCACCATGGACCCCGCTCACCGCACGTTGCGTCGAATCACTGCGGACGATGCTGAGGCCGCCGAACGTGTCTTTGAACTTCTGATGGGCAACGAGGTTGCTCCCCGTCGTGACTTCATTGTCGCGGGCGCCGAGAAACTCGATATGGCACAGATCGACGCCTAAAGTCCTGCGTCTCCTGGAGTTTCATCGGCACAATGGACACCGTGAGGGATCTGGGAGACGACCGGGACGAGACGCAGGTGCGCTCTGTCGACGAAATCGGCGCAGGCGAGCCACACATGCTTGAGGAGGCTTCGGACCGTTCTCGTGAGTGTCGCGAGGAGATCCACGATGTTGACCACGAGCACGAGGAATCACTCGAGCCCGTCGCGCTGATCGAACAGTCCCGGGTGGTGCTCCGTACCGGACGGCTCATGCTTGCCGCGGGGACTGCCAGCTACCGGGTGAAGCAGGCGATGCAAGCGGTGGCGTTGTCCATTGGTGTGCATGAGCACACCAACCACGTCGCCATGACGGATATCGCTGCCACATCTCATCGGGGACGGATCTTCCGCACGGAAGTCGCAGAAAACCGTTCTTTCGCCGTCAATACGGATCGACTGTGGCATTTGGACCGCATGCGCCGCACGCTGCCTCAGCAAACTACGCCGGCAGAGGTTCACCGTGCGCTTGACGAGATCGAGGGTAGGGGAGCGCTGTATCCAGGCTGGGTGAACTCTGCGGTTGCGGGTCTCGCGTGCGCTGCGTTCGCGGTTCTGAACGGTGCGGTGCTGTGGGAAGTCCTGACGGTGTTTGTCGCTGCGGCGATTGCCCAGTGGGTGCGCCGCACGCTTGCGCACCGCGGCTTTAACGGTTTTGGGACCACCTTGGCGGCTGCGGTCGTGAGTACGTCGCTGTACGTCGCTGGTCTCGCGGTGATTGGGCTGATGGGGCCCCAACTCGGCACGCATGCGGCGGGCTACATCTCCTCGGTGCTGTTCCTGCTGCCTGGGTTCGCGCTTATTACTGGCGCGCTCGATATGGCGAAGCTGGACCTTCAGTCGGGTATTCAACGCATTGCTTACGGCACCATGATGACGATGGCTGCAGGGGTTGCCGTGTGGGCAGTGTCTTTGGTGAGTACGTTGGACACCCAGCCGCGGATGGATCACGAGTATCCGCTTGCGGGGGACCTGTCACTGTGGGCGGCGGCTTCGTTCCTCGGTGTTTTGGGGTTTGCACTGATGTTCAACAGCCCGTGGCGGATGGCTCTTTCTGCGGCAGTGATCGGAGCGATCGGCAACACGGGGCGACTCGCTGCGATCGATGCTGGCATGGAGACGCAGATGGCAACGGCCGTGGCCTGCTTGGCTGTGGGGTGCATGGCAGCTTTTGCTGCCCGAGGAGGGCGTTTCCCCCACATCACGTTGTCCGTACCAGCGGTGTTGGTGATGATTCCTGGAGTAGCAGCTCACCAAGCGCTCGTCGCGGTGAACCAAGGAGACTATTTGTCTGCGGTGGCTGGCATGCTCGAGGTGACCCTCGTGGTGCTGTCGATCATGGTCGGTTTGGTGGGAGCGAAACTCCTCACCGACAAGCATTGGGCATTCGAAGACTGAGCCTTTACCCAAGCGTGGGAATTCACTTAAGGGCTCTATGCCGCTACCCTCGTGTCCGTGACTATCGAAGAGAACCTCAGCTCCCCGGCCGAGCGCTCCCTCGCCAGACACGATGTCCCCGATCCGCTACGCGACGATGTTCGCCTGCTGGGCGGACTCCTGGGACGCGTGATCGAGGAGTCGGGTGGACCGGATCTGTTGCACGATGTCGAGCGGCTTCGCGAGCTCGCCATTCGTGCCCACGACAACTCCAGCGATGTCGGTACCGCTGCCATCGAGGAAGCCCATGCACTCGTCGAGGGATTCTCCCTTGAACGTGCCGAGCAGGTAGCCCGAGCATTTACGTGCTACTTCCACCTCGCCAACCTGGCGGAGGAGTCCCACCGTGTGCGTGTCTTGCGCCACCGCCAGTCGTCGGCCTTGACCGACGATGACTCGCTGTCGGCAGCTTTTGCTCAGTTGACGGATGAAGTGGGCCGTGAGGAAGCATTGCGTCGGGTCCAGGACCTCGAGTTCCGGCCGGTGTTGACGGCCCACCCCACGGAGGCGCGCCGCCGTGCCGTGTCGGGTGCGATCCGCCGCATCTCTGATCTCATGGATGACCGCGCTCAGGACCACGCGGGTGGTACGTCTCGCGCGGAGAACGACCGTGCGCTGCTGGCCGAAATCGACGCGCTCTGGCGCACCGCACTGATCCGGGCTCACAAGCCCACGGTGCTCGATGAGGTCCAATCGGCGCTTGCGGTCTTCGACGCCACCATGTTTACGACTTTCCCCGACGTCTACCGCCGCTTCGACGACTTCTTGTCGGGCGACGATGCGGGCCGCACAGCACCGCTGGCGCGCCCGTTCGTGTCGTTGGGATCGTGGATTGGCGGCGACCGTGACGGTAACCCCAACGTCACCGCCGATGTCACCCGTGCCGCTGCGGCTCTGGCGGCAGACCATGCGCTCAAGGCTTTGGAAAGCGCGTCGGTCAAGGTTGCCCGTCAACTGACGCTGGACGACAAGTCCACACCGCCGTCGGAAGCTTTGCTGCTCTTGCGCCAACGTCAGGCACAGATCGATGCCGAGGTCTCTGCGCACGCTGACGCAGAGTCTCCCCGTGAACCGCACCGCGCCGCCATGATGTTCGTCGCGGCACGTGTGGCTGCCACGCAGGCCCGCAACGCTGACCTGCAGTACGGCGACCCGAGTGAGTTGGAAGCAGACCTCACGGTGGTGCAGGAGTCGCTCGTCGCGGCTGGTGCACCGCGTACGGCATACGGCGAACTCCAAACGCTGTTGTGGCAGGTGCAGACCTTCGGCTTCCACCTTGCAGAGTTGGAAGTCCGACAGCACTCGCAGGTGCATGCTGCCGCGCTCGAGGACATCCGTGCGAACGGTGTTCACGGCGAGTTGCAGACTCAGACTGTTGAGGTGCTGGACACGTACCGCGCCATTGGTGCCATTCAGAAGCGCTACGGCGTTCGTGCGGCACGACGCTACATCGTGTCCTTCACCCAGGCGCCTGAGCATCTTGCTGCTGTCTATGAACTTGCGGAACACGCGTTCGGGGACCAAGAAGCACCCATCATCGACGCGGTTCCGTTGTTTGAGACCTTTGACGACCTTGAGAACTCGGTCCCCATCCTTGAGACGATGCTGACCCTGCCTCAGGTGCAGAAGCGTCTTGCTGAGAACGGACGCCGTGTCGAGGTCATGCTGGGCTACTCGGACTCGTCGAAGGACGTTGGTCCGGTTGCCGCGACCTTGGCGCTGCACGCGGCGCAGGAGCGCATCGCGCAGTGGGCGGCTCGTCACGAGATTCAGTTGACGCTCTTCCACGGCCGTGGCGGTGCACTCGGCCGTGGTGGTGGCCCTGCGAATCGTGCTGTGCTTGCGCAGCCAGCAGGTTCCGTGGATGGCCGTTTCAAGTTGACGGAGCAAGGTGAAGTCATTCTTGCTCGCTACGGTGATCCGGTGATCGCTCAGCGTCACATTGAGGAAGTCGCGGCGGCGACGCTACTTCAGGCCTCGCCGTCTGTTGAGGCGCGTAACACTGGCGCGACCCAGGAGTTCGCTGACCTGGCTTCGCGTCTAGACGCGACCTCGCGCACCCGCTTCCATTCGCTTGTGAAGGCTGACGGCTTCCCCCAGTGGTTCGCTCAGGTGACTCCGTTGGAGGAACTCGGGATGCTGCAGATCGGCTCCCGTCCCGCCAAGCGTGGGCTGTCGGTGAACTCCTTGGACGATCTGCGTGCGATTCCGTGGGTGTTCGCATGGAGCCAGGCTCGCATCAACCTTGCTGGGTGGTACGGCCTGGGCACCGCACTCGCTGAGTACGGCGATATCGACGAGCTTCGCCGCGCGTACCGCGAGTGGCCGTTGTTCACGACGTTGCTGGACAACATCGAGATGTCGCTGGCCAAGACAGACGAGCTTCTCGCTGCGCGCTACCTTGCGCTGGGCGACCGCCCCGATCTCGCGGAGTTGGTGCTCGACGAGATGCGGATCACCCGCGAGTGGGTCCTGAAGGTCACGGAGAGCGAGTGGCCACTGTCGAAGCGGCGGATTCTTGGGCGTGCCGTTCAGTTGCGTGCACCGTACGTGGACGCGCTGTCATTGATCCAGGTGCGCGCGCTCGCTGCATTGCGTGAAGGCTCCGCTGACGAGACCACGACGGATGCGATCCGTCAGGTGTTGCTGCTCACGGTCTCTGGTGTCTCCGCAGGCCTGCAGAACACGGGTTGAGTTCCTCCTAGGACATGACGAGGGGCCCGGCATCTCACCGAGATGCCGGGCCCCTCGTCATGTGTCAACCGAGCGTATCGCCAGGATTGAGCTGCCAAGCCCGGGTACTGGGGCTGTAGCCGATGCGCGGGTAGTAGTCCGATGCCGCAGGTGACGCCGACAGTTTGACCTTGCAGTGGGGACCTAGGTGCGTACGCAACTCGCGTTGGAGGGCAAGCCCGACACCGCTGCGATGGAGCGCGGAATCCACGGCAAGGTCTGCGAGGTAGCAGGCGAGATGGAAGTCGGTCACAGCGCGTGCCGCGCCGACGAGAGTTCCCTCCGTGCGTGCTTCGACGCAGAGATCACTGCCGCGGAGCGCACCTTCGATAGCACCGCGGTCGTGGACAGGCCTGCGTTCCGCCAGCGTGGAACGAACCAAGAGGTCGATGTACTCATCGGTGTCGAACGTGTCGACTCGCCGGATGAGCGCGTCCATCCGGTTATCCCAGCCCGCCGACGGGTGTCGCCAACGGCGCTCCCGAGCCATCGCGTCGGCCGTGCTCCTCCGGGAGCGCAACTTCCTGTCCCGCGCCCGAGGTGGCCTTCGCGGGCCCGGTCCCGACCCAGGCATGAAGCAGAACGTCTTCACCCTTGAGGAAGCGATGGGCACGCACGCCACCGGTGGCGCGCCCCTTGCCGGGGTACTCCGACAGCGGAGTGATCTTGGCAGCGCCAGGAATGGTGCCTGGCAAGGCTGTCGATGAGCCCGAGATCGTGACCACGACCGCGTCTGCGGGGTTGTCAATGACTCCGAAGAACAAAGCGGAGACGCCTTCCGGCAAGTTGACGCCAGCCATACCGCCGCCGGACCGTCCCTGGGGGCGCACCTTGTCGGCAGGGAAGTGAAGGAGTGCTGCTTGATCGGTGACGAAGGCGAGCTCAGCATTGTCCGCCGCGTTCGCTGCGCCGATGACGCGGTCGCCGTCCTTGAGGCCCATGACTTCCCAGGCGTCCTTGTTCGGTGCGGGCTCGGGCTTGACGCGCTTGACGATTCCGTGTGCGGTTCCCAGCGCAAGTGGTGCGTCGCTTTCGAGAGGCACCAAGGTGATGGCAGTCTCGTCCTTCTCCAACACGATGTGCTCGGCCAGGGGAGTGCCGCCGCCCAGTGAAGGAGGCTCACTCGTTGCAGCAATCGCGTGAGTCTCTTCGACCGCCAAGCGAATCATGCGACCGGCGGAGGTGATGACGCCCACATCTGAACGCGTTGTGGTCCGTACGCATGCGCGTAGGACATCGTGCGCGCTGCGGCGCCCCTCCCGAGTGGGTTCTGTGTCATCCGCGGTACGAGCGATGAGGCCCGTTGCTGACAGCATCACCCAGCATGGAGTGTCTTCAATTTCGAGTGATGCGGGAGCCGCTCCCCGTCTGCCGCTCGGAACGCTAGCGGCAGACGTCACTGCGCCAGCATCGGCCAACAAGATGGTGCGGCGCGGCGTGCCGTACTCGGCCGCGACAGCGTCCATCTCCGCACCCACGACAGCACGCAACGCCCTGTCCGATGCGAGGATCTCTTCGAGCTCCGCAATCTCGGCCAGCAACTGGGCCTTCTCATTTTCGAGTTCGAGACGCGAGAACTTGGTGAGTCGGCGCAGGCGCAGCTCGAGAATGTAGTCGGCCTGGATCTCCGACAGGTCAAAAGCGGTGCGAAGCCGTTCCCTCGCCTCGGAAGCATCCTCGGACGAGCGAATGATCTGAATGACGTCATCGATGTCCAGGATGGCGATCAGAAGCCCGTCGACCAGGTGCAGGCGGTCACGACGCGCGTTCAAGCGGAACTGGCTACGGCGGCGCACCACATCGAGGCGGTGGTCAACCCACACGGACAACATTTCGCGCAATCCCAGGGTGCGAGGTTGTCCGTTGACCAGCGCAACGTTGTTCATCGAGAAGCTCTCCTCCAGCGGAGTGAGCTTGTACAGGCGCTCCAGCACTGCCTCAGGGTTGAAGCCGTTCTTGATCTCGATGACCAAGCGCAGCCCGTTGTGGCGGTCGGTCAGGTCGGTGACTGCGGTGATGCCCTGAAGTTTCTTGGCGGATACCGCGTCCTTGATCTTCTCGATCACTTTCTCCGGACCCACCAAGTAGGGCAGTTCTGTGACAACGATGCCTTGGCGGCGGGCGGTGACCTTCTCGATGCGAGTCTTCGCGCGGGTCATGAACTTTCCGCGACCAGTCGCGTAGGCCTCCTTGACCCCGTCGAGGCCGACGATCTTGCCTCCGCCGGGTAGGTCCGGGCCTGGCACAAAGCGCATCAGGTCGTCGAGGTCGGCCTTGGGGTTGTCCAGGAGATGACGGGCCGCGGACACCACTTCGATGAGGTTGTGGGGCGCCATGTTGGTGGCCATACCCACCGCGATTCCGGCCGCTCCATTGACCAGCAAGTTGGGGAATGCTGCGGGCAGCACCTCAGGCTGGGTGAGTTTGTTGTCGTAGTTGGGGACCGTGTCGACCACGTCTTCGTTGAGGTCGGCGACCATCGCCATGGATGCGGAAGCGAGGCGCGCTTCGGTGTAACGAGATGCGGCGGGGCCGTCGTCGAGTGAGCCGAAGTTTCCGTGGCCGTCGACCATGGGCAGGCGCAGGGAGAACGGTTGCGCCATGCGGACCAGCGCATCGTAGATCGCGCTATCGCCGTGTGGATGGTACTTACCCATCACTTCACCGACCACACGTGAGGACTTCACATGTGCCCGTTCTGGCCGCAATCCCATGTCGCTCATCGAGTAGATGATGCGTCGTTGTACCGGCTTCAAGCCGTCGCGTGCATCGGGCAAAGCGCGAGAGTAGATGACCGAGTAGGCGTACTCGAGGAACGAGGTCTCCATCTCAGCGCTGACGTCGATATCGATGATCTGTCCGTCGTGCGCGTCGGCCATGTGACTCCTCAGGCTCTCGGTCTAGCAAAGTGACTGTCGTATTCTGCCTTAGGTCCATGAGAATGGACCCGCTGCCACGCGGCGCAAGTGGTCACCTGTGTCGCGAAGTGGAACAATACCGGCATGTCTGACACGCTCACCCAAGCCGTTGCGGTGGCGGGTTACTACCCCGTCCTCGCCAACTCCGTTCTCCGTCGAGCCCTGGGAGATGAAGCGGTCGTCGCGCATTTTGTGCATGCCGAGACAACATTTGACGACCGTGAAGTGCGTCGTCACATGACCGTGCTGGCATTGACAGAGACACGCCTCCTACGGATGCACATCGACGACGGCGCGGGGCATGCCGCGCAAGGCCCTCACGAAGCCTCCGCGACCGTCGAGACGGCATTGCTGCGTGCAGTGACGAACGTGGCAATGACTCATGTGGTCCACCACCCCGAGAACTTCGTGGACGGAGATGCTCCCAGCGAGTTGGTGTTGGCCGTGGGGTGGGGTGTTCACTCACGGATTGAACTTGAGCCCGCGCAATGCGGCGACCCTCACTGTGACGCCGACCACGGGTACTCCGGCGGCATCACCGGCGACGACACCTTGGTGCGAGTCAGCGCGATCGCCGACGGCGTGGAAACCATTCGCGCCTTGGAAGACTTCGCCAGCGCGGTGCAGCGTTCGCTTGGTCGTTGAGGGTGACATTCGCAGCGAAGTGCCAATCACGGGGCCTCACTCTGCCCGACTACGGCGGTCGCGAACTTGGCGCGGTCGTTCCCGGGGCTCTCGCAGCACTAGGCCGCGGTGACGTCGTCACGGGCAGAGATGCGGCCGCAGATGCCGCAAGGCTCGGCATCCCCCAGGCACGGCACATCGTGGTGGTGCTGCTCGATGGTCTCGGTCACCACCTGCTTGACGCTCGCCGCGGACATGCCCCTTTCCTGCGCTCGATCGAACAGGGCTTCATCTCCACGGGGTATCCCTCTACCACGGCATCGGCCCTTGCCCTTCTCGGCACCGGCCAGCCCTCCGGCAAGACAGGGATGACGGGCTACACCGCCCGCAACCCTCGGACAGGGAAGCTCGCCAACCTCGTGTCGTGGGAAGGCGCCTACGATCCAGCCGAATGGCAGCGTGAGCCTGGGCTTCTTCACCAAGCCGCCGATGCCGGCATGACGGTGACCTCGTTGGGTAAGCGGAGGTTCGCCGGGTCAGGCCTGACACAGGCGGCGTTCAATGGCGGCACCTTCATTGGTGCTGAGACGCTCCCTGAGCGCATTTCCGTCGCGGCGCAGGTCGCACGCGAGCCAGGGCTGTCCTATTGCTACTGGGGTGAGATTGATGCCGCCGGTCACAAGCACGGGTGGAACAGCGACGCCTGGGTCGCCGCGCTGGAAGATGCTGATCGAGAACTGAGGGTGCTTGCGCGTTCACTGCCGCGTGGAGCCGCAATGGTCGTCACCGCTGACCACGGCATGGTCGACGCCTCCTTTGCAGACCGCTGGGATGTGGCGAGCGATCCGGTGTTGCGTGAGGACGTCGACTTGGTCGCGGGGGAGCCCCGCGCACTTCATCTGCACGTGAGAGAGGGCGCGTCGGCAGCAGCGGTGGCCAATCGTTGGCAGGAGCACCTCGGCTCACACGCGGTTGTTGCGACTCAAGAGGAAGCTGCACAAGCCCGACTCTTTGGTGACATGGCAGAGTCTGTCAGAGATCGTATTGGCGACGTGGTCGTCGTGATGGCGGGGGAGTCGACCGTCGTTGATTCCCGTACCCAGTCCGACCAGTCAATGCGACTGGTCGGGGTGCATGGGTCATTGACGCCATTGGAACGCGATGTCCCGCTCCTTATCGCTAGCGCTGACTAGCGCAAGTCAGCGCTTACTCGTTCTTGGCGCCGAACACGATCTCGTCCCAACTGGGCACTGAACTGCGACCGCGCCGGGGCTTCTTGGGTTCGCTTTCCCGCTCGGTGTCTGCATTCTTGGGCGCGGGAGCCGCAGGGGCAGGCGCCGAGGCAGCGCTCGGAGCGGACGCGCTCAATGCCGAACCGGCGGGGTGCCGGGACTTGGGGGGAGATGCGGTGAAGCCCACATCTGCCTGGCGTTGACGTTGGACGGCTGGACCAAATCCTTCAAAGCCGCCATCGTCGTCCGCGTCGTCTTCTTCGTCGACCTCGACAGTGTCACGGGTGCCGCGACGGGTCTCGAGATCATCGAGCAGAAGCTCGGTCTGAGTGGGCTCAGCAACAATCGGGGTCGGCTCGGTCACAGGCATGATCGGCCGTGCAGGTTCCAGGGGAGCAGCGTGACTGGCGTCCCGGACCGCGCTCAGGTGGCGCTTGGGAATCGGAACGTCCAGGAGTTCTGTCTCCGATAGCCATCGGGATTCGTCATCGAGGCCGTTCACGGTGCGTGCCGAGTGATCAAAACTCCACTGCGCACGAACATTGCGCCCATCAACGCGGTAGTCGACGGCCACCATCCACGGCTCATCCGGTTCGCGCCAGGCATCCCACACCACCGAGTCGATGTCCACGCCACGCCCGGCAAGGCGATCCGTGACCAGGTCGCCGAGAATGGGGGAGTCGGCGTCACGGCCGATGCGGGTGGTCTTCGCCTGCGCAGCGATATACGACCGCTCTGCCAAGACCGGTGCCTCGTAGCGGGCAAGGAACTCCACGGGCTGACCCGTCAGTTCTGACAACTCGGCGGCATTCAGGCCGCCACGGATGCGCTGCTGAATCTCTCGCGGAGTCATCATGGGCGCAGCATCGTCGTCCGTGGGGGCGGGACGGTGGCGCACCGTCGATGCGGCGCGTCGAAGATCGTCGGTGAGCGCAAGCTCGTACTCGTTGCCGGACTCGTCGGCGACGATCAGGTGCTCGCCATCGTCGGCCGGTCGCACAAGGGATAGTCGCGTCATGCCCTCAGGGTGCCATGGCGAACTGTCATTGTGGGGAAGGCACGCGGTCGTGTTGCACTCGACTGACGCCGTCCTCGGTGAGGCACGATGGTTGTCATGACGACACCGCATGAACTCATGGAGATTGCCCACGCTATCGCCCAGGAGGCGGCAACCCTGGTGCGAGAAGGTAGGCAACAAGCCGCGGTGGCAGGTACGAAGTCCTCGATCGTGGACATCGTGACCCAGATGGATATTGCAGCCGAGGACCTCATCCGCACCAGGCTCGCCGAACTCCGCCCCGACGACGCGGTTCATGGAGAAGAGCACGCTGACGTCTCCGGAACTTCTGGGGTCACCTGGATTGTGGACCCCATCGACGGCACCGTGAACTACCTGTACGGCCTTCCGCACTACGCGGTGTCGATTGCCGCTGTCACCGGTGAACCCCAGCCGCATACGTGGCAGTTGGAAGCCGGAGTGATTGTCGATGGCTCGGGGGCGACCTGGCAAGCATGTCGAGACGGAGGCTCATGGTGCAACGGCGAGCGCCTCGAGCGCGACTCCGGGCCGAGCCTTGAAAGCACGTTGGTCGCCACCGGCTTCCAGTATCAAGCGGCGCGACGTGCGCGGCAGGGGCAGATTGTCGCCCAATTGCTCCCACACGTCCGGGACATTCGCCGCTTGGGGTCTGCCGCAGTTGATTTGTGTCATGTCGCGGCTGGAATCGTCGACGTCTACTACGAACATGGGCTCAACCCATGGGACTTCGCCGCGGGAATGCTGATCGCCCAGGAAGCCGGGCTTAAGGTCGCTGGACTGCATGGCGAGGCCGCTGATCAGAGGCTTCTGATCGCCGCCACCGAGGACCGCTGGGATGCCCTCCATGAGGCTCTGGTTGAAGCCGGCGCAGACGACACGTGGACCAGTTCCTAGCGCAAGAGTCGCGCCGCCGCGATTTTTGGGGCACAATGCCTGCGCTCGAGGGAACAAAAACGTGTTCCCGGGCATTGAGTAAACGCACGGTGAACGCGTGAAGGGAACTACCGCCTGATGGCAACTGATTACGACGCTCCTCGCAAGACCGACGACGAGATCTCCGCTGACTCCATTGAGGAGCTGAAGGCTCGCCGTAACGACAAGACGTCGGGTGTGGTCGACGAGGATGAGACGGAGGCTGCAGAGGGCTTTGAGCTGCCCGGCGCAGACCTCTCCGGAGAGGAGCTCTCCGTGCGCGTGTTGCCTGCACAGCAGGACGAGTTCACGTGTATGTCTTGCTTCCTGGTCCACCACCGAAGCCAGCTCGCGGAGATGCGGGGCGACCAGCCCATCTGCTCCGAGTGCGCGGCATAAGGACTGAGGTCACTCCACAGTGAATGCGGTAGAGATCCTGGTCTCCACGACGGAGGCCGGGGTTCCTCTGCCTTCCTTCGCACACCCCGGTGATGCCGGAGCTGACTTGACCACGCGTGTCGACGTCACGCTGGCTCCGGGGGAGCGGGCCACCGTTCCCACAGGGATTCGGATCGCGTTGCCGATGGGCTACGCGGCCTTTATCCACCCCCGGTCTGGAATGGCTTCTCGGCACGGACTCACCATCGTGAATGCACCGGGAACCGTCGATGCGGGGTACCGTGGCGAGGTTCAAGTGACGCTGCTCAACACGGACGCCTCAACTCCACTTGAGTTGCACGCAGGTGATCGCATCGCGCAGATGGTGATCCAGCGTGTCGAGCAGCCCACCTTTGTGGTGGTCGACGAGCTTCCCGATTCGGAGCGCGGCGACGGGGGATTCGGTTCGACAGGAGTACGGGCATGAGTGAGGCAGTGGCATACGACGACGGACTGGACGCCCTCGAAAGCGCCGATGGTCCATGGAGTTGGGACCACGTCCCTGAAGGCAAGGACTTCATCTACTACGGGCCCTTGCGTCTGCCGGCTGTGGCCCACATGCGTGTGCGCGCCGAGATCGATCCGAAGACCCGCAAGTGCGGTGCAGTGAGCGTCAAGGTAGCCGACTGTCAGGTGCAGTTGCAGGTGATTGCAGCGCCCCGCGGCACCGGTCAGTGGACCGAAGTCAGGCGCGCGATTACGGCACGCTTGCGCAGCACCGGACGTATCGAAGCCGAAGAGGGACGTTTCGGACCTGAGCTCGCCGCACATATCACTCGGCAGAACAAGAAGGGCGAGACCGTGGTCATCCCGATGCGTTTTCAAGGCATCGACGGTGATCGCTGGTTGCTCAAAGCTGCGGCTATGGGGCCTTCTGTTCACTCGGCCGACACTCGTGCCCGCATCGATGCGTTCCTCAGCAACTGTGCCGTGGAGCGTGGACCTGAGGCGATGATCGCCGGCACGATCCTCGTACTTGACACGCCGAAGTTCACGTCTGAGGAGTCCGCACCCGACGCGGAGTCCGAGGCTCCCGCGACTGAAGAGGACTGACCACTTCCGTGACTGTCACCGACGACGTCGTCAACATCGAGAACGCTGCGGCACGCACTCTCGTCACCGTGAAGGGCCGTATCGTGGCGCTGCGTGTTGAGCCTCGCGATGCGGCACCGCAGTTGACTGCTCGTATCGACGACGGCACCGGTCGTCTCGATGCGGTGTTCATGGGTAGGCGGGAGATTCCTGGCATCGAGGCCGGGGCCATGGTGACTTTCCACGGTCGAGTCAGCGATGCGGAAGCATTGCCCCGTATTTTCAACCCCCAGTACACGCTGTGATGTCGCACGAGTCGTCGTCTCCGGCGGGTGACCCGGAGCCTGCCGCGCAGGACACGCACGATCGCGCCCCGGAAGCGGCGGAAGCCGCGAGTGAGGCTCTCAACGCTGGACGTTTGGGCCAAGTCATGCAGGCGGAGGAGTTTTCCTTCGCTGACGCCATCGGAGGCTGGCGTGGATTCGCGGAGTCCGTGGCTCCAGGGTTCGTGTTTGTCGTCGCGTTCTTGGTCGACGGGGGTATGCGCGTTCCCGTGATCGCTGCTGTCGTCACGATGCTGGTGTTGGTTGCGGTCCGATTGGTCCAGCGATCCACCATTCAGCAGGCCCTGACCGGTGCCGTGGGTGTCGCGATCGGTGCGATTTGGGCTTGGCGCACGGGTGAGCCCTCCGACTACTTCGTGTGGGGCTTGTGGATCAACATCATCTATGGCGCCGCCACCGTAGTGTCGATGGCCGTGCGTTGGCCGCTGGTCGGCATCGCGGTGGGACTCTTGCGCGGGGACTGGACGTCATGGCGCAAGGACCCGCGCCAGATGAGGGTGATGCAGCGTGCGAGTGCGCTGTTGGTAGCGATGTATGCCGTCCGTTTGGCTGTGCAGCTGCCGCTTTACCTCAGTGACCAGACCGCAGCTCTAGGCGTCGCGCGGCTCGCGATGGGGGTGCCGCTCTTCGCGCTCACACTCTGGGTGGTGTGGCTCATGGTGCAGAGCGCAGCACCGCGTCAAGAGCCTCAGGATCCGCCTCAGCAGACACAATAAAGAGCAACTCGTCGAGTGCTTCTAGAGTGTCAGCTGGGCTAGGGGCAATGGTGCGGTCCGAGCGCACGATGCACGACAGCACTGTCTCCGGAGGCCACGGGATCTGACGCACGGTTGCCCCGACCACGGGGGAGTCGGGCGGTAGCGTCACCTCGATGATGGACGCGCCTGATTGGTGGAAGGTGAACACCTTGACCAAGTCACCGACGGCCACAGCCTCTTCCACCATCGCGGTCATGATGCGGGGTGTGGAGACCGCCACATCAACGCCCCATTGTGCGTCGTACATCCACTCATTGCGAGGGTTGTTGACGCGTGCCACGGTACGTGGAACTCCGAACTCTGTCTTGGCAAGGAATGACACCACCAGGTTCGCTTTGTCGTCACCGGTGGCTGCCACCACGACGTCCATGTTCTCGGTGCCAGCTTCCGTCAACGCCGTCATTTCGCACGCATCTGCGAGCATCCATTCGGCTTCGGCGACTTGGGCTACGCGCATCGCGGCGGGGGAATGATCCATGAGCATGACTTCGTGCCCGTGGTTCAGGAGGTCTCGTGCGATGGACCGCCCCACCGAGCCGGCGCCTGCGATCAGCACTCTCATGACGACGCTCCAGGTGCTCGTGAGACAACGCGTTCTGCGGTGCCAGCGGTGGCGGCCGGAATCACGAAGTGTGCTTCGTCGTCGGCCTGGATGATCGTAGTGGCGTCGGGCAGAAGAGCTTTTCCAAAGCGCACGAGGTACGCCACACGGGTGCCAGAGGCATGTTCGATCTCTGTCACCTTTTTGCCGATCCAGGCGCCGTTGAACGCAAGTCTCCGTACGGCAACTCCCGCGTTGGAGTCGGCGAATGACTCCTCGACGCCCCCGGGGAGAAGGCGCGACACGATTTGGGCGCTCGTCCATGGCACCGGTGCGACGGTGGGGATTCCGAGCCGGCGGTACACCTCTGCACGGCCGGAGTCGGCGATACGGGCGATCACGTTCTCGACCCCGTATGTCTCGCGGACGACGCGCGCCGCGAGAATGTTGGAGTTGTCGCCGGAGGACACGGCAGCGAACGCGTAGGCCTGTTCCACCCCGGCAGAGACGAGCGTCTCGCGGTCAAAGCCGATGCCGGTGATCTTCTGTCCCTGAAACTCGCTCGGGAGGCGTCTGAAGGCGTCACCTACGCGGTCGATCACCGAGACAGAGTGCCCGCGCGACTCAAACTCAACGGCCAACGAGGAGCCTGTACGGCCACAACCCATGATGACTATGTGCACGGTCCCCCACGGTATACCCCCTGCGCCTAGGATGGTGTGACGTGGGAGGACTTCTGCAACAAATGCGGCGCCTGGTGTTTGGGCAGCCCATCGCGACCGATGCTGTAGTACCGGTGACGTTGCGCACGCGGTTGGCGCTTCCAGTGTTTGGTGCAGGCATTTTGTCTGCCGTCTTGTATGCGCCAGATGCTGTTGTTGACGCGCTCCGACGTGGAAGCCAGCAAGGCGCCATTCCTTACATGGCGCTTGGTGTGGTTCTCATCATGGTGCTGTTGGGCTTGGCTTACAGGTCGAATGTCCACGCCCGTCCGGACAGTCTGGGCGACTACGGGCTGGTACGCGATGTCCTCGGGCGGCGTGCTGGCGTCGTGACAGGGGCGTCCGTCCTGGTGGACTATTTGTTTACGGTCGCCGTTTCGGTTGCCGCATTGACGCAGCTGGTGGCGTTCTTGATCCCGCAACTCCAGAAGTGGGATGTCCAGCTCTCTGTTGGACTTGTCGGAATCGTTGCGGTCGTTGCTTTGCGAGTCGTGCGTGACCGTGCACGGGTCATTTTGGGCGTGTGGTTTGGTTTCTTGCTGATCATTGCCGTGATGGTGGTGTTCGGTGTGTCGAGCCATGGCACTGACACCACAAGCCCTATCGCGGCAAATGCCCCGGAGACATGGTCTGTGTGGTTTGCCTATGCGGGGGCCATCGCTTCCGGTGCCGTGATGGTGACGGGCATCGAACACTTGGCATCGTCCGCGCCCAATCATGCGAAGCCGCGCGGCAAACGCGCGGGGCGCACCCTCATCATCGCGGTGATTGCCTCGGCGCTGGCGTTCTTCGCAGTCGCGCTCCTGGCCTGGATGTATCGCATCACCGGGTGGTCCAAGGGGCCCATTCTGTTGCAGGTGGCGCAGGGGGTCTTCGACAATGCCGTTGCGGTGTGGATCATCGCGATCGTGTCGGCGGCTCTGCTCTACGCTGCGGTCGCGGCCGTGTTCCGCCGTTTCTCCAACCTGACGTCGTACTTGGCCAAGGACGCGTATCTGCCGCGGCAGTTCACGATGCGCAACGACCGCGCGGTGCTGCGTGGTGGCGTGTTATTGGTCGCGGGTGCATCTGCCGTGGTGGTCGCATTCGCTGGCGCTGAGGTCGAAACGCTGATCCACCTCTATGTGATCGGCGTCTTTACGTCGATCGTGCTCAGCCAAGTGGCCATGATCCGGTGGACCAACAGCAAGCTGAAGTTGGCCACACGCCGCAAGTCGCGGGTGCGCTTGCAGTCTCGCCGCGTGCTGCACATCGTCGCGACTACGGTGGCTGCCGCCGTATGGATTGTGGTGCTGGTCTTCAACTTCCTCAGCGGGGCCTGGATCGCTATCGCGCTGATCTGTGGCCTCGTGGTGCTGATGCATGCCGTGAACCGCCACTATGCGGCGGTCCGGGCTGATGTGCGTTTGCAGCCCTCCGATCTGGAAGTGGCGCTTCCTAGTTCGACTCGTGGCGTGGTGCTGATTGCTCAACTGCACCGTCCCGCATTGCGCGCATTGGCGTATGCGAAGGCGGCGCGGCACTCCACTCTTGAAGCGGTGGGCGTACAGATCGAGCGTGAGCCCGCGTTGCAACTGCAACGGGATTGGGGCCGGATCGACTCCGGAGTCCCGCTCGTGATTTTGGACTCGCCCTACCGGGACCTGGTGGGGCCAGTGATGGAGTATGTGACCACCATTCACCGCACCTCACCGCGCGAAGTCGTCGTCGTGTATGTGCCGGAGTACATCGTGGGCCGCTGGTGGGAGCGGTCCCTCCACAACCGTTCCACGACGAAGTTGCGTCAGCAGTTGCTAGGACTCAAGGGCGTCGTCGTGGCCGCGGTGCCGTGGCACTTGGAGTCCGCTCGTGAAGAGGTTCAACATGAGGAAGCCCCCGAACCAGGAGAGCAACTACCGTGAGTGACCTTGTTGACCTGACCATTGGCGCTCCTGCGCACGGTGGACACTGTGTGGCCCGGCTTGACGGGCGGGTGGTGTTTGTTCGCCACGCGTTGCCGGGGGAGACGGTGCGTGCTCGTCTCACCGAGTCGGGCGAAGACGCCAAGCTCTGGCGAGCCGATGCTGTCGAGATCATCGAGCCGTCGCCAGATCGTGTACCAAGCGTGTGGCCGGAAGCCGGACCGGGCGGCGTGGGTGGGGGAGAACTTGCGCATGTGAGTCTGGCCGGCCAGTTGGCGTGGAAGGAGTCCGTGCTGCGCGAGTCCTTCGAGCGCTTCGCGAAGGCTCCTTTTCCCGGGGTCGTGGCGCAGGTGCCGGGTGACGCTGAGAGCGGCGGACTGCGGTACCGGACACGGGTCAGCGCCACCGCGGACTCCGAAGGGCGCGCGAGCATGGCCGTTCATCGGTCGCGCGACTTGCGAGCACTCGAGTCGATGCCGCTTGCCACTGAAGCGGTGGAAGAGGCGCTCCTGGGGAACCGCTTCCCGGCCGGGGCACGCGTCAGTATCGCGCAGGGGTCAGACGGTGTGACGCGCACCATGGTCAACGGCAAACCGTGGCACAACGGCCGCGCTGACTCGCGGAAGAACGCCGCGCGCACGGTCCGACAAGACGTCAGGGCCGGCGACGAACTCGCGCAGTTCCGCGTCAGCGCTGACGGGTTCTGGCAGGTGCATCGCGGAGCTGCCCAGCTCTTGGTCGACACGGTCCTGGATGCAGTGGGTGAGGCCGCGCGCGTGGCCGACCTCTACGCCGGAGCCGGCTTGTTTTCACTGCCGTTGGCGATGACAGGGCGTGACGTCATCTCGATTGAGTCCGATGCCCAGGCAAGCCGTGCGGCCAAGCGCAACTGCCACCACTATCCCCAGGTAGACGTGGTTCACGGCGACGTCCGGCGTGAACTGAGCCGAGGCATCGGCCCGGTTGACGCAGTGGTATTGGACCCGCCGCGTTCTGGCGCAGGAGCCAAGACCCTCGAGTTGGTGGGCGCTGTACGCGCCAACCACCTGGTCTATGTTGCTTGTGACCCTGTTGCCTTGGCGCGGGACACCGCGATCTTGGCGACGTTGGGATACGCGTTGGTGCGGGCGGAAGCCGTGGATCTGTTTCCCATGACCCATCACATGGAAACCATCGCCACATTTGAGCGCAGGTAGTCACCAGGAAGTGCTCCGCATCTGAGGGTCCTAAGTCCCGGTAGACTGTCAGCCGGTCAACACCAACGGAGGATGTCTATGAGTGAGAACACCCTGGGAGCCAAAGCCACGCTAGACGTGGATGGAAAGGCCTACGAGATTTACCGCCTTGACGCGGTACCTGGATTAGAGAAGCTCCCGTTCTCGCTCAAAGTACTTGCTGAGGCGTTGCTGCGCACGGAAGACGGCGCCAACATCACTGCCGACCACGTGAAGGCCCTCGCCTCGTGGGAGCCCACCGCAGCGCCCGACACCGAGATTCAGTTCACGCCTGCGCGCGTCGTGATGCAGGACTTCACCGGAGTGCCTTGTGTCGTGGACCTCGCCACGATGCGCGAAGCCGTGGTGGACCTGGGCGGCGACCCCTCGGTCATTAACCCCCTCGCGCCTGCAGAGATGGTCATTGACCACTCCGTCGTGATCGACGTCTTTGGTCGCAAGGACGCCCTCGAACTCAACACGAACCTTGAGTACGCCCGCAACCGTGAGCGCTACCAGTTCCTGCGTTGGGGCCAGACCGCATTCGACAACTTCAAGGTGGTGCCCCCGGGCACGGGCATCGTCCACCAGGTGAACCTTGAATACCTCGCACGCGGAGTGATGACTGCTGAGGTTGACGGCGCAGTCCGTGCCTACCCTGACTCGTGTGTCGGCACCGACTCACACACCACCATGATCAACGGTCTGGGCGTGTTGGGCTGGGGCGTGGGCGGTATCGAGGCTGAGGCAGCCATGCTTGGCCAGCCCGTATCGATGCTGATCCCCAAGGTCGTCGGCTTCAAGCTGACGGGAGAGATCCCGGCCGGAGCAACTGCAACCGACGTGGTGCTCACCATCACGCAGATGCTGCGCCAGCACGGAGTCGTCGGCAAGTTCGTGGAGTTCTACGGCGAAGGTGTAGGGGCGGTGCCGTTGGCGAACCGCGCCACGATCGGCAACATGTCGCCCGAGTTCGGCTCGACTGCTGCGATCTTCCCGATCGACGACGTCACGATCGACTACCTCAAGCTCACCGGGCGTTCCGAGGACCAAGTCAAGCTCGTCGAGGCGTACTGCAAGGAACAGGGCATGTGGCACGACCCCTCTGCCGAGGGTTACGTGGAGCCTGTCTTCTCCGAGTACCTTGAGCTCGACCTGTCAACGGTGGTGCCGTCGATCGCTGGACCCAAGCGTCCCCAGGACCGCATTGAACTGTCGGCCTCCAAAGGCCAGTTCGCGAAGGATCTGGAGAACTACAAGGGTGCGAAGGACGGTGCTGGCACCTACGTCGACGAGCACGGCAACACGGTTCCCCTGAAGGACGGCGACGTGGTGATCGCTTCGATTACCTCGTGCACCAACACCTCGAACCCCTCGGTGATGCTCGCGGCAGCACTGTTGGCGCGCAACGCGAACGCCAAGGGTCTCCAGGTCAAGCCGTGGGTGAAGACCTCGATGGCGCCGGGTTCGCAGGTCGTGACGGACTACTACGAGAAGGCTGGTCTCTGGCCCGACCTCGAGGCTTTGGGGTACCACCTGGTCGGCTACGGCTGCACCACCTGCATTGGTAACTCCGGTCCGCTTCCCGAGCCCGTGTCGAACGCCGTCAACGAGCACGACCTCGCGGTGGTCTCGGTACTGTCCGGAAACCGTAACTTCGAGGGCCGCATCAACCCGGACGTCAAGATGAACTACCTGGCATCCCCGCCGCTGGTCATCGCATACGCCCTTGCGGGAAGCATGCACCACGACTTCGAGACCGATGCTCTTGGTCAGGACGCGGACGGCAACGACGTGTTCCTCAAGGACATCTGGCCTGACCCCGTCGAGGTCGAGTCGATCGTTCAGTCCTCGATCACTGAAGAGATGTTCGCGAAGGACTACGCAGACGTCTTCGCAGGCGATGAGCGCTGGCGTGGTCTTCCCACCCCAGACGGCAAGACCTTCGAATGGGATGGCGAGTCGACCTACGTGCGCAAGCCCCCATACTTCGAAGGCATGGAAGCAACCCCGGCACCCGTCGAAGACATCGCGGGCGCACGAGTGCTGGCATTGTTGGGCGACTCGGTCACCACCGACCACATCTCGCCAGCAGGTGCCATCAAGGCAGACTCGCCTGCGGGCAAGTACCTGGCTGACCACGGTGTGGAGCGGCGCGACTACAACTCCTACGGTTCGCGGCGCGGAAACCACGAGGTCATGATCCGCGGCACGTTCGCAAACATCCGCCTCAAGAACCTGTTGCTCGACGGCGTTGAAGGTGGGTTCACCTACAACTTCGTCAAGGACGAGCAGGACACGATCTACGACGCAGCTCAGGACTACGCCGCTGCGGGCACCCCGCTGGTGGTGCTTGCGGGCAAGGAGTACGGTTCCGGGTCCTCGCGTGACTGGGCCGCCAAGGGCACCCGACTCCTGGGCGTTCGGGCCGTGATCACCGAGAGCTTTGAGCGCATTCACCGTTCCAACCTGATCGGAATGGGAGTTCTGCCCCTGCAGTTCCCCGAAGGCCAGAGCGCGCAGTCGCTTGGGCTGGATGGTACTGAGTCGTTCGACATTGCTGGCGTGAGCGCCTTCTCCGCGGGAGAGCACCCTCGCACGCTTCCGGTTAAGGCCACCAAGGCTGACGGCTCCGTGGTGGAGTTCGACGCAGTGGTCCGCATCGACACCCCAGGTGAGGCGGACTACTTCCGCAACGGCGGAATCTTGCAGTACGTCCTCCGTTCCTTGGTCTCCTAAGACACATATTTGACACCACGTGAGGGGCGTCGTGACGAACAGTCACGGCGCCCCTTGCGCCACTTCCCGGCCGGTTCGCCGTACAGTGGTTCTCACCCCACACCCTCAGGAGGTTGCGTGCTCGAGCGCATCGCATCGCCGCAAGATCTTCGCGGTCTCGATCAGGATGAACTGACGGATCTCGCCAGCGAGATCCGCGATGTCCTGGTGGAGTCGGTATCGCGTACGGGCGGCCACTTGGGCCCGAACCTGGGTGTCGTGGAGCTGACGCTCGGCTTGCACCGCGTGTTCGAGTCGCCGCGGGACACCTTGGTGTTTGACACAGGGCACCAGTCGTATGTGCACAAACTGCTGACGGGGCGCCAGGACTTCACGGGACTGCGCAGTCGGGGCGGGCTAGCCGGCTATCCCCAGCGCTCGGAGTCTGAACACGACGTCGTGGAGAACTCACATGCGTCGACGTCGTTGTCGTGGGCCGCGGGAATCGCGCGCGGCTACACCTTGCGGGGTGAGCATGAGCGGACCGCAGTAGCGGTGATTGGTGATGGTGCACTCACGGGCGGGATGGCGTGGGAGGCGCTGAACTCGATCTCCGCGTCACACGACCGAGTCGTGATCGTGGTCAACGACAACGGCCGCTCATATGCGCCAACGATTGGCGGTTTGGCGCGCAAACTCGATGGGATTCGTACCGACCCGCGATACGAACAGTTCTTGGGGTGGGGCAAGCGCACCTTCAAGGGGCGTGGCGCACTGCGCAACTTCGCGTACAACACCGTCATGCACGGGAAGCGGGCAGTCAAAGGACTGATCACGGACCCGGGCATGTTTGACGACCTGGGCCTGAAGTACGTGGGCCCCGTGGACGGACACGACCTGGCTCAGGTCGAGGCGGCGCTCACTCACGCGCGGGACTTTGGCGCGCCAGTGTTGGTGCATGTCCTGACGGAGAAAGGCCGGGGATACTCACCTGCGGAGGAAGACGTCGCTGACCGGTTCCATGCCGTAGGCAAGATTCATCCCGAGACTGGACTGCCTGTCCAGCAGAGCCGCTTCGGTTGGACCAAGGTGTTTGCCGAAGAAATGGTGGCTGCGGGGCGTGAACGTGACGAGCTCGTCGGCATTACTGCCGCCATGCTCGCGCCGGTGGGGCTGCAGCCGTTTGCGGATGAGTTCCCCGATCGGGTGATCGATGTCGGAATTGCGGAGCAGCATGCCGTGACGTCCGCGGCGGGACTCGCCTTCGCGGGTCTCCACCCCGTGTTCGCCGTGTACGCGACGTTCCTCAACCGCGCGTTCGACCAGGTGCTGCTCGATGCTGCACTCCATGGCGCTGGCGTGACGTTCATGCTGGACCGGGCTGGAATCACCGGAGACGACGGCCCTAGCCACAACGGCATGTGGGATATGGCGTTGCTGCGGCACGTCCCCACGATTCAGATTGCGGCACCTCGTGACGCCAGCAGCATGAGGGAAGCGTTCCGGCAGGCCATCGCGGTCGAGGATGCCCCCACCGTGGTGCGGTACCCCAAGGGACCTGTCGGCGATGAGTTGCCTGCGTTGCGCACGGTGGGGACGATGGAAGTCCTCGCTGAGCACGGTGACATGCCCACAGTGGCAGTGCTGGGGCTTGGTCCTATGGCAGCGACTGCCGTTGACGTGGCCGCGAAGGTTGCGGCGGACGGATATGGCGTGATCGCTGCGACGGCGACATGGGTTCACCCCATCCCCGAGGGTCTAGTGGACCTCTTGGAAGGCTGCACTCTGGTCGTGACGATCGAGGACGGTCTCACCGATGCAGGCATCGGGCAGGAGTGGGCAGATGCCGCTCGACTTGAGGGTCACCGTGCGACGTGGGTTCACAGGGGAGTGCCGCGGGAGTTCCTCCAGCACGCCTCACGAGCCCAGATCGTTGAAGATGCCGGCCTTGATGCCACCGCGATCGCAGACACCGTATTGGCGGAACTCGCGGACTAGTCGGTTGCGGCCGTTTCGAACGCTGCCGCGAGTTCTGGGGCTGTGAGGTCGACTTGCCATGCGCGGGCACCTCGTGACGCGAGGAACTCCCGAATCTCTGACTCGCCGCCACCGCGGTACTCCCAACAGCATCGGCGCATCGCGTCAGGCTGAAGAAGGTTCTCCGCGGGGACATGGTGGTCTTCAACCAGGGTGGCGATGCGTTCCTTCGCCGCGGTGAGACGAGCGTCGGCCTCCGGCCGCTTGTCTTTCCACGTGCGTGGTTGCGGCGGTCCATCGCCGCGGGGTCCACGCTTGGAAGGAAGCTGTCGTTCTGGCAGCGCTAGGGCACGTTCGATCACGGGATACCAGCGCGGAGCGGCCTTCTTGGTGCCTCGAGACCGCCATTCAGGTAGCGCCATCAGCGCCTCCAGCGAGGTGGGCTTTGCCTGGGCCGCCGCGACGATCGCAGCGTCCCGGAGCACACGTCCTGGCGAGGTGTCGCGCCGTTGAGCTTCTTTGTCGCGTGCCTCCCACACTGCGCGAACGATGCTGAGACCACGCTGGTCACGGACCTGGTGCGAGCCTGAAGTTCGGCGCCAAGGCTCCGGACGTGGCGGAGGTGGGGGAGCAGTGCGGACTGCCTCAAACTCTTGGAGGGCCCAGTCGAGCTTGCCAGCGTCGACGAGGTGCTGGTGAAGACGCTCACGCAGTTCGAGAAGCACTTCCACGTCAAGGGCGGCGTACACCAGCCAGTCGTGGGGAAGGGGGCGGGTCGACCAGTCCTGCGCCGAGTGCTCTTTAGCGAGCGCCAGGCCGAGTTCGCGCTCCACCACTGCGGCAAGGCCAACCTTCGGCCAGCCCAAAAGACGTGCCGCGAGTTCGGTGTCAAAGACTGAAGCCGGACGCAGGCCGAGGTCATGCATCCCTGGCAGATCTTGGCTGGCCGCGTGAAAGACCCATTCGGCATCCCCAAATGCGTCGTTCAGGAGGGAGAGGTCCGCAAGTGCCGCGGTATCGACGAGTGCGATACCTGCCCCTGCGCGCTTGAACTGAGCCAGATATGTGGCTTGGCCGTAGCGGAAGCCGCTGGCGCGCTCCGCGTCCGCAGCGATCGGCCCTGTCCCGCTGGAGAATGCTTCCGCCATCGCCTCAAGTGCGTCAGGAGTGTCGATGACCGCCGGTACGCCGCCTGCAGGTTCGGTGAGGGGACGCGCGGGGGTCTGCTCGTCGGTGTCCGTCATACGTTGCTTCCGGGCAACATGGTGACTCCTTCGGGAAGTGGAGGGATGCCCGCACACTCTGCCAGTAACTCGGTCCACGCGCGAATATGAGGTTCGATGTCGGAGTCGAGCGGTGTCCAGGACACTCGTACCTCAACGGAAACATCTTGGGGTCGATCAGCGAGCTCGCCAAAGGATCGATTGAGAACCTTCGATACTGTGCCACCCAAAGCGCGGTGAGGGATGTCCGCGAGTGCGTCTTCAACCCAGGACCAGGCCACATCGGCCCAAATGTCGTCGCCGCCTACTTCCGGGGACACCTGTGCCTTCACGAGCGAGACAACACGGAAAGTGCCGTCCCAAGCGTCATGTCCGGCGGGGTCGTGGAGCAGAATGAAACGGCCGCTTGCTTCGGCATCGTCTTGATGGGTCTCTCCGTTGACGGCGACCGCGAACGGCGCGATGCGGGCCGGGGCCGCGCTCTCTGTCAGCGTGACGTCTTCACGGGTGCGTGCGCGTGCCAGGGAGGTGAGTGCGTCTCGGAAGGCGGGCGGTGCCTCCGCGAAGTCCCTGGCCATAAGTCTGAGCGTATGGCCAGGGGGCCGCGGTGCTCCGGTACGCCACGCGGCTGGGGGCCACTAGGCTAGGGGCGCGAAAGCTTTCCCCGACCCCCATGCGAAGGATTGAACATGGCGCTTGCCCAGATCGGTGTAACAGGACTGGCGGTGATGGGGCGCAACCTCGCCCGCAACTTCGCCCGCAACGGTTTCACTGTCGCAGTGCACAACCGCTCGCCGCAGAAGATGCACTCCCTGATTGAGGACCACGGGTCCGAAGGTGAGTTCATCGGTTGCGAGTCGCTCCAGGACTTTGTCGACGCACTCGCACAGCCCCGCACCATCGTGGTGATGGTCCAGGCAGGCGGTCCCACGGACGCAGTCATCGACGCGCTTGTTCCGCTTCTGGACAAGGGCGACATCATCGTTGACGCCGGCAACGCTCACTTCCCCGACACGCGCCGGCGCGAAGCCGCTCTGCGCGAGCAGGGCATCCACTTTGTGGGTGCGGGTGTGTCCGGCGGTGAAGAGGGCGCGCTGCTCGGCCCCTCGATCATGCCTGGTGGGCCCGCTGAGTCGTACGAAACTCTCGGCCCCATCCTTGAGAAGATCGCGGCGAAGGCGGAGGATGGCACGCCGTGCTGCGCGCACGTCGGTCCCGACGGTGCTGGCCACTTCGTGAAGATGGTGCACAACGGCATCGAGTACGCAGACATGCAGCTGATCGGCGAGGCATATGACTTGCTGCGTGCCGGTCTGAACCTGAGCCCCAAGGAGATCGGTGAGATCTTCGCAGAGTGGAACACGGGTGACCTGGACTCGTTCCTGATCGAGGTGACGGCAGAGGTCCTCAAGCAGACGGACGCGAAGACTGGCAAGCCGCTGGTGGATGTCATCGTGGACCAGGCTGGACAGAAGGGCACTGGTCGTTGGACTGTGCAGTCCGCACTTGACTTGGGTGTGCCGGTGACCGGCATCGCCGAGGCCACGTTTGCGCGTGCTATTTCGTCGCAGACCGCTCAGCGTGAGGCCGCACGTTCGGTGTTGGAAGGCAACGCATCGGACTTCCACATCAAGAACCGCGACGGCTTCATCGAGGACGTGCGGTTGGCGCTGTACGCGTCCAAGGTGGTCGCTTACGCGCAGGGCTTCGACCAGATCCAGGCCGCTTCGGAAGAGTACGGCTGGGACATCAAGCGTGGCGACATGGCCAAGATCTGGCGTGAAGGTTGCATCATCCGTGCACGGTTCCTTGACCGCATCACCGAAGCCTACGAGCGCAACGCGAACCTCGCGACGCTGCTCGTGGATCCCTACTTTGCAGATGAGGTCGCAGGTGGCGTGAGCGCGTGGCGCCGCATCGTCTCTCAGGCGGCGTTGGCGGGAGTTCCCGCACCGGCGTTTGGCTCGTCGCTGTCGTACTACGACTCGTTGCGTGCGGAGCGTTTGCCCGCAGCCGTGATCCAGGGTCAGCGTGACTTCTTTGGCGCCCACACCTACAAGCGTGTGGATGCGGACGGAACTTTCCACACATTGTGGTCCGGCGACCGTTCCGAGGTTGAGGCATAAGCGTCACTGCTGATTGCTTCTTGACGCCCCGTGCCGCCCTTGGGTGGCACGGGGCGTCGTGCATTTCGGCCCCGGAACACTCACTAGGCTGACGATCATGACCGCCCGACTTGTCGGACGCAGGCCCCACGTTGAGCCCCAGGCTCTGATCTCTGCCCTCGTCCCACCCCCGCACTTCGCTGCAGCCACTTTCGATTCCTACGTTCCGGATCCGAGCTTCCCGAGCCAGCAGCAGGCCGTCGATGCGGTGCGTGCGTTCAGTGCAGGCGTGACGCGCACGGGACTCAACCGTTTCCGCAAGTCCACGGCAGGCAAGGGGATCTACCTCGATGGCGGTTTTGGTGTCGGGAAAACTCACCTGCTGGCTGCGTTGGCACACGATGTGGGCGAGCGTGCGGCTTTCGGCACGTTCGTTGAGTACACGCATCTGGTAGGTGCGTTGGGATTCCAAGCCACACGGGCTGCGTTGCAAGAGTTCGCCGTGGTGTGCATCGACGAGTTCGAGTTGGACGACCCGGGTGACACCGTGCTGATGGCGCGGCTGATGCGAGAACTGGCCGATGCGGGTGTGGCGTTGGTCGCGACCTCGAACACACTGCCGGGTTCATTGGGCCAGGGGCGTTTCGCAGCGGATGACTTCCAGCGCGAGATTAAGGCGGTGGCGAGTGTGTTCGACGTCGTCACCATCGACGGCCCTGATTACCGAGGTCGCGGGAGCTCCGAGTTTCCGCCGCCAGCACGAGTGGACGAGGTCGTCGCCATTGGCGAGCGCGAAGACGGTGCTTGTGAGGAGTGGGCCGCGTTGATGGAGGACCTGACGCATGTGCATCCCAGTCGTTACGGAGCATACGTCGACGGCATTGCCGTCCTGGGCTTGCGTGGCGTGGCTCCGCTGACGGACCAAGCCCAGGCCCTCAGGTTGGTGTCCTTGGTGGACAGGCTCTATGACCGTGATGTGCGAGTGGTCGCATCGGGCCACTCCCTTGACACGGTGTTCACGAAAGAGATGCTGCGTGGCGGCTACCGCAAGAAATACGCACGCGCGCTCTCACGGCTCCACACCATGGTGACGGGGGAGCCCAGCTAGTCGACGGGGAGCTCAGGTCATCCGCGCGTGCGGTTGCCGCTATTCCTGCACCAGGAGCGCGACGGCGTCAGGGGCAAGCCGCAAGCGTGCTGCGTCGTGTGACACCGTCCCGAACTGTGCCGCGAGGATTCCTGATGCCTGCAGGTCCATGGCATCCGCGGTGAGGTTCGCGTACATCGTCACTGGTCCGGCCAGTCGCAAGACCCCAGGGACCGGTTCCGACGCCCCTGCAGGCGTGCGCTTCCACGCGTCACGGTCGTCCACGTAGCGCCGAAGCGCCATGAGGTCGGCTACCCAGGTTCGGAGGGAGTCGTGTGGTTCCCCCTCGGAGCCGATGCCTGAGCCGAGCTTGGAACGCAGGAACGTGGTGCGGTCCTGGGGATCGGGGACGGCCACGTTCCCGCCGTAGAGTTCCTCCCAACCGTGTCCGCCAAACTCGCTCATGCGGCCTTCTGACACTGCCGTGCCCAACGGCTCGTCATGGTCGGTGAAGAACATGAAGGGCCGGCGTTCCCCGTACTCCTCGCCCATGAACAGCATCGGGGTGAACGGCGACAACAGAATGGCCGCCAGCGATACGGCTTGAGCGCCGGGAGTGAGGGTCGTGGAGGGCCTGTCGCCGATAGCTCTGTTCCCCACCTGGTCATGGTTTGAGGCGCACACCACAAATCGACGTCTGTCAGTTTCTGCTGGTACAGGGGCTCCCCAGGTCTTCTCTCGGAACGGTGAGTAGGTGCCGTTGTGCCAGAACACCTCCCGGTAGACCTTGTCGAGGGCTTCGAGCGAACCAAAGTCAACGTAGTACCCGTGCCGCTCACCGGTGAGGTAGGCGTGAAGCGCGTGATGGACGTCGTCATTCCATTGCGCCGTCATGCCCAACCCGCCTTGGGCGGTGGGGGTGACCATCCGTGCGTTATTGAGATCGGACTCGGCTATCAACGACAGGGGGCGGCCAAGTTCCACACTCAACTCCGCAGTCTCATCCGACAGCTGCGCGAGGATGTGCTGAGACGAGTCATCCTTCAACTCATGCACCGCGTCCAGACGCAGAGCATCGATATGGAAGTCACGGAACCACCGCGCAGCGTTGTTGCAAATGAACCTGCGCATGCCTTCCGCGCCGTCCTGATCCAAGTTCACCGCCCAGCCCCATGGGGTGTCGTGCGCGTCGGTGAAGTATGGTCCGAACTTGCTCAGGTAGTTCCCGTCGGGACCCAGGTGGTTGTACACCACGTCCAGGCAGACTCCGAGCCCGGCGCGGTGCGCAGCATCGACGAAGCGCTGCAAGGCTGCCGGGCCGCCATAGGACTCGTGGACTCCGTAGAGCGAGACACCGTCGTAGCCCCAGCCGTGGCGTCCCGGAAACGGGGCCAGCGGCATCAACTCGACGATGTCCACCCCAGTGGCTTTGAGGTCTTTGAGTTGGACGATCGCGCTGTCGAGAGTTCCCTGGGGCGTGAAGGTCCCCACGTGCATCTCATAGATGACTGCGCCGAGGGCGTCGACGCCGGTCCAGGCGTGGTCTGTCCAGCGATGGAGTCCCGCATCGAAGACGCGCGAGGGGCCATGCACTCCCTGCGGCTGCCATGCCGAACGGGGGTCTGGCCACGGCCCATCGCCGTCGACCTCATACGCATAGTCGACGCCATGAGGCAGGTCTGGTCCTGTCCACCAGCCGTCCTGCCCACGCTCCATGGCGAGTCGATGCTGGGTGTCGCCGTCATAGATCACCGCCACCACGGCATCGGCGGTTGGCGCCCAGACGCGCGCCTTCATGACGCCCGCACCAACAGCGCGACCGGGTGGTGCGCAAACAACGTCTCCAGGGCGACGGTGCCGCCTTCAACCGTGCGGCCCGAGATGGTGTCTGTCCAGGTACCGTCTGGCAGCGTGGCGGTGTGTTCGCGCCACCCGCCGAGCTTGTCGAGGTCGAGACCCAGCCGGGTAGCCGCTGTGATGACGCGAGGCTCGTCGGCCACCGTGCGTGCGAACACGACCGCGTGACCTGAGGACGACGGGAGGGGGAGGTACTCCGCACCTTCCCCAATGAATGCTTCGGGGTGCTCCTTGCGAGCGTGGAGGGCTCTCGCCGTGACCCACAACTTCTCTTCCGAGAGGGTCTTGGGCTTGCGGGTGGCGACTCGGTCTAAGGTGCCGGCCAAGGCGTCGAAATCCACCGGGCGTCGGTTGTCTGGATCGACAAGAGATGGTGCAACGGTTTCCGTGCCCTGATACACGTCCGGAATGCCGGGCATCGTCAGTTGAATCAGCTTCATCGACAACACATGGGCGCGCACGCCTTCGGCGACTGCCACATGCCAGTCGTGAACGAGGCCACGCACGGTGACATCGATGTGTGTCGCTTGCGCGAACCACAGCACCGCTGACTCGTACTCCTCGTTGATGGACGTCCAGGTGGTGTGCGTCTTGGCTTCGCGCATCGCCTTGACCAGGTAGCCCTCAAGCCGGTCCCACTCCATGAACCCTGTCTCGTCAGAGGTGCCGATCAGCGTCTGCCACCACAGGTTTTCGGTCCTGCCGTCAAGCAATGACGGACGCATTGATGACGTCTCCGCCTGCAGTTTGTAGACCAGCGAGTCCCACTCTTCGGCAGCTTCACTGAGGACGGACAAGCGTGCCCGTACGTCCTCGGAACGCTTGGTGTCATGGGTGGTGAGGCAGGTCATGCCGTGGGGGTACTGCAACTGCTGCTCATCTGCCCAGGCATGGAAGCTCGCTGGGGGGATCGCGAACCGGGAGGCAGGGGAGCCCACCTCGCACAGCGGCAACAGGTGCGTCCAGCGGTAATACGCGGTGTCCTCGATGCCCTTGGCCATGACCGCACCGCAGGCTTGTTGGAAGCGGGTGATGAGTTCGCGCCGGTTGGCGTCATTGGTGCGGCCCGCCGAGCCCACCTCGGCGCCCTGCAGCAGATCCACGACGACGTCGAGCGTTTCGTGCCGCTCCTCGTCCAGGACCCCGCGAGCTCGTTCTGCTGCGTGTGCGATCGCTTCGAGCGACGGTGGCTTGGGCAGAGCGCCGGCGACCACATACGCCCGGTAGCGGTCGAACGTGATGAGCAGCGTGCGGAGGCAGTCGTAAAGCGCTCGCCACGTGTGGTCTCGCAAGCGCACGTCGGTCGTGCAAATCGTGTGTGCAAGGGTGGCGAGGCGGTGCACCTCACTGGATAGGGACTCCTTGACGATCTCCCGCTTTGCTTCGGAGATCATCGCGGGAAGCGTGCCCATCGCGTCTCCGGTGAGGCGATGCAAGGTGGCGGCCAAGGGTGAGGAACCGGCGGGGTCTCGAAGCAGCGCCCCCACACGCCACGCACCGTCGTAGCCAGTTGTCCCTGCAGTCTTCCAGCTCGTGGGCAGGCGCTCTTCGTCCTCAAGGATCTTCTCGACGACGATCCACGCACCGTCCGTGGCATCCGAAAGCCGCTGAATGTAGCCAGCAGGGTCAGCCAGACCGTCCGGGTGGTCGATCCGCAGACCTTGGAGAGTGTTGTCTTTGATGAGGTCCACGATGACCTGGTGAGTGGCGTGGAAGACGTCTGGGTCCTCAACGCGCACCGCGACGAGTGAGCCCACATCGAAGAAGCGCCGGTAGTTCAGTTCCTCGTTGGCGACACGCCAGTAGGCGAGGCGGTAGTGCTGTTGGTCTACCAAGGACGCCAAGGGGAGGTTCTCGGTGCCGGGACGGATCGGGAAGACGTGCTCGTAGTACTGGAGCACGGGGACTTCTCCTTCATCCTCGTAGCCCGGAACCACCATGGAACCCACCGACAGTTCCCCGTCGGCAAGCACGGTACCGATGCGTTGACCCAGGACAGGCATCAGGACTGGCTCGCCACCTGACCAGTCGACATCGAACCAGTGCGCGTGATCGGACTCTTCGCCATCGCGCAACACAGACCACAGGGCCTGGTTGTGATAGGCCGGGGTGGGGACGGCCATGTGGTTGGGCACCACATCGGCAACGAGGCCGATGCCGCGCTCGCCGGCCTTCCACGCCAAGTCGCGCAGGCCGTCGACGCCACCGAGCGACGCGGCAACCCGCGAGTGGTCCACCACATCGTAGAAGTGCGTGGAGCCAGGGGACGCTTCGAGGATGGGGGAGAGGTACAAGTGGCTCACACCGAGGGCTTCGAAGTAGTCCAGGTGGGCGGCTGCGTCCGCAAACGTGAAGTCCGCGTTCAGTTGCAGCCTGTAGGTCGACGTGGGGACTGGAGCATCAGCGCGATGCCCCAATCGACGCGTGCGTTCATGGTTGGTGTCAGACATCGAGCGGAGTACCCCTTCGTTGCTTACGTGCCATCATCCCAGATAGACGTGTCGATCACGTTTCGCTCGCCTACCGCGATTCAGGGTTGGCCGAGAGTGCAATCGATCCGTGAGGTGCGCGAAGGGGCCCGCGCTACCTAGGCGGCCGTGACCTCAAGTGTGACCTCGATGTTGCCGCGCGTGGCGTTGGAGTAAGGACAGACCTGGTGGGCAGCCTCGGCGAGTTCCTGTGCCGTGGCCTGGTCCAGTCCTTCGGTTCGTACCTGGAGGGTGACAGCAAGGGCGAACCCTCCCCGCAGGCCCACAGGCCCGATGCCCACTTTCGCCGTCACGCGGGAGTCTGTCAGCGGTGCCTTGGCTTTCTTGGCTGTCATCTGGAAGGCCGAGTTGAAGCACACTGAGAACCCAGCGGCGAACAGCTGTTCAGGGTTGGTCTTGGTGGGTTTGCTCAGGGGCTTGGGGGTTGCGAGGTCCACGTCCACTAGGCCGTCGTCAGTTGCGACGTGTCCGTTGCGGCCGTCTCCCGTGGCAGTCGCCGTGGCGGTGTAGAAGACCTTGGGCTTGTCCATGGGGAACATTCTCCTTCGCTTGTTGGTTGACTAGTACGTCTACATCGTCAACGGTGGCAGCCGTGAGAAGATTCCCGAACCGCAACAGCAGGAGGTGCGCCCTATGCCAGCCACACGTGGCCGCGCTCGCGACGACATCGTGACCACGGCATCGGCCCTCTTCACCGCGCACGGCATCCGCGCCGTGAGTGCTGACCGCATCATTGCGGAGGCCGATGTCTCCAAAGTGACCTTCTACCGCCACTTTGCGGCCAAGGACGACCTGGTGGTGGCGTATCTCCAGCGCGAGCTTGCCCGACTGCAGGACTACGTAGCGACACATGAACCCGATGCCACGGCAATGCTGGCCCTGTTCCGTGACCAGATGTGTGGTCCGGGATTCCGTGGCTGCCCTTTCATGAATGCTGCGGCGGAGTACCCCGATCCCACACATCCCGTGCGCGCCGTTGTGACAGATTTCCGGAAATGGATGGTGGGGGAGTTCACGACATGGGCAGAGAGCAGGGGAGTTCCTGAACCTGAACGCGTAGCACGCACCATCATGATGCTGCGTGACGGTGCCCTGGTGGACGGATACATGTCCGGCGAACCCGAGCGCGTCGTCCAGGAACTGACCGCAGGAATCGAGGCGCTCGTGAAGTCCTCAGCGGGTGGCCGCTAGGAGTAGGCCGGGTACATCAAAAAAGCCGCTCCCGAAGGAGCGGCTTGTGTGGTGGGCGATACTGGGATCGAACCAGTGACCTCTTCCGTGTCAGGGAAGCGCGCTACCGCTGCGCCAATCGCCCATGCGAGGTGGGTACGGGATTCGAACCCGTGTATACGGCTTTGCAGGCCGCTGCCTCGCTCTGAACCCGTGTATACGGCTTTGCAGGCCGCTGCCTCGCCTCTCGGCCAACCCACCGTGGTCGCCGAACAGTGCCGGCTACGAACCTACGAGCGGACGACGGGACTCGAACCCGCGACCCTCACCTTGGCAAGGTGATGCTCTACCAACTGAGCCACGTCCGCATTGTCAAGGCGTGCCCTGACGAGAAATAGAGACTAGCCCATTCCGCGAGGCCTGCCAAATCCGAGCAGGCATCACAGGCCTGTGCGCTCACGGATCCCCGCTGGTCAGACTACGGTGGTGCGCGTGGAGTGGACCGAGGGCACATGGCGAGGCGAGGCGCAGTTCCGCACCGTCCGCGCCTGGAATCCCGTGGAGCACATCGACGCCGCCGTCGACGGGCACCGCCTAGCCGAGCGCGGTTTCTGGGTCGTGGTCGGGCGCTTTGAAGGCAGGATTGATGCCTGGCGCATGGAGAACGTCGACTATGCGGCGGCACTCGCCGGCGCCAACGATGGGGACTGGACCGGCCCAGCGCGCGACCTGTGGCAGTCGTCAATGAACCGCGCGGAGTACATGACTGGCGTCGACAACGTGCGCGCTCACATCCGCGAAGGCGATGTGTACCAGGTCAATCTTTGCCGGGTCCTTCAAGCACCGCTTGACCTGCTAGATCCCTTTGCCGCGGCATCGGCCCTCCGTGCGCGGCTAGAGCGCGGCAACCCCGCCACGTACGGCAGCGCCATCGTGATGGACGCCGCCCCCGATGCCAGCAGCGACGCCGCCTGGGTGGTGTCCGCGTCTCCCGAGCTGTACCTGCGTGTGGATGGGGCGCGCGTCACGTCCTCGCCCATCAAGGGAACCGCCGCGCCAGGCCAGGACATGCTGCCCAAGGACGAGTCCGAGAACGTCATGATCACTGACCTGGTGCGGAACGATCTCTCTCATGTCGCCCTGCCTGGATCCGTGACGGTCCCCGAGTTCTTGGGCCTTCATGATCTGCCCGGCCTCCGGCACCTCCAATCCACCGTTGCCGCGACTCTCGACGAGCGACATGTGTGGACCGCCCGCATGTGGCCCGCGCTGCTCGAGGGGACCTTCCCGCCCGGCTCGGTATCCGGGGCACCCAAGTCGTCTGCGCTCGACATCATCGGTGCGCAGGAACGTCAAGAGCGGGGTCCCTACTGCGGTGCCATCGGATGGGTGGACGCCGACAATCAGCAAGCGGAACTTGCCGTGGGTATCCGCACCTTCTGGTGGGAGCAGGGCCACTTGAGGTTTGGAACCGGGGCGGGAATCACCTGGGGATCAGACCCTCAAGGCGAGTGGGACGAGACAGAGTTGAAGGCCCAACGGTTGATAGCCCTGGCATCTGCCGGAACAATGGCCCTATGAGTGGGGTGGTATGGGCGCAGGGACGGATGCTGGCGCCCGGAGAAGCGGTGATCCGCGCCGACGATCACGGGTTCACCGTGGGCGATGGGCTGTTCGAAACTATTGCCGTGCGTGACGGGTTGCCGTTTGCGTTGACCCGGCATTTGTCGCGCCTGAGTTACGGCGCCGAACGCATGGGTATCGACGGCATCGACATGGATGAGGTGCGCGAGGGGATCGCCGCAGTAGTAGCGGCCGATGCTGTGGTCACCAGGGTCCGCGTGACGGTCACCTCTGGGCCAGGCCCGGCCGGATACGGTCGCGGTGACTCTGGCCCCACCGTCGTCATCACGGGTGGGGCAGGGGAACGTCCGCGGTTGTGCCACGCGGTCCGTGCGCCCTGGAAGCACAACGAGCGTTCAGCTCTTGCCGGAATCAAAACGACCTCCGCAGGTGAGTACGCGGTGATCGCCGCCTATGCACGTAGCAAGGGGGCCGACGAAGCCATCTTGGCCAACACCTACGGCAACCTATGCGAGGGCACCAGTACCAACGTGTTCTTGGAACGCGGGGGAGAGATAGTGACGCCGCCCTTGGCTTCAGGCTGCTTGCCCGGGATCGCTCGTGGGCTCGCGCTTGAGTGGGGGGCGAAGGCCGGGATCCCCGTCCGAGTAGGAGCGCCAGGCGAATTGACGTTGGCCTCGCTCGATGAGGTCATTGCAGGTAGCGCACACATGGCGGTCACCAGTGTGATCAGGGGAGTTCAGCACGTGTCCAGCCTGGATGGTGAAGAGACCTCCGCAGGGACGTTGCTACGCGACCTCGCAGCACACTTTGAACTTCAAGCCGAACGCAATCCGGACCCTGCGCTACCGCGTCGCAAGTGACGTCCCTGGTGTGAAGGTAGGTTCACCTGAGCCTGGCCACCGTGGAGTTGGCCGCTTGACCAAGCGAGAATGCCTCGACGTTGGTCACGAGCGCCCGGAATCCGCGCTACTATTGTTCTCGCTCAAGGGGCGATTGGCGTAGTGGTAGCGCGCTTCCTTCACACGGAAGAGGTCACTGGTTCGATCCCAGTATCGCCCACCC
The DNA here is from genome assembly GCF_028823635.1 of Demequina sp. B12. Lineage (GTDB taxonomy): Bacteria > Actinomycetota > Actinomycetes > Actinomycetales > Demequinaceae > Demequina. The sequence goes on from NZ_JAPEHU010000002.1 coordinate 370,077, forward strand.
TTAAGTTCAGGCCCTCAGCTCACGCTGGGGGCCTGACGCGTTTCTGGCCGGTTGCAGCATCGGCAGCCCGCGAATCGCGTGCCGCCCCCCCTAGTGGCCGAGCGCGGCGCCGAGGGCATCGCCAAAGTGATGGTGGACCCGCAACCGTAGGTGTCCTGTTGGCCTACACCCGAGCGCCGGCGTGTGGATCGACTGTGACAATCAGCGCAAGGCGTGTGAACCTCCAAATATCAGGCCTAAGGGCCCTTTCGTGGTTCGATTGCCTTATGACAACGCAAGCAGCCGCTGAGACTTTGACCGGGCAAGACGCCGGTCAAGTGTTGGCGACCGCGTTGGCCACCACCCATCAAGAGCTTGAGTCGTGGACGTTGGACGCCGTCCATGCCAGGCCTGGAGCGGAGACTTCCGCCTGCTACGACGTCATGGCGTCAGGGGAGCGGGTCTACCTCGTCGCGTCGAATGTCGACCTCAGTGAAGCGCAACGCGCAGCGACGAAGGCGGTACGTCTCGAGTCCGACCTTGGCGTGGTCCACGTGTGGCGCCACCCCGCTGACCCGTTTCTTCCAGGTCTCGCCGACGCGTGTGTTCCCGAGGCGCTGGAAGCTCGCCTCAACCGGGCGGGTGCCGATCGTCCCCAGGTAGGACGCCTGGAAATGCTTGTACTACGGCCGATGCGGCGTGCAGTTTTGCGGGCAGAGGTCACGGAGGGGGAGCGCAAGGACGTGTGGTTCGTCAAGGTGGTGCGTCCCGAGCGGGCCTACGATCTGCTGCACCGTCACCGCCTCAGTTCTTTGGCTCCCCGCGCGCTCGATGCCGGCGATGGAATCGTGCTCGTGGCGCAGGCGCCTGGTGTGGCGATGACGGAAGCCCTGCACCGGACCGACGGCTCCGATGCCGCGCAGATTGACCCTGACATCTTGATGCGTGCGCTCGACACGCTGCCGCCGGCTGTGTGCGAACTGCCTGACCGTCCCAGCGTGCCTGACCGGCTCGACATGTACCTGGACTTGGCACGCAAACGCGGCCTAGATCCTGCGCTGCTCGACCGGCTGCGCGCCCGCATCGGTCCAGGGCTCGACGCGGCCGACGACGCCCCGCGTGTCCCTACCCACGGCGATTTTCACGCTGCCAACGTGCGCTTGGACTCCGCGACCGATCCCACACGCGTGGTGGGGCTTATCGACATTGACACCTTGGGGCCTGGGCGGCGGGCCGATGACCTGTCATGCATGGTCGCCCATGTGTCGGTACTGCCGTCGCTCGACCCTCACGGCTACTCCGGCGTGGAAGCCCACGCGACGCGACTCTTCCAGGGCTTCGCCGAGACCGTCGACGAGGACGATCTCAGAAGGCGAGTCGCCGCCAACATCGTGGCCCTTGCATCGGGCGTTGACGATCTGAACCGTGCTTCTCAGTGGCTTGACCTCTCGGTCCGGGTCGCTGAAGAAGCGGCGCTTGTCTCACAACCGTGATGGTGCGGCCCGGAGTCGTGCTCAGGTACATCCCCCATTACGTGGCGGCGGGGAAGATCGGTAGCATCGTGGGGTGACGCGCGCGCTCGGCGACGCGTCTGGCATGTTCGTACACCTCTGAAGGAGATCCCAGGTGCCTAGCTTCACCGCACACATCGACGGCGACAAGCGTGAACTCGACGCCGGCACTACGGGCACCGACCTCTTCGGCGAGCGCCGCGAGGTACTCGTGATGCGAGTGAACGGTGAGTTGTGGGACTTGGCGCGTGAGGTGCCGGCGGACGCCACTGTTGAGGCTGTCACTGTTGAGGAACCTGATGGCCTGATGGTGTTGCGTCACTCCACCGCACACGTGCTCGCGCAGGCCGTGCAGCAGATCAACCCTGACGCCAAGTTGGGTGTGGGCCCTCCGATCGAGAACGGCTTCTACTACGACTTTGACGTAGCGGAGCCGTTCACCCCGGAAGACCTCAAGAAGCTTGAGAAGACGATGCAGCGCATTGTGAAGGAAGGTCAGGCCTTCCAGCGCCGTGAAGTCACCCGCGAGGAGGCGCTTGCTGAGTTGGGCCACGAGCCTTACAAGTGCGAGTTGCTGAACCACGACGCCGCGGGCGCTGAAGGAGCATCGGTCGAGATTGGTGATGGCGACATCACGATCTACGACAACGTGCGTCGCAATGGCGAGCGTGCCTGGGGTGACCTGTGCCGCGGCCCGCACGTGCCTTCAACGAAGGTCATCGCTAACGGCTGGTCGCTGATGCGTTCGGCTGCCGCCTACTGGAAGGGCTCGGAGAAGAACCCTCAGCTCCAGCGTGTCTACGGCACCGCCTGGGCCACGAAGGAAGACTTGGTGGCGTACAAGGAGCGTTTGGCTGAGGCCGAGCGTCGCGATCACCGCCGCTTGGGCGCAGAGATGGACTTGTTCTCCTTCCCAGAGGAGATCGGTTCCGGACTGCCGGTGTTCCACCCCAAGGGCGCGATGATCCGCATGGAGATGGAGGACTATTCGCGTCGCCGTCACGTCGAAGAGGGCTACGAGTTCGTCTACACCCCGCATGCGACCAAGGGCAAGCTTTTCGAGGTTTCGGGCCACTTGGACTGGTACAAGGACGGCATGTACCCCGCCATGCACCTCGATGAGGAGCGCGACGACGCCGGTAACGTCACCCGGCAGGGCCAGGACTACTACCTGAAGCCCATGAACTGCCCCATGCACAACCTGATTTTCGACTCCCGGGGACGTTCCTACCGCGAGCTACCGTTGCGTCTGTTCGAGTTCGGCACGGTGTACCGCTACGAAAAGTCCGGCGTGGTGCACGGCATGACCCGTGCGCGTGGGTTTACCCAGGACGACGCACACATCTATTGCACCCGCGACCAGATGAAGGACGAGCTCACCCGTACGCTCGACTTTGTCCTGGACCTCCTGAAGGACTACGGCCTTGAGGACTTCTACCTGGAGCTGTCGACCAAGAACCCCGAGAAGTTCGTGGGCGAGGACGACATCTGGGAAGAGGCCACCGACACTCTGCGTGAGGTCGCCGAAGCCTCCGGTTTGGAACTGGTGCCCGACCCGGGCGGCGCCGCGTTCTACGGCCCCAAGATTTCTGTACAGACCCGCGACGCCATCGGCCGCTCGTGGCAGATGTCAACGATTCAGTTGGACTTCAACCTCCCTGAGCGTTTCGAGTTGGAGTACACCGCTCCGGACAACACGCGTCAGCGCCCCGTGATGATTCACCGTGCGCTCTTTGGTTCGATTGAGCGCTTCTTCGCGATTCTGACGGAGCACTACGCGGGCTCGTTCCCGGTCTGGCTTGCGCCGGTTCAGGTGCGCGCTATCCCCGTCGCAGATGCGTTCAACGACTATCTGGCCGATGTGGTGGCACAGCTGCGCGCGGAGGGTATCCGTGTCGAGCTGGACGACTCTGACGAGCGTTTCCCCAAGAAGATCCGCACTGCGTCCAAGGACAAGATTCCTTTCACACTGATTGCCGGTGGTGACGATGCCGATGCCGGCGCGGTCTCCTTCCGTTTCCGTGACGGTAGCCAGGACAACCAGGTTCCGGTGGCCGATGCCGTGGCCCGGATCGTGAAGGCAGTCAAGGACAAGGCCCAGGTGTAGTCGTGGCTGAGGTGGTGGACGGTCAGGCGATGGGCGGTGAGCCCGACGGCTTTGAGCGGTTGTGGACTCCACACCGCATGGCATACATCGAGGACGGCAAGTCGCGGCCCAAGTACGAAGGCACTTCTGATTGTCCGTTGTGCGCCAAGTTGGAGTTGCCCGACCGCGACGCCCTCGTCGTCCACCGCGGTGAGCACTGTTACGTGGTGCTCAACCTGTACCCGTACAACCCCGGACACCTCATGGTGTGCCCGTACCGCCACATCGGCTGGTACACGGAAACAACGGACGCCGAACGGGACGAGATGGGTGTCCTGACCCAGACCGCAATGCGCGTGTTGCAGGCCACCTCTGGCACGCAAGGCTTCAACATCGGCATGAATCAGGGCGCCATTGGGGGTGCGGGCATTGCAGAGCACCTGCACCAGCATGTGGTGCCTCGCTGGATGGGCGACTCCAACTTCCTTCCCATCATCGGCAAGACCAAGGCGCTTCCGCAGCTACTTGACGACACGTGGGAAAAAGTGTCGGCGCAGTGGAAGGCAGTGGCAGGCTAAGACCTGCGTTTCGAGGAGAACATGTTTGGCAACCTTCGCCCTTTGATGGGCAAGTTGTGGGCAGCCCCTGCGCGGGGATTGCTAGCGCTGGGAGTGCACCCCAACGCGGTAACCATCATCGGCACTGTGGGCGTCGTCTTTGGGGCGTGCTTCTTCTTCCCGCAGGGCGGCATCATGCTGTTTTGGGGTGTCATGGTCATCACGGTCTTTGTGGTGACAGACATGCTGGACGGCACCATGGCGCGCCTGTCGGGGAAGTCGTCACGCTTGGGGGCCTACCTGGACTCCACATTGGACCGGGTGGCCGATGCCGCAATCTTCGGTGCGCTTGTCTGGACTTTCCGCGTGGATGAGCCCGCAACGGCCCTGGCGGCACTGTTGTGCCTCACGCTTGGCTCCTTTGTGCCGTACGCACGTGCGCGTGCTGAGGGCTTGGGCATTGACGCCAAGGGTGGCATCGCGGAGCGTTCCGACCGTCTGGTGATCGGTTTGGTCGCCACTGGATTTGTGGGGCTGGGGCTCCCGGTGTGGGTGTTGACCGTCACGTTGTACCTGCTTGCGGCGGCGGCAGCGATCACTGTGGTGCAGCGCACCATGGTGGTGGTGAAAGCTAACCGCGAGGATCCCAGCCTGGACGGTCACGCCGCTTCATGAATGCGTTTCTGACTGCATGGCGGACTTCCCGCCTCCTTCCTGTCCGGACCGTCAGGGTGGTGGCGGAAGGCGCTGCGACCGTAGTGTGGCGCAGGGGTGGGCGAGTGATCGACCGTTTCGAAAGCAACCTTGCACGCGTGACGGGCAAAGAGGGGGACGATCTCCGTGCCCTCAGTCGCGAAGGGCTCAAATCCATCGGCCGGTACTACGCGGAGGCGTTGACGCTGAACCGCTTGAGCGGCGAGCAGATCGACGCTCGGGTGCGCCTCGAAGGGTACGAGCCGGTCAAGGAACTCCTCACCACGACAGAGACTGGCGTGGTCGCGGCGCTGTCGCACTGTGGCAACTGGGACCTCGTGGGCGCCTATGCTGCGCGTCACATCATTCCGGTGACTGCTGTTGCCGAGGTGCTGAAGCCGCAGGAAGTCTTCGATGAGTTCGTCGCGATGCGCGAAGGTGTGGGCATCAAAGTCCTGGGTCATGAGGGATCGTCGACCTTCCGCAAACTGATCTCGATCACCAAGAAGGAGCGGACACTGGTGTGCCTGCTCGCTGACCGTGACTTGTCAGGGTCAGGCGTTGAGGTGTCCATGTGGGGACACCAGGTCAAAGTGGCTCCCGGGCCAGCGGCGCTTGCGATCGCGGCCAAGACCGTGGTGATCCCCATCATGGTTTCCTACGAGCGTCTTGAGGGGGCGCGTCGTAAGGCCGCCAAATCTCCGTGGGGCGTCGTGCTGTGGTTTGGTACGCCCATCGATCCGGCTGACTATCCGGATGAACGGCGGGTCGAGACAGTGAGCCAGGCTTGGGCCGGAGCTTTGGCTGAACAGATCTCTCAGCACCCTCAGGACTGGCATATGTTGCAAAAGTTTGGGTGGGCGTCATGAAAATCGGCATTGTGTGTCCCTACAGCTTGGACCGGCCAGGCGGCGTTCAACTGCACGTGATGGATCTGACGGAAGCGCTCCAGGAACGGGGTCACGAGGTCTCGGTGATTGCCCCTGCCGCGCCCGAGACACAGGTTCCGGACTACGTCGTGACCGCTGGGCGTTCCATTCCTGTGCGGTACAACGGTTCTGTCGCGCGCATCAAGTTCGGCATGTTTGCTGCCGCACGGGTGAGGAAGTGGCTGAAGGAAGGCGACTTCGACGTCGTTCACCTCCACGAACCTGGCACCCTGTCGCTGTCAGTGATCGCTATGTGGGCGCGTCTGGGGCCGACGGTCGCCACCTTCCACACGTCGAACGAGCATTCCCGCATCATGCGCAACGCCAAACCCTTCATCAAGCCTGGCTATGAAGAACTCGACGCGCGCATCGCTGTGTCGCCGTCAGCGGACCGGACCATCAAACGTCACCTCCGCGTGGCTGCGACACACATCATCCCCAACGGCGTGGACACGAGTGAGTATGTGACGGCAAAGCCCGTCGAAGAATGGCAGGGCACCAAGCATGCGCCCACCGTTGGGATCTTGGGCCGCATGGACGAGGCACGCAAGGGCTTGGACGAGTACCTCGCCGCGATTCCGTACGTCCGCAAGCGCCATCCGCACGCGCGTTTCCTTGTCGCGGGCCGCTTCTCCGATCGAGTCGCGGCTAAGGCTGCGCGCGCTGGCGCTGAAGTGATCGGGGAACTCGACGAAGGTATGAAGGCCCGGTTCATGAGTTCTGTTGACGTGTATTGCGCGCCGAACCTGGGAGGGGAGTCGTTCGGCATCGTGTTGGTGGAAGCCATGGCCGCGGGCGCGGCTGTTGTCGCCTCGGACCTTGTCGCATTCCGTGATGTCGCCACTGACTCCGACGGCGAGGTCGGCGCAGCGTTGCATACGGTAGGGGACTCGGTTGAGCTCGCCGCGCGCGTGAACACGCTCATCGCTGACCCTGACGCACGAAAGAAACTTGCTGCTCGTGGACAGCAGCGCGCGCTCACTTTCGACTGGAAGCAAGTCGCGCCACGAGTAGAGGAAACCTACCGCGACGCGATTAGAATGGACGCGGAATTCCACCCTCAGCACTCAAAGCTCACGCCGTAATGCGAGCCGCGAGACTCGACAAGTAAAGGAAGCCTGATTTATGAGCGAAAACGCCAACGCGACCACCCCCCAGGTTGGTACTGATCTGGTGAAGCGCGGCATGGCCGAGATGCTCAAGGGCGGTGTCATCATGGACGTCGTCACCCCCGAGCAGGCGAAGATTGCCGAGGACGCTGGTGCAGTGGCTGTCATGGCCCTGGAGCGTGTCCCCGCTGACATTCGTGCTCAGGGTGGCGTGGCCCGCATGTCGGACCCGGACCTCATCGCCGGCATCATCGACGCCGTGTCGATCCCCGTGATGGCGAAGGCCCGCATCGGCCACTTTGTTGAGGCTCAGGTCCTGCAGAGCTTGGGCGTCGACTACATCGACGAGTCCGAAGTGCTGACCCCTGCCGACTACACCCACCACATCGACAAGTGGCAGTTCACCGTGCCTTTCGTGTGCGGTGCGACCAACTTGGGTGAGGCGTTGCGCCGTATCTCTGAGGGCGCGGCCATGATCCGTTCGAAGGGTGAAGCGGGCACCGGTGACGTTTCTAACGCCACGACCCACATGCGTACCCTGCGCACCGAGATTGCGCGTTTGACGTCGTTGCCCAAGGACGAACTGTATGTCGCCGCCAAGGAACTCCAGGCGCCGCTGCCCTTGGTCCAGGAAGTCGCAGCGACCGGCAAGCTGCCTGTCGTGACCTTCACCGCTGGCGGCATTGCGACCCCTGCTGACGCAGCAATGATGATGCAGTTGGGCGCCGAGGGCGTGTTCGTGGGTTCCGGCATCTTTAAGTCCGGCGACCCTGCGGCCCGCGCAGCGGCCATCGTGAAGGCCACCACCTTCTACGACGACCCTTCGGTGATCGCCGATGTGTCGCGCGGCCTGGGCGAGGCCATGGTGGGCATCAACGTGGACGATGTCCCGGAGCCCCACCGTCTCGCAGAGCGCGGCTGGTAAACCACCGTCACACGTGACTGAACTCAACGAGCAGAACGCGGGCGCCGAACGCATTGAGCGTTACGGTGCTCGCGTTCTGTTGTTTGATGGGCGCGGCCGTGTCCTGATGCTGAAGGGCCACGACCCGCATCAGCCGGAGCGGTCCTGGTGGTTTACGCCTGGTGGCGGTATCGAGGAGGGCGAGACCCCTGCCGCAGCCGCTGTGCGGGAACTGGCCGAAGAGACCGGGTATGTGCTTGAGGAGCATGAGGTCGTAGGGCCAGTGTGGCGCCGGACGGCCCTGTTTGACTTCTTTTCGCGGCAGTACGTTCAGCACGAAGTGTTCTTCGTGGCGCAGTTGGCCGATGCGGAGAAGCACGACAGCGTGGATGCCGCCTGGACGGTTGATGAGCAGGATGTGATTGACGACACGGTCTGGTTGTCGCAGGAAGATCTTGCCCGCAGCGACATTGAAGTTTTTCCCCCTGCGCTCGCTGAGCCGTGGGACAACTTGGTTCCGTGGAACGGGACTTTACGAGATATGGGAGTGGAAGCCGAATGACCAAGGTGGGTGTGTTGGCGCTACAAGGGGACGTGCGCGAACATGCGGCTGCGGCCGTCGCGTTGGGTGCGAATGTCACGTTGGTGCGTCGCCCGCAGGAGTTGGAGTCCGTTGACGCCTTGATCTTGCCGGGGGGCGAGTCGACCACGATCGACAAGTTGTTGCGGGCGTTTGGTCTGCGTGATCTGTTGATGGAGCGGATCGATGCTGGGCTACCCGTGCTCGGGTCGTGTGCGGGGATGATTTTGCTGGCCCGGGATTTGGTGGATGGAATCGCTGGCCAGCAGACGCTGGAAGCTATCCCTATGACGGTGCGTCGGAATGCGTTTGGTCGTCAGGTTGACTCGTCCGAGGTGGCGCTGACGTGGTTGCCCGATGGTTCGCCGATGCATGCGACCTTCATTCGGGCTCCGTGGGTCGAGGCCTACGACCCCGAGGTTGAGGTGTTGGCCACCGCGGGTGACCCGGAGTCTGGCGTCCACGCGGTTGCGGTTCAGTATGGACGGTGCGTGGCTACGGCGTTCCACCCGGAGATCTCGGATGAGCTGCGTGTGCATCAGCGGTTGCTGGAGCTCGTTCCCGCCTAGCCCACATATCAAGGCCATGACCTTGATATTGCATCATCAAGGCTCTAGGCTTGCTTCATGTACGTTGTGACAGCAGACCAGCGCGGAAGCACCCGTGTGGGGGAGAAGGTCGACGAGGTGATCGCCGACCGCGCCAGCTGGGCTGAGCAATGGGCCGATGCTGTCGTCCTCCCGCTCGAACGCACCGTGGGTGACGAGATGCAAACTGTCGTCAGCACTCCGGCAGCGGCGCTAGACCTGGCGCTCGGACTGACGCGGACCGGGGAGTGGTCGGTGGGCATCGGTGTCGGTGCGGTCAATCGACCGCTCGGAAAGAGCTCGCGCCAGAGCTCGGGGCAGGCCTTCGTGGAAGCCCGCCGCGCTGTCGAGCGCGCCAGGGGGCGTGCTGAGCCTGTTCCTCTGGTGGTGGCTGGCGGCTCAGCCGAAGCAGAAGAACGGGCTACAGCCGTCATGCAACTGCTGGGCGCCGTCGTGGAACGTAGGACCGATGCTGGCTGGGAAGTCGCTGAACTGGCGGCATCCGGGGCATCACAAAAGGAGATCGCACACGCACTGGGAATCTCTCCTCAAGCAGTGAGCCAACGCAAGGCGAGTGCTCTGATTGACGAAGAGATTCGGGCGCGTGCTGTCGCCGAGTGGCTCTTGTCCACAGCGCACAGCGAAGCCCTGGCGTCCGGCCCGCAGCTGCGGCAGGATGACGCTCTATGACCGTCGCGATTGCCGTACTCGTCGTCGTTGCTGCCGCCGCAATCTCTGCGATTGCGGGCGCTCCTCTCATTGGACTCATGTTGCGCGCGGTGCAGCCCGGGGTTGAGATGCGCGGATTGCTCCGCGGAGGAATGTGGATCGGCATTCTTGAGCGCATCATCGTGACGGTGTCGATCGCGGTCGGAGAACCTGCCGCGGTAGCCGTCGTGGTGGCGATCAAGGGCCTAGGTCGCTATCCCGAACTGCGCGCAACCAAGCCAGACGAACGCGCAGATGCCTCCGAACGGTTCATCATCGGCACGCTCGCGAGCCTCGTGTGGGCATCGGCCCTAGGGATCGCGGCACGTCTCATGGTGCAGGCGTGGGTTCTGTAACTGAGGTATCAGTAGACTGGACGGCAGTCCGCAGTCTCGCAATACACGAGGAGCACACGTGTCCGGTCACTCCAAATGGGCAACCACCAAGCACAAGAAAGCAGTCATCGATGCCAAGCGCGGCAAACTCTTTGCCAAGCTGATCAAGAACATCGAGGTCGCGGCCCGCACCGGTGGTGGAGACCCGGCGGGTAACCCCACACTCTTCGATGCGATCCAGAAGGCCAAGAAGTCGTCGGTTCCCAACGACAACATCGACCGCGCCGTCAAGCGTGGCTCTGGCCTCGAGGCCGGCGCGGCTGACTACGAGACCATCATGTACGAAGGCTACGGCCCTAACGGCGTCGCAATGCTGATCGAGTGCCTGACCGACAACCGCAACCGCGCCGCAATGGAAGTACGTACTGCGCTGACCCGCAACAACGGCACGCTCGCGGACCCCGGCTCGGTGGCCTACCTGTTCTCCCGCAAGGGCCAGGTGGTGGTGTCTCAGGAAGGCGGCGTGACCGAGGACGCCCTGATGGAGGCCACTCTTGAAGCGGGTGCCGAGGAGATCGAGGACAGCGGCGACGTTTTCCTGATTACGTCGGAAGCGACCGACGTTGTCGCGGTCCGCACCGCGCTGCAGGACGCAGGAATCGACTACGAGTCGGCAGAAGCCGCGTGGGTGCCGTCCGTCAAGGTGGAACTCGAAGTCGATGGTGCCAAGAAGATGCTTAAGCTCATCGACGCGCTCGAAGACTGTGACGACGTCCAGAACGTGTTTGCCAACATGGACGCTTCTGACGAGGTGCTCGAGGCCGCACAAGAGGACTAGGCGACGTCCCAGCGGCGAGAGGGCGTGGGAACAGTACCGTGCGGATCCTAGGTGTAGACCCAGGCTTGACTCGCTGTGGCATCGGCGTCATCGATGCTTCCGGCGCACGTCAGGTGTCCTTGGTGCATGTCACTGCCGCAACGTCGCCCTCAACCGAGGACACGCCAGCCCGCATCGCGCGGCTCGCTGACGCCCTTGAACTGGTGTTGGACGAGCATCGTCCCGAAGCCGTCGCGCTTGAGCGCGTTTTTGCGCAAAGCAACGTTTCGACGGTCATGGGCACCGCGCAGATCTCGGGCGTCGTCATGCTGCTGGCACAACGCCGTGGCCTGCCCGTCACGCTGTACACGCCGTCGGAGGTCAAAGCGGCGGTGACGGGGGAGGGGCGCGCCGGCAAAGCCCAGGTGGGATACATGGTGCAACGCGTTCTAGGGCTCAAAGCCATGCCAAAACCGGCCGATGCTGCGGATGCGCTGGCCATCGCCATCGCTCACGCGTGGCGCGGTGCCGCAGCCCCAGTGGGATCGCAAGGAACGACGGCCGCACAACGTCAATGGGCTGCTGCTGAGGCCACCGCGCGTCACTCCCGCGGGCGGCGAGTCTGACATCGTTGGACCGCGGAATCCCGTAGCGTATTCGTACATACGTTCGAAGGAGGCTGCGTGATCGCCACGCTTCATGGGGAAGTGCTGTCCATCGGCGGCACCCACGCTGTTGTCGAAACCGGAGGCGTGGGAATGAAGGTGTTGTCGACCCCGACCACCTTGGCGCAGTTGCGGCACGGACAGACCGTGCGGCTTCACACTCATCTGGTGGTGCGCGAAGACTCTCTGACGCTCTTTGGTTTTGGTTCCGAACATGAGCGTGACACTTTCGAGACCCTTCAATCGGTGCAGGGCGTGGGGCCCAAGATGGCACTTGCGATGCTTGCTGTTCACACTCCTGACGCGCTTGGCGCCGCCGTGGCAGCTGGCGACCGCAAGGCACTTGAGCAGGTCCCCGGCATCGGCGCCAAGGTGGCATCGCGGCTACTGCTCGAGCTCGGCGGAAAGCTGTCACTGCCCCAGACTGACGGAACCGAGACCGCCGCGCCTGGGCACACGGGTGACGCTCGGGACCAGGTGGAGGAGGCTCTCGTTGGCCTGGGGTGGAACGCCAAAGCTGCAACTCAGGCGGTCGACGCGGTCGTTGATGGGCCTGTCGCCGTAGCCGACGTTGCCGAGACGCTCCGTCGCGCCCTCAAGACGATGGGTGCCAAGCGTGGCTGACTTCGACGACTTTGACCCGCGCCTCGTATCTGCAGACGCCGATGCGATCGAGAGATCGAGCGAAGCGGCTCTGCGACCGGGGTCGCTCGACGAGTTCGTCGGACAACAGACGCTTCGGGATCAGCTTTCGCTTGTGTTGCGGGCGGCGTCGGCGCGCGGAACGACGGCAGACCATGTGCTGTTGTCGGGCCCACCTGGACTCGGTAAGACCACCTTGGCGATGATCATTGCTACAGAGATGGGCGCTTCGCTGCGGCTCACCTCCGGCCCCGCCATCCAGCATGCGGGCGACCTTGCCGCGATCCTGTCATCGCTTGAAGAGGGCGATGTACTTTTCCTTGACGAGATCCACCGCCTCGCGCGGCCCGCGGAAGAGATGCTGTATCTCGCGATGGAAGACTTCCGGGTCGATGTCGTGGTGGGCAAGGGGGCTGGAGCAACGTCGATCCCTTTGACCCTGCCGCGGTTCACCGTCGTGGGTGCGACCACCCGTGCAGGACTCCTACCCGCACCGTTGCGCGATCGCTTTGGGTTTACCGGTCACCTCGAGTTCTACGAGGCCGGGGAGCTACAACGAATCTTGGGACGTTCCGCACGGTTGTTGGAGTTTGAGATCGATGCCTCTGCGGCTGCGGAGATTGCACGCCGGTCCCGAGGCACACCGCGTATCGCGAACCGTCTGCTGCGGCGCGTTCGAGACTGGGCGGAAGTCCATGGCACGGGCAGGGGAGACCTTGCCGCAGCGCGACAAGCGCTTGAGGTGTACGAGGTCGATGACCTTGGCCTGGATCGCCTCGACCGAGCGGTCTTGAGGGCCTTGTGCCAGCGATTTGGCGGTGGCCCGGTGGGACTGTCCACGCTCGCCGTCTCCGTGGGCGAGGAACCCGAAACTGTCGAGACCGTCGCCGAACCATTCTTGGTGCGCGAAGGTCTGATGAGTAGGTCGCCCCGGGGCCGCGTTGCTACCCGTGAGGCCTGGGAACACCTGGGATTGATCGCCCCGGAGGGCGCTCCAGGTGGCCATGTGGGTGGACGGCTCTTCGACTGACCCCAATACGGCGTGTCCGCCTACTATTCGACGCGAGGCCGTCTGAACCCCTAGAATCGCCACGGCTCTTCGGAGCGCAGTCAACTGCCAAGTGAAGGATTCCTGTGTCAAAAGCGACAAAGGGAGCGCGCAAAGCGCTCATCGGACTTGTGGCGATCTTTGTCGCCATGTACGGACTTCTTGCGGCGGGGGTGATCTGGGGCGGCGCGTCCTGGGCGCCGGGACTCGCGCTCGACCTCGCTGGTGGTCGTCAGATCATCCTGGCGCCGGTCTTCGATGAAGGTGCCGACGACACCATCGAACAGTCGGACCTCGACCAAGCCGTGGAGATTATTCGTAACCGTGTGGACGCCTCTGGTGTCGCCGAAGCGGAGATTACGACGCAGGGCAACAACATCGTTGTCGCACTTCCGGGCAACCCTGACCAGGCCACGATCGACTTGGTCGCGCAGTCGGCGCAGTTGCAGTTCCGCCCGGTGCTGGTGACCGGCGACCCCTCCGCGACGTCGAGTGTGGAAACCACGACGTCAACGACCGCTACGCCGGAACCGACCGTGGAAGCGACGGTTGAGCCCTCCGCAACGCCGTCGTCGACGCCTGAGCCCAGCGCATCCGAGATGTCCAATGTGGTGGGGGAGACCGACGCCACCGCCACCGCTGAGACCACGGCAGCGACAGTATCGCCGTCGCCTGAGCCCAGCGCTTCCGCAGTGACGACCAGCGAAGAACTGGTGACAACGGAGACAACGGATGCTTCGGGCCCGGTGTTCGGCGAGACGGACCCGTCCTCGTTCGAGTGGATCACGGTTGCGTTGCAGGAGGAATACGCCGCACTCGACTGTCTGGCCCCGGAAAACTACGCGGGACGCTCCATGGGCGACCCCGAGGCCGGCTATGTGGCGTGTGCGACGGACTTCCAGAAGCTCGCCATGGGGCCCGTGGAACTCACCGGAAACGACATCGAAACCGCAACTTCTGGGCCTGAGATGACCCAGCAGGGCACCCTCACGGGCCGCTACGAGGTCCGCCTGCAGTTCACTGACGAGGGCGGCAAGATCTTTGACGAGATCTCCCAGCGCCTTACCGACCTTGAGTCCCCGCGGAACCAGTTCGCCATCGTGCTCGACGGCGTCGTGATCTCGCACCCGCAGATCAACGAACGCATCCCGAACGGCCAAGCGGTCATCACCGGTGACTACACCCAGGAGTCCGCCGAGCAGCTCGCGAACCAGATCAAGTTTGGTGCGCTACCCATGAGCCTCGAGGTGCAGTCCAACCAGCAGATCTCGGCAACCTTGGGTGCCGATCAGCTCGAGAAGGGCCTGATTGCGGGCCTCATCGGTTTGCTGCTCGTGGTGGTCTACTCGGTGTTCCAGTACCGCGCGCTCGGACTTGTGACGGTGGGCTCCTTGCTCATCGCGGGAGGCGCCACCTACGGCGTGATCGACCTGCTGTCGTGGGGAATCGACTACCGTCTCTCGCTTGCGGGTGTCGCAGGTTTGATTGTGGCGATCGGTATTACCGCCGACTCGTTCATCGTGTACTTCGAGCGCATTCGCGACGAACTCCGTGAAGGCCGCTCTCTCAACAGCGCAGTGGACCACGCCTGGGCCCGTGCACGGCGCACCATCCTTGCCTCTGACGCCGTGAGCCTCCTTGCTGCGGGAACGCTGTACTTCCTCGCCGTGGGCGGTGTGCGTGGCTTTGCCTTCACGCTGGGTCTCACGACCCTCATTGACGTCCTGGTCGTGTTCCTGTTCACGCACCCGGTCATGAAGCTCCTGGCGCGTACCAAGTTCTTCGGAGAGGGCCACAAGTTCTCCGGGCTGGACCCACGCTCGCTTGGACGTGAAGCCATGTACAAGGGCCGTGGACGCGTGAAGAGCAGGCCCTCCTCTTCCAAGACGGCTGCTGGCACGGTTGACGGTTCTGGGGAAGGCGAAGGACTGACGCTAGCCGAGCGCAAGGCAGCCAAGCGCAAGGCAGAAGCGAACGCCGCTTCGACGGAGGCAAGCGAAGGATCTGTGACGGCACCCGCCGGTGATTCCACGGACGCCGAAGAGACGACCGAGGGGAAGAACTAGCCATGGCATCGAATCTGGCTCAGTGGGGCAACAAGCTTCACAGCGGTGAGAAGACCTATCCGATTGTGAAGCAGCGCAAGCGCTGGTTCATCGTCTCCGCGATCCTCATGCTGGTGTCCCTGGGGATCTTGTTCGGCAAGGGGTTGAACCTCGGCATTGACTTCACCGGGGGCGCGCAGTTCATCGTCCCGGAGATTGAAAGTCCTGAGGCTGGCCCGGCCGAGGAAGTCGTCAGCGAGATTGTTCCTGCCCAGGAGCCGCGGATCAGCATCCTCGGTGACGACTCAGTGCGGATCCAGCTCGGCGAGATCACCTCGCAGGAGCAGCAGGACCTCGCAGCAGGGTTTGCGGATGCGTACGGTGTTGACGAGTCCACGATCAGCTTCGATCAGATTGGCCCCACCTGGGGTGCAGCGGTCGGAAAGCAGGCCTTGCAGGGGCTCGTGATCTTCCTCCTGCTGGTCTTTGTCGTGATCTCGCTGTACTTCCGCGCATGGCGCATGGCCGCAGCCGCGATCTTGGCGCTGATCCATGACCTCTTGTTCACGGTGGGTATTTACGCGTTGATCGGGTTTGAAGTCACACCCGCATCGGTCATCGGATTCCTCACGATCCTCGGCTATTCGCTCTACGACACCGTGGTGGTCTTTGACAAGGTCAAGGAGAACACCCAGCACTTCGAGGCACAGCGCCGCTTCACCTATTCCGAACTGGCCAACCTTGCGATCAACCAGACCCTGGTCCGGTCCATCAACACGTCAGTGGTGGCGTTGCTTCCTGTGACGTCCATTCTGTTCATCGGTTCCTTCATCCTGGGTGCAGGAACGTTGAAGGACATCTCGCTGGCGCTGTTCGTTGGTATGGCCGTAGGAACGTACTCGTCGATCTTTGTGGCAACGCCGCTGGAGGTCGCTCTCCGCTCGCGCGAAGAGCGCATTGCCAAGCACACCGCTATGGTCCTGGAGATGCGCGCCCAGGGAACATCTGATGTTGCAGTGACTGACGATGGCGAAATCCGTGTAGGTGCGCTGAAGGCTGGCGAACACCAGGGACAATCCGCACAGCCCAGGCGCAAGGGCCGCAAATAGTCACCAGTAGACTGGAGTCTCGCTCGTGTGTTGAGGAGGCTCGATGACGGAGATCCGGCCCACCACGTCCTCGTTGGGACCGTTGGCCTTCTTCCGACGTAACTCGCCGCGCCCGCCCCAGCCCCTGGACGCGGTGCTTGACGAGTACCGGAAGATGTACCCCAAAGGTAAGACGGGGATCATCGAGCGTGCCTACGTCGTTGCTGAGCGAGCCCACAGCGGCCAAGTACGCAAGAGCGGTGAACCATACATCACGCATCCGCTCGCGGTCGCAGAGATCATCGCGCAGATGGGCCTTCCGGATACGGTCATTGCCGCGGCGCTGCTGCACGACGTCGTCGAAGACACGGAGTATCCGCTCGAGACCCTGCGCGAGGAGTTTGGTGAAGAGGTCGCCGAGTTCGTCGATGGAGTGACGAAACTCGACAAGGTGACCTATGGCGATGCGGCCCAGGCCGAAACCGTCCGCAAAATGGTCGTGGCAATGGCCAAGGACATTCGGGTTCTGCTGCTGAAGCTCGCCGATCGTCTTCATAATGCGCGCACCTGGAAGTACGTCCCGGTCGAGTCCGCGCGTCGCAAGGCGCAGGAGACGCTAGAGATCTATGCGCCCCTGGCGCACCGTATGGGCCTCAACGCCATCAAGTGGGAGCTCGAGGATCTTTCGTTCCGGACGCTCTACCCCAAGATCTATCAAGAGATTGTGGACGTGGTCGCCGAGCGCGCTCCCGAGCGGGAGAAGCACCTAACCGAGATCCGCTCTGAGATCGAGGCCGAGCTTCGTCAAATGAAGATCAAGGCCACCATCACGGGACGGCCCAAACACTATTACTCCGTCTACCAGAAGATGATTGTGCGAGGCCGCGACCTCGCTGAGATCTACGACCTTGTCGGTGTCCGCGTCTTGGTGCAGTCAGTGCGTGACTGCTATGCGGTCCTGGGAGCGATGCACGCCAAATACCAACCGGTGCCCGGTCGGTTCAAGGATTACATCGCGATGCCCAAGTTCAACCTGTATCAGTCGTTGCACACCACGGTCATTGGCCCGTCAGGTAAACCGGTCGAACTGCAGATCCGTACGCATGAGATGCACCGCCGCGCCGAATACGGTTTGGCCTCTCACTGGCGCTACAAGGAAAACCAGCGGGGCTCTGAGGCTTCGGAGATGGGCTGGTTGCGCCAGATCGCTGACTGGCAGCAGGAAACCGCGGATCCCACGGACTTCCTCGACTCGCTCCGCGGTGAGATCTCGCGCGCTGAGGTCTACGTCTTTACTCCACGCGGTCGTTTGCTGGCGCTCCCGCAGGGTGCCACACCGGTGGACTTCGCTTACGCCGTGCACACAGAGGTGGGCCACAAGACGATTGGCGCGAAGGTCAATGGACGGCTCGTTCCGTTGGATTCGACGTTGGACAACGGCGACACCGTCGAGGTTCTGACGACGTCAGACGAGAACGCTCATCCCAAGCGTGACTGGCTGGACTTTGTGCAGTCCACGCGAGCTCGCAACAAGATTCGCCAGTGGTTTACTCGTGAGCGCCGCGAAGAGTCGATCGAGACGGGGCGGGACATGCTCGCGCGCGCCATCAGGCGCCAGCACTTGCCTATGCAGAGGCTGATGAGCAAGTCGACCTTGTTGGCGCTCGCCAAGGAGATGCACTACGAGGACGTCGATTCGCTCTACGCCGCCATCGGTGAGCACAAGGAGCAAGCGTCCGATGTGGTGGCCCGCATGGTTGAGGCCGTCGGCGGAGATGAAGGTGCCGACGAGGACGTCACGGAGATTACCCGTCCCGGGACATCGGCGATTCGAACCCGGCGCGGCGATCCTGGCATCTCTGTTCACGGGTTGTCTGACGTTGTCGTCAAGTTGGCAAAGTGCTGCACCCCGGTCCCAGGTGACCCGATCCGAGGGTTCGTGACGCGCGGTAATGGTGTGAGCGTGCACCGTGCGGACTGCGTGAACCTGAACTCGCTGACAGACCAGGCCGAGCGCTACATCGATGTCCAGTGGACAGGATCGACTGACACCGCATTCTTGGTGCAGATTGAGGTCGAGGCACTGGATCGCAACCGTCTCTTGAGTGATGTGGTCAAGGTGCTGTCGGACTACCACGTCAATATTCTTGGCGCGAACGTCTCGACCAACCGCGACCGCGTTGCCTTGAACACCTTCACGTTTGAGATGGCAGACCCATCGCACCTTGGCGCGGTGCTAGCGGCCGTGCGCCGTATCGACGGTGTGTATGACGCGCGGCGCGTGACCGGGGCCAAGCGCCCCTAGCAATGCGTGCTGGCGTACGCCTCAAGCACTGATGCCCATGCGTGCCGTGCGCGTGCGCTGGTGCGATCCTGGGGGCTCAGCAGTGTGAGTTCGTCCCCGACCTCATCGGCCGATACCCCGTGCTGCAGTCCCGTGTAGGCGAGGGTGAGTCCATCTCCTAGGTCAGGACTCCATCGCAGCGCATCGACGATGGCGCGTGGAACCGACTCGATCCACGATGCAGCATCGCTGTCGTGAACGTCTGCTCGATCGCTGGGGTCGGCGTTCTGAGGGCGTTGAGTGTGGTGCCAGAGAAGCGGCCAGGTGGAGTGGCGCGACTTGAGCCGGTGCGTCCACGGTGCGCAGATGTCTATCGCACGCGGAGGGGGTCCGCCCCAGTGAACCCACAGCGCAGCGGCACCGCTCACCGTAGTTCCGGGTGGGACATGGCCACGCAGCACGTGGCGTCGTAGCGGGGCAGTGGGTTCGACGTCCGCGGGAAGCGCGAGCCCTGGCGCAAGTAGCGAGATGACCTGTTCGCGCAGCATGCGATTCCAGGCAGAGGTACCAACGTCTTCGACACAGAGTGACCACATACACATGAGTGTGCCCGCCAGGCGTATAGCCTGGCGGGCACTTTGTTCATCTGTGGAGAACGGCGTTAGGAGACGACGCCCTTGATCTGCTCCAACCATGCACGGCGCGCATCGAGTGCGTCCTGCGCGGACTTGATCTTGCGCTTGTCCTTGCTGGCCTCGGCGTCGGCAAGATCCTTCTCGAGGTCGACGATGGCCGCCTCGAGTTGTGCGACGGCGCCGCTTGCGCGTGCTTCGAGCTCAGGGTTCGAGTTGTTCCACTTCGCGTCTTCCGCATCGCGGATGGCCTTTTCGACGGCGCCCATACGCTTGTTGAGGCGGGCGACATCTGCGCGGGGCACGCGGCCTGCCTCTTCGAACTTGTCCTGAACCGTGCGCAGCGCACGCTTGGTGGCTTCCAGGTCCTTGATGGGCAAGAGCGATTCGGCTTCGACCACTGCTGCTTCTTTGGCTTCCACGTTTCCGGCGAGGGCTTCGTCCTCGGCGTCGGCGGCGGAACGGCGTGCTTCGAAGAAGGCGTCCTGGGCTGTCTGGAAACGCTTCCACAGGGCGTCGTCAACGCTGCGGCGACCGCGGCCTGCGCGCTTCCAGTCACTCATAAGGTCCTTGAAGGCGCGTGCGGTCCGGTCCCAGTCAGTCGACTCGGCGAGTCGTTCTGCCTGTGCCACCAGGTCTTCCTTGCGGCCGGCGACTTGAGCGTTGTCCTTGTCCAGCTGAGCAAAGTGGTGCTTGCGCGCTTTCTCGAATCCAGAGCGAGCTGCGGTGAATCGCTTCCACAGCGCACGCTCGGTGTCCTTGGGGATCCGTGCCTGGGAGCGCTGTGCGTCCTTCCAGGTGTCGAGGAGCGAGCGAAGCTCCGCGGTGTCGTTCTTCCAATGGATGTCGTGCTCGTCCTTGGACGCGATCGCTTCGGCCGCGAGCACAATCTGCTCACGGGCGGCCAGGGCTTCGGCACGCGCAGCGTCGCGTTCGGCCTTGATTCGTTCGCGCGCTTCGGTGGCTTCAGCCTTGACGGTGGTGAACCGCTCCCGTAGCGCGGCAATGTCGCCGACAACCTTGGGCTCAGTCAGCTGAGCCTCGATGGTCTCGAGCGACTCGTCGATGTCCTTGGGGGACAACTCTGCGCCAGAGAGGCGTGCGTGGAAGCGTTCAACCGAGGCTTCGAGCTCATAGAAAGCCTTCGCGTACGGCTCGAGGGGGGTGTCGCCAGCGGCGGGCCCTACTTCGAGTTTGTCGGAGCCAACGATGACCACCACGGTGGTGTCGACGACTTCGCCAAACTTGGCGGCCGCGGCGATCTGGTCATCGGAAACCTCAGCGACAACGGGAACCTTCACGGGGTGGGTGGGCTTGGCAGCCAACACCGCGGGCGTCGCTCCGGAGGCCGGGGGCTTGGGCTTAGGAGTGGGCTTAGGAGTGGGCTTGGGGGCGGTCATTCTACGGACACCTCGTTTACGATGACGGACTGTGCCGGGGGTCCGTCGGGCTCGCCAGTAATAGTTCCGGCACTGGCAACGCCCTCCACAATACTCAGACCCTGCGTCACCTGCCCGAATACGGTGTATCCGCCGGCCGTGTCGGAGGGAATCGTGGAGTCTTCATAGACGATGAAAAACTGACTTCCCATCGATTCTGCGTCGTTAGCTACACGCGCCATGGCGACAGTTCCTGCGGGGTAGAAGTCGTCCTCTGGTGCGTTCTCGATGGGTCCAAACCGGTAGTTCGGCCCATCCACTCCGACCGTGGCAGGAGCACCACATTGCAAAACGTAGATGCCGGAGGTGGTGAGTCGGTGGCATTCGGACTGGTGGTAGAAGCTGTCGCCCGCAAGCGCAACAAAGCTTGACGTTGCTTGGGGGGCGGCCTCGCCATCAATCTCGATCACGATGTCTCCCTGATTGGTTGTCAGGGTCGCGGTCCAGGTGCGGTCCTCTGAGAGTGACGGGTCCGGAGCGGTAGGCGAGGTGCTCCAGCCTGTGGCGTACTCCAGGTCGTCGTCAGCTTCCGTGGATTCGCTTGAAGACGTGGCTTCGGGCGTTGTGGTGGCGTCGGGGGAGGCTGCGGTGGTCTCCTGAGACGACGTATCGCCGTCTGCCATCAGCGCGATCACTGCCCAGCTCGCCAGACCGATCACGACCAGGCCGCTCGCTACCGCGATGCCAACACGCACGCGCTGGTCCCGCCGTGCGGCACGCGCGTGGTGCTTGGCCTCGAGTTGCGCTTGCTTGCGACGGGCGTTGTCGCGTTGTCGCTTCTTGCTGGTCATGCGTTCCTTTTCCGGGGTGTCGGAGTGCTGGTGTCAGTCTAGGCGGGGGTGCTCAGCGTTTGCTCAGAACGTGGCGAAGCGACCCTGAGGCGAGGCTGGGCTGCGGGTAATGGAATGATGGCCCACATGGCACGTGTGCGACCTCTCTCTGGATACCCCGAATGGACCCCTTCCCAGCGCGTTGTAGAGACGCAAGTTCTGGCAGCGATTGCGGAAGTGTTTGAGGTCCACGGTTTTGGAGAGATCCAGACTCGGGCGGTGGAGACGCTGGAACGCCTAGCGGGCAAGTCAGAGGCCTCGAAAGAGATTTACACGCTCGGACGTTTGAACGCTGACGACGATGCTGAGGCAAAGGTAGGTCTGCACTTTGACCTCACGGTGCCTTTTGCCCGTTACGTTGAAGAGTTCCAGAACGACTTGCAGTTCCCTTTCCGCCGCTATCAGATTCAGAAGGTGTGGCGTGGCGAGCGTCCGCAGGAGGGCCGCTTCCGCGAGTTCTACCAGGCGGATATTGACGTCGTGGCGCGCGACGTACTTGCGCCGCATTT
This sequence comes from Demequina sp. B12, assembly GCF_028823635.1. Lineage (GTDB taxonomy): Bacteria > Actinomycetota > Actinomycetes > Actinomycetales > Demequinaceae > Demequina. Next base: position 392,054 of record NZ_JAPEHU010000002.1, read on the forward strand.
TGAGGTCGAGGTTGCCGTCGTGATGGCGCGGGCCCTGGCGGCATTGCCTGTTCCGGGAGCGCGCATGCACGTCAACAACCGGCAGCTCGTCGAGGGTTTCTACCGTGGCGTAGGCATTGACGATGTCGCTGACGCGCTGCGTAGCGTCGACAAGTTGGACAAGATTGGCCCCGACGGGGTGCGTGCAGAACTTGCTGACAAGGGCGTGGGAGAAAGCGCTGCTGACGCAATTCTGGAGTTGGCGCGGATCAGTGCTGCTGACGCATCCTTCGCCGCCGCGATCGAGGACTTGTGGGCCACGACCACGACCATTGCGGAGGTTGCGGACGCCGAAGCCCAGTTGAAGGCTGGGATTGCTGCGCTGGTGGAACTCGTCGAGGGGGTGAATGCCGCTGTGCCGGGAACGGCGGTGGCAGACCTGCGCATTGCTCGTGGCCTCGACTACTACACGGGGTCCGTGTATGAGACGTTCTTGACGGGCCACGAAGACCTCGGCTCGATCTGTTCCGGAGGTCGCTATGACTCTTTGGTCGCTGGCGGTGGATTCCCTGGCGTGGGAATGTCGATTGGTGTGTCACGTTTGGTGAGCCGGATGTTGTCGGCGGGGCTTGCCTCGGCGTCGCGTGGGGTGCCGAGCGCTGTCATGGTCGCCGTGACCGACGAGGACACCCGTGGCGAGTCGGTGCGGATCGCGGACCGACTGCGGGCGCGTGGCGTCGCGTGCGAGGTATCGCCGAAGGCCGCGAAGTTTGGCAAGCAGATTCAGTTGGCGGACAAGCGAGGCATTCCTTTTGTCTGGTTCCCCGCGTCGGTGTCGGCCGATGCTGCGAGCCCCGTTGAGGGGGACGGCGAGGTGAAGGACATCCGCTCGGGCGAGCAGGTGCCCGCGGACGCCGACGTGTGGCTGCCGCCCGCTGCGGACGCGCGCCCACGCATCGTCTCCTAATCCTCACCCTTCCCTGTAGCCCTTCCCCGCCACATGGCTCCATGTGGTTGTTTTAGCGACCTATGGCAGCTGTTTTGTGCCACTCGGGGAAGTCAGGCGTGGTGGTGCGGACATTCCGGAGGGCCGATGCCGTGGCAGGGCGACCTCAGACCGTGCGTGACGGATAGACTTGTCGGCGACCAAACCAGACCTATCCGGCGCGCCCGTCTAGCGTGCCCACGAAAGGCTCACTGTGCTTCGCACTCACCTTGCAGGAAATCTCCGCGCCACTGACGCGGGACAGACCGTCACACTCGCTGGATGGGTGGGGCGTCGTCGTGATCACGGCGGCGTTGCCTTCATCGACTTGCGAGATGCCTCCGGATTCGCGCAGGTGGTGATTCGTGAAGAGGTGGCGCACTCCCTGCGCAATGAGTACGTGATTCAGGTCACGGGTGAGGTGCGGGGACGTCCGGAAGGCTCGGCTAACCCCAACCTTCCTTCGGGCGAGGTGGAGGTTGTCGTGAGCGACGTCACCATCCTGAACGAAGCGGCGCCCTTGCCGATGCCGGTCGACGAGCACGTCAACGTGGGCGAGGAAGCGCGTCTTAAGTACCGCTACATCGATCTGCGTCGTCCTCAGCCGCGCGCCAACATCGTGCTGCGTTCACAGGCCAACCAGGCAGCGCGCCGGGTGCTCGACCGTCACGACTTCCTGGAGATCGAAACACCCACGCTGACGCGTTCCACGCCGGAAGGTGCACGCGACTTCTTGGTGCCCGCACGTTTGTCGCCTGGCTCTTGGTATGCGTTGCCGCAGTCGCCGCAGCTGTTCAAGCAGTTGCTGATGGTGGCCGGCATGGAGCGTTACTACCAGATCGCTCGCTGCTACCGCGATGAGGACTTCCGTGCGGACCGTCAGCCAGAGTTCACTCAGCTTGATGTGGAGATGAGCTTTGTGGATCAGGACGATGTGATCGCCTTGGGTGAGGAACTCATCAAGGAACTGTGGTCGCTGATCGGCTACGAAGTGTCGACCCCCATCCCGCGCATTACTTACGCCGATGCCATGGCTCGCTTTGGTTCGGACAAGCCGGACCTGCGCTTTGGTTTGGAGTTGGTGGAACTCACTGAGTACTTCAAAGACACTCCGTTCCGGGTGTTCCAGAACGATTACGTGGGCGCGGTGGTCATGCCGGGTGGCGCAGACCAGCCTCGTCGCACGCTCGACGCTTGGCAGGAGTGGGCGAAGCAGCGCGGTGCGCGTGGTCTTGCCTATGTCCTGATTCAGGAAGACGGCGAACTCGCAGGCCCCGTTGCGAAGAACCTGTCCGACGACGAGCGGGCCGGTCTTGCCGCTGCGGTGGGTGCGAACCCCGGTGACTGTGTCTTCTTCGCTGCGGGCAAGCCTGGTCCGTCGCGTGCGCTGCTGGGCGCTGCTCGCCTGGAGATCGGCAAGCGCGTGGGCCTGATCGACGAGGACCGTTTCGAGTTCTGCTGGGTGGTGGACGCCCCGTTGTTCAAGGCTGTTGACGCGGATGACGACGACGTTGCGCTCGGTTCCTCGAATTGGACCGCGGTGCACCACGCGTTCACGTCGCCGAAGCCCGAGTGGATGGACAACTTCGAATCCGACCCTGGCAACGCCCTCGCCTACGCCTACGACATTGTCTGCAACGGCAATGAGATTGGTGGCGGTTCCATCCGTATTCACCGGCAGGATGTCCAGGAGCGCGTCTTTAATGTCATGGGCATTGGCGAGGAAGAGGCCAAGGAGAAGTTTGGCTTCCTGCTCGAGGCGTTCTCGTTTGGTGCACCGCCTCACGGTGGAATCGCGTTGGGCTGGGACCGCATTGTGGCGTTGCTGACGAAGGCTGACTCGATCCGCGACGTGATTGCGTTCCCCAAGTCAGGTGGCGGCTACGACCCGTTGACCGCGGCCCCCGCTCCGATCACTGCTGAGCAGCGTGCGGAAGCTGGCGTGGACTACGAGCCTGAGGAAGAGGACGAAACCGCCTCGGCGTAGTCATGAGTGCTGGCAAGTGCCGCGCGACGTGCCCCACGGGGTCCGGCGCGCGGCATTTGTCGTTTTGGCTCGTGTGTGGCATCGACGCGCCAAGAGGGCGACGAACTCCCACGGCGCATCCCGGGTTCGGCTAGCGCGGCCCCGCGCGTGCCCGCCGGTACAGGCGTCATTCTCGAAAAAACGAGAGTGACGAATACGAGTGCCCTGGCGCTCGAGCGACGCACGTCGGCGTCGGGCCCCACGACGCGGCGGGAGTTGTCAGGCCCGCCACGTAGGCTTGCGGCATGGATTTGTTCGAGTCGACGGAACGCACCAACCGGGGTGTTCCGGAGCCGGGGCCGAATGCGCCGTTGGCGGTGCGTATGCGCCCCCGTGTGCTTGATGAGGTGGTGGGTCAGGGGCATCTCTTGACGGATGGCTCTCCACTCCGTCGTTTGGTGGGGGACGATGCTCCTGCGACGTCGGTCATTTTGTGGGGGCCGCCGGGCACGGGTAAGACCACTCTGGCTTACCTGGTGGCGGGCAGTCGCCGGTTTGTCGAGTTGTCTGCTGTGACCGCGGGTATCAAGGATGTTCGCGGCGTCATTGAGGACTCCAAGCGTCGTATCGCGACGGGTGAGCGTGAGACGGTGCTGTTCGTGGACGAGATCCACCGTTTCACACGGACTCAGCAAGATGCGTTGCTTCCTGCGGTGGAGAACCGGTGGGTCACGCTCATTGGTGCGACCACGGAGAACCCCAGTTTCTCCGTCGTAGGTCCGTTGTTGTCGCGTTCGCTGTTGTTGACTTTGCAGCCGTTGTCGAGCGCAGACTTGGGGAGTTTGCTCGACCGAGCGCTGGCGGATGAACGAGGCTTGGGCGGCAGAGTCGATGTGGAGCCTGAAGCACGCGATCACATTCTGCGTGTGGCGGGAGCCGATGCTCGCAAGACTTTGACCTTGGTGGAGTCCGTGGCGGACGCAGCACTGTCGATGGGGGCGCCGGAGGGCGCCGAACGTCCGGTTGTGACGGCTGAGCTGACGGAACGCACGATGGATGCCGCCTTGGTCGCATACGACAAGAGTGGCGACCAGCATTACGACGTCATCAGCGCGTTTATCAAGTCGGTGCGTGGTTCGGATGTTGATGCTGCCTTGCACTATCTGGCGCGTATGGTGGTGGCGGGGGAGGACCCACGCTTCATCGCCCGCAGGCTGGTCATCCTTGCAGCGGAGGACATCGGTATGGCGGACCCGCAAGGACTGGTGATTGCACAGGCGGCTGCCGACGCGGTGAGCTTCATCGGCATGCCTGAGGGGCGGATCCCGCTGGCTGAAGCCACGACTTACTTGGCGACGGCTCCTAAATCGAACCGCTCCTACCGCGCCATCGATGCGGCGATCGCAGACGTCCGGGCGGGGAAGGCCGGGGTGGTCCCCGAACATCTGCGGGATGCTCACTACGCGGGTGCTGAGCGCATCGGCCATGGGCAGGAGTACGTCTACTCACACGATGCACCTGGCGGTGTTGCCGCCCAGGAGTACCTCCCGGAGGCGTTGCGCGGTGCGCAGTACTATCGCCCCACCGAGTTTGGTTTTGAACGCACGGTCACGGATCGGTTGACGCGCATCCGCGACATGCTGGGCCGCGCGTAGTCCTCATCCGATTTCGCCGGTCCTCTGGTAGCATATTTAAGCCCTCGCGGACGGTTGGCTGCTGTCGCCGCGAACTCAGCAAACGCACAACCATTGTTGGTCGCGCTTCCGCGCGCGTTCAACTGTGAAGGAAATCATGACCTCAGTACAGAAGGCACGTCGTCAGGTTCGCCTGTCGCGCAGCCTGGGCATCGCACTGACGCCCAAGGCTGTCAAGCACTTCGAGAAGCGTCCGTACCCCCCAGGTGAGCACGGTCGTACCGCTCGCCGTAAGGAAAGCGACTACGCCGTCCGTCTGCGCGAGAAGCAGCGTCTTCGCGCCCAGTACGGTCTTCGTGAGAAGCAGATGACCCGCACCTTCGCCGAGGCCCGCAAGGAGCCCGGTCTGACTGGTGAGGCTTTCGTCGAGCTGCTCGAGATGCGCCTTGACGCTCTGGTTCTTCGTTCGGGCTTTGCTCGCACGATCCTCCAGGCTCGTCAGGCCGTTCTGCACCGCCACATCCTCGTGGATGGTCAGATCGTTGACCGCCCTTCGTTCCGCGTGAAGCCCGGCCAGACCATTCAGGTCAAGCCCAAGGCCGTCACCATGGAGCCCTACATGGCTGCCGCCGCAGGTGCACACCGCGACGTGCTTCCGGAGGTGCCCGAGTACCTCGACGTCCAGCTCGAGAAGCTGTCGTCGAAGCTCGTGCGTCGTCCCAAGCGCGCCGAGGTCCCCGTGACCTGCGAGGTGCAGCTGGTCGTCGAGTACTACGCTCGCTAATTTCTGCGGCGTAGGCTTCGAGCCAACGACACACTTAGGCCGCTGGGTCCCGGATTCGTTTGGGGCCCAGCGGCTTTGTCATACTTATAGGGTGGTCCGGTTCTGTAGAGAGCCGATGCTCCACTCACCGGCGAGCGAGAGCTCGCTTCCGCGGCCCTTACCGGGCACCCCTGATCAGGAGGAACAGGATGCGCACCGCTGACATTAGCCAGCGCTGGATCGACTACTTTGCGTCGAAGGACCACCACATTGCGCCCAGCGCGTCCTTGGTGTCCCCGGACCCTAGCCTGCTGTTTACGGTGGCCGGCATGGTGCCGTTCATTCCTTACATCATTGGCACTGAGGAGTCGCCGCACCCGCGTATCGCCAGTGTGCAGAAGTGCATTCGCACCAAGGACATCGAAGAGGTCGGTAAGACCACGCGTCACGGCACGTTCTTCCAGATGCTGGGCAACTTCTCCTTTGGCGATTACTTCAAGGAAGGCGCGATTGACTTCGCGTACGAACTCTTGACGGGTTCCGAGGATGACGGCAAGTACGGCCTTGACCCCGAGAGCCTGTGGGTCACCATTTGGGATCAAGACGATGAGGCGCTTTCGGCCCTGCGCAACGTGGGTGTGCCGACCGAACGCATCGTGAAGTTGCCGCGTGAGGAGATTTTCTGGGACACCGGGCAGCCTGGGCCTGCGGGTCCGTGTGCGGAGTGGCACGTGGACCGTGGCGCCGAGTTTGGTCCCGACTACGACCCGGCGTCTGGTGCTGCAGGATGGACCGACGAGATTGGCGACCGCTACCTCGAGATTTGGAACCTGGTCTTCGACCAGTACCTGCGTGGTCCTGGCTCGGGCAAGGACTATCCACTCATCCGCGAACTCGACCAGAAGGCGATTGACACGGGAGCCGGTCTGGAACGTATTGCCTACCTCAAGCAGGGCGTGGGCAACATGTACGAGATCGATGAGGTCTTCCCGGTGATCGCGAAGGCGCAGGAGCTGTCCGGAAAGCAGTACAAGGCGGATGCTGAGGACGACATTCGCATGCGTGTGATCGCGGACCACGTGCGTTCGTCGCTCATGCTCATTCAGGACGGCATCGTGCCAGGCAATGAGGGGCGTGGCTACGTGCTGCGTCGCTTGCTTCGCCGTACCGTGCGCTCGATGCGGCTGCTGGGCGTCGAAGACCCCTCGGTAGAGTCGCTCATCTTGACCTCGTATGACGCGATGAAGCCGTCGTACCCGGAGCTCGGCGCCAACATCGACAAGATTGTGAATGTTGCCGCGACCGAAGAGGACGCGTTCCGTCGCACCCTGACCCAGGGCACCAGCATCTTCGACGTGGCCGTGGGCAAGGCAAAGGAGCAGGGCAAGAAGGCGCTCTCCGGTACAGATGCTTTCAAGCTGCACGACACGTATGGCTTCCCCATTGACCTGACGCTGGAGATGGCGGCAGAGCAGGGCGTCACTGTCGACGAGCAGGGCTTCCGCTCCCTGATGGCTGAGCAGAAGGAACGTGCGCGCGCCGATGCCAAGGCTAAGAAGGGCGGCCACGCTGACGTTGGCGTGTATCAGGCTCTTCAGCCCACCGTGTTCCGTGGATACGACGAGTTGTCGCTGGGGTCGACCGTGGTTGCCGTCATCAAGGACGGCGTAGCCGTTCCGGTGGCTCAGGCTGGCGACACCGTTGAGGTCATCCTCAACGAGACGCCGTTCTACGCGGAGTCAGGCGGTCAGGACGCGGATTCTGGTGTCATCCAGGGCGCCAACTGCACGCTGAACGTCATCGATGTTCAGAAGCCTGTGGCTGACGTGATTGTCCACACGGTCACAGTCGAGGAAGGCGAAGTCGCTGCCGGTGACCATGTGTCCGCAGAAGTTGATCTTGCGCACCGTCACCAGGCGTCGAAGGCTCACTCCGCTACTCACTTGATCCACGCTGCTTTGCACGAGGTCTTGGGTGAGGACGCAACGCAGGCGGGCTCATACAACAAGCCTGGTTACATGCGTCTGGACTTTGCGTGGCGACAGGGGATCTCGATGGGTGCACGCGAGGAGATCGAAGGCATCGCCAACCGTGCCATTCGCGAAGAGTTGCCGGTTGCTACGAACGTCATGAACCTTGACGACGCCAAGTCGCTTGGTGCGATGGCGTTGTTCGGTGAGAAGTATGGCGACAAGGTGCGTGTGGTCGAGATCGGTGGTCCGTTCTCCCGTGAGTTGTGTGCAGGTACGCACGTCGACAACTCCGCTCAGATCGGCCTGCTGTCCGTCACTAGCGAAGGATCTGTGGGCTCCGGTGCCCGCCGTATCGAAGCGCTCGTGGGTGCGGACGCCTTCGCCCAGTTGGCGGGGGAGCGAGCGATCGTTAACGAGCTCACCACCACCCTCAAGGTGCGCCCCGATGAGCTCCACGACCGCATCGGCTCGCTGCTGTCGAAGCTTTCGGACACCGAGAAGCAGCTCGCCCAGTACCGCCAGCAAGCGATGCAGCAGGTCGCAGCGCAGTTGGTGGAGTCCGCGCAGACCGTCAACGGCGTGACTGTGGTGGCTCATGAGTCCACCAACGCCGCCGACGGCGACGATCTCCGCACGCTGGTGACGGATGTCCGTGCCCGCCTGGGTGAGGCACAGCCCGTGGTGGTGGCAGCATCGGCCGCCTTTAATGGGCGCCCGCAGATTGTGATTGCGACGAACGCGGGCGCACGTGACCTGGGCGTGCGTGCAGGCGATCTGGTGAAGGTTGCCGCGCAGACTCTCGGTGGTGGCGGCGGCGGTAAGCCTGACCTCGCTCAGGGCGGCGGCCAGGATGCATCGAAGATCGGCGATGCTTTGGTCGCTGTGCGCAACGCGATTGAGGCCCGTGGATAGAGGCGTAAGGCTTGGCGTCGATGTGGGCTCGGTCCGCATCGGCGTTGCAGCCTCCGACCCTGAAGGTCGGCTCGCATTCCCCGTGACGACGGTGAAGCGCACCGACACGGCTGTCGCTGAACTGGTGGCCATCGTTGAGGAACGAAGGGCGACTACGGTGTTCGTAGGACTGCCCCGGAAGTTGTCGGGTGAACTTGGCCCGTCGGCCGACGACGCGATGGCGATTGCACGCCAACTTGCGGAACGGGTCGATGCTGTGGTGCGTTTGGTGGACGAACGGTTCTCCACAGCCTCAGCATCGGCGTCTATGCGTCAGGCGGGTAGGAGTGCTAAACAACAACGTGAAGTGATTGACCAGGCGGCCGCCGTGGTCATTCTGGAAACTGCACTGGAGACGGAGCGTCGCGGGAACCTGGGTAGAGTGTCCCAAGTGATTTCGCGCGAAGGTGACAATGACTGACTTGTTCGAGAACGAGACAACGACCACGACGACGCTGGACATGCGTCGACTGCAGCGTCAGAAGCGTCGCGCTGTTCGCCGGCGCTGGACCTTGGTGGTGGTAGCAGCCTCGATCGTGCTGGTCGCCATCGGCGGCTCGATTGCCTGGAACTTTGTGCAGGGTCTGGGAGGCGACGGCGAGTCTGGAGTCGCCGACTACGAAGGCGCTGGACAGGGTGCTGTCCGCGTCGTCATTGAGCCCGGCATGAGCGGTGCCGCGATGGCCGATGTTCTTTACGAAGCAGGCGTTGTGGCGTCACCGGAGTCTTTCGTGACCGCTTACACCGAGAACCCCGACGCCCAGCAGATCTCTGCCGGGTACTACCTCATTCAGCGCGAGATGAAAGCAGACTTCGCGGTCGACGCTCTGCTTGACCCAGGCAACCGTGTGGAACTGACGATCAACGTTCCCGAAGGCAAGACTCTCGACACGTACTTTGAGAAGATTGCGAACCTGACGAAGTCGACTCCTGAGGAAGTGGAAGAAGTCGCGTCAGACCACGACGCCATCGGCCTTCCCGAGGAAGCCAACGGCAACCTTGAGGGGTGGCTGTTCCCCGCGACCTACGCCTTCGATCCAGGTGTGGAACCGGTGGAGATTCTTAGCACCATGGTGGCTCAGACCGTGAAGGTCCTGGAGCGCAACGGTGTTGCCCCCGAGGACTGGGAGCAGACCCTGACCGTTGCCTCCATCGTCGAAGGTGAAGCAAGCCGTGACGAGGACCGCCCGCTTGTGGCTTCCGTGATCTACAACCGTCTCGACGACGGGATGAAGCTCCAGATGGACTCGACCGTGAAGTATGTGGTCCCCGGTGAGGGTGCGTTCGCTACCTCGGAAGAGTTGAAGGTCGACAGCCCCTACAACACCTACGAGTACGCGGGACTCCCGCCCGGCCCCATCAACGCGCCGAGCGAGTCCGCTATCCAGGCCGCCAACAGCCCCGCAGACAGCAACTATCTGTTCTTTGTCACGGTGAACTTTGACACCGGCGAGACCAAGTTCTCTGAGACTCACGCGGAGTTCCTTGAGCACAAGGCAGAGATGAACGAGTGGATCGCTGAGAACACCGAGTCCACCGACGAAGGCTAGGTCGTGACCGCAGGCTTGCGCCGCGCAGGGGTGCTGGGCCATCCCATCGGCCACTCGCTGTCACCTGTGCTTCACAACGCGGCCTATGCCGCGTTGGAGTTGGACTGGGTGTATGAGGCCTTTGACGTCGATGAGGCCGCGCTGAGCGGGTTTGTGCAGGGCCTTGACGACTCCTGGGGTGGGCTGAGCCTGACCATGCCACTCAAGGTCGCCGCTGTGCCGCTCATGGACTACATCGAGCCGATGGCGAAGCTCGTGGGCGCGGTCAACACGGTGCTCATGCAGCCGTCGGGAGCGGGCCGCCACCTCGTGGGAGCTAACACCGACGTCCACGGGATTGTGGAGGCCCTCGCTGAAGGTGGCATCCGCGAGGCCCATGACGCCGTCATCCTTGGAGGCGGGGCAACCGCGACCTCTGCAATGGCCGCGTTAGGACGACTGGGTGTGACGCGGCCCGTCGTTGTAGTGCGCAACCGTGCTCGCGCTGGAGGGCTCATGCGTGCCGCCACCAAGATGGGCGTGGAGCCACGTTTCAGCTCGTTTGAGGACGCACCGCACTATCTGGCGACTGCTCAAGCTGTCGTCTCCACGGTTCCGCGAGAAGTGGGGGAGTCACTGGCCTCCACCCTCGGCCCTGTCACGGAGCACGCCGCCCTGCTCGATGCCGTCTATCACCCCATTGATACTCCGTTGGGCATGGCCTGGCGTGAGCGCGGGGGAGTCTTTGTGAATGGCACCCGCATGTTGCTCCACCAAGCAGGGGAGCAGGTCCGCCTTATGACCGGCCACCCCGCCCCCCTGGACGCCATGGGAAGGGCTCTGCTCCAACGTCTCATGTGACGCGCGCGTTTCCAGGTGTGGCATCCTCCACGTTGGATAGGACTCAAGCACTTGCCGATGTAAATTGCGCAAGTAGGTAGTGCCTGACGTGGACAGTGAGGGAGTCTCGTGAAGCAGCTTGGAACAATCCTGCTCGAAGAGGGAGTTCTCTCCGAAGAGCAGCTGATGGACGCCATCGATGAGCAACGCGAACGCGGTGCCTCCCTGGGGCGCACCCTGGTGGAGTTGGGACTCATCTCCGAAGGGCAACTCGTCCGGGCTCTCGCCAGCCAAGTGGGCATGGAGTTTGTGGATCTCGCTGACTTCCCGGTGGACCGCACCGCTGTGGCGATGGTGCCCGACACCGTATGCCGGCGTCACGCGGCCCTACCCATTCAGATTGATGGCGACATCCTCAAGATCGCCATGTCCAACCCTGGCAACGTGGTGGCGGTTGACGACATTCGCACCCTGACGCGGATGCAGATCCTGCCCGTGGTGGCCGCGCACGACGACGTGCTGGCAGCGATCGATCGGTACTGCCGCTCCGATGCGGAGATGGAAAACCTGCGGGACGACATCGCCGAGGAGCAGGACTCGCTCGACGACATCGACTTGTCTGGTGCGATGGCGGAGGACGACGCGCCGATCGTGCGTTTCGTCAACCTCCTCATCACTCAAGCTGTTCAGGACCGTGCGTCAGATATTCACATCGAGCCGGCGGAGCGTGAACTCCGGGTCCGCTACCGCATCGATGGCGTGTTGCATGAGGTGCAGTCGGCGCCCAAGGCCATCTCTAACGGAGTGATCTCCCGTCTCAAGATCATGTCCGACATCGACATCGCGGAACGTCGCAAGCCACAGGATGGCCGCCTCTCCGTGAATCACAACGGGCGAAAGATCGACTTGCGCGTGGCGACGCTGCCGACTGTGTGGGGCGAGAAGGTTGTCATGCGTATTCTCGACAACTCGACCGCGACCTTGGACCTCGAGGACCTGGGTATTCGTGAGTCCAACTACGCGAAGTACAAAGAGACCTTCACCAAGCCGTACGGCATGATCCTGGTGACGGGTCCCACGGGATCCGGTAAGTCCACCACGCTGTATGCGACGCTGAACCAGATCTCGCGGCCAGAAATCAACGTGATCACCGTTGAGGACCCGGTCGAGTACCGCATCCCCGGTATCAACCAGGTGCAAGTCAACCCCAAGGCCGGTCTGACGTTCGCGGCGGCACTGCGCTCAATCCTGCGTGCAGACCCCGACGTGGTGCTGGTGGGTGAGATTCGAGACCAAGAGACCGCGCAGATCGCTATTGAAGCTGCATTGACTGGTCACCTGGTGCTCTCCACACTGCACACGAACGATGCGCCTTCTGCAATCACACGTCTCACAGAGATGGACGTAGAGCCATTCCTTGTGGGCTCTGCTGTCGACTGCGTGGTGGCACAACGACTAGCGCGCCGCCTTTGTGACAATTGCGCAGTTTCGTACCAGGCAAGCGCCCACGAGATTCCGGCGGCAGCGCATTGGCCCGCGGATGCCCCACTCCCCACGCTTTACCGTGCAGGTGGCTGCAGCCGGTGTTCCAACACCGGATATCGAGGCCGCGTGGCACTCCACGAGATCATGGTCGTCAATGAGTCCATTGAACGACTCACAGTCGAGCGTGCGTCCGCCGCTGATATCTCTCGCGTAGCGATCGAAGCCGGCATGGAAACCTTGCTCCAGGATGGGTGGGCAAAGGTGCTTGGGGGCACCACGTCAATCGAAGAACTCCTGCGAGTAGTGAAGTAGCAGGGAGAGTAGTTTGTGAGGTTTCCTCACTAAAGTGACAAATATCACTGCCGATAACAGGTGTTGAGGGTAGACCGTTTCCTACCTGGACCATAGACTGAGCGACATTCACCGCGAAGGCGAGGTGCTGAGGGGCACTGAGCCGGTGAAGACTGAGGGGAATTTGATGGCTGAGCAGTACGCGCCGCAGGCTGGAATGTTTTGGCCTGCGAACAATGAGGGTGAGCAGGCGAGTAGTCGACCTGCCTCCACGCCGCAGCAAAGCGCTGGTGGCGTCCCTCAAGCGAGCGCGCAGCCGGGCGGCTACCAGCCGGCCCAGCAGCAGTTCTCGCCTCAGCAGCCCGCCGCGCCACAGCAGCCGCAACGTGCTGCGGCTCCGCAGCAGGCAGTCTCCCCGCAGAACCCGTCGGCACCCCAGTCAGCTCCTGTGTCTGGCCAGGTCCCGCAGCGCACATCCTTCGGAATGGGCGCCCGCCCCGCTGGCGCTGCGTCTCAGCAAGCCCAGCCTGCTGGCGCAGCGGCCCCTGCTCCCACTGCATCCGCGCCTGGGGCTGCACCGGCAGGCACAGTGAACAACCAGCCTGGTCAACAGCACGGTGGCATCGCTGGTTCTCGCCGCCTTGGAATGAGCCAGGATCAGCAGGACGGCGACCTGGACGTAGGCGACGCGCTGCGTGAGATGCTGCGCCGCGGCGCTTCCGACCTTCACATGACATCAGGTGCGCCGCCCATGATCCGTGTTGACGGTGGACTGGCACCGCTGGAGGGCTTCAACAAGCTCAACCCGGACAGCTTGCAGCGTTCGCTGTACCAAATTCTTACTCAGGCACAGCGCGAACGCTTCGAAGACGAACTCGAACTCGACTTCTCTTATGCCTTGGTGGGCGAGGCACGCTTCCGTGTGAACATGTACAAGCAGCGTCAGTCTGTTGGTGCAGCATTCCGTGTCATCCCTTACGAGATCAAGCCGCTTGAGTCGCTCGGTATCCCACGTCAGGTCGCAGAGTTTGCTCAGTTGCCCCGTGGGTTGGTCCTGGTGACCGGTCCTACTGGTTCTGGAAAGTCGACCACGTTGGCATCGCTGGTGGACCTCGCCAACCGGTCGCGCTCGGCACACATCATGACGGTGGAAGACCCCATCGAGTTCCTTCACCGCCACAAGCGTTCGCTGGTGAACCAGCGCGAGGTTGGCGCGGACACCAAGTCCTTCCAGCGGGCACTCAAGCACGTGCTGCGTCAGGATCCGGACATCATTCTGATTGGTGAGATGCGTGACCTGGAGACCATCCAGGTCGCGCTGACCGCAGCAGAAACAGGCCACCTGGTGTTCGCCACGCTGCACACGCAGGATGCGGCACAGACCATTGACCGTGTGATCGACGTGTTCCCCGCAGAACAGCAGGGTCAGATCCGCACTCAGTTGGCGACCGCTATCCAGGGCGTCGTCTGCCAGTCGCTACTGCGTCGCGCCGATGGCCCTGGCCGTGCCGTGGCAGTGGAACTGATGGTGGCAACGCCGGCGATCCGCAACCTCATTCGTGAGGGTAAGACGCACCAGATCTACACGTCATTGCAAGCCGGTGCATCGCAGGGTATGCAGTCCATGGACCAGCACCTTGCCGAGCTGGTAAAGGCCGGAACTGTGTCGTTCGATGACGCCGTGGAACTGTGCCACTCCTATGAAGAGTTCAACCGCCTGTGCGGTCGAGCCGGGGGAGCGCGCTACTAGCGCGGCGAGGAGAACACGATGGCTACCGCAACTAAGAAGTTCGAGTTCATTGCACGTGACGCTTCCGGCAAGGAGCACACGGGCAAGATCGAGGCACCGGACGAGAACGCGGTTGCCTCGCGGCTCGCCTCCCGCGGCCTGACTCCGCTGTCGGTGTCCGACGCGTCCGCGAAGGGGCTTAACGCTGAGATCAAGATTCCTGGTTTCGGCGAGAAGATTACGCTCAAGGACATCGCTATCCTGTCGCGCCAGCTCGCGACCATGATCTCCTCGGGTCTATCTCTGCTGCGCGCGCTGACCATCCTCGCGGAACAGACAGAGAACAAGGAACTGCAGAAGATAGTGGGCGAGGTCCGCAATGACGTGCAGACCGGTTCCGCCTTCTCCAAGGCGCTAGCCCGTCACCCCAACGTGTTCCCGCCCATCATGATCAACATGGTCAAGGCCGGTGAAGTAGGCGGATTCTTGGACGAGGTCCTGGTGTCTATTGCCGAAAACTTCGAGAACGACGTGAAGCTTCGCGGCAAGATCAAGTCCGCGATGACCTACCCCGTGGTGGTGTTCTGCATTGCGATCCTTGCGACCGTGGCGATGCTGCTGTTCATCGTGCCCGTCTTTGCGAACATGTTTGACGGACTTGGGGGCGAGCTCCCGGCTGCGACCAAATTCTTGGTAGTGATGTCCAGCGTCCTCAAGGTCGCGGCGCTGCCACTGCTGATCGCGATTGTCGCCTTCTTCATCTGGTGGGGAAAGAACAAACACAAGGAGTCGGTGCGCCGCAGGTACCAGCCGCTCACCATCAAGATGCCCATCTTTGGGCCACTGGTGAAGAAGATTGCGGTGTCCCGGTTCTCTCGAAACTTTGGGTCCATGATCCGGTCGGGTGTCCCTATCTTGCAGGCACTCGACATCGTGGGTCAGGCCTCCGGATCCGTCGTTATTGAAGACGCTACCCGCGACATCGCAAACTCGGTGCGTCGTGGAGAGTCGCTTGCCAAGCCGCTGTCGCAGCACGCCGTCTTTCCACCCATGGTGGTGCAGATGATTGCGGTGGGTGAAGACACAGGCGCGCTTGACGAGATGTTGGACAAGATTGCCGACTTCTATGACCAGGAAGTCGAGTCCGCCACCGAGCAGCTGACTTCGATGATTGAACCGCTCATGATTGCCGTGCTTGGCTCGATCATTGGTGGAATGGTCATTGCTTTGTATATGCCTATTTTCAAGGTGTTCGATCTCATTGGGTAGTTCGAACACCACACAGACTTCGCTTTCATGGGGCCACACCCCGTCATGAAAGTGGGGGGATACGGGATCCGTCCCGCATCCTAGACCGCACAATCAAAGAGAATGAAAAGGAGAGCGAAATGATCGCTCGTATTCAGAAGCGCCTCGCTGAGAAGGCAGAAGGCACCGAAAAGGGCTTCACCCTGGTTGAGCTCCTCGTTGTCATCATCATCATTGGCATCCTGGCCGCGATTGCTATTCCGCTGTACCTGAACCAGCAGAACAAGGCCAAGGACTCCGCTGCTAAGGCTGACCTGAACACCATCCGTACGGCTGTTGTTTCGGCCATGACCGAGAACCCCAGTGCCACCACCGTGACCTGGACTGCAGCTACTGGTCCTTCGACCTCGACCATCACTGCGGGTACTGAGACTTCCACCGTCGCAGTCTCGGACGGCAACATCCTCGCCGCCGGCAGTGTCGACATGGCGACTCCTGACACCGTCACCATTGCGGTGACTTCGGGTACTGGCACGGTCTTCACTATGGACGCCACCGGAGCCATTACCGAAGCACCGTAAGCCCATCTCGCGGTTTCACTCTGTTATTTGCCTGATTGAGTGAACATAGCAAGATGAGGTGGTGGCGTGTGGGCAGAGTCTCAGTCCACACGCCACCACCTTCCCAATTGTCATGTGGAAGGAGTGGGGGAACAATGGTGAGCACACAACAGGTGCGTGACGAGGGTCTCGGAATGGTCGAGGCCATCGTGGCGATCCTGCTGTTTGGGATCCTCGCGGTGGCGATGGTGCCGCCGATCCTTCTGAGCCTCCAAGTCACGGCTAACTCGACCACGGTCGCGTCGGCGGGACAGGTGGCACAACTGCGCGTCGAGGAGGCGCGTACGGCAAGTAGGAACTGCGCCGCATTTGCCGACTTCTTGGTGAAGCCGGTTCCCACCACCATGACGGACTCGCGCGGCGCGCGCTACACGGTGACGGAGACGATCATCACCGCGACCGGTGCCGATGCGAAGGCTGATATGACGTGGTGCGATGACAAATCAGCCGCCGCGGTGACGATGAACGTGATCGTGAAGTCGGATGACACCCATGACACGGACGTTGCGGACGTCGCAACGCTTATCTCCGTACCGGGGGTGACGCGATGAATGATCTGTCACGCAAGAGAGCCGTGGAGAGGCGCTCCGGTTCCGATGCCGGCTTCACCCTTGTGGAGCTCATGGCCTACATCTTCTTGTTCTCGATTCTGGCGGTTATGGTCGCAACCCTCGTGATCAACGGGATGCGTTCCCAAGCAGAGGTCACTGGGACTACCAACACCACGGGCGAGATGCAGAACGCTGCCGCAGCGCTCGAGTACGACATTCGTTACGCATCGGACATCCAGATCAGTGTTGGCGGGCAGATGCTACGGACTCGAACCTGGTATGGAGAGCCCGACACCGGCGCGTATCAGTGCCGGGGTTGGTTCTACGACAGCGCGGACCGCAAGCTCAAGCGCAGCACCTCTCAGGCTGAAGTGGTTTCCGCGACCGCTACTTCCGCGTCGGGCTGGACCACATTCGCGTCCAACGTAGAAGCGACCCGGGCATTCCACCAGGAACCCAACTCTAAGACGGTTGACATTCGTATGGAAGGAGATCCGGCCCAATGGGGGATTGGGACCAGGATCTACACGTCTGTCACTAATCGTCCGCAATCAGATGAAGGAGGCATGACGTGCTTCTAGTCCGCACGTTGCAGGACCGTATGAACGGCCGTTCCGAGGACGGCCAGGCCCTCGTGTTGGTGCTTGGCATGATGATCGTCATGGGCGGCGTTCTGCTTGTGATTGCTTCATCGACAGTGTTCGCGGCCTTCTTCACCACTCAGTCGCGTGCCTCTGTCGAGTCCCAAGCGGCGGCGGACGCCGGCGTCGACTTCGCATACGCGTCGTTGGTCTCTGACCCTGCGGGATGTGCCGCTGTGGGTGGGGTTTACTCTTCCGCAACTGCACCTTCGTTCTCTGCAGAGATCTCCTACCAACAAGTAGAAGGTGGCGCATGGGTGGTCGGCTGTCCTGACCTGGCTGACGCCAACAACTTCCCCGAACAAGTGAAGATTGTCTCCTCAGGTTCCGCCCAGCAGATCGGTTCGGGCGGCTTCGACAGCGGAGACTCCACAACGGTGGAGGCGCTCTGGACCAAGCCGATCGACCCTCCGAGCTTCGAACAGGCCATTCGTGGCGATCTGGGTATCGAGTTCAACACCGGAACGACAGTCTTCGACGGAGACGTTCAGGGAGACATCTACTCAGAGGGTGAGCTTGAGTGCCCTTCTGGTATGAACATTGCAGGTGATCTGATATCTACCGGCCATGTTGACTACCGAGCGTCCGACTGCATTATTCAAGGCGACGTCTACGCAAAGTCACTGCAGTATGCACAGGGTGCGAACGCGACTCCTTCCGTTTTGGGGAGTTTGTACGTTCAAGACGACCTCTCGCGCAACGGGCCCGGCCAGACCTCATTCTCGTTCGGCACGCCAGGTGACAACCAGTACCTCAATGTAGCGAAAGATGTCAGGGTCGGAGGCGCAATCAACCGCTACTGTCTCTATGCTGGTCGAGTTGCGAACAGCAACTGGAGCATGTTCGCCGGAGATGGATCAGCATGCGGCGCCAGCCCCCATCCCCAGAGAAACGTTCAGATGCTCCTCGGCGCTGACGCCGTTCGGGACCTCTACCCAGACGTAGATCCTTTCATCGCGGTGACGACCGACTATCCCGCCTTTGAAGGTTGGGAAGAGAAGGAGTGGACCGACTACTCGGGGAACGTGGTGAACGGTCAGGGATGCAAGACGACATCTCCCGCTACGATTCGTGTCGAGACGAACACGCGCATTGACACCACCAACGCCTGTGCATCCAAGGGCATGACGCTAGGAGACTGGGGTGGCGGCCTCACCATCGAGTTGGGCGCGGACCTCGTGATCTTTGCGACGGAGATCGGCGTGAAGGGCACTCTCACCGTGAAATCAGTTGATGGCGAGTATCACTCGCTCTACGTCGTTGACCCTGCTCCGAGCGACACCTATGAGTGCCCGGCCCCGGGCTCAACAGTCGGAACAGGAATCTCGGTTGCTGCACCCACGCTCACCCAGGACACTCAAACCGCAATCCTCTTGTACTCGCCGGAGAAGGTGCACTTCAACTCGGGGCTCAAGTGGGGTGGCCAGATCTATGCATGTGAGACGCGAATTGCGTCGGGAATGGAACTGGACTTCCGCAAGGTTGGCGAGAGTGACGTCGTTCCTACCTTCGCTCAGTTCAACGTTGAGTACATCCGACAAGGCTGAGACTCGGACGTGGTACTGCTCGGACTTGTTGTAGGCCTGCTGGGGTTGGCCCTTGGCAGCTTCGCGAACGTGGTGATCGCACGAGCTCCCCAGAATGAATCTGTCGTGCGGCCACGGAGTGCTTGCCCACGCTGCGGTGCTGCGATCCGGTCACGGCACAACATCCCCATTGTCGGATGGTTAGCGCTCCGAGGACGTTGCTTTGACTGCAGCGAGCCCATCAGCGTTCGCTACCCGGTGATTGAGGGCCTTACGGGGCTCGTTTTCGTGGGGCTGTTTTTGTGGTTGGGAGTCTCCCCGGAACTTGGGCTCGCCCTGATTGTTGCCTTCTTCACTGTGGTGTTGAGCGCCATCGATTTCGATACGCAGCGACTTCCCGACAACGTCGTACGGCCTTTTGCGATCTCTGTAGGAACCTACCTGCTGGCGTGGGCCGCGACCACGGGCTCCTGGAGCAACGTTGTGGGCGCGGTCATCGGCGCGGCGATTCTTGCAGCCTTTTACTTTCTCGTGTGGTTCATCTATCCCAAAGGGATGGGGTTCGGAGACGTCAAACTTGCCCCAGTCCTTGGTGCCGTCATGGGGTGGTACGGATGGACAACGTTGGTCGTCGGCGGGTTCGCAGCGTTCGTGTGGGGTGCGGTCGTTGGCGTAGTGGTGATGGCTGTGACCAGACGCAGTCGCATGGTCGCTATCCCGTTCGGGCCATGGATGTTCGCCGGGGCCTGGACGGGTGTGATCGGAGGTTCCGCCATCGCCGAGGGATACCTAGGTTTGTTCGGTTTGTAGCAGGGTACAGAAACGTGCGGTTTGTGCCGATAGGTCAGTAGACATTAGTTCAGAGGGGACTACAGGTGGCAACAAGACAAGTTGCGATCGACGTTGGTGAGACAGCGATTCGAGTCGCAGAGATTGAACTCAGGGGCGGCACGGATCCGCGCGATGGTGCGACCCTGACCGCATTCGCGGAGCGCGCTGTGCCCGCAGGAGTCATTCGTAACGGAGAGATCGAAGAGCCTGGGGCTTTTGCCGACGTCGTGAAGCAGACCGTTTCTGCCGCGAAGGTCAACGCAAAGTCTGCCGCGGTCAGCATTGGTCATCCGAGCGTCGTGATCCGTGAGGTGGACGTACCTGCACAGCCGATGGACAAGGTGCGCAAGTCGCTCGCATTCCACGTACGGGACTCGTTGCCCATGGCTGTTGACGAGGCTTTGCTCGACTTCTACCCGACGGCAGAGTTCGCCGGCGATCAGGGCCAGATGTTCAAGGGGCTCTTGGTTGCTTCGCCGCGTGAACTGGTGCGAGGCGTGATCTCTGCACTCGACGGCTCGGGGGTTCACCTCTCGCGCGTCGACCACACGGCTTTCGCTCTGTGGCGGTCGATCTGCAAGGGTGAGTTGCTCCAGGGCACAGTCGCGGTAGTCGACGTCGGCGCAGCAACGACATCGGTCGTGGTGTCGCAACACGGTGTTCCCCGGCTCGTACGAGTCTTGGCTCAAGGTGGAAACGACGCCTCCAAGGCTGTGCGTGCTGCCTTCAAAGGGTCGTCTGTGGACGCTGATCAACTGAAGTTCCAGATCGGCATGAACCCATCAGCACCGCAGGAGCACCGTCAGGTAGCGGACGCTGTGGGCCACGCCATGGGTCCATTGATCGAGTCGATTCGCAACACCTTGGTGTACTTCGCGAGCTCAAACCCAGGCGGTGCAGCCGAACGGCTGGTTCTGACCGGCGGGGGAGCCTACCTTCAGGGTTTCGGGCAGTCACTTTCGAGTGCGACGCGACTGCCTGCGATGATCGGTGACCCGCTCGCAGGCATGGGGATCGGTAAGAAGGTCGACTTGTCTCAGGTGCGTGGACGCGAGGCCGGCCTCGCTAGCGTCATTGGGCTTGCGATGGGGGTGGAGTGATGAAACCGGTAGACAAGAAGTACGGCGCTCCAGCGCTCCCTTCCGTCAACTTGATTCCGCAGGAGATCGCGGAAGCAACCAAGATGCGCGCGGTCAAGTTCACCGCAATGTTTGCGGTGCTCATTGCGGTTGGCGTGATGGTCGCTGGATACGTGCTGGCACTCGGGGCAAAGCAGGTAGCCAAGTCTGGACTCGAAGACGCGATTGATGAGCAGCGGCTCGCGCTGGCGTCTCGGGACTCGCAGGTTGAGACCTATGACGCGCTGGTGGAGTACGAGTCCGACGCATGGACGCTCGGCCAGATCGGATACGGCGATGTCGACATTGCCAACCTGGTGTTCTCGTTCCTCGAAGTGGACACCGACGAAACCGCGATCGTCGGCTTGACCTACACAGGCCCCTCTGCGGCCGGGTTTAGTCAGGTCAACGGATCCGACACCATGGTTCCGGGTGTGGGAACCATCGAGTTCTCTGCTCAAACTGAGTCCTACGAAGAAGCAACTGCTCTTGCCACTCGCATTGAGGCGTTGCCTGGCTTGGAGCAAGTCACCATTCTCACCGAGTCATACTCGACTCCGGACGGCGCTCTCGTTTGGCTTGTCAACGGCAACGTCAGCATTGTTGAGTCAGCGCTCACCGAGCGGTTCATTGACGACGAGGGATTTGTCGTCGTTGACCCCAACGCGGCCTTGTCGACAGATGAACCTGCCGCGGCACCGGCGCCCAGCCCCAGTCCCAGTGAGGAGACCGAATAATGCTGAACTCGAAGTATGCGCCTATCTTCGCACTGACGGCCTTGGGAATTATTGCCGTGGTTCTTCTTGGTTGGTTCCTCGCGATCAAACCTCAGGTTGATGAGGCTTCCGCATTCGCCAGTGACGAGGACTTGGTCCGGGCAAACATTGCTACGGTCCAAGCCGATGAGGCCTCTATCGAGGCATTTGACTCGGCGCTTGGCGAGGCGCCAGATATCAAGCCGACGCTCGAACTCAACGCCCCTCAGCGTCTTGACCTTGAAGGGTTTAGGAACCGCATCTCTGACGCAATCTCAGAGTCTGGTGTCGAGATCGCGGCTTCCGGACAGGAGTACGGCTCGTTGGTCGCTGGTTGGGAGATTCCAGCCGTGCTGCTGGACTCTACGCGTGCAGCCAAGTATTTTCAGAGCGGCCCCGCGCCCACCACGAAGATCGCGGCCGAGGCATTCACTCCGGTCGTGTCGGTACCCTCCGGGGAGCAGGTTCGTGCCGAGGGACTCGCGGCGATTCCGTTTGAGTTCACGGTAGTCGGCACGCCCCAAGAGGCGTACGACTTCCTTTCCCGCCTCCAGGATCCCTCCGTTCAGTTCTTCCAGGTGGGAGAGATTGACGTCCTTGGGCTGGTCGACGGAGAAGTCGTTGCCGGTGGTGTGTCCGAGGCCGGCGACGGCGATGTGCGGCTGGAGATATCCGGTGGACTCTACTTGTCGGAGATCGACACCTCATCGATTGACGAAGGTGCTCTCGGTACTGCAGAGGTGTCAGGCGACTCGCCCTTCATCCGTCTTGAGGACGACGCACCTGAGCAAGAGGGCGCAAACTAGACGCGGCTAGAACAAAGAGGCGGGTCCCCCAGAAGGGTGGCCCGCCTCTTTCATGTGTGGCCGTCCACGCCAGCGCACCTGGCACCCATGTCCCTCTGGCACAATGTGACCCATGCTGAGATGGCTTACCGCAGGTGAATCGCACGGTCCCGCTCTGGTGGGCACTCTTGAGGGTCTTCCCGCTGGTGTGGAGGTGACGTCTTCGCAGATTCAGGAGGCGTTGGCTCGTCGCCGTCTTGGTTATGGACGCGGCGCTCGTATGAAGTTTGAGCAGGACCAGGTTTCGGTACTCGGTGGCGTGCGGCACGGCGTGACGCAGGGCGGCCCTATCGCGATCCAGGTGGGTAACACTGAGTGGCCCAAGTGGGAGACCGTGATGAGCCCGGACCCTGTCGACGAGTCCGAACTCTCCGGTGCCCGCGCCGCAGCGCTGACCCGTCCGCGTCCCGGCCACGCGGACCTGGTAGGCATGACTAAGTACGGCTTTGACGACGCGCGTCCGGTGCTGGAGCGCGCATCGGCCCGTGAAACTGCGGCCCGGGTGGCCTTGGGCACGGTAGCTGAAGCCTTCCTGGAGCAGGCTGCGGGGATCAGGCTTGTGTCCCACACCACGCAGGTGGGCCCCATTCAGGTTCCTGAAGATGCGCCTCTGCCGCCAGCAGATGCCACGGCTGAGCTCGACGCCGACCCCATCCGTTGCTACCACGCTGAAACCTCAGCGCGCATGGTCGAAGAGATCGACGCATGCCAGCAGGAAGGTGACACCATGGGCGGGGTGGTCGAGGTAGTCGCCTACGGTGTCCCGGTGGGACTGGGCAGCCACGTGCACTGGGATCGCCGTTTGGACGCGCGCCTTGCTGCCGCGATGATGGGCATCCAGGCAATCAAGGGCGTGGAGATCGGCGATGGCTTCCGCACCGCTGGCCGCCGTGGTTCCGCCGCGCACGATGAGATCGAGTACCGCGACGGCAACGTGACTCGCCGCACTAACCGTGCCGGTGGTGTTGAGGGTGGCATGACTAACGGTGAACCATTGCGCGTCTCTGCCGCAATGAAGCCCATCAGCACGGTGCCGCGTGCGTTAGACACGATCGACACGGCAACCGGTGAGGCTGCCAAAGCGATCCACCAGCGTTCAGACGTGTGTGCGGTGGCTCCTGCCGCGGTCGTTGCGCAGGCCATGGTGGCATTGACTCTGGCCGATGCGCTGATTGAGAAGTTCGGTGGTGACTCGGTCGCGGAAGTACGCCGCAACATCGAGGCCTACCAGGCCGCAGTGCCCGAGCACCTGCGCTGATGCCACAGCCGCGCGTTGTCCTGATCGGCCCACCTGGGTCGGGGAAGTCGTCGGTGGGACGTGCGTTGGCGCGTGTCCTCGACGTGGCATGGCGTGACACGGATGAGGACATCGCTGCGCGCGCCGGAAAGTCGATTCCGGACATCTTTGTCACCGATGGAGAGCCAAAGTTCCGTGAACTAGAAGAGCAGGCGGTAGGCGAAGCGATCGCCGAGCATGCCGGAGTGCTGTCTTTGGGTGGCGGTGCTGTCATGCGAGAAGCCACTCAGCAGGTTCTCCGTGAATACGCCGACCGCGGGGGAGTGACGGTGTTCTTGGATGTGAGCCTCAAGGCCGCGACGCCTCGAGTGGGCCTCAATGCTTCGCGACCGTTGCTGGTGGGCAACCCCCGTCAACAGTGGCTCAAACTGATGGAGCTACGGCGTCCGGTGTACGAAGACCTGGCCACCACCAGCATTGTGACGGACGACTTGAGCGCAGAGCAGGTTGCCGCCGTCATTGCAGAAGGACTGGAGCGCGCATGACCACGACCGTCCACGTAGGAACATCGCAGCCGTATAACGTCCACATTGGGCACAACCTCATCGATCCGGTCGTGGAGTCCCTCCCCGGCGCCGCGACTCGTGTTGCCATCATTCACTCCGCTCCCATGGCGCAGCGGGCCGATGCGCTGCGTGGCCGTGTAGAGGCATCCGGCAGACAGGGCGTGCTGATTGAGGTGCCCGATGCTGAGGCTGGCAAGACTGCCGAGGTTGCCGCGTTCTGCTGGCAGGTGTTGGGCAAGTCCGACTTCACCCGCACTGACGTGGTGGTGGGACTGGGCGGTGGAGCAGTGACCGACCTGGCCGGCTTCGTGGCGGCGTCATGGCTTCGGGGCGTGGCCGTTATCCAGATGCCCACGACTGTGTTGGGCATGGTCGACGCGGCCGTGGGCGGCAAGACAGGAATCAACACCACCGAGGGCAAGAACTTGGTGGGGGCTTTTCATGAGCCGCTTGGCGTGTGGTGTGATCTCGACACTTTGGCAACTCTCCCTGTCTATGACCGGGTCGCCGGACTTGCCGAGGTGGTCAAGGGCGGCTTCATCGCAGACGCGACCATTCTTGAACTTGCCCAGGCCCACGCATCGGCCTTGCGTGCCGAAGAGCTGTCCGATGACGGTCTCGACGTCCTACAAACGCTGATCGCTCGGAAGATCCAGGTCAAGGCGACCGTGGTCGCCGCGGACCTTAAAGAGTCTTACCTGCGCGAGATCTTGAACTACGGTCACACGTTTGGGCACGCGATCGAGTACACCGAGCGGTATCAGTGGCGTCACGGAGCCGCTGTATCCGTGGGCATGGTCTACGAGGCGGAACTCGCGCGGCTCGCAGGCAAGCTGGACGATGCCGCAGTTGACCTGCACCGCGAGATCCTGGGCGGACTAGGGCTCCCCACCACGTATCCCGGCGGCAGGTGGGATGCACTTCACACTGCGATGAAGCGCGACAAGAAGACCAGGGGAGACCTGCTCCGGTTTGTGATCTTGCAGGGAATCGGCAACCCTGTCCGTCTCGAAGGCCCGGACCCAGCGCTGCTCCTGGGCGCCTACGACGCGGTGTCTTCCGATTCGCTGCTGTGATCGAGCCCCGCGTCCTATAGAATTCTCTGCGGCTTAACGACACGAACGCGACAAGGACATCACCGTGGCTTCTTCGAACGACATTAAGAACGGCTCAGTACTCAACCTCGACGGCAACCTGTGGTCCGTTATCGAGTTCCAGCACGTCAAGCCCGGCAAGGGTGGTGCGTTCGTTCGTACCAAGTTGAAGAACGTCCTCAGCGGCAAGGTCGTCGACAAGACGTTCAACGCAGGCGCCAAGGTCGACTTCGAGACTGTGGACCGCCGTGACATGCAGTACCTCTACAACGACGGTGCTGGCTTTGTCTTCATGGACCCCAACACCTTCGACCAGGTCACCATCAGCCCCGAGATCATGGGTAGCGCTACCGACTACCTCCTCGAAAACGAGAAGGCCACCGTTGGTTCGCACAACGGTAACCCGATCTTCCTCGAACTTCCCGCATCCGTGGTGCTCGAAGTGACCTACACCGAGCCTGGCCTGCAGGGCGACCGTTCCTCGGGCGGCACCAAGCCTGCAACCCTGGAAACCGGCAAAGAGATCCAGGTGCCCTTGTTCCTGGAGTCCGGCACCAAGGTGAAGGTCAACACCGAGTCCGGTGACTACCTGGGCCGCGTCAACGACTAGTGAGCGCCCGTACCAAAGCCCGTAAGCGCGCCTTGGATGTTCTGTTCGAGGCGGAGCAGCGCAGCATGCCGTTGGATCGTGCGCTCGAAGAGCGCCTGAAGGTTTCCGGACGCGAGACTCCGCTCCCGCCCTACGCCCAAGAGCTCATCCGCGGCGTGATTGAGCGGGGCCGTGAGCTCGACTCCATCATCGTGGATGCAGCTCCGGACTGGACCCTTGAGCGCATGCCCGCAGTGGATCGCAACCTGTTGCGTATCGCGAGCTGGGAAATCCTGTGCAACGACGAGGTGGCACCCGCCGTCGCCATCGACGAAGCGGTCACTCTCGCAAGCGACCTCAGCACTGACGACTCGCCCCGCTTCATCAACGGGGTGCTCGGGCGGATCACGCGTGAGGCGCCCGCGCTGGGTAGCGTCACGGCAGAGACCCCGGCGGAAGACTCCCGCGACATCGACGGCGGGTCGGCCGCATACTCCGACTTCGCAGACGACTAAAGAAACGCCCCTCGGGGCGCCGCCAGCGTGCCTCAGGTCAGGTACGCTGGCACCTGACAGACATCCTTTAAGGACCGTCCAGAGAGGCGGGGAAGGAGGTCGCCAGTATGACTGGCACCATTCTTGGTGCGCCCGACATTAGTCGCGCGCTCACACGCATTGCACACGAGATCCTTGAACGCAACGAGGGGCACGAGTCGCTCGTCTTGCTGGGGATCCCCACTCGCGGAGTGCCACTCGCTCATCGGCTCGCAGAGCGCATCGCGCAGGTAGAGCCAGCCTTCGACGCGAAAGCACGTACCGGCAGCATCGACATCACGATGTACCGCGACGACCTCCGCTCACAGCCCACGCGCAGCATCGGCTCCACGATGCTGCCCGAGTTCGGTATCGATGACGCGACAGTGGTGCTCGTGGACGACGTGTTCCACACCGGCCGCACCATTCGCGCCGCACTCGACGCCATCAAGGACGAGGGCCGGCCTCGCGCAGTCCAGTTGGCGGTGCTGGTGGACCGTGGCCACCGCGAACTCCCGATCCGCGCGGACTTTGTGGGCAAGAACATTCCGACCTCGCGCAGCGAACGCGTCGATGTTCGCCTTGCAGAGACAGACGGCGATGATGCAGTGATCCTGTCAGGGGGACGCGCGTGAAGCACCTACTCGGAACGCGGGACTTGTCGCGCGAGGACGCCATCCGGATCCTCGACACCACTGCCCAGATGTCTGCCACGCAGGAACGTGAGATTCGCAAGCTTCCCACGCTGCGCGGCCGCACCGTCGTCAACCTCTTCTTCGAAGACTCCACCCGCACACGCATCAGCTTTGAAGCAGCGGCTAAGCGCCTCAGCGCGGATGTCATCAACTTCTCCGCCAAGGGCTCATCGTTGTCCAAGGGGGAATCTCTCAAGGACACCGCTCTGACGTTGCAGGCTATGGGAGCCGATGCCGTGGTCATCCGCCACTGGGCCTCAGGTGCCGCTCAGCGACTGGCGGACTCGGGCTGGATGCACGGCGCCGTCTTGAACGCCGGTGACGGAACCCACGAGCACCCCACGCAGGCGTTGCTCGACGCGTTCACCGCGCGTCGTCACCTGGTCTCCGACAGTGAAGGCAAAGGTCTCGATGGGCTGACCGTCGCGATCGTGGGCGACATCCTGCACTCGCGCGTCGCCGGCTCCAACGTCGCACTGCTGAAGACGCTGGGTGCGAACGTGGTGGTCGTCGCTCCTCCCACGCTGCTGCCGTTCGGAATGGCGCAGCGTGAGGACATCTCCGTCTACTACACGTTGGACGATGCGCTCGAAGCACACGACCTCGACGCCATCATGATGTTGCGTGTTCAGCGCGAACGCATGACCGGTGGCGGCTCAGGGTTCTTCCCCAGCCCCGAGGAGTACACGCGACTCTTTGGCCTGGACCGCGCCCGCATGGACCGGATGCCCGATCACGCCATCATCATGCACCCCGGCCCCATGAACAGGGGCCTGGAGATCTCCGCGGAGGCAGCGGATTCGCCGCGCTCCGTCATCGTCGAACAGGTCAGCAACGGCGTTGCCGTGCGCATGGCCGCCCTATACCTACTGCTTTCTGGAGAGGAGGCGCCCCAGTGAGCGAGACCGCCACGGACGCCCTAGTCATTGTCAACGCGTCGCTCTACGGCGACACCGCATCGGACATCGTGGTCGTCGACGGCGTCATCACTTCACTGGAGAGGGCCGATGCTCCGGCTGGCGCCCGTACGCTCGACGCGTCCGGTCTGGTCGCGTTGCCGGGTCTCGTGGACATCCACGTCCACTTGCGTGAGCCTGGACGCGAAGACGCCGAGACCATCGAGACCGGCTCGCGCTCCGCAGCCAAGGGCGGGTTCGTCGCCGTGCACGCCATGGCGAACACCACGCCTACGGCAGACACCGCAGGCGTCGTCGAGCAGGTCGCTTCCCGTGGTGCTGAAGTGGGTCTCGTCGACGTGTTCCCCGTGGGAGCGGTCACCGTGGGGCTCGAAGGCAAGCAGTTGTCGGAGATGGGTGCCATGGCGAACTCGCGGGCCAAGGTCCGCGTCTTCAGCGATGACGGCAAGTGCGTCCACGACCCAGTGCTGATGCGCCGCGCGCTGGAGTACGTCAAGACCTTTGACGGTGTCATCGCGCAGCACTCCCAGGACCCGCGCCTGACCGAGGGCTCGCAGATGCACGAAGGCTACGTCTCCGCAGAGCTCGGTCTGGCCGGTTGGCCTGCAGTGGCAGAAGAATCCATCATCGCCCGCGACGTACTTCTCGCTGAGCATGTCGGATCACGCCTCCACGTCTGCCACCTGTCGACCGCAGGCTCCGTGGACATCATCCGGTGGGCAAAAGCCAAGGGCATCGACGTCACCGCGGAGGTCATGCCTCACCACCTGCTGCTGACCGATGAGTCGGTTCGCGGCTATGACCCGCGTTTCAAGGTCAACCCACCGCTGCGCACTCAGTCGGACGTGGATGCTGTGCGCGCAGGCCTGGCCGACGGCACTATCGACATTGTCGCCACCGACCACGCGCCGCACCCAGACGAGGACAAGGACTGCGAATGGGCAGCCGCCGCAATGGGAATGATCGGCTTGGAGACTGCAGTCGGGATCGTGCAAAAGACGATGGTCGACACCGGAGCGCTCACGTGGCGTGACGTGGCCCGCGTCATGTCGACCACACCGGCGCGCATCGGACGTGACGAGAATCACGGTCGCCCACTCGAAGTGGGAGAGCCCGCGAACATTACCCTCATCAATCCTGAGGCACCATGGACGGTAGAGCCATCCGCAACCGCCTCACGGTCCAACAACTCGCCGTTTGGCGGAATCGAGCTTCCGGGACGCGCTGTCGCCACCTTCTTGCGCGGCCGTCCCACCCATATTGACGTTTCACTTGAAGGAGCATTCGCGTGACCAACGCCCCCGCGATCCTCGTCCTGGAGGACGGCCGGACCTTCGAAGGCGCCGCATACGGTGCCACCGGGTCCACGTTGGGTGAGATCGTCTTCAACACCGGCATGACCGGTTACCAGGAGACGCTGACCGACCCCAGCTACCACCGCCAGATCGTGGTCATGACAGCCCCCCACATCGGTAACACCGGTGTGAACGACGAAGACGACGAGTCTCGCCAGATCTGGGTCGCCGGATACGTGGTCCGCGACCCCGCACGTCGTCCCTCCAACTGGCGATCCCAGCGCAGCCTGGACGATGACCTGCGCGAGCAGGGGATCGTGGGCATCTCCGGAATCGACACGCGTCAACTCACCCGGATCCTCCGCGAAGGTGTCATGCGTGCAGGCATCTTCTCCGGTGACGCGCTGGCCCCCGTGGAAGAGCTGGTGGAACGCGTCAAGGCCGGCGCCGAGATGTCCGGCGCACACCTTGCCGACGAGGTCTCCGCAACCGAGGCCTACGTCGTGGAGCCCGTGTACGGTGTCGAGAAGGTCGCCGATGTGGTGGCCGTGGACCTTGGCATCAAAGCGAACACGCCGCGCATGATGGCTGAACGAGGCATCCGTGTCACGGTCGTGCCGTCCTCGTGGACTGCGGAGCAGATCCTCGCAGAGAACCCTGACGGAGTGTTCTTTTCCAACGGTCCCGGAGACCCCGGAGCAGCAACCCACGCCGTGGACCAGCTTCGCAAGGTCCTGGATGCCAAGGTGCCGTTCTTTGGCATCTGCTTTGGCAACCAGATGCTGGGCCGCGCCTTGGGGTACCGCACCTACAAGCTGCAGTTCGGACACCGTGGCATCAACCAGCCGGTCATGGATCGCACCACCGGCAAGGTGGAAGTCACCGCACACAACCACGGCTTCGCGGTCGACGCACCCGTCGACAGCGCCAGCGACAGCCCCGCCGGCTACGGCCGCGTCAAGGTGTCGCACGTGTGCCTCAATGACAACGTGGTCGAAGGCCTTGAATGCCTCGACATCCCCGCGTTCTCCGTGCAGTACCACCCGGAGGCCGCCGCAGGACCGCACGACGCGTCCTACCTATTCGACCGTTTTATCTCCGTCATGAAGGGGGAGCGCGCCTGATGCCCAAGCGCGACGACATCACCTCAGTCCTCGTCATCGGTTCCGGCCCGATCGTCATCGGTCAGGCCTGTGAGTTCGACTACTCCGGCACCCAGGCGTGCCGCATTCTGCGCGCTGAAGGCGTGCGCGTGATCCTGCTGAACTCCAACCCCGCCACGATCATGACGGACCCCGAGTTCGCCGATGCCACGTACGTGGAGCCCATCACCACCGAGGTGATCGAGGCGATCATTGCCAAGGAACGCCCTGACGCACTGCTGCCCACGTTGGGTGGACAGACTGCGCTCAATGCAGCAATCTCAGCAGCTGAAGCTGGCATTCTCGAGAAGTACGACGTCGAACTCATTGGCGCGAACCTCGAAGCAATCAACCTGGGTGAGAACCGCGAACTGTTCAAGGGCGTCGTGGAACGCTGCGGTGCAGACTCCGCACGTTCCGTGATATGCCACACCATGGACGAGTGCCTGGCCGCAGCCGAAGACCTCAACTACCCGGTCGTGGTCCGTCCTTCCTTCACGATGGGCGGGCTGGGCTCCGGGTTCGCGTATGACGAAGCCGACCTGCGCCGCATCGCCGGCGCCGGTCTGCACTATTCGCCGACCACCGAAGTTCTGCTCGAAGAGTCCATCCTGGGGTGGAAGGAGTACGAGCTCGAGCTCATGCGCGACCGTCACGACAATGTCGTGGTGGTGTGCTCCATTGAGAACGTTGACCCCGTCGGCGTGCACACCGGTGACTCGGTGACGGTTGCTCCTGCCATGACTCTCACTGACCGTGAGTACCAGCGCATGCGTGACGTCGGTATCGCGATCATTCGTGAGGTGGGCGTCGACACCGGTGGCTGCAACGTGCAGTTCGCCGTGGACCCTGAGACCGGTCGCCTCATCGTGATCGAGATGAACCCCCGCGTATCCCGCTCGTCGGCTCTGGCATCCAAGGCCACCGGCTTCCCGATCGCCAAGATCGCGGCCAAGCTCGCCCTGGGCTACACACTGGACGAGATCCCCAACGACATCACCGGCTCTACCCCGGCATCGTTCGAGCCCACGCTCGACTACGTGGTCGTCAAGGTTCCGCGCTTCGCCTTTGAGAAGTTCCCGGCGGCGGACCCGGTGCTCACCACCACCATGAAGTCCGTGGGTGAAGCCATGTCCATTGGCCGCAACTTCACTGAGGCACTGGGCAAGGCACTTCGTTCGATCGACAAGAAGGGCATGAACTTCCACTGGGAAGGTGACGCCCCCACCGACGCCGAGGTTGCCGAACTGCTTGAGGCCATCGTGGTGCCCACGGAGAAGCGCTTCATCCAGGTGCAGCAGCTCCTGCGTGCAGTGCTTGCCGGCAACTGCACGGTCGAGCAGATCTTTGATGCCTGCAAGATCGATCCCTGGTTCCTGGACCAGATGCTGCTGATGAACGAGATCGCGGCCGACGTCGCGGCCGCAGACAGCCTGGACGCGGAGCTGCTGCGCACTGCGAAGCGGCACGGTCTGGCCGACGCTCAGATCGCCCAGTTGCGTGGCGTCGCCGTCGAAGACATCTTCGCGGCGCGCGCAGACCTGGGCGTGCAGCCGGTCTACAAGACCGTGGACACCTGCGCTGCCGAGTTCGAGGCCCGCACTCCGTACCACTACAGCACCTACGAAGCCGAAACCGAGGTCGCCCCCCGCGACCGCGAGGCCGTCCTCATCCTGGGATCAGGCCCCAACCGCATCGGCCAGGGCATCGAGTTTGACTACTCGTGTGTGCACGCGGCGTTGAGCCTCAAGGACCAGTACGAGACCATCATGGTCAACTGCAACCCTGAGACGGTCTCGACCGACTACGACACTGCCAACCGTCTGTACTTCGAACCACTGACGTTTGAAGACGTCATGGCCGTCTACGAAGCAGAGAAGGCAGCCGGCCCCGTCAAGGGAATGTTTGTCCAGCTGGGTGGCCAAACGCCGCTGTCGCTCGCACAGCGCCTGGCCGATGCCGGTGTTCCGATCTTGGGTACCTCGCCTGAAGCCATCGACAACGCTGAAGACCGCGCGGCCTTCGGCCGCGTGCTCGACGGAGCGGCATTGCCGGCGCCCGCCTATGGCACCGCCCACGGCATCGACGAAGCCATCGAGATCGCCGAGCGCATCGGCTATCCGGTCCTGGTCCGTCCCTCCTATGTTCTGGGTGGGCGCGGTATGGAGATCGTGTACTCGCGTGAACAACTCGCCGACTATGGCACACGGATGGCAGACGTCGGCGACCACGCCACCGATGCACCACTGCTGATCGACCGCTTCCTGGACGACGCAGTCGAGATCGATGTGGACGCGCTGTACGACGGCGAAGAGTTGTACCTCGGTGGCGTCATGGAGCACATCGAAGAAGCTGGAATCCACTCGGGTGACTCGGCCTGTGTGCTGCCGCCCGTCACTCTGTCTGAGCAGGAGCTACAGCGGATTCGTACCTCGACTGAGGCCCTTGCCAAGGGAATCGGCGTGCGCGGTCTGATGAATGTCCAGTACGCGTTGCAGTCAGGCGTGCTGTATGTCCTCGAAGCGAACCCCCGTGCCTCTCGTACGGTGCCTTTCGTGGCCAAGGCCACAGGCGTGCCCCTGGCCACCGCCGCGTCACTTGTGATGACCGGCACGTCCATCGCGCAGCTCAAGGCCGATGGTGTGCTGCCTGAACAGGACGCGGCACGGATCGACATGTCTCAGCGCATTGCGGTCAAGGAGGCAGTGCTTCCGTTCAAGCGTTTCCGCACCCACGAGGGCCTGGTCGTGGACACAGTACTCGGACCTGAGATGCGGTCGACGGGTGAGGTCATGGGCTTTGACTCGACTTTCCCCCTCGCCTTCGCCAAGTCCCAGGCGGCCGCGTTCGGTGGACTCCCCACGGCGGGTAAGGCCTTCGTTTCGGTCGCTGACCGTGACAAGGGAGCGATCTCGTTCCCCGTGGCACGTCTGGCGCAGTTGGGCTTCGAGATTCTGGCAACCGCGGGCACCGCTCAGGTGCTGGGACGCTACGGCATCCCCGCCACCGTGGTGCGCAAGTACTCCGAAGGGGTTGGTCCCGACGGTGAACCCACCATCGTCGATCTGATCAACGATGGACAGGTGCCGTTGGTCATCAACACCCCGTCCGGACAGGGCGCTCGTGCAGACGGTTACGAGATTCGTGCTGCAGCCACCGCAGCCGACTCCGCCATCGTCACCACGACCCAGCAACTGTCTGCTGCGGTGCAAGCGATCGAAGCACGCCTGGCCGGCCCCTTCGAGGTGCAGAGTCTGCAAGAGGCGACTGCCTGACCCCGCACACTTGCGTATCCGCAGGTAGCATGGCTAACAGACGGCGCGAAAGCGCCACAAAGGAGTAACCGAATGGCATTCGGAGCACAGCTCGCGGTAGCGATGAGCGACTACGGTCCGCTCTGTGTGGGCATCGACCCGCATCCGCAACTGCTGCAGCAGTGGGGCTTGCCTGACACCCCCGAGGGATTGGCGAGTTTCGGCGAAACCGTGATTGAGGCATCGGCCCGTCACGCGGCAGCTGTCAAGCCGAATGCCGCGTTCTTTGAACGTCACGGAGCCCGCGGCGTCGCGGCGCTGGAGTTGATCCTGCGTCGCGCCCGCGAGGCCGAACTCCTGACAGTGCTGGATGCCAAGCGCGGAGACATCGGGTCAACGATGGCCGGCTATGCGCAAGCCTTCCTGACCAAAGGCGCACCGCTCGAGTGTGACGCGCTCACGGTGTCGCCGTATCTCGGGTTCGGTTCCTTGCAGCCCGCGATCGACCTGGCGAAGACGAACGGCAAGGGCCTGTTCGTGCTTGCGCTGACCTCGAATCCTGAAGGGGCTGAGGTCCAGCACGCACGTGCAGCGAACGGTGAGGCTGTCGCTGCCGGGATCGTGCGGCAGGCAGCCGAACACAACGTAGGGGAGACCCCCATGGGGTCCATCGGACTCGTGGTGGGTGCCACGGTAGGAACGGCGGTGTCGGACCTCGGCATCGGCCTCGACGGCCTCAACGGGCCAATCCTCGCGCCTGGAGTGGGCGCACAGGGTGCGGGACCCGCCGAGTTGTCCCAGGTATTCGGGAACTCCAGGCGGCTCGTACTCGTCAATCAATCGAGGGGTGTTCTCCGAGAGGGCCCCTTTGTTGAAAAGTTGCGTCAAGCCGTGATCTCGGCTTCAGGCGCAGCACAATCCGCCCTCCAGGCCTGATTGGCCTGCGCAGGAAACCCCTAGGAAAGGAAGGGACCGTGGCTACACCGGAACTGTCTGACGAACAGCGTGCTGCGGCTCTCGTGAAGGCGACGGCGGTGCGCAGCGCACGTCGCGTCTTCAAGGAGAAGCTCACGCACGGCGAGATGACCCTTGAAGAGGCCATCACCAAGGCCAAGGCAGACGAGGCCCTCGCAGGTATTCGAGTCCGCGACCTGCTCCAATGCCTCCCCGGCATCGGCCCCAAGCGCGCTGAAACGGCGATGGAAGAGATCGGAATCTCTGCCGCACGCCGGATCCGCGGACTGGGCGCTCACCAGGTCGACGCACTCGTGTCTCGCGAGGGTTGATGAGTCGACTCGTTGTACTTGCCGGACCCACGGCGGTAGGCAAGGGCACGTTGTTGCGTGCCGTCGTCGATCGCGACCCCAATGTTTGGGTGTCGGTGTCCGCAACTACCCGTTCCGCTCGACCCGGCGAGCGGAACGGCCACGACTATCACTTTGTGTCAGACACTGAGTTTGATGATTTGGTGTCGTCAGACGGGTTGCTCGAATGGGCAACCGTTCACGGCAAGCATCGCTACGGCACTCCTCGTGGGCCCGTTGAACAGGCACTTGCTGCCGGAAAACCTGCGGTCCTAGAGATTGACCTGGACGGCGTCCGCCAAGTGAAGAAGACCATGCCAGATGCCCTCTTCGTGTTTGTCATGCCGCCGTCCTGGGACGAACTGGTCACGCGTCTTGAAGGGCGTGGCACTGAAGACGCCTCGGAAAGAGAGCGTCGCCTCGCGACTGCGAGAGAAGAACTTGCTGCTGTCGATGAGTTCGATGTCACCGTCGTGAACGACGACCTCGACACTGCAGTGGAAGAGTTAGAGCGCATCATCGCAGGGGCGCGCTAGACTAGTCCGAGTTTTGTTTCCCCCACCCCACATGATTTTGAGGAGTTACCGTGGCCGGAACTGTTGCACAGCCCGAGGGCATTACCAACCCGCCTATCGACGAGCTGCTGGAGAAGGTTGACTCCAAGTACGCACTGGTGATCTACGGATCCAAGCGCGCACGTCAGATCAACTCGTACTACGAGGCGCTTGGCGAGGGCCACTTCGAGAACGTCGGCCCCCTCGTTGAGGCTGACTCGACGGACAAGCCGCTCTCGGTCGCACTGCGTGAGATCAACGAAGGTGGCTTGCTGGACCTGGGCGACTCCGCCGAGAAGTAAGACCACCACGATGCGCGTCCTCCTGGGCGTCACCGGCGGAATTGCCGCGTATAAGTCGGCGCTTGTGTTGCGCCTGCTCAAGGAGGACGGCCACGATGTCCGCGTGGTCCCCACGGCGGCGTCCCTGAACTTCGTGGGACGCGCCACGTGGGAAGCGCTGTCAGGACACCCCGCACCGACGGAGACGTTTGAGAACGTCCCGTCGGTGCAGCACGTTCGCCTGGGGCAACGGGCCGATGCGGTTCTCGTGGCGCCCGCGACAGCGGACTTCCTTGCACAAATGGCTGCGGGCCGTGCCACAGACTTGCTCGGCAACGCATTGCTCGCCACTGAGGCGCCAGTGTTGGTGTGCCCTGCGATGCACACCGAGATGTGGAACGACCCTGCGGTTGTTGCCAATGTGGCGACGCTGCGCGAGCGTGGTGTCCACGTGTTGGAGCCGGCTGTGGGGCGCTTGACGGGTCCAGATTCGGGCCCCGGACGCCTTCCCGATCCGGAAGTGATCGTGGCCGCTCTGTATGAGATGTCGGGCCACGGTGGCGCTTCTTCGCCTGCCGAGGCTAATCACGGTACCTGGGGCGATCTTGACGGTGTTCGGGTGCTCGTGACTGCCGGGGGCACACGTGAGCCCATTGACCCGGTCCGGTACATCGGTAACCGGTCGTCTGGATTGCAGGGTTTCGCTGTTGCTGAAGCGGCCCGTGAGCGTGGCGCTCAGGTGACGGTGATCGCCGCCAACGTCACCCTGCCGCTGGGCGAAGGTATCGAACGTGTCGATGTGGAGACCGCGGCTCAGATGCAGTCCGCGTTGGCATCGCGTGCGGAACGGGCCGATGTGGTGGTGATGGCCGCCGCGGTAGCGGACTATCGACTGGCAGCCGTCTCCGAATCAAAGCTGAAGAAGACCGGCGACTCGGGATTGACTTTGGAGTTGGAACAGACTCCTGATCTCTTGCAGATCCTCGTGCGCTTGAAGAGTGAGTCGCAGGTGGTGGTGGGGTTCGCTGCGGAAACTGGCGACGCGACGGGCTCCGTGCTTGACCACGGTGCCCACAAGGCCCGCCGGAAGGGCGCGGACTTGTTGGTGGTGAACGAGGTCGGCGTCAGTTCCACGGGACAGAAGCGTGGGTTTGGCACCCCGGACAACTCCGTGACGGTGTTGAACTCCCAGGGCGCCGTCGTTGCGGAGGGCGCTGGTAGCAAGGTGGCGGTCGCTCATCTGATCCTCGACTCCGTGAGTGCGCTGCGTGCATGAGCGCGCCGGCTTCCGTGGCCGTCGCGGCACGCAGGTGTCTTCCGGACGCTGATCTGGGACTTGCGCCGCAGGTATCTGGGTGAAGGAGTTGCTACCGTTCTGACACAGGGTCAGTCATCGCGACCCTGATCGCCTTCCTCGCGTCGGTGGTCACGTCGCGGGAGCACAAGTGAGGGAGAGCCACATGGACACGTCGTTGTCGCTCATCTCACGTGTCATTGCGGGTGGCCAGACAGGCGTTGACAGGGGAGCGTTGCAGGCCGCGATCGCCTGCAAGGTGGTGCACGGTGGTTGGTGCCCGGCCGGGGGGTGGGCTGAAGACAAGCCCTATCCGCCCGGAGTGTTGATTGACTTCCCTGGCCTCAAGCCCACGATCGAGGCTGAGCCAGCGGTGCGTACACGGCTCAATATCCGCGATTCTCACGCGACGATCGCGTTGGGCCCGGTAGCGGGCTCTGAGGGATGCGCGATTGCGTTGGCCTTTGCGGAAGGGACCGGCCGTCCTGTGTTGATGGATCCGCAGTCACCGGAACAGGCCCGCGAGTGGCTGGAATCGATTGGTCGCGAACTTATCGTGAACTTTGTGGGGCCCCGCGAGAGCCAAGCGCCCGGGATTCGCGACTACGCGTACGACTTTGTGGTGGGCCTTCTCAGCTAGTCCCCCTCTGGGTGCAGCTGCGCGGTGTGTGACACAGCGCGCATGACCTTCCTGCTTTGCTGGGAAGCAGTGTCTGCGCTGACCACTAGGCTGGGCGCCATGACTGATCTGCGGCTGTTCACGTCCGAGTCCGTGACCGAGGGCCACCCGGACAAGGTGTGCGACCAGGTCTCTGACGCCATCCTTGACGAGATGTTGCGCCAAGACCCGCATGCGAGGGTCGCTGTCGAAACCATGGTGACCACCGGATTGGTACACGTGTCCGGTGAAGTCAGCACGGATGACGCGTACGTCGATATTCCTGGCACCATCCGCGATGTGGTGAAGTCGATCGGCTACACCTCGTCCAAGGTGGGATTCGACGGTGACTCATGCGGTGTGTCCGTGTCGATTGGTGAGCAGAGTGCAGA
The DNA here is from genome assembly GCF_028823635.1 of Demequina sp. B12. Taxonomy (GTDB): domain Bacteria; phylum Actinomycetota; class Actinomycetes; order Actinomycetales; family Demequinaceae; genus Demequina. Next base: position 430,119 of record NZ_JAPEHU010000002.1, read on the forward strand.
CATTTGGCAGGGTGTGGGCTCCGCTACTGATACGGACGGCTCTGAACTGGGTGCGGGCGATCAAGGACTCATGTTCGGATACGCGTGCCGTGACACCGCGGAACTGATGCCGTTGCCCATCGCTATCTCCCACCGCCTGACGCAGCAGCTGGCGGCAGTGCGCAAGTCAGGGGCGGTTGAAGGCTTGCGTCCTGATGGCAAGGCGCAGGTAACGATCGGCTACGAAGGCGAGATCGCACGGACGGTCGACACCGTGGTGTTGTCCAGCCAGCATGATGAGTCCTGGGAGACCCCCGCGCTGAGGGAAGCCTTGGAGACTGCCGTGATCGCTCCGGTCCTCGCGTCGTTTGACCTGGACGCCGCCAGCCACCGGTCACTCATCAATCCCACGGGTCGGTTTGAGATTGGTGGACCCAAGGGTGACGCCGGTCTCACCGGACGCAAAATCATTGTCGACACCTACGGCGGTATGGCTCGCCACGGTGGCGGTGCGTTCTCCGGCAAAGACCCGTCGAAGGTCGATCGCTCTGCTGCCTACGCGATGCGGTGGGTGGCGAAGAACGTCGTGGCGGCGGGCCTGGCGGACCGATGCGAGGTTCAGGTGGCGTACGCCATTGGCACTGCGCACCCGGTGGGCCTGTACGTGGAGACTTTCGGTACGGCCAACGTGCCGGAGGACCGCATCGTGACGGCTATTCGTGAAGTGTTTGATCTGCGTCCACAGGCCATCATTGATGCCCTCGACTTGCGTCGCCCCATCTACCGTTCGACTGCTGCGTACGGCCACTTCGGTCGCGAGCTGCCGGAGTTCACGTGGGAGCGTACGGATCGTGCGGACGCGCTGGCTGGGGCTGCGCAGTAGCGCTTCACGACTGACATGACATCCGCCCCCATTGCGCGGGTGCGGCTCGACAGTCCGCTCCCACATCTGGACCGGCCGTTCGACTATCGCGTGCCTCCCACGCTGGTGGACACGGTGAGCGTAGGGTCCAGGGTTCGAGTGCCTTTTGCTGGGCGCTTGACTGGCGCTGTAGTGACGGAGTTGACGAGCGAGTCATCGTTTGGCGGGCGCCTTCTGGAGGTCAAGAGCTCGTCTGCGATCCCCAGTTTCACTCCAGATGCGCTGGAGTTGGCTCGAGACGTGGCACGCCGCTATGGCGGCTCATGGTGGGATGTGGCCCGCTTGATGGCTCCGCCTCGCGTCGCGGCGGTGGAGAAACGCGATTGGTCCGCGCCGGGGAGTGATCCTGCGTACAAAGAAGCACTGGTGCGGCTAGAGCCGCAGGCGGCACGGGTCACGCTACGACCGGGAGATCGTGTGGTGTGGGAGGCGCTGCCGCCCGTCGAATCTACGAGCGGTGGACCGACCGCCACACCCGCCGATGCCCTCGTGTCGATCGCGGTGCAGTCATTGGGAGACACAGGCTCGGCGATCATCGTGGTGCCCGATGCGCGCGCGGTTCGGCTCGTGCTCACCAGTCTTGAACGCATCGGCTTGAGCCGGTGGTCAGCGCGTTCCGGTGGACAGGTCGCGGTCCTCGACCACGACGATGGTCCGAACCCACGGTTCGGCTCGTACTTGGCAGCCATGCACGGGCACGCCCGGGTAGTGGTGGGGACGCGGCCCACGGTGTTGCAGCCGGTACCCCACCTGAGTGCCCTGGTGCTGTGGGACGAGGGCAACTCGGTGTACGAGGAGCTTCACTCGCCTTACTTTCATGTGCGCACCGTGGCCGCGATGCGGGCGGCGCCGCATACTGCCGTGGTCCTTGGCGGGTATGCCTTGAGCGTTGATGCGATTGCGTTGGTGGAACATGGCTGGGCGCGTGCGGAGCGTGCGAGCCGTGACCGGGTGCGCGAGGCGACGCCCACCGTTGACATCATGACGAGTGCGCGGCGTGAAGCTGAAGGCGCCTCCGGAAGGCACTGGATGCCAGGCAGCGTGTGGCGTTCAGTGCTTCGCGCGCTTGATGCCGGGCCGGTCGGAATCGTGGTGCCGCGTGCGGGTTACGTGGGTGCGACCGCGTGCGCGCGGTGCCAGGCCTGGGCCGAGTGTCGGGAGTGCGAGTCGCCCCTCGCCATTCCCGCGAGTGGAGCGGACCCGGTGTGCGTGGCGCATGGCCACGCGCAACCACATTGGCATTGTCCGGAATGCCACCATCCACACTTGAAGCAGGTCCGTCAAGGTGTGGAGCGGTTGGCGGAGCAGCTGCAACGGATGGTGCCAGCAGGTACGCCCGTGACGATCTCCAGCAGCGGCACCGGCGTCGTGGAGGACTTCGCTGTCGACTCTGGCGTGGTCATTTCGACCCCGGCCGCGTTGCCTGCCGTCCGCGAGGGATATCGACACATCGTGATCGTTGATGCGGGAGTGCCGGTCTTCGCTGGGCTCGGAGGCGAACTGCGTGCGGTCCGGTGGTGGCTGAACGCGGCGGCGCTCGCACGCCCACGAGGAGCGGGCGGTGCAGTGACAGTGGTCGGAGATGTCCCGGACATGGTGCGCAGGGCCTTGTCGTCGTGGAACCCGGTGGAGGCGGCGCGCGACGACTATGCCGAACGTCAAGAGATTGGGTTGCCGCCGCATCGGCGCCACATACGGCTCACGGGAGACGATGCGTGGGTGACCGCCGCGCTTCGCCGCGCGGGCGTGGAAGATGGCAAGGACCGAGCAACGGTAGTGACCCGTCCTGATGGTGCGTCAGTGCTGGTCACGCGCGGAAGCGCAGCGGCCGTGGTGGAGGCCTGCCGTGAGGTTCAGCAGGAGGCGTCAAAGGCCGGTGGCGACCTTCGCCTCCGGGTGGATGGACCCCTCGAGTAGCGTGCCGGTCCGTTGGAAGTGCGTCGCGCGCCGCCGACTACGATTGTCGCTATGCGTGTGATCTTTGCGGGTACCCCTGACGTGGCCGTTCCGTCCCTCGAAGCGTTGGTGGCGTCGCCCCATGAGGTCGTGGCGGTGATCACCCAGCCTGATGCGCGCGGAAGGCGGGGAAAGACTCTGCATCCAAGCCCCGTCAAAGTCGCTGCTGAGGCACATGGACTGCCTGTCTTCACGCCCGTGGACGCGAAGGACCCCGCGTTCATTGCAGACATTGCGGCTCTTGACGCGGACTGTGCTGCGGTGGTGGCCTACGGCCAGATCCTGAAAGAGGACCTGCTTGGCGCGGTGCGCACGGGCTGGATCAACCTGCACTTCTCCTTGTTGCCGACGTGGCGCGGTGCCGCTCCTGTCCAGCGTTCCATCATGGCGGGGGACGAGTTCACAGGTGCCTCCACGTTCGTGCTGGAGAAGGGGCTCGACACGGGGCCGGTGATTGGCACGTTGACCGAGAGGATCCGTCCCACAGACACGGCCGGCGAACTCCTGGACCGTCTGGCACACGCCGGTGCACCCTTGCTGGTGAACTCTGTTGACGCCCTCACCTCGGGTCAGGCTGCGCCCGTGGCCCAAACCGAAGACGGCGTGTCGTACGCCGCCAAGCTCACCAGGGACGATGCGTACGTGCAGTGGGAACGGCCGAGTCACTTCGTTGACCGTCAGATTCGCGGATGTACTCCCGCTCCCGGAGCCTGGACCACGCTCCCTGATGGGTCAGTTGCCAAACTCGGACCCGTCGTTCAGGTAGCAGATGCGGCTGCGACGGTCCCCGGCCAGTTGCGGTGGGATGACGGCAAGGTGCTGGTGGGCACAGGAACGTCCCCGGTGGCATTGAGCACCATTGCACCGGCTGGCAAGAAGCCCATGGATGCTGCGGCGTGGTGGCGGGGCGCCCGGTTGCCCGAGGGCTCAGCCCTGGGTGAAGCGTGAAGGTCGATGCCGCACGGCAGGCGGCATTTGACGTAGTTCTCGCAGTCGAGACTCAGGACACGTACGCCAACTTGGCGTTGCCGACGGTGCTGCGCGAGCGCGGGCTCAGTGGACGCGATGCGGCCTTCGCTACCGAGTTGACCTATGGCACTCTGCGCCTGGTGGGCCGCTACGACGCGATCGTGAGCAAGGCGGCAAAGCGTTCGGCTCGGGACTTGGACGTGGAAGTGTTGGTGGCGTTGCGGTTGGGCGCCCATCAAGCTTTGGGGATGCGTGTGCCTCCGCACGCGGCAGTCTCAGAGACGGTTGATCTGGTGCGCCTGCATCGGGGCAAGGGGGCAAGCGGCTTTGCGAACGCAGTGATGAGACGGATCGTGGAGGCGGATCTCGACACGTGGCTCTCGCGCGTCGCGCCAGGAACGTCTCGCTCCTCACTTGGGGTCAAGCACTCCCATCCGGAGTGGATGGTGGGGGAGTTGGACCGGGCGTTGATCGCTGATGGTCGTCCCGGTCAGCTGGAAGCGTTGCTTGAGGCTGACAATCAGCCTCCGGCTGTCACACTCGTGGCACGGCCGGGATTGGTGTCGCGTGACGCCGTCGCCCAGGACGCTCCTGGCGCCGTAGACGGCTCGTGGTCACCGTATGCTCTCATCCTTGAGTCAGGCGATCCGGGTGACATTGCAGCGGTCGCACGGGGTGAAGCAGCCGTTCAAGACGAAGGTAGTCAGTTGGCTGCCTTGGCGCTGCTTCACGCCGACGCCGCCCTCAACAAGGACGGGGGCCAACCGCCACAACGATGGCTCGACATGTGCGCCGGTCCCGGCGGCAAGGCAGCCCTCGTCGGTGCACAGGTCGCATTGGACGGCGGTGCGCTCGATGCACTGGAACTGCACCCGCATCGGGCCGGCCTGGTGAAGGACTCGGTTCGCGCTGTTCCTGAGGGCGTGGTCTCGGTGCACGCCGTCGATGCGCGCGCATGGGGTGAGCCCGCCAGCTATGACCGGATCATGGTGGACGCGCCTTGCACGGGTCTAGGGGCCCTTCGCCGCAGGCCGGAAGCCCGGTGGCGCCGGTCACCACGGGACCTGGACGAACTCGTCGAGATTCAGACTCAACTTCTTGCGCAGGCACTTCGGCTGGTCACGCCAGGTGGTGCGGTCGCATATGTGACGTGTTCTCCGGTGGTTGCGGAGACGCGGGCAGTTGTCGAGGATGCCGGTGCGGTGCTGCTGGATACTCGCCTGGCTGTTGCAGCAGCGACCGGTACCGAGCCTGCGGACTGGGGTCAAGGACCCCATGTTCAGCTGTGGCCCCATGTTCACGCCACGGATGCGATGTTCATTCAGCTTCTGACAGTGGGCTAGCGGACCTTCTGCCCGCGAAGAAATCCGGCGATCCGCAGGCCCGAGTCCAGTAGCCTCGTACCCATGGGAATGCAGATATCTCCGTCAATCTTGTCGGCAGACTTCGCCAACTTGCAGGCAGAGGTGGCGCGCATCTCCACCGCCGACTGGGTCCACGTCGACGTCATGGACGGACACTTTGTTCCTAACCTCACGTTGGGACTACCCGTGGTGGAACGCATCGCCCAGGTCGCGCCCATGCCAGTCGACGCTCACCTGATGATCGAGAACCCAGATCATTGGGCTCCTCGATACGCGGAGGCCGGTGCCGCATCGGTCACCTTCCACTATGAGGCTGCGTCCAACCCGCTGGCCATCGCTCAAGACCTGCGCGCCCTAGGCGCACGCGCGTCCGTGGCTTTGAAGCCGGGCACCCCGGTCGACGCGGTGATTGACGACCTCAAGCACTTTGACATGGTGCTGGTCATGACAGTGGAACCAGGCTTTGGTGGCCAAGCTTTCATGCCCGACATGCTCCCAAAGGTCTCGGCTCTACGGGATGCAGCGCGTGCCGCAGATCTTGATCTGTGGATTCAGACCGACGGCGGAATCGCACGCGACACCATTGAGCAGACTGCCGCTGCTGGCTGCGACGTGTTCGTCGCGGGCTCCGCTGTCTACGGTGCAGCCGACCCAGCGGCGGAGGTTGATGCGCTACGGCACCTCGCCGCGAGCGCGTCTGCGCATCCCTATGAGTGAGACCACACCGGTGGTGACCTCCGGACGGGACGCGATGGACCGGGCAGTAGTGCTTGCGCAACGTGGCCCCGCGTACGGGCCCAACCCCCAAGTGGGATGCGTCATCGTCTCCGGCGGCCAGGACCCTACGGCCGCAGGTGTGGTGGTGGGCGAAGGCTGGCATCGGGGCGCGGGCACCGCTCACGCGGAGGTAGCGGCGTTGGCCGATGCCGTTGAGCGCGGCAACGATGTTCGCGGCGCCAGGGCTTACGTCACTTTGGAACCGTGCAACCACGTGGGACGTACGGGCCCCTGCGCTGACGCGCTGACCGCTGCCGGTATCGGTGACGTGGTCTACGCGGTCGCGGATCCGGGAGACGCCTCCAGCGGTGGTGCGGCAACGTTGCGTAGTCGGGGAATCGGCGCGGATTTGGTTGGGCACGACGGTGCCAAGCAACTCACGCGCCGCTGGCACCGCGCGATGTCGTTGCACCGGCCGTACGTGATTGCCAAGTGGGCGTCAACGCTCGACGGCCGAATGGCTGCAGCTGACGGAACCTCGTTTTGGATCACTGGAACGCAGGCACGAGAGCATGCTCACGGTGTCCGAGCAGTAGTGGACGCGATTGCTGTGGGCACCGGTACCGTCACCGCGGACAATCCAAGCCTGTCCGCGCGGCCTGGCGGTGTGGAACAGGGCCACCAGCCTCTGCGTGTGGTGGTGGGCCAACGGTCCACACCCGGCGCAGCGGTGTGGCGCGACTCGAATGCGATGCAGGCCTCCACCCACGATCCTGCTGAGGTCCTGGCGGAGTTGTGGGCGCGTGAGGTGAGGACAGTGGTGGTCGAGGGGGGACCCACCCTTCTGAGCGCGTTCTTTGCTGCCGGACTCGTGGATGAGGTCAACGCTTACCTCGCGCCCGCCATCGTGGGCGCCGGTCCCACGTCTCTCGCGGACCTGGGAATCTCCACCATGGCGGATGCGTTACGGCTCCGGGATGTGACCTTCACGCCATTGGGCGCGGATATCCTGGTCACTGGGTTTTTGACGGAAGGAACCTGATGTTTACGGGCATCGTTGAGACGGTCGGCACGGTCGAAGCTGTCTCGGACGCTGGCGCTCAGGCGCAGTTCACCATTCATACCGACGGTTTTGGCACCGACCTTGTTCATGGCGAGTCCATCGCTGTGAATGGCGTGTGCCTCACGGTCGCCAAGCACACGGGGGACACCTGGGTCGCTGACGTCATGAAGGTCACGTTGGAGACCACCTCGCTGGGTGGCTTGCAGGCAGGCGACCGGGTCAACATCGAGCGGGCGATGAAGGCTGACGGACGCCTGGGCGGTCACCTCATGCAGGGGCACGTCGATGGGCGTGCAACGTTGGTGGCCCGTGACTCGCGGCCGGACTGGGACAATCTCACTTTCGAGCTACCGGACGACCTCCTGCGCTATGTGGTGCGCAAGGGATCCATTGCTCTCAATGGTGTGTCGTTGACGGTTGCGGAGCTCGAAGGTAATCGCGCGACGGTTTCTCTGATCCCCACGACTCTGTCCGACACCATCTTTGGCGAGGCCCAGGTGGGCGACATTGCGAATGTCGAGGTCGACGTCATCGGAAAGTACGTAGAGAAGATGCTGGGAGACCGCGCATGAACGCCGCCGCGGTGCTGACCGCTGAGGACGCGGTGCGCATCGAGCAGGCGCTGGCGGATCTGCGCCAAGGCAAGCCGGTCCTGGTAGCCGACTCTCACCACCGGGAGAACGAGGCAGACTTCATCATGTCTGCTCAGACCGCCACGGTGGACTGGGTTGCATGGGGGATCCGCCACTCCAGTGGCTACTTGTGTGCACCGATGCCTGGGCCCAAGGCAGATGCGCTCCAGCTACCGCTGATGGTGCCGAACAGCCAGGATCCGCGCCGCACGGCTTACACCGTGTCCGTTGACGCAGCTGAAGGTATCACCACTGGTATTTCCGCGGCTGACCGTCACCGTACGCTCCAAGTGCTGGCGAAGGCTGACGCCCACCCCGAGGATGTCATTCGCCCAGGCCATGTGTTGCCGTTGCGTGCAGTCGCTGGGGGAGTGCTGCATCGGCCCGGCCACACGGAAGCCGCGGTCGACCTGTGCAGGCTCGCCGGTCTTGAGCCGGTGGGCGTGATCGCAGAAATGGTGAACGACGACGGCACCATGATGCGTGCCGGTGACGCGAAAGCCATCGCACAGCGCGAGGGCTTGGTGTTCATGACCATCGAGGAACTCATCGCTTTCCGTCAGGACAGGGGAGACGAGGCACCACCGGTCGAGCCTGCCCCTCATCGTGTGGTGGCGTTGGGTGAAGCACGCCTCCCCACCCGCCATGGCGTGCTGACGATTCGCGGGTTCCGGGACGCTCGCACCGGTGACGAGCACGTGGCGTTGACGGCACCCGTGCCGGAGGGAGGCACGCCCGTGGTGCGTGTGCACTCCGAGTGCCTCACCGGTGATGCCTTCGGTTCCTTGCGGTGCGACTGTGGCCCACAGCTCGACGCCGCTATCGCCCGGGTTGCTGCCGAGGGCGGAGCAGTGCTGTATTTGCGTGGTCACGAGGGCCGCGGGATTGGCATTGTGGCGAAGATCCAGGCCTACGCATTGCAAGATGCAGGCCGAGACACCGTAGACGCCAACACTGACCTGGGGCTTCCCATTGACCGACGCGAATATGGTGCTGCGGCTGCAATGCTGAATGCTCTCGGTCTCCATGAGGTGCGCCTGATGACGAACAACCCCGCCAAGGTGGCTGCGCTTCAGGCATCGGGTATTTCTGTGACGGAACGGGTTCCTCACCACTATGGCGAACACCCGGAAAATGCCGACTACTTGCGCACCAAGATTGAGCGCATGGGCCACTTGACTGGAGGAGACGAATGAGCGGCGCTGGAGCACCTGTAATTGACGTTGACGGCCATGGCCTGACAGTCGAAATCGTCGCGAGCCTGTGGCACACCGAAATCATGGACGGACTCGTGAACGGCGCTGTTGCGGCGGCTGAGAAGGCGGGCGCGGCCTATCGGGTGACGCGTGTCGCAGGCGCATTTGAACTCACCGTCGTCGCTGAGCATCTTGCCCGCCAGGGAGCCGATGCTGTGGTGGCCTTGGGCGTGGTGGTCCAGGGTGAAACTCCGCACTTTGAGTACGTGTGTTCTTCCGTGACGAATGGCCTCACCGAAGTGGCACGCCAGCACGCAGTTCCGGTGGGCTTTGGTGTGCTCACGGTCGACACGGTTGACCAGGCACTCAGCCGTGCAGGTCTTCCTGGGTCGAAGGAAGACAAGGGTGCGGAGTCGGTAGAAGCCGCTTTGGCCACTGCCCTGACCTTGCGTGACCTCGCGTCGTAACGAGTCGTGAGGACACGGCACGGTGTGTGGTGTCCGGTGAGGCGCGCCTGATCCCACTAGGCTGGGCGCGTGAAGACCTTCGACGAACTCTTTGTTGAACTGTCCGCCCGCGTTGCTGAGCGTCCTGAGGGCTCTGGCACGGTTGCGATGATCGACAAGGGCGTCCATTCGATCGGCAAGAAGCTGGTCGAGGAAGCCGCCGAGTCGTGGATGGCTGCCGAGTTTCAGTCCAAGGAAGACGCTGCTGAGGAGATCTCGCAGTTGCTTTACTGGGCTCAGGTCATGATGGTCGCCAAGGGTCTCACCCTTGATGACGTCTACCGCAATCTTTAAGGAGCGCCGTGCTGCGTATTGCTGTTCCCAATAAGGGGTCGTTGTCCGAACCTGCCGCTCAGCTGTTGAAGGAAGCGGGCTACAAGCAGCGCCGGGACTCTCGCGAGTTGGTGCTCGCGGATCCCCGCAATGACGTCGAGTTCTTCTTCCTGCGGCCGCGCGACGTCGCGGTGTACGTGGGCTCGGGCACCGTCGACGCCGGTATCACCGGCCGTGACCTGCTGCTCGACTCCGGCGCGGACGCCGTCGAGCACCTGGAACTTGGCTTTGGTGGGTCCACGTTCCGCTATGCCGCGCCCGCCGGCGAGATCTCGTCGATTGAGGCCCTCCACGGCAAGCGTGTGGCCACCAGCTATCCCCGTCTGGTGAAGCACCACCTCAAGTCTTTTGGTGTGGAGTCCACCGTGGTGCGCCTTGATGGTGCCGTCGAGTCGTCTGTGCGACTTGGTGTGGCCGATGCTGTTGCGGATGTGGTGTCCACAGGCACCACGTTGCGAGCGGCAGGGTTGGAGATCTTCGGCGACCCCATCTTGAAGTCGGAAGCGATCCTGATTCGCCGGCCTGACACTGCGGATGAAGACATTGCGGTCCTGACAGGCCGTTTGCGTGGTGTCCTGATGGCTCGCCAGTACGTGCTCATCGACTATGACGTGCCGTCGGAACACCTGGAGGCCTCCGTGGCAGTTTGCCCGGGATTCGAGGCGCCCACAGTCACGCCGCTGCACGGCAAGGACTGGCACGCCGTGCGTGTCATGGTGCCCCGTTCGGAGATGAACCAGGTGATGGACCGGGTGTACGCCGCTGGTGGCCGTGCCATCCTCAGCACTGAACTGCTCGCAGTCCGGATCTAAGGTGGCGAAGGTCACCCCTGAGGAACGGCTCCTCAACCTCATCATCGCTTTGATGCATGCTGGCGTTCGCATGACGAAGGACGACATTCGTGCGCGCGTTGCTGGATATGAAGCCGAAGACTCTGCGTGGGATGACGAGACCGCGAAGCGCCGCAAGGCCACGTTTGAACGCATGTTTGAACGCGACAAAGATGCGCTTCGCAAGCTGGGTGTTCCTGTCGTCACGGTGCGCTCTCACGCTCACGGCGACGACATCGGCTATCGGATCGATCCCGACCAGGCCACATTGCCGCCTATCGATTTCACGCCGGCGGAGTCCGCGGTGATAGCGCTGGCCGCTGACTACTGGCGCGGTGCCGCATTGGGAGTGGATGCGTCTCAGGCATGGGTCAAGGCCGCGTCGCACGTCCCGCATGGTGAGGTCGCGGAGTTGCCGTTTGCCACGCTGTCTACCCATTTGACCGATGCGACCGCGACCTTGGTGGAAGCTGTCCAGCAACGCCAGGTGGTGAGCTTCGAATACGCGTCGGCTTCGTCGGGAGACCGACGTCGCCGTGTGGAGCCGTGGCGTATTCAGATTCGTGGTGGCGTGGACTACCTGGTGGGGTTTGACCAAGACCGCCAAGCCAAGCGGACCTTTCGCCTCAGTCGCGTCCTGGGGAATGTGAAACTTGAAGGCGATCCCGAGGCGTACACCATCCCGGAGTCCGGAGAAACTGAACGCGACTCGGCGCAGGACGAGCCAAAGATCGCAACCCTGGTGGTGAAGCCCGAGGCCGCGCATGAGCTGCGTCGGCGTGCGGTCGCCAGTACGCCGACAGCAGGGGGAGACCTCATTGAGGTCTCTTACTTCCACCGTGAGGATGTGCGTGAGCGTGTGCTGGCGCTAGGCGGTGCGGTCACCGTGGTGACGCCTGAAGACCTCGCGGCCGAGGTTGTGGAGTACGCGCAGGCGGCCCTGACCATCGGATCCAGTGCTGAGGAGGCGGACGGTGGCCGGTGACAAGGCAGTAGGGAGGGTCACCCGCCTGCTGGGACTCGTCGAATACCTTGAGTTGCATGGGCCCACGTCCTTCGCGGACTTGGGTGCGCACTTCGGTGTGTCCGCGGCACAGATCAAGGACGACCTGTACCTGTTGTGGGTGTCGGGCCGTCCGGGGTACTCCCATGAAGACCTGGTGGACTTTGATGCTTCCGCATTCGAGGCCGGCGTTGCGGACCTGACGGAAGCTCAGGGCCTGCGCCAGGTGCGTTACTCCGCCCGAGAGGCAGCCGCGCTCGTGGGTGCCCTATCCGCGCTCGACGCGACGGGGGCTGCACCTGCGGCAACGAGGACGGTGGTCGAGAAACTGACGGCCGCACTGGGCGGTTCGTCGGTGGAGATTGTTGACAGCGCCACGGTTGCTCCGGAAGTGAGGGGAGCCATCGATGAAGCGATCAGCGCGAGGTCGACGCTCGAACTGACGTACGTCGACGCCCAGGAGAGGCAAAGCGTCCGGACCGTGGAGCCACACCGCCTGGTCGTCATTGACGGGGCCGGGTATCTCGAGTGTTTCTGCCACCGAGCCCAGGACTACCGGATGTTGCGGCTTGAGCGCATCGTGTCGGTGCAGCCCGGCGGCGGCCACGGCACTCATGAACCGGCGGACCGGCTGGGATTCACGGTCGACCAAGGATGGGTGGGAACCGTGACGCTTGCTCGTGCTGGTCAATGGGCGGTTGAGGAACTTCCCGGTGTTGAGCTGCACACTTCAGGAGAGCTGGTGACAGCCCGGTTCCATGTGGCCAACGCCGATTGGATCGCAGGGCGGCTGCTTGCCGTCGCTCCACACTTGCGTTCCGTGGGCCCTGCCGCACTTCACGATGCCGTCGTGCGGCGAGCGCAAGCCGTGATCGACGCACACTCGGTCTAGACTGGAACACTGACGTTCACTCCCGGAAGGAACCGTGATGGGTTACCGCGAAATCATCATCATCGCCATTGTGGTGATCCTGCTCTTTGGTGCACCCAAGCTTCCTGAACTGGCTCGCAGCCTGGGCAAGTCCATGAAGATCCTGAAGGAAGAAACCAAGTCGCTGAGCGACTCGGACAAGAAGGACGCCGCTACGGACGACAAGGGAACAACGAACGCCAGTTCTGCGGACGGCGGCGAAGGCTCCGCCGAGTCCTCGAGCGACGACGACAAGCGTGGCAAGTAACACCTCACGTCGGTCTAACCCCGATGCGCGCATGTCGTTGCGCGCTCACTTACGGGAGTTCCGCAACCGGCTGATCTACGCAGCGATTGGTGTCGCGGTGTGTTCGGTCGTTGGCTGGGTCATCTACGAACCGGTCTTCGAAGCACTTCAGGCGCCCATTATTGAAGCTGCTGAAAGTCAGGACGCGCTGGTCACCGTGAACTTTGCGGGACTCGCGACCGCCTTGGACATGAAGATCAAGGTCTCACTGTTTGTGGGCGTGGCGCTCTCGTCTCCCTGGTGGCTTTATCAACTGTGGGCGTTCGTCGCTCCAGGGTTGAAGTCAAAGGAGAAGCGTTACACGATCGGCTTCCTGGCATCGGCTATTCCGTTGTTTGGTGCAGGGCTGTTTCTGGCCTGGTGGATCTATCCGCAGGCCGTTCGGATTCTCACAGGATTCACCCCCGAAGGCGGGTCGAACTTCCTGGATGCCCAGATGCTGATGAGCTTCACGATGAGGCTGTTCCTCGCCTTTGGCATTGCGTTCGTCTTTCCTGTCGTCATGGTGTTCCTGAGCTGGTCAGGCGTAGTGCGGACCCGCACGTGGCTCAAGGGCTGGCGCTGGGCAGTCATGATCATCTTCATCGCCGCGGCCATGCTGACACCCACACCAGACGTCGTCACGATGCTGACCATGGCTGGCCCGATGGTGGCCTTGTACTTTGGTGCGATCGGCGTAGCAAGGCTTGGCGAGAGACGGCGAGACCGCAAGCGCGCCGCGGCGCTCGACGACGCATGACAAGAGTCGGGTTGGTGGCCAACCCGGCCGCCAACTCGGGTCGAGGTGGGGGAGCGGGCACGCGAGCACTGCGAGCGCTCCAAGACCGGGGCGTTGACGTCCTTGATCTGTCGGGGCCGTCGTGGTCGCGAGCGCTGAGTAACGCGCTCGACGCACGCACCCAACTGGATGCGTTGGTGGTCGTCGGTGGAGATGGAACGGTGCACCTGGGCGTACAGGTGTGTGCGAACACCGATGTGCCCTTGGGTATCGTTCCCGCGGGTTCAGGTAATGACTTTGCATCCGTGATGAGGGCTCCGGCCGCAGACGTGAGTGACACCGTCGACTCGATTCTTGCTTCACTGCAGGAACCGACCCCTGTTGATGTGGGACAGACACGCAGGAACGACGGGCACACACGGTGGTTCGCCGGGGTCCTCTCCGCGGGAATCGACGCGGCGATCGCGGAGCGCGGTCGTCGTATGCGTTTCCCCCGTGGCTCTCTTAAGTACAAGGCTGCCGTGGTGGGAGAGTTGCCGGTCTTTCGCCCCTATGACATCGACATCCATGCGTCACTTGACGGGCACACGGTGTACGCGCACTCGCAGTCGTGCACCCTGGTGGCAATCTCCAACTCTGGGTTGCTCGGCGGCGGAATTCCGATCAGCCCCAAGTCGTCGGTGACGGACGGCGCGCTCGAACTGGTCATTGCCGATGCTTTGACAAGGAGAGAGATCGTGGGGATCTTTCCCGCTCTGTTGAGGGGCGCACACATCGATGACCCGCGCGTGCAGGTGATCTCCGCAGACCAGGTCACGATTGCGCCCTCTCGAGGCGGCACCTTACCGCCGGTGGCGTCTGCGGACGGGGAACCCATCGGGCATCTGCCTGTTGACGTCCGTGTCCTCCCGGGTGGCTTGCGACTGCTCGGTCTGCAACGGCATTAGCCTGGCTTGCATGACTTCCCCCGCCGAGCGATACGCGTCTGCACGCGCACGGGCCAAGCGTCCCGACCTCACCGCATTCGAGGAAACGCTGTCGTTCCCGCTGGACCCCTTTCAACGCGAAGCGTGTGAGGCCGTTGCCGATGGTCGGTCGGTACTTGTAGCGGCCCCCACCGGGGCAGGTAAGACCTTGGTGGGTGAGTTTGCCGTCAAGCACGCGTATGAGCGAGGCGAGAAGGCCTTCTACACCACACCTATCAAGGCGCTCAGCAATCAGAAGTTCCACGACCTTCAGCGGGTCTACGGCGACGACAACGTGGGCCTCCTGACAGGTGACACGTCGATCAACTCCAATGCGCCCATCGTCGTCATGACGACCGAGGTCTTGCGCAACATGATCTATGCCGGATCCAGCACTCTCCACACGCTGGGGGCTGTGGTCCTTGATGAGGTCCACTACCTCGCCGACAGGTTCCGCGGCTCCGTGTGGGAAGAAGTCATCATCCACCTGGGTCCGCGTACTGCGTTGATTGCTTTGTCTGCCACGGTGTCCAACGCTGAGGAGTTCGGCGCCTGGCTGACTGAGGTCCGCGGTGACACCGCTGTGGTGGTGTCGGAGCATCGGCCGGTCCCGCTGTGGCCCCACGTTCTGGTGAGGGAAGGCATCTTCGATCTCTACGGGCCCGGTGTTGATCCGCAGGATCCCGGAGTTAACCCTGCGGTCAATCCCGAACTCATCGCCGCGACCAAGCGTGACCGTTTTGATGGCTCTCGGCATCGTGGCAGGCCCTCACGTGGGGGGCGCCGTCCTCAGGGCCGCAGGGCTCCGCCGCGGTTCGCGGTGATTGATGTCCTCGACCGCCAAGGGCTGCTACCCGCCATCGTGTTTGTGTTCTCGAGGGCAGGGTGCGAGGACGCTGTGGACCAAGTCCGCGCCGCTGGTCTCGCGTTGACGACTGAGGAAGAGCAGCGTGAGATCGCTCGCATCGTCGACGAGCGCTGTGCCGCTATCCCATCGGCGGACTTGGGGGCCCTGGGATTCCTGCGCTGGCGCGACTCGCTTGAAGCCGGCATTGCCGCTCATCATGCTGGCATGATCCCGTTGTTCAAGGAGGTGGTCGAGGAGTTGTTCTCCGCGGGCCTCCTGAAGGTCGTCTACGCTACCGAGACGCTTGCGCTGGGCATCAACATGCCCGCCCGTTCGGTGGTGCTCGAGAAGCTGGTCAAGTGGGATGGTCAAGGCCACAAGGACCTGACAGCGGGGGAGTACACGCAGCTCACGGGCCGCGCTGGTCGCCGTGGGATCGACATCGAGGGCCACGCGGTCGTCGTGGAGCACCCCGGGTTCGACGCCACTCAGTTGGGCCGTCTCGCTTCCCGTCGCACCTACCCACTGGTGTCGAGTTTCTCCCCGTCGTACAACATGGCGATCAACCTGGTGGCGCAGTCCGGTGTGGAAACCGCTCGCGAACTGCTGGAGCTGTCGTTTGCCCAGTATCAAGCGGACCAAACCGTGGTGGGCAAAGCGCGACGAGTTCGCGAACTCGAGAAGACGCTCGCCGGGTATGGGGAGTCCGTGACTTGTGACCAGGGCGACTTCATGGAGTATGCGGCCTTGCGTGAACGTATCAACCGTGCGCAGAAAGAAGCGTCGCGGGCCGTGAAGCGCGAAAGGCGAGATGCAGGGGTGGAGACCCTCTCTCAACTCCGCAGGGGTGATGTGGTGTCGATCGCTTCAGGAAAGCGTGCGGGACTTGCGGTTGTCGTTCTCCCCGACCATCACGCGCATACGCCACGCCCCACCGTCATTACCCATCACGCCCGTTCAGTTCGGCTCTCCATTGCAGACCTTCCCGCCGGTGTGGAAGTGGTGGGTGCGATCCGTGTGCCCAAGAAAGTGGATTCACGGAACGCACAGCAGCGCCGCGAACTGGCGCAGGTGATGAACAATGCGAAGGACACTTTCGAACTACCGTCGCGACGTCGTGCCCAGCCCGCGTCCGGTCAGCAATTGCGAGATGACCAGATCGACAGCTTGCGCCGCCAGCTGCGGGCGCATCCCTGTCACGGCTGTCCCGACAGGGAGCAGCATGCGCGTTGGGCTGAGCGCTACCACCGGACTCTTCGGGATCGCGACCGCCTCGTGCGCGAGATCTCGCGCACGACCGGCTCCATTGCGACGATCTTTGACAGGCGCTGCGCTGTGCTGCGTGACCTGGGCTACCTCGAAGGGGATGGCACGCAGACCGCGGTGACGGAGTCCGGCGGGCTGATGAAGCGGCTGTACTCAGAGAACGACCTCGTCATCGCCGAATGCCTGCGTCAAGGAATCTGGCAGGAGCTTCACGCTCCCGCACTCGCTGCCGTCGTGTCCAGCCTGCTATATAACGGCCGCCGCGAGGACGACATGAGATCCCCCAAGATCCCGGGTGGGCCTTCGGGCGTCTTGGGGAGAGCGCTGCGGGATTCTGTTCGAGTGTGGTCGCACGTCGATGATCTTCAGCATGCGCATAAGCTGCCGGAAGCACCCGCACCACACTGGGGCATGGTGAGCGCCATCCATGCCTGGGCGCAAGGCAAGACACTCGACGTTGCACTCAAGGACGCGGACATCGCGCCGGGTGACATGGTGCGGTGGTGCAAGCAAGTCATCGACGTCCTCGATCAGATCGCACAGGTGGCCCCCACAGAAATCCTTCGCAGTCGTGCGCACAGCGCCATCGAAGCGATGAGGCGTGGCGTCGTTGCTTACTGACAAGGGCCGTGCGTCGCGCCTCACGGCGCCACGCGGGACGGAAAGTAGGCTGAACCGGTGCTGATCGCCGCTACCCGCAACCTGTTCCTTGCCGTCCTAGGTGGGCTCGCCGTCAACGCTGCTTTCCCTGACTGGGGATGGTGGCCAGCCGCATACGCGGGCGTCGCACTGCTCTGGCTCGCCCTTCGAGAAGCCACCCCGTGGCGGGCCTTCCTTCTCACCTGGGCCTTCGGTATCGCGTTTTTGCTCCCGCATGTGTACTGGGCGTACACCTCAGTCGGGCTAGTGCCGTGGATTGCGTTGTCGATCGCAGAGGGGGCGTTCATCGGCCTGTTCGGTCTGGGATGGTCGCTCGTGAGGCGAGCCCCGTCTCGGCACACTGACGTGCCGTGGTGGTCGCCCGCTGTCTTTGGCTTGTTGTGGGTAGGCATGGAGCAGGTGCGCTCCATGATTCCGTTTGGGGGGTTCCCGTGGGGAAGGATCGCGTTTTCCCAGTCCGACTTGCCGGTGGCGAGACTTGCCTGGCTTGGGGGCGTGCCGCTGACCGGCCTTGTGGTCGTCACGGCCGGCGCAGCATTAGGCCTAGGGATCGAGGTCCTGATACGGCGCCGAATGGTCTTGGGGCTCGCAGCACCGCTCGCTGGCGGCACGCTACTCATGACGGGCCTGCTCATTCCACTTGATACCCAGGCCACCGAGGGCACACTCAACGCTGGTTTCGTACAAGGCAATGTGCCCAATGCAGGCTTGGATGCGTTCGCCCAAGCTCGGCAAGTCACGCAGAACCATCGAGACGGCACCTTCGCCCTGATGGACTCTGATCCGGGACCGCTGGACGTGGTCGTGTGGCCAGAGAACGCTGCTGACTACGATCCGCGAACGGATGCCGAGTCCGCAACGATGGTGGACGCCGCTGCACAGGCGGCGGGCGTTCCTATCTTCCTGGGGACCAACGACTTTTCGCCGGAGGAAGGCCGCTACAACACCTCGTTGCTGTGGGCACCGGGTGGTGACGTCTTGGACACCTACTCCAAACAACGGCCCGCACCGTTTGCCGAGTATGTGCCGATGCGCGACTTCGTCAGTCATTTCTCCGACGCTGTCGACCTGGTACGTACGGAGGTGATTCCTGGTGAGGGTCCTGCGACCGTGACCCTTCCGGTCGAGTCCGTGGGCCGCGATGTAGAGGTGGGCACCATCATCTGTTTTGAGGTGGCCTACGATCCGATCGTCACGGAAGCGGTGGCCGCTGGTGCAGAGGTGCTGTTTGTCCAGACGAACAATGCGAACTTTGGTCTCACCGCAGAGTCCACTCAGCAACTCCAGATGACGCAGTTCCGTGCAATCGAGACGGGCCGCGCGACGGTTCAGATCTCTACGGTGGGCGTTTCCGGAGTCGTTGCTCCCAACGGTCGGATTGTGGAAACCACCGGGTTGTTCACAGCTGAACAGATGTATGCCCAGTTACCGCTACGCTCAGAGATCACTCCTGCCGTGCAGTGGCGGCACGTCTGGCAATGGGGATTCCTGCTGGTTCCCGTGCTACTCGTGGGCGTCGCAACGGTGCGAACGGTCAAAGAGAGGTACGACTGGTGAGCGGCACCCTTGTCATCATTCCCACGTACAACGAGCGCGACTCGTTGCCCGTCCAAATCGATGGTGTGCGCGCGGCAGCGCCTGACGTCGACATCCTTGTGGCGGACGACAACTCGCCGGACGGCACGGGGGAGTGGGCCGATGCTCGGGCTGCGGAAGACTCACACGTCCACGTGCTTCACCGACCGGGCAAGCAGGGTCTGGGCGCGGCCTACTTGGCAGGATTCGCGTGGGGACTTGAACGTGGTTACGACATCCTTGTGGAAATGGACGCCGACGGCTCTCATCGCGCACAGGACTTGCCCGATGTGCTGGCGGCACCTGGCGACTGGGACCTTGCCATCGGTTCACGCTGGGTCAAGGGCGGCTCGGTCGTGAACTGGCCCAAGCATCGGCTAGCGCTTTCTACCGGTGCGAACACGTATGTGCGCCTCATGCTGGGTCTCCACGTCAAGGACGCGACCGCAGGCTTCCGCGCGTACACCGCGGACGTGCTGCGCTCGTTGGATCTGGCGACTGTCGAGTCGCAGGGGTACTGCTTTCAAATCGACATGGCGTGGCGTGTGGTGAAGGCCGGTGGCACAGTCGTCGAGGTGCCGATCACGTTTGTTGAGCGTGAGCAAGGTGTGTCAAAGATGAGTGGCGCCATCATCCGTGAGGCCTTGGTGAAGACCACCGTGTGGGGAATGAAAGAACGCACGGCGCAAGTGCGCCGTGCGTTCAGTCGCCGTACTTCTTGAACTACGAGCCCAGGCGTCCTGCCCGGAGCAGTTGCAGGCGCTCGTCGAGGAGTTCCTCCAACTCGGGGATCGTGCGGCGTTCGAGCAGCATGTCCCAGTGGGTGCGTTGCGTCTTCTCTTCGGTCTCTTGTGGGCGGTCGCCGTCACGCAAGAGCGCGAGTGCGCCACAGTGGCACTCCCACGACAGCGGGACGTCAGCTTCCACCGAGAACGGCAGAGTAAGGATGTGCCCATTGGGGCAGTCGTAGTGGACATCGCGGCGCTCTGCCAGTTCGGCGTGAGCGGGGGTCTCCATGCTTTGTGTTCCCAAACGCATGCCGCGCAATGCTCGATCAGCCATGTCAGCCTCCCTACAAGTGTTCAGGCGGGGTATGCCTGCTACTGAGGGGAACGAGTCTGGTAGGCGTTATGTTCCCGTTGCCGGAGAATTCTCCTCGACTCTGTTTATCGAGGTAACTTGCCGGTTACTGTGACGCTAGCGCGTTTCCTCAACACGCGCATCAGGAGCGGTTTCAGGGACGCGCTGCGGGAACAGACGGGGGCGGAGCCAGAGCGTGACGTAGACCAACCCCACGAGCACGGGCACCTCAATGAGGGGCCCGACCACACCGGCTAGCGCTTCACCGGACGCCGCTCCAAATGTGCCGATCGCCACCGCGATCGCAAGCTCGAAGTTGTTGCCGGCCGCGGTGAACGCGAGCGTGGTGGTGCGGGCATAGCCCAGCCCTAGTGCGCGTCCCGTGACCATGCCGACGCCCCACATGATGGCAAAGTAGGCCAGCAGCGGAACGGCGATTCGCGCGACATCCCACGGGTGAGCAACGACCTGCTCGCCCTGCAATGCGAACAGCAACACGATGGTGAACAGCAGTCCGTACAACGCCCAGGGGCCTACGCGGGGCAGAAACGTCTCCTCGTACCATTCGCGTCCCTTGGCGCGTTCACCCAGCGCACGGGACGCAAAGCCGGCCGCGAGCGGTATGCCCAAGAAGATCAGGACGTTGAGGGCAATCGTGCCAATGGATGCGTCAAGGCCTTGGGTGTCCCACCCCAGCCAGCCCGGCAGGACGGTGAGATAGAACCAACCAAGAAGCGAAAACGCGACTACCTGGAACACGGAGTTGATGGCAACCAAAACTGCGGCGGCCTCCCGGTCGCCGCAGGCAAGGTCGTTCCAAATGACCACCATGGCGATGCATCGCGCGAGTCCCACGATGATGAGGCCGGTGCGGTACTCGGGAAGATCGGGCAGGAAAGTCCACGCCAGAGTGAACATGACGGCGGGGCCCACCAGCCAGTTCAGAACGAGCGACGAGGTCAGTAGCCGCTTGTCGCCGGTGACGGCAGCGACTTTGTCGTAGCGAACCTTCGCCAGGACCGGGTACATCATGACGAGCAGCCCGAGCGCAATGGGGATCGAGATTCCGCCTACTTCAAGCGCTTCGAGTGCTTGCGAGACCTGCGGCACAAAGTGCCCCAGGGCAACGCCGCCCACCATGGCCAGACCGATCCACAAGGGTAGCCATCGGTCCAACGTGGACAAGCGTGAGGGTGCTACCTGCGTGACCGTCATGAGAGCAGGTCAGCGAGAAGAGCTTCGACTCGGCCCTTGATGTCGTCGCGAATCGGGCGGACGCTATCGATGCCCTGGCCGGCTGGGTCATCAAGCTTCCAGTCCTCGTAGCGCTTTCCGGGGTAGAACGGGCATGCGTCGCCGCATCCCATGGTGATGACCGCGTCAGAGGCCTCGACGGCTTCGGGTGTGAGGACCTTTGGTTGTTCTTCGCGGATGTCGATTCCTTCTTCAAGCATTGCCTCGACGGCCACGGGGTTGATCTGGTCCGCGGGCATGGAGCCGGCAGAACGTACCTCGACGGCGCCGCCAGAAAGGTGACGCATGTACCCGGCGGCCATTTGGGACCGGCCGGCGTTGTGGATGCAAACGAAGATGACTGAGGGCTTGTTTTCGCTCATGAGGCAAGCATGGCCTCAACATTGACACCTGTCAATATTGAACGAAATCAATGGTTCATGTACTGTCTGGACATGGACAGTCCCAAGAACCTGTTGGCCGATGCGAACGTGTGCCCTCCTGGCACTGCTGTAGTGGTGCCTACAGGGGATGTCGCCCCCTTCGCAGCCCGGCTGAAGGTTGTCTCGGACCCGATGCGCTTGAAGATTCTGGGCATTCTTGCGGCCAATG
The DNA here is from genome assembly GCF_028823635.1 of Demequina sp. B12. Lineage (GTDB taxonomy): Bacteria > Actinomycetota > Actinomycetes > Actinomycetales > Demequinaceae > Demequina. The sequence goes on from NZ_JAPEHU010000002.1 coordinate 451,762, forward strand.
GAGCCGTGTGTGCGTGTGACCTCGAAGCGCCCCTGGGGTTGAGCCAGCCCACCGTTTCGCATCACCTGCGTCAGTTGTTTGAGGCGGGCTTGGTCACTCGCGAGAAGCGGGGGACCTGGGCGTTCTATCGAGTGGACCCTGAGGCGCTGAGCGCATTAGGAGCCCCGCTGTCACGGCTCGCAGATGCTGCCACAGCAACGGCGGAGTCTTCCTGAGCCCTGCCCGGGCGGTGCGGCCTGCGGAGGAGTCCTTGGCCGATGCTGACGGCGACGACAATGAGGACTGCGCCCGACAGCTGCAACGGGGTCAATGACTCCTGCAGCGCATACCAGCCCAGAAGAGCTGCGGTGAGTGGGGCCAGGAATGCTAGTGAACTGACCTGGCTTGCTGGCAAGGCAAGAATCCCGCGGAACCACAGCAAGTAGGACACGAGGCCACCGGCGATTGCCAGCCATGCGAGTCCGGCCAGGTTGACGTTCGTCAAGGTGGAGGGCAATCCCTCCAGTGCGATGAGGGGAACGATCAAGATAAGGCCGCCCCATGTCAACTGCCATCCGGTGAAGGCTGCCAAACTCGTGGGGCGTCCCCACCGCTTGGTGAGAATGACGCCTGCGGCCGTTGAGGTGCCTGCGGCGAGGCCTGCCACCACGCCCACAGCATCGGCGCTGGCTCCGGGTGTCAATACCAGGAGCGCCACGCCAGCCAAGCCCAGTAGAGCGGCGGCGAGGGTGCGCCGCGCGCTGCCCTCTTTCAGTACGACGACCGCAAGGATTCCGACGATGAGAGGGTGGACGGCGCCGAGCGTGGCCGCTACGCCTCCGGGTAGCCGGTATGCGGAGATGAAGAGAAGTGCGAAGAAAGCGCCGATGTTCAGCGTGCCAAGGATGGCCGACTTCCACCACCAGTCGCCCCGCGGGAGTGAGCGAGTCGCAGCAATGAGGACGAGTCCGACGGGGAGCGCGCGTGCCACTGAAGCGAGGAGGGGGCGACCCTCTGGCAGAAGTTCAGTCGTGACGAGATAGGTGGTTCCCCACAATATGGGGGCGATCGCCGTCGTGGCGATGAGTGCTGGCCTGTTCACGGAGACTCCTATAGTTTGATGTCAAGATAACTTGAGAAGTAGTTTGACGTCAAAATAATTCCCGGAGGTGCGCCATGGGGGAGCAGCAGGACGCAGTAGACCACTTCATCGACCGATGGGCTCACGTACGCCCGGACGTCGACGTGACGCCAATGGCCGTCATCGGAAGGCTGTCGCGGTTGGCGAGCCTGGTGCAAAGGCAACTCGACTCCGTGTTTGGCGCGTACGGGCTGCAATCGTGGGAGTTTGATGTGTTGGCAACGCTGCGCCGCGCGGGCGCCGGAGTGTCCCTGACCCCAGGGCAACTCGATCGCACGATGATGATCAGCTCAGGCACCACGACCCACCGGCTCAAGCGCCTCGAAGACCGCGGCTGGGTGTTGCGGGAGCGGGATAGTGAAGATGGGCGCAGCATCCGGGTGCAGTTGACCGAGGAAGGGCTGAAGGTCTGTGATCGCGTACAGGAGGCACACATGGACAACGAGCGCGCCATCCTGGCCGGCCTGACATCAGAGCAGCAGGTTCAACTCGCGGCACTGTTGCGTAGTTTCGCACTGAGCCTCGGAGACAGGAGTCCCGACGCCAAGTAGGCGTCAGGTGCGAAGATAGGGCTACGCACCGCTGGGCAACCAGCCGCATTCAAGGAGGACCTGTGGCGAACCCCGACGCTCACGATCTCATCAAAGTACGCGGAGCCCGCGAGAACAATCTGTGCGACATCGATGTCGACCTGCCCAAGCGGCGCCTCACGGTCTTCACGGGCGTGTCCGGTTCCGGAAAAAGTTCACTGGTGTTCGGCACCATCGCCGCAGAGTCCCGCCGTCTCATCGACGAGACCTATCCCGCGTTCGTTCAAGGCTTCATGCCTTCGCTGAACAGGCCCGATGTTGACGTGCTTGAGGGGCTTACGACCGCGATCATGGTCGACCAAGAGCGGATGGGAGCCAACGCACGCTCTACGGTCGGCACCGCCACCGATGCCAACGCGCTGCTCCGGACACTGTTCTCCCGCATAGCTGAGCCACACATCGGCTCACCCCAGGCATACTCGTTCAACGTTGCGTCCATCTCCGGCCAAGGCGCGGTGACGATGGACACCACGCGTGGTGACAAGAAGAAAGAAGTGCGGTCATTCTCGATCCAGGGTGGCCAGTGTTCGCGGTGCGAGGGCATGGGCTCTGTCTCCGACATTGACCTCAGCCAACTGTTCGACGAAACGAAGTCGCTCTCCGAAGGTGCCATCACGGTGCCCGGGTACACCGCTGACGGCTGGTATGTGCGGATCTACTCCGAGTCGGGATTCCTTGACGGCAGCAAGCCCATCAAAGACTTCACTAAGCGCGAGCGTGAGGACTTCCTGTACAAGGAGCCCACAAAGGTCAAGTTCGCCAACATGAACATGACGTACGAAGGGCTTGTGCCGCGGATCCAAAAATCGATGCTGAGCAAGGATCGGGATGCGATGCAACCGCATATCCGGGCGTTTGTGGACCGTGCCGTCACCTTTCAAGAGTGCCCCGAATGTGCTGGTACCAGGCTCAATGACGCCGCACGATCCTCTCTCATCAACGGAAAGTCCATTGCTGACCTGTGCCGCATGCAGATCACAGACTTGTCCCAGTGGTGTGATGCGCTCGAGGCCCCGCAGGCCGCACCATTGCTCGAAGGAATCCGGGCAGTGTTGCGTTCGTTCGTCGACATTGGTTTGGGATATCTCTCCCTTGAACGACCTACCGGGACGTTGTCCGGTGGTGAATCGCAACGCACCAAGATGATTCGTCACCTTGGTTCCGCGTTGACCGATGTCACGTACGTCTTTGACGAGCCCACCATCGGGCTGCATCCGCACGACATCCAGCGCATGAACAGCCTGCTACTCCAACTCCGCGACAAGGGCAACACGGTGCTGGTGGTCGAGCACAAGCCTGAAACGATCGCCATCGGCGACCATGTGGTCGACATGGGACCTGGCGCAGGTAGCGACGGGGGAGAGGTGGTGTTCGAGGGCACCCCAGCCGATCTTGCGCAGGCAGACACCGTGACCGGCCGGCATCTCCATGACCGTGCCTCCCTCAAGGACACCGTGCGCCAGGCCTCCGGGATGATCGAAGTGCGGGGTGCGAGCACACACAACCTCCGCGACGTCAGCGTCGACATACCCAAGGGCGTGCTGACCGTAGTCACGGGAGTCGCGGGCTCCGGCAAGTCGTCGTTGATTCATGGGTCGGTGACGCCCATGGATGGCGTGATTGCGGTTGACCAGAGTGCGATTCGGGGATCCCGCCGGTCAAGCCCTGCGACCTACACCGGACTGCTGGACCCCATTCGCAAGGCCTTCGCCAAAGCCAATGGTGTGAAGCCCGCGCTGTTCAGCTCGAACTCCGACGGTGCATGTCCCGTCTGCAAGGGCGCAGGAGTCGTGGTCACGGAGTTGGGGCCTTTCGACTCTGTAGAGACGCGATGCGAAGAATGCGAGGGACGTCGTTTCCAAGCAGATGTCTTGGAGTACCGGTTGGGCGGCAAGAACATCGCCGAGGTGTTGGACATGTCGGTGGCGCAAGCTGAGGAGTTCCTGGGCAGCGGAGAGGCGAAAACGCCCGCTGCGCACAAGATTGTGGTCCGCTTGAGAGACGTAGGGCTAGGTTATGTCAAGTTGGGGCAGCCGCTCACGACGTTGTCCGGAGGAGAACGCCAGCGACTGAAGTTGGCGGCACGTATGACGGAGAGCGGCGACATCTACGTTCTGGACGAGCCGACCACAGGATTGCACTTGGCGGATGTCGAGACAATGTTGACGTTGCTGGACCGACTCGTCGACGCTGGGAAATCTGTGGTGGTCATTGAGCACCATCAGGCCGTCATGGCGCACGCAGACTGGATCATCGACATGGGTCCAGGTGCTGGTCATGACGGAGGGACGATCGTCTTCGAAGGAACGCCGCGCGATCTGATCGATTCGCAGCGGGGTCTCACAGCGGAGCATCTGGGTCAATACGTGGGTGCATGACCGCAACGGTGTGCGCTGACCGATGGCTGGAGGCCGTGAGACGCATAACGCCGATAATGTGCATTATGTCAAGTAAGGCTGTTGTGGGCACTGCCCCAGGTCATTGACGGGGCGCACACGGACTATCCGACGCCCTGATCCATCAAGCGCCATTGGCCGGACGAATCCTGGCGCAACGTGTAGCCCCATTGTGTGGGGCCCTCCGAGAGCGAGCCGTCGTTGCGGAGCATCTTCCAGTTAAGATCAAAAGTCACCTGGACGGACACGACCTGCGTCCCCGCAGGAAGCTCCACCCAGGCCGGATCAATACTGTGTGGATCCTGGCTCACCTCGGTGTCCCGCAATGTGGCTTCGCCGCACCACGAACCCGTTGACATCGCATCGGTCAGCCACAAGGCGTCGGCTGTTTCACAATCACGTGCATTCACAGCCTCGATGTAGGTCGCGACAACTTCCGTAGGGCTCGCGTCTTCTGCCGGCATCGCCACGTCACCTGGCCTCATGAGCGCCCACACCACCACGCCCGCGGCAATCAGAGTTAACGCGATTGCAGCACTCCCCCAGCCAAACTTCCTGCGCTGGCCCGCAGGTGTAACGTCTGACGGCACCGCCGTGCCGTGCGAGTCTCCTGGGGCGGGTGTCACGTGCTTCATCACTGAAGGCTCCTGTCCAGGATCGACTGAACGGCCCCGTAACCCGGGATGAGCACCACAGAGAGCATGAGGCAATAGCCAGCGGTCAGCAGCGCGCGCCGCGACTCTGCTGGGGTGTGCTTGTCGTGATCGCGGAACATTGTCAGTGCCATCGCCACACCCGCGAGTGAGGACAACCCCAGCGCCACGCACATGGCGATGGCGATTCCTGGCACTGACATCATCAGCACGGTAGCTAGTGCCCACATCAAGGCCAAGACTTGATATGACAACAGCAACGCTCGTGCGGCAAGGGCGCGGTTCGTGGCCCTACCCTGCCGTACTTCTCGCATTGCACGATGACCGAGCAATACACCCAGCGGTGGAACAATCACGCTGCTGATGATCGCCGTCACCGCTAGCCAGTTCCGCGCATCAGGGGACGGGACAATGAGCGGTCCGTCAAGGTTTGACACCTGACCATTGATCACAAACTCAGTTGCTTGATAGCTGCGCGCGTCCGACAAGACGGCACTCCCCCTTCGTGTGTGCCCGGAAACAGCAACGGGCCTGGTATCTGCACGCTAGCAGATTCCAGGCCCGGAGGCTGTTGCAAGACTTTTACAGTGCCGCGACCGCCCTCAGCTCGGTCACGACTTGGCTTGCCCAATCGCGGATGGCCGCGAAGTCTCGGAAGTCACCCTTGGGAGGATTGAGTGCCCGGATGATGGCCTTCTCCCCCATGTTGAGCTTTTCGTAATCCAGGGCACCGTCGAAGCGCTGGTGCTCACGGGCGTTGATAAGCGCCGTGAGTTCCTTTGCTTCCTCGAACTCTTGGTTCGGCGTGGTCACGGTCGCCATGCCTACGGAGAACAGCCACACATCGCGGTTCTTGAGCTCTTCGCTGTGCTCGCGCACCAGCGCTGAGGCATCACGCCGCCATAGACCCCCGTAGACGGCAGAGCCGATCACGAAGGCGTCGTAGTAGTGGATGCCCGTGACTTCGTGTGCCGGGGCACAGTCGACTTCAAAACCGGCTTCATTGAGCACGGCTGCAACTGCTTCCCCGACTTCGCGGGTAGCGCCGTACTTAGAACCTGTGGCGACCAAAACCTTCATGACGAACCTCCTCGCGGCTGTTACTACCACTATGCTCGCCAAAACCCCGATGTGCGAGGGACTATGGTCCCCGCGTCGCGGTCGCAATGGATGGTGACGCCTATCGTGCCTGGCAGACGTGCTGAGGTTTCAAGCTGGGCCTAGACATGCCAACGCCCTCGCTCAGTCCCGTCATGAGACCTCTGAGCAAGGGCGTTGGCGAGTGTCTTACGGTTCGATCACCAAGATCAGGTCTTTGCCCGACAGCGCCTCAGCGCCCGACACCACCACACGGGCAACAGTGCCTGAGATGGGCGCCGTGATCGCAGACTCCATCTTCATCGCCTCGATCACTGCAACCGTCTGTCCGGCCTCGACCTGAGCGCCTTCCTCGACGGCCGCAGAAACGGAACCAGAGAATGGTGCGGCGACGTGTCCCTCGACAGTCGCATCGGCCTTCTCTCGCTCCACCACGTCGACCTTGGCTGACTCGTCACGGATCTGGACTGGTCGCAGCTGCCCGTTGTAATTGAACATTGCCGTGCGTTCGCCGTGGTCGTCGGGTTCGCCCAAGGCCTCTAGGGAGACCAGTACCTGGACGCCCTCCCCCAGTTCGACCATGGCTTCTTCCCCACTGCCGACCGTCAATCCATAGAGATAGTGGAAGGTGTCGACCACAGAAATGTCGCCGTACTGTTCAACGGCGGCATCGAACTCGCGGGCCGGGCCAGGGAACAAGAGATGGTTCAGAGCACGTTGGCGTTCCGGTCCGGCCTGTGTCAGCGCGGCCTTGTCCTCGTCGCTCAGTTCCTTACGTGCAGGGGCTGCTGCGCGGCCCTGAAGGGCCTTGGTGCGGAACGGCTCAGGCCAACCGGCGGGAGGGACACCCAAGTCTCCCTGGAGGAACCCAATGACCGAATCAGGCAGGTCGTACTCCTGAGGGTTCGCCTCGAAGTCTGCCGGGTCGGTGCCATTGGCCACCAGGTTGAGTGCAAGGTCGCCCACCACCTTGGATGAGGGCGTGACCTTCACGAGTCGACCCAGCATCGCATCGGCTGCCGCGTAGGTGTCTTCGATCTGTTCGAACTTGTCTGCCAAGCCCAAGGAGATCGCCTGCTGGCGAAGGTTGGACAGTTGTCCGCCGGGAATTTCGTGGCGGTACACGCGGCCAGTAGGCGCCGATAGTCCCGACTCGTACGGTCCGTACAGTTTGCGGACGGCCTCCCAGTACGGCTCCAAGTCCTGTGCGGCGGACAACGGAATCGCGGTGTCGCGAGCGGTGTACTCCATCGCAGCGATCAGAGCAGCCATGGGCGGCTGCGAGGTCGTGCCGGCCATCGCCGCGTTAGCGACGTCTACCGCGTCTACACCGGCTTCTGCGGCAGCAAGCAATGTGGCGACCTGACCGCCGGTGGTGTCATGGGTGTGGAGGTGGACGGGAAGGTCAAAGCGAGACCGCAACGCATCGACGAGCATGAAGCCCGAGGCGGGACGCAGCAGGCCTGCCATGTCCTTGATTGCCAGGATGTGTGCGCCAGCGTCGACCAACTGCTCTGCCAGCCGTAGGTAGTAGTCGAGCGTGTAGATGTCTTCATCCGGTGACACCATGTTGCCCGTGTAGCAGATCGTCGCCTCGGCGACTGACGTGCCGGTGGCCCGCACGGCTTCGATCGCAGGACGCATCTGGTCGACGTCGTTGAGGGCGTCGAAGATGCGGAAGATGTCAATGCCGACCTCCGTGGCTTCCTCAACAAAGGCATGCGCGACTTCGTCCGGGTACGGCGTGTAGCCCACGGTGTTGCGTCCACGCAGCAGCATCTGCAATGCGATGTTGGGAACTGCTTCACGAAGGTTGGCGAGGCGCTGCCACGGGTCCTCCGACAGGAACCGCATCGCGACGTCGTAGGTGGCGCCACCCCAGCATTCCAGCGAGAACAACTCGGGGGCCATGCGTGCGGTGTGCCCTGCGGCGCCCAGAAGGTCGTAGGTGCGTACACGTGTCGCCAACAGCGACTGGTGCGCATCGCGCATGGTCGTGTCCGTGAGGCGCAGGCGACGGTCCTGACGGAGGGCCGATGCGAAACCTTCCGGGCCGAGTTCGAGTAGCTGTTGGCGTGTGCCGTCAGGGATGGGTGCGTTGAGATCGATCTGCGGCAGTTTGGTGCGGGGGGTCAGCAGTGCCCTGGACGGCTCGCCGTGAGGACGATTCACCGTGGTGTGGCCCAAGAAGTTCAGCAGTTTGGTCGACCGTTCGGCGCTCTCCGGCACTTCCAGCAGGTATGGACGCTCGTCAATGAAGCCGGTCGTGACTCCCCCGGCTTGGAAGGCTTCGTCTGCCAGGACTGCCCGAAGGAAGCGGATGTTGTTGGTCACACCGCGAATGCGGAACTCCGCCAATGCGCGTGCAGCGCGACGCACGGCAGCCTCGAAGTCGTGGCCGCGGCACGTCAGCTTGACCAGCATGGAGTCAAAGTGGCCTGTGACAGTATTTCCGGCCATGCCGGTCGCGCCATCGAGGCGTACGCCTGCACCACCGGGTGAGCGATACGCGACGATGCGTCCTGTGTCCGGGATAAAACCGTTGGTGGGGTCTTCTGTGGTGATACGGGTTTGGACCGCGTATCCGTTGGTACGGATGTCCTCTTGGTGAATCCCGATCTCGGGCAGGCTCTCCCCCGCCGCAATGCGCATCTGTGCGCTGACGATGTCGATGTCGGTGACTTCTTCCGTCACCGTGTGTTCCACCTGAATACGGGGGTTCATCTCGATGAACACGTGCTCGCCGGCGCGTTCGCCCTCGGTGGCGACCAGGAACTCCACCGTTCCGGCGTTCACATAACCCAGCGACTGCGCGAACTTCACCGCGTCAGCACACAGCGCCTCACGGATGGCTGGGTCGAGCGCAGGCGCCGGTGCGATCTCGATGACCTTCTGGTGACGCCGCTGAACCGAGCAATCACGCTCGAACAGGTGCACCACGTTGCCGTGTGCGTCAGCCAGGATCTGGACCTCGATGTGGCGTGGGCCCAGAACCGCCTGCTCCAAGAACACCGTGGAGTCACCGAACGCGTTCTCTGCCTCCCGCATCGCTGCGGCGAGGGCTTCAGGGAGAGCCTCCCTGGATTCGACACGGCGCATTCCTCGTCCACCGCCACCGGCGACAGCCTTCACAAACACCGGGAAGCCGATGCGGTCAGCCGCTTCAATGAGTTCCGCAGGGTCCTTGGAAGGTTCCGACGAGTCGAGGACCGGAACGCCTGCCTCACGTGCCGCTTTGAGGGCGGCTACCTTGTCACCTGCTTGGGCGAGCACCTCTGGGGGCGGGCCCACGAAGGTGAGACCTTCATCCGCGCACCGCTGTGCGAGCTCCACGTTCTCTGACAGGAAGCCATAGCCGGGGTAGATGGCGTCAGCACCTGCGTGCCGGGCCACACGGACCATCTCGTCGATGTCGAGGTATGCCTTGACCGGGTGGCCCTCGTCGCCGATCTGGTAAGCCTCATCGGCCTTGACACGGTGTTCTGACATGCGGTCTTCGTACGGGAAGACGGCGACTGTGCGTGCACCCAACTCGTAAGCCGCGCGGAAAGCGCGCACAGCGATTTCGGCACGGTTGGCAACAAGAACCTTAGAGAACAACGGTTTTCCCTTCGACGGTGAAGTTAATCCTGCCAGGCTTGTGCAGACCTGACCGCACTCACCGGTGGGAACTTGAAGGACTTAAGACGCGTGGGTGCGCTTGGCACGACGCTGCGCGAGCTCGTCCATATGGTTGGATTCCGGCTCAACCACGCCGTCGCCCTTGTCTGCGGGCAGTGCGGACAGCGATCCCTCAAGCTCGCGCCACACCTTGCCCAGGGCGATTCCAAAGACACCCTGTCCACCCTGGACCAGGTCGATGACCTCATCATCTGAGGTGCACTCGTACACCGAGGCGCCATCAGACATCAGCGTGATTCGGGACAGGTCTTCAACCCCACGCTCTCGCAGGGTGTCGACGGCTGCACGGATCTGTTGGAGCGATACACCGGAGTCGAGCAGCCGCTTCACTACTCGCAACACCAGAATGTCTCGGAAGCCATACAGGCGTTGCGTTCCGGAACCTGTGGCGCCGCGCACGGTCGGTTCAACCAAGCCGGTCCGAGCCCAGTAGTCGAGTTGGCGGTACGTGATGCCGGCCGCCTTGCAAGCGGTCGGTCCGCGATATCCCGCGTTCTTGTCGAGGTGAGCTAGGCCGTCGTCAAACAGAACACCCTGGTCCTGCAGTGCACTCATATCGTGACCACCGGTCTGAGCCATCATCCCCTCCTCATCAACTAACTGTGACCAAACTAGAGATCAGGGCCACCCTGGTCAACGCACCACGCGGCGCTGGGGATAGCCGTGTCCTCATTGTTATCGGTCGACTTCCGCGTGTACCCAAGCGCTGAACATCGCAATTGCCGCATCGGACCGTTGTCGCACTTGAGCATCGGCCTCAGCGTCATTGCCCTTGGTACGCGCGGGCCGGGAGAGCTCGCGTGCCTCGTGCGCTTCGCGCTGCGCGGCGCGCACCAGGTTCTTCAGCGCTCGAAGGTCGCCGCCCGCGTCAACGTATGCCTGCGCTGCGACGACGATCTCCACCGCGGAACGCTCATAACGGCCGGGCGAGGTTTGAGCAATGATCGCTGCCGCGGTGAGTTCGTCTACCAACTCCAGAGAAGCCGAGGCATTGGAAGCAAGTTCCGATGTCGCAAGCAGGGGTTCCCGGTGTGTCACTTCGTGAAGCGAGACGGGTTCGTGCAACAGCCCCGCGTCAAGTTGCGCGAGGTAGTCGGCAATGACTGACAGGGGGCGGTAGTGATCCCGCTGCTGACGCAAGACGAACCTCAGGCGCTCAACGTCCGCGGGCGAGTACTGGCGGTATCCAGATGGAGTTCTTACCGGGGTGACGAGGCCATTGGAGTCCAGAAAGCGAAGCTTCGAAGAGGTGAGTGCAGGGAACTCCTGGGAAACTTGCGCAAGCACGTCGCTGACGCGCAAATGCGCGTCGTGGGAAAGCGCGTGAGGCCAGGTCCCCGACACGGACGCAGCCGGAGTAGTCCCGGCCGGTTCGGGAAGGGGGACGGCGCTCAGCGCAGCCATCGATTCAGGCTACCGAGCCGGGGTGGAAGGTCATGCGGTACTTGCCAATCTGCACTTCGTCACCAGCGTTGAGCTTGGCTTCAGACACCAGTTCCCGGTTCACGTACGTGCCGTTCAAGGAGCCCGCATCGCGAACGTAGAAGTCCTTGCCATCCCGAATGAACTGCACGTGCTCGCGTGACACGGTGACGTCGTCAAGGAAGATGTCACCCTTCACCGAACGTCCGGCGGTCGTCACGTCAACATCAAGCAGGAAGCGTGCTCCCTGGTTGGGGCCGTGGTGCACGATCAGAAGTGCACAGGCTTCGTCCAATGCGGCCACAGCTGCATCGTCCTGCGCGGACATGCGAGTGGGTGCTGATTCGTCGACAGGCAGTTGCGCATCCAGGGACATGGTGCGTTCAACTGGGCTTTCGTCGTAGGTCATGACGCCTCCCTACTGTTGTGGTCGTTGGTATCCATCTTAGGCGTGGTGGCCTGCTGGAGGGCGTTACGCCGTGAGGCGCGTTCGTGAATGTCACGCACGTATCCCACGCCGCTTACCCAATACAAGACCGCAGCTCCACATGCGCCCACGATCGCCACCACGTGCAACCAGTCCCACCTGTCGAAACTGATGTAGGCCAGCGGAAGGAACACGTAGAGCGCGAATGTGGCGCTCTTGCCCACGAAGGTCACGTGCGGACTTGGGGTCTTGCGCACGCGCCCGTAGAGCAATGCGCTGCCGACCATGGCGTCCCGGGCCATCAGGACGATGACTAGCCACCACGGAATGATGTCTCGCACGGCGAGACCGAAGACTACGACGATGGTCAGGAGACGGTCGGCGGCTGGGTCGAGGAGACGGCCAAGTTTGGTGACTTGGTTCCAGCGGCGTGCAAGGTATCCGTCGAGGAAATCGCTGATGCCAGCAAGGGCGAGCACGATGATCGCCCCAACATCCTGCGCAGCGAAGAAGAACCCCCCGAACACCCCGATCAGCAGGATGCGAACAAACGAAATGACGTTGGGGAGCGTCCAAATCGCCGCCGACGGGACCTTGGTGGCACCAGATGCGGAGGGATCACTCACGCAGGGGAGTCTACTTGTCCTTTGCTTCCTGGGCTAACACCTTGTCGACGGTCTCCGACGCGATCCGGGTTGCTTCATCCTCTGACGCGCCGCGTGCCAACTCCTTGGCGCGGATCTGGTCGAACTTGTACCGCCGAGTCTCGGTGGAGTGTTGCTCGGTCATCACCCTCTCCTTACCGTTCGCGCGGACCCCCGTGGTCCTGATCTCCAGGCTATGCCTGGAAGCGGTCCGATGCACGCGCATCGGACCGCCGTCAGAGCTAGTTTGCGAGGGGGTTGAAGGTGTCGTAGGTGGCGATGACGGTACGCACGCGCTCCAGCGCGTCTTCGTCGAGGTCCGCGTCGCCAGTGACTACGTGCAAGGAATCGAGTGCAAGGTTCCCGTACTTGTGGCCCTGATCCTCGGGAACTCCTTGGCTCAGGATGAGGTCGATGATGCCTTGGAAGGCTGTGACCCCGGGGATCCAGAACATGTCGTCGCTGACTTGGTCTGAGCGTTGACCCGGCTGCAACCACGCAGGTTCAGACCAGATTACGGACGGCCCAATCCAGACAATGGGGTCGTTGCCGTGTTGAAGGTACGCAACCTTGGTGCCGTCCCACTGAGAGCTGGGTTCTTCTAGCCCGCCCCAGCGATCAGTCCACCGTACGTGTTCGCCTTGGTCCAATACTGGGAGCGCGTAGGGAGAGCCCTCGTCCCTGCGGTCCTGAAGTGTCGACCACAGTGACGTGAAACTTGGCGTCCCCGCGAGAACCGCGCCGTTGGTCTTGTCGAGGAGTTCTTGTTCGGAGTCGAAGGCGGCATTCATGCCGTACGAACCCAAGCTGAGCCCATAGACGGTGAGTTGTGGGCGGGAGTCATCGGGAAGTGCCGACCACCACTCGTACACAGCATCAAAGAGAGCGGATGTTCCTTCAGGTGCGAGGTCCGGCGTCAGCAACGCCGACACTGGGCTGGGCGTCGCACCGTATTGGAGGGTGACAAGCGCCGTATCTCCAGCGTGCAGGTACTCAAAACCATCGATCGCTGCCGGGTCGAGCCAGCCGGACCCCGTGGTTCCCGCGACAAGAAGCTGCGCCCTGTCGGCAGCCCCGGTACGTTCAAGTTCCTCGACGGCGAGTTGGGCCCTTTCGGCCAACGTGGGGGCCGAGTCCATCCCCACGTAGATGCGGATGGGTTCGGTAGCTTCGGTACCCGTAATCGCGGAGAGCTCCTCGACCGACGGGCCACCTCCGACAATCTTGGCGCCCGCCTGGCCTACGGACTCCCACGACACCGCACTGCTCGAACTTCCAGAACGCAGCTCAGTGGTGGGTTGCGCGAAGGCAGGGTCGTAGTGGTCGTTTCGTGCGCCATACAACGATGTGAGCAACAGCGACAGGATGGTGGTGCCGACCCCCAGAACGAGGAGAACACCGACCACGCTGGTGGCGCCCGCCGTGAGCGAGACCGCCACGGGTCGTGGACCGTGGTCTCGCCGTGACACCTTGGTCAGCAAGGCGACGACACCCTTGCGCAGGAAGTTGTGAAGACGCCGTACTCCCCTGCCGATGGCGAAGCCCAGCCACACACCCAGAGAACCACCGAGCACGATGCCCAGCCAATGCAAGCCATCCATCGGAGCGATCCCCACAGCTTCGCGGATGTCGTTCTGCCAACGCACCGCGAGAGGTGACAGCGCGACAAACAGCGCGCCCGTTCCCACCGTCACAAGCCACGCAGGGGCCGAGGCGTCCCACTTCAATCGGCCGTATGACAGAAGGCGGATCAGGCGCCACGTGAGCACCCCAAGCCCGTAGCCCAAGGCAAAGGCAAGTCCTGCGACGAGCCCCTGACCCCACGCGGGGCGAGGGAGCAATGATGGTGTCAGCGATGCCGTCACGAACAGCACGCCAACGATCGATCCCACGACGTCAAGTCGTCGTTCCCGCCACTGGCTCATATGTGTGCCTCTCCAGGTGTGTCCCGATGAACTGAGCCACACACTAGCGGGCGCCGGTGACGGAAAGAGTGAACTCGGGTGCTAGTTCTGCGAGTCGACCGCACCTTGTATCAGTGCTGCTTTGAGAGCTAGCGCTGGCGCAAACGGAGTGCCGTACCGATGAGCGCACACCGAAACCGACTGCTCACGCAGGAACGGGAGCAGTTCGCGCTCCGCGTTGATGGTGGCAGCTGACGAGTACACCGCAAGGTCGGCGTGGCCGCGGAGTTCCGGCTCCACTGTGCCGACGACTCGAACTCGACCTACCGTTCGTGCCCGGCGTACAGCCGCCTCGGCAGGCTCCCTGTGGATGTCGACTGCGGCGGATAGTGCCTCGAGCGCTGCGCTGGACACTGTGGGCGGGATGGACAGTGTTGCCTGCCCTGTAGCGCGAATCGAGGCTCCAATGGTGCGGAGCACATCGGTATGCGATGCCCCGTCCCACCTGATCGTGGCGGGCAGAGCCCGGTACCTGTACACGTTGACCTCTGAGCGAAGTCCGCTGGGGTCGTGCCCGCGACCAAACTGTTCCTGCCATGCGCGCTGGTCCGCAGCGAATGAGCGCAGAAGACGATCTCGGTCAGCGTCCGTCACGATGGAGCCGGCTTGCTCGATTGCCGGCTCGAGCAACGTCGCGACCGGAGTTACCTCCGCGGACACGCTGGTAGCGTCGTGGTCTGCTGCCCACCGTGCGAGCGAGCCCACGTAGTGAGGACCGCCTGCCTTGACCGTGGGTCCCACGACGGATCGCTTCCAGCCCCCGAATGGCTGGCGCTGCACAATTGCACCTGTCGTGGTGCGGTTGACGTAAACGTTGCCGGCCTGGACGGTATCCACCCACAGCGCCATCTCTTTGGGGTCCAGCGAGTGCAGGCCTGCGGTAAGTCCGTAGTCGACCGCGTTGACCACTTGTAGTGCTTCGTCGAAAGTCTCAACACAGATAAGTCCCAGAATCGGTCCGAAGCATTCGGTGAGATGGAAGAACGATCCTGGCTGCACGCCTGCCCGCACACCAGGCGTCCACAGTGTGTCGGTCACCCTCTGAGGCTCGACCCACCAGCTCTCGCCGTCTTCAAGCGATGTCAACGCACGTGCGAGCTTCCCCTGCGGCGGGACAATGACTGGCCCCATATCCGTGGTGGGATCCCAGGCCTCCCCCACCTTCAAGGACGTGACTGCATCGATCAGTTGATTGCGGAAGCGGTCTGACCTGCCAACGGAACCTACAAGCACGGCGAGCGAAGCTGCGGAACACTTCTGCCCCGCATGCCCGAACGCGGAGGCGACGAGGTCCGCGACTGCGACGTCGAGATCCGCATGAGGCGTGATGACGAGAGCGTTCTTTCCGGAGGTCTCTGCGCGTACATCGAGCGTGGGTCGATGGTTGAGGAAATGCTGCGCGGTCTCGTAGGCGCCGGTCAGGATGACCTGCTCGATGCGCTCGTCGCCGATGAGGTCTGATCCGAGCACATCGGTGTCAAGCGATAGTAGTTGGATGACTGACTGAGGTGGATTCGCCTCCTGAAGAACCTCCCACAGCACGGCGCCACAACGTCCGGCCTCAGGCGCCGGCTTGAGCAATACTGCGCTACCGGCCGCGACTGCCGCCATGGTGGACCCGGCGGGAATCGCCACAGGAAAGTTCCAAGGCGGGGTCACCAACGTCACGGCGTGCGACTGTGCAATTGCACCCACACCATCGCTGAGTGACAACGCGCTAGCCGCGTAGTACCGCGCAAAGTCAACCGCTTCCGACACCTCGGGATCGGCTTGGTCAGGGGTCTTTCCTGCTTCACTGACCATAACTTCTACAAGCCTGGCTCGGTTGCGTTCCAGGGCATCGGCCATACGGCTCAACACTTCCGCCCTGGTTTGAGGCGACGACTGGGACCACACCTTGCCCGCCGTCTGTACACGCCCCACCACCTGGTCCAATGCCGAGCTCTCAGCGACATGCGCCGCCGCGAGGGTATCGACCCCGGCCATTGATGTCCGTGCGCGGTCGAGCACGCTCCGCATCGCCTCGCGTTGCTCCCAGACCGACGGGTCTGTGTCCGCTGCGTTCGCAAAGGTATTGCCGAGGTCCCACGGCTCCACGGACGTCACCTCCCTGCCGCGCGTGCGACTGGGCGGATCCGTCATCACCGCGACCGACTCGAGGAATGCCTCCCGTTGTGCATCCAAGGCCTCCCTGTGCGAACCTGCCCGCGCGGCATCTGCCAGGTAATTCCCTGGGCTGGCGACCTCTTCAAGGCGCCTCGCCAGGTATGCCAAGGCCACGTCGAAGTCGTGCGGGTTCACCGCCGGTGTGTACAAGCGGACGGGCCCCGCATCCTCGCTCACGGCAGCCACGGCACCCGGCGCCATCCCCAACAACATCTCGACATCCATGCTGTCTGTCAGGCCTCGCGACAGTGCAAGTTCGAACGCCCACGCAATGTCGAACAGGTTGTGTCCAGCAACCCCCACACGTAGCGAGCTGGCGGTGTCGGCACTCAACGCTTGATTGATCAGCCGCTTGTAGTGAGCATCGGATTGCGCCTTGGAATCCCACGGCGCTTGCCGCCACCCGTGGAGTTCTGCGTGAACACGTTCCATCGAAAGGTTGGCGCCCTTCACGATCCGCACCTTGAGTGGCGCTCCCCCAGCGCTGCTTCGACGTTGCGAGTAAGTCTGAAGCTCCGTCAGCGCCTGCAGCGAGTCAGGCAGGTATGCCTGAAGCACCAGCCCAGCACTGAGCCCACGGAACTGTGGGTCATCCATGAGTCGGGTGAACACCGCGACCGTGAGATCGAGGTCGTGGTACTCCTCCATATCCAGGTTGACGAAGACGCCACCGTGATCGACGGCGTCCCGATACAACGGCGCCAATGCCTCCACGATGTCGTCGACTGCCTCGGCAAAAGCCCAACGGGAGTGAGGCGCAACAGCGGCAGAGACCTTGATCGATACGTAGTCGACGTCTGGATGGCGAATAAGAGTCCGCGTGGTCTCGACACGCTTCGCTGCCTCACGACGTCCCAGAACAGCCTCACCGAGCAGGTTGAGATTGACCCGGGTGCCGTCGCGACGGATCGACCGCAGGGCCTTGCTCAGTTGACGGGGACGTACATCGACCACCAGATGCCCCATCAGTGCCTGGACAATGAACCGCGCGCCGCGTGCCGTCAAGGTGGGGGCCACGCGTGCTGCAACGGCCCCTGCCGCGACGGACCAACGCAATGGTGGGGTCGCGGCGCTGGGCACGGACTGTTGTGCGCGGACTAGCGACTCGGCCGCAATACGCAGATCCTCCGGCCGGAACAGGCCGTCAAGAAGTTCAGTGAGGAACCGTAGTCCTCCGTCTTGAGCCAGGAGGTGGTTCATGAGTCGAGACGCCACCGGCACTGGGGTGTGGCGCGCGTCCCGCGTCCACCGTTCCGCGCGTGCCAGGGCGGCCTGCACGAGGCGGGAATCTCCAGTCGACAGCTCACCGTTGGCGGTGTGAGGAATGCGCGACGGCGCAGCATCTGTGCTCATGGCATAAGTGTGCGCCTGGGTCTCAATCCAGCACCAGCGACACTATTTATAGCAATTCATGAAGTCTTGCTTCATGATGGGGAGATGTTCGATCCCGTCCACTTGCGCACGCTGCTGGAGTTCTCTGCGCGCGGGACCATCACAGCGACAGCCGATGCCCTGGGCTACACACCATCGGCGGTATCCCAGCAGTTAGCAGCACTGCAGCGGGAGGCCGGGACGCCCCTGACGCGCCGCGCGGGAAGGGTCCTCTTGCTGACTGCGGCAGGGACGGCGCTTGTCCAGTCCGCCGCCGCAGTGCTCGACTCGATTGAGGTGGCTCACGCGCGAGTGGACGCCACCCGGTCCGATACCCACGGCACCGTGCGAATCGCCATCTTTCAGTCGGCTGCGCTCGCGCTGCTGCCCACAGTTCTCGATGAACTTGCGGAGAACGCCCCCGCCCTCCGTGTCGAGGTCACTCAAGTAGAGCCTGCCCAAGCGTTACAAGACACGTGGGCCCGCGAGTATGACCTGGTGGTAGCTGAGGAGTACCCCCACCACTCTGCACCGCACTATTCCGGCCTGGTACGCCACACGCTGGTGCAGGACAGAATCGCGTTGTGCCTCAGCAATGAGCGTCAGGAAGCGACCGTGACGGCCTGCGCCAAGCTCCCATGGGTAATGGAGCCGCACGGCACTGCGTCACGTCATTACGCAGAGCAGGCGTGCCGGGTCGCCGGATTCGAGCCGGACGTCCGGTTCGAGACAGCAGACCTTCAAGCTCAACTCGCGTTGATCGAGGCGGGGCACGCGGTGGCGTTCATCCCGGCGCTCATGCTCCAGGGTGCGCCCCGCCAGGTGAGAGTCATTCCGGGCCAGACAGAGGACCGGAGGACGGTGTTTGCAGCGGTGCGCGCGGCATCGCGTCAGGAACCCGGTGTGCAAGCCGTCCTCAACGCGTTACGACGGGCCTCGTATCCGTGGACGGACCAGCCGCCACCAGTCTCGTAGCGCCCGCCACCATAGTCGGGAACATGACGATCCCGGCGAACGGAATCAGCATCACCAAGAATGCACCGGTGCCGTACCCCCAAGCGCGGGGACGCATGGGCCGCAGTGCAGCCCGCCTTGCGCGCAGCGTCACTGCTCCCCGCCTTGCCCACGGGTAAGTGGTCAACTCCAACGCCAACATCCACCCTCCCACCAGCGCTGATGCCACGAATGCGGCAGCAGAGCCCACCACCGGAATCATGCTGACGATGAGGCCCGCGAGCCCCACAGGTACCGTGAGGAGCAACAGTCTGAGCGCCTCGCCAATGCCGCGCAACGTAGCCGTCAGAAGCGGCTCCTCACCGGCTCCGACCGTGGGAGGCAAGGTGTCGATGTCTCTGCTGAGACGCTCGTAGAACGGTTGACCCACCATGAGGGTGACTGCGGTGAAGGTCACCACTGCCGCGACAAAGGTAGCCCCCACAATCGCCAACGCGAATGCCACCGCAATGACGGTCAGTAGCCACCCCGTTGCCCCCGTGAGGTCTGCAAGCCACCGTGCCATCGACGGAGCTGCGAATGCCATCCCGACCACGACAACCGTCATAGCGCATGCGACGATCACCGCGGGCACCATGCCGCGCGCCATCACCGTGGCGTGCGTGCGCCATAGGGCGACGGCTTTGACCACATCGGCCATGCCGGCAAAGAAGGCCTGAGTGGGCCTGAGCGGCCGACCTGCGGGTCCCGATGATGCTGCCATGGCCCGATGCTAGCGGCAGGCGGATATCCTGACGTCTTCCTTGCACGCGCCTAGGACGGAGCCCCCTCAGTGACCTCGTGGTACTTGGACAATGTGCGAGTTGTCGGCGCCGATGCCCCCACCGCACTCGTCATTCGTGACGGGGTGTTGCAGGCACCTGGCAGCGACACCTCCGGTCTGGAACGTCTCGATCTTGATGGACGGTGGGTGATGCCCGGCCTGTGGGACAAGCATGTTCACTTCACCCAGTGGGCGATCGTGAGACGCCGCCTTGATGTCTCCCAGGCGACGAGTGCGCATGCAGCCGCCCAGATCGTCGCGGCGCGGCTTGTGGCTGAGTACAACCACAGCGAGCCTCTCATTGGATTCGGATTTCGCGACTCGTTGTGGGACGACCACGCGAATGCAGAGGTTCTTGACGCGGTCGCACCTGAACGGCCGGTCGTACTGCTGTCCGGCGACATGCATGCGTGCTGGGTGAACTCTGCCGCACAGCGCCGCTTCCAACTCTCGACAGCAGGCCTGGTGCGCGAACATGAAGCCTTCGCATTGCAAATGCGCCTTGACCGGGAGGCACCGGGCGACGAAGACGTTGCCTTCTCCTCAGCGGCGGCCGATGCTGCTTCCAAGGGCATTGTGGGCATCGTCGATCTGGAGATGGCCCAAAACCTCGACGGGTGGGCTCACCGGATCAGCCACGGATTGCACGCGTTTCGGGTGCGTTCGGGTTTCTACCCACAGGAGTTCGATGCACGAATTGCGGCAGGCCTGAGAACGGGCGCAACCATCGAAGGCACCAATGGGCTCCTCAGCATCGGGCCATTGAAACTCATCACCGATGGCTCGCTGAACACACGCACCGCGTACTGCCATGAGCCGTACCCCGGCACTTCCCACCATGGAGACCTCACGATCTCCGCTGACGACACCGCTCAATACCTTTCACGTGCGACGGACGCCGGCTTCTCAGTAGCGGTCCACGCCCTCGGCGACGCGGCCGTGACCCACGCGCTGGACGCGTTTCGGGACACAGGCGCCCAGGGCTCAGTTGAGCATGCCCAACTTGTAGCGCACACCGACCTAGCCCGCTTCCGTGAGAGCGGTGTCACCGCATCGGTCCAGCCTGCGCACCTCTGGGATGACCGTGACGCGACTGCGAAGCATTGGCATGACCGCGCCGACCGGTGCTTCCCGTTCGCCTCATTGCGTGCGGCAGGTGCGCAGATTGTGCTGGGTTCCGATGCTCCGGTGGCTCCGCTCGACCCCTGGCGCGCGATTGCCGCTGCAGTCCACCGCAGCGCTGACGACCGCGAACCATGGAATCAGACAGAAGCGTTGACCCGTGCGGAGGCGCTCGCTGCGAGCGTCGACGGGAGATCCCTCCAGCCGGGCGACCCCGCCGACCTCATCGCGCTCGAGGACAACCCACTCGCCTGCACTCCGGAAGAGCTCATGGACATGGCCGTGGCTGCCACGGTGGTGGGTGGCGAGTTCACCCACTGGTCGCTCTAACTCAAAGTGGCACTGGCGAGTACGAGCTCGATACCCGCGAGGGCCTTCGACACAGGGCAGTTGGTCTTGGCATCTTCCGCGAATCGTCCGAACAGTTCCTGATCCAGTCCTGGGACTGTTGCTTCAACGGTCAGCACTGAGCGCAGCACACCCTCGCCGGGTTGGAACTCCACAGCGGCTGTCACGTGGACGCTCTCCGGCGGCGTGCCGTGCTGTCCCAGTTCGTGAGACAACGCCATCGAGTAGCAGGACGCGTGCGCAGCCGCAAGGAGCTCCTCTGGGGTGGTCGTCGAGTCTGACCCCTCCGAACGGGCTTTCCAATCGACGTCAAAACTGACGACGCCAGATCCTAGCGAGGTGTGGCCTGAACCATCGGCAAGGCCACCCTGCCATGAAGTCGACGCGGTACTCGTGATTGCCATGGTGCTTCTCCCGGGGGCTGAGATGCTCACCGGACGCTCCGGCGCGCCGTTCCAGTCAAACATGGCAGGCATACTGGCGCCATGGACATTCCTGTCGGCGTTTTTTCTTCCCAGTTCGAGAACACGGATTCCGCTCTTCCCACGGTGCTGCTTCTTCACGGCTACGGATCCCATGAGCACGATCTCACCGGGCTCTCCTCCTGGCTGCCGCGTCACCTCCGGTGGGCATCGCCGCGCGCTCCCCTGCCGTTGGGGCAAGGCGGAGCCGCCTGGTTTCCGTTGACTTTGCCTGATGAGCCTGCTCAGGCCCCGGTCGACGACGCCACCAAGGCGTTGTGGGCATGGATCGACGATGTTGCGGGTGACGGTCCCATCATCCCGGTGGGCTTTTCACAAGGCGGACTCATGGCCACCGAGCTTCTCCGCACGCGTCCGGAGCGGGTTCCTGGGGCTGTGGTGCTGGCCGGCTTCATCACCGCCGAGGGCGAGTCCGACGATCCTTCCCTTGCAGATCGTCAGACGCCAGTGTTCTGGGGCCGCGGAGATGCGGATCCCGTCATTTGGCCTGCGGCTGTTGAACGCACCCAAAGGTGGCTTGCCACCCATAGTGCACTCCAGGAACGGTCGTACCGTGGGCTTGGCCACAGCGTGAGCGAGCAAGAGATGGACGATGTCGCAGCATTCTTGCGCGACCTGCTCCACTAGCCGTGGAGCGGTGGTGACGAGGGCGTGCCAAGCACCTTCAGGAGCCAGCCGGCAGACAGCGCGCTTGCTCCAGCATCGCGCGCCCGCCCCTGGAGTTCTCGATCGCTCGTCACCACCCAGCATCGCTCGCCACGCGCCGTGGACTCAGCCGCCTGCTGGACCACAGCATCGTCCCCCGAAGAAGGCGCTGCGACGACCTCGACCTGGTCAGTCCCAGCCGTCTGCCTGGCCTTCCCCTCCACCACGGCGGTCCATTGTGGGAACCAGCGGTGGCCCGTGAGCGTCAGGTCCTCGGCCGCTACTCCGTGAGGGACGGCATCGGTGATTTGGGCAATCCACCGCGACGCGGCCGCCGCACGGTCACGCCACCACCCGTCTGGAACCGACCCCATGACGTTGGCGAGGTCCACGATGATTCGGGGGCGCGTCCGCACTGCTTCCACGAGCCCCGGCCAACTCCGAGCAAAAGCGGGATGCAGGGGCATCAAGCCAACCTCATCAACAGGTGTCCACCTCAACTGGATGCTTTCGGCATCCATCATTCGTGGCTCAAGGGTGTCGCTGGCGTCAGCGATCACGGTTGTGTAGGTCCATACTTCTTTGTCGAGCTGTGAACTCGTACGCGGGCGAACGTCACGAGGAGCAATGCCCGCTTCTTCCTGTGCTTCGCGGAGCGCCCCGGCTAGCGGTGCTTCATCTTCGTGAAGCGCGCCGCCCGGGATGCCCCAGGTGCCGCCGTGGTGGCTCCACTGCGCACGGTGTTGAAGGAGCACGCCCTTGCGTGGATGCACCGCCAACAGACCTGCAGCCCCAAACCGGCCCCAGAAGCGTTCGCCGTCCGCGTTGTACACCCACGCATCCCCCGGGTTCCGGTGGTGACTGAGCGCGGGTGGGAGGTGCGAGTGCGGATCACGGCGGGGCTCCATAAGAGCCACCATCCCACAGGCGCTTACCTTTCCGCCAAGGCTCCTACTCGCTCAAGTAAACCGTGCGGCCACGCTTCACGGTGCGCAAAATCGAGACGTTTCGAATCGCGTCCGGCTCTACTTCCAGCGGATTAGACTCAAGCACCACCAGGTCAGCGACCTTGCCCACCTCAATTGAGCCCAAGTCGTCCTCGCACCGGTGCTCGTACGCGGCGTTCCAGGTCAGCGCACGCAGTCCTTCTGCGGCCGTGATGGACTGCTCTTGACCCAGGACTACGCCGCCTGTGGACCGACGCACGACGGACGTCCACAGCAACTGCAGAGGGTTCAACGGCGTGATGGGGTAATCGGAGTGGTTGGTGGGCTTCAAGCCTTTGTCGATAGCCGCCCGCATGGGCGAGATACCGAATGCACGAGCCTCACCGAAGTTGCGAATGTGCGTGTCGCCAAACAGCCAGGTGTGAATCGTGAACATCGAAGGCTCGAAGCCTTCAGCAACGTAGTCGTCGAGCTGATCCAAGCGCATGACCTGCGAGTGGATGGGGATGGTTCGCGGCGTGGGGGTGATCCCCTGCGCGACCGCGGCTCGGTGTGCCGTGAGAAGTTGGTCGATAGCGGCGTCACCATTGCAATGCGCGAACACCTGAAGGCCATGGCTGTAGGCAGCGGCCACAACCCGGGAGGTGTCTTCCTGGTTGACGAACGCGATGCCGTGCCAATGAGTCTCACCGCCGGGACCCCCCTCGAGGTACTCCTCCGTGACGTTCGCAGTCTTCCCCTGAGGTGAGCCGTCGAGGATGAGTTTCACGCCCTGGACGGTGTGTCCATTCACCGACGTGTTCACGAGGCCCTTGGCAAGAGCATCTTCGAGTTCGGTGAACAGCACCAACGAACGTACGTCGACAGGTAGTTGCATGCGTTCGGCGAGCGCACGGACGGCCTCGATCTGCTCAACGCTGGCAGCTCCATCCTGCACCGTCGTGATTCCCCATCGGGCATACTCCTGCAGCATCGACAGGAGGGCGTCATCGTCGGTGGTCAAGAAGTCCAAGACGAGCGGCATCCAGGCTGTCTCCCACAGCACACCGTTAGGCTTCGATGTGCCGGGGTAACGCACAATGGATCCGCCCTCGGGGTTGGGACATCCATCGGTGTATCCCGCCTGCTCAAGTGCTGCGGTGTTGGCGACGCCGCCGTGCCCTGAGATGTGGGCCACCACCACCTTATGGTCAGGGAACTCCGCGTCCAGAAGCGCCGCGGTGAGTTCACCGCCGTCGTCCATCTCATCCGGGTAGTAGGCCCAACCGACGAGGTACTCCCCAGGCGGAGTCTGGTTCTTCGCAAGGTTGGCGTGCAGCTTGGCGATGATGTGATCGACTGTCCGCGTGTCCCCCACCGGCGGCGTATGGAGCGCGGCGTGACGGATGTATGGAGCCCCCATAGAGACGTGGCTGTGCGCGTCAATGAAACCTGGCACCACTGTCGAGCCATCGAGCTCGATCACTTCGGTCTTGTCCGATGCCAGGGCCCGAACATCGGACGTCGTGCCAACGGCGGTGATCCTGCCATCAGTGACCGCTACAGCCTCGGCGGTCGAGTCATTCTCGTCGACGGTCAGCACAGTGCCGCCTACCAAGATCAGGTCGGGTGTTGACATGGTCTGTCCTTTGTTCGTGGCTGATGTGAGTGGGACTGCGGCTTAGCGGTCGGGGGTGGGAGTGGTGCCGGGTGATTCGGCGTCACCCTCCGCGCTTGCGCTCTCTGGCGCTGCAAGCGCAACGGGAACACCGGATGAGGTCAAAGGTCCGTCGACCATGGTTCCGGCCTTGCGCATTCGCGACGCCTTGGCGAAGAAGAAAGTCGAGATCATCCACAGAAGGACCAGGATTCCGGCAAAGATGAGCATTGTGCCGTCGAAGGCATTCATGAAGGCGCCGCTTGCTTCGCCCACCACGGTGGAGACAGTCGATGCGTCGTACTGGGACATGTCACCACCGGAGATGTACGTGGTGATCATGCCGGTATAAGTGCCCTGCTGCTCGGGCTGGACGTTTGCTGCGGCGAACGCTTCCGCGATGCCGCGGCCGTACTGACTGAAGAGGAACGTGGTTGACAGTGCTGTTCCGAGCGCAAAGCTGAGTTGTCCGATCGCAGTCTTTGACGATGCCATCGCACCGGTCAGCGCTGCAGGTGGCTTCGCGACAAAGAACTGCCCCATCGTGGCCTCATTGAGCATGCGGGCAAAGCCTCCGACAAGCATGAGGACGAGGAAGAAGACGTAAGGCGAATTCTCATTCGTCAAGGCGAACACCAGAAGTGTCACGATGAGCAGCAGGTGGCCCACCATGAGGTTTCTTGAAGCGGGTACACCCTTGGCTAGCAAGCGGCCCGCAACTGTCGCCCCCACGACCATGGCGAGACTCAGAGGCATGAGTGCGAGAGAAACCTGGAGGCCGCCCCACAGCGTCACGTACTGCCACAGCATCGACAACATGATGGTGACCACGGCTTGCCACATGTTGAAAGAGAATCCAGTTGCCACGGAGCCCGCCAACTCAGGGTCACGGAAGAGTCGAACAGGGAAAGCCGGGAACTGAATGCGTGCTTCCCACCAGATGAAACCAGCCATGCTGAGCAGGCCAACACCGAGGGGAATCAATACTTGACCCGCACCCCAGCCATAGCTGGCTGCGTTGGAGAGTCCGTAGATGATGCCGACCATCGCGACTGCGATAGCGATCAACCCCACGAAGTCGAATGGGCCGGTCTCGTCAGCCTTCGCTTCCGGTAGGCCTCGCATGCACATGAGGAATGCGATCACCGCAACGATCGGCAGCAGGAGGTAGCCGGCTCGCCAGGAAATACCTGCCAGGTATCCGGCCAGGACGCCAAGCACAAGTGCTGCGGCCGTCTGTCCAGCGAGCCAGAATGCTACGGCTTTAGGAAGGTTGTCGGGCAGCACTGACCTGAGAAGAGCAAAAGACAACCCGAAGGCCGCGGCAATGCCCATGCCCGTGATCGCACGTCCCAACATGAAGATGGGTGTCACGGGTGCAACGGCTGTCAACACCCCGCCCACAGCGGCAACCACCAAACCCGCAAGCATGACTTTGCGGCGTCCAAGGCGATCGCCAAGTGAGCCTGCCGTCAAGATGAAGGCTGCAAGTGCCAGCGTCCCCACAGATGATGCGAACGCTCGCTCCGCACCCCCCATGTCCAAGTCGACCGCAGCATCAATCACCGCGATCGAGTTCGCAGTGGGGTCTACGACTTGCAGGCACGAGGCTGCGGTCAAGGCGACTAGTGCGGCTGTTGCACCTCGGGAGGTGCGGGAGGTGCTAGTGGCTGTGGACATGTAAATCCCCCGGCATCCTGCGTGTTGAGTGTCTGATCGACGTGCGCTTTTGACGCTAGCACTGGTGTCACCGACGTGCCCGGGGAACATGGTGTGACAGATGTCATACCGGATCGTGCGATCGGCGCGAACCAGGGGTGATGTCGGTCGGGGTGCGGCATCTTAGGCCTTTAGGCAGGGGTCCTTCTGGCGACCTGCGACCTTCGTTATAGAATCGTGACCCAGATGCTACCCAAGCGCGGCGAAGATGCGCGCTCACGACAGGCGACACGGTCGCCCATCGCATGCACACGCCGCTGAAGGGGCGTTGCCGCGTGCCTCCTCACCCCCCAACCCCCTCCCCGCACACTTATGAAGTTTTCTTCCCGCTACTTTCATCCCCGCTTCCTCGCTATCTTTGCGTTGGCCAGTTTCTCCACCGGGTTCCTCGGTGCGCACGGCGCGTTCGCTGTGGACCGCCACGTTGCGGTAGGGCAAGCACGTGCTGCCGCTGTCGAGCTCGAGGAACGCCAACGCATTCTCGAAGAGAGCCTTGCTGAAGCCGACGCAGCGACGGCCGACGCGCAAGACTTCTCCGACGCCGAACCGGTCGCAGCAGCCGCAGGCGAGCTCGACGCGGTGACCGCCGACGCATCGGCGTCCATCGGCATCTCTACTTCGACCCCGCTGGTGGTCGTGGAAGACACGGAAGAATCACCCGAGCCCGAAGCATCGGCAGAACCGGAAGTGACGACGACGCACGACTCGGTCCTGCTGAGTAACGACGTTGAGAATGCCACAGCGAACTCGGTCCAGACTGAGACCGTCATCGACACGGAAACCTTGGAGAAAGCTATCGAGGGGGCTCTCGACGACGCAGACGAGGCACGCGACGCAAAAGAGCGCCTCGAAGCTGCCGCGGCGGAACTCGACCTTCAAGCTCAACAGATCGCCGAACGCACGGAGCACCTGGCTACCGCCACGGTCCAGGCAAAGCACGAATCTCAGCTCGATGCGCTTGAAGTAGCACAAGACGGCTTGGCGACAATCAATGACATCGTCGACGAACTCCTCCCGCAGTTGGAAGAGACCGTCGACAACGCGGATACGCTCGACGAAGCCACGTCCGCTCACCAGCGCCTGCAAGCCGTGCTCGCCACTGCCTACGACACCACCGACGCAGAATCCGTCGATGCGCAAGCGGCCGCTGTCGCGGAGGCTGAGGCTGCCTTCGAAGCTGCCGTGGTCGCGGTCCGTGACTCCCACACTGCGTGGGTCGATGCTCAGAACGAGAAGATCGAAGCGGAGAACGAAGCCGCTACGGATGCTTACAAAGCCGAGTACAACGAAGCGCTCGCCGCGTGGTCTAGCGCTAACGAGGCCGCGGTCGCTGCGAACTCCAATGGCTGGACCGGTCGCCCGTCTGGCGTCAGTGGCTCCAATGGTGCGGTGTCCTCTGACAGCCTGTGCGAGCTGGACTTCGCTTCCGGCCACTATCTGCAGTGCGATGCTGCTGCAGCTCTCGAACGCGCCGACAAGGCGTATTACGAAGAGACCGGCCAGCATTTCTCCATGACCGATAGCTACCGCACGTACGCGTCGCAGGTCACCACCTACGCCCGCAAGCCGGGCACGGCAGCCGTTCCCGGCACCTCCAACCACGGCTGGGGCATGGCCGTCGACATGGACTTGGCGTCCGCGACGTGGCTGGCACTCAACGGAGCAGAGTATGGTTGGGTACATCCCACCTGGGCGCGTCCCGGTGGTTCACGGCCTGAATGGTGGCATCTGGAGTATGTCGCCACTTCTGTCGGGAGCTTTAGTGCTCCGCAGAAGCCGGAAACGATCGCGACTGTGCCCAACCTCTTCGAGGAAGCCGGTCTTGGTGCCCCGGAAGAAGCCGAATCCGACAACGAGGACTAAGCCTCTTCCGGCTGGCGTGTGCCTGCCTGGCTAGGCACAACTTGGGCTGTCATCCCGCGATCCGCGCGGCATGAACGTCCTGACAATGAGAGTGTTAACACTGTGAGTGAAACTGCTGACGCCAGCACCGAGGCGAACCCGACCATCACGTTTGCTGACCTTGGGTTGTCAGACACGATTCTGAAGGCCGTGAAGGCCATCGGCTATGAGACCCCGTCCGCTATCCAAGCGCAGACCATTCCCCTGCTGCTGGGCGGCAATGATGTGATCGGTTTGGCGCAGACCGGAACCGGTAAGACCGCTGCGTTCGCATTGCCGGTACTGGACCAGATCACCCCGGGCCGCAAGAAGCCCCAGGCATTGGTCTTGGCTCCGACCCGTGAGCTCGCTTTGCAGGTGTGTGAAGCTTTCGAGGAGTATGCGGGCCACCGCAAGGGCGTCCACATTCTGCCGGTCTACGGTGGCCAGGGATATGGGGTGCAGTTGTCTGCGCTGCGTCGCGGCGTCGACATTGTGGTCGGTACGCCTGGCCGCATCATGGACCACCTTGACCGTGGCACCTTGGACTTGTCCGAACTGACGCACTTGGTTCTGGATGAGGCCGACGAGATGCTCAAGATGGGCTTTGCGGAAGACGTTGAGACCATTCTTGCCTCGACGCCTGAAGACAAGCAGGTCGCGCTGTTCTCCGCGACAATGCCCGCGTCCATCCGTCGTCTTTCTCAGAAGTACCTGCGGTCGCCGCAGGAAGTGACAGTGAAGCGTCAGACGGCTACGTCCGCGAACATTGCTCAGCGCTACTTGGTGGTTGCCTACCAGCAGAAGATGGACGCGCTCACTCGCATTCTTGAGGTCGAGAACTTCGCCGCGATGATCATCTTCACGCGCACGAAGAACGAGACGGAGACTGTTGCAGAGAAGTTGCGTGCGCGCGGTTATGCGGCAGCAGCCATCAACGGTGACGTGGCGCAGGCGCAGCGTGAGCGTGTGATCTCGCAGTTGCGCGACGGCAAGCTCGACATCGTGGTTGCGACTGATGTTGCTGCTCGCGGTCTGGATGTCGAGCGCATCAGCCACGTCGTCAACTATGACCTTCCTATTGACAACGAGTCCTACGTTCACCGCGTGGGCCGCACGGGCCGCGCTGGTCGTACGGGTGACGCGATCAGCTTTGTCACGCCACGTGAGCGTGGCCGTTTGAAGTCGATCGAGAAAACCACCAAGCAGCCGGTCACGCCGATGGCGCTTCCGAGTGCCGATGACGTGAACGCTACGCGTTTGACTCGTTTTGACGACTCGATCACTGCCGCGTTGGAACAGCGTGCCCGCATTGATCGCTTCCGCGACATCATTGCCCATTACGTTGAGCACCACGATGTGCCGGAAGCCGATGTCGCGGCCGCCCTTGCGGTGGTGGCTCAGGGGGATACTCCCCTGCTGCTTGACCCGCAGGACGACAAGCCGACTGTGGGCTTCGCTGAGCGCAAGGAACGTGGCAGCGACCGTGACCGTGGAGAACGCGGCGCTCCTGCTGGTGGCCGCGTGACCTACCGGATCTCGGTGGGCCGCCGTCAGAAGGTGGAACCCCGTCAGATTGTGGGTGCGTTGGCGAACGAGGGCGGTCTGCAGCGTTCTGACTTTGGTCGCATTGTGATCAAGGCAGACTTCTCGCTGGTGGAGCTGCCCGCAGAGCTGCCCAAGGACTCTCTCGACAAGCTGGCGCGTACGCGTATTAGTGGCCAGCTGATCGAACTGCAGCTTGACAAGGGTCCTGGTGGGCGTGGCAAGCGTGGGCCGTCGTCGGGTAAGCCTTACCGCAAGGGTCAGCGAGACGACCGTGGTTACGGATCACGCGACGATCGCGGCGACCGTGGATATGGCTCGCGCAATGACCGGGGCGACCGCGGCGACCGCGGCGACCGTGGTTTCGATCGCCGTGACGGTGACTCGAAGCCTTTCCGCAAGCCGCGCACTAAGCGGAACTAATGCTGTGACGTCACACGTGCCTACATGGACGTAGCGTTCTGCGGCATGTGAGGCGTGGATTGAGCGAGTGGGTGGCGTAGGTCACCCACTCGCTCTTTTCTTTTCTTGGCGCCGCCGATCAGTGCCCACGCCCAGTGGTTGGGTGTGAACTCACACTCGGCCCAGAATGACGGGATGGGGTCGGTGGGGCCTATGCCAAGGAGCCTTTCGCACTCGGGTTGGTTGATGTGTAGTCCTTGAGCGTGGGCTTCTTGGAGTATCCAGGCAAGGGGTATGTCGGGCAGTCGGTACCCGTCTTCGCCGTTGCGCCCTCCGCCAATGTCGCTGTGGACTCCGCGGAACCACATCTCTTGGAAGTCTCCGTCGTGCGCAGTAAGCCGTGACGAGAACCTCAGCGGTGCAAACACTCGCCGGCATTCGTCAAGTGCGAGTGCGTGGCGTGCGTGGGCGACGTTTGTGATGGTGGAGGTGTACGGCCAGCGGACCTCTGTGAAGCGTTCCTTGACGTTCAAGGGTCCAAGTGACTTCACGGTGTCCCACAGGCCCATGAAGTGGACTTGGTCGCTGTGCGGCGGTGGGAACTGTGGTTGAGAGAACATGGTGCGGAACCGTTCCACTGCGGTCCAGTACGCAGTGCTGTCTTCATTGGTCGCTGACTGCGGTGGGTTGCGAGTGTAGAGCTTGAGTGCGTAGGGCACCAGGTTGTCAGCGCCAGGCCGTAGTAGCCCAAGTGTGTGAAGCAGGCCGCTGAGGGCGCGTGCGGTGTATGCGCCGCGGGAGAGTCCGAACAGGTAGATCCGGTCGCCTGGCTGGTAGTGGTGCGACAGATAGAGGTAGGCCTCGGCGATGTTCTGGCGGATACCGTGGCCGCCAAGGACTCCCGCGATCTGCGTGAGCCGGCTCCCCAGCCGCGTCAAGGCGGCGCTTGATCCCAAGGTGCCGACGCCCGGATCGTAGTAAGTCAGCTGGCGCTCGGAGTGCTCGAGCATGCTGAACAGGCGCGCGACGTTGGTGTAACTGACTTCTGGTTCCGCGGAGGTGCCGTCGAAGCACAGCACAACGTTGCGTGGTGGAGACGGGGTGGGTTCCATCTGGGTTCCTTTGGGTGAGCGCCTTCGTTGGTGCTGGTGGACACCTTAGTGGTGGCGCCGGAATAGTGCGGCCGATACCTGGTGTTACCTGACACAACGACGTATCAGGCAGCGTTCCCGCCGGACTCCTAGGAGGTTCTGATGGACTCCCCTCGTGATCCACATGTGACCGCCGGATTGAGTGGGCCGTTGGGCACAGAGGACGACCTGCGTGCTGTGGTCCAGGAAGGGGCCGATGCGCCGCTGGTGTTGCTCCTGGGTGCGACGGGCTACATTGGCGGTCGTTTGGTGCCACGCCTGATTGCGGCCGGATACCGGGTGAGAGTGCTGTCGCGGTCGCGGCGCCGGGTGGAAGCGTTGCCCTGGGCCGGTGACCTTGAGGTTGTCGAGGGCGATGCGAGCGATCCCGAGGCGATGGCCCAGGCCACCGCAGGCGTAGATACGGTGTTCTACCTGGTGCATTCCATGACTGGTGGACGTGACTATGGGCGCAAGGACCGCGCGATCGCATTGAACGTCGCTAGGAAGGCTGCCGATGCTGGGGTGCGTCAGGTGATCTACTTGAGCGGCCTGCACCCCGATGGTGTGGAGTTGTCCGACCACCTGGCTTCCCGCCAGGAGGTGGCGGACATTCTCCTAGCATCGGCGAGCCCCACGCTGGTGCTGCAAGCGGGGGTGGTGATCGGTGCCGGATCCGCGTCTTTCGAGATGGTGCGGCACCTCACGGAGGTGTTGCCATACATGCCTGCACCCAAGTGGGTGCGCAACTCGATTCAGCCGATTGCTGTGCGGGACGTTATCTACTACTTGCTTGCTTCGGCGCGGCTCCCGGTGCCGGTGAATGACACGTACGACATCGGTGGTCCTGATGTGTTGCGGTACTCGGACATGATGAACGGCTATGCGTCGGTCGCGGGCTTGCCCCAACGCGGCATCACCGCGTTGCCGGTGCTGACTCCCAAGCTTGCGTCGCATTGGGTGGGACTGGTGACTCCAGTCCCCCGCCAGATTGCGCGCCCTTTGGTGGAGTCTCTTTTGCATTCATGTGTGATGAAGGACCACCGGATCGACGGCTTGATCCCTCCGCCCGCGGACGGGCTGACCGGATACGAGGAGTCGGTGCGTTTGGCGTTGGGGCGTATCGAAGTTGACCAGGTGGAGACCAGTTGGGTCGATTCGAGTGTCCCGGGGGTCCCCAGTGACCCGATGCCTAGCGACCCAGAGTGGACGGGACGCACTGTCTTTGTGGACTCTCGCTCCCGCACCACTACTGCTGCGCCCACTGCAGTGTGGAATGTCATCGCCCAGGTGGGCGGCAAGACCGGGTGGTACTCGGCATCGGTCCTGTGGGCCACGCGAGGCGTCATGGATCGTGTGGCAGGCGGGGTTGGGCTGCAACGTGGCAGGCGTACGCACGCGTCGGTCAAGGTGGGCGATGCGGTCGACGTCTGGCGGGTTGAGGTGGCGGATGCGCCTGATCTGTTGCGACTACGGGCGGAAATGCGTGTACCGGGACAAGCGTGGCTTGAGATGGGTACGCGACCTGAGGACGGCGAAACCACGTATTGGCAGCGGGCGGTGTTCTTCCCGCGGGGCCTGTCGGGCCGGCTGTACTGGCTTGCGATGCTGCCATTTCACGGACTGATCTTCAGCGGCATGGTGAACCGCATCGTTACGGAAGCTGAAGACACCGAGCCAACGGGCTCGTCATGATGCGAGGATGACTGCACAGGCCCTGCGCCTGAACTGGGACGCAAAGGATCAACGGCGATTCATGAGGAGTGCCATGTCAGAACCTATCCAAGTCGAGCGCCACGAGTCTGGCATCGCTCACGTGATCTTCAACCGCCCCGGCAGGCTCAACGCCTTCGACTTTGCGATGGGGGCCGCGTATCGCGACGTATGTGTGGAACTCACCAGCGATGCGACCACGAAGGCGATTGTCTTGCGCGGCGAAGGTCCGGCGTTCTGTGCGGGCGGCGATGTGGTGGCAATGGCCGGCGCAGGTGTGAGGGGAACTGACGTGACGCGTGGCGCGCACGTCATCCACGAAGGTATTGCGGCACTCGTGGAGTCAGAAGTTCCGGTGGTGGCTGCCGTGCATGGCGCCGTTGCAGGCGGCGGCGTGGGGCTGATGTTGGCCGCGGACTATGTGGTGGCCGCGTCAACAGTAATGGTCGCCGGCAAATACGCAGATGTGGGCCTCACCCCGGATTTGGGTGTGAGTACCTTGCTGACGCGCGCCGTGGGTGAACGGCGGGCGCTCGCGATGCTCGTCGCCGGGGTTCAAGCCGATGCCACCAAGGCTCTGGAATGGGGGCTGGTGCAGGAGGTGGTGCCGGATCCGGTGATGCGCGCCCATGAAGTTGCTCAAGTCTGGGCGACGAGCGCCACGGCAGCACTTGGTGGTGCCAAGCGCCTCGTGCGTGCCGCGCCCGAGCGTTCGTTCCGCGAGAGTCTTGACCAGGAGGCCAGGCGCATCGGACAGGCATACGACACCGCCGACGCCCGTGCTCGGATTGCAGCCTTCACGGAACGTGCCACCCGCGCCTCGGCCGGCAGGGAGGGCTGACACATGAGTGAACGTCGAACTCCCTCACTTGAGCCCGGCACTACTGTCCTGATGTCCGGAGGTACGCGCGGCATCGGTCTGGCTATTGCGGTGCGTTTGGCGCAGGCTGGGGCGAACATCGTCATGCTTGCCAAGACAGACAAGCCCCATCCTGTGTTGCCGGGGACCTTGCAGGAGGCAGCCGATGCTGTGGTCGCGGCGGGCGGCCACGCGCACAGCGTGGTGGGAGACGTGCGGGTAGACGAGGACATTGAGCGTGCGGTCGCGCAGGCGATGGAACGCTTTGGACGCATTGATGTGGTGGTGAACAACGCCAGTGCGATTGACCTGTCGCCTACGCAGGCGCTGACACCCAAGCGCTATGACCTGATGCAGGACATCAATGTGCGCGGCACGTTCATGTTGTCACGGGCCGCCATGCCGCACCTGCTTGAGCAGCGTCAGCCGCGGGTGCTGTCGCTGTCACCTCCGCTGAACCCCACTCCCCAGTGGTTGGGTGCACACACGGCGTACACGGTCGCGAAGTTCGGCATGACGATGGTGACCTTGGGACTTGCTGCCGAGTTCGGTGACCGCGGATTGAGCGCCACGACCTTGTGGCCCCGCACCACCATCGCCACTGCAGCAGTGAGCAACCTGTTGGGCGGAGACAAAGTCATGCGACTGAGCCGGACGCCCCAGATCTACGCGGATGCGGCCTTCGAAGTGCTGGCATGCCCGGGAACCTATGCGGGTCGCAGCGTCATCGTGGAGGACGTGTTGGAGGCATGCGGTGTCACTGACTTCAGCCAGTATGCGGCGGTTCCGGGTACCCCGGACTCCGCAATGTTTCCGGATATCTTCCTGGACTGAGCGCCAGTCACACGCTAGGTCGAGTGTGGTTCTAGCGCGTGGCTAGAGCGGGGATCACGTGATGTTCGAGCAGCGGGGCCAGGTCCTGCGGCAGGCTGGTTCCGGACACGTCGAGCCATCGCAACTCTTCGATCTCTGCAGCCGGAGCGTCAACCAGAACTGTGTCGTGGCTGTACACGTGCGCGTGGACGCGGAAGCCGTCCTCGTTAGCTGCGGGGGCGGTGAACACGCCCACATCCGTGAGGTTTCTTTCTTCGAGAACCACACCGAGTTCCTCGGCAACTTCTCGAACCGCTGTCTGGCGCGGGCTCTCCCCCGCCTCCGGCTTGCCGCCTGGGAGCATGAACCGTTGCGTTCCACGCTTACGCACCGTCAACACCAGTCCTTGAGCATTGCGAATCACCACGGCGCTGACATGGATGAGGCGGTCATGAGGTTCGGAGGCCATGGTCCCCAAGTCTAGGTGCCGGCCACAATGGCTGAGGAGTCGTTAGTTTCCAGCGCTCGGCTCTGCTTGTGCCTGGGCGACCTTGGCGTGGACTTCCTTCATGTCGAGGCCCTTGATCGCTTCCAGGAGCTGGGAAAACTGTGGTGCTGGCATAGCGCCGGGCTGGTTGAAGACCAACACCCCTTCGCGGAATGCCATGAGCGTCGGAATCGATGTGATGCCAAAGCTTCCCGCCAGTTGCTGCTGGGCCTCCGTGTCGACCTTGCCGAAGATGATGTCCGTGTTGTCCTGGGATGCAGCCTCAAAGACGGGTCCAAACATGCGGCAAGGGCCGCACCATTCGGCCCAGAAATCCACCACCACGATGTCGTTGTCGCGGATGGTGTCTTCGATGTTGTCCAGAGTCAGTTCGGTGGTAGCCATATCATCAGTATACCCCTAGGGGTATGGGCTTGCCGGCCATATATTGACAGATGTCGATATATCGACAAGTATCAATATTGCGTCCTCATTTACCTAGGAAAGGTCAGCCATGACACCCTCATCCTCCACTGGACCGCTGTCCAACGACTTGCGAGACCAGGTTCGCGAACGCTATGCACGTGCAGCGCAAGAGGTCCAAGCGGGCGTGAAGAATCAGAACCTCCTCGCGGACGAAGAGTCCTGCTGCAGTTCAGGCGCCGCAACGACCGGCCTCAGCGCCCACGAAGCGTCGACCCGGTTTGGTGCGGCTCTGTATGACTCCGACTCTGCGCAGTCCTTGCCCGTCCAGGCAGTGGCCGCAAGCTTGGGGTGCGGCAACCCCACCGCTGTCGCTGAACTCCGTGCCGGCGAGCGCGTGCTAGACCTGGGATCCGGCGGCGGGATCGACGTGCTGCTGTCCGCCAAGCGCGTGGGCGAGACCGGGTTCGCCTACGGCGTGGACATGACCGACGAGATGCTTGAACTCGCCCGCGCCAACGCTGCGGAAGCAGGCACCACCAACGTGCAGTTCTTGAAGGGGACCATTGAAGACGTCCCACTCCCCGACGCCGCGGTGGACGTGGTCATCTCCAACTGCGTCATCAACCTGTCCGACAACAAGCAACAAGTCCTTGACGAAATGTTCCGTGTTCTTGCGCCGGGCGGACGCATCGGGATCTCCGACGTGGTCGCGGAAGACCACTTGACAGCGGCCGACCGTGCCGAGCGGGGCACGCACGTGGGCTGTATTGCCGGTGCGCTTTCCGAGGCCGAGTACCTTGATGGGCTCGCGTCAGCAGGCTTCGAGGACGCCTCCGTCCAGTTCACTCACGCCGTCGCTGACCAGATGCACTCCGCAATCATTCGCGCCGTCAAGCCTGCCTAGGCCAGTACCGACCACCGTCGCTCGGTGGCGACTCCGCCCGTGCCTACCAGGAGGCGGGGTCGCTACCCAGTGCGCGTGCGGGCACATCCGCGTGAATGTCAACGCCGTCAATCGTCAGCGGCGATCGGAGCCTGCGCGCCGGACCCCAACTGGTGCGCTCCACCTCCGCAGCGATGTCCTGCTTACCCAGGTCGCGCATCGGCTCCCCAAAAGGCTGTGGGCCGATGCTTGTGAGCAGGTGGGCGGTGCGGGCAAGGGAGAGTTGGGCGCTGTGTACGCGGCCCGAACGTTGCCTTTCCGTCAGGGCTTCGATGGCGGCAGCGGCCATGAGATAGCCCGTGGCGTGATCAAGTGCCTGCACCGGAAGCGGCGTGGGCCGGTCTGCGTCCCCCAGCCGCATGCCAGCATCGGCGATCCCCGTACTCATCTGCACCAGGCTGTCGAAACCACGCCTCCCAGCCCACGGACCAGACCACCCGTAGGCGTCAAGCGATACTTCGATCAGCCCAGGTGCTGCGTCACGACGAGCCTCTGCGCCAAGGCCAAGGCCAAGGCCATCGAGGGCGCCAGGCCTGTAGCCGTGAACAAGGACGTCCGCACTCGTGAGGAGTTCAAGCACCTTCTGGCGGGTGTGGGGCTCTCGAAGATCAAGGCGGGCGGTGTGTTTGCCCCAGAGCACCTCGGGGACAAGGCCCGGCTCATCCCACCACGGCGGGTCGATGCGCAACACGTTCGCCCCCAGCATGGCCAGAAGCCTGGTCGCCACCGGACCGGCAAGGACACGAGTCATATCCAGGACACGGACACCCTGCAAGGGGCGCGTGGCATCAGGCTGCCACGACCTCGCCGCACGTCCTGTCTCTTGCCAAGCAATCAGCAGCTCCTGCGCCACGGCACGGCCCTGCTCGCTCGAGCCCCACTCCTGCGCCGTCTGCATAGTGGCAGCACAGCCGCCAGCGTCGATAACAGCTTGTTCCAGTTCGGCAGCCTGCCACCGTGCTACTGCCTGAGCGACGCGCTCTCTTTCTGGCACGACGCCCAAGGCGGCCAATGCTGCTCGCTTGTGTTCGGGGGCGTTCGTGTGGAGTCGGATCCAGCCATCGGCAGCTTGGTAGTCCCCGGCGAGTGGATCCCAACTTGGCGGAACACTCCAGCCCACCGGACGTAGCGAAGACGAGAACCATGCAGACGCGAGACGGCGGTCCACCGTCACTGCCGGCCTTGAGCCAGTGGTGAGCGAAACGAGGCTACTGACTGCCGCTCCCGCTGCCGCAATGGATGCCGTGGCCAACTCCGTGACAGCAAAGACGGACGGCAGACTCCCCTCACCAATGATGCTCAGGTGTGGGCTCGAGTCCGTTCGCCGCATCTGGTCCACCATCGAGGGGATCACTGCCGCGGGGTCCGCGCCGGAGGGCATCATGACCGGCGTTGGGGTCGTTCTGGGCGCGGTGGAACTTCTTTTGCGGCGACAATCTGACTGATGGCGATACGCTCAACTCCGCGCACGCCGTCCACCACGACCTCCTGCTCGTCACGGCTGAGCAACTCACCCAGAGCATCAGTCGCTTCGCCTGAAGGGATCAGGTAGCGCACCACTACTCGCGCGCCGGGCAAGGGGAGGCGAACTCGGCCCTGGTGGCCGCTTTGCTCAGGCATGGCCTCATCATTCCAGACCGGCCAGTGGCGGGCAGCGCGGACTCCCCTGGCCGCGCGCGGCTAGGATTTCATGGTGAACGGGATCTTTGAAGAACTGCGGCGCTGGCCCGATGTTGAGGCGCCTGGGCTTGTGGCGGCGGACGCCGCTGACAGGTTGATTCTGGACGAGTCCGCGGAGCTCCGCGCAGGCGCCGGCCCTGGCGAGGTTGTGGTCATCAACGACGCTTATGGCGCCCTCACCTTGGGAGCGGCGCAGGCTGGCGGAACCGAGATCCGCACGCATATTGATGCCATCACCGGCGAACGGGCGCTCGATGCCAACGCCGCTCGCGTGGGCCTGACCGGGCACTATCGTTCACTCCCCCTCAGCGCTGAACTGGTGTCCGGGGCACGGGTGGTCCTACTCCGGCTCCCCCGCTCCTTGGATAGTTTGCGTGACATCGCCGGGCTCATCGCGGCACACGCTCACCCTGGTGTGGTGGTGGTCGCGGGCGGGCGGCTCAAACACATGTCGCTCTCTATGAACACGGTGCTACGAGAGCATTTTGGGCAGCTGGATGTGAGCCATGCCCGTCAGAAGTCCCGAGTGCTCATGGCGCGTGGCCCTCAGGACGGCGGCGATCCCGTTCCCGCTGCCGCACAGGTTGAAGGACTTGAGGTGCGTGCGTATGGAGGTGCTTTCGCGGGCGCACGGCTAGACATTGGGACCAGGCTGCTCCTGGAGAACCTGCCCGATACGCCGGCCGGAGGAACGCTAAGCGATCCCCTGATCGATCTGGCCTGCGGCACCGGAGTGGTGGGTGCCTGGATGGCTCAGCGGTACTCCGGCGCGCACGTGTACTCCTGTGATCAGTCAGCCATTGCCGTCGCTTCCGCGCAAGAGACGATGCGCGCGAACGGTGTGCAGGACCGTGTGGCGGTGGCGCGTGACGACATGCTGGGCGCCCGGGCTGACGCGAGTGCGTCGTTCATCGCGTTGAACCCACCGTTCCACTCGGCTGCTGCCGTGACTGACCTGATCGCGCCGCGCATGTTCGCCGACGTTGCCAGGGTCCTGCGCCCCGGCGGTGAGCTGTTGTGCGTGTGGAACTCTGGGTTGAAGTACCGGCCGATGCTTGAACGCTTGGTGGGACCCACCCGCCAGGTGGCGCGCAACAACAAGTTCACGGTGACGGTTTCGACGCGGCGGTAGGGGCCTGCTTGCCGAGATAGCATCGGCCAATGCAGCCGCTGGGCCGATGCGTCATGCGTCAGACGAGCCGGCCACCTGTCGCATCGGAGCGTCGCTCCGGCCAGACCGAACTGGGATGGTGGCAAGCCAATGCGGCTGCGCTTGGAGACGCCATGGGCGAGCGAGAGTTTCCGCTCGCGTCTCGGGTTGGCCAGGCCGCTGGTGCGTTCTATCAAGCAGCCACCGACCCGGACCGGCAGTTTCGATTCGGACTCGATACGGTTGTTGCGGGGTTGCTCCGCTCCTAACTAACTGGACTGTTGTTCACGCAGCCGTAGTAACAACGTATTGACGTGGTCATGACAATGTCTCTACAGTTGAACTCGAGTCTTTGGAGGACAACATGGCTACACCCACTCGTGACGAGCACCTGCAGATGCGAATCACCGCTGAGGCAAAGGACCGACTGCGCGAGGCCGCACGCGCTTCCGAGCAGGACCTATCAACCTTCGTGCTCCAGGCCGCGAAGAGGGCCGCTGACGAGGTCCTCGCCGAGCGCTGGACGTTTCGCCTCACCGACGAGGACTACGACTCGTTCCTGGCTCAACTCGATGAGCCGGCACGCGCCTTGCCCGGGCTCCAGGCCCTCGCCACCGAGCCGTCGCCGTTCTCCAATCGCTGACACGCGAGACTAACCGTTGAGCGACTACCTCAGCCCAGTCCACCTCTCGAACGCACACGATGTCACGTCCTTTCGCTGCGCGAGCGAGGAACTCACCATCTGGCTGCAGAAGCATGCGCGTGGATCCCATAAAGGCGGGCACACCCGAGTTGCGGTCGTCACGCCAAAGGACAGCGACGACGTCGTCGCATACTACGCAATCGCCATGGGTTCCGTGGCACCCTCCGAAGCCACGACACGCATGACTTCTGGTGGTGGTCGCCACCCCGTGCCCGTCATCGTCCTGGCCCGCCTTGCCGTTGACGAACGTCACACGGGAAAACGCCTTGGCCGAGCGCTACTGCTCGACGCGATCCGTCGCTCAATCGCTGCCTCAAGCGATGTGGGCGCCCGCGCGATCACCGTGCACTGCAAGGACACCGCAGCCAAAGACTTCTACAGGAACGTCATCCCCGAGTTCCTAGAACTCCCCCACGACCCGATGATGCTCGCGTTGTTGCTGAAGGACGCGCGAGCCTCGCTCGGGATTGGCTGAGCCGCTCGCCACACACTCGTCGTCGACCAGGTTCGGGTGAGATCCTCGCGGGACACGAACTCGACGAACCCCGCGTCTACCGGCCCAAGAAACGACAAAAGGCCCTCCCGAAGGGAGAGCCTCTGTCATCGATGTCCGGGGACATCTTGTGGTCGGGCTGACAGGATTTGAACCTGCGACCCCTTGACCCCCAGTCAAGTGCGCTACCAAGCTGCGCCACAGCCCGTTGGCCCTGGTGAGTGGACTTTCATCCGCTCGTTTGGACCGGGAAACAGTCTACACAGGTTGGGGTGGTGCGAATGACACTTTGGGCACCTCGAACCCAACTTTCTTTAGGGCCGCCCGGGAACGCAGGCGACTTCCAACTCCCCGTCGGCCTCAACACCACCAGCACCAACAACAGCGCCATCCTCCACAGCATCGTCCTGGCGCACGCGGCGCGTGGTCCACGCCCCGGCAAGCGCAAAGAGCGCTCCCGGCACGCACAGCAGCAGCCCCACCCAGGTGGGTGCCAGGAACCCAAACCCGGCGGCGATGACGGCGCCGCCCAGCACTGCACCTAGGGCGTTACCAATGTTGAGCGCAGAGTGGTTCAGCGCGGCTGCCATGGTTTGGCTGTCTCCGGCAACGTCCATGAGCCGGGTCTGGATCGCTGGCGACAAGGCTGCGGCGGATGCTCCCACCAGGAAGAGTCCTAGCAGCAGGCTCCAGGGCTGCCCTGCTCCCACAATGAGGATCAGTAGGGACACCGCGAAGGCGCCAAAGAGTTGGAAGATGGCGTCGAGCGCGCTGCGGTCCGCGAGCCTCCCGCCAACGAAGTTTCCTGCGGTCATGCCCACTCCCAGCGTCATGAGGGCGAACGGCACAAACCCTTCGCTGGTGCCGGTCACGCCGGTCGCGAGCGGTGAGACATATGAGTAGACCGCGAAGAACCCACCGAACCCAATGGCTCCGGTGGCCAGCGCGAACCAGACGGCGGGTTTGCGGAACGCATCGAGTTCTCGCCGCACCGTGGCGGTCCTATCCCCCGCTTGCTTGGGTACAAAAGCCCAGATGCTCAGCGTCGCGGCGGCGAACAGTGCGGCCACGACCAGGTACGCGATGCGCCAGTTGGTTTGCTGTCCCAGGAACGTGACGGCGGGCACGCCCACCACGTTGGCGACGGTGAGCCCAGCCATCACCATTGCCACGGCTTGCCCGCGTTTGCCTGGCCCCATGAGCGATGCCGCCACGAGCGCTGCGATGCCAAAGTATGCGCCGTGTGGCAGGCCAGCCAGGAAGCGGGCGGCGACAACGGATTCAAACGTGGGGGCTAGGGCCGATGCCACGGTGCCCACGGTGAACGCTGCGGCGAGGACCAGCAGCACTAGTTTGCGCGGGAACCGGGCCACGGAGGCGGCAATGGTGGGTGCGCCCACCACAACGCCTGCCGCGTATGCGGAAATGACCCAGCCGGCTTGTCCGAGCGCTTCTTCTTGGTTGGTTGCCCACAGGTCGGGCAGCAGGTCGCGCGCCAGGTCGGGCAAGAGCCCCATGGCAACAAATTCGGTGGTGCCGATGCCAAAACCACCCAGGGCGAGTGCCAGGAGTGCGAGCCGTGTGTGGCGTGCGTGCGTGGGGACTGCGGAAGAGACCGTGGTCACAGATGTCTCGTTTCAACGATGGTGAAGGGCGTGTCTGCGCTGATCGGCATCGTTGGCGCACAGAGTTGTCAACTGGAGAAACGCGGCTACAAGCAGATTTGCGCGCTTCTGGGCAACCGGGACAACCTTGGGCTACGGTCCCCTATTCCCCGTCTCAAAAAAAGAGGGCCGGTCAGTTTTAGCCGAAGTAGCGCCCAGGCCGGTGGTTGATGGCGAGGACCAGGTTGAGGAGCACGGCACCCACGATGGAACACAACAGGATAGGCAACGACACAAGCGTCAGCGACGCGAGGACAACGACCAGGTCGAGTGCTCCTTGCACGTATCCGGCACGGATTCCGTAGCGTTCCTGGCAGTAGGCGGCCAGGATGCCGAATCCACCAGCAGAGGACCCGTGGCGGAAGATCATGATCATGCCCACACCAATGCACAGTCCCGCAAAAATCGCGCCGTACAGCGGGTTCACGGAATCCACTTCCATGTACAGGCCGTGGACGGCGGTGAACACTGAGACCAGCGTGACGGTGATGAGCGTCTTGATGGTGAACTTCCAGCCCATGCGTTTGGCAGCGAGCCAATAGAACGGCGCGTTGACCAGGAAGTAGATGATGCCGAACGAGATCCCAGTCCAGTAGCTGCCCAGGATCGCCACACCGGCCAAACCTCCGGAGACACCCTCGATGCTTTCGAGCAAGAAGAGCCCGAACGACATCAGGAAGGCTCCGCTGGGTAGCGCTAGAGCGTCCTCCCACAACGCGTGCTTTTCAGCAATGGGCGGGTCGACAACGCTCACGCGTCTCTCCTCAAAGGTTCGTGTTCAGATGATTCACGCCACACGGGCGCCCACCATTGTCCATGATGAGCGCCCGTGTAGCAGAACTCGGGGTTTAGCCGCCGATGCGTGCGGCGGCGAGGCGTGCGCCCTCACCGAGCGAGGCGATCTTGGCCCACGCGATCTGGGAGTGCACGCGCCCACCAAGACCGCAGTCGGTTGACGCGATCACGCGGTCGGGGCCCACGATGCTGGCGAAACGTTCGATGCGGTCAGCGACGAGCTCGGGGTGCTCCACCACGTTGGTGGCGTGGCTGACAACGCCAGGAACCAGGACGGCGCCATCGGGGAGCGCAACGTCGCGCCACACCTTCCATTCGTGTTCGTGGCGCACGTTTGCCGCTTCGAAGGAGAACTCGCCTGCGTTGATTTCCATCAGGAGGTCCACGATGTGGCGCAGTTCAAGGTCGGTGGTGTGAGGGCCGTGCCAGGAGCCCCAGCAGATGTGGAGGCGAACCTGTTCACGAGGCAGGCCTTCGATTGCGT
Source organism: Demequina sp. B12 (assembly GCF_028823635.1). GTDB lineage: Bacteria > Actinomycetota > Actinomycetes > Actinomycetales > Demequinaceae > Demequina. The sequence continues at coordinate 495,138 of NZ_JAPEHU010000002.1, forward strand.
GGTTGATGGCGTCTACGCGGGTGCGCAGGAAGGCGCGGTAGTCGGCGACGCTCGGCTCCGGGTTGATCTGGTCCCAGCTTTCTGCGAGCGAGGGGTCGTCCAACTGGACGGTGAGGCCTGCGTCGACCACCGCGCGGTACTCCTCACGCATGACATCGGCCCATGCCCAGATGTGCTCTTCTTCGGAGCCGTAGTGGGCATTGCCGATGCGTGCGGCAGAGCCGGGTGCCAGGGACGTCAGGAAGCCGTTGCTCAATCCGTGTTCGTCCAGCGCAGCGCGCAGGTTGGCGGTGTCGGCAGCGATGTGCTCTTGTCCTCGGTAGGACAGGTCTCCCACAGTCATGGGCCAGAACGGCGGTTCTCCCAGGAGTACGCCCGAGGTGGGGTCGCCGTACGCCTCGGCGAAGGCCACCCAGTCGCGTCGGTCGTTCATCGAGGTGAGGCGCACCTTGCCTGGTTCCGATCGGACGGGCTCGGGCATGGGGGCGTCAGGGCTAGGGAGCGCCAGGCCTGCGGTGCGTTGGAACGAGTACGACCACCATGCGCCAAAGTCGTGTGATGCGGTCATGGCCTTGCCATACTCGCCGTCGCCCACATCGGTGATGCCTAGGTCCACCTGTCGCTTGACCAAGGACGAGACCGCGGCGCGGGAAAGCGCGTTGTATTCCTCGGTGCGCTCCAAGGTGAAGCCGTCCTCGGCGATGGAGAGCGCTGCGGTCGCGTCCACCAGCTCGGGTGAACGTGGCAGTGAGCCTGCCGTCGTAGTGCGGATGGTGACGTCGGTCATGTGTCCTCCTCGGGTGCAGGGCCATCCTGGCCCCGCCGGAAACTTGGGGTCCTCCCCACGCAATGTTCGCCCACATGCGTGGCGAATCCGAGGCTTCGTTTGATGCGCGGTGTGCCTGACCATTGTGCCGCGAAAACACGTTGTGACCGAACACAGGAGCGCAAAAGGTACATAAAGCACCAACACGCCCGCGCCCTTGAATGTGCATTGCATCGGTAAAGCGGGCGTAAACTCTGAGGGCATGAGCAACGAAGCTTGGATTCGGACCACCCGACTCGTGAGCGCCTTGACCATCACGGCCGGCCTCGCAGTCCAGGCCTGGGCAGACCTCACCTTCGGAACCTTCTCCTGGGACCAACTCCCCGGCTACTTCACGCCGCTAGCCGCGCTCGCGGGCGTCATCGCACTGCTCGCCGCTGCACTTCACCCTCATCCCCACCGGTGGTGGATCGACCTGCTCCGCGTCAATGCGCTCACCTACCTCACCATCGCTGGCGTGGTGTACTGGCTGCTGCTCGCCGCCCACACCACACCCAAGGTGCCGTGGGCCAACGCCATCCTTCACGGCGGTGCAGCCGTCATCTTGCTGGCCGACTGGATCATGTTTGGTCAACGCCGCCGCCTGCCCGTCCGCACCTGGTGGACCGTCCTGGTCGTCCCCGCATTGTGGGCGTCCTACCTCATCATGCGAGCATCACGAGACGGATGGGTCCCCTACCCCTTCCTTGATCCGGCAAGGGGAACCGCGGCGATCGCAGGCACCCTCGCGATCATCGCCGGGTGCGGCCTGGCGCTTGTGGGGCTGTTCCACCTCTGCGTCTATCTCCGCCCCTCCCCGCTCGCAGCACCCGTCACCGGAACGTTTGCGGTCCGTCCGCACGCGCGGAGATTGCCATAGCGACTTGAGTGCGCGTACGAATGTGTCCATGCAGGACTCTTCGCTCACGCTCCCGTCGTCGATCCCCATCCTCGTGGTCGGCGCGGGGCAAGCGGGCCTATCCGTGGGCTATCACCTCGTGAAGCAGGGCCTACAGCCAGGACGTGACTTCCTCGTCGTGGACCGCGGCCCCACCGCAGGCGGGGCTTGGCAGTACCGCTGGCCCACGCTGCGCTTCGGCGACGCGCACGCCCTCGCTGACCTCCCAGGAATGGCCGATGCTGGAGTGACGTTCAGCGGCGCACCCACCCAGCCCCCGGCAAGCGACGTGGTGCGTGAGCGCTACGCCACGTACGAGGCGCACTTTGGCCTGGACGTGCATCGGCCCGTCAACGTCGAGGAGGTCCGCACGGACGGCGATAGCTATGTAGCCACCTACACCGCCCACGGTGAGCGCCACCGCATCAATGCCACCGTGGTGATTGCCGCGGTAGGAACCTGGGGCGCTCCCCGGCAGCCAGCGCAGTGGAGGGACTCGACTTTCGCAGGCGCCCAGTTCACGACCCCCGAATATCCCGGCCCCGACTACTTCCGAGGCCTCAACGTCGCAGTAGTAGGAGCTGGCGCTTCGGCCCTGGGGTTTCTTCGTGAACTCGCAGACGTCGCCAAATCCCTTCACTGGTACACACGTCACCCAGTGGCGTTCCTCGACCGGGACACTTTCTTGCGGGAAGAGCTCGGGCGCAAAGCAGTTGCACTTCAGGACCAGGCCGCTCAAGCAGGGCGCCCACTCCCCAGCATCGTGTCCACGACCGGGATGCCGCTCACTCCCCCACTGCGCAGGCTCAAGGAGCGCGGGCACCTCACCCGTACACCCATGTTCACCGCCCTGGTCTCCGACGGTACGGTGCAGCAAGACGGCACCTTCCAAGCCCTCGACGCCGTGATGTGGGCCATGGGATTCGACGCCGAACTTGCGCTTCTCGAGCCCCTGGGAATCAGTGCTACCCGCGGTGTCCGCGTGATCGATGGACACACGCCCAGCGTTCCGGGGATCTTCCTTGCCGGGTACGGGCCACAAGCCTCCACCATCAGCGCTAACCGTGGAGCGCGCGTCATCGCAAGGGACGCGGTCCGCTACCTCTCCTTCCACGAATGGCCACCGCCGCGCCACTAGGCCCCGGTCGTGACGCCGCGACTGGAAGGGTCCTGACTACTTCTCCGGGGCCACAAGGGGCGCGCCCAGCCATGAAGCGGGAACTCCTAGCCCCTCCACCAGCGACAACGCATGTGGGCGCAACTCACGGCACAGCGCATCAATCTGCCCCTCGAGGGCCTTGGAGCGGCCGGAACTGATGCGGTTATGCTCCATGAACCACGCACGCTGCTCATAGATAGACGTCAACGCGTACAGCGAGCACACCCGTTCCAACACCTCGCGGGTCTCTCCGGGCTCCACCGCGTCCAGCGCATCAACGAACGACTGCAGCACCAAGCGGTCCATGTGCGCTCGCGCCACAAACTGCACATGCTCACCCAGAGCATTGAAGGCCTCGAACTGGTCGTCCTTGGTCTTGCCCACAGCCCTCATGCGCCGAGCAAGGGATTCGAGCGAATGCCGCGCCCGGTCCTCAAACATCAAGGCATGCCAACGTCGGTCCACCAGCGTGGTCTCTTCGGGACGCCTGCGTACCGCGGACGCCAACCGGTCCAGGGCAATATTGACGGCGGTTGCCTCTGCCACCTGTTCGCCCGCGACACGCGCGGTCGCTTGAACAACGCCTGTGCGGTCCAGGTCTGACCATTCCTTGCGATAGTCGGTCAGCAGGGCCTTGGTGACGAGCTGCATCAAGACAGTGTTGTCGCCCTCGAAGGTGGCGAAGATGTCAATGTCGCGCCGGATCTCCACGATGTGGTTTTCGCTCATGTAGCCTGCGCCGCCACACGCCTCTCTCGCCTCCTGGACCGCGTCGTTCGCGAACCACGTGGTCACTGCCTTCATGCCAGCAGCGCGGGTTTCGAGGTTGCGCTGGTCTTCTTCGGTACTGGGCTCTTCGCCTTGAACCTTGACCAAGTCTCGGATCAGTTCGTTTTGGGCGAAGCCCAAGGCGTAGGACTGCGCAATGCGTGGCAGCAGTCTGCGTTGGTGCGTCAAGTAGTCAAGCAGCAGCACTCCGCCGTCTCTTCCGGCGGCCGGGAACTGACGGCGGTTCAATGCATGCCGGGTGGCGATCGACAGGGCGCGCCGGGCGGCAACACCTGCGCCCCCGCCCACGCATACACGTCCTCGTACGAGCGTGCCGAGCATCGTGAAGAAGCGCCGGTTGGGGTTGTCGATGGGCGACTCATAGGTGCCGTCGGCGTTGACGCCGCCGTAGCGGTTGAGCAGCATCGCGCGGGGCACTCGAACGTGATCGAACCGAATCGTCCCGTTGTCGACGCCTAGCAGGCCACCTTTGTGTCCGTGGTCGCCGGTAGTGACTCCCGGGAGATCCCTGCCGTTGTCGTCCCGGAGAGGGACCAATACGGTGTGGACCCCGTGACCAGTTCCATCTACGATCAGTTGCCCAAACACCGCCGCCATAGTTCCATGCGTCGCAGCGTTGCCGATGTACGCCTTGGTTGCCGTGGGGGTCGGCGAGTGGATCTCATACTCGTCCGTTTCCGGCACGTAGGTAATCGTGGTCTCCACGCTCGCCACATCGGAGCCATGACCCAGTTCGGTCATCGCGAAGCCGCCCAACAGTGTCAGGTTGGTGATGGCGGGAAGGAACTGCTCGTGATGCCATGCGGTTCCCAGGTTCGTGACGGCTCCGCCAAACAACCCAAACTGCACGCCGGACTTGATCGTGACGGACAAGTCCGCGTGCGCCAACATCTCGAACGCCATGACAGCGGTGAGGGGGTCCTGGACGGTGTTGGCACCATCCGGAACTCCTGCGTGTCCGAACCCGTGCCGTTCGAGCTCGAGCAAGCGATTCAGCGTCCACTCCCGCGCCTCGACGACGCCCATCTCGGGGGCGCGGTGCATGCCCTCCGTAGGGAAGGTAGCGCGCCCCACGGACCGTTGAGGGTGGTACTGGCCGTCCAGATGGGTGCGCAGGTCTGCGCCCAATGTCGTCAGGCTTTCCGTTGCCGGAACGTGAGGGGCTTCAGGTGTCAACGTCATTGTCGATCCTTCGGTTGTCGGGGAACTGGGCCGGACGGTCATCGCTCCGGTGAATGGGGCGCGGATACCACGACGGCACCTGCGAGTGCAGGGCTGAACATGGCGCAGATGTGACCGACGACTTCTTCCCGCGGCGGGCGTGGGTCGCTGTCCATCCATGAGTCCACCGCGGCTTGGATGAACCCCACGAGTCCGTATCCCCAGGTCTGTGCCCTGCTGGCGGTGATGTCGGGGACACGTTCGTGGAGGAGATCGGTCACGGCAGAGGCGATAGTGACGGGGACTCTGCCCGCGGCGGTGTTGGGGGTGGTGCCCCCGGCGCCGCTCATCACAAAGAGATAGATGTCGCGGTCGCGTTCCACGAGCGAGAGGTAGGCGTTCGCCAGCGTGGTCGTGAAATGGACCATGTCCTGAGGGCTGCTGTCTTCGAGTGCCTGGAGCACCCCGTCGCGAATGTACTGGTGAACTGAGTCAACGACGGCGTCGTATAGCCCGGCGCGGTCGCCAAAGTGGCGGTAGAGCACCGTCTTGGATGTTCCCGCCCGGGCGGCGATCTCATCCATGCCCACGCCGGGGCCGTGCACGCGGATTGCTCGTAGCGTGTGAGAGACCAGCTCCGCACGTCGTGTGGTGCGGTGCTCATCCCAGCGTGAGTTCCTGCCGTCGATGGCCATATCCCGAATATAGCCGATACTTTCAGTATCTGCTACCGTGAGTATCACGTACGTACTCGAGCCAGTCCCCGAGTTCTCTTCCAACGATGGAGGCACTATGACCCACAACGCAGTGGTGATCGGCGGGAACCGTATCCCGTTCACCAAGAGTGGCGGTCCCTACGCCCACGCGTCTAACCACGACATGCTCACGGCAGCGCTCGACGGACTGATCGCTCGGTTCGGTCTGAGTGGCATGCGCATGGGTGAAGTTGCCGCAGGCGCCGTTCTTAAGGACCCTGCCGACTTCAACCTCACGCGGGAAGCAGTGCTGAGCACCACCCTGGCGCCCGACACCCCCGCGTGCGACCTGCAACAAGCCTGCGGCACCGGCCTCGAAGCCACCATCTACATCGCCAACAAGATCGCGTTGGGCCAAATTGATGTGGGGATCTCCGGCGGCACGGACACTACTTCCGATGCGCCCATCACCTTGTCCGACCCCATGCGCCGCGTCCTGCTGGAGGCAAGCGCCGCACGCTCACTGGGCCAGCGAGTCAAGCCATTCACGAAAGTGAGGCCGCGCCACCTGTCCCCCAAGGCACCGAGCGTCGCCGAACCGCGTACCGGAATGTCGATGGGCCAACATCAAGCGAAGACATCCGAAGCCTGGGCCATTGAGCGCTCCGAACAAGACGCGCTCGCCGTTGCATCGCACCACAATCTCGCGCAGGCGTGGAACGACGGCTTCTTCGACGACCTTGTCACGCCGTACCTGGGAGTGACAACGGACACCATCATGCGTGCGGATACCTCCGTCGAGAAGCTGGCAAAACTCCCGGCGGTGTTCGGCGGACCGAACGGCACCATGACGGCGGGCAACTCCACAGCGTTGTCGGACGGTGCTGCGACCGTATTGCTTGCCAGCGAAGAGTGGGCACGCGACCACCACCTGCCGGTTCTGGCCCGCATCGTGGATGCAGAAGTGTCCGCAGTCGACCATCCAGGTGGGGCAGATCTCCTCCTCGGACCGGTAGCCGCCACGGGCCGCCTCCTGGCTCGCCAAGGACTCACGGTCAGCGACTTCGACCTCGTCGAGATCCACGAGGCCTTCGCCTCCACCGTGCTCGCCACCCTCAAGGCGTGGGCAGACGACGACTACTGCCGCAGCCTCGGACTCGACAGCGCACTCGGCACCATCGATCGTGACCGTCTCAACGTCACCGGATCGTCATTGGCGACCGGCCACCCCTTCGCAGCGACCGGAGCCCGCATCGTGCCCACGCTCGCGAAGCTCCTCCATGCCAGGGGCCCCGGCACCCGCGGTCTCATCTCGATGTGCGCGGCAGGTGGCCAAGGAGTCGTCGCAGTTCTGGAGGCCGTGTGATGAGCGCACTAGAGAAGGCATTCACGTCCACACCTGGTCGTGCCATCGCGAAGAAGGCAGGACTCAAAGACCCGCCGCGACTACGCCGGGGACGCACCTGGCCGCAAGGCGCTCTTGTCTTGGCCTCCATCGGCGGCGGAACTCTCGCCGCACAGACCCTCCGCCTCCTGGGGCGCTCCAGCGAGCATCCCGTCACGGACGGCGGAGAAGAGCCCACACCGGGATACGGGGCACCCATTGGTGCACTGGTCGTCGACGCCACCCACCTTGCGCGAATCGAGCAGCTCGAGGAACTCCGGGCCGTCCTGCGACCCGCCGTGAAAGGCATAGAAAAATCCGGGCGCATCGTACTGGTCGCAAATCGAGACGCAGAGACCTGGGAAGCGCGGGCCGTTCTGCGCGGGCTCGACGGAATCAACCGCACCATCGCCAAGGAACTTCGCGGTGGTGCCACCTCAACGCTGCTGCACGTCAGCACCGCCACCACCGCTGACGACCTCGCCTCCACCCTCGCATTCACCCTGCAGGGACGCTCGGCATTCGTCGACGGTCAAACGTGGAGCGTAGGACATCACCAAGCGCCCGCTACCGCCACCACGCCCTCCCCGCTGGACGGTAAAGCGATCATTGTGACGGGCGCTGCCCGTGGCATCGGCGCCGCCATCGCCCGCACGCTTGCACGGGACGGCGCCACCGTCATCGCCGTGGACATTCCCGCCGCGGGCGAAGCCCTCGCAGCAGTCACCAACGAAGTAGGTGGCATCGCCATCCAACTCGACATTACGGGCGCCGATGCTGGCAGCCACTTGGCGGCATTGGTCGCCCAACGCGGTCTCTCGCTGTACGGGGTAGTGCACAACGCCGGCATCACCAGGGACAAGATGCTGGTCAACACGGACAGTGCACGCTGGCAGTCAGTCCTGGACGTCAACCTTGCCGCGCAAATGCGCATCAACCAGGTGCTCTTGGACCCCACCACCGAAGGCGGACTCGAGGACGGCGGGCGGCTCGTGGGCATCGCCTCGACGTCGGGACTGGCCGGCAACAAGGGCCAAACCAACTATGCGGCCTCCAAGGCAGGCGTCGCCGGACTAGTCATTGCCATGGCACCCGATCTGTCCGACCGCGATATCACCGTCAATGCAGTCGCCCCCGGATTCATTGAGACAGAGATGACCGGCCGCATCCCGTTCGTGCAGCGCGAGATCTTCCGCCGCTCAAACTCGCTCAATCAAGGCGGCAAGCCCGTCGACGTCGCCGAGACCATCGCCTATTTGCTGGACCCAGCATCGTCCGCCGTGACAGGCCAAGTCATCCGCGTCTGTGGCCAGAACCTCGTAGGCGCCTAATGACAACGCTCACGCTGGACCAGATGCCCTCGATGGGCGCTGGGTTTGCGCGCGCACTGATGCCATCGCGACGCACCCAAGCAGCACTGCCCAAGGACGCTGTGACCGTCCCCCACCTCCGGCAGGACTCTGCACGGCTCGCAGACTATGCACGCGTCTGTGGCTTCACCCTGCGCGACACCGTGCCAGCGACGTGGCTGCACGTCCTGACGTTCCCACTGCACGTCCACCTCCTAGGCGACCCAGCTGCAAGTGTGCGACTCATGGGGGCCATCCACGTCAGCAACTCCATGACGCTCCACCACGAAGTACACATCACAGATCCCCTCGCTGTCACCGTCCACGCGAACAACCTGCGCGCCCACAAGCGCGGCACGCTCGTCGACCTCAACGGCGCCATCAGCGTTGATGACCAGATGGTGTGGGAAGGCACCAGTACATACCTGGCCTCTGGAGTGACGACGCCCGGGGACCCCGTCGAGATCTCCAAAACGCCCTTCGTCCCCCACACTCCACACGCCACCTGGCGTCTACCCGCAACACTCGGACGTGACTACAGGCGAGTATCAGGAGACCCCAACCCCATCCACACCCACACCATTGCCGCAAAGAGCTTCGGGTTCCCCCGGCCCATCATCCACGGCATGTGGACCCACGCACGCGCGCTCGCGGCACTTGAAGGCCGCATTCCGTCCCGGCACACCGTCAACGTCGACTTCGTGAAGCCGGTATTCCTCCCCTCCTCAGTGGGGTTCCAGGCCTCTGCTGATGATCAAGGTGTGCATGCTGCGGTCACATCGAAAGACGGAAGCAAGCCTCATCTCCTGATGACGGTGACCGAGGCACTGATGGAACACACCACACCCAGCGACGTGTCCCTGACGGATCGCTGAACCCACTAAAGTTCCTTCAACACTCCTTGCGTCCTGTCCCCCAGTCCCCCACACATCAATGGAGATGATGATGACGAATCCTCAGCCTGGCGTCCCGGCATTCGAGGTACGCGACCACGACCCGGTCGCGGGAGCGGACCGCCCTTGGTTCGCTTTCTATCCCCCTGGCGTTCCACACGCCATTGACGTTCCTGAGGAGTCCAGCCTGGGCGAGATGGTGGCGCATGCCGCACAGCGCTACGGCGATAAGACAGCATTCTCCAACCTCGGAGGCTCGCTGAGCTTTACCGAGGTCGATGCGTATGCCACCAAAGTCGCTGCGTACTTCACGCAGACCTTGGGTCTCCGCAAGGGCGACCGCGTCGTTCTCCAAATGCCGAACCTGCTGCAGTATCCAGTGGCGCTGTTCGGTGCCCTCCGTGCCGGTTTGATCGTTGTCAACGCCAATCCGTTGTACACCGCGGATGAACTCAGCAAGGTCGTCGAAGACGCGCAACCGCGGGCGATCGTGGTGATGGCGAACTTTGCCGACAAACTCGAGCGCGTCCTCGTCGACCACCCGATCGACCACGTGATCATCACGGAGGCTGGCGACCTTCTGCCACAGCCCAAGCGCACCATCATCAACCTTGCCGCCAAGCACCTCAAGAAGATGGTCCCTGCGTACTCGATTCCGCAGGCCTTGCCCTACCGAGCGTTGCTGACCGGAGACGCAGAGTCCTTCGCGCCGCCCACCATCACGCCCGGCGATGTGGCCTTCCTCCAGTACACGGGAGGAACCACTGGAGGCACCAAAGCCGCAGTCCTCACCCACTCCAACCTGCTGTGCAACCAGGAACAGTTCATCGGACAGATCCGTGCGGTTCTCGACGAAGGCGAAGCCTCCGTCATCGCTGCACTGCCGCTCTATCACGTGTTCGCATTGACCGTGAACTGCATCGGCTTCTTCCGATACGGCGGACACAACGTCCTCATTACCAACCCACGCGACATTCCCGGCTTCATCAAGACCATCGACGCGTCCAAGCCCCACGTTCTCGTACTCGTCAGCACTCTTGCGGGCGCGTTGATGGAGAACCCGGCCTTCGCCAAGGTCGATCTTTCGAACATCAGGATTTCCGTCGCAGGCGGAATGGCGCTGCGTTCGGCCGTGGGGAAGCGTTGGCGTGAGATGACGGACTCCGACATCATCGAAGGCTACGGACTCACCGAGGCCTCCCCCGTCGTCTCGGTGAACCCCACTCACCTTCCTCCGCGCATTGGCACCATTGGCGTGCCCCTGCCGTCGACGGATGTCAAGGTACTTGACGACGACGGCAAGGAAGTCCCGCTGGGACAGCCCGGAGAGCTCGCGGTGCGAGGCCCGCAGGTCATGGCCGGGTACTGGAACAAGGCTGACGAGACTGCTGCGGTCATCACCGATGACGGCTGGCTGCTCACAGGAGATGTCGCCACGATCGACGACGAAGGCTATTTGCGCATCGTCGATCGCAAGAAGGAGATCATTGTGGTTTCCGGGTTCAACGTCTACCCCGGGGACATCGAGGATGCAGCGATGCTTCACCCCGGCGTCGTCGAAGCTGGCGCAATCCCCGTCGCCGACGAGCATGCGGGCGAAGTACCTAAGTTGTTCGTGGTCCGCCGTGACGACTCCCTGACCGAGGCCGACCTCAAGGCGTTCCTGAAGGAGCGCCTCACCGGCTACAAACGTCCTCGCCACATCGAGTTCATCGATGAACTTCCCAAGACAAACGTAGGCAAGGTCCTACGCCGCGGACTGCGCGAACTCGAAGAGTCCCGCAAGGCGTAGCCACCGGCTCTCACCACGGGCCGGTCCTGACTCTGAGTCGGGGCCGGCCCCTTGCCGTGTGTCTCCTACGATGGTGACGTGACCACCGTCCTCCTCACCGGATTCGAGCCCTTCGCGGGTGCTGAGCGCAACCCCTCATGGGAGATTGCACGCAGCGTCGCACACTCCTGGCGTGGCGACGCGACCGTGGTTGCTGAACGCCTGCCCGTCGAGTTCACCGCGGCACCTCAACGACTCGCGGAGGCACTAGTCCAGCACCAGCCGGACGTGGTGATTGCTCTTGGCTTGGCGGAAGGGCGGCCCGGGATCACCCCTGAGAAAGTGGCGATCAACACCATGGACGCCCGCATCCCTGACAACGCCGGCGCACAACCCATTGATGCCGACATCGTTGCGGATGCCCCCACCGCGTACTTCACCACGCTGCCGATCAAGGCCATGGTGGCTGCTATCAACGAGTGCGGCGTGGCAGCCTCAGTCTCGTACACCGCAGGCACGTATGTCTGCAATCAGATCTTCTACAGCCTTCAGCACGCGCTGCGCGGCACCCACGTGGCGTCCGGGTTCATCCACGTGCCGCTCGATGAGCCTGCGAATGACCAGACGACCTCCCCGGCAGTGCGCCCCTGGGTTCCGCTTGATCAACAGGTCGCAGCGATCTCAGCCGCGCTCGCCGTTGTCGTCCGTGGAGATCACGAACTGAAAACCAACGCCGGAACCCTTCACTGACGCGTCACGAAGCTCAGTCGTCGTACACGTCGACCACGACTTGATCGCGGCCGTTCTCCTTCGCGGAGTACATCGCTTCGTCGGCGCGTCCCAAGAGCTGGGAAAGGGTGAGGTCACGGCGCATGAACGTTGCGCCATAACTCACCGTTGACAGTGGCACGCCACGCTCATCGCACAACAGCGTGAACCGTTCGCTCACTGCTTCAAGCCGCTCGGTGATCTCGGCTCGCGTTCCATGTCGCAACACGATTCCGAACTCCTCACCCCCCAGCCTTCCCGCGATCTCACCGTGCGTGACAGACTCCTCGACCGCTGTGCCGAAGGCTTCCAAGACACCATCACCCGTGGCGTGACCATAGGTGTCGTTGATGCGCTTGAAGTAGTCGAGATCCGCGATCACGAGCGCCGTCCCACCGTCTTGGTTCGATCCCTGCTTGAGGATCTTCTGTGCTCCCTCGAGAAATGCCGCCCTCGAAAGCAACCCGGTGAGTTCATCCCGTGCGATTCTGCGCCGTAGTTCCTGAGTCTGCTCGTCGTATCCCAACGATGCCACCGAGAACGTGACAGCCACCAGCGACACCAGCAACACGAGTGTGGTGCTTCCCGTTCCCGCCAGCGTGTGAAAAATGTCGGAACCTTGCCCCGTGAAAGCAAACAACGCCCACCGGAGAACATAGAAAACGGCAAGAAGAGATGCCGCCAACGACGCCACGAGCAGCGCCATTCGCGCCTCACCGTCATGCAGCGAATCAAAGACTCCACGACGTGCACGCCATGCCTGCCACAAGTCCCACGCCGCCAAACAGAAAGCCACCGCCATGACCCACAGCAACAAGCCGTTCCCGGCCCACACGTTATGGGCAGGGTCCTCGAGAAGAGCGACAATACCCACCGCACCGCACGCCGACCACAGCACCACCGGCAGGGGCCGCAAACCACGGAGTCTGCGCGTTGCGAACCACACCGACACCGCCCCAATGACGGACACGATGGAACCCAGGGGGTTCGCAATACCTTGGACCACGGAACCATTCAAGAGAAACAGAAGGGAACTCGCCGACGTGCTCAACAGCGCAATCGACCACCACATTGCAAATGGCGAGCGAGTAGGCCTGAAGACGGCAAGATAGAAAAGCCCAAGCACGACAACAGAGACCACGCCAAGCGCGAGTCGCAGAGTTGTCACGTCAAGCATATTGTTGACAATAGTGCGCACGACTAGCCACAGAAACGTCTCTGTGACGAGGTCCACTTGCGTTTACTTCCACGACAAAGGAGTCTCAGGATGGCTGTCACACAACCGACTGACGCCTCAGTCGACGACTTCCTCGCGGCAGTTGTGCCCGCGCAGCGACGCCAGGACGCACTGGATCTCCGTGCGCTCATGGAGACAGTGACGGGACAGGAAGCCACCATGTGGGGACCAAGTATCGTCGGTTTCGGCGAGTATCGATATGCGTACCCATCCGGACGCACAGGAACAATGCCACGAGTCGGTTTCTCGCCGCGTCGGCCCTCAATCTCGCTCTACGGACTCAAGGACCACCCGGCCGCGGGACCACTGCTCGACGCTTTAGGACCCCACACGGAAGGCGTGGGATGCGTGTACGTCAAGAAGCTTGGTGCCGTTGATCATGACGTCCTGGCACGACTGATCGAACTGGCGCACGACGGGCGCGCCGGTACTTAGCCAGGAGCCTAGCCACCCCTACCGACGCTTGCGCTTCTCCCGAACGCGAACCGACACCTGAATCGGTGTGCCTTCAAACCCGAAGGTCTCACGTAGTCGGCGCTCAATGAAGCGACGGTAGGTCGGCTCCAAGAATCCCGAGGCGAAGATCACGAAGCGCGGCGGACGGTTCGACGCTTGCGTCGCGAAGAGGATCTTGGGCTGCTTGCCGGAGCGCACGGGGTGCGGGAACTCGGCCACAAACTCACCAAGGAACGAGTTGAGTCGGCCAGTCGAAATGCGCTGATCCCACGATCCCAGCGCACGGTCAATAGCGGGAACCAAACGGTTGGTGTGCCATCCCGTCCGCGCCGACACATTGACGCGCGGGGCCCATGTCAGTTGCACGAGGTCCTTCTCGATGGACCGCTCCAAGAGGAATCGCTCGTCCTCGCCGACCAGGTCCCACTTGTTGAAAACCAGCACCAATGCACGGCCGGACTCGACCACTTGAGTGATAACTCTGGTGTCCTGCTCAGTGAGGGGCGTGGAGCCATCCAAGAGCACGAGCGCTACTTCGGCGCGGTCGATCGCGGCAGCCGTACGCAAGGATGCGTAGAAGTCTGCACCCTTGGTCTGGTGCACACGTCGACGAATGCCTGCTGTGTCGACGAGCGTCCAACGCCGGTCACCGATCTCGACGATCTCGTCGACGGGGTCACGGGTCGTACCGGCGACCTCGTTGACGACGACGCGGTTCTCCCCCGCGAGCTGGTTCAACAGGGAACTCTTGCCCACGTTGGGGCGACCAACCAAGGCGATGCGTCGCGGGGCGTCGGGATCGATCTCCCGGTGAGGCATTTCCTTCGGGAGAGCCGCCACAGCAGCGTCGAGCATGTCACCCATGCCGCGCCCGTGGAGGGCGGAGACGGGGTACGGCTCCCCTAGGCCCAGGTTCCAGAGTGCTGCGGCTTCGAGCTCAGCTTGCGGGCCGTCGGACTTGTTGGCGACCAGCACGACCGGCTTCTTGGCTGCCCGTAGGAGCCGCATCACGTGCTCGTCAGATGCCGTGGCGCCCACCGTGACGTCCACGACAAAAGCAATGGCGTCAGCCATGTCGATCGCTACTTCAGCCTGCTGGGCAACAGAAAGGTCGAGGCCTTCGACCTTGGCTTCCCAGCCCCCGGTGTCCATGAGCATGAAGTCGTGGCCTGCCCACTCGGCACGGTACGAGACACGGTCACGCGTCACGCCCGGAGTGTCCTCTACGACAGCAACGCGCTTACCGATGATGCGGTTGACCAGCGTGGACTTCCCGACATTCGGGCGGCCGATGATGGCCAAAGTGGGGAGTTCGGGTTCCGTCTCCGGTGCAACACCAGCGAGGGTCGCCAAGTCCTCATCCGTGAGGTCATAGGCTTCCAGGCCCGCCCGCAGGGCGGCTTCTCTCACTTCATCGAGGCTTTCTTCGGGGTCGGAGTGCACCTCGACCACCGGAGGGGCGTCCTCGACTCCGTAGTATTCCTGCTCGTCACTCATGAGGTCTCCTCGCGTTTGCGGTCGCCGTCATCGTCCGGCAGTTCTAGATCAGTAGTAGCGAGGGTCGACTCTACGCGCTTGCGTAGCGCTTCAGCGAGTTGAGCCTGCGCAGCCTCTTGGCGTTTGCGGCCTTTGAGATCATCCGAGAGGGCGAGGGTGATCGGCTGTCCGAACTCCACCACGAACTTCCGGCGGGCAGCCGGCCACACGCTGACGGGTTCGCCCGTGCGCCGAGTCCCCACGAGTGCGGTGGGCACGATGACTGCCCCCGACTGGACTGCCAACCAGGCTGCTCCCCCATGCACGGCATCGGCGCGGCCTGCGCCCCGGGTCCCTTCCGGGAAAACGCCCACCAGGTCGCCGCGACGCAGAACTCCGAGCCCCTGGGCCAGAGCCTCGCGCCCATTTCCCGAGACTTTGATTTGCTGCGCTCCCGTCAAGAGAGCGCCCAACACTCCCTTGTACATGTGGGAGCCGATGAGGAAGTACGAGCCACGTGGCACAACCCCGTGAAGAACTGGGCCGTCCACTAGCCCAACATGGTTCGCCACCACAATGACCGGTCCATGGCGCGGCACATTCTCGCGCCCACGGACATCCGTGTTCCAGAGGCCACGGGCGAGAGCGCGTCCCACCCAACGCGACCATCGAGGCCCCCACCGGCTGGGGAGGCGTGGTGATGTCACGAGCCTTCGGAACCCTTCTGGCGTGCCGCTTCGGCCAAGTCAAGAACGGCCTGAACAGCTTCTTCAATGGTGAGGTGGGTGGTGTCAACGGTGACCACACCCTCCGCGGCCTCATGGAAACTCACCACCGTCGAGTCCTTCTTGTCACGTCCCAGCACAGCCTCACGAACCGTCGCGGCGTCTGCGCCTTCGCCCGCACGGCGCGCCACACGGACGTCCTCATCTGCAGTGAGGAGCACGCGAACATCGGCCTCAGGCGCAATCACTGTGGTGACATCGCGCCCCTCAGCGCAGACTCCGGCCCCCTTCGAAAAGCCGCCCTCCACCTCACGGGCGATCACATCACGTTGAATCTGCTGAAGAATCGGACGCGCTTCGAGGTTGGTCGCAACCTTCGACACCGACAACGCGACGGTGTCCGTCCGAATGAGCCGGCTCACATCTTCGCCGTCGAGCGCGACATGAGGATTCTGGGGGTCCAGGATAAGTTCTACGTTCATCGTGGCGACCATCGCCGCCACATCGGACAACTCGTCGAAGTTCACGCCTTCACGAAGGCACGTCAACGTGGCAACCCGGTAGGTCGCACCAGTATCGAAGTACGCGAGGCCCAAACGCCGGGCAACTTCGCGCGACACGGTTGACTTTCCGGTGCCCGCTGGGCCGTCAATTGCAACAACGATTCCGGTCATGGCGAAGCAATCTCCCACTGATGGCTGGTCAGAGCCCGCAGCAGATCCTGCGCGCGCTCCGGAAGAACATGAAGGGTAGTCAAACCCACTGGCTGACGAGGCGAGTGCTCAATGGTGATGTCCTCAACGTTGACGCCCACGGCGGCAGCGTCGGACAGGAGTTTCAGCAATTGGCCCGGCTCGTCAGGAACGATAACTGTAATGGGCACCCAATCGCGAGTCGGCCCGCCGTGCTTGCCGGGGATCCGCGCCACTTCAAGACGCCCCCGCTCCATCAGGTCCGTGAGCGCCTCTCCGATGTCATCGGCCTCTCGCACGTCCTCCAAGTCGCCAATGATGTGGTCAAGCGTGACTTCAAGAGACTCGCGATTCAGGCGCGCGATGTCGGCCCACATCGCAGGATGCGACGCGGCTATACGCGTGACATCCCGTAGTCCTTGCCCTGCAAGCGCGACATCATCGTGACGGAGCGGCCCCAACGCCGCGGCAACAGCCGACGCTGCCACCTGTGGCGCGTGCGACACCCGGGCAACAGCGGCATCATGCGCGGCCGCATCCATGACGACGACGTCTCCTTGGAGAGTACGCGCCACCCGTGTCACCAGGCTGACGGCGTGCTCGCTCGCTTGACCCGGGCACACCACCCACGGACGAGCCTTGAACAGATCTCCTTGCGCCGCCGTCGCTCCAGAGATCTCTCGGCCTGCCATGGGATGCGAGCCTACGTAACGCGAGGCATCGACCGCGGTTGCCGCGTCCGCGATGGGCTGCTTCACGCTCGCCACATCCGTGACGACAGCATCGGCCCACGCGCGCAGCGCCTGCTGCACCACAGCAGGAGCCACGGACGGAGGTGCGGCGACCACCACCAGTTCGGGGGACTCATCCCCCAACACTCCCCCGGCGCCAATCGCACGCGCTACTCGCGCGGACTCGTCGTTAACGTCCTCAATGGTGACCGCCCAGCCGTCCGCAGACAGACCGATTCCTACAGACGCACCGATCAGACCAGCGCCCACGATGTGGACGCGCGGCGTTGCTGACTCGCTCATTGAGCCAGATCACGGCGAAGCTGCGCCGCACCCCGCAAGTAGATGTGCTGAATCTGGTCCCGTGGGGTGTCCAGTTCCGCGTGCATCATGACCCGCACCACCAGTGGCAGAGCGCCCGGAACTGCCATCTCTTGAGCACACATCAGCGGTACTGCGCCGAACCCCAACTCTCGTGCGGCAGCTGCAGGAAAGTCGCTGACAATGTCAGGAGTACACGTGAAAATGACGGAGACCACATCGTCGGTCGACAGGGAGTTTGCCTCCATGATTCCCGTGACCAACTCCTTGGTACGCGAATACAGGTGTTCCCGTTCGTCCTGGTCCAACGTGATTGCGCCGCGGATTGCTCTCATCGCCATGGCACCCATGCTATCGGCGTTGCTCTACCAGTCCGCGACTAGACGCAGGCCTCAGAGTCCAGCCTCGTTCATGAGCGCGCCCATCTCCTCACGGTTCAACTGACGCGCCACGCCCGGAGCAAGGGTCCCCAAAGGAATCGGCCCAAACTGCGTGCGCACCAGTTCCTCCACTGGATGGCCGACCTTGTCGAACATGCGGCGCACGATGCGATTGCGGCCTTCGTGCAGCACCACTTCTACCAACGAGTGGTCCTTGGCCACATCGAGCACCTGGCACGACGCTACCCGGACTGGACCGTCATCCAAGTCGACTCCGGCACGCAGGACGGTTCCGATGGACTTAGCGACGCGTCCCGTCACTTTCGCGACGTATGTCTTCGAAACGCCGTGGGTCGGATGCGCGAGACGGTTCGCGAGGTCGCCGTCATTCGTCAGCAGCAAGACACCCGTCGTTTCCGCGTCCAAGCGGCCCACGTGGAAGAGCCGAACGTCGTACTCCTTCACAAACTGGCGCAAGTCAGGGCGCCCCTGCTCATCGTGCATCGATGAGACGACGCCCTTGGGCTTGTTCAGCACGACGGTGATGGCGCTGTCATCGACACAGATGCGCTTGCCCTTCACCTCAATGACCACCTCGTCGGGGTTGACGCGCACCCCCAGCTGGTCGACGATCTGGCCATCGACCTTCACGAGACCGCGCTCGATGAGGACCTCACACTTGCGGCGAGATCCCACGCCCGCTGACGCGAGCACCTTCTGAAGCCGCACCCCTTCGGGGCGGTGTACTTCAAGGCTCATCGGTCATTTTCTCCATCTACATCGGCCAGTTCAGGAAGGTACGGTGCCAAGGGCGGCAACTCTTCAAGGCTGGCGAGACCCATACGCTCAAGGAACTCCGTGCTCGTGCCGTATTGCACGGCACCGCCGACTTCGCCCACTTCCGTCACGAGTCCACGCGCACTCAACGTCTTCATCACTGAGTCAACGTTAACCCCACGCACCTGTGACACCTGTCCACGGGTCACCGGCTGACGGTACGCCACGACCGCAAGCGTCTCCAACGCCGCCTGCGACAACCGCGCAGACTGCCCCTCGACAACAAAGGCACCGACTGCGTCGGCGAACAGGCGCGAGGAGTACACACGCCAACGACCTTCGACTTCACGCAACTCAAAGCCACGCGGATTCTCTGGATTGGCGTACTCATCACGCAAAGCGTGAAGCGCAGTGACGATCTCTTGTTCCGGAACGTCGAGCGCTACGGCGATGTCCGCGGCCGGAACAGGCTCGTCCACGACCATCAGGATCGCTTCGATTGCACCGTGCACGTGTGCGTCAGTCATCCGTGAGACGCCCCTTCCACTGAAGCTGATTGCCTGGAGTCTGCATCTTCATCAAACTCGTCGGACACCTCGACTCCGTCCTCGCCGCCGGTCCAACGAATCGTGAGTTCGCCAAGCGAGCGTACTTGATCGAATGCGATGACAGCCTGCCGGAACAACTCAAGTAATGCGAGGAACCTCGCCACGACCACATTGACGTGACCGGCGTCCGCGACCAGCGCGCGAAACGTCATCGCTGAGTCACGCTGCAAACGGGAAGTCACCAAAGCCGCCTGCTCCCGAACACTGACGGCCGGAGCGTGGAGGTGGTCGACGTTGACTCCGAACGACTCTGCCTTGGGTTGCAATGCGTGGGCCGCCAACCGCGCCAGTTGTTCCGGCGTCACGTGCCACACCAGTTCCGGAAGAAGCATCGCGAACTGTGGTTCTAGTGGAACGTCTCGCGGCACGCGTCGAGGTTGAGCGAGCGCCTGTGCAAACGTGCCGGCCATCTGCTTGAAGGCTCGGTACTGCAGGAGCCGCGCAAAGAGCAGGTCCCTGGCTTCGAGAAGCTCAAGATCCTCAATGTCGTCTACCTCACCCTGAGGCAGCAGCCGCGCCGCCTTCAGGTCCAGCAAAGTCGCCGCCACCACCAGGAACTCGGATGCCTGGGACAAGTCCCACTCCGCTTCATGCGCGGCAATGGTCGCCAGGAACTCGTCCGTGACCCGTGCGAGCGCCACCTCAGTGATCTCCATCTCATGCTTGGAAATCAGTGACAGCAACAGGTCGAACGGGCCGGTGAAGTTATCGAGGTGAACCTCGAACCCACGAGGCTCACCGTCCGCGGTCAGCGCGTCGGTGGTCACCGCACTTAGGCGACGGCCCCGCGCGAAATCAGTTCGCGCGCCAGTTCGCGGTACGCCTCTGCGCCCGCATGCTGCGGAGCGAAGGTCGTAATGGGTTCCGCCGCGACGGAGGCATCCGGGAACTTCACCGTACGGTGAATCATCGTTTGCGTGACCTGGTCGCCGAACGCGCCACGCACGCTCTCCACGACCTCCTGCGAGTGCAGCGTGCGTCCGTCATACATCGTGGGAATGATGGCGTCGACGGTCAGGCGCGGGTTAAGCCGGTCCTGGACCTTGGTGATGGTGTCAATAAGCAGAGCAACACCGCGCATCGCAAAGTACTCGCACGCAAGCGGGATCACGACGCCGTGCGCTGCGACCAAAGCATTGACCGTCAACAGTCCCAACGACGGCTGGCAGTCAATCAGGATGACGTCATAGTCATCTTCGAGGCCACGAAGCGCCCGGTCCAACGTGGACTCACGCGCCACTTCACCGACCAGCTGCACCTCTGCGGCCGACAAGTCGATGTTCGCCGGCAACAGGTGCAAGTTGTCGACCCCAGTGGAACGGATCGCGTCGCGGGGATCAAACGACGTCTTCATGAGCAAGTCATAGACAGTGAGATCTGCTTCATTGGGGTTGATCCCCAGCCCGGCTGAGGCAGCGCCCTGCGGGTCGAAGTCGACGACCAGAACTTTGCGCCCATACTCCGCGAGTGACGCAGCAAGATTCACGGAGGTCGTCGTCTTGCCCACACCACCCTTCTGGTTACACAAGGCCACCACACGCGCAGGGCCGTGGCCGGAAAGGGGCTCGGGCACGGGGAAGTCAGTCACGCGTTCACCTTACCGTCGCATCGGCTCGCTCAACTGAGGGCACGCGGGTGGAACGTGGTGTAAACCTCACGCAAGGTGTCCTGCGTGACGGCGGTATAGATCTGAGTGGTCGTGACAGACGCATGACCCAGGAGTTCCTGCACCACACGGACATCCGCGCCACCGGTCAACAGGTGCGTAGCGAACGAATGGCGCAAGGTGTGTGGCGAAACGTCCGGGATCCCCGCACGTTCTGCCGCCGCCCGCAGGATCGTCCAGGCGCTCTGACGCGACAGGCGTCCTCCCCTAGCGTTCAAGAACAGGGCCGATGTGCCACGCCCGGCCTGGGCAAGCGGACTACGCGCGCGGACCACATACGCGTCGAGCGCCTCAACCGCGTATCCACCAATGGGCACTACACGCTCCTTGTTGCCCTTTCCTCGCAAAACGACAGCTTCCGCTCCTGCCTCAAGTGCGAGGTCATCGACATCAAGGCCGATCGCCTCCGAGATACGAGCACCTGTCGCATAGACCACTTCCAGGAGCGCGCGGTCGCGAAGCGCCGCAGCGCCATCTCCGACCGATGCGACCTCCAGGATCGCTTCAACCTGCGCCGTCGACAGAGCTTTGGGAAGGCGCTGTGGCACCGCACGCGGCTTCACGAGGCGCGACGGGTCATCAGTAGTCCACCCCTCTGCGAGAGCAAAGCGATGCCATCCACGGACGGCAACGACGGTTCTGCTTGCCGAGGCGGGCGCCAACGCGGCACGCTCAGGAGTGCCAGCGGACAACTCCTGGGCAAACTCCTCGACGTCGCTTCTGACGACACGGGCCAACGAGTCCACGTCGCGTTGGCGCAGGAAGTCCTCATAGCGCCGCATGTCTCGGCGATACGCCGCCAACGTGTTTTTGCTGAGCCCGCGCTCGACCGCGATATGGGCAAGATAGCCCTCGCGTTGGTCGGCTAGATCGCTCAGAACAACCCCACCGTCAAAGAGTCCGGAAGAAACGGATCCACCAGCACAGCCGCAAACACGACCGTGAGGTACGTGATCGAATCATGGAACAAGCGCATCTCACGCAGCTTCTTTTCCTCGCGTTGAGCCCGGTTGTACAGGCGGACGCAACCGACCGTAAACCACACACCCGCACCCAGGGCCACTCCTGCGTACACCCACGTCATGCCGGCAACGGGAACCAGCAACAGACTGCACGCCACCATCGCGACCGCATATGCGACCATCTCCACCGCTACACGGCGCGTCGTCGCGACGACAGGGAGCATCGGCACATCAGCGTTGGCGTAGTCCCGGCGGAACTTCATTGATAGCGGCCAGTAGTGAGGCGGAGTCCAGAAGAAGATCACTCCGAACAGCAACACAGGCGCCCACGAGATGCTCTGCGTGACCGCTGCCCAGCCAATCAGGACAGGCATGCACCCCGCCATACCGCCCCAGACGATGTTCTGGGCAGTACGACGCTTGAGGATCATGGTGTAGCCCACGGCGTACCCGAGAATGGCGAGTACCGAGAGCACCGCCGCGAGCGGAGAGCCCACGACAAACCAGAACCACAACGTCGACACCACTGCGAGCGTCCACCCGAACACGAGCGCTTCGCGCCCGGTGACGGCTCCGGTCACCAAGGGGCGACCCTTGGTCCGCTTCATGATCGCGTCAATGTCGCGGTCGATGTACATATTGAAGGTGTTCGCCGACCCGGCGGACAAGGCGCCGCCCACGAGCGTGGTGAGGACCAGCCATCCCGAAGGCCACCCGTCCGCCGCGAGAATCATCGTCGGGATCGTGGTGACCAGAAGTAGCTCAATGATGCGAGGCTTCGTCAGCGCCACAAAAGCGCCGGCGCGCGCACGTGCGGCCGCCCATGGTGAGGGAGGGGTTACGGGGGCGTCAGGACGCGCGGGACTAGCCGTCGACATGACCACAATGCTACCTGGGCGGCAGCGCACGCAGTCCCACCGTGGTCGCCAGCACCTCGCCGGGCGTCGCGCGCCGGGCCTGCCGAGGTGTCAGAAGGAAACTCTGGACCGGTAGGCTGGCCCCGACATCACCACACAATTCTGGGGAGAAATCTGTGACCGTCAACTGGAATGACGCTGACCACCGCGCCGTCGACACCCTCCGTGTGCTCGCCGCCGACGCTGTCGAAAAGGTCGGCAACGGCCACCCCGGCACTGCGATCTCGCTCGCACCTGCTGCCTACTTGCTTTTCCAGAACGTGATGCGTCACGACCCCTCTGACTCGTCCTGGATGGGGCGCGACCGCTTCGTGCTGTCGGCAGGCCACTCGTCCCTCACGCTGTACCTCCAACTGTTCGCCTCCGGCTACGACCTGGACCTCGACGACATCAAGGCGCTGCGAACCTGGGGTTCGCGCACCCCCGGACACCCCGAATACGGCCACACCGATGGTGTCGAGACCACCACCGGGCCGCTGGGTCAGGGCGTCGCGACTGCCGTCGGTATGGCGATGGGAGCCCGTCGCGAGCGAGGCCTGTTTGACCCTGAAGCCGCCCCCGGCACCAGCCCCTTCGATCACTTCGTCTATGTGATCGCCTCCGACGGTGACCTCCAAGAAGGCGTCTCGGCTGAGGCGTCGTCGCTTGCCGGCACCCAGGAACTTGGCAACCTCATCGTCATTTGGGACGACAACAACATCTCGATCGAAGACGACACCGACGTTGCCTTCACTGAAGATGTCATCGCGCGTTACGCAGCCTACGGCTGGGACACCCACCACGTTGCCTGGAAGCAGGCCGGACAGGAGTACGTCGAGGACATCGACGCGCTCGCTGCCGCCATCGACGCAGCGAAGGCGGAGACCTCCAAGCCCTCCTTCATCGCGCTTTCGACCATCATTGGATGGCCGTCCCCCAACAAGCAGGACACGGGTGGAATCCACGGTTCCAAGCTGGGCGCCGACGAGCTCAAGGGCCTCAAGGAAGCCCTCGGCTTCGACCCCGAGAAGTCCTTCGACGTTGACCCCCAGGTGCTTGACCACGCACTGCAGGCCCGTACGCGCGGCCAGCAGGCCCACTCTGAATGGAATGCCGACTTCAGCCGCTGGGAGGCGGAAAACCCCGAGCGCGCAGCGCTTCTTCAGCGGCTGCGTTCGCGCGAGCTGCCCGCCGGGTGGCAAGAGTCCCTGCCCGTGTTCGAGCCCGGAGCCGCTGTCGCCACGCGCGCAGCATCCGGAGCAGTGCTGAACTCTTTGGCTGCAACGCTGCCCGAACTTTGGGGTGGCTCTGCGGACCTTGCAGGTTCGAACAACACGACGATGAAGGGCGAGCCTTCGTTCCTTCCCGAGCGCCGTTCCACCGACGCGTTCAGCGGCAACATCTACGGCCGCACGCTTCACTTTGGTATTCGCGAGCACGCCATGGGCGCGATCCTCAACGGCATCACGCTCCACGGACAGACTCGCGTCTACGGTGGTACGTTCCTGCAGTTTGCTGACTACATGCGTCCCGCGGTACGCCTCGCGGCACTCATGCAGATTCCCTCAACCTTCGTGTGGACCCACGACTCGATCGGTCTTGGCGAGGACGGACCTACCCACCAGCCCATCGAGCACCTTGCAGCGCTGCGCGCCATTCCCGGCTTGGACGTGGTTCGTCCCGCAGATGCCAACGAGACCGCTCAGGCATGGCGCGGAATCCTCGAACGTCACGACCGTCCCGCGGGCATCATCTTGACCCGCCAGGGTGTGCCTACCTTCGACCGCTCCACCGTCGCGTCTGCAGAAGGCGTGCTGCGCGGAGGTTACGTCCTGTCTGACGTCGACGGCACGCCCGATGTGCTGCTGGTCGGTACCGGCTCCGAGGTCCAGTACGCCCTCGCCGCTCAGGAACTGCTCGCGCAGGACGGCATCAAGGCACGAGTGATCTCCATGCCTTGCCGCGAATGGTTCAACGAGCAGGATGACGAGTACCGCTCCGCTGTTCTTCCTTCCGAGGTGAAGGCTCGCGTCGTGATCGAGGCTGGCATCGCCCAGTCCTGGTATGACCTTGCCGGCGACGCTGGCCGCATCATCTCGATCGAGCACTACGGCGCATCCGCAGACGCCAACCTGCTGTTCGAGAAGTACGGCTTCACCGCTCAGAACGTCGCCGACAAGGCGCGTGAGTCCCTGAACGCGGTGAAGTAACTCACCCGTCGTCCCCGACACTGACGGAAGGCACTACAAGTGGCCAATCCTTTGAGCGACCCCCGTGACCGCCGGCTCCCCCGCATTGCAGGCTCATGCGGCCTGGTGATGTTCGGCGTCACGGGTGACCTTGCCCGCAAGAAGCTCATGCCTGCGGTCTACGACCTTGCTAACCGCGGCCTGTTGCCGCCCGCGTTCGCGCTGACAGGCTTCGCAAGGCGCGAGTGGGACAGGCAAGACTTCGAGCAGGTGGTTTACGAGTCCGTCAAGAAGCACGCCCGCACGCCGTTCCGCGAGGAAACCTGGCAGCAGCTCTCCGAGGGGATTCGGTTCGTTCAGGGCACCTTCGACGACCCCGATTCCTTCCGACGCTTGCGCGAGACCGTCGAGGAACTCGATGCCAAGCGCGGCACCGGTGGCAACCATGCGTTCTACCTCTCCATTCCGCCGTCGGCATTCCCTCAGGTACTGACTCAGTTGCGCACCTCAGGGTTGTCTGACAGCAAAGACGGAGCATGGCGCCGTGTCGTCATCGAGAAGCCCTTTGGTCAGGACCTCAAGACCGCCAACGAACTCGACGCCGTGGTATCGGAGGTCTTCCCCCCAGACTCGGTGTTCCGCATCGACCACTACCTGGGCAAAGAAACCGTTCAGAATCTCCTGGCGCTGCGCTTCGCGAACCAGCTCTTTGAGCCCATCTGGAACTCCCAATACGTGGACCACGTCCAGATCACCATGGCCGAGGACATCGGAATTGGATCCCGTGCCGGGTACTACGACGGCATCGGACAGGCACGCGACGTCATCCAGAACCACCTCCTCCAACTGTTCGCATTGACCGCAATGGAAGAACCCGCGACGTTCGACGCCAACGACTTGCGCGATGAGAAGGAGAAAGTTCTCCGGGCGGCCCGGGTCCCCGCGGACCTGAACGCCAACACTGCTCGTGGCCAGTACGCCTCGGGTTGGCGCGGCGGCGAACAGGTTGGCGGGTACTTGGACGAAGACGGTATTCCCACGGACTCCATTACCGAAACGTACGCCGCCATTCGCCTCGATGTGCCCAACCGTCGTTGGGCCGGAACGCCGTTCTACCTGCGTGCAGGCAAGCGCCTGGGACGACGGGTGACTGAGATCGCGCTGGTCTTCAAGAAGGCGCCCTCGCCCTACTTCCAGGAAGTGGAAGGCGCAGACGCAGGAAACAATGCGCTCGTGATTCGAGTCCAGCCCGATGAAGGCGTGACCTTGCGGTTCGGGTCCAAGGTTCCTGGATCGCAGATGGAAGTGCGCGACGTCACGATGGACTTTGGGTACGGCAACGCCTTTACCGAGTCGTCGCCCGAAGCCTACGAACGCCTCATCCTCGACGTGTTGTTGGGCGACCCCCCGCTCTTCCCCCGCCAGGAGGAAGTTGCTCTGTCCTGGAAGCTCCTCGATCCCGTCATCGAACACTGGGGCACCCAGGGACAGCCGGAGGCTTACCGCTCCGGCACCTGGGGTCCTGCCAGTGCTGACGCCATGATGGCCAAGGATGGACGTACCTGGAGGCGCCCGTGATTATCACTCTTCCCCAGACCACCACGTCAGAGATCAACAAGCGTCTGGTACAGGCGCGTAAGGACTTTGGTGTCATCACCCTTGGTCGCGTGATGACACTCGTCATCGACGCAACGGGCACCGACGTCGAAGACGTGATCTCCACGGCTAACGTGGCCTCGCGCGAGCACCCCTGCCGCATCATCGTCATCGCACCACACGATGGTGCCGACGACTGCCTCGACGCCGAACTACGAGTAGGCGGAGACGCGGGCGCCTCTGAGGTGGTCGTGCTCCACCCTTCGACCGTGCAAGCGGAGCACGCCGATACCCTCGTGATCCCGCTTCTTCTGCCGGATGTTCCCATCGTGGCCTGGTGGCCCGGAGAGGTTCCTGCGAATGCCAGTGGCACCGGTATCGGTCGGATGGCTTCCCGCCGCATCACCGATACCAAGGACGCAGTCGAACCGGGTGCCGTCCTGCGAAGCCTCGCAGCGCACTATCAACCTGGGGACACGGACCTCGCCTGGACGCGACTGACGCGATGGCGCGCACTGCTCGCGTCTGCCCTTGAGCAGGTCAACGACCAGCGAGTTTCTAAGGCGCGCCTTCACGGCGACGTAGGAAGCCCCTCGATCCTGTTGCTGGGGTCGTGGCTAACAAAGAACTTGGGTTGCGAGTACGAAGCTACTTACGACGCCGACGCGACTGGCTTGCTCTCGATCATCTTGGAGACAGACTCGGGCGAGATCTCCATCTCACGCCCAGATGCGCTCAACGCGATCCTCGCGCAACCGGGGCAGCCAGACCACGCACTCGCACTTCCGCCACGCACCTTGGGTGACTGCCTTGCAGAAGAGCTGCGTCGCCTCGATGACGACCCTGTGTACGGCGAGGCACTCGCACAGTACGCACTCACCAGCAGCAAGTAGAGAAAGTTCAGTTTCATGCGCCAGGTCGTTGTGTACTCCGATCCCACTGCACTGTCCGAAGCCACCGCAGCACGGCTGCTTCTTCAGATCGGTGACGCCCTCGCCACGCGGGGGCGCGCAGACATCGTCCTCACCGGTGGAACCGTAGGGATCGCTGTACTCGCCGACGCTGCTGTGTCCGGCCTGGCTTCTGCAGTTGACTGGACCTCGGTACATGTGTGGTGGGGCGATGAACGGTTCGTTCCCACCGGGCACGCCGATCGCAATGAGGGGCAGGCCCAGCAGGCGCTCCTGCACACACTCCCCCTCCCCGAAGACAACATCCACAGGATGGGGTCGTCGGACGACTTCGCTACCGCCGAAGAGGCCGCCGCGGCCTACGCTGCAACCATTGACGCGCAGGGCACGCCCGCCTGGGACGTGCTCCTGCTCGGGCTGGGACCGGATGCCCACGTGGCGTCATTGTTCCCCGGACACCCGGTTTTCCGGGACTCCGATAGCGAGACACACGCGGTGCACAACTCCCCCAAGCCGCCTCCGTCCCGCGTCACCCTTGGCCTTCCCAGCATCAACCGTGCGCGTGAGGTCTGGGTTGTGGCAGCCGGCGAGGGAAAGGCGGATGCAGTCGCCGACAGCCTGCGACGCAACGGCGTTCCTGGCGGTGCGGTCGACGGTACCGAACGTACCTTGTGGCTGCTCGACGCTCCTGCTGCCACAAAGATTTAGGGAGGCCGCACCTGACGGTGCGACCTCCCTTCGAGCAACGTACGCTACTGCAGCTTCGCCTTCACGGCTTCCACGACCTGAGTGATGTCGAAGTCAGCGGGCTTCGAATAGATCTCGACGCCGTCAGCAGCAATCGTGAACACTCCCTTGTCCCCCGTCACCAGAGCCACAGACTCGAGCGCGCCACCAAAAGTCGACAGCAAGGTCCGCTGAGCATCGATAGCGCGCTCAAGGTAACCGCACGGGACACAGTAGGTAATGTCAATCTTCACGTTTCCTCCATCGTTGTCACGTTTGTGGTTCCATCCTTCCAGACTTCATCAGAGGAACGGTCAACGCGTGCGGAATGCAAGACTCGACGATGCCGTTCGCCAAGGATCCACCTGAACACAAGAACGGGCCTGCTTCCTCTCAACAGAGGAAGCAGGCCCGTTCTTGACAGAAGTCGAGGAACTCAGTCCGCGGTCACAACAGTGCCGCGTCGAGCACGCAAGGTGGACAAAGCCTCGTTCAGCAGCTCTTCGCCTTCCTCATCCGTACGCCGCTCCTTCACATAAGCAAGGTGGGTCTTGTACGGTTCGGTGCGCATAGGCTCCGGGGGGTTCTGCTGGTCAAGCCCGGCGGGAAGGCCGCACTTGGGGCAGTCCCACTCCATCGGAATCTCTGGAGTGTCGTTCTCATCTCCCAAGGCGAAAGACGGGGACGTGACGTGGCCCCGAGCACAGAAATACTGCACGACCTGACGCGGCGCAGACTCGCCGCGCTCAGCCTCCCCAAGTGGGCCAGCGCCTACGCGCGACCCTCGAATGGCATTGCCGCCTGCCATGTTCCCCTCCTACAGCTATTAAATTGCGAACCTGGAAATCAGTCCTAGGAGCACGATGCAACTCACCCATACGCCGGAGACAATCCAGGTGATACGGGTCAAGTTTCGTTCACCAACCGCGGAGGACTGGACACCGGAAGCGAACCCACCACCGAACATGTCGGTGATACCGCCGCCGCGTCCACGGTGGATCAGCACCAGGCCAATGATGATCAGGCTCGTGAGTACCAGTAGCACCCACAGCGCGGTCTCAAGAATATCCACAGTTCTCCTCAAACGCGTTCAGGACGGACACCAGGATACGCGACTTACGCGCACCTGATGCCCGCCCTGAATGAAATGTCGCTTATGCGCCAACCTGGTGCGAACGGAAGCGTGCGATCTTCGAGAACTCCTCGGGATCGAGGCTTGCGCCACCCACCAAACCACCGTCGACGTCTGGCTCCGCCATGAGCTGAGCAATCGAGCTCGACTTCACGGAACCGCCGTACAACACGCGGACACCATCGGCGAGTTCAGCGTCGTACAGCTCTGCAAGACGACCGCGGATAGCTGCACAGACTTCCTGCGCGTCAGCGGGAGTTGCCACTTCACCGGTACCGATGGCCCAGACGGGTTCGTACGCGATGACAACGTCCTTCGCACGCTCAGCCGGGAGACCGTTCAGCGCGCCGTCCACCTGCGCGAGGGTGTACTCGACGTGAGTGCCTTCCTTGCGGATGTCGAGGCCTTCGCCCACGCAGACGATCGGCACGATGCCGTTGTCGAAGGCGGCAACCGTCTTCGCTGCCACAACCTCGTCGGTCTCGCCGTGGTACTGGCGACGCTCCGAGTGACCAACTGCAACGTAGTCGCAGCCCAGCTTGCTCAGCATCGTGCCGGAAACCTCACCGGTGTAAGCACCGGAGACGTGCTGCGAGATGTCCTGCGCACCGTACTTCAGCTGAAGCTGGTCAGCGTCCACGAGGGTCTGCACGGAGCGAATCGACGTGAACGGGACCAGGACGGCAACCTCAACATCGTCGAAGTCGTGCTTGGCGTCGCGCAGCAGCCACGCGAGCTTCTGTGCGGTGTGAGTCGCCTCGAGGTGGTCGAGGTTCATCTTCCAGTTGCCAGCAATAAGCGGGGTACGTGCCATGGTTTAGTCCTCCAGTACGGCCAGGCCCGGAAGGACCTTGCCCTCAAGCAGTTCGAGCGACGCGCCGCCGCCCGTGGAAATGTGGCTGAAGCCGCCCTCGTCGTAACCCAGACGACGGACTGCCGCGGCAGAGTCTCCACCGCCCACGACGGAGAAACCATCTGCGTCGATCATGGCCTGCGCGACCCCACGCGTGCCGCCTTCGAACGCCTCGAACTCGAACACACCCATGGGGCCGTTCCACACGATCGTCTTGGCGTCTGCGATCTTCGAAGCAAACAGAGCAGCGGACTCGGGGCCGATGTCCAGTCCCATCCATCCCTCGGGGATCGCGTCAGCAGCGACAGTCTTGTGTTCTGCGTCCGCAGCGAACTTGTCCGCAACCTCGATGTCAGTGGGGAGAACAATCTCCACACCGTTCTCTTCAGCCGTAGCCAAGTAGCCCTTGACGGTATCGATCTGGTCTTGCTCAAGCAGCGACGAGCCCACCGAGTAACCCTTGGCAGCAAGGAAAGTGAACACCATTCCGCCACCGATCAGCAGGCGGTCAGCCTTGGTGAGGAGGTTACCGATCACTCCGAGCTTGTCCGACACCTTCGAACCACCCAGCACAACGGCGTAGGGGCGCTCGGGGTTGGTGGTGGCGCGCGACAGCGACTCCACCTCCTTCTGGACAAGGAGACCGGCGGCAGCCGGAAGAATCTGAGCCACGTCGTACACCGAGGCCTGCTTGCGGTGCACAACACCGAAGCCGTCCGAGACGAACACGTCGGCGAAAGCCGCAAGCTCCTTGGCAAGCTCTGCGCGCTCCTCGTCGACCTTGGAGGTCTCGCGCTTGTCGTAACGCACGTTCTCCAGCATCGCGACCTGGCCCGACTCCAAGGCCGCAACGGTCTCCTTGGCAGAATCGCCAACGAGGTCCTTAGCCAGGGTCACAGGGCGGCCCAGCACCTCAGCGAGACGTGCTGCGGCGGGTGCCAGCGAATACTCGGGCTTGGGCTCGCCACCGGGGCGGCCCAGGTGGGCGGTGACGATCACGGCGGCGCCGGCGTCAAGAAGCTTCTGAATGGTAGGAACCGACGCGCGTACGCGGCCGTCGTCCGTAATCGTGGTGCCATCAAGCGGGACGTTGAGGTCTGAGCGAACCAGCACCTTCTTGCCCGTGAGGTCTCCCAGGCTGTCAATGGTCTTCATGAGGGTCTCCTTACACACTGCTGGTCACATGGCAACGCCCGCACACGCAGCGCGTGCGCGGGCGTTACCACGATCTGAATCTTGCGAGGCTTAGAGCTTCTCGCCAACGAAGACGGTGAGGTCCACGAGGCGGTTCGAGTAGCCCCACTCGTTGTCGTACCAGGACACAACCTTGACCTGGTCGCCGATCACCTTGGTGAGGCCAGCGTCGAAGATCGACGAAGCCGGGTGGGTCTCGATGTCCTTCGAGACGATCGGGTCTTCGGTGTACTCGAGGAAGCGGCCGTCGGCTGCCTTCTTGACGATCTCGTTGATCTCCTCAACGGAGGTCTCACGCGATGCGGTGAAGGTCAGGTCGGTTGCCGAACCGGTCGGGGTGGGAACGCGGAGTGCGTAGCCGTCCAGCTTGCCCTTGAGCTGCGGGAGAACCAGGGCAACAGCCTTGGCAGCACCGGTCGAGGTAGGAACGATGTTCAGTGCAGCGGCGCGTGCACGACGCAGGTCCTTGTGAGGAGCGTCCTGCAGGTTCTGGTCAGCGGTGTACGCGTGGACCGTGGTCATCAGACCCTTCTCGATGCCGATGCCCTCATCAAGTGCCTTGGCGAGAGGTGCGAGGCAGTTGGTGGTGCACGAAGCGTTCGAGATGATGTGGTGGTTCGCGGGGTCGTAGTCCTCGTGGTTCACACCCATGACGAAGGTAGCGTCTTCGTTCTTCGCGGGAGCGGAGATGATGACCTTCTTAGCACCAGCGTCGATGTGAGCCTTGGCCTTGGTGGCGTCCACGAAGAAACCGGTGGACTCGATGACGATGTCAGCGCCCAGGTCTGCCCACTTGAGGTTCGCGGGGTCGCGCTCAGCGGAAGCTGCGAAGGTCTTGCCACCAACAGTGATGGTGTCTTCGGTGTGCGAAACCTCGCCGTCCAGGCGACCCAGGATGGAGTCGTACTTGAGGAGGTGCGCGAGGGTGGCGTTGTCGGTGAGGTCGTTGATGCCGACAACCTCGATGTCCGCGCCGGAAGCGAGAATCGCGCGGAAGTAGTTGCGTCCGATGCGGCCGAAGCCGTTGATTCCGACCTTAATGGTCACAGTAATTCTCCTCGGCTTGCGCCGACCAACGTCGGCGCGGTTGTGTGTGGAATGTTGCGCACCTCGACGTGCGCCTTGAAGGCCTCGCGTTTCCTTGAGGCACTACTGTCACCCTACACCGATGGACCAAGTCGCCACACGACGAAAGTCCTGGTGAAGGTTAGTCCATGTCCAAAATCTCCTGGGAGATCCCGGCTTCAGTATCTGGTATGCCGAGCTCGCCGGCACGCTTGTCCGCGGTGGCAAGCAAACGTCGAATACGGCCCGCGATTGCATCCTTGGTGAGAGGGGGTGTTGCCATCTTGCCTAGTTCCTCGAGCGATGCATCGCGATGTGCAAGTCGCAAGCTGCCGGCTTCGCTCAGATGCTCGGGCACTTCCTCACCGAGAATCTCGAAAGCTCGTTGGACGCGTGCGCTTGCCGCGACGGCCGCCTGGGCGCTCCGGCGCAGGTTCGCATCGTCAAAGTTGGCGAGCCGGTTTGCTGTGCCACGAACCTCTCGACGAGTGCGCTTCTCTTCCCACTGAAGGACAGAGTCGTGGGCACCCAACCGGGTCAGCAACTCCGAGATGGCTTCTCCGTCACGGATCACCACGCGGTCAACCCCGCGCACCTCTCGCGACTTTGCAGTAATCCCCAGCCGGCGAGCCGCACCCACCAGAGCGAGCGCAGCTTCAGGGCCGGGTGAGGTGACTTCAAGCGCGGATGAGCGTCCTGGCTCGGTCAGGGAGCCGTGCGCCAAGAAAGCGCCACGCCATGCCGCCACGGTGTCGCCGACCGCTCCCCCCACCACCTGGGGAGGAAGGCCGCGCACGGGACGACCACGATGATCCAGCAGTCCCGTCTGGCGAGCGAGAGATTCCCCCTCCTTCACGACGCGGACGACGTAGCGGTTGCCTTTTCGCAGGCCGCCGCCAGATACGACAATGACTTCGCTCGCCAAGCCATAAACCTCGTGCACGAAGCCGCGAAGGCGTCGCGCTGCAGCAGCGGTATCCAACTCTGCCTCGATGACGATTCGGCCACTCACGATGTGAAGTCCACCGGCGAACCTCAACATGGTCGCCACTTCTGCCTTGCGAGCCGAGGTCTTTTCGACCGCTAGCCGCGCCAACTCATCCTTCACCTGTGCCGTCAAAGCCATGGGGTTATCCTGCCATCGTCGAGCTGGGCCCGCGGACCCCGAGCTCCCATTCCGCAATGATTCGCGCGAAAACACGCCGCAAAGCCGCAGGGTCGTGCGCGAACACCTCGTCGCCAGCGGTGAGCGGTGCGACGCGCAACGCCACTCCCCACGTGTCGAGCTCCGACCTCAAGTCAAGGTCATCGCCGTGGGCGCTTTCTACCAACGCTACGGCGGGTTGGAAGTCGGGGGCAGCGTCACGCAGCGCACGCACCTCATCGGCCCTTCCTAGGCCTTCCATCTCCCGGTCGCTATCCCCCACGTTCAACACCAGGATGCACTTGTGCGCATTGGCGACCAGAGCATCGGCCACTGGCGCCACCGCAAAGTGCGTCATCACACTGGTGTGCCAACTGCCGGGACCCAACACGATGACGTCTGCCGCGCTGATCGCGGCCAGTGTCTCGTCCGGGACGTGCGGTTGCGCGGGTTCAAGTGAGAGCGACACGACAGTGCCAGCGGTGGTAGCGACCGCCGCCTGCCCCTGGATCTCCTTACGCCCCTCGGGGCCGTCGATGACCGCACGCACGGTCAGCGGCTCGTCTGCAAGTGGTAGCACCCGCCCTTGCGCTTGGAGGAGCGATGCCACCAAGTCGAGACCGCCCACCACGTCGCCGTCGCGATCCCACAATGCAGCAATGAGCAGGTTGCCCACTGCATGCCCGTCGAGTGGGCCATCGGTAGTGAAACGCCACTGCAGCACATCACGCCAGGTGCGGCCCCACTCCGAGTCAGCACACAATGCGCTCAACGCCATGCGGAGATCTCCAGGCGGAACAATGCCCATCTCGGACCTCAAGCGACCCGATGAGCCACCATCATCAGCAACCGTCACGATCGCGGTGAGATCCGAAGTCAACTCCCTGAGGGCCGTAAGCGAGTTGTAGAGTCCGTGCCCGCCTCCCAACGCGACGATCGCGGCCGTCATACCTGGGGCCGATCCCGGTGCGTCACGCGGACTGCGTGACCAGCGTCAGTCAACCGTAGCCCCAAGGCTTCGGCCACGGCCACCGAACGATGTTTGCCGCCCGTACACCCGATCGCGACTGTCACGGACACACGATCATGGGCGCGGTACTGCTGCAGGACATCCGAAATCAGCGTCGCGTACGACGACACAAAGGCCTCCGCCCCTGGGTCCGCGAACACAGCTTGTTTCACAGCATCGTCAAGCCCCGTGAGGTCACGCAGCGCGGGATCCCAATGGGGGTTGGGTAGGAACCGCACATCGGCCACGAAATCTGCGTCGGTGGGAATGCCGTTCTTGAAACCAAAAGACATCACGTTGACGTGCAGTTCGGGCGTCCGGTCAGCGAGCCGGTTGCCAATGATCTGACGCAAGTCGTGAACGCTCAGCCGCGATGTGTCGACCACAAAGTCGGCGTCCTCACGCAACGGTTGGACGATCTCGCGCTCCCGATGAATCCCCTCAAGCAAGGTCCCTTCGCCTTGCAACGGGTGGGGTCGCCGTGCCTCTTCAAAGCGACGCACCAACGTCGCATCGTCAGCGTCGAGGAACACAAGCCTCACGGACGTACCACGAACCTCGAGGTCGTCCACCACAGACTCGAGGTCCCCAAAGAACGGACCTCCACGAGCATCCACCACAGCAGCGAGACGCTGAGCGTCACCCCGCACCATGAGCGTTGTCACCAACTCGCCGAGCATGTGGGGCGGCAAGTTGTCGACGACGTACCAGCCCAGGTCTCCCAGCACACCTGCGGCTCTGGTACGTCCAGCCCCGGACATACCGGTGAGTACCAACACCTCTCCCCCGTCTCCCGAATGCAAGTTCACCCGGGGTATGCCGGAGGGGTACGTCGGCGGGAAGGAATCCGTCATGACTCTAGGATGCCACCGGAACCATGCAACGCCTCATGCACGACATGTGCGGTGTGATGCCCCACCCCAGGTACCAGCGCGATCTGCTCCACCGAAGCTTCCTTAAGCCGCGCGACAGAACCAAAGTGACGGAGGAGGGATTTGGCGCGCGCAGGGCCGATGCCAGGAAGAGTGTCGAGGTCAGAGGCCGTCATCGCTTTGGCGCGTTTGCGGCGGTGGTGCTTGATGGCGAAGCGGTGCGCCTCATCGCGAACACGTTGAAGCAAATAGAGCGCCTCCGATCCGCGCGGAAGAATCACAGGGAACGGATCACCGGGGATCCATACCTCTTCCAGCCGCTTGGCTAGGCCGACCAACTCGACGTCCGTGATTCCCATCCGGTCGAGCACCGCCTTGGCAGCGTTGACCTGAGGAAGCCCGCCATCGACCACGACGAGCTGCGGCGGATACGCAAACTTGGCGCTCTCACGTTCTTCTGGAGGAAGTTCCGACTCTTCCAAGTACCGCGTGAACCGACGCCGCAACACCTCATCCATCGCTGCCGTGTCGTCAACGGCATCCGCGATGCCGAACTGTCGGTACTCCTTCTTCCGCGGAAGCGCATCCTCAAACACCACCATCGAGCCAACCTGATTGGTGCCTTGGGTGTGAGAGATGTCGTAGCACTCGATTCGCAGCGGAGCTTGCTGTAGCCCCAAGTGTTCCTGCAACTCCTGGAGCGCCGCTGAGCGTGTCGTCAAATCGGAGGAACGCTTCAGACGATGCTGTTTCAACACCTGCTCCGCGTTGGAGTGCCCGGTAAGCGCCAGTTCAGCCTTCTTTCCACGCTGCGGCACTCGCACACTGACACGTCCGGACCTCTGCCCCGACAACACGTCACGTAGTGCATCAGCCGCCGCCGGCATCACCGGGACCAAGATTTCTGGCGGAATCTCTTCCGGAGCCACCGCGCCATACGCCTCCTGGACAAGCTGCAACACCATGGAGGCAGGGTCAAGCGGCTCTGGCTTGTCGACGACCCAGCCACGCTCGCCCGTGATCCGACCGTCGCGAACGTGAAAGACGTGCGCTGCGGCCTCCATCTCGTCGTCGACCAGACTGAAGATGTCGACATCGCTGCCGGCGTCGAGCACTACTGCGTTGCGGTCCAGTACGGCGTTGAGCGCACGAATACGGTCCCGGGCACGCGCAGCAGCCTCAAAGTCCTCTCGCTCCGCTGCGGCCGTCATCGATTCGGTGAGTGACCGCATCAGTGGCTTGGCGTGCCCACTCAGCACGTCGCAGACATCTTCGGCAAGAGCGCGGTGATCTTGCTCGGAAATCTTCCCCACACACGGTGCCGCGCACTTGTCGATGTATCCCAACAGGCAGGGCCTGCCTTGTCGCTCAGCTTTGCGGAAGACTGCCGGCGCACACGACCGCATCGGCATGGCAGTGAGCAACGTATCCACCGTTTCTCGGATCGCCCAGGCCTTCGCGTACGGCCCGAAGTAGCGGACTCCTTTGCGGCGCTCGCCACGCATGACCTGAATCCGCGGAAACTTTTCATTCATCGACACCGCGAGATACGGATAGGACTTGTCATCCTTGAACACCACATTGAATCGGGGGTCGTACTCCTTGATCCACGTGTGTTCAAGGATCAACGCCTCGGCTTCCGAACGCACCACAGTCCATTCCACGGAGGCGGCCGTGGTCACCATCATGCGAGTGCG
Organism: Demequina sp. B12; assembly: GCF_028823635.1. GTDB lineage: Bacteria > Actinomycetota > Actinomycetes > Actinomycetales > Demequinaceae > Demequina. Next base: position 532,125 of record NZ_JAPEHU010000002.1, read on the forward strand.
CGGGTGTAGTTGCGACAGATCTTGGAAGTAGTTGGCAAGGCGCGCACGCAGACTCTTGGCCTTGCCTACGTAGACGACTCGTCCGTGCGGGTCACGGAAGCGGTACACCCCCGGCTTGGCTGGAATAGTGCCGGGCGCGGGGCGGTAGCTCGCTGGGTCAGTCACAGCGCAGTCTTACAGTCGCGACGCGTCACCACCGCCCCGGTGGTCATGAAGCAACCTCAAGCTCTCCCAAGAGCTCTTTGAGGAAGCGTCCGGTATGGCTGTCCGGGTGGGCCGCGACGTCTTCAGGCGAGCCTTCCGCCACCACCATGCCACCGCCAGAGCCACCTTCAGGCCCCATGTCGATCACCCAATCCGATGACTTGATGACATCGAGGTTGTGTTCGATCACGATGACGCTATTGCCCTTGTCGACTAGCCCCTGTAGCACCGCGAGGAGCTTCCGCACGTCCTCGAAGTGCAAGCCGGTGGTGGGCTCGTCAAGCACATAGATAGTCTTGCCCGTCGACCGGCGCTGGAGTTCAGATGCAAGCTTCACACGTTGCGCCTCTCCACCGGACAATGTGGGCGCAGGCTGGCCAAGTCGCACGTACCCCAACCCCACCTCGACAAGTGTTTTCAGGTGCCGGGAAATCGCCGGAATGGCCTCGAAGAACTCTGCAGCCTCCACGATAGGCATGTCGAGTACTTCAGCAACGTTCTTGCCTTTGAAGTGAACTTCAAGCGTCTCGCGGTTGTACCGCGCCCCCTTGCATACTTCGCATGGCACGTACACGTCGGGCAGGAAGTTCATCTCAATACGCAAGGTGCCATCACCAGAGCACGACTCGCAACGACCGCCCTTGACGTTGAAGGAGAAACGTCCCGGACCGTAGCCGCGGACCTTGGCTTCGTTCGTGTCCGCGAAGAGTTTGCGGATCTTGTCCCATACCCCTGTATATGTTGCCGGGTTGGATCGCGGGGTCCGCCCAATGGGCCCTTGGTCAACGTGGACGATCTTGTCCAGTTGGTCCACGCCAAGGATCCGGGTGTGCCGGCCCGGCACCTGCCGAGCCCGGTTGAGTTGATTTGCGAGCGCGGTGTACAAGATCGAGTTGACCAGTGTCGACTTGCCCGAGCCAGAGACGCCTGTCACCGACGTCAACACGCCCAAGGGGAAGGTCACATCGATGTCTTGGAGATTGTTCTCCTTTGCCCCTACCACCGTGATTTCCCGAGCCCGCGTGGTCTCGCGACGGCTCGCCGGCACCTCAATCGAGCGGCGGCCTGCAACGTAGGCTCCGGTCAGCGAGCGGTCATTCGCCAGCAACGCATCGACGTTGCCTGAGTGCACCACCTCGCCACCATGCTCGCCAGCCCCTGGGCCGATGTCGACGACCCAGTCTGCGGCCCGAATGGTGTCTTCGTCGTGCTCCACCACGATGAGCGTGTTGCCCAAGTCGCGCAAGCGCGTCAGGGTGTCAATCAGGCGCCGATTGTCGCGCTGGTGCAAGCCGATGCTGGGCTCGTCGAGGACATACAGGACCCCCACGAGTCCACTACCGATCTGGGTCGCGAGCCTGATGCGTTGGGCCTCGCCTCCGGACAGTGTTCCTGCAGCACGGGCAAGAGTCAGGTAGTCGAGTCCCACATCGAGCAGGAAGCCCAGCCGTGCATCGATCTCCTTCAATACTTGGACCGCGATCTGGCGCCCGCGCTCGTCAAGCTCCGCCTGCTGCAGAAAAGTCCGCGCCTGCGCAATGGACAGTTCACACACCTCGGCGATGGACTTACCGCCGATGCTGACGGCCAGTACTTCAGGCTTGAGCCGGGTTCCGCCACATTTGTGGCATGGAACCTCTCGCATATAGGCCTCGTACTTTTCGCGTGACCAGTCGGACTCAGTCTGACCGTGCAGGCGCTCGATCCATGACAGGACCCCCTCGAAACCGGTCGTGTACTGGCGTTCGCGACCAAACCGGTTGCGGAAGGAGACATGGACTTCATAGTCCTTGCCCACGAGCAACGCTTCCTGGACCTTCTCCGGAAGAGTGTTCCACGGCGCATCCATGGAGAATCCCAAATCTGCGGCCAGGGACTTGAGCATACGGCCGTAGTACTCGGACGAGGTGTTACTCCAAGGATGGATCGCTCCCCCGTTGAGGCTCAGCTCGGGATCGGGAATCACCAGTCCCGGATCGACCTCAAGCCGGACGCCGATGCCTGTGCACTCAGGGCACGCACCGTAAGGGGCGTTGAAGGAGAACGTTCGCGGTTCGATCTCCTCAAGAGTCAGGGGGTGGTCATTCGGGCATGCCCGCTTTTCGCTGTAGCGTCGGGCGGGTTCTTCGCTGTCGACGGGCTCAATGATGACCAAACCTTCAGCGATCCGCAGCGCAGTCTCGACGGAGTCGGTCAACCGCTGCCGAACTCCATCCCTTGAGACAAGGCGGTCCACCACCACTTCAATGTGGTGCTTGATGTTCTTTTCAAGCGTGGGAGGTTCCGTGAGTTGCACAACCTCGCCGTCTACTCGGGCACGAGCAAACCCCTGTTGTTGGAGTTCCTCAAACAGATCCACGTATTCGCCCTTGCGTCCCCTCACCACGGGCGCCAGTACTTGGTAGCGCGTTCCCTCCGGCAGCCCAAGTGCGGAGTCGACAATCTGCTGAGGTGTCTGAGCCTGAATGAGTTCGCCACACTTGGGGCAATGAGGCGTGCCCACGCGCGCAAACAGAAGTCGCAGGTAGTCGTAGACCTCGGTGATCGTCCCCACCGTTGATCGCGGGTTCCTGTTCGTGGACTTCTGGTCAATAGAGACGGCCGGCGAGAGCCCCTCGATGAAGTCGACGTCCGGCTTGTCCATCTGCCCCAGGAACTGGCGAGCATATGCGCTCAAGGACTCCACATAGCGCCGCTGCCCCTCGGCGAAGATGGTGTCGAATGCCAACGACGACTTTCCCGAGCCACTCAGACCCGAAAAGACGATCAACGCATCTCGAGGAAGGTCGAGATCCACGCCCTTGAGATTATGTTCACGGGCACCACGGACAAAAAGTCGGTCATTCACACAGACATGCTACGCGCCCCGGCGTTCGAACGCATGTTCGACTGCGCGTGTCGCGGTGATCGGTGGAGTGCGGGACCTGTTCCTCTCGCGCTCGGGAAAAGGCCTGGAACACTAGGCCCATGACTACATGGATGATTGAGTACGTTTACGACGACAACGCTGCTGGGCGCGACGCGCACCGCCCTGAGCACCGCGCCTACCTCGCGAGCCTCGCCGCGGATAACAAGATGCCCGCATACGGACGGTTCACGGATGACGGCCCCGCAGGTGCCCTCCTGATCGCGCAGGCAGAAACTCAGGCAGAAGTGGAATCGATGATCGCGTCAGACCCCTTCAGCCGTCACGGCCTGATCGACTCCTACCGCATCCGCGAATGGCCGGCTGTATGGGCTGCGCCGCAGGTGACCCAGTAGCGGACGCCGAACTCGCCACCATCGTCCGACAATTGCGCGAGGGGTGCGACTGCGTGAAACGCAGTCGCACCCCTCGCGACGTCTATACAGATGCCGAACTCAGCCCTTGCCGGGGTCAGGCTCCTGCGAGATGTCGAGGGCGTCGCCCTGCACATCGTTCTCAAGCTCTGTTTTGAGTTCGTCCTTACCTCGCGTCGCGATCAAACTGGCGACCGTCGAAATGACCAAGATCGTGCAGATGACGCTCAGAGAGAGCGCAGTGGAGACCTCCGGAACATGAATGCCCTCACCACCGTTGACGAACGGCAGGTTGTTCTCATGCAGGGCGTGGAGAACGAGCTTCACACCGATAAAGGCCAGGATCGCGGCCAGGCCATAGTGAAGGTACACGAGCCGCTGCAGCAGGCCTTGCACGAGGAAGTACAGCTGACGCAGACCCAAGAGCGCGAATGCATTCGCCGTAAACACGATGAAGGGGTCCTGGGTGAGGCCAAAGATCGCGGGAATTGAGTCCAAGGCGAACAACACGTCTGTCGATCCGATGGCCACCATGACCAGAAGCATGGGCGTCACCATGCGCTTGCCGGCCTCACGCACCATGACTCGTCCTTCACGATATCCATCGGTGACGGGGTAAAGCCTGCGCACGAGTCGGACCATTCGACCTTCCTCGTACTCCTGGTTCGTCGACTCCTCGGAACTCTCCTTGGCCAAGCCCCACGCGGTGTAGATGAGGAAGGCCCCAAACACGTAGAAGAGCGCCGAGAACGCGTCGAGTGCCGCCGCACCAGCAGCAATGAAGATTCCGCGCAGCACCAGGGCCACCGCGATTCCCACCAGGAGGACCCGAGACCGGTACCTAGGCGGCACCGCGAAGCGCGTCATGATCACAAGGAAGACAAACAAGTTGTCAACCGAAAGTGACTTCTCCGTGATGTAGCCCGCGAAGTACTCCATCGTGGGGAAGTCTGCGTGCCACAGATGCAGAACGAAGCCGAAGATCACGGCGAGGCCGATATAGAACAGCGACCACCCCACTGACTCCTTGAATGTCGGCTCGTGGGGACGGCGGATCACCACCGCAAAATCAAAGATGAAGAGGGCAACGATGACCGCAATGGTCACTGCCCACACGCTCGCGTCAGTCACTGGAACATCCTAGGTGCCAAGTCACAAGCCACCGAGCATCTGGCGTAGTTCCTTCTTCAGATCGCCGATTTCATCTCGTAGACGTGCTGCCAGTTCGAACTGCAGCTCCGAAGCGGCCTCGCGCATTTGGGCACTGAGATCCTCAATCAACTGTGACAACTCTTCAGCGGGGCGGCCCGCGAACGGCGTCTTGCTGCTCTCCGCGCCCGATCCCTGCGTTTGGGTCTTCTCATGAGCCTTGGCGAGCGTCTCCTGTGTGTCGGCTTCTTCACGAGCCAACATCTCGGTGATGTCGCCGATGCGCTTTCGCAGTGGTGTCGGGTCGATTCCGTTGTCGGTGTTGTACGTGATCTGGATCTCCCGACGGCGGTTGGTCTCTTCGATGGCGAGGGACATGGAGTCCGTGACCCGGTCCGCATACATGTGAACCTCACCGGAGACGTTACGAGCGGCACGGCCAATCGTCTGAATCAGCGACGTGCCGGAACGAAGGAAGCCCTCCTTATCCGCATCCAGAATGGACACGAGCGAGACTTCAGGTAGGTCAAGTCCCTCACGGAGAAGGTTGATACCCACCAACACATCGAACCGACCGAGCCGGAGTTCACGGAGCAGTTCGACACGCCGAAGCGTGTCGACATCCGAGTGGAGGTATTCCACCTGCACTCCCCTGTCAGACAGGAACTCGGTCAGATCCTCCGCCATCTTCTTCGTGAGCGTTGTGACGAGTGTCCGCTCATCCCGTTCCACCCGGGCCCGAATCTGTTCAAGCAGATCGTCGATCTGGCCTTCAGTTGGCTTGACCACGATCTTGGGGTCGACTAGTCCCGTCGGGCGAATGATCTGCTCCACCACTCCGTCAGCCGCATCCAGTTCGTATTGGCCGGGAGTGGCCGAGAGGTACACCGTTTGGCCCGTGCGATTGAGGAACTCGCCCCACGTGAGCGGACGGTTGTCCAGTGCGGAGGGAAGCCGGAAACCGTGCTCTACGAGCGTGCGTTTGCGGGAGCGGTCTCCTTCAAACATCGCACCGATTTGAGGCACTGTGACGTGGGATTCATCGAGGACGAGCAGGAAGTCATCGGGGAAATAGTCCAGCAAGGTGTGCGGCGGCGTTCCCTCTGCTCGCTGCTCGATGTGACGGGAGTAGTTTTCGATGCCTGAGCACGTTCCAACTGACTGCATCATTTCGAGGTCAAAAGTGGTGCGCATCTTGAGGCGCTGGGCTTCAAGAAGCTTGTTCTGCTTCTCGAGTTCCTCGAGCCGTTCCGCGAGTTCCGTCTCGATCGTACGGATGGCAGCATGCATCCTGTCCTGACTGGCGACATAGTGAGATGCGGGGAACACGTGGGCGTGAGTACGTTGCTCGACGACCTGCCCCGTCAGGGGGTGCAACGTGTAGAGGGCATCAATCTCGTCGCCGAAGAACTCGATACGAATCGCGAGCTCTTCGTACACCGGGATGATCTCGACGGTGTCACCGCGCACCCGAAACGTTCCTCGGGTGAAGGCGAGGTCGTTGCGCGCATATTGCATCTGCACGAACTCACGGAGGAGCGCGTCACGGTCAATGACATCGCCCACTTGAAGCGACACCATTCCTTGGATGTACTCCTCAGGGGTTCCTAGGCCATAGATGCACGACACGGATGACACGACCACGACGTCCCGGCGGGTCAGCAAGGAGTTGGTGGCGGAGTAGCGCAGTCGTTCCACCTCCTCATTGATAGATGAATCTTTTTCAATGAAGGTGTCCGTCTGAGGGACGTAGGCCTCAGGCTGGTAGTAGTCGTAGTAGGACACGAAGTACTCCACCGCGTTGTGCGGAAGGAGCTCTCGAAACTCGGTGGCCAACTGCGCAGCCAGCGTCTTGTTGTGCGCCATCACCAGAGTGGGGCGTTGAAGCCTCTCGATCAACCACGCTGTTGTTGCGGACTTACCCGTACCGGTAGCGCCGAGGAGAACCACGTCTTCCTCACCGGCTTGTATACGCCGGGCAAGTTCATCAATGGCTTTGGGCTGGTCACCAGACGGCTGATACTCGGACTCCACCTTGAACGGCGCATCGGAACGGCGGATGTCAAAACTCATGGCACTACCGTACGCGGCACCTACGACACCCGGTTATGACTGAGGTACGTGCTCCGCCCAGAAGCGATCCACCTGGCCGCGAAGATCCTCAGCGTTTCCTGCCCCGTCCAGCACTACATCGGCAATTGCAGCACGCTCACTGTCGGTGGCCTGGGAAGCAATTCTGCCTCGCGCTTCTTCCAGCGACAGTCCCCGGCCTTCGACAAGTCGAGATAGCCGCAGTTCCGGCGGTGCAGCGACGGTCACGACAAGCGAGAACTGGGCATCCTGGCCGCTCTCCACCAAGAGCGGAATGTCGTGCACGACGACCTTCTCCCCTGCAGCCCGAGCCCGCTTGTCAGCAGCTTGACCCATCGCGAAGACATATGGATGGACGATTGAGTTCAGTTTCCTGCGCGCGTCGTCGTTGCCAAAAACGATGTCCGCAAGCGCCGCCCGGTCGAGGGCTCCATTGACCACCATCTTGTCGCCAAACTCACGCACAATATCGACAAGCGCCGCAGAGCCGGGAGCCACTGCTTCACGGGCGAGCACGTCATGGTCCACCACCAACGCACCGAGCTCACCAAAACGTGTTGACGCGGTGGACTTGCCCGCCGCGATTCCCCCTGTCAATCCGATGCGCAACATGGCCAGAGTCTCCCACTGTGCGCGAGTCACAAGCAACTTTGCTCCAGGCTTCGCGGTGACGGATCTCGCCGCACGGTCGGGCCCGAAGCCGCCCGGACACGCAGAAGGCCCCGACCGCAATGGTCGGGGCCTTCTGTGATGCTGTGGCTTAGTTGCCGGTCAGCTTCTCGCGCAGAGCGGCGAGACGCTCATCCGAGGCAAGCGTTCCAGCGTCAGTCGATTCGTCGTGCGACGAGTACGAAGCACCTTCCGACTTGCCTGCACGGCGGCGCGCTGCGGGCTCCGCGGTCTCGGCTTCGGCGGCCTGCTCGTCCTGCTTGGCGACGAACTTCTTGTGGGCTTCCCAGCGCTCGTGAGCCTTGGCGTACTCCGCTTCCCAGGCTTCGCGCTGCTCGTCGAAGCCATCGCGCCATTCCTGGGTCTCGGGGTCGAAGCCCTCGGGGTACTTGTAGTTGCCCTGCTCGTCGTACTCGGCAGTCATACCGTACAGAGCGGGATCGAAGTCTTCGCCCTCGGGGTCGACACCTTCGTTGGCCTGCTTGATCGACAGCGAGATGCGACGACGCTCCAAGTCGATGTCGATGATCTTGACGAAGACCTCTTCATCGGCCTGAACAACCTGCTCGGGCAGCTCAACGTGGCGCACAGCCAACTCGGAGATGTGGACGAGACCCTCGATGCCGTCGTAGACGCGAACGAACGCACCGAACGGAACGAGCTTGGTGACCTTGCCGGGCACAATTTGGCCGATGGCGTGGGTACGTGCGTACACAGCCCACGGGTCTTCCTGGGTTGCCTTGAGCGACAGCGAAACGCGCTCGCGGTCCATGTCGATGTCGAGAACCTCGACCTCGACTTCCTGACCCACGGACACAACCTCGTTGGGGTGGTCGATGTGCTTCCACGACAGTTCGGAAACGTGGACAAGACCGTCGACGCCGCCCAGGTCCACGAAGGCACCGAAGTTGACGATCGACGACACAGTGCCCTTGCGGACCTGGCCGGGCTGCAAGGCGGTCAGGAAGGTCGAGCGGACCTCCGACTGCGTCTGCTCGAGGAAGGCACGACGCGACAGCACCACGTTGTTGCGGTTCTTGTCGAGTTCAATGATCTTCGCTTCGATCTGCTGACCGATGTAAGGCGCGAGGTCGCGAACGCGACGCATTTCCACCAGCGATGCAGGCAGGAAGCCACGCAGACCGATGTCAACGATCAGACCACCCTTGACGACCTCGATCACGGAGCCGGTGACAACACCGTCTTCTTCCTTGACCTTCTCGATCGAGCCCCACGCACGCTCGTACTGAGCACGCTTCTTCGACAGGATCAGTCGACCTTCCTTGTCCTCCTTCTGGAGAACGAGGGCTTCGATGGTGTCGCCAACTTCGACAACCTCATCAGGGTTGGCGTCGTGACGGATCGACAGTTCACGCGAAGGGATCACACCTTCGGTCTTGTAGCCGATGTCGAGGAGGACCTCGTCACGGTCGACCTTGACGATGGTGCCCTCAACGAGGTCGCCGTCGTCAAAGTTCTTGATAGTCGCGTCGACGGCTGCGAGGAAATCCTCAGCGGAGCCGATGTCGTTGACGGCGATAGGGGTGGACTCGGGGGTGGATACGGACATTAAGGAGTAGCTCCGATGGACAGTGGAATTGGACTTTGATTGTTGAACTGCACCACAAGCGCACAAGGCGCACATGGCCACCGGACATAGTACCCGCTACTGGCCTCACGATACAACCTGACGCACCACAAAGAAGGTGACAGCATTAACGGGGCCTTTCCTCACAGCGAAAGGCCCCGCCAATACGTCGAAGGTGCGATTACAGCGTGCGCGCAGCCTTCAGAAGTTCCTCAGGAACCCACTTGGTCTTGCCCATCATCGTCTCAAAAGGTTCCAACACGATGTTCCCGCCTTGCAGTGCGGTGAACTTGTGGCTCTCGCCGCGGACGATTCCGTCGATCGCAGCGACGCCCATGCGCGTACCCAAGAGGCGGTCTGCCGCGGTGGGAACACCGCCACGCTGGACGTAGCCAAGCACGGTCAGTCTCGTGGGGAAGCCAGTGGCAGACTCAATGGCCTTCGTGACTTCGTGGCCGATCGACCCTGCGATCGGGTTGCCCTTCTCGTCGAGAGTGTCGTGGCCGCTCCACTCCGAGCCCTCTGCCGGAATGGCACCCTCCGCGACGGCGATGATCGAGAAGTTCTTGTAGCGGTGACGGTGCTTGATTCGCTTGGCGATCTTCTCGATATCGAAGGGCTCTTCCGGAGCCAGAATGATGTCGGCGCCACCCGCAATACCAGCCGTGACAGCAATCCAGCCACTGTGACGGCCCATGAGTTCCACCACCATCACACGGTTGTGCGACTCCGCGGTGGAGTGCAAGCGGTCCACGGCTTCCGTTGCAACGGAAACAGCAGTGTCAAAGCCGATTGCGGCGTCTGTGCCGACCACGTCGTTGTCGATGGTCTTGGGGATACCGATCACGGGAACGCCGAGTTCCTTCGACACCTTGCCAGCAGCCTTCAGCGTGCCGTCACCACCGATGCAGATGAAGCCGTCAAGCTTCTCATTGTCGAAGGTGTCTTTCACCGCTTCCATGCCACCCGGCACCTTGTGTGGGTGGCAACGCGCCGTCCCGAGCATGGTTCCACCGTGGACCAAGATGCCGCTGACGTCATCACGTGTCATGGGGACTGCGTCACCGTCGATCACGCCTTGCCATCCGTTGCGGAAACCCACGATCGAGCAGCCGTGTTCCGAGGTACCGCGCTTCACTACAGCGCGGATGGCCGCATTCAGTCCGGGGCAGTCTCCCCCGCCAGTCAGAATTCCGATTCGCATGTTTCCACCCTAGTGTCCGGCGGCGCGCCAGTCCGGCCCCTCGCCGACATTGACATCGAGTGGTACGGACAGATCACCCGCGGCGTGCATCTGTTCACGCAGAATCTGCTCAACGGCTTCACGTTCGCCATCTGCAACCTCTACGACAAGTTCATCATGCACCTGGAGTAGTTGCCTAGAGCGCAGACTTTGGTCCCGAATCGCCTGGTCAACGCCCAACATCGCCTTTTTAATGAGGTCGGCGGCGCTTCCCTGGATCGGTGCGTTCAGCGCGGCACGTTCCGCTATATCACGTCGCTGACGGTTTGTTGACGTCAAGTCCGGGAAGTAGCGGCGCCGCCCCATGATGGTCTCGGTGTAACCATCTTGGCGCGCACGTTCGACGACCTGGTGGAGGTAGTCACGCACTCCACCGAAGCGCGCGAAGTAGTCGTCCATCAACCGTTGGGCTTCACCGACCGGTAGCGACAACTGGCGGGCGAGTCCGAAGGACGACAGCCCGTACGCGAGGCCATAGCTCATGGCCTTCACCTTGGACCGCATTTCAGGTGTGACCTCCGAAGGCTCCACGCCAAAGACCCTGGCACCCACAAAGCGGTGGAGGTCCTCTCCCCCACGGAAAGCTTCGATCAAGCCCTCATCACCGCTGAGGTGGGCCATGATGCGCATCTCGATCTGGCTGTAGTCCGCGGTCAGCAGGGTCGAATACTCCTCACCGACGACAAACGCTTCGCGAATACGGTGTCCCTCTTCGGTGCGAATGGGGATGTTCTGGAGGTTCGGGTCGCGCGAACTGAGGCGGCCCGTTGAGGCGACGGTCTGGCTGAAGGTGGTGTGGATGCGTCCGTCGACACGAATCGCGCTCGACAAGGTCTCGATGATCTGCCCAAGCTTTGTCGAGTCACGGTACGCCAAAAGCGCCTCGAGGAACGGATGCGGGTTCTTCGCTTGAAGGTCCGCGAGCGAAGACGCATCGGTTGAGTATCCAGTCTTGATCTTCTTGGTCTTGGGCATCCCGAGTCGCTCGAACAACACCTCTTGAAGTTGCTTCGGCGAGCCCAGGTTTACTTCAGTACCGTCGATTGCGGCGTATGCCTCCTGAGCGGCGGCGTCAGCTCGCCCGCGTGCGTGGCCAGCGAGTTCCGCCATCACCGCCTGGTCGACGGCGATCCCCGCGTGCTCCATGTGGGCAAGCACGCGGATCAGGGGAATCTCGAGTTCCTCGTAGACCGCGGTCATCCCGCGCCGTTCGACTTCGGCATCAAGTTCACCGGCAAGGGTCGCAATATGCGCGGCTCGCTGGCCGGCTGCCTGCGCCGCGGAAGTCCCGAGCCCCAGGTCGAGTTCCCCGCCAGTTGTCGCTGGCCCGCTTTGCATGCCGAGGAAGCGCTGAAGCACTGAGTCCAAGTCAAATCCACGTTGATCTGCATTGACCAGGAATGCCCCAATCTGCGTGTCCCCGACGATGCCTTCGAGCGTGAAGCCCCTGGCCCTCAGCGAGTGCCATGCATCCTTGGCAGAGTGTGTCGTGACTGCCACATTGGGGTCTGCCAGCCATCGAGATAACGCGGCGTCTTGGTCAGTGCTCAGACCCGTGAGGTCGATGCCCCACGCCTGGTCTCCTACGCACACGCCCAGCGCCCACGCGTCAGCATCGACTCCCGTCTTGCCTTCAACGTGGAGCCACACAGGACCCTTGAGTTGCGTGACGGCCTCGACTGCACCCTCGACTGTCACCAGAACCTCTTCCGGTTCTTGTGGAGCCTCCTCGGCGGCATCAGAAGTGGCCAGCGGTAGCAGCCGGTCCCGCAGGGTGCGGAACTGCAAGGTGTCGCAGACCTGATGGACGGCAGCCGCATCGGCTCCCTGGTACTCCAGCTCTGCCAAAGGCACGGCGACCTCAAGGTCCGTCAGCAAATGGTTGAGCTTGCGGTTAAGGCGGACTTGCTCGAGGTGATCGCGGAGGCTCTGCCCCGCTTTCCCCGGCACGTCCTCTGCCTGATCGAGGATCTCGGTGAGGCCCCCATAAGCATTGATCCACTTCGCGGCGGTCTTGGGGCCGACGCCAGGCACACCCGGAAGATTGTCGCTTGACTCCCCCACTAGTGCGGCAAGTTCGGGGTACTGGTGGGGCGCGACCCCATACTTTTCCTGCACTGAGTCGGGAGTGAAGTACACCAGGTCAGACACACCCTTGCGGGGGTACAGCAAGGTGACATCCTCTGTCACCAACTGGATGGTGTCGCGGTCTCCGGACACCACCAGCACGCGCATTCCGGCCTCACGGCCCATACGCGCATACGTAGCGAGGAGGTCATCTGCTTCATAGCGCTCTTTGTCCACAGCGGTGATGCGCAGGGCATCCAGCACCTCACGAATGAGAGGAACCTGAGGTTCGAACTCCGGGGGCGTCGCGTCACGCGTTCCCTTGTACGAAGGCAGCTGCTCGGTCCGGAACGTGCCTCCGGGAAGGTCGAAGGCTACTGCCACGTGTGTCGGAGAGTTCTCCTTCATCAAGGTCGCCAGCATGGTGCTGAACCCATAGACCGCATTCGTGGGAGTACCCGTGTCTGTTGCGAAGTTCTCCACCGGCAGCCCGAAAAAAGCCCGGAATGCCATAGAAAGTCCGTCGATCAGCAAGAGTGTTGGTCGGCTGTTGTCGCTCACTGTGACAACCTATCTCCTATGACCGACATCGACGCGGCCTCGCCACACAGTGGTGGCAAGGAGACTTTGATGACTCGCCTGGGGATTGAGATCACCGAGGCGTCGTCTGATCGCGTCGTAGGGACGATGCCCGTCCAAGGGAACGTACAGCCCTACGGTTTTCTGCACGGCGGAGCGTCCGCCGCGCTTGCCGAGACACTGGGTTCCATCGGCGCACAGCACCATGCTGGCGCCGGTGCAGTGGCAATCGGCGTTGATCTCAACATCACCCACCATCGTTCCGTGACCGCGGGCATGGTGAGTGGAACCGCACAACCGCTCCACCTGGGGCGGACTACGGCCACGTACTCCGTGACCGTTTCGGACGAATCGGGAGCAACAGTCGCATCGGCGCGACTGACGTGCGCGATTCGACCTCGCCGCGCTACATGACGGAAACATCTCGCGATTAGGTTGTGCGTCAACACAAACCCTGGGAGGGGCCTTGACGAAGAGAATCGACCGGCGCGTGATGTTGCGCGCGCTGATCGTCCTCGTCATTGCAGTGGCAGCATTCATTGCCCTTGGCGCATCCGGTTCTCCCGCGATCGCCAGCACCACCGACACCGTTGTCGCACATTCAGCAGCGCTGTCCAATGAAGCACCATCCGCACTGACGCAGGACACCACCACTGTTCATGCCACCGCAGATACCGAAAGCTCTGGCGTCGGCGATAACCGCTATGTCCAGCAGTTCATCAACGGCATCGTTTTTGGACTCTTGCTAGCACTGGCCTCCGTTGGCCTATCGCTGATCTACGGAACAACGGGACTCAGCAACTTTGCCCACGGAGAGCAAGTCTCGTTGGGCGCGTTGTTGACATTTTTCTTTGCTTCCAAGCAAGAGGTCTCGTTGCCGTTCTTGCCCGTGGAGTTCTCCATCGGATGGCCACTCCTACCCTCGGCTCTCGCCGCAATTGCCATCAGTGCAGGCACAGGCTGGTTGCAGGACCGGTATCTGTGGTCGCCATTGCGTCGACGCCGCGTGTCGATCGTCCAACAGATGATCGTGTCAATCGGACTATCCCTGGCGATGCTGAACTTCATCCAGTGGTGGTTCGGGGCAGAGCGCAAGCGCCTCACGACCTCGATCGACACAAGGCTGGACCTCGGCCTCTTCTCGATCGGACAAACCACCATTTGGTCCGTCCTGATCGCACTGGTCTGCCTGGGCGGTGTGGGCTACTTCCTTCTCAAGACTCGCACCGGCAGGGCCACCCGAGCGGTGTCCGACAACCCGGCACTCGCATCGGCGTCAGGAATCCGTGTAGAAAAAGTCGTCCGGCTCGTATGGATCATGGCCACTGGGCTTGCAGCGGTGGGAGGCATTCTCCTCGCTCTGTACGACAACGCTGCCGCATTTGACGTAGGAGCACGCCTCCTGCTGTTGATGTTTGCTGCCGTGACTCTAGGCGGCCTGGGCCAAGCGTTTGGCGCCTTGGTCGGTTCCCTGGTCATCGGAGTCGCTGTCGAAATGTCGACGCTGTGGATTGGCACCGACCTCAAGTACGCCGTCGCACTCGCGATTCTGATCCTGGTGCTGCTCGTGAGGCCGCAAGGCATCCTCGGACGAGCCGAGAGGGTGGGTTGATCATGGATATTTTGCTCGACGCGACCACAGCAGTGTTCGCTCCCGCGACCGCCGCTTTTGCTCTAGCCGCCATTGGCCTGAACTTCCACTTTGGACTGACGGGGCTCCTCAACATGGGCCACGCAGGCTTCATGCTGCTCGGCATGTATGGCTATGCCATCTCCACGTCACGCGGTGCACCCATCTGGCTTGCTTTGATCGTCGCAATCGCGGCGGCCACTGTCTTTGGCCTGCTCTTGGGATGGCCGACGCTCAAGTTACGCGGCGACTACCTCGCCATCGCCACCATTTCCGCCGCAGAACTCGTCCGCTACCTTGGTCGGTCCAACTCTCTCCAAGGGCTCACGGGCGGATCCACCGGAATCCGAGGCTCCGACTTCAAGTTCACCTTCGAAGAGCTGAGCCCGTTGCCCAACGAGAACATCACGATCCTCTTCTGGACCAACCACGGTTCGCTGTCGTCGAGTTGGTGGCTACATATCGTGGCCTGGTCCGCCGTGGCATTGTTTGCGCTCCTGTTTTGGCAGTTGGCGCGCAGCCCTTGGGGCCGTGTGCTGAAGGGCATCCGTGAGGACGAGGACGCGGTCCGCGCACTCGGCAAGAACGTGTACTCCTACAAGATGCAGGCCCTCGTCCTGGGCGGTGTGATTGGCGCCATTGGCGGTGTGCTGTGGTCACTTGGAGCCTCGGTCCAACCGGACTCCATGGGACGTCCCACAACATTCTGGCTCTGGACCATCCTGCTCCTCGGTGGCGCCGCAACAGTATTCGGCCCGGTGCTGGGTTCGATGCTCTTCTGGATGTCGCTCGTTGTCATCAAGGGTCTTGCGTCCACCTTCATTCCGTCGAGCGTGCTCTCGCCAGTCGAGATCGAACCGTTCTCACTGGTGCTTGTGGGAATCACGCTGATGGTGCTCGTGGTGTTCCGGCCACAAGGAGTACTCGGAAACAAGAGGGAGTTGGCTTTCAATGACTGAGGTTTTCGCAGAGGTCGCGCACGAACCAGGGGCTGCCAAGCAGGACCCCATCGTGATCGCGGATCACGTGCACCGTCACTTTGGCGGTTTGACCGCGGTGGACGTTGAGCACTTCGAGGTGCAACGCAACGCTATTACCGCGTTGATTGGACCGAACGGTGCCGGAAAGTCCACGTTCTTCAACCTCCTCACCGGGTTCGATAGGCCCCAACGCGGCGAGTGGCAGTTCAATGGCCACTCCCTCGTGGGAACGTCTCCGGCGAAGATCGCTCGCGCAGGGAAGGTACGTACCTTCCAGCTCACCAAAGCCCTCAATCGCATGACCGTCATGGAGAACATGCGACTGGGAGCAGCTGAACAGGGCGGCGAGAACTTCTTCAAGGCGCTTGTGCCCGGGCTTTGGAAGGCCCGTGAACAAGAGATCACAGAGAAAGCTCATGTTCTCCTTCACCGCTTCAAACTGTATGAGAAGAAGGACGACTACGCCGGGTCGCTCTCTGGCGGGCAACGAAAGCTACTCGAGATGGCCCGCGCCCTGATGTCGGACCCCGAGATGATCATGCTTGATGAGCCCATGGCAGGAGTAAACCCAGCGCTCACCGAGTCTCTGCTCGACCACGTCGTTGAGCTCAAGAACGAAGGCAAGACCATCTTGTTTGTCGAGCACGACATGCACATGGTGCGGAGGATCTCCGACTGGGTTGTTGTCATGGCAGAGGGACGCATCATCGCTGAGGGGCCGCCTCAGACGGTGATGGCCAATCCTGCGGTACAAGATGCATACCTCGGTGCGCATCACGACAGCGACCTCTCCGAGGAGGACCCCTCATGACCGACGCACCCGTCATCGTCGACGCCGACGACCTTTACGCCGGCTATCTGCCGGGCATCGACATCCTCAACGGCTGCTCGATGAGGGTCCAAGAAGGCGAACTCATCGGCATCATTGGCCCCAATGGCGCCGGCAAGTCCACCTTCCTCAAGGCCTTGTTCGGCTTGGTGCCGATCCGCTCGGGTTCCGTCACCTTGGGTGACGAGGACATCACTAACATGCGAGCCGATGAGCTGGTCAAGCGTGGCATCGGGTTCGTTCCTCAGACCAACAACGTGTTCCCCTCGTTGACTGTGCTGGAGAACCTCGAGATGGGCACCTACCAGCGCCCCAAGGCCTTCAAAGCACAATGGGAGCGCATCGGTGAACTCTTCCCCAAACTCGTGGACAGGCGAGATCAGCGCGCGGGTTCACTGTCTGGCGGCGAACGCCAAATGGTGGCGATGGCGCGTGCCCTCATGATGGACCCCAAGGTCCTGCTCCTTGACGAGCCGTCCGCTGGCCTATCTCCGGACCGCCAGGATGAGACCTTCGTGCGTACGAGGGAAATCAACCGTACAGGTGTCACGGTGATCATGGTGGAGCAGAACGCCCGACGTTGTCTGCAGATCTGTGATCGCGGATACGTCCTCGACCAGGGCACGACTGCCTACACGGCATCAGGCCAGGAGCTTCTCAAGGACCCCAAGGTGATCGAGCTTTACCTCGGAACTTTGGGAGCATAACAACCCGCCTGACGCATAGAGAGAGGGCCCCAGCAGTGTGCTGGGGCCCTCTCTTTGTGCGTCTCCTCCCCCGAAGCGCACCTCCCCTCGCATCCCCGGTCCAAGGCGCTAGACGCCTCCCTACAGTGAGCGATGCGTTCCACCCGGGTGATCGCCGGAAGGTCGTCTGCGCGTCCAGCCGCATCGGGGCGTCCGTGCACTCGTGTCGTCACACCTGAGGGCCGCCGGCCACGGGGTGGGCCTGCGTGTTGCGCTCGTCTGCCGGAGACCGCCATCACTCGGCCGGTGTCGTCTCGATGAAGGTCCCCAGCTCCAAGTCTGCGCACGCAAAGAGGGCCCCGGCTAGCGCCGAGGCCCTCTCTACTGGAACGTGGTGACTATCAGGAGGTAGGAACCTCACCAAACACTTCAGACACCCAGTTCTGAACGTTGTCGCCGTCGTAGGAGTACACGCCTACGTAAGCGGCGGAGGGGTCGTTCTGCTCATTGAACGGTCCCACTCCCGAGACAGGCTGGTAGTTGATCTCTTCGCCTGCCTCAAGCAGTTCCGCGCACTCGGCAAAGCCGGAGCACTCGGTACCGTCGGTTGCTCCCGAAACAGCGGCCATCGAGCCCTGGATCGAAGGACCATCGGTAGCACCCGCATGTACTGCGGCGAGTGCGATCAGCATCGCTGCGTCGTACGACTCAGGGCCGTAGGCATACGAGTCGAGCGCCTCGTCCGCGACACCGTTGAGGCGTTCCTTGAACTCATCCGATGCGTTGGCGCCCGGAATAGTGCCCTGTGCACCTTCGATTGCGCCCGGATCGAAGTCACCGGAGTAGTCCGCCGTGTTGCCATCCGTCATGTAGAGGTTGGCGGGGTCCAAGTCAGCCGCAAGCAGTTCAGGAATGATCTGCTTGGTCTGGTCGAACGCGATCAGGACGAGAGCATCGAAGTCGGTCGCCATGACGGCTTCAACTTCTGCTGAGAAGTTGGTAGCCGCCGGGTCAAACTCTTCACCCGGGTTTCCATACGTGATGGTGCCACCAGCTTCTTCGATTGTCGCCTGGATGACGTCGCGCAATCCCGTTCCATAGTCTTCGTTGAACACGAGGATGCCGACGTTTTCGTGCCCATCGTCGAGAATCAGGTTGGCGAGCGCGTTGCCCTGCACGGAGTCCGGCGGCGCAGTACGGAAGAAGTAGGGGTCGTAGCCGGACAGCGAAGTCGCAGTGTTGGCCGGAGATACCTGGACCACCTGAGCCGCGGCAACATCGTCCACAAAGTTCAGCGTGACTGCAGACGAGGCCGCACCAATAATCGCCGAAACCCCGTCAGAGATGAGGTCCGCTGCAGACTGCGGTGCAATGTTGGCCTGCTGGGTGTCCGAGGAGTCCTCGTGGATCGCCTCAACGGGGTTTCCGAGGACTCCGCCAGCTTCGTTGATCTCCTGTACCGCGAGATTGACGCCAGCGACCTCAGGAGGCCCCAAGAACGCGAGTGAGCCTGTCAAAGGCAAGACCGTACCGATCTTGAGAGCGTCAGTTGACCCGCCTTCGGAGCCTGCGGAAGTGGTGCCTTCCGACTCGCTGCCATCCGATGAGCAGGCGGCCAGGGCGATCGACGCGGCTGCCAGTACGGCGCCACCGCGTGCGATGGTGTTCCATCGTGCCATTGTGTGTTCCCTCCACACTGACCGAGGCGAGCCTCCGTCAGCCCATTGCCCCAAGGACGGTCCCTGGCGGCAATATGTTCACGCTACCGAAAATAGATTTCGCGGAAAGTACAACAACGTCACGATTCCGTGACCTGCGCCCGGGCAACGCGGACCCGAGAACGCAAGTCGGGCAGCCACGTTCACCGTGACTGCCCGACGAGAAAACTCGAAAAACGAGGGAGGTTTACTTCCCTGACATCTGCTCAATCACGGCCTCGGCGACCTCGCGCATCGTCAAGCGGCGGTCCATGGACGTCTTCTGGATCCAGCGGAAAGACTCAGGCTCGTTGAGCTTCATCTTCTCCATCAGAAGGCCCTTCGCGCGCTCCACCTTCTTACGGGTCTCCATCCGCTCGTTGATGTCGGCGATTTCCGACTCGAGCGCGCGAATCTCCGCGAAGCGCGACGCGGCAATCTCCACTGCGGGCAACAAGTCTGCGGGAGTAAACGGCTTCACCACGTATGCCATGGCACCAGCGTCACGTGCGCGCTCGACCAACTCCGTCTGGGAGAAAGCCGTCAGCAGCACCACGGGAGCCACGCGCTCTGCCGCAATCTGCTCAGCTGCGGTAATTCCATCCATGACAGGCATCTTGATATCCATGACGACAACGTCAGGCTTGTGTTCCTTGGCGAGCGCGACGCCTTCTTCACCGTTAGCCCCCTCGCCTACCACGTCGTATCCACCCTCACGGAGGGTCTCTACGATGTCCATGCGGATGAGCGCTTCATCCTCCGCAACAACGGCCCGACGCTTCTTCGTCGCAGGCACTTCTGCGGGTGCTTTTTCCTGAGGTGTGTCATCAACGTTCGTCACAGGCGCTAGCCTAGTCTCCTAGGGCCCCGATAGCCCAACTGGCAGAGGCATACGGCTCAAACCCGTACCAGTGTGGGTTCGAATCCCACTCGGGGCACGAATCGGGCGTGACGATGCGCAAAGCGCCTCGTCACGCCCGTAACGCCTACCCCCCTTGGAGGACGTAGACATGGTTGATGCCGAACGTACCCCTGCAGCCGCGAAACATATCGCGCTCGTCGCCCACGACAACAAGAAGTCAGAGCTTCTTGAGTGGGCAAAGTTCAACAAGGGCTCCTTGTCTCGCCACCACCTCTACGCGACCGGGACCACAGGGTCCATGCTTGAGGACGTACTTGACCTTCCTGTGACACGATTCCTGTCGGGGCCCATCGGGGGTGACCAACAGATCGGTGCTCGAATCGCAGAGGGCAAGATCGATTTGCTCGTGTTCTTCTGGGACCCGCTCGAGGCTCAGCCTCACGACCCCGATGTCAAAGCCCTGCTGAGGCTAGGCTGCGTGTGGAACATTCCCATGGCGAGCAACGTTGCCACCGCCGACTTCCTGATCTCCTCTCCCCTGTTCCGCGAGACCTACCAGCGCACGGCGCCAGTCTTGGGTCCCCGCGACTGGACCACGCTCGGTACGCAGGAGTCTTAACCGCACGCTCTTCCTGCACGGCAGGTCCCACGTACTCACGGGTCTCTATGCGGCCTGCCCAGATGCGGCAACAAGCCCCGCCATGGCCTCATATTCCCTGTACTCGGCGCTGCAGTTCATCAACCCCAGCGTGACCCGCGATATGGACCACCCAGGCTTGTGGGGCCTTCAGACAACAAAAAGCGCGGGCCCCGCACCGTGAGGTGAGGAGCCCGCGCCGCAGGTATGAACGGAACTTATCCGCGAACCTGACCGACCTTGTGGACGAAGATCGAGTTCGTCGTTCCAGCAGTTCCGACGGGAGTACCCGACACGACCACGACGTAATCGCCGTCGACAGCCTTGCCGGACTCCTTCAGATAGCCGTCAACGAGGTTCACCATCTCGTCAGTAGTCTCAACGCGGTCCACCAACTCAGCATCCACGCCCCAGCTCAGCGCGAGACGCTTCTGCGTCTTGGGCTCGGGGGTGAAGGCCAGCATCGGGACGCTCGGGCGCAGGCGAGCCATACGCACGGCAGAGTCGCCGGACTGGGTAAACGTCACGATGTACTTGATGTCGAGCGCATCAGCGATCTCAGCCGCAGCGTGGGTCACCGCGCCACCGCGAGTCTTGGGCGTCGTCAAGAAGGGTGCGATACGGCTGTACCCCTTCTCTTCCGTGTTGCGCACGATGCGAGCCATCGTCTCGACAGTAACGATCGGGAAGTCACCCACCGAGGTCTCACCGGAGAGCATCACAGCATCGGTGCCATCAAGGATCGCGTTGGCGCAGTCCGACGTTTCCGCACGGGTAGGAACCGGCGAGTGAGTCATCGACTCAAGCACCTGCGTAGCGACGATCACGGGCTTGGCGTTCGCACGGCACAGTTCGATGGCG
Source organism: Demequina sp. B12 (assembly GCF_028823635.1). Taxonomy (GTDB): domain Bacteria; phylum Actinomycetota; class Actinomycetes; order Actinomycetales; family Demequinaceae; genus Demequina. The sequence goes on from NZ_JAPEHU010000002.1 coordinate 553,176, forward strand.
CGCTTCTGGACCAGCGGAACCTCTTCGAGCGGAAGCTCCACACCAAGGTCACCACGAGCGACCATGATGCCGTCGAAGGCGTCGACGATCTCTTCAAGGTTGTCGACGGCCTGCGGCTTCTCCACCTTGGCAACGACGGGAACCGTAATGCCCTCCTCGGCCATGATGCGAGCGACGTCTTCGTAGTCGGCGGCATTGCGCACGAACGACAACGCGATGAAGTCTGCACCAATCTTCAGGCCCCAACGCAGGTCGTCCTCGTCCTTCTCGGACAGCGCGGGAACAGACACCGAAACGCCAGGCAAGTTGATGCCCTTGTTGTTCGACACCGGGCCGGGCACGACGCACTTGGTGATGACATCGGTCTCGGTGACGTCGGTCACCTCGAGCCGGACCTTGCCATCGTCGATGAGGAGCGTGTCGCCAGGCGAGCAGTCGCCTGGCAGGCCCTTGAAGGTCGTGCCACAGATGTCCTTGGTGCCTTCCACGTCACGAGTGGTGATCGTGAAGACATCACCGATAGCGAGCTCGTGTGGTCCGTTGGCGAACTTCTCCAGACGGATCTTGGGGCCCTGCAGGTCAACCAGGACGGCCACGTTGCGACCCGACTCCTCAGCTGCCTGACGAACGTTGTTGTACACCGCCTCGTGCTCTTCAGTGCTGCCGTGCGATCGGTTGATACGAGCGACGTCCATGCCCGCATTCACCAACTCACGCATGCGCTCCAGGGGCGCCGTTGCCGGGCCGATCGTGCAGACAATCTTTGCTTTACGCGACATCTCTCGTTTTCCTCAGATCTCTCTACGCACGGAGCGCAACCGTGCTGGCTGTCACAGGTGCCGGCAGCTCGGTGCTACCGGTCAGGTACTCATCGATCGCAGCGGCGGCCGCACGGCCCTCCGCGATGGCCCACACCACGAGGGACGCGCCGCGCCCGGCATCGCCGGCCACAAACACGCCATCCGCAGAGGTGTGGAAGTCGTCCGCGCGCTCAATGCGCCCGCGGTCGGTGACGGCAACGCCGCCCTGTGTTGTCAAACTTTCCGTCTCTGGTCCCGTGAAGCCCATAGCAATCAGCACCAGATCCGCGGGAATGTCCCGCTCGGTGCCGGCCATCGGAGTCCGTGAACCATCGGCGTTGTACTGAGTCTCAGCGACACGCAATGCCGTGACGTTCCCTGCGTCGTTGCCGATGAACTCGACGGTCGACGCGAGGAACTGGCGGGTGCCACCTTCTTCATGACTCGACGATACTTCGAATACCCGGGGATCCGTAGGCCAAGGGTCATGGTCTGGCCTAGAAACTGGCGGTTTTTTGCCGATCGCGAGGGTCGTCACCGATGCGGCCTTCTGACGGAGCGCGGTGCCGATGCAGTCGGAGCCAGTGTCGCCGCCACCGATCACGATGACGTGTTTGCCCTCGGCATGAATCTGGTCCTCGACGGCGTCACCGGCTGCAGCTTGGTTGCCCTGGTGGAGGTACTCCATCGCGAAGTGAACTCCACCCAACGCACGGCCCGGCAGGGGCAGTTCACGCGGCAGGGGCGCACCAGTGGCGACAAGCACGGCGTCGTAGCGGGCACGCAAGTCGTCCCACGTGACGTCCTTGCCGATCTCGACGTCAGTGCGGAAGCGCGTGCCCTCGGCCTCCATCTGCTCGATCCGCCGATCGATGTGAATCTTCTCAAGCTTGAAGTCCGGAACTCCGTACCGCATCAAACCGCCGATGCGGTCATCCTTCTCGTAGACACGGACCGTGTGGCCTGCGCGCGTGAGCTGTTGCGCCGCTGCCAAACCTGCGGGACCGGATCCGACCACCGCAATGGTCTTGCCGGTCTGACGCTGCGGAATGTGAGGCTCGACATAGCCTTCCTTGAACGCCTTGTCGATGATCTCTGCTTCGATGCTCTTGATCGTGACCGCAGGCTGGTTGATACCCAACACGCAGGACGTTTCGCAAGGAGCCGGGCAGATGCGTCCGGTGAAGTCCGGGAAGTTGTTCGTAGCGTGGAGACGCTCGATTGCGTCCTCCCACTGTCCCTGACGCACCAGGTCATTCCACTCGGGAATGATGTTGCCCAAGGGGCAACCTTGGTGACAGAACGGAACTCCGCAGTCCATGCAACGTGTCGCCTGTCGACGCAACGTCGGTTCGTCCTTCGTGAGCTCGTCCTTCACGTCCTTCCAGTCAAGGAGTCGGATCGGGACGGGGCGGTTCTGAGGAACCTCACGCTCACGGTACTTCAGGAAGCCTTGGGGGTCAGCCACCGGTTACCTCCAGGAATTCGGCCCAAGCACCCGGAGCGCGCAGATCGCCTCCTGTTGCTTCAAGCTCTGCGAGTGCCTCACGCACGCGTGCGTACTGTGCCGGTAGCACGCGCGTGAAGCGGTCCTTGTTCTCATCCCACTTGGCAAGAAGTTCCTTGCCCCGCGGGGATTCCGTCTCTGCGACATGCCGTTCCAACAGGGTGCGCACGATGGTCTCGTCTTCAGCGTCCAGCGGGCTGAGGGTGAGTTCCCCCGCCGCCAGCGCATCGGCGTTCACACGTTCTACCTTCAAATCAAGGATGTACGCGGTACCACCAGACATACCAGCACCGAGGTTGCGGCCCGTGCGGCCCAGAATCAGCGCCGTGCCGCCCGTCATGTACTCCAGTGCGTGGTCTCCCACTCCTGCCACCACTGCGGTGGCGCCGGAGTTGCGCACCAAGAAGCGTTCGCCTACCTGGCCACGAAGGAAGATCTCGCCTGAGGTCGCACCGTAACCAATAACGTTGCCGGCAATGACGTCCTTGGAGTCGTCCAGCATCGCTTCGCGGGCGGGCCGGACGACGATGCGTCCTCCGGAAAGTCCCTTGCCCACGTAGTCGTTCGCGTCGCCCTGCAAGCGCAACGTGATGCCTCGCGGCACAAACGCACCAAAGGACTGACCTGCGGAGCCCTGGAAGTTGACGGAGATCGTGTCGTCTTCCAGGCCTGCACCGCGATAGCGGCGCGTGACTTCGTAACCCAGCATGGTGCCGACCGTGCGGTTCACGTTGCGGATCGGCATATCGATCTGCACTGCTTCCCCACGCTCCAAGGCGGGTGACGCAGCGGCAATGAGCTCCTGGTCAAGCGCCACGTCCAACGAGTGGTCCTGCACTGTGGCGTTGCTCAACGCTCGTCCCGGTTCGGGACGCGCCAGGACTGGCGTCAAGTCCAGCCCCTTGGCCTTCCAGTGATCGATTGCTTCTCGAGTGTCGAGCGCCTCGACGTGCCCGACGGCCTCAGCGATCGAACGGAATCCGAGCTGCGCGAGCAGTTCACGTACCTGCTCGGCGATGAACTCGAAGAAGTTCACGACGTGCTCGGCCTTGCCGGTGAAGCGCTCTCGCAACTCTGGGTTCTGCGTAGCGACACCCACCGGGCAGGTGTTCAGGTGGCATACGCGCATCATGATGCAGCCCTCGACCACCAACGGCGCGGTCGCGAAGCCGAACTCTTCTGCTCCGAGCAGTGCGCCGATGACGACGTCACGTCCCGTCTTCATCTGTCCGTCGACCTGAACCACGACGCGGTCACGCAAGTCGTTCAGCACCAGGGTCTGCTGGGTATCGGCCAACCCAATCTCCCACGGCGCACCCGCGTGCTTGAGGGAGTTGAGAGGACTTGCCCCAGTTCCGCCGTCCTGGCCGGAGATGAGGACCACGTCCGACTTGCACTTCGCCACGCCTGCAGCGATCGTGCCAACGCCGATTTCCGACACCAGCTTGGTGTGAATACGAGCTTGCGGGTTGGCGTTCTTGAGATCGTGGATCAGTTGCTTGAGATCCTCGATCGAGTAAATGTCGTGGTGAGGCGGCGGGGAAATCAGCCCCACACCAGGAGTGGAGTGTCGTGTCTCCGCGACCCAGGGGTAGACCTTGGAGCCCGGGAGCTGACCACCCTCACCAGGCTTGGCGCCCTGCGCCAGCTTGATCTGGATGTCATCAGAGTTCACGAGGTACTCGCTCGTCACGCCAAAGCGGCCGGATGCCACCTGCTTGATCGCCGAACGACGCTCGGGATCGTACAGGCGCTCCACGGACTCGCCACCTTCACCGGTATTCGACTTACCGCCGAGTCGGTTCATCGCGATGGCCAGTGTCTCGTGCGCTTCTTCGGAGATCGACCCATAGGACATTGCACCGGTCGAGAAACGCTTGACGATCTCGGAAATGGGCTCGACCTCATCCAAGGCAACCGGCTCACGGTCAGACGCGAACTCGAACAGGCCACGCAAGGTCATCAGGCGCTTCGCCTGGTTGTCCACGCGGTCGGTGTACTGCCGGAAGACGTCGTACTTCCGCTCGCGGGTAGCGTGCTGAAGTTTGAAGATCGTCTCAGGGTCGAACAAGTGCTCTTCACCGTCACGTCGCCACTGATACTCACCACCGGTGTTCAGGCGGCGGTGCGCAGGCAACTCACCTGACGCGGGGTACGCATCGGCATGGCGCAGCGCAACCTCACGAGCGATGACGTCCAGGCCCACGCCATCGACCTGGCTGGGGGTGCCGACGAAGTGACGGTCGACGAACTCACGGGACAACCCGATGGCTTCGAAAACCTGGGCGCCGCGGTACGACTGAATCGTCGAGATACCCATCTTCGACATGATCTTCAGCACACCCTTGCCGAGTGCCTTGATGAAGTTCTTGACGGCCTTCTCTGAAGCCATGTCGCCCAGGAAACCACGAGCTGCCAGGTCCTCGATGGTCTCCATAGCCAGGTACGGGTTCACTGCGGCGCAACCATAGCCCACGAGAAGAGCGACGTGGTGAACTTCACGCACATCTCCGGCCTCCACGACAAGCGATGCCCGAGTGCGAGAGTGGTTGCGCACCAAGTGATGGTGCACGGCCGATGTCAGCAGGAGCGACGGGATCGGTGCAAAGTCCTGGTTGCCGTCGCGGTCGGACAGGACGATGAATGAGACGCCTTCCTTGATGGCCTGATCGACCTCGTCAAAGATGTCATCGAGGCGGCGCTGCAGCCCCTCTTCGCCGTCTTGAACGCGGTAGAGACCACGGATCTTGCGCGCTGAGAAGACGCCCTTCAGGCGCGGGTCAGCATCGATGTGGAGGATCTTCGCCAGTTCATCGTTGTCGATGACGGGGAACTCCAACATGATCTTGCGAGCGTGTTCCGCCGTGGTGTCCAGCAGGTTTGGCTCGGGACCGATCGCGCCGCCGATGGCGGTCACGATCTCTTCACGGATGGCATCCAGCGGCGGGTTCGTGACCTGCGCGAACATCTGTGTGAAGTAGTCGAACAGCAAACGGGGGCGATCCGACAACACCGCAATGGGGGTGTCGGAGCCCATCGCACCGATCGGCTCTGCACCGTTGAGGGCCATCGGGGTCAGAAGCTTCTTCAGCTCCTCTTCCGTGTAACCAAAGGCGCGCTGACGACGCTTGACCGACGCCTGTGAGTGCACAATGTGCTCTCGATCCGGGACCTCAGACAAGCGCACGGCGTTGTCGCGCACCCACTGCTCGTAGGGGTGTTCCGAAGCAAGACGGGTCTTAATTTCTTCGTCTTCAATGATGCGCCCAGCAGCGGTGTCTACCAGGAACATGCGGCCTGGCTGCAGGCGTCCCTTGCGGACGACCTTGGCGGGATCGATGTCAAGGAGACCGGCTTCCGATCCGGCCACCACCAAGCCTTCATCCGTCACCCAGAAACGACCTGGACGGAGACCGTTGCGGTCGAGCGTGGCACCGATCACCGTGCCGTCGGTGAAGTGAAGGGCAGCGGGACCGTCCCACGGTTCCATGAGCGCCGAGTGGTACTCGTAGAAGGACCGCCGTGCGGGGTCCATCTCGGAGTTGTTCTGCCAGGCCTCAGGCATCATCATGAGCACGGCATGCGGCAGCGACCGGCCGGCGAGGTGCAGGAGCTCCAAAACCTCATCGAAAGAGGCGGTGTCGGAGGCCGAGGCGGAACACACTGGCATCAGGTCCGCGACTTCCCCGAGTACCTCGGAGCGCAGGGTGCCTTCGCGTGCGGTCATCCAGTTGCGGTTGCCCTGCACGGTGTTGATCTCACCGTTGTGCGCGATTCCGCGCAGCGGCTGTGCGAGTGGCCAGGACGGGAAAGTGTTGGTCGAGAAGCGCGAGTGTACGAGCGCAAGCTCAGACGCATACAGCTCATGGGTCAGATCAGGAAACACCTGCTCCAACTGATAGGTCGTGAGCATCCCCTTGTAGGTGAGCGTTCGGCTCGACAGGGAGGCAAAGAACGGACCACCATTGTTCTCTGCACGCTTACGGACCCGGTAGACACGGCGGTCAAGCGCAATGCCCGACAGTCCGTCGACGGCGACGAACACCTGACGGAAGGTTGGCATCGCCTCACGTGCCGACGGTCCGAGCGGATCGCCAACGGCTGGAACATCGCGCCAACCCAGGACCGTCACGCCCTCAAGGGCGGCCGCACTCTCAAAGGCTGAAACCTCAGTCGACTCGGAACCCGGAGTCAAGAAGGCGATGCCGACGGCGTACTCGCCCTTCTCGGGAAGGTCAAAGTCGACGACAGCACGAAGGAAGGCGTCCGGCACCTGAGTCAGGATGCCCGCGCCGTCGCCTGTCTCCGTCTCTGCACCAACCGCGCCGCGGTGCTCCAAGTTCTTCAGAGCCGTCAGCCCAGCCTCGACAATGTCGCGACCAGGCGTGCCTCGTAGGGTCGCTACAAAAGCGACACCACACGCATCGTGCTCGTACGCGGGGTTATACAGCCCTTGCGCGGGCTGGGAAGCGCCAGTGAGCGCAGCCATCACACCGTCCTTGCTTTTCCCGGGAATGAGCCGGGCAATCGTTGGTTGCGGGGCGCCGTCGACCCGGTGAACACACGGGTGTTAAGCCTACCGCGAACCAGGCGTAGGTAAAGAATCGGCTAGGTGTTTTCCTGCCGGGGCGTCTCTTCCGCATCATCGGCCGGAGAATCGGCGGATGGGGCCTGGTCACTGACCTGGTCCAGGCCTGCTTCGCCACGGTTTCCGAGGTCACTCTCGTCTGCCGCAGCACCGTGGTGCGCGACAGACTCAGCGTCCTCTACCCCGGCGACGGCCGCGAGCTGACTCCTTGGCATGGTCGCTATAGCTCGCCCACGCTGGAGGCGTCCCAGCATGACGAACATCACGACAGCAAGCGTGAGCACAGCGAGCGACACCCACACGTTGACGCGTACGCCAAGAATGTGCACAGCGGTATCGATGCGGACTGTCTCAATCCAGAGACGTCCAGAGACGTAGACGATCACGTAGAGCCAGAACACTCGACCGCCACGCAAGTTGTACTTGCGGTCCAACCAGATGATGAGGAACGCTCCAACGAGGTTCCACAACAACTCATACAAGAAGGTCGGGTGGAAGGTGGTGTACTGCTCAAAGCCTTCGGGTCGGAAAGCCGGATCAATCTCGAGCGCCCATGGCAGGTCGGTCGGACCACCAAAGAGCTCTTGGTTGAAGTAGTTGCCCAAACGTCCGATCGCCTGCGCGATCAGCACTGCGGGTGCGGCGGAGTCTGCGAAGGCGGAGAACGAAACTCCGCTGCGACGTGCGCCGATGAAGGCGCCCAAGGCTCCGAGGGCAACAGCGCCCCAGATTCCCAGTCCACCTTCCCAAATCTTGAAGGCGTCCCACGGGTTCCCGTTGGCGCCGAAGTACGGGCCGGGGGTGGAGATCACGTGGTACAGCCGGCCGCCAACAATGCCAAAAGGAATCGCCCAGATCGCGATGTCGGCAACGGCATCGGCGTCACCACCGCGCTCTACCCATCGCTTGGTGGTGAGCCATAGCGCGACAAAGATCCCCAGCATGATGCACAACGCGTACGTGTGGATCGTGAGCGGCCCAAGCGCGAAACTCGACCACTCCACCGGAGGACTGGGGATGGAGGCTGGAATCATGACTGTCCTCGCACTCCTGCGGCAAGTTCTTGAACCTTGATCCTCAGAGCTTCCATATCGCCATGGTCGCCGAGCGCCTTCACGAAGGCTGACCCGACGATCACACCGTCGGCGTAGGCAGCCACGTCTGCTGCCTGAACACCCGTCGACACACCCAGGCCCACGCAGACGAACTCAGCACCCGCGGCTCGCGCCTCCACTACCACGCGTTCGGCAGCTGAACCCACTGACGCACGCTCGCCGGTCACGCCCATCAATGAGGTCGCGTACACAAAGCCGCGCGAAGCTCCGACGGTGAGGTGCATTCGCTCGCGAGTGGTCGACGGCGCCGCCAGGAAGATCGTGTCGACGTCCTCGGCTCGCGCAGCAGCGATCCAATCTTGGCCCGTATCCGGGGTCAAGTCAGGCGTAATGACGCCGGCTCCACCGGCAGCCTTGAGTTCCTGGGCAAAGCGCTCATAGCCACGCTGGATCATCAGGTTGCAGTACGACATCACCACTGGTACCGCACCCGCTTGCGCGACTGCCTCGACAGCGGTGAATGCGTCGTCGACCTTGACCCCGCCCTCAAGCGCAATCGCGGCGGCGTGCTGGATGACAGGACCGTCCAGAACGGGATCCGAATATGGCGGCCCCACCTCAACAATGTCGCAACCCGCATCAACCAGAACACGCATCGCCTCGACCGAGGCTTCGACCGTGGGATAGCCGACCGGCAGATAGCCGATCAATGCAGCGCGGCCTTCGGCGCGCACCTCCGCCAGGCGGTCCGTCAGGGCGCTCATGCGTCCTCCTTAGGCAGCATGTCGAACCATCGCGCGGCCTGCTCCACGTCCTTGTCTCCACGACCTGACAATGTCACCAGAACTGTGGCATCGGGACCAAGCTCATTGCCCAGACGGATTGCTCCGGCCAGTGCGTGGGACGACTCGATAGCCGGCATGATTCCCTCGGTACGAGTCAACAGGCGGAAGGCGTCCATAGCGTCGGCATCGGTCACCGGCCAGTATTCAGCGCGGCCGATGCTTGCAAGCCACGTGTGTTCAGGACCCACGCCCGGGTAGTCCAGGCCTGCGGAAATGGAGTGGGAGGGAAGCGTCTGGCCTTCCTCGTCCTGCAGGATGAAGGAGCGCGAGCCATGGAGGATGCCGGGGCGTCCGCCCGTCAGCGTTGCGGCGTGCCGTCCAGTTTCGACGCCATCACCTGCAGCTTCACAACCGATCAAACGCACGTCAGTGTCGTCTAAGAACGCGTCGAAGGAGCCGATTGCGTTGGAGCCGCCTCCAATACATGCCACCACCGCGTCGGGCAGGCCACCCAAGTCAAGCATCTGCGCACGGGACTCTACGGAGATGATCCGCTGGAAGTCGCGAACCATCGCGGGGAATGGGTGCGGACCTGCTGCAGTCCCAAAGACGTAGTTCGTGTGGTCAACATTGGCCACCCAGTCCCGGAAGGCTTCGTTGATCGCGTCACGAAGAGTACGGGTACCGGTCGCCACGGGAATCACTTCAGCCCCGAGCAAGCGCATGCGAGCGACATTGAGCGCCTGGCGCTCGGTGTCTTCCTCGCCCATATAGATCACGCACTCGAGGTCCATCAAAGCAGCGGCGGTCGCCGTGGCAACGCCATGCTGGCCGGCGCCCGTCTCCGCGATGACGCGAGTCTTGCCGATGCGCTTGGTCAGGAGTGCTTGACCCAGCACGTTGTTGATCTTGTGCGATCCAGTGTGATTGAGATCCTCACGCTTGAGGAGAACCCGTGCACCACCAGCGTGCTTGGCGAACCGGGGCACGTCAGTGATGATGGACGGCCGTCCCGTGTAGTCCCGGGCCAGGCGTACAAGTTCCTCAGTGAAGGACGGATCGATCCGCGCCTTCTCATATGCGTCCGTGAGTTCATCCAGCGCTGCCATGAGGGCCTCTGGTACAAACTGGCCGCCAAACTCTCCAAAGAAAGGCCCGGGCGCTGACTGAAGGGACTCTGTCACGGGCGCACCGCCCGGAGTGCGGGGTGTGCACCCGCGGCAACCATCTCAGCAACAGCGTGGCGGGGGTCCTTGTGCTTCACCAGGGCTTCCCCCACGAGAACCGCATCCGCACCCATCCGGGCGTACTCAACGACGTCATGACCGTCACGAATGCCGGACTCTGCGACTCGCACGATTCCTTCAGGAATGATGGGCGCCACACGCTGGAAGGTGTGCCGGTCCACTTCGAGGGTCTTGAGGTTCCTTGCGTTGACGCCGATCACGCGCGCTCCCGCATCGGCCGCCCGCTTAACTTCTTCCTCGTCATGCACTTCGACAAGGGCGCACATCCCGAGGGAGTGCACTCGCTCGATCAGGCTTTCAAGTGCCATCTGGTCCAACGCCGCAACGATGAGAAGCACCACATCAGCGCCGTGTGCCCGCGCTTCCCAGACTTGATAGGGAGTAACGATGAAGTCCTTGCGCAGAATGGGAATCTCCACCTTGGAACGGACCGCGTCGAGGTCGTCCAGGGAGCCTCCAAAGCGGCGCTCTTCGGTCAGGACCGAAATGACGGATGCGCCGCCGGCTTCATACTCCGTGGCGAGCAGCGCTGGGTCGGTGATCGAGGCAAGCGAGCCCTTCGAGGGGCTCGAACGCTTGACCTCAGCGATGACAGCGACTTCGTCGCGAGCCAACATTTGCCGGGCATCAATGGCACCGGGGAGCCGTGAAGCCCGCTCCTTCAACTGGTCCATGGGCGTTGCCGCCTCACGCACAGCGAGGTCCTCCCGGACACCTGCAATGATGCTGTCGAGCACGCTCATACTGTTGCCTCTCCCATGGCCACCATGGTAGCGCCGAGTGGCGGCCTCCCAGACCGCTCCCTCAGCTGAGCAAGCACTGTCTCGGCGAACGCACGTAGGGAGTGCCCGGAGGTCTCACGGAGCAAGGAATGGCGCGAAGGGCGGCACATTGCGCAACACAAAGAAGAGCGCCAACGTCAGGGCCAACACCACGCCATGCCACGGCTTGACTCCCCACGGGCGCGAGGGGTAGCCGCGTGTCCAACGCCACCACCTCCACCACAGTGCCGCTAGCACCGGCACCGCTGCCACGACGAGCGGGTTCATATCCCAGGCAGCGCTCACATCACCATGAGCCATGGAGTAGACCGCGCGAGTACCCCCACACCCGGGACACCACCATCCGGTCATCGCCAGGAACTGACATGACGCCACTCCCCCGCCTGGCTCGTACGGATTTCTGGCGACCACCACCGCACCGCCGACGACAACGGAAGACGCCACCACCCACGGCCAGGCTCGGGCGTCGGCGACCAAGCCGCGCACCAGCGCTACCCCCCGCAACGCGCGGCGAGAGTGTGGTTCACGCATCGTTGTCGCTTACACGGAGTAGAGCATGGTGCCGTAGCTGAACACTGTCCACACGACAGACACCAACGCGCCGAGCGTGGCGAAACCTCCGGTCACCAACCCCGCGATCGCCATTCCACGTCCTGATCGGTAGATGCCGTCCGTCTCCTTGAGCGCAAGCACGCCAAGGATGACCGCTGTCACTCCCGCGGGGAGCATGAGGAACCAGTAACACAGGAACAACGAGACGATTCCGGTCACCATGGATGCCACGGCCTTGCCCGAGTTGACGGGAGACGAAGGCGTGGCGGCTGGCGGGAACGCTGGCTGGGGTGCTCCAGGAGCCATCGGCTGTGGAGGCAAAGGCTGGGGGTGCGGCGGCCAGGCTTGCGATGGGGGCGTCGGGGGCGCTGCCAACGGCGGAGGATATGCACCAGGCGACGGCGGTGGAGGTGGCCCAGTGGTGCCGGAGCCGTCCGAGTCGAGCCCGCGATAAGGCGATTCGTCGTCGGTCCCCCGAGATTCGGGTTCAGGCTGCTGCGATCCCGGCGGTGGCGGTGGCAGGTCTGACATCGAGGTCCCCCTCTTGTTGTCCTCGTGATGCATCACGCATCTGTTCGCCCAGAAAACTACCGCATGCGGCTGACACCACCACGAGACGACCGCAAGACAATGGCGGCGGCGTCGTCAGTCACGGCGCAAGGAACGGTTGCAACACCGGGATGTTGCGAAGAACCCAAAACACTGCCAGAAGGACGGGCAGTCCCACCGCGAGCCACAGCGGAATACGCGGCAAAGCGGTCCCCCGCCACGCGGCGACCCACCACAACACGATGAGCGTCGCAAGCAAGGGCAAGATCACCACGACGACGACAGGATTCAAAGCGAGTGCCGCCCACACATCCCCATGGGCGAGTTCGTGGGTGGCCCGTAGACCACCGCAGCCAGGGCACCACATCCCTGTCAACGCAAGCCACATACATCCAGGGAAGTGCCCCGGCGCATACGGGTCGCCCCATGCGTTGTAGGCGGTCGCGCCCATAGCAAGGGCCGATGCTGCGGCGGGCGCCATGAGGCGCCGCACCCGGGAACGGGACGTCCCGGGCGTCGCAGCATCGGCCCAAGCCGACACTTCTAGAATCCGTAGGTGTCGAGCGAAATTGCTCCTGTTGCTAGGAGCACTCCATTCAGGATCAGGCTCAACGCAAACAGGCCGACGCCGACCCAACCAAGGATCACACCGATCTTGCCCAACTGGCCGTTTGTTGCCAGGCCCTGTGACTCCGCTTCCTGCGACTTCTTACCGACGATGATCGCGGGGATCGCCGTGAAAATACCGCAACACACGATGCCTAGGATCCCGAGCACCAATGCCCAGGTACCCAAGTTGTTCTTCGACTCATTACCGCCGTTGAACCCTCCGGGAGGGGGCGGGGTGGTGCCGTAAGGAGGCATCGCTCCGCCTGGAGGACCTGCGGGAGGCTGCTGGAAATCTGACATGCGTTTTCTCCTTTGAACGGGCTTGCCTTTGACCTCAAGCCCTGGTGAAAGTGAACACTACAGGTGAGACCTACTACTCCAGGGGCTGGCCGTGACCGAGCGCGCGCAACGCAGCGCCCGCCACCAACGCCACGACGGCGATGCCTACACCAACCCACACCAGCGCCCACACGGGGATCGCGATGCCGAACGACACCAGCAGGGCGGCGATAATGAGGCCCACATTCGTGACCCAGGCAGCCGTCGTCCGGCCGTGGTTCGTGTGCGCAACCTCAGGGAGATCTTCCGGGGCGATCTCAATGCTCGACATGAATACTCCTCGTGTTTCTTTCTGGCCTGCGCCAGTCTAGTCAGACTCCGCAGGTACAAGCCTCGCAGCAGTGCGAATCGCGCGGATCATGGCCGCGGCCTTGTCCTTCGTCTCTTGGTCTTCGTTGGCGGGCACGGAGTCAGCAACGACACCTGCACCCGCTTGCACGTGTGCAGTGCCGTCCTCGATCAGCGCCGTACGAATCGTGATGGCCATGTCCATGTTCCCCGCGAAGTCGAAGTAGCCGACGGCACCTCCGTAATAGGCACGGCGAGTGGGCTCGATTTCGTCGATCAACGCAATCGCGCGCGGCTTAGGTGCACCGGACAACGTTCCCGCAGGGAAAGTCGCCGTCAACACATCAAGCGGGCCGTAGCTCTCTTCGAGTTCCCCCACAACGGTCGAACAAATGTGCATGATGTGGCTGTAACGGTTCACCTTCATGAACTCCAGCACTTCAACGGATGTGGGTGCGCACACTTTCACCAGATCATTACGTGCGAGATCAACCAGCATGACGTGCTCGGCGATCTCCTTGGGGTCCGCGAGGAGTTCCTCTTCGAGGGCACGGTCCTCGCCTGGGGTTTCGCCTCGCGGGCGCGAGCCAGCGATAGGGAAAGTAGAGACCTTGCGGTCCTTCACCGCGGCGAGAGACTCTGGGCTTGCGCCCACCACGGCGAAGTCGCGCCCCTCGTCGTCTCGAAGTTGAAAGTAATACATGTAAGGCGACGGGTTAAGAGTGCGCAAGACCCGGTAGACATCCAGAGGGCGCGCAGGGCAGTCGACATCGAAACGCTGAGAGGGCACCATCTGGAAAACCTCTCCATCCCTGATGGCTTCCTTGGCGAAGCGAACCGCAGCCTCGTACTCCCCTGGCGCACTGCGCTGGCGCACCACAGGCTCGTCCCCGTCCTCAGCGAGCACGGAGATGGCGCCCGCAGGTGCGGAGAGCAACGCAGACTCCATACGGTCCAAGCGCTCAACAGCGTCGGCATACGCGCCTTCAATACCGGTCGCCTCGGCGTTGGCATTCACCGCGTTCGCCATCAGCCACACTGATCCATCGTGATGATCAATCGCGGCGATGTCCGTGGCGAGCATCAGCATGACATCGGGAACGTCCACCTCACGTGGCGCCTTTGCAGGCAGGGTTGGCTCCCATTGGCGGATGATGTCCCACCCGAGCACGCCCACCATTCCACCCGTCAGCGGTGGCAAACCAGGGATGGGCTCCGAGTGCAGTTCCGTCAACACATTGCGAATCGCGTCCAGCGGCGCTCCGTCGGAAAGCCCGACGGGGACATCCCCTGCCCACGTCGCGTCGTCACCCCGTACCGAGAGCGTGGCTCGCGAGTTCACACCGACGAAGGAAAAGCGTCCTCGTGAGCCATCCGGATCTGCCGACTCCAGGATGAAAGTTCCCGGACGCTCATCAGCCAGGGCCCGGTACACAGCAACCGGCGTGAGCCCGTCCGCAAGCAAGCGGCGCACCACGGGGACGACCCGTCGCGACGCTCCAATCTCAATGAACCGTTCGAGCGCAGGCCACGTAGCGCCCCACTCCACCGACACTGCTTCCATATTCACTGAGCTTCCGCCAACGTCACGTCGAGCGAGCCGCCCGCCTCGAAACAGCTGTGCGTTCCTGTGTGACATGCCGGTCCCTGCTGTGTCACCGACAACAGCAATGCGTCACCGTCACAGTCAAGGCTCACGGCGTGAACATGCTGGACATGACCGGAGGTGTCGCCCTTACGCCACAACTCTTGGCGAGACCGCGACCAGTACACGGCACGGCCCGTCGTCAACGTCAGGTGAAGCGCTTCGTCGTTCATCCAGGCCACCATGAGGACATCTCCGGTGGCGTGTTCCTGCACGACCGCGCACACCAAACCATCAGGCGTGCGCTTCAAGCGATCTGCAATGCTCGGCTCCAAAGGCATGGCGCCTATCCTTCCACGTGCCTAGCCCGGGGTCGTCACTGCGGTGAGGCCGCTCGCGTCCCCTGCCAGGAACCTACTCGCGGGTTTGCGAAACCCACGCTCCATAGAGAGCAGCGTATGTCCCGCCTGCTGCGACAAGGTCTCGGTGAGATCCAACCTCGATCAGTTCGCCCTGCTCCATCACGGCCACAAGATCAGCGCGCTCCGCCGTAGACAAACGGTGGGCAATCACCACTGCGGTCCGACCCTGCATCAGCCCCTCCAAGGCACGGGAAATGCGGACCTCCGTTGCAGGGTCAACAGCACTTGTCGCCTCATCCAGAATCAGCAAGTCCGGATCACGCAAGTACGCTCGCGCGATCGACACCAGCTGGCGTTCACCAGCACTCAGCAGTTCACCGCGAGGACCGACGGGAGAATCAATCCCCTCAGGCATGGCCTCAAGCCACCCCTCGAGTCCAAGCGACTCAAACGCGGACAACGACCGCTGAGCCAAGTCTTCGGAGCTCAGGTGAGGCAATGCATAGGCAAGGTTCGACAAAATCGTGCCATCAAACAGGAAGCCCTCTTGCGGGACAACTGCAATCGAGCGGCGCAGCGAATCCGCTGGAACGGCTTTCAAGTCCACCCCACCGACACGCACTTCGCCCTCCGAGGGGTCGAAGAAACGAGACATGAGACGAGCGAGCGACGTCTTACCTGAACCGGTCGCACCGACCAACGCGATGCGTTTCCCCGACGGCACTTTGAGGTCGATCCCCTTCAGGACCTCCGGGCCTCCGGGGTATGTCAGGCGCACATTGTCGATGTCCAAATCACCATGGCCGTGAGGAATGGCGGTGCCATCCTCACCCGGGTCCACGACGGTGACTTCCTGATCCACCAACTCCAAGACACGGCGCCAGCCAACGATCGCGCGCTGCATCTCCGCTAGCATCTCGATGATCCACATCAGGGGCCCTGAGAACTGGTAGACCAAGAACGCCATCGCCACCACGGTGCCCACAGACATCATCCCGTTGATAGCCATCACCGTTCCGGTGACCAACGCCAGTCCGGTAGCAAGTGACTGGCCCACCACAGTCGACGAAAAGTTCACTGAGGCGAGAATCGATGCCTTGCGCTCGGCTCGGAGAATGTCGTCGTTCTCCTCGTTGAGCTGGTCACGCATCCGCTGCTGCACTCCATAGGCACGGATCGTCGACACTCCGACGATCTGCTCAGAGGTACGTCCCAACAGGTCAGCCATCTGCTCCCGCACATGGCGGAAGGCCTTCTGCACACGGGGCTGAATCCACAAGAGCGAGCCCACCATCGGCAAGAACGCCAGCAGGACCACCAGCGACACCTGCCAGGAGTAGGCGACCATCACGGCATACACGACGACCGACTCCAACGCGGCGACAATCATCGCCGCGCCGGTCCACTGCATCAGGTCACGCATGGTCTCCACGTCGCCCGTGACTCGGGAAACGTAGCGGCCACGTTGCTCTTCATTCTGGGTGAGCACCGACAGTTCGTGAACTTTGTCGAACGCCCGCAATCGCAGCGTCGCCAGGCCCTTCTCAGAGGCTTCAACCATCCGCACGCGGACCCGCCAGGCAAGCAGTGAAGTAATGAGCAGCACCACCGCACCCGCTGCCGCGTACTTGACGACGAGATCGACGTTGACACCCCCAGGTGCGAGCAGACCCAAGTCCGTCACACGCTGGGTCAGGAACGGCACAGCGGCACGCCCCGACGCGGCGAGAGCCGCAAGAGTCAACGTAATCCAGAGTCCCGCCTTCATCTCCGGGCTCACTTGGAAGCCGCGCTTGAGCAGGCCACGGACGGTAGTGATATCCACGGGTGATGCCGTCATCCGATGTACCCCGCTTCCTGTTCCTTCTGTCGCTTCGAGTCTTCCTCGTACGCGAGCACCAGCTCGCGATAGCCGGCGTCACGAGCCACCAAATCGTCATGCGTGCCAGCATCGACAACACGGCCCGAGTCCACATGCACCACATGATCCGCGAGCTGAATCGACGCGAGACGGTACGCAATGATCAACACTGTGGGCCCCTGGCCGTCGGCGCTCAGTCCACGAAGGATCTCCTGCTCGACGCGTGGGTCAACGGCACTCGTCGCGTCGTCAAGCACCAGAACGCGCGGCTGGCGCACCAGCGCGCGAGCCAACGCGAGTCGTTGGCGCTGGCCTCCGGAGAGGTTCATTCCTCGCTCCGCAAGGGTCGCGTCCAAGCCCGATTTGCCGTCCTTCGCGAGACGTTCCACCACGTCCACGACGTTCGCCTGGTCGAGGGCCTTCCAGACCTGCTCATCCGAATAGTCCTCGCCCAAGGTCACGTTCTCACGCACACTTCCGGCGAACACAAATGCCGTTTGCGGCACCAAGGCCACGTGGTCGCCAAGGCTCGCAATGACCTCCAGATCCGTATCGTCCAATGTGATCGCACCCTGAGTAGGGCGTGCAAGACGTGTCGCCGCAAGCGCGACAGTCGACTTGCCGGAGCCCGTGGCACCCACCAGCGCCGTGACCGTTCCAGGTCGCAGCTCAAGGGAGACATCGGTCAGGATCGTTGCGAGGTTGCCGTCGCCGTCGTCAGCACCAATGTCGGCGCCAGAGAATGCCAACGCACCTGCCCCAGCACGCTCCACTTCGACGGATCCCGGCTCATCGATCTCAGTGGCAGCCTGCGCGATCTCCCCCACTCGGCGAAACGCCACCAACGCCTGCGGCATCTGGCCCAATACCCAGCCAAGTCCACGAATGGGGACGGCCATGAGAGTCACCAAGTAGATCGCGGACACCACGTTTCCTACGGACACATAGCCGGCGTCGGCACGGATGGCTCCCACAATCATCAGTGCGACCGAACCCAGCGGAACTACCACATCCATCATGGGTTCAAACCATGCAGAGGTCTTCCCCACGCGGATGTCGGCATCGCGCAAACCAAGGACGGCGTCCCTAAATCGATCGCTCTCGATCTTCTCGGCACCGAGAGCCTTCACGACAGTGCCACCCTCAAAGCTTTCGTGGGCGATCGTCGAGACGTCCGCGCGACGCGACTGACCAAGATCCCAGCGTGGGGTGATGATCTTCTCGTACGCCAAGTTGATCGCAAAGATCACCGGCACGACCGCCAGCCCTGTCACTGCAAGCCACGGATCCATACGCCACATTGACCAGCCCGCCGCGAACATCATCACGAACGACCCCACGGTAAACGCGAAGGGATGCAGCGTGTTCGTCGCTGACTCCGAATCCGACGACATCGCGGATAGTAGCCGCCCGGAGGGATTTGACCGGTGCCATCCCAGCGGAAGGCTGGCGAGTGCATCGGCCACTACCCGACGGTGGCGTGCCGCGACACCCGCCACAGCAATGCCTTGGACACCGCGACGCAGGCCCACGAGCACGGCATTCACCACGCCGATCGCGAGAAAGACCGCACCCGCGATCCAGATCGCAGCCACAGGGTCCTGCGTGAAGTCTCCCCACACGCCTCGAATAGGGTCGCCGGCGACTGCGGGGATGACAACATCGTCAGTGATGTCCCCCAACAGGGTTCCAAACACCACGGTCAAAATGGAGAAGATCGCAGCAAAGAGGATCGCCAAAGAGAAACGCAGGCGCTCGGTCCGCATCGCGTGGCGGATCAGTTGTCCTGCTTTACGGTTAAACGACCCCGTGAGTCGATAGTCTGCTGCCGCGTCGTTGGGGCTGCTCACCGCACCTCGATTCCGCACTCGCGCATGTAGTTCTTGACGTCGCTGATCTTCAGGTGTCCAAAGTGAAACACGCTTGCTGCCAACACCGCATCTGCTCCGGCCCGTGCAGCCTCGACGAAGTGCTCGACGTTGCCGGCGCCGCCGGAAGCAATGAGCGGGATAGAAACCTGCTCGCGCACGTGGCCCAGCATCTCCAGATCAAAGCCATCCGTGGTGCCGTCCGCGTCCATGGAGTTCAACAAGATCTCACCGGCACCGAGCTCCTGGCCGCGAGTGGCCCACTCGACCGCATCGATACCCGTCCCCTGGCGCCCACCATGGGTCGTGACTTCAAAGCCCGAGGCAGTGGTCACCCCATCGCGGCAGCGACGTGCGTCCACTGACAGCACCAACACCTGGGCACCGAAACGTGCTGAGATCTCCCGAATCAACTCCGGCCGCGCGATCGCTGCCGTGTTAACTCCCACCTTGTCTGCCCCCGCCCGGAGTAGCCGGTCGACATCCTCAGGCGTGCGAACGCCACCTCCGACGGTCAACGGCACAAAAACCTGATCTGCGGTGCGCCGCACGACGTCATAGGTCGTGTCGCGATTGGCGGAAGAGGCGGTGACATCAAGGAAAGTCACCTCATCGGCTCCCTCCGCACCATACGCCTGTGCGAGCTCTACGGGGTCGCCGGCGTCACGGAGGTTCGTAAAGTTGACACCCTTGACGACGCGGCCAGCATCGACATCCAGGCAAGGGATAACCCGAACTGCAGTACTCACATGTCCTCCGCGTTCCACACATCCAAGATGTCAATCACCATGATCATCGTCCCTCGCAACGGGTATCCCATTGACGACGGGACGAGTAGCTCTACCCGTGAGCCCTCGGTTTGATCCAGCAACCCTGCTGTCATACCGGAGACCACCGCTCCCGATTCCATGTCCAGCAGGTATGGGGCTCGTTCCACCGGCCACGTCGAGTCGAACACATCACCGGCGGACCAGGATTCGGTTTCGCTCTCGCCGTCGTCGTTCGTACCTTCCGTCTCGCCATCCTCGTAATAGAAGATCGCGTAGTTCATCGTGACTCGCGACGTCGCCGTGATCTGGGGCCCGATTCCCTGTATCAAGGTGGCGGTTTGAAGATCCGCGACTGGTTCCGCGTCCTCGGCAATCACCACACGCGGCTCGCCGGATTCGTCAACGACCACTTCGGGCATGCTGGATTTAGGTTCCTGCGCTTCGCCCACAGCGTGCTCAGAACGCACATCCACCACAAGGCCAACAGGAGGTGCCTCGGTGACCGTGTCATGGCCGTCATCCTCAGAAGCCTCGTCCTCTGCTTCCTGATCCTGCTCCGTCTGTGGGATCAACTCCGCTGGCTCCAATGCCAACACTCGTGCCCCCACACGGGCATCCACGAGGACGTCGTACAGCGCTTGGCCGACAGACTCCGGAGTCAGCACATACGCCTCAGGCGAGCCGTCGAAAGTGTTGATCACGACATCGCCCGAGTCAA
This sequence comes from Demequina sp. B12, assembly GCF_028823635.1. GTDB lineage: Bacteria > Actinomycetota > Actinomycetes > Actinomycetales > Demequinaceae > Demequina. The sequence goes on from NZ_JAPEHU010000002.1 coordinate 573,441, forward strand.
GCGATTCGCCATACACGTCAAGAAGCAACGGCTGCCCAGACACCAGGCGTTCCCCTTCGCCGTCCCACAGCAACCGGGTCTGCGCCTCGTCGTACTCCAAGCCCTGCTCGTACGTCAGCGAAGGCGCCTGGGTATCGCTTGACCCCACCGTGATCTGGTCAATGTCTCCACTCAAGGTGGGCGACGTGTCGACATCGGCTGGCGGTCCCGTGCAGGCACCAAGAACCAGCGCCACAGAAGCGGCGAGTGCGGCGACAGCGCGCATGAGTGGTCCTCTTTCGCGTAGGGGTGGAATGAGCGATTCTATCCCTACGTGTCAGGATTCGATAGCCTCCACAAGGGCCTCGACACGAGGGTCGATATTCCGGAACGGATCCTTCAGCAGGACGGTCTGATGTGCTCCTGTCAGCTTCAGATGCACCCAGTCAACTGTGAAGTCTTGCTGGGCTTTCACTGCAGCCTCAACGAAGGCCCCGCGCAACCGTGCACGGGTCGTCTGCGGCGGCGTTGTCATCGCCGTGGTGATCCGCTCTGGGTCAACGACTGTCTGGACGAGTCCCTGTTCCACGAGCTTGTAGTACAGCCCCCGTTGGGGGGACACATCGTGAAAGGCGAGTTCAAGACGGGCCAAGCGTGGGTCGTCGAGCGAACACTGGAGACGCTCCTGATACCGCGTCAGCAGCCGGAGCTTGATCGCCCAGTCAAGTTCCGTATCGATCAGCGAGTAGTCCTGCGTCTCGACGGCGCGCAAGCCACGTTCCCACAAATCAAGGATGCGAGCGACCTCATCCGTGGGCTCGATCACGCCGCCCACGTTCGCCTGCACCACTGCCAGATACTCGCGTTGGATCTGAATGGCCGTGAGGTGCCGACCGTCTGCTAACTCGACGGTCGCTTGCGCCGAAAGATCGTGAGCGACCGCACGGATCGCCTGCATCTCGTTCGCCAAGGTCAGATCAGGCAGCCGCACATGCGCTTCCATGAGCCGAAGCATCAGGTCGGTCGCGCCGACCTTGAGCAACGTCGTGGCCTCGGCCATCGTGGAGTCGCCCACGATGACGTGCATGCGCCGATACAGCTCTGCGGTCGCGTGTGGCTCGTCACGAGTGTTGATCATGGGCCGCGACCGTGTCGTCGCCGAGCTGAGGCCCTCCCACATGTGGTCAGCACGTGGAGAGAAACTGAAGTGCGCGCCTTGTGGGGTCCGGGTAATGCACCCGGCACCAGTCACCACCTGACGCGTCACGAGGAACGGCAGCAAAGCCGATGCGAAAGCGCGGAAGTCCGCCCTACGGCGCACCAAGTAGTTCTCGTGGCACCCGTAGGAGTTCCCGTGAGAGTCCGTGTTGTTCTTGTACAGGTGGATCGTGCCATCCACCCCGGCCTCAGCGAGGCGCCGTTCACCATCCGCGATGAGATCGTGGACGATGCGTTCACCAGCCTTGTCAGAGGCAATCAGATCGGTCAGCGAGTCACACTCTGCCGTCGCATACTCGGGGTGCGCGCCCACATCGATGTAGAGACGGGAGGCGTTGGGCAGGAACACGTTCGATGACCGTCCCCACTCGACAACAGAGCGGAAGAGATGCCCCGCGACTTCCTCGGGAGTGACGGCACGCGCGCGCGGGGCATCAAGGTGCAGCCCGAACTCGGTTTCCAAGCCAAAAATCCGACGCTCGGCTGGAACCTCCAGCGGCGGCGGAACATCGAATCCCACAGGCGAAGCGGACGAGGCTACTGCCCGCCCTTCTGCACAAACGACCGCACGAACTGCTCAGCATTGACCTGCAAAGAGTCATCAATTTCGTCCAGCAGACTATCGAGTGCGTCCGTACTCTCGACCTTGGCTGGGGCTGGAGCCGGTTCCGGGGTTTCGTCCTCGTACCCGTGGCTGGAGGAATGTGTCTGAGGCATGTTCGTCAGTCTAGCCACGACTCATGCGCGCTGGGACGCGAGGGCATCGATCAAGGGGTGACTCGCTCGATGCGGGTCATCCAAGTGGATGACCTCGAGCTCTCCATGCTCAGTGTCCCGGTCGAGCACGACCGAGGCCCACCCGGCGGCGTCCACAATGTCGGGACGCGCCGCGATCAACCGTGCACGCGCTGCAGCACGCGTGTCGCGCGGCGCACGCTTCATCGCTTCCGCCACTTCCGCATCGTCCGTGAGACGCGTCACCTGACCTGCCTGGGTGAGTTTGTGCGCCCACCCGTCACCTAGCCGACTCCATTGAACGTCCAACGCCGCGAGCCGCGCGTCTGTCCACGCAAGCGGCTCCGCAGTTCCATCGGGGTGGACGGTTGCATGACGTTCGCGAAGACGTCCCAGCAACGCGAGTTTCGCCACCCATTCCACATCTTTCGATGCACTCATGGGGTCGCGTTCCAACGCGTCGAGTACTCGTTCCCAATGCACCAACACCAGGTGATCGCCCGCGTCGGTAGCGTAGTCACGGCAGATCCCCAGCAGTGCCCGCTGGATCTCCAGCGCGGTGGCGTTCTCCCCTGTTGCCAGTGGAATCGTCACACGCAAGGAAACGTCGTGTGACACCGTTTGGACGGCGGGTACGGCATCGGCCAGTTCAAGCGCATCGAGGCGCTCGTCCTGCGCCTCAACCGCAGCAAGAACCAACGAGGTGGTTCCAACCTTCAGCAACACCGGCATCTCGAAGCAGTTGGCATCGCCGATGATCACGTGCAGACGCCGCCACTGGGCACGATCCGCGTGAGGTTCGTCTCGGGTATTGATGATGGGACGCCGCAAGGTCGTCTCGAGACCGACCTCCGCCTCCATATAGTCGGCACGCTGGGAGATCTGGAAGCCCTCGTGTTCACCGCGCTGCCCCAGTCCCACTCTTCCCGCGCCCGTCATGACTTGTCGCGTCACCAAGTGCGGTGTGAGCCGCCGAATCAAGTCGTCGAAGTTGACATCGCGGCGCACAAGAAAGTTCTCATGGGTGCCGTAGGACGCTCCCTTGCCGTCAACATTGTTCTTATAGAGAGCGATGTCGAGCCCCTCGGACTCCCGGTACTGGCTGGCAGCCTCCAGCGTGATCGCATCCCCAGCACGGTCCCACAGCACCGCATCCCGCGCGCTCGACACCTCCGGACCCGAGTACTCCGGGTGCGCATGGTCGACGTAGAAACGCGCACCATTGGCAAGTACCGCGTTGAGATGGGCGGGGTCCTCCCAGGACCCGCGACGCCGACGCAACGTGACCTTCCCTGCCCCACGATCGAACTCTGATTCATCCGTCAGCATGTCCGGATGGGCTTGCGACCGCTCACGGCGGGAACCTCGCTGGTCCTGCAGCGGGTCTTCTCCGCCGTAGTCCCAGCGAGCAGTGTTGTCCCCTGCCCACTGCCGGCACGCCTCCACAAGACGTGAGGACATCAGAATCGGATTAGCCTGCGGGTTCGCGGGATCCACAATCCCGTATTCGGTCTCAATGCCGACGATACGCATACGAGTTACCCTTCGCGCAGGGTGCTTGCTGCAACCGCGCGGGCCTCCGCCAACTCCTGTTCGCAGGCACGCTCAAGATGTTCAGCGGTGATGCCACGTTCGCCACCAGCAATCACTTCCTTGATCGCGAGCGTCTTGGCACGATCAACCACGTTGCGCACCAAGGCGCCGGACATGTGCTGACGGTTGTCAGGATCTGCGTAGAGGCGTCCCACGGCATGGTCGGCGAGTTCCTTGACAGCGGCCTCAGGGTCTCCTCCGGACGCTGCGAGTGCACTCGTCGACAGCGGCAGCTCCGAAGTGAGGTACTTGGAGAAGATGTCACGTGCGCTAGCGGCGTCAGGGCGCGAGATCTCGATCTTCACGTCCAACCGGCCGGGCCTCAGAATCGCAGGATCGATCATGTCCTCGCGGTTGGAGGCACCAATCACGATGACGTTCCCCAGCTGCTCGACGCCATCAAGTTCGGTGAGGAGCTGCGGAACGATGGTGGTTTCCATGTCCGAGCTGACGCCGCTACCGCGTGAACGGAACAAGGCTTCCATCTCGTCAAAGAAGACGACAACGGGGGCTCCGGAGGACGCCTTCGCCCGCGCGCGCTCAAAGATGGTGCGGATGTAACGTTCGGTCTCACCCACGTACTTGTTGAGCAGCTCGGGGCCCTTCACCGACAGAAAGTACGACCGGTCCGCACCCACCGCATCTGCCAAGGAGTGGGCGACTGCCTTCGCGATCAAAGTCTTGCCACAGCCAGGAGGGCCATAGAGCAGCAGTCCGCGAGGCGGGTTCAACGCGTGTTCGCGGTACAACTCGGGGTGTCGTAGCGGCAGTTCAATAGCGTCGCGAATGCGCTCGATCTGACCGCTGAGACCACCGATCGAGGCAAAGTCTGCGTCAGGCACTTCTTCCAGCAAGAGCGCTTCGACACCCGATCGGTCGATGCGTTCCGTCGCAAAGCCCGAACGGGGATCGATGATGACCGTGTCACCCTCGTGGAGACGTTCACGAGCCTCGCCTCCCACGAGACGCACCACCCGCTCGTCTTCGCCGCGCGACACGACCAAGACACGGTCGTTATCGAGCACCTCGCGTACCAGCGCGCCCTGGCCGGTGCGCTCAGGTTCCGCGACTCCCACGACCACACTCATGGGGTTCACGAGCACCTCGTCGCCAGGCGACAGGTCGACATCTAGATCAGGCATGATCCCCACGCGCATACGGCGTCCGCTGCTCACAATGTCCACATGCTCGCCGACCCGCTGAACGAAGGTGGCAAAGGTGTGTGGTGGGGCCGATGCTTCAGCGAGTTTGATCCGCATCTCCCCGAGCGCTTCGCGTGAGGTTTCGAGGAGTCGTTGCAGTTCAGCGTTCCGTGCCTGGAGAGCTGCGATTCGGTCCTGACCTTCGGTTACCACTAGTCCTGGTCCCCCTGTGTCTGTGCTGTCGTGACGTCGCGACGGACGCGCCGGATCTTCTTGTCAGACACGGCGCGCTCGCCCAAGTCCTCAGGTGTCCACTCACCATCTGTGGGGTATGCACCCTTGGCCGGACGGCGTTTGCGCACCGGAGCCTGAACTCCAGGTGCCATCCGGCGGCTAGTGATCAAGAAACCGGTGTGCCCGATCATGCGGTGGTCAGGGCGAACCGCGAGTCCCTCGAGGTGCCAGGTACGCACCATCGACTCCCATGCCTGGGGTTCTGTATAGCCGCCGTGATCGCGCAACGCCTCAGCGGTACGCGACAACTGTGTGGTGGTCGCGACATAGGCGAGGAACACACCACCGGGCGTCAACGCGTCTGCTGCGGCGTCGATGTTCTCCCACGGTGCCAGCATGTCCAGGATGACGCGGTCGACAGTGCCGGGTTCTGCAACGTCTGCGACACGGTCAGCGAAGTCGCCAGTCTCAAGACGCCACGCGGGGTGTGGACCACCAAACTGGTTCTCGACGTTGGCTCGCGCGATGTCGGCGAAGTCTTCACGGCGCTCGATCGAGATGAGTTGTCCCCCATCGCCCACGGCGCGCAACAACGACATCGATAGGGCTCCCGACCCCACCCCGGCTTCCACCACGCGCGCACCCGGGTAGATGTCCGCCATCTGGATGATCTGTCCGGAGTCCTTGGGGTAGATCACGGCGGCGCCACGCGGCATCGACATGACGTAGTCGCTCAGGAGCGGACGCAAGACCAGGTACTCGTAGCCCGCGGTGTTGGTCACCACCGCGCCTTCCGGCCCACCGATGATGTCGTCGTGATTGAACTGGCCCCGATGCGTGTGAAACGTCTTTCCCGGTTCAAGAATGATCGTGTGGTGGCGACCCTTGGCATCGGTGAGTTGAACACGGTCGCCCGCACGCAGCGGACCGCGACGCTCTGCCGCGCCAGTGGGGAGGGATGAAGTCATGCCCCCAGTCTAGGGCGCGCTATTGCAGGGCCTTCATCGCGTCAGTCAACCGCAGTACGCCGGCAAACCCTCCCGCATCGGTCACGACCACGACATCAGTCTTACCCCACCACTGCTCGAGCGCCTGGGTGACATCGCTACCGGTGGCGTCCACACTGATGGTGGCACCTTGCGGCAAGGGCATAGTGACGGACACCAGCGTGGTGGCGTCCCGTTCTTCAGCGGGAACAGACGATGCGAGACTGACAGGAAAATGACCGGCCGCCTGCCCCGTGGGATTGACGACAATCACCTCGGCCGCGCCCGCGCTCTGCGCAAGCGCAAGCGCGTCGCGAACTGACCGGTGATGCTCCATTGCCACTGCAGGCAGCATGAGCGCCGCAACACTCATGCTGTCGCGGGCTTGCAACACCTGAGACATGCGCAACGCATGCGACGCTGCGGGCCACAGCAGCATGAAGATCAACCCGGCCCACACCACCTCAAAGGCCGAAGGCGCGCGGCCCTGGAGCAGCGGTCCTCCGAGGGAGTAGATCACAAAACCAACCGCGACCACGCGGCCACCCCACGCCGCGACACGCAACCCTGTGTACCTCGATCCGGTGCCAGCCCACACGAGCGATTCAAGTACCCGGCCCCCGTCCATCGGGATACCCGGGAGTGCATTGAAGATCGCCAACAGCACGTTCGCCCAGATCACCCATTGGAGCGCGGCGTACAACCACACATCTCCCGCGAGGCGGTCGAGCAAGTCCATACTGACCCAGCCCAGCCAGATCGGTACATACGCAAGCCCGGCAACGACCAGGTTCGCAACGGGACCAGCGGCGGCGACGAGTCCCTGCACTCGCGGAGTGAGTCCTGCGCCGTCAAAACTCGTGTGCCCGCCCCACAACGTGATCACTACTTCGTCCACTCGCCGGCCGAACGCGCGTGCTGTCGCCGCGTGGGCCAACTCATGAAGAAACACCGACACGAATAGCAGAACCGCGAAGATCACCCCAAGAGTGAAACTTCTCCGCGTGAGCTCGGTACCGCTTCCGGTACTGAAGATGAGGGCAAGCACCACCACCATCACGAGGGTCGACGGCCTGAGGACCAGGCGTGCACCAAAGAGGTGACCGAAGTTCCAGCCTGGGCTGCGTTGCGGGGACGAAGTCATGGTGACAACGGTAGAGGGTTCGCCTCCACTGTCGGAGCCACCGCCTACGCTGGGTTTCATGTCTGCTGCACGCCGAGCCCCTGCTCTGTCCCCATCACGAGCAGGCGACTTTCGCCAGTGCCCCCACCTCTACCGACTGCGCGTTGTCGACAAGATTCCCGAGCCGCCGTCCGCCGCGGCAACCCTAGGCACGTTGGTGCACGCCGTTCTCGAAGACTTGTACGACCAGCCTGCGCGTGAACGCAGCGAACAAGCGGCCCTTGCGATGCTGGAGCCCCGGTGGCGGCTCATGCTCAAGCGCACACCCGCGCTCGGAGACTTGCACGCCAGTCCCGCCGACGAGTCCGCCTGGCTTGACGACGGTCGCCAACGACTCCGCACCTACTTCACGATGGAGAACCCGCAACGGCTCGAACCCGACGCCCGCGAGGAGTTCGTCGAACTTCAACTTCCCGACGGACCGCTCTTGCGTGGATTCATCGACCGGGTCGACGTCGCCCCTGACGGTTCCATCAGAATCATCGATTACAAGACTGGCAAGACCCCTCTCCCTCAGTACGGGGCCAAAGAGAAGTTCCAGATGAAGTTCTACGCCCTGCTGGTGGAACGGCTGCGTGGGCGTCGCCCCGCGCTTCTACAACTGCTGTTCCTCAAAGATGGCGGAACTCTCGTGTTGCGCCCTACGTCAGGAGACCTCGACCTCGTGGAACACGAGATTCGGGAGTTGTGGGATGAGATCCTCGGCGCAGCGAAGGCGGGTGTCTTCCGTCCGCAGAAGTCGAAACTCTGTGGCTGGTGCAGTTTCCAAAGCTTGTGCCCCGCATTTGGCGGCACGCCACCGGAACTCGACCCCGACGCTGTCGAGGTCGCGCTGGGAGTTCGACCTCAGGCCTAGTGTCCGGGGCTACTGAGCGTCGCCGAGTTCGTCAATCACTTCACCGGCGCTGACCCGCGCGAGCGTCTGTGCATCCCAACCCTCCAGGCTGTGGACTCGCGACAAGCCCGCTCGCGCCACCAAAGGCGTCAGACGCCGCACGCCCACCGTCGCCGCGCCCGACATCCACGCGGATTGCACCCCCGCTGGCGAGTCCTCGATCGCCACACAGCGTTCGATGTCGACGCCAAGCTCTCGCGCCGCCGTGAGATACGCCTCGGGGTCCGGCTTGCCCCGTTCCACCCGGTCCCCCGTCACCACGACCGCGAACGCGTCAGGAACCGCCGCCGTCAATGCCTCAGCCAGTGGCGTGTACGACATCGTCACCAGCGCGTTAGGAATGCCCGCAGCCACGGAGGCCTCGAGAAGTGCACGCGCATCGGCCTGCCACGGCACGTGCGACGAGATCTGGGCACGCACCCGCATGATGAGATAGCCAATGATCTCGTCGTCGCTCAGCGCAACTCCGCGGTCACGAAGAATCTGCGCCGACACCGGCAAGGGGTTGCCCACCATCTGGAGGCCATCCTCGTGCGTCCAGGTCACGCCAAACCGGGCTGCGAGCTCGGTTTCGGCCGCTATCCAGTACGGCTCCGAGTCGATCAGAGTTCCGTCCATGTCCCACAGAACGGCTTGCGGATCAGAAGGGTGCGAAGTCACGGCACACAAGTCTAGGCTGGCTGAATGACCCCGGACGATCTGAACCCCGCACTCGGCCCTGACGACTCTGTCATGATCGCTGCCTTTGAGGGCTGGAATGATGCCGGAGGTGCGGCCTCGACTGCACTCGACCACCTCGCTACGACCTGGGATGCCACGGTGCATGCCACGTTGGATCCCGAGGACTATCACGACTTCCAGGTTTCCCGCCCTTCGATCGTGCGGGATGCCAACGGCGAGCGTGTGATGTCGTGGCCCGGCACCATCATTTCGACGACCAGCATTGAAGGCTCTCCGGCAGTGAGCATTGTGCGCGGCATCGAGCCTTCAATGCGGTGGCGCACCTTCTGCAAGGAGATCCTTGACCACGCCGAGAACTTGGGCGTCAGCACCCTCGTCACCTGTGGCGCACTGCTAGTCGATGTGCCTCACACCCGGCCTCGTCCTACCTTTGTCACGTCGGAACAGGAATCGGCACGCGCCCGCTTTGGTCTTGAGGCCTCAGACTACGAAGGCCCCACAGGAATCGTGGGCGTCTTGGGCCACGAGGCTGAGCAGCGGGGCATCACGGTCCTGAGTGTCTGGGTGGGAGTTCCCCATTACATCGCGCACCCACCAAGCCCCAAGGCAACGGCCGCGCTCTTGGTACAACTCGAACGGCTGCTCGACACGACCATCGACCTTGGCGACTTGCCTGATGAGGCCGATGCCTGGGTTCGTGGAGCAGACGAACTCGCCCAAGAGGACGAGGAGATCGCCGAACACGTGCAGCAACTCGAAGCGCTGATGGACGAAACTAGCCTCCCGGAGGCATCAGGCGATGCGATCGCCGCAGAGTTCGAAAGGTTCCTGCGCCGCCGCGACGGCGGTGGCCCCAAGAACTTCGAATAGGGAGCGGTCCTCCGGCCCGGGTGTGGTGCCGGGGCCCACAGCTCGGGAACTACAGCGCAGGGATCGTACCCGCGGCAAGCAGCCCCACAATGAGGATTGCCAAGCCGATGCGGTACCAGACGAACGGCCAGAACGTGTGGTGCGTAATCAGTTTCAGGAACCACACGATCACGACATAGCCGACAGCGAAGGCGACGATGGTGGCAATCACCGTATTGGCAACTCCGGGGCCACCGGCATGCGTCAACTCATCTGCATTCGTGACCAGTTCCAAGCCAGCGGAGCCCAGGACTGCGGGAATGGCAAGAAGGAACGAGTAGCGCGCCGCAGCCTCGCGGGTGAGTCCGAGCAACAGGCCCATCGAGATCGTGCCACCGGAGCGGGACACACCAGGGATGAGCGCCATGGCTTGTGCGAGACCAAGCAAGACTGCATCCTTGCCCCGCAGGCTCGTCAGTTCGCGTTCCTTGCGTCCCAGCTTGTCCGCAATACCCAAGACGATGCCGAACACCGCCAGCACGATTGCGGTCAAATACAAGTTGCGAAGGTGGCCTTCGATGTAGTCCTGGAAGGCAAGCCCAGCAATCACGATCGGCAAGGTTCCGAGGATGACCCACCAACCCATGCGGGCATCAGCGTTCTTCGAACCGAAGCGCTCAGCACGGCTCGGCCCATCCTTGCCGGCCAAAGCTCGTACCCAAGCAGTGATGATGCGCGCGATGTCCTTGCGGAAGTACAGCAACACGGCCGCTTCCGTACCCAACTGAATGATCGCGGTGAACGCGGCCCCCGGATCCTCACCTCCAGGCAGCAACGGCCCAATGACTCGAATATGCGCGCTCGAAGAGATCGGCAGGAACTCCGTGATGCCCTGCACAAGTCCGAGGATGACTGCTTCCCACCAACCCATGACGGCAAGGCTAGCGCCCGCGAGTCGCACCACTGACACGTGCCGCCAGAGCGATAGCGTTCCGGACTATGGAACGCAGGCGAATCGGCAACAGCGGACTCGAAGTCTCGAGGCTCGCACTCGGGACCATGACGTGGTCGCGCGACACCAACGCTGACGAAGCCGGCGCACAACTTGACCTGTTCCTCGACGCTGGGGGCACGCTTGTCGATACGGCGGCTTCGTACGCTGATGGCGGTTCTGAAGCCACCATCGGCGCGATGCTCGGCGGCACCGTGAACCGCAGCGAAGTTCAGATCTGCACCAAGGCTGGCATCAGGAGAACGTCACGCGGCGGTGTCATCGATTCTTCACGCAACACCATGCTGGCCTCTCTCGACGCGTCCTTGAAGCGTCTCCACACCGATCATGTCGATCTGTGGCTCGTCCATGCGTACGACTCGGTCACCCCGCTGGAAGAGACTCTGCACGCCTTGGAAATCGCGGCGAACTCCGGTCGCGCACGCTACGTGGGCGTGTCGAACTTCCCTGCCTGGGCGATGACGCACATCGCGACACTTGCCACAGGACGCCCCGCCATCGCCGCCACCCAATGCGAGTACTCGCTGCTCCAACGTGGCGTCGAACGAGAGGTATTGCCCGCGACTGAGGCGCTAGGCATGGGCTTTCTTGGCTGGTCGCCACTTGGCCGTGGCGTGCTGACCGGCAAATACCTGGATTCGATTCCCGCGGACTCCCGAGCGGCGTCAGAACATCTCGCAGGCTTCGTTGAGCCGTACCTCGACGAGCGTTCCACCGCCATTACCCGAGCCCTCGCCACAGCCGCAGAAGGACTCGATTGGAGCATGCAGGAGACTGCCCTCGCCTGGGTCCTCGGACGCGATGAGGTTGCTTCGACTGTGGTCGGCGCGCGAACCGCCACGCAGCTGGCGCCGTCACTTCGGGCCGCTACCCACCACCTGCCGGAAGCCATCGGGTCCGCGCTCGATGAGATCTCCGCCCCTCACATCGGCTATCCCGAACGTCGGTAACGAGATGAGTGCCTTCACGTTTCGCGACGCGGTTTACTGCAAGTCGAAGTCGTCAAGGTCGTCGTCAAGGGCGTCTTCGTCCTCCACCGCATGCCCATCCAGGACATCGCTGTCGAAGTCATCGGCGAGCACTATTGGCAACGTCTCCGCGTACTCGCGATCAAGAGCATCCTCATACGTCGCAAATGCACTCGCCACGACTTCGTACGCATTGTCAACGGCAGCGTCCTCGTCCCCGCGGCGCTCCGCAATGGCCTCGAGATGTGTCTCCAAGGCCGCTGTCAACCGCCGCAGTGCTTCTCGCGCATCAACGCTCATGTTCTCGACGATAACCGTGAAAGCGGTTCAATGGGAGGTGTCATGACACACGAAGTTCGGCCCCAGCACAGGATCACCCCCACTCGCCGTGGCGCAAGCCGCCCCAAACGCTACGAATGGCGCGTGATCACTATCCCCATGGGCATGACCCGCGCCGATGCTCGCACCATGCTCACCGAGCACGCTGAGTACGGCAGGTGGGAGTTGACCCGTTCTCAGATCTTGATTGGCGGGAGTCGGCGTGTGTGGCTCCGGCGTCGGGTGATTCGACCTCAGCGCACTGACGTCGCCTAGCAGTCAGACAGGAAGTTCACCAGGACGCGGGTACCGAAGTGAAGGCTCTCCACAGGGATCCGCTCATCGATGCCGTGGAACAACGATGGGAAGTCCAACTCAGGGGGCAGGAGCAATGGCGCAAACCCGTAGCCAGTAATGCCGAGCGCAGCGAGATGCTTGTTGTCAGTGCCACCCATCAGCGAATACGGCAGCACCGGAGCACCCGGGTCCTCGACACCCAATGCCTGGATCATCTTGTCTACCAGCGGCACTGTGAATGGCGCTTCGAGGCTGCGCTCGGTGATGTAGGGCTCGACCTTGACATGTGTGCCGGCGAGTTCCTCGATCTTGCGTAGCACCTGCTCTTGTTGTCCAGGCAGGTAGCGCGTGTCGACATACCCAATGGCGGTGTCGGGAACGACGTTGGTCTTGTATCCGGCGTCCATCATGGTCGGATTCGAGGTGTTGCGAATCGAAGCATCGATCATCGGTGCCATGGCGCCCATCCCCTCCACGAGGCGGCCGATGCATGCGTCCGTGGGCTCGTAGTCCACACCCTCGAGCTCGGCAACCCCGCGCAATAGCTGCTCCACCGTAGGGGTCACGTCGACGTCCCAGCGGTGGGCAGCAATCCGCTCGAGCGCACCCGCCAGGTGCGCTACAGCGTTGTCGGTATGCACGAGCGATCCGTGGCCTTGTTTCCCCGTGGCGATGAGCTTCAACCACTGGATGCCCTTTTCCGCGGTTTGCACCAAGTAGGCCCGCTGGCCGTTGACGTAGGCGCTGAAGCCGCCCACCTCGCTGATCGCCTCGGTAGCGCCAGCAAAGTCATCGGGGTGGTTCTCCACCATCCACTTGGCCCCGCGGTGCCCGCCGTGCTCTTCGTCAGCGAAAAACGCCAAGATGATGTCGCGCGGCGGAGTTGCCCCCGCCTCAATCATCTGCGCGACCGCCGCCAGGATCATCGCGTCCATGTTCTTCATGTCCACAGCGCCACGGCCGTACAGCATGCCGTCCTTGACTTCGGCGCCAAAGGGATCAACCGACCAGTCCTCGGCGAACGCAGGAACCACGTCGAGGTGGCCATGCACCACGAGGGCATCGCGTGAAGGATCTGCGCCACGCCAGCGGGCGACAACAGATGCTCGACCCGGCGCCGCTTCACGGACAACGGGATCGAGGCCCAGGTCCGAGAGCACGGTCGCGACATAGTCTGCGGCAACCCGCTCCCCTGGCCCGGGCTCGTCACCGTAGTTGGAGGTGTCGATGCGGATGAGGTCCTGGCAGATCTGTACGACGTCGCGGCTCATGACATCAGGCTAACGGGAGTCGCGCAGTGGCAAGCACGGCTAGTCCGGGCTGCGCCGCTCGGAGTGTCCCGCGGGTCCACAGACGCGTTCCCCGGGGTGCACATGGCGAAGGTGGTGTGCTGGTGTCGCACCGGCACACCACCCCCTCCACGCGCATTAGGGATTGAAGATTGAGACTCCCGCCGGACCCACAAGGAATGCGGCCACAATGAGGATCGCTCCCCAAAGGAAGTCCCTCTGAATCAGTCGAATGACTCCGATGACACCGAGGATGACGGCGATAATCCACAGAAGGGTTCCCATGGAACTACTCCTTTACTGATCTTGCCTTCACTGCTTCGGACGACTGGTGCAACGTGATCGTCGTCGCTGGTATTCCCAAGGCTGCTCAGTGCGGAGGAGAGAAAGCAGAAGGGCCGGAACTTACGTTCCGGCCCTTCTCATGGTGTCCGAGGGGGGACTTGAACCCCCACGCCCTTAAACGGGCACTAGCACCTCAAGCTAGCGCGTCTGCCAATTCCGCCACCCGGACGAGGTGACCTGAGTTACTCTTTCGAGCGCCTCAGCGCGACGGCAATACTAGCACGCATTTTCGGCTCCAATGAAATCGCCTCTGGCCTCTGTCTCATCGGAAGTCTCGACTCTTCGCAGGCACTGCGAGTGACAGCGGCGCCAGATGCTCTGCCACCAGGTTCGTGGCGCCGTCTGCCCGCTCAATGCGACCTCTGATGACCAACCCCGCGCTTCGTCTAGCGACCGCCTGGAAACGCTTCCACACTCCCCTCGAGCACACCACGTTGAGAAACCCTGTCTCGTCTTCCAAGGAGATGAACGTCACGCCTTTCGCTGTTCCGGGCCGCTGACGATGTGTGACAACACCGGCAACCGTCACACGCCGTTCTGCCTCATGCGCGAGAACCTGAGCCACCGTCATCACTCCCTGACCCTTCAGTCCCTCACGCACATGAGCGGTGGGATAACTCCCGACCGACACACCTGAGGCCCACACGTCTGCGATCGCTTCCTCCACCTCGCTCATTCCGGGGAGCATGGGGGCCGCTGTTCCAGGCACCACATCTGGCAACGTGTCCGGACCTTCCTTGCCCAGCGCACCCGAGGCCCACAGCCCTTCACGCCGAGTGACCCCTAACGACTCAAGCGCGCCTGCTGTGGCCAGGGCCTCCCACTGAGCCACTGTCAGGCCTTTGCTGGGCGCTAATCCCCACGAGTCGGAGACACCCGCAGGCCGGACACGAACGCGGCGCGCCATATCCGTCATGGACAAGAACGGCCCCTGCTCCCTTGCCTTGACGATGGCGTGCGCTGCGTCTCGTCCGAGCCCCTTGATGGAGGCCAGTCCCATCCGGACCGCAAGGGACCTGTCGACCCGACTCAGCCGCGCAAAGTCGACGCGGACGTCTGAAGGTTCAGCGAAGGGCCGATCCAACCGTTCGACACAAGCGAGCACCCGGGAATGCGCCACACAGGGACGGAGTACCACTTGACCATGACGACGAGCATCTGCGGTCAGGGACTGAGGGCTGTAGAAGCCCATGGGCTGTGCCGCGAGCAGTCCCGCGTAGAAAGCTGCCGGCTGGTGCACCTTCAACCAACTCGAGGCGTACACCAAGTACGCGAAAGAGTAAGAATGCGACTCTGGGAAGCCAAAATCAGAGAAGGCTTTGAGTTTGTCGAAGATCTGTGTCGCCACCGCAGCGTCGATGCCACGCTCGTGAGCCCCCACCATGAAGCGTGCGCGCAGCGCTTCCATTCGTTCAGGGCTACGTTTTGATCCCATGGCTCGCCGCAGTTGGTCGGCAAGTGCCCCATCGAACCCGGCACAGTCCATCGCCATCTGCATCAGTTGCTCCTGAAAGAGCGGCACGCCCAATGTCTTTCCTAGGGACTTCTCCAGCAACGGGTGGAGGTACGTGACTGGCTCACGCCCACGTTTACGTGAGATGTAGGGATGAACCGAGCCGCCTTGAATCGGCCCTGGCCGGATGAGGGCCACCTCGATGACGATGTCGTAGAAGGTTCGCGGCCGTAGCCGCGGCAACGTCGCCATTTGGGCCCGGGACTCGACTTGAAAGACCCCCACCGTGTCGGCAGCACAGAGGAGGTCGTAAACTGCCGGATCCTCTTGCGGCAAGGAGTGCAAACCGAGGTCTGTGTCCTGTGTCTCCCTGACGAATCCAAAGGCATATTTGAGCGCCGAGAGCATCCCTAGCCCAAGAAGGTCAAACTTGACCAGCCCTGCGTCTGCACAGTCGTCCTTATCCCACTGGAGGACGGTGCGCCCCGGCATCCGGGCCCATTCGACCGGACACACATCAATGACGGGACGGTCACACAGCACCATGCCTCCGGGGTGAATCCCCAGATGTCGGGGCAGCTGCATCAGCCGGTCGGCCAAGTCCAATACTTGATTCGGGATGTGGTCCAGGTCCTGGCTCGGGGGCGGTTCAGGCCACATGGCGTCACGTTGTTGTGCAGCCCATGCCTCCATCTTCTCTTGAGGAACACGCAAGGATCCCCACCGGTCGATGCTTTTGGACCAGGCGTCTTGCTGTCCTACGTCGAACCCCAGCGCCTTCGCCGCGTCTCGGACAGCAGAGCGAGGCCGGTATTGAATGACGTTGGCGACCATCGCAGCGTTGATTCGCCCAAAGCGATTGAACACATACTGGATCACTTCTTCGCGGCGGTCTGACTCAATGTCGACGTCGATATCGGGAGGTCCGTCGCGTTCCGGTGCCAAGAAACGCTCAAAGAGAAGTCCATGGGTCACGGCGTCAACGGCCGTCACGCCGAGCGCGTAGCACACTGCAGAGTTGGCGGCAGAGCCTCGTCCCTGGCACAGGATGTCCTCTCTGCGGCAGAAGTCCACGATGTCATGAACAATCAGGAAGTATCCGGGGAAGTCCAAAGCCTCAATGACATTGAGTTCGTGCTCGATCTGTCTCCATGCCCCTGGAACGCGTTCATTGTTGATCGTGCCGTAGCGGGCATTTGCTCCACGGCGCACTAGCTCGCGAAGCCACGAGGCTTCGGTGTGCCCTTCAGGCACCGGATACGGGGGAAGGTTGGGCGCGACGAGGTGGAGGTCAAAGGCGGATTCCTGAGCAAGCATCACCGTGTTCTCCACAGCCTGCGGGTGGTGACGGTGCCGTTGCCTCATCTCGGCTGCCGATCGGAGATGAGCCCCGCTTCCGCCTGACAGCCAGCCATCCATATCGTCCAGTGATGACCGTGCCCGGACAGCTGCCATCGCGCCAGCAAGGTCTGCCTCCTGTGGCGTGGCGTAGTGAGCATTCGTCGTTGCCACGGCGGGAAGGCCTGCATCAAAGGCCAGGTCGTACAGCGCGGAGTTGCGGTCAGAGTCGTGAGGGTCTCCCGTGTCGGTGAGTTCGATGGCGACGTTGTCGCGACCGAAGAGCGCTACCAACCGGTCGATCTCTGCTTTGGCGGCGGCATAGCCCTGTGGTGTGACGGCTCCACTGAGCGCGTTCACGCCAGGCACGCCAGCACCCGATAGCGCCCGTCGGACTGAGCCTTTGCGGCAGCCGGTGAGGACCAGGAGCTCTCCGTTTCCGTCGTCCGCAAGGTTCTCGATGTTGTACTGCGCGAGACCTTTCTCCCCTGTCGCAAGATGCGCGAGGCCGATGGCGTGGGAGAGCCTGGCATAGCCGCTGGCGCCACGTGCAAGGACAAGCAGGTGGCTGCTCTGCGGGTCGGGGGTTCCGGCTGACGGTTCCAGGAGTGGTGGGCCTCCCCCGCTACTCGGCACGGCCAGATGGAGCTCTGCTCCAAAGACGGTAGGCAGCCCGATGGTTCTGGCCGCGTTGGCGAAGCGCACCGCACCATAGAGGCCGTCGTGGTCGGTGAGAGCAAGCGCGGAGAGTCCCAGGCGTCCCGCCTCCGCGACCATCTGTTCAGGATGGCTGGCACCATCCAG
Source organism: Demequina sp. B12 (assembly GCF_028823635.1). GTDB lineage: Bacteria > Actinomycetota > Actinomycetes > Actinomycetales > Demequinaceae > Demequina. Next base: position 590,760 of record NZ_JAPEHU010000002.1, read on the forward strand.
GAAGCTGAAGGCGCTGTGTGCATGCAGCTCGGCATAGCGAGCGTGGTCAGTCATAGATAGCTTCCAGCCACCATTGGCCAGCGCTGAAGCACGCCAATACAGCGGGGCCAGCGCTGCCGTCGGCGTTCCGCATGGCTATCTGCATAAAGGCCCGCCGCGACGAGTCTTCTGACCACCACCTCTCCACCATGGGCCATGGGCCTGCCCAGGCATCAACAGGGCGCGCTTGACCCCAGGTAGGCTCCCAGCCCACATTCCCAGCGCTCGGGTGGCGTCGGGTTGCGGCGGGGCGAGCCTGCCCTGGCTCTGCTTGAAGGCGCACCCAGGTGGGCGAGGCGCTCATTCCCAGACGTCTGTCGATCGCGACGGGGGAACCGCCGGCATCGAGCACTTCCATGGGTTCTGCAAAGGGGAGGACAGTCGCAGGCGGCGGGTCCGGGATTTGTCCTGGCCAGGGGTGATCAACGCGGCGCGCCTGACGAGTCTCTTGCCCCCAAGGCAGTGCGAGAACGCGATCCCGAGGAGAACGGCCACCCTGCTCTGCCACGGACAGCACGGACTCCACTCCAAGGAGGGCCTGCAGTCTTTCCACGGTGCGGTGGGCTCGGGAATCGGTCCCCGATGTGCCTCCCCACAGGTAGGCCTGCTCATCGCCCAACGACACGACGTCTTCCGCAGTCAGGCTCAGGGACGTCAAGGGTGCGGGTTCGGGGCCTTGCGCGGTCCCTGACAGCCATCCCTCGAGTTGCCATCGCACGCGGTCCGTCATGTGTCGAGCGAATGCCCCCGTCCGCACGCCGACATCGGTGCGCCACACCCGGGCCAAAGTGTCGCCGCGCTCGGTGCTTGCTTCGATCCGGACTCTGCCGCATCTCACCCCTGCGGCAAGGAGCGCCTCGTCGAGTTCCTTCGCGGCCTGAGCTGCGATCAGAGTGAGTTGCTCCACTCGTTCGGCTGGCTCTTCACACAGGTAACCCACACTGATGTCGTCCAAGGAACGCCGGACTACGGGAGGGCGAACGTCATGCCCACGTGCGACAAGGTGCCCCCACCTCCCCACTGCGCCGAACCGGGCAACGACGTCTGCGCGAGGGAGTGCGGTGAAGTCTCCTAGCGTCACGATGCCTAACCTCACGAGGACGTCCACGAGTCCCTCCACGGATTCGCGTTGCCGTCGTTCCATGGCAGCAAGAGCCAAATCCTGGATGGGCAGACCCCGCAAAAACTCCTCAGATTTCCCTGGGGGCACGATGCTCACGCTGCGTGCGGCAATCACCGCAGCGAGAATGCCGTCTGCAGCACCGACCGCGCACTCATACCCGCTGAGTTCCGCAACAGCTCCCGTGAGTGCCTCTGCCAAGGCTTCTTCTGAACCGTGAAAGCGAGCTGCCCCCTCGGCTGGGACCATCAGCAGCCCCGGTCGGGATATCTCCACACCTGCCACCACCTGCTCTGCCGCAGCAGCGACAGGCTCAAACTCACGGGAGTCACGCCCTTCGTCGTGACGAAGGATCGCGATGTCAGGGCAGGCCCGCTGGGCCAGACGTTGAGTCTGCCCCCGTCTCACGCCAGCGGATCGTGCAGCAGCAGACACCGCGACAAGTCCACGTCCGTGAAGAACCGCGGCTGGCGCATCCGTCTTGAGACCCGCTTCTTTCATCGCTGCGGCGACAGGCCAGTCCGGCACCCACAGCACGGCCCGGCGAGTCGTCGCCACCACGCTGCTGGGCTTTGCGCGACTCATGCGACTTCCTCGTTCACCGCCTGGCGAGAACTGCGCAAACCCCACGCATGATCGTGTTCCAACACGACCTGCACCCGCCGCGGACGGGCGTCATGCTTCGTCGACACTAGGACTGTCAACGACCGTTCTCGCAGACGCCCTTGCCCGTCCCCTAATCCTCTCCATTGTGAATGCTCCACTCGAAGCGTGGCCTGGGCTTGACCCCACGGACCAGCCGCCACGATCACGACGGACCGTTCCTTTGCCCGCGCGGCGAGTCTGCGACGGTCCGCGTCAGACAACGCCACGGCACTTCCCACTAGCACCATCTCTATGCCCTCGATGGCAGCTCCCACCGCTTGCGGGGCATGGATGCCGGGGTGTGGCACCAGCGCCACACGCGATAAGTCGATGCCTCTCCTGGCCGCCGCGAGGACACCCACCGTGGGCATTCCCATCAGGGCAGTCCACGCTCCCCGCCGTGAATTTTCCACCGCGACTTCGAGCATCAGCGCGGTGGAGCCCTCAACTCTCACCACGCTGCCGGGTCGCACTCCACTGGGCAGCAACGCGGCGATAGCGGGAGTCAAGGGCAGAGACTCCGCGATTGCAGGAGACCGGGTTGCACCCATTCGTGCTTCTACGCTGTGAAGCGCCGCCCGGGCACGCTTCAGACGCTCGTCTCTCCTTGACGCAACAGCGCCGGTGGAGACCAAGGACCCCAGAGCGTTCAGTTCCTTCATCACCACTCTCCTGCGATCACCGCGAGTCACCTCGCGTTCGAACATATGTTCGATTATCGCAGGAGGGCCTGACATCGTCTACATGACGGGTAGCCCTACTTCAACGCCCACAACGCCACCGCAGAGGCTGCGGCCACATTCAACGAGTCCACTCCCCCCGCCATCGGGATCGTCACGACAGCATCGGCCGCCTGCACAGCACTGGAAGACAGCCCGTCTCCTTCAGCCCCCATGACAATCGCCACACGCTCATGCCTGTCAGCAGCAAAGTCATCTAAGGAAACAGCGTGATCGGCAAGGGCAAGAGCGGCAACAGTGAAACCCTCGTCCTTCAGGTCGGTCAACGCCCCTGGCCATTCCTGCACTCTGGTCCACGGCACTTGAAACACCGTGCCCATGGAGACCTTGACCGAGCGGCGATACAACGGGTCCGCGCAGGTAGGAGCCACCACGATCGCATCAGCGCCGATTCCCGCAGCAGACCGGAAAATCGCTCCCACATTCGTGTGGTCCACGATGCCCTCCAGCACCACCACACGGCGAGCGCCCGCAACGAGATCGCGCAGCTGAGGCAGTGCTGGCCGCTCCATCGCCGCCAGCGCTCCGCGGTGCACTTGATACCCGGTGATGGTTTCCATCAACTCTTCTGACGCCACGAGCACGTCGGCCGTCGCGCCCGTGTGCGCCAACACCTCATTCACACCCGAAAGCCAGCGTTCACTCACCAAAATCGAGCGCGGTCGATGCCCTGCCCGCAACGCCCGCTCAATCACCTTGGCGCCTTCCGCCATATACAGACCTCGCTCGGGCTCAAGCCTGCGCCGTAGCGCTACATCAGTGAGCGAGCGATAGTCGTCAAGGCGAGGATCAGCAGAGTCAGCAATCAGCACGCCTCGATTGTGACAGGCCGATGCGAGGAGGACCGAAAGCCCCGGTCACCCCGCCCGCGGCAAAAAGAAAGGGAGGCGGCAGAAACGAGGATCTGCCGCCTCCCTATGAGGCTACGAAAAGCGGTCTACTGACCCTTCTCCGCATCCGGGTTAAACGGACGTCCCGAACGCGTGCCTGCATCTGTGGCGTCCGAGGTCGCGTCCTGCACCTCTTGCTTTGCCTGGCGCAAGGCCTCAGCCGGGTCTGCCAATGCCGATGTGATCCGCGTGGAACGGTTCGCGCCGCGTTCAGGGTTCTTGGTCAGAGGCTCCAACTCTTCCTCTTGACCGAAGGCCGCGGAGATCGACTTCAGCGCGCCAGTGAACTCGGTTGGGACGAACCACACCTTGTTCGACTCTGTCTTCGCGATCTCGGGCAGAACCTGGAGGTACTGGTAGGCCAGCAACTTCGAGTCGGCATCGCCCTCGTGGATGGCATCGAAGACCTGAAGAATGGCGCGAGCCTCTCCCTCAGCCTTAAGGATCGCCGACTGCGCTTCACCTTCAGCCTTGAGAATGGCGGACTGCTTCTCACCCTCAGCCGTCAAGATCTGCGACTGCTTCACACCTTCAGCAGTAAGGATCGCGGCACGGCGGTCACGCTCGGCACGCATCTGCTTTTCCATCGAGTCCTTGACAGACAAGGGCGGGTCAATGGCTTTGAGCTCAACACGGCCCACACGGATGCCCCACTTGCCCGTGGCCTCGTCCAGCACGGTACGCAACTGACCGTTGATCTGATCACGGCTGGTCAGGGTTTGCTCAAGGTCCATCGTTCCGATGACGTTACGGATGGTGGTCACCGTCAACTGCTGCATACCCACGATGTAGTTGGCGATCTCATAGACCGCTGCCTTGGCATCCGTCACCTGGAAGTAGATGACCGTATCAATCTCTACGTTCAGGTTGTCTGACGTGATGACGCTCTGAGGCGGGAATGACACCACCTGCTCGCGCATGTCAACGGACTGACGCACACGATCAATGAACGGCACCAGGAGGTGCATGCCGGCTTCCATCGTGCGGTTATAGCGACCAAGACGCTCGACTACTCGAGCCTCCGTCTGCGGCACAATTTGAATAGCCTTGGCCAACGCAACGATCACAAAGATCGCAAAAGCGACGGCAAGGACAATGATGACTATCTGAACTGGAGTCATGGCCTAATCCCCCTTACTTTCTGGCGCCACAATCGCTGTGGCGCCCTTGATATCGATGACAGTGACGTCCTGTCCTTCATCGATCGGCTCCGCATCATCGCGGGTTCGTGCCGACCAGACTTCTCCGCCGAGCTTGATCCGACCGGAGTTCTCCGAAACCCGATCGAGAGTTCGCGCTTCCGTGCCGACCAAAGCAGCGGAGTTTGTCTCCACTAGTTCACTGCGAGCACGAATGGACTTCAGAAGCCACGGCCGCAAGGTGAACAGCATCAGTCCCGCCACGAGGCAAGCAATCACCATGCTCAACCAGAACGGGGCTCCCAACAGGGCGGCGGCACCTCCGGCAAGCGCACCCGCGGCAAGCATGGCGAACACTAGATCCAGAGTGAAGATCTCAACGATGCCCAGCACTATCGCTGCGACAAACCACCACAGTGAATCCATGGTTACCACCTCCTATGGGAAACCTAGCAGGCACTGCGCATGCGAAGCATCGGCCTGAGGGATGAGCCTGCGCGACCCCAAGGATGACTGCCTCCACCACCAGCCCCAGGCCCTCCGTGAGCCCCGGGGCGCGCCGTCAGGAGGAACGCGAGACTACGCCTTGCGGGCAGTCCACCTGCCTTGATGTGCATGCAACGCCACCGGCATTCCATACGCCTCAGATAGCGACGCCGACGTAATCGTGGAATGAAGCGGACCTGCGGCGACCACGCGCCCCTCACGCAACAACAGTGCGTGAGTAAAGTCCAACGGGATCTCTTCTACGTGGTGCGTCACCATCACCATGGCGGGCGAGCGACGGTCACCTGCAAGTTCGGATAGTGCCGCCAGCAGTTCCTCACGTCCCCCTAGGTCCAAACCTGCGGCAGGCTCATCAAGAATCAAGAGTTCAGGGTCCGTCATCAGCGCACGTGCAATCTGCACTCGTTTACGTTCACCCTCGGAAAGCGTCCAGAACGGCCGCTCAGCAAAGTCCAACATGCCAAACGCCGCAAGGAGGTCCTCAGCACGGCTCTCGTCGAGTCGCTCGTACTCTTCGCGCCACCGACCCGTCACGCCATAGGCAGCCGTCATGACGACGTCACGGACCGTCTCATCGTCTGGGATCCGGTCGGCCAGCGCCGCGGACGTCAAACCGACGCGCGTGCGGAGATCCTGTGTGTCAGTGCGGCCCAGCACCTCACCAAGGATCTGTACTTCTCCCTCGGATGGGTGCATGCGCGCCGAGGCCAAGTTAGTGAGTGTCGTCTTGCCTGCACCGTTGGGGCCAAGGACTACCCAACGCTGCTGAGAGTCTACAGTCCAGTCGATATCGCGCAGGATCGGATTGTCGTCGCGACGCAACTGAACGCCGGAGAACTTCAGCACCTCGGTCATGGTGGCTCAGCCTATCCGAGAATTTCCTGATAAAGGCGTTCCGTACGTTCACCAATCGTGTGCCACGAGAAATGCTCGGCTGCGCGAGCACGTCCCGCCTGACCCCACCGGCGTGCGCGGTCAAGGTCGGAGACCATGTCGGTCAAGGCCGCTGCAAGATCACGGACAAAAGCATCCGGATCTGTCGGCGTGCCGGTACCGTCCTTCACCTGGTCGATGGGCACCAGGATCCCGGTCTCTCCATCCACGACCACCTCGGGAATGCCACCGGTCGCGGTAGCCACCACAGGCAGGCCCACCGCCATCGCCTCGAGGTTCACAATGCCCAAAGGCTCGTAAACGCTGGGACACACAAAAGCAGTACACGCATCCAACACCGCTACGAGTTCTGGACGGGGAAGATGCTTGTCGATCCAGACCACGCCGTCACGCTTGGTCTGCAAGTGCTCGACCAAACCGCTCACTTCTGCCGCGATCTCCTTGGTGTCGGGCGCACCTGCGCACAGGATGATCTGCACGTCGGCGGGCAGCTCTTCCACCGCGCGCAGGAAGTAGGGCAAGCCCTTTTGGCGGGTAATACGGCCCACGAAAACAATCGCAGGTCGTGCAGGATCAATCCCCCACTGCTCCACCACCGCGTTGGCGGCGGCCCGCTCCTGCTCCGTTGACGGTGCCGCCCACGCATCCACGTCAATCCCGTTGTGAATCACATGGACCTTGGCCGGGTCCACATCCGGGTACGAGCGCAGCACGTCCTCACGCATGCCACCTGACACCGCAATGATTGCATCGGCTGCTTCGTAGGCGGTTTTCTCGATCCACGAGGACACGCGATAGCCACCACCGAGTTGCTCCGCCTTCCACGGCCGCATGGGCTCCAGCGAATGCGCACTGATGACGTGCGGAATCCCGTGCAGCGTCGCCGCAAGATGTCCTGCCATGTTGGCGTACCACGTGTGCGAGTGCACCAGGTCGGCACCTTCGCAGTCACGAGCCATAGGCAAGTTGTGCGCGAGTACATCAAGCGACGCGTCCCCGACACCGCCGCCAAGCGCGTCGTAGCCCGTCACGCCCGTTTCATCGCGCGGACCATCGAAGGCACGGACCACTACATCCATGTGTTCTCGTAGCACCGCGGCCAGTTCCGTCACATGGACGCCAGCGCCTCCGTAGATGTGCGGCGGGTATTCACGGGTGAGGATGTCAGCTCGCATATGACACACGCTATCGCCCCAGGGTTGGTGTCGTGCATTCCATCCGCCGCATGTGGCCACTATGGTGAGAATATGCCCGCTCCGAAAGTACTCGCCATCGTCCTTGCCGGAGGTGAGGGCAAGCGCCTGATGCCCCTCACCGCGTCTCGCGCCAAGCCCGCTGTGCCGTTCGGCGGCACCTATCGGCTCGTCGACTTCGCGTTGTCGAACTTGGTCAACTCGCACTATCTGCACGTCGTTGTGCTCACTCAGTACAAGTCTCACTCGATGGACCGCCACATCGCCCGTACGTGGCGCATGTCCCCACTGCTCGGCAACTATGTTGCGCCTGTGCCTGCTCAGCAACGTCGCGGCAAGCACTGGTACCTCGGCAGCGCCGACGCGATTTACCAGACCGTCAACATCATTGAGGACGAAGAACCTGACTATGTGGTGATCGTGGGAGCAGACCACGTGTACCGCATGGACTTCTCCCAGATGGTCGACGCCCACATTCGCACTGGCGCGGACTTCTCTGTCGCCGGAATCCGCCAGCCCATCGAACTCGCGGACCAGTTCGGGATCATCGATGTCGACAAGGAACGTCCGGGCTTCATCAAGGCGTTCCTCGAAAAGCCCTCTGAAGTCGAGGGTCTACCCGACAGCCCCGACGAGGTTCTGGTCAGCATGGGCAACTACGTCGCCTCTGTTGAACCGTTCCTCGAAGCGCTGAAGGCGGACGCCGAATCCGCAACGTCCAAGCACGATATGGGTGGTGACATCGTTCCCCACTTCGTCGACAAGGGCACCTGCGGTTTCTACGACTTCCTCGACAACGATGTCCCCGGTTCCGCTGACCGCGACCGCGACTACTGGCGCGACGTCGGTACCCTCGACAGCTACTACGACGCCCACATGGACCTCATCGCGGTTGAACCTATCTTCAATGTGTACAACCGCGAGTGGCCCTTACATCAAGGGCTCATCACGGAACCGCCGGCGAAGTTCATTCACTCGGAAGAAGGTCGACTTGGTCACGCAGCGGACTCGATCGTCTCGCCTGGCGTCATTGTCTCCGGTGCGACGGTGACAGGATCGGTGCTTTCCCCTGGCGTCCGTCTGCACTCGTGGTCGACGGTGTCGGACTCCGTCTTGTTGGACGACGTTGTCGTGAACCGCCACGCCCAAGTCCACCGCGCGATTCTCGACAAGAACGTAGTGATCGAGGAAGGCGCCCGCGTTGGCATCGACCGTCAGTCCGACCTGGAGCGTGGCTTCACCGTGACTGAGTCCGGCATTACCGTCGTTCCCAAGGGCACGGTGGTGACCGGATGACGCGACGTCTGATCGTTCTGGACGTCGATTCCACGCTGATCACCTCCGAAGTCATCGAGATGATCGCCGCGCGAGCGGGGACGGAAGCCGAGGTTGCCGCCGTCACTGAGGCAGCCATGCGAGGTGAGATCGACTTTGGTGAATCACTGACTCAACGTGTCGCTACCCTCGCGGGAGTGCCGGAGTCCGTGTTCGAGGACGTGCTCGCTGAGGTGGAGTTCACCCCCGGCGCAGAAACACTCATCTCTACCCTGCAGCAACGCGGGTGGACTGCGGCACTGGTATCCGGCGGGTTTGAGGAGATCGTGGCGCCGCTGGCCGCCCGGCTGGGAATCACGCATTTCCGGGCTAACGGGCTTGAAGTCCGCGACGGTGTGCTCACCGGACGGACCCGGGGACCGATCATTGACCGAGCTGCGAAAGCCGTAGCGCTACGTGAGTACGCAGCGGAACTTGGAATCGCGCCGGCCGATGCGGTGGCGGTGGGAGACGGGGCCAATGACCTTGACATGATGGGGGCGGCGGGGCTTGGCATCGCATTCAATGCGAAGCCTGTCGTCCAGGAACAGGCGGATGTTGCGCTCAATGAGCCCCGTCTTGACGCGGCACTTGCCATCATCGATGCGGCACCTGCGCACATAACGGCAAACCTGAAGTAGCGCGTCAACGACGTATGAAGGGGCCCACAGTCGTGTGACTGTGGGCCCCTTCATACGTTCACGCTGGGTGCGGTGAAGTCTTACTCGACGTCGCGACCGGAGATGATCTGCGACAAGACCGCCGTGCGTGAACCGAGTTCTGCCCACGTGCCCTCGAAGGTCAGGACCGCAGCGGTGGCTGTCCGCAATCCGTGAGCGACAAACTTCAGCGAATCCGTGTCAGACCCGCCGGCGGCGAGGTAGGCCGCCGCTGCCGACCAGGTGGGTTCGTGCCCGACGGCGATGACGGTGTCCTCGTCGCCGATCTCGTTCAGTACCTCGAGCAGCCCTTCGACGTGAGTCTCGTAGAGGTCGTCGACGGTACGCACTTCGCAGTCACCAAGCGAACCTGCCATCAGGTTCCATGTCTGCTGCGTGCGGTTCGAGGGCGACACCAGAGCAAGCGAGGGCTTCAGACCGGCTGCCGCAATCTCTGTGCCGAGCTTCTGCGATGCCTTCCGGCCAATGATCGCCAATGGGCGGTCCATGTCCGGTAGCCCGGCAGGGCGTTCTGCTTTGGCGTGTCGAGCAAGAATCAACGTTGGCATGTCACTGTCCCATCGCGTGCACGCCACCATCGACGTGCACCATTTCTCCGGTGGTGGCCGGGAACCAGTCGCTGAGGAGCGCGGTCACGGCCTTGGCGGTTGGTTCGGTTGCTGACGAGTCCCAGCCCAGCGGCGCACGCTCGGACCAGGTTCCTTCCATCTGCTCGAACCCGGGAATGTTCTTTGCTGCAGTGGTCTTGATGGGGCCTGCGGACACCATGTTGCAACGGATGCCCTGAGCGCCCAGGTCACGAGCCAGGTAGCGGCTGGTGGACTCGAGGGCGGCCTTCGCCACACCCATCCAGTCGTAGACGGGCCACGCCACGGTGGCGTCGAACGTGAGTCCGACGATCGAGCCGCCGTTCGGCATCAAGGGCTGTGCGGCTTCCGCAAGGGCTTTCAGCGAGTAGGCAGAGATGTGCATGGCTGTGGAGACGTCGTCCCACTGCCCGCTCATGAAGTTGCCGCCCATGACGGTCTGCGGAGCAAAGCCGATCGAGTGCACAACGCCGTCAAGGTGGGGCACGTGTTCACGGACGGCATCTGCCAGGCCCGTCAACTGTTCGGGGTCGGTCACGTCGAGCGGCACGACCTGCGCTTCTACCGGCAGGCGGCGACCCATGGCCTGAGTGATCTTCAGCGTGCGGCCCACACCGGTGAGCACCACGGTTGCACCCTGTTCTTGGCACAGGCGTGCCACGTCAAAAGCGATCGAGCCTTCCGTGAGGACGCCGGTGACGAGGATGTTCTTACCTTCAAGGATTCCCATGTATTCGTTTCCTCCTGACGGGAAGCCTAGCGGTCCTCGCTACCGCTTGCGGCACGCCGGGACGCGTGTATGGCGCGATGCAGATAGATTGTGCGCAATCCCCACGCAGACACTGCTGGACCATCCAAGGAGAAACGATGGCATTCATGAGTTGGAGCCTTCATGGCGACGGTCGCACCATTGCGCCCGATGCTGCGGTGGCACCTCGCGAGCGGCTCACGTGGCCGCGCACTATCGGTATTGGTGCACAACACGTCCTGGCGATGTTTGGTTCCACCTTTGTGGTGCCGACCATCACCGGTTTCCCTCCGTCGACCACGCTGTTCTTCTCGGCGGTCGGTACGGTGCTGTTCCTCATCATCACGGGCAACCGCTTGCCGTCCTACCTGGGTTCGAGCTTTGCGTTCTTGGCGCCCATCATGGCGGCTACTGGCTCTCACTCCATGGGTGTGGCGCTTGGTGGCCTCGTCATGGTGGGGCTGATGCTGGCGATCGTGGGTCTCGTGGTCCACTTCGCTGGTACGCGGTGGATTGAAGTCACGATGCCGCCGGTGGTCACGGGGGCGATTGTGATGCTGATCGGCCTCAACCTCGCCCCTGCGGCGTGGGGCATGGTGTCAGTCTCGCTGACGTCTGCGCTCGTGTCGGGACTCGCAGTGATTGTCGTCACGGTGCTGTTCAAGGGCGTTCTGGGACGCCTATCGATTCTGCTGGGTACGGCTGTCGGCTGCGTTGTCGCGGCGTTCAACGGTGAGTACAACCTTGACAAGGTGAAGAGTGCAGCGTGGCTGGGCCTCCCTGACTTCACTGCACCACAGTTCGACACCTCGGTGATCATCATGTTCTTGCCGGTGCTGTTCGTGTTGATTGCCGAGAACATCGGGCACGTGAAGTCGGTGGCAGCCATGACGGGCGACAACCTGGACCCCTTGACTGGACGCGCGTTGCTTGCTGATGGCTTGGCTACCGCTGTGGCAGGTGCCGGCGGCGGTTCGGGTACGACGACGTATGCCGAGAACATTGGGGTGATGGCCGCGACGCGCGTCTACTCCACCGCTGCCTACTGGTTCGCCGCGGGATTCGCACTGCTGCTGAGCCTGTCGCCCAAGTTCGGTGAACTGATCGCCGCGACGCCCGCTGGAGTGCTCGGTGGGCTCGCCACGGTGCTGTTCGGCATGATCGCTGTGCTGGGCGCGCGCATCTGGAGCCAGGGCAACGTGGACTTCGGTAACCCTGTCAACCTCATGCCCGTGGGTATCGCGCTCATTGTGGGCGCCGCCAACTACACGTGGGAAGTGGGCGATCTGAAGTTCGAAGGCATCGTGCTGGGCACGGCTGCGGCGTTGATCTGCTACCACCTTATGGCGGTCATTACGCGTTGGCGTAGCGCAGACAACTCCGTCGCTTCTCCCGCTTTCGTTGAAGGCGACGAGGACAGAGAACTCGCTGAAGAGAAGTAGTCCGCGCATTCACGTGAGAAGGGCCGATGGGTGAGTCACCCATCGGCCCTTCTTGCGTGCTGTGGCCGCTGCTTTAGTGACCCATGCCGAGGCCGCCGTCGACAGGCAGCACGGCGCCGGACACGTAGCCGGCGGCGTCGGAGGCAAGGTACAGCGCGGCTGCGGCAACATCGTCCGCAGAACCAAAGCGCTTGGCAGGGATGTTTGCCTCGTACTGCTTCACGAGGTCCTCTCCGAGCTCTTCGGTCATGTCGGTCGTAATGAATCCCGGGGCAATAACGTTGGCGGTGATCCCACGCTGCCCCACCTCGCGAGTAATGGAACGCGCCATGCCCACCAAGGCCGACTTCGACGATGAGTAGTTGACCTGGCCGGGGTTGCCCAGGAGACCCACCACCGAACCCACCAGGATGATGCGTCCGAAACGCTGGCGCATCATGGACTGGGTGGCGCGGCGAACGGTGCGGAACGTGCCGGTGAGGTTGACATTGAGGACGGTCTCGAAGTCCTCGTCCGACATCCGCATCAGTAGTCCGTCCTTGGTGATGCCCGCGTTGGCGACGAGCACTTCAACGCGCCCGTGACGCTCTTCAAGCGCGTCAAAGGCCGCATTCACCGCATCGGTATCCGTGATGTCTGCGATAGCACCGTCGACACCTTCCGGAAGCTCACCACTGCGGTGAATCGAACTGACGGTGTAGCCGGCTGCCACAAAGGACTCGGCGATGGCGCGGCCGATGCCGCGGTTGGCTCCAGTAACAAGGACGTGACGTGTCATGGGTGACACGGTACTAGCATCGCTGGCGTGACATTTCGAGGTTTGCCGGTCGCACGGATCGTGTTGACGGTCGTGATTGCGCTGAGCGTGAGCGCTGTCGCAGTCATGCTCGGCATGTGGCAGTACGAGCGCCACGAGGTGAAGCGCGATGCCCGTGCCGCCTATGACGTGGCACAAGAACTCTCTCCCGTGCCACTGGCCGATGTTGTTCCGGCGGGGGCGTCGGAACTGCCTGCCGACGCCGAGTGGCGTTCCGTCATTGTCGAGGGCATCTTTGCCCAGGACTCAGCAACCGTGCTGCGTGGCCGTCCGGTGGATTCCACCCCCGCGCTGCAGTACTTGGCGTGGCTCGACAAGACCGATGGCGACAGCGTGCTGGTGTCGACAGGATGGGTGCCTCAACCTGAATCGCAGTCGGCCTTCGCGCAACCGAGCTACCCCACCGGTCACGTCACGGTGACGGGCATCGTGCGGGCGTGGGAAGACGACGACGGCAAGTCAGCGGAAGACTCGGTGTCCCGCATCAGTGCCGAACAACTCTCCCCCGCCTCCAGCCAACCAATGCCCGGCTACATCATGATTCGCGAGGTGTGCGATGCCGAAGGGTGCCGCGACACCGTAGCCGGTGAGCCAGTCCCTCTTCCCGAGCTGTCGCTCGGCCCCCACTTGTCGTATGCCTGGCAGTGGTGGATCTTCGCGGTTCTAGTGCCCGCTGGGGCGTTCTTGCTGCTGCGCCGCGATGCCCGCGAGGGCACCGCAACCGCCACTCCTACAGCCGTTCCGCGCAAGAAGCGCCGGCACACACTCTCTGACGAAGAGATTGAGGACGCGCTCTAGGCCAAGGTGATGAGGTCTCGGTAGGAGTCGTTCCAGAGGTCCTCATCGGCGTCGGGCAACAACAGCACGCGTTCGGGCTCAAGCGCGTCGACAGCACCTTCATCGTGGGTCACGAGCACCACTGCGCCCTCGTAGGTCCTGAGCGCGCTGAGGATCTCCGCACGCGAGGCAGGGTCGAGGTTGTTGGTCGGCTCGTCAAGGAGCAACACATTCGCTTGGCTCACCACCAGTGTTGCAAGCGCCAAACGTGTCTTCTCTCCACCGGACAGCACGCGCGCAGGCTTGTCCGCGTCGTCCCCTGAGAATAGGAAAGAGCCCAACACCTTGCGGACCTCCGTATCGGCAAGGTCAGGAGCCGCGTGGCGCAAGTTCTCGACGACGGTGGCGTCCATGTCGAGAGTGTCGTGCTCCTGGGCGTAGTAGCCCAGCTTCAGTCCGTGGCCAGGCTCCACCTCACCGGTATCGGCGTCCTCCACGCCGGACAGCAACTTGAGAAGGGTCGTCTTTCCCGCGCCGTTGAGGCCCAATACCACCACACGTGAACCACGGTCGATCGCCAAGTCCACGTCTGTGAAGACTTCGAGCGACCCGTAACTCTTGGACAACCCATAGCCGCGCAGCGGAGTCTTGCCGCACGGAGCTGGGGTGGGGAAACGCAGACTTGCGACCTTGTCGATCTGCCGTTCGCCTTCGGTGTCGTTGAGGAGTTTCTCCGCACGTTTGATCATCTGCTGCGCAGCTGTCGCCTTCGATGCCTTGGCACGCATCTTCTCTGCCTGTGCCATGAGCGCAGAGGCCTTCTTCTCGGCATTGCGGCGTTCGGTGCGGCGACGCTTCTCGTCATCCTCACGCTGCTGGAGATAAAGATCCCAGCCCATCGCGTACTGGTCGAGCTCGCCGCGATTCGCGTCCAGGTAGAACACCTTCGTCACGACAGTACGGACCAGGTCGACGTCGTGACTGATCACGATCAATCCGCCAGAGTATGCCTTGAGGAAGTCCCGCAACCAGATGATGGAATCCGCATCGAGGTGGTTGGTCGGCTCGTCAAGGAGCAACGTCTCCGCATTCGAGAACAGAATCCGCGCCAGTTCTACGCGGCGCCGCTGACCGCCGGACAACGTGTGCAACGGCTGGCCCAGAATCCGGGAGTCAAGTCCAAGGTTTGCCGCGATCTGGGAGGCCTCAGACTCCGCCGCATACCCCCCGGCAGCGCGGAATCGTTCTTCGAGGCGGGGATACCGTTCCATCGCCTTGATCGACAACTTCTCGTCGGTACTCGACATGGCTTCCTCGGCCTCGCGCATCTTTGCCGCCAAACCGGCCAAGTCACGCGCTCCAAGGATGCGGTCCCGAGCCATCTTGTTCAGGTCGCCGCTGCGAGGATCCTGCGGCAGGTAGCCCACGGAACCGCGATGGGTCACCGACCCTCCTGAAGGCTGTCCTTCGCCTGCGAGGATTCGCGTCATCGTGGTCTTGCCAGCACCGTTGCGTCCCACCAGGCCGATGCGGTCTCCTGCATTCACGTGGAAGGACGTGGGGTGCAACAAGACACGGGGGCCGATGCGCATCTCAAGATTTTGCGCGCTAATCACTAAAAAGCTCTCCTTGGCGGCAGCCGCTTGGTGGGATTTCTACAACGAACGAGCGCCTACCGCATCTTGTCCCCCGACTGCCAGGGACACCGCAGTAGCGTAAGCGCCGGTCCATTATCGCAAGGAGAACCCATGAGCTCGCGCCACATCCTTTCCGGCCCCAACATCGCGCTGATCGCGGTGTTCGCCGCGTTCATCGCCGCCTCGACTCTGGTTCCGGAAGTCACCTTGGCGTTCGGAGTGCCATTCTCACTGCAAACGCTCGCAGTCGTCCTTGCGGGACTGTGCTTGGGCCCCTGGCGCGGCGCCGCCGCCGTCACGCTGTACGTCGTCGTGGGCGCAGCAGGTCTGCCGATCTATGCCAACAATGCTGCTGGGCTGGCAATCCTGGCCGGTCCCACCGGCGGGTTCCTCGTCGGCTTCATCCCCGCCGCATGGCTGGTCGGCTACGTGGCGGTACTGGTGCGCAAACGCATCAGACTCTCGTTGCCGGCGCTCATCATTGCCGGCCTCGTGTCGATTCCCGTGGTCTACGCGGTCGGCATCCCCTGGCTGTCACAGATCACGGGACTGACCCTGGGGCAGGCGACGGTGGCAATGTCGCCGTTCATGATTGGAGACGCCATCAAGGTTGTCATCGCCGCAAGTTTGGCGTCGATCATTCACCGGGCTTATCCCCAACTCATGCCTGCAAACCCCGTTCAGAAGACCGCTGTGGACGTGGAAGAGGCCGCGACCGCATAGCCTTAAGGCATGATCGAGTTCAAGGGGGCTTCTGTCATCGCGCCCGACACGGGCGTGACGATCCTGCAGCCGACAACACTTTCGCTGACGGAACGTCACATCAGCATCGTGGGCGCAAACGGCGGAGGCAAGTCAACATTGGTGAGGCTCATCAACGGCCTCATTCCGCCCACGGAAGGTTCCGTTGAGGTCGAAGGACTGAACGTCGCGACTCACGGTGCGGAAGTGCGCCGGCGCGTCGGATTCCTTTTCACCGACCCCTCAGCGCAGCTCATCATGCCCACTGCCGTCGAAGACGTCATGCTGTCGTTGCGCCGCTCGATCAAGGACAAGAACAAGCGCACCCGCGCCGCACTTGATGCCCTCGAAGAAATGGGACTTGGCGAACGCGCAGACGTGTCAGTCTCGGCGCTCTCCGGTGGCCAACGACAGTTGCTCGCACTTGCCGGAGTGCTCGCCGTGACACCGTCGGTTCTGATCGCCGACGAGCCCACCACGTTGCTCGACTTGCGCTGGCGCGCCCATGTCGGCGCGCTGCTGCGTTCCCTACCAGTGCAGTTGATTGAAGTAACCCACGATCTCGACTCGGCATCACGGGCACAGCGCACCCTCGTCATCGACGACGGTCAGATCGCCTTCGACGGCCACCCCCATGAGGCCATCCAGCGCTACCGCGACCTGATGTTCGGACGCACCGCCAGGCAGGCACCCCAGTGATCTCCACCCTGGGTTTGTACCGACGGCGGGACACCCCGCTCCACCATGCTGCTGCCTGGTTCAAGGTACTGCTCCTGGTCGTGACTACCGTGGTGGTGCTCGTCAGCAACGACGTCGTCACCTCCATAGGAATCATGTGCGCGGCACTGCTCTTGCTCGCCAGCACCGTTCCTCCCGCACGTGTCACGTTGTGGACCCTCATCGGTACCGCGCTCGTGGGTCTTCTCTCCTCAACTTTGTACCTGTGGCGCGGCGACTATCTCCGTGCAGCCGAGGTCAGTGCGGACCTGATCACGATTGTGGCCCTTGCGCTTGCGGTCACGACGTCAACATCGATGGCAGCCATGCTCGACTTCGTCGCCGCGGCCGCACGCCCCATTCGTTTCATTCTTCCGCCTGAGACTCTGGGGCTCATGTTCGCTCTCATGCTGCGTGCGCTACCTGAGGTTGCGAAGATCTACATGGAGTCTCGCCAAGCCGCGCGGGCCCGTGGACTCGATAAATCCATGCGTGCAGTTCTCTTCCCCACCACCACGCGTACCGTGGGCTTCGCACTCCAGCTCGGACAAGCGATCCATGCACGAGGAATCGGCGAAGAGTTCGATGCCACTCATGAGGCTAGGAGCGCACGCGACGCTCGCCTCAGCAAAAGAAAGCGCTCCAAGCCCTCCGCAGCCAGCTCCTCTACACACGCCACTGAGAAAGCCACTGCTGCAAGCGCGACGTCAACGTCTTCCATGACGAAGGAAGACGCGTTTGAGCTGCTCATTGCACCGCGTCCCCGCGACAACGAATAACCGCCGCCGCACCACGTTCTGAACGCGCTTTGTCCGCATCTGCGGACTAGCCTGACGTGAACGGCGCATCTTCGAGGGAGGACGCATGAGCGCACCCGATCACGGCCCAGCTGACGAGTTTGCTGTACCTGCCTCCAGTGGCCGCGCCACCATGAGCGTTCCTGTTCTCACGGCCATGGTCGTGGGAACGATGGTCGGTGCCGGGGTTTACTCCCTTCCCGCCTCCTTCGCCTCGTCGACGGGAGTGGCGGGGGCAGCCATTGCCTGGGCGATTGCGGGCGGCGGTATGTTGGCGTTGGCATTCGTGTTTCAGCGGCTCGCCATCGCGCGACCAGACTTGGATTCCGGGATCTTCGCCTACGCGCAGGCCGGGTTCGGCGACTACATCGGATTCTTTTCTGCGTTCGGCTACTGGGTGAGCGCGTGCGTAGCGAACGTCACCTACTGGGTCCTGGTGTCGTCCACGCTGGGATCGGTCGCTCCAGTGTTCGGGGATGGCGACACGTTTGCTGCCCTCCTGCTCGGCACAGCCGGCATCTGGCTCTTCCACTTCATCATCCAGAAGGGCGTCACCCGCGCCACTGTCATCAACGGAATCGCCACCGTCGCCAAGATGGTGCCGTTGGCGATCTTCGCCGTGATCATCATGTCGGGGGCGTTCTCGTGGGAGACGTTCACGGACAACTTGTGGGCAGAGGACGGGTCGCTGGGTTCGTTGTCTGACCAAGTCCGCAGCACGATGCTTGTCACTGTCTTTGTGTTCATCGGAATCGAAGGCGCGAGCGTGTACTCCCGCTGGGCACGCAAGCGTGAAGACGTCGGAAAAGCTACAGTCTGGGGTTTCCTGTCAGTCCTCGCCATATTTGTCGCAGTGACGATGCTGAGCTACGGCGTACTCCCCCGCGAAGACCTCGCAGCGATGCGCCAACCTTCAGTAGCCGGGGTCTTAGAAGAAGCGGTGGGTGCCTGGGGCGCATGGGTTATCGGCATCGGCCTGCTGATCTCGGTGCTGGGCGCATACCTCGCTTGGTGTTTGCTTGCCGTCGAGTCGCTCTACATGACAGCCCGTCACGGCGATGCGCCGGCGGTGTTGTCTCACCTCAACAAGAACCGGGTGCCCTTCCGAGCACTCCTGGTGACGTCATTGGTGACGCAACTCTTCCTCGTGGTGGCGTTCTTCGCCGAAAGCGCCTTTGATTTCTCCCTTGAACTCACGAGTGCACTTGCCATCTTGCCGTACCTCCTGACCGCAGGGTTTGGCCTCAAGATCGCACTCAACGGAGGCAAGGTGGCGACGGCGGTGGCAGCGTCGTCAGTCGCGACCGTGTACGCGATCTATCTTGTGTACGCCATGGGGCTCAAGTACGCACTGCTGGCGCTCATCATCTACGCCCCCGCGTCCCTGGTGTATGTCTGGTCGCGCAAGCAGCGCGGGAGAAAGATCTTCACACCGGCCGAGGCGGTCGTGTGTGTGCTCGCAAGCATCGGCGCGATCGCCGGCGTGTGGGCGCTGGCATCTGGAACCATCGCTCTGTAGGCGCACACGACAGGCCACGCGCATGGGAAAGGCCGTGCCGCCCCCGCCGTCTGGCAAGGGGCCGCACGGCCTGTCTCATGGTTCTGAGTGCGTCACCAATCGGTGCGCTCACGCGCTGGCTTGCGAAACTTAGACGTTGAAGCCCAAAGCACGCAGTTGTTCACGTCCGTCGTCGGTGATCTTGTCCGGACCCCACGGCGGCATCCACACCCAGTTGATGCGGTAGCCGTTGACCAGGCCTTCGAGAGCCTGGCCTGCCTGGTCTTCAATCACGTCGGTCAGCGGGCACGCTGCAGACGTGAGCGTCATGTCAATGACGGCGTGCTGGTTCTCGTCCAGCGAGACCCCGTACACCAGCCCCAAGTCCACAACGTTGATGCCCAACTCGGGGTCAATCACATCACGCAGAGCCTCTTCAACATCCGCCGCATTCGGCGGCGTTGCTGTCTCGGTCATGCCTCGTCCTTTCGTGCCTGGATCATGGCGTCCTTAAACGCCATCCACCCCAGCATGGCGCACTTGATGCGCGCTGGGTACTTTCCCACCCCGACGAACGCGGTTGCGTCGCCCAGGAGATCTTCTCGGTCATCATCAAGCGCTTCGCCTTTGGCCTGCATCAGGTCGCGGAACGCTTCCATCGTGGCCTCGGCCTCGGACAACGTGGTGCCCTCCACTAGTTCATGGAGAACGGACACGGAGGCCTGCGAGATAGAACACCCCTGGCCTTCCCAGGTCACGGATTCCACGCGGTCGTCCTCGAGCCCCACCCGCAACCTGATCTCGTCACCACATGTGGTGTTGACCTGGTGCGACTCCCCCACCTGAATGAGGTTGAGGTCAACAAGACCCTTGCCGTGCGCCTGCTTGGCGTGATCCATGATGACCTGCTGGTACATCTGTTCAAGACTGCTCATCAGTTCACTCCAAAGAATGCGGGGACAGTGGCCACAGCTGCGACGAACGCTTCCGCGTCCTCCCTAGTGGTGTACACGTGGGCGCTTGCGCGCGTCGAGCCTGTGACGCCGAACTTTCGATGCAGCGGTTGCGCACAGTGATGCCCCACTCGCACGGCGATGCCAGCGTCGTCGAGGACCTGCCCTACGTCGTGAGGGTGAACACCGTCGACGGCAATAGAAGCAACACCGATCACGTCGCGGGCGTCCGCGCTGCCGACCGGCCCGAGGAGCCGTACCCCAGGGATCTCAGCAACGCCGGCACGCATGACTGCCGCGATCTCCCGCTCATGCGCCTCAACGCGATCCATGCCCACACCTGCCAGGTAGCGTGCAGCCGCGCCCATGCCTACTGCCTGGGCAACGGGCTGAGAGCCAGCTTCAAAGCGCATCGGCGCTTCTTGCCAGCTGGTCTCTTCCATCGTCACCACCTTGACAGCACCTCCCCCAAAGATGCTGGGAGGAAGAGCATCCAGCAGTTCTTTGCGCCCGTACAACGCACCGATGCCGGTAGGCCCGAGCATCTTGTGGGCGCTCATCGCCATGAAGTCGATGTCGAGCGCCTTCACGTCGACCGGCAGGTGCGGAACCGACTGGCAACCGTCGAGTACGGTCAACGCCCCGACAGCCTTGGCCCTGGCCACGAGTGCGCCAACGGGACTGATGAGGCCTGTCACATTCGACACATGGGTGAAAGCCAAGACTCGAGTGCGCTCGTTCACGAGGGAATCGAGGTCGTCAAGAATCATCCGGCCCTGGTCATCGACCGGAATCCACCGCAAGGTGGCTCCAGTTCGTGTCGCGAGGGCCTGCCAGGGCACCAGGTTCGCGTGATGCTCGGTCTCGGTGACGCAGATCTCGTCTCCGGGGCCAATCTTGAACCGGGCAGCCTCGTCTCCGCCTATCCCCGCGGAAGCGTTTCCGATGCCGCTTGCCACCAAGTTCACAGCGGCTGTCGCGTTCTCGGCCCACACGATCTCCTGCGACTGCGCCCCCACGAGGGACGCCACGTCACCGCGTGCCCCTTCAAAAAGTTCAGTCGCTTCCTCAGCTAACAGGTGCGCACCGCGCTGAACTGCCGCGTTGTGCTGTTCGTAAAACTCGCGTTCTGCGTCCAACACGACGCGCGGCTTTTGCGCTGTCGCTCCGGAGTCGAGGTACACGAGGGGCTTCCCGTTCCTGACCGTACGGGTCAGGAGCGGGAAGTCCTCGCGAAGATCGGGAAGCAGCATTCGGAAGGGGTCCTTACGCCTCGACCAGGTAGCGGTCGTAGCCTTCTGCCTCGAGTCGCTCTGCGAGCTCGGGGCCACCCTCTTCCGCGACCTGGCCGTTCACGAACACGTGGACGAAGTCAGGCTTGATGTACCGCAGGATGCGCGTGTAGTGGGTGATGAGCATGACGCCGAGGCCGGTGTTCTCCTTGACGCGGTTCACTCCTTCGGAGACGATGCGCAGTGCGTCGACGTCCAGGCCGGAGTCCGTCTCATCGAGAACGGCGATCTTGGGCGACAGCAGTTCCATCTGGAGGATCTCGTGGCGCTTCTTCTCACCACCCGAGAATCCTTCGTTGACGTTGCGCTCTGCGAACGAGGCGTCCATGCGCAGGTTGTCCATGGAACCCTTCACGTCCTTGACCCACGTGCGGAGCTTGGGTGCTTCGCCATCGATCGCGGTCTTTGCGGTACGCAGGAAGTTCGACACGGACACGCCCGGTACCTCGACGGGGTACTGCATGGCCAGGAACAGGCCAGCCTTGGCGCGCTCGTCCACGCTCATCTCGAGCACGTCTTCACCGTCGAGGAACACGGAGCCCTCGGTGATGTCGTACTTGGGGTGACCAGCGATTGCGTAGGCGAGAGTCGACTTGCCGGAGCCATTGGGGCCCATGATGGCGTGGGTTTCGCCGGAGTTGATGGTCAGGTTGACGCCCTTGAGGATCTGCTTGGTGCCCTCGGGGGTCTCCACGGAGGCGTGGAGGTTCTTGATTTCCAGGGTGCTCATGATGCTCCTTGATTCACTCTTCTTAAGACTTGGGGTTGTCGACGTCTACGAGCACGCGCTCGCCGTCGATACGAACGGGGTAGGTCGCGACAGGCGTCACGGCAGGCAACTCGTCCGGCACTCCGGTGCGTACGTCGAAGCGTGAGCCGTGGGCCCAGCACTCAACGAAGCAGCCTTCGACGTCTCCCTCGCCGAGCGGTACCTCACCGTGGGTGCACATACCGCCGATCGCATAGAAGTCGCCGTCATCGCTGCGCACGACCGCGACAGGCGTGTCAGAACCGGAGGCGAGCGTCAGCTCGACATCCATCGCTGACCCCGGTTCGAGGTCGGACACCATGCAGGCGAGTTGCTCGCTCACGCTTGCGTCTCCGCGAGCTCCTCGTTGACGTGCTCGAGTTCGAGGTCGATCGCCTTCATCAACGACTGCTCAACGCTGGCCACGCCGATCTCCTGGACGAGGTCCGCGAAGAAGCCACGCACCACAAGCTTGCGCGCCTCGTCTTCAGAGATGCCGCGTGAACGCAGGTAGAACATCTGCTCTTCATCGAAGCGTCCGGTGGCCGATGCGTGACCAGCACCCGCGATCTCGCCCGTCTCAATCTCGAGGTTAGGCACCGAGTCGGCGCGTGCGCCGTCGGTGAGCACCAGGTTGCGGTTGAGCTCGTAGGTGTCGGTGTCTTCTGCTTCCTTGCGGATCAGCACATCACCAATCCACACGGTGCGAGCAGTCTTGCCGGCAAGCGCACCCTTGTACGTCACACGCGAGGTGCAGCGCGGCACCGCGTGGTCGACGAACAACTGGTGTTCCTGGTGCTGTCCTGAGTCCGCGAAGTACAAGCCAAACAGGTCGACGCGCGCGCCTTCGCCAGCGAACGCTGCCGAGGTGTTGAGGCGCACCGACTTTCCGCCGAGGGTGACGACCGAGCCGCGCAGGCGTGAGTCGCGGCCCAGACGGGCGACCACTTCACCAGCGTGAACGGCGTCTTCGTCCCACAGCTGCAGGAGAACCAGGTTCAGTCCTGCGTTATCGGCGAGGTCCACGGAGACAAACTCCGAGTACGTTGCGGAGCCCTTGCGCTCGATGATGACAGTCGCCTCGGAGGACGCACCTGCTTCGACCAGGAGGTGTCCACGCACGTCCTGACCGGTGCCGGTCACCGTGATTTGGATGGGCTCATCGACCACGGTGTTCGGAGCGATGGACAGGACACGCGCGCCGCCGGAGTGCGCCACGGCTACGGCCGATGCGCGGTCGCCAGGGGCACGAACAGAACGCTCTCGCGCGGTCGCCACGTCAACATCAGTCAACGTCACACCCGCGGGAAGTGCCGGGACATCCCACTCAAGGTGGCCATCGGCGGCTTCGTCGGCGAGCATCGGCTTGATGTCCTTCAGTGCCGAGAATCGCCATTCTTCTTCGCGTCCCGTGGGGACGGTGAAGTCGGCAACCTCGAAAGAGGTCGGACGGTCAGCACGCGATGCGTCGGGGCTGGGGGTGCCAAGGCCGTGCGTGTGCGCGGCGTCGGCAGTGGCTCGGGAGTGGTCAGTGACGGTCAACCGACGGATCCTTCCATCTGCAGTTCGATGAGGCGGTTCAGTTCGAGCGCGTATTCCATAGGAAGTTCGCGCGCGATCGGCTCGACGAAGCCGCGGACGATCATCGCCATGGCTTCGGTCTCATCCAGACCGCGGGACATGAGGTAGAACAACTGGTCTTCGGACACCTTCGAGACGGAAGCCTCGTGCCCCATGTGCACGTCGTCCTCACGGACGTCGACATAGGGGTACGTGTCAGACCGGCTAATCTGGTCGACGAGCAGCGCATCGCACAGCACGTTCGACTTCGAGTTCTTGGCACCTTCCAGGACCTGAACCAGGCCACGGTAGGAAGTACGACCGCCGCCGCGGGCTACGGACTTCGACACGATCGAGCTCGACGTGTTCGGGGCCGCGTGCACCATCTTGGCGCCGGCGTCCTGGTGCTGCCCCTCGCCTGCGAAGGCGATCGACAGGGTTTCTCCGCGAGCGTGCTCACCGAGCATGTAGATCGCGGGGTACTTCATCGTGACCTTGGAGCCGATGTTGCCGTCGACCCACTCCATGGTGGCGCCCTCAGCAGCGGTGGCACGCTTGGTCACGAGGTTGTACACGTTGTTGGACCAGTTCTGGATGGTCGTGTATCGCACGCGGGCGTTCTTCTTGACGACGATCTCCACGACTGCGGAGTGCAGCGAGTCAGAGGAGTAGATCGGTGCGGTACATCCCTCGACGTAGTGGACGTAGGAGCCTTCGTCCGCGATGATCAGCGTGCGCTCGAACTGGCCCATGTTCTCCGTGTTAATACGGAAGTACGCCTGGAGCGGGATCTCAACGTGGACGCCCGGGGGAACGTAAACGAAGGAGCCGCCCGACCACACGGACGTGTTGAGGGCGGCGAACTTGTTGTCGCCAACCGGGATCACTGTGCCGAAGTACTGCTCGAACAGTTCGGGGTACTCCCGAAGTCCGGTGTCAGTGTCGACGAAGATCACGCCCTGCTCCTCCAGGTCCTCGCGGATCTGGTGGTAAACGACCTCAGACTCGTACTGAGCGGCCACACCGGCAACCAGGCGCTGCTTCTCCGCCTCGGGAATTCCGAGTCGGTCATACGTCGCCTTGATGTCGTCGGGCAGGTCTTCCCACGAAGTCGCCTGCTTCTCAGTTGAACGCACAAAGTACTTGATGCGGTCGAAGTCGATGCCGGACAGGTCCGAGCCCCAGTGAGGCAACGGCTTCTTGTCGAACATCTTCAAACCCTTGAGACGCAGGTTCAGCATCCACTCGGGCTCATTCTTGAGAGCCGAGATATTGCGAACCACGTCTTCGTTGAGGCCGCGCTGCGCGATGGCACCGGCCTCATCAGAGTCGTGCCAGCCGTACTCGTAGCCGCCAATTGACGCGATGATCTCCTCATCGGTCGCCTGGGGCGCATTGTCGGTGGGGGTGCTCATGGTCATCCTTCTTTCAGTGCCGCCGGGGCGACGGGGATGGTCGTGGTGCACACGTGTGCTCCGCCTGCCAGAGTTGACAGGCGCTGGACATGGACATCGAGGACGCGTGAGAACGCACGAGTTTCTGCCTCGCACCACTCGGGCGCTTCCTCAGCGATGGACTGAACCGGGCAATGGCCTTGACACAACTGAACGGTGAATCCGCCTGGGCCCGGACGAACCGAAGTAGCGTACCCCTGCTCTGCGAGCACGGCCGCCATCAACTCGACACGCTTCTCCATCGGCGCGTCAGCGGGGACAGCGCCTTCGAGAAGGCCTTCAAGTTCTGCAGCCTTGGCTTCGACGAAAGCGTCGAGATTGCCGTGCTCACGCATGAAGGCGACAGCATCGACCGCAACGGTCGAGTATGCCGACGTCAGCGATCGCTGGCCTTCGGTCGTCGCCACGTAGGACTTGGCCGGCCGACCGCGTCCACGCGCGTGCTGGCCTGGGGGTTCGTGGTCCTCGATCAGACCGTCAGCGATGAGCGCAGACAAGTGTCGGCGCACACCCGCGGCCGTCACACCCAGCTCGTCAGCAAGGGTCGACGCGGTGATCGGCCCCGCGGAGGCAATCAAGCCGAGCACTCGGTCACGAGTGGTGTCGGTCGTCATGGATCTCTCCTTAGATGCTGGGCTGGGGTGGCTATGTAGACAACATTGTTGTTGCCAAATTCCTTCCCGGCAAGCAAGGTATGCCTAAGTTGTGGGTTGCGAAAATTCCCGACAGCAGCGTGTGTAGGCGCCAGCTGATGACCCGACGTGCCGCCGTGCCAGGTGTTGCGCAGACGAATCTAAGATGGTGGCGTGTTCAGCAGACTTTTCGCGACCGTTCAGCGTGCGTTCTTGGCCATCCTTGAATGGATCGCGAGACACGGCCGTGGCTTCATCCTCGCCAACATCGTGGCGCAGGCAGGCATCATCGTCACTGGCGGCATTGTCCGGCTGACCGGCTCTGGGTTGGGCTGCTCGACGTGGCCCCAATGCGAGCCAGGCCGTTTCACTCCGGAGTTCCACCCTGAACAGTGGTTTCACCCTGCGGTCGAATTTGGTAACAGGCTGCTGACCTTCGTCCTCGTCATCGTGGCACTGGGGGTCGCAATCGCAGTGTGGCGCAACCGCCCTGATCTCAAATGGTGGGGACTGGTACCGGGCATCGGTGTCATCGTTCAAGCGGTCGTCGGTGGCATCACAGTGCTCGTCGACCTTCACCCGCTCGTGGTCGCTCCGCACCTGCTGTTGTCAACGATCCTGGTCTGGTTCTCCGTGTGGCTTGCCCTGACGTACCGCAACGCTCCTCGACGTGCGGGGCGCTCGGTGATCTGGCACCAACGACTCCTCGCCCTCTGCGTGACCGCGATTCTGGTCCTCGGGGCTCTCACCACTGGGGCGGGCCCCCACTCGGGCGACATTGAGGCTACGGAACGGCTTGCGCTTGATCCTGCGTTGATCGCACGTGCCCACGCGGTGGCTGTGTGGGCGTTCCTCGTCGTGTTCGCGCTCTTGGTGTGGCGGGTCCGTGGTGACCGCTCTGTGGGGCCTCGCGATGAAGTACGCAAGGCGTGGCTTGTCCTCGCAGTTGTCACTGCGGCTCAGGGGCTCATCGGGTACATCCAGTACTTCACCGGTTTGCCTGAGGCGGTCGTCGCGCTTCACCTCGTGGGGATTGGAGTGTTTGCTGCGGCACACGCTGCTAGCCACTACCTCATTCGCAATCGGTAACACACACAACTCCCGTGAAGAAGGTGACACCGCCGGTGAACTCTTCCCCCTCCCTCGTTACCCTGGCGTCGATCGAAGACGCTGCCCGGATTCTCGACGGCATTGCGCAACGGACCCCGCTCGACCACGCCACGATGGTGAGCGCGACTTTTGGCGCACCTGTCACGATGAAGTTGGAAAATCTTCAACGCACGGGCTCGTTCAAACTGCGCGGAGCAACCTACCGGCTATCCCGCCTCACCGCGGAAGAGCGGGCGCATGGTGTGGTCGCCGCATCGGCAGGAAACCATGCTCAAGGTGTCGCGTTCGCAGCCCAAGAGCTGGGCATTCACGCCACGATCTTCATGCCGCTCGGTGCACCGGTGCCCAAGTTGCTAGCGACGAAAGGCTACGGCGCCACAGTCGTGACCGACGGCGCCACAGTGGAAGAGTGTCTCGCGCTCGCGTACCGGCACGCCGCAGCCACTGGCGCCACCATGATCCACCCCTTCGATCACCCCGATGTGATTTCTGGCCAAGGAACTGTCGGCCTGGAGATCTATGACGACGTCCCGGATCTTGACACCGTGGTGGTGCCGCTGGGCGGCGGTGGACTCATCAGCGGGATCGCGGTTGCGGTCAAAGAACGTGCCGCCCGCGATGGCCGTCAGGTTCGGGTGATCGGGGTGCAGGCCGCCGCGTCGGCCGCATTCCCTGCTGCGTTGGCGGCAGGAGAACCGGTGTCGATTACTCGGGACAGCACGATCGCCGATGGCATTGCCGTCGCGCGAGCGGGCGAGGTCACCTATCCCCTGGTGCGCGACCTCGTTGATGACATTGTGACCGTCTCCGAGGATGATCTTGCACGTGCGGTGTTGACGGTCTTGGAACGGACCAAGCTCGTCGTGGAACCCGCGGGGGCCGCAGGTATCGCGGCTGTCTTGGGCGGACTCGTCGAAGCACACGGTCCCACAAGCATCGTGCTGTCTGGCGGCAACATTGACCCGCTGCTCATGCAGCGGATCATCGCGCTAGGACTCGTTGCCTCGGGACGCTACATGACCATGCGCATTCCACTCCCGGACCGTCCAGGCCAACTTGCGCAGGTGTCAGCGATCCTCTCCAACGTGCGCGCTAACGTCATCGAGGTGCTCCACACCCGCCATGACCTGGGCCTGACCGTGAGCGGCGTGATCCTGCACATCAGTGTGGAAACACGCGGTCCGAACCATCAAGAAGAAGTACTGGCATCGCTACGTGCCGCGGGCTTCGCCCCTGAGGTGGCAGAAGGCTAGTCGCGACGTACGAGGCGTGTTGCCTCTGGACGCATCCACGGCGCATCAGCCGGCCTCACGGAGGCGAAGTGATCGCGCCGCGCGATCTGTGCTGCAAGGAGACCTGCCACGGCAGACGACGAATGGACGTTGCCTGCCATGACTGCGGCTACAGCGTCGTCGAGTGGGACCCACGCGCCGATCATGTCCCGTTCTTCGTCTTCACGTTCGTGACGCTCATGCTCGGGGACCTCACCGAGGTCCCGAGCCAAGTACACGCGAACTGCTTCAGAGACGCCGCCGCCGGAGGGGTAGTAGTCCACCAACGTGTCCCACCGCTGGGCAGTGAGGTCGGCCTCCTCGTGAAGCTCGCGCCGCGCAGCATCGACGGGGTCTTCGTCAGCGACGTCAAGGAGCCCCGCAGGCGGCTCCCAGCATTCGGCCTGAACCGGGTGTCGGTACTGCCGCACGAGGTAGACCTCACCGGCATCGTTCAATGCCACGATGACGACAGCGCCGGTGTGACGCACGTAATCACGTGTGACAACACCGGCTTCGCCCAGGTCGATCTCGTCGGACACGACATCCCACACCTTGCCGTGGAAACGCTCGTGGCGGTGGAGCACGTCCCTGCTGGCAGGGACGTCCTCCACCGCAAACGACTCACTCACGACGCGCCAGCATCTCCTGCTTCAGCAGTGGCTCGCTGCGTCTCAAGCGCAGCGCCAATGAGACCGGCGAACAAGGGGTGGGCCTTCGTAGGACGAGACAGGAACTCAGGGTGTGCCTGCGTCGAGATGTAGTACGGGTGGACCTCCTTAGGAAGCTCCACAAACTCCACGAGCTCGCGGTCAGGAGACTCGCCTGATACCACCAAGCCGGCTTCTTCCAGCTGTGCACGGTACTTGTTGTTGACTTCGTAGCGGTGGCGGTGACGCTCACCCACCTGGGACGCGCCGTAGGTCTCAGCAGCAACGGAACCAGGCTTCAGAACCGCCTGGTACTCGCCTAGGCGCATCGTGCCACCGAGGTCACCGTCGCCCGAGACAATCGCCTGCTGTTCTTCCATCGTTGCCACCACGGGGTGGGGCGTCTCCGGGTCAAACTCCGAACTCGAAGCACCCTCGAGGCCCACGACGTTGCGGGCGTACTCCATC
Organism: Demequina sp. B12; assembly: GCF_028823635.1. Lineage (GTDB taxonomy): Bacteria > Actinomycetota > Actinomycetes > Actinomycetales > Demequinaceae > Demequina. The sequence continues at coordinate 619,820 of NZ_JAPEHU010000002.1, forward strand.
ACCATGGTCTGCATACCCAAGCAAATGCCAAGCGTAGGCACCTTGTTCTCGCGGGCCCAGCGAAGCGCGCCAATCTTGCCGTCCACGCCACGCACCCCGAAACCGCCAGGAACCAACACGGCATCGACACCACTCAGGGCTTCCTGGGCACCCTCGGGCGTTTGGCACTGATCGGATGCAACCCAGCGCAAGTGCACCTTGGCACTGTGGTGGAAGCCGCCTGCACGCAAGGCCTCCGAGACGGACAGGTAGGCGTCGGGCAGATCAATGTACTTGCCGACGAGCGCCACCTCAACGTGGTGTGCGGGGCGGTGGACGCGGTCAAGAACGTCATTCCATGCCCCCCACTTCACATCGTGGAAGGGAAGGTCGAGACGGCGCACAACGTAGGCGTCGAGGCCTTCGGAGTGCAGCACCTTGGGAATGTCGTAGATGCTGGGCGAGTCCTTGGCGGTAACCACGGCATCGTTCTCGACGTCGCACATCAAGGCCACCTTGGCCTTCACACCAGCGGGAATGTCACGATCCGAGCGCAGCACCAGGGCATCGGGCTGAATACCGATCGATCGCAACGCGGCCACCGAGTGCTGCGTCGGCTTCGTCTTCTGCTCACCAGACGGGCCGATGAACGGCACGAGCGAGACGTGAAGGAAGAACACGTTGTCGCGGCCCACATCGTGGCGCACCTGGCGTGCGGCCTCAAGGAACGGCTGCGACTCGATGTCACCTACTGTTCCGCCGACCTCAGTGATGATGACATCACAGTCGGGGCCAGCCTGCTCGCGCATGCGTCGCTTGATCTCATCAGTGATGTGCGGGATGACCTGAACGGTGTCGCCCAGGTACTCGCCACGACGTTCCTTCGCGATCACCTGCGAGTACACCTGGCCGGTCGTCACGTTCGAACTGGCCGACAACTTCACGTCCAGGAAACGCTCATAGTGGCCGATGTCGAGGTCTGTTTCCGCGCCATCGTCGGTGACGAAAACTTCACCGTGCTGGAACGGGTTCATGGTGCCCGGGTCCACGTTGAGATAAGGGTCGAGCTTCTGCATCGTCACGCGGAGTCCACGGGAACGCAACAGGCGTCCCAATGAGGATGCGGTGAGGCCCTTACCAAGGGAAGAAACAACGCCTCCCGTGACAAAAATGTGCCGGGTGACATGGTCCGTATTAGCTGAAATTCGAGATCGCTCCACGGGCTTCAACTCTAACACCGACCGCGCCACCGTGACGCCGAACACGCAACATTCGTTAAGGCGTTGGCACGTACGCCGACTCGCCTCCGACGGCGTACTGTCCCACGGATCCACCAATGTTCTCTGCCAAAGCAAGAGCCGAGGAGATCTGGCCAAAGTACCCAGTACCAGTAGAGACAGTCGACACCACGGGCGAGGCAGATGGCGAGTTCGCAATCGCGGTGGGCAGGTCTCCGCTCGAGGCCAAACCTGAAGAAGCAACAATGCCGTCTGCGTAAAGACCCAACACCCCAGCGATCTCGGCGTACACGGCAGAGTCCGCACCGGCTTCCTCGTCCGCGGGCCCCGCAATCATTGCCACCGCACTCGAAGGAGCCGTCACCGTTCCCGACACCAGCTCTGCATCGACCAGCAACTCAAACAGCGCCCCTGCACGCTCCTCGGCATCGGCCGCGTAGTCATCCCCCTCAGCACCCACGGGCACCACACCTGGCATCAGCGCCTGCGCAAGCGCGTGAGCAAGCACCGTCGTACTCGTCATGTCGTCAGTTGACCCCACGACCTGTGAGGCAACTGTCGATGCCAACGAGTTTCGGAACGCCACTTGCTGTGGGTCGGTCCACGCCGGTTCAACCACGACCTGAGCGGTCAGAGCCGCACCTGCTTGCACCAGACGGTCCCGGATTCCCTGAGAGTCGGATGTCGAAGGAGTACCCACGTCGAGCGTCGCCACCGAGACCTCCCCCAAAGCGCCGGCCAACAGACGGGTCGAGGTTTCATCGGCAAACTGCTCTCCAGCTGCCGCCGAGTCGGCCTGCACATCGAGTTCCGTCTGCAACTGAGATGTCTCGTCCTCGAGCGACGCGATGGTCTCTGCTTGATCCCCGATGAGTGCATCACGCATCGGCCCGTTCCCCAGCACGATTCCGACTGCCAACGCGAAAAACACGGCAACCAAAGAGACGATGTGATACCTGAAATCGATCATCACGCGCCGCCAATCCAGCCGGTCAGACCATTCCACACGCTTTCCGCCCAAGCGCGCCCCGCGGGGGTGATCCAGATCGCGGCACACAGCGCCAGCGCGGCGCTGACCACAAGCGTGACCAACGTCCAGGCGCCATACCGATGCCGGTACACCAAAGCCAGCGTGGAAGCATCGATGAGGCTTCCGCCGGCGCGCATCCGGCTCAGCAAAGTCCCCGCACCTTCCGCAGGGCTTCGTTCCAAGAAATCCATCAGCTCGGACTCGACGCCCACCGTCACGATAACCTCCGCTCCCCCGGCATGGGCAAGCAGAATCGCAACATCGGCAGCAGACAACGTCGACTCAACCGACGAGTGATCGACGCCCAGCGCCTCAGCCCGGATCACGCCGGCATCGGACCCGTGAGGGTCATGCAACACCACGTGTGACGCAGCCCGGACAGTCTCCTCGTCAACTCCTTCGATGTCACCCACGATGATGCTTGCCGAAGGCCCAAGGTCGCGAGCCGCGTCAGCTCCATGACCGACACCGATGACCACCGGACGCACATCTCTCATGTAACGGTGGATGTCACGAAGTTGAGACCGATGCCGAAAACCCGGCGCGACGATCACGACATGGCGCCCGGTCAGGTCCACGCCGGTGTGGGGCAGTCCTTGACCCTCAAGAAGGACATCGCCTTCACGGGCGATCTGCTCCATCGCCGTCGCGGTGAGCATCTGCAACTGCACACGCATTCCCTCGGCAGACTGCGTCATGGCGTCTGTGATGGAGTCCGCGTCCAGCACATTGCCAGAGGCGACTACGTCCTCACCCGAATAGACATCGCCGCCGGCGACTGTGACGGTGCCACCCTCCTTCAAGTCGAGCACCGCAGCACCCACAGCATCGACCAAGGGAATGTTCGCCTCGATGAGGACCCGGGGCCCACCGGTGGGATAGCGACCGGAGATCGACGGACTGACGTTGATCACAGCGGCAGGCTTGCGCGCGGCAAGCGCTTCAGCGGCACCCTGATCAAGATCCAGGACATCGATGACGGCAATGTCGCCACGGCGCAAGCGGCGCGCCAAGACCACGGGGCTCGGTTCAATCCTCACGGGCCCGGTCACAGAGCCGTCGTTCGCGTCCGCATGTGTGGAGGAACGACTCATGTGGCTCATCGTGCCACGCGGGAGCCCTCCAACAGCTCAAGGGCGTGGGCGAGTGCAGTAGTCGAGGACTCCTGTCCCGACAACAGGCGCGCCACCTCTTCCACACGAGCCTCGCCGTCCACGACGTGCACCTGTGCCTTGGTGACGGAGCCATCCGTTGATTTCGCCACGACCACATGCGTGTCGGCGTACGCCGCCACTTGCGCCAGATGAGTCACCACCACCACCTGATGGGTCCGAGCGAGCTGTGCCAGACGGTTGCCGACAGCGAGCGCGGCACGACCGCCCACGCCGGCATCAACTTCGTCGAAAACGAAGGTGCGGGAGCGGTCCCCGGATGATGCCTCTGCGAGGGCGACTTCGAGCGCGAGCATCACGCGTGACAGTTCACCACCGGACGCAGCCTCTGCGAGCGGCCGATGCGCTGCCCCGGGATGTGCGGCCAGCGTGAACGTGACGGTGTCGGCACCGTGCGCGGCAGGCTCAGCCGCCACGACTTCCACGCCCACACGCGCGTCGGGCATCGCGAGCTCAGCAAGCTCACGCTGCACGGCGGCCGCAAGTTCTGCTGACGCACGTAGGCGTGACTCACGGAGTTCCACGGCCGCGGACTCAAGCGCCTCAAGAGTTTCGGCGACAGCCTTCCGACGGGATTCCAAGGTCGCATCCCAGTCGTCATCCAGCGCGATTCGCGGACGTGCCCGTTCGGCATACTCCACCACCGCCGCAACATCAATGACTCCGATGCGGCGCATCAGGCTTGCAAGATCCGAGCGGCGCTCGTGGAGCTCATTCAGTGATGCGCTCTCCGCATCCATGCCATCCAAGTAGGACGAGAGCTCCGTCGCCACATCTGCCGCGCCATACGCAAAGTCCGCGACGCGCTTCTCCAAAGCCGCCAGCGACTCGTCGTGCATCGCAGCTTCGCTCAGCGACTTCCGTGCATTCTCCAATGCGACAGCTGCGGTGAAGTCCTGATCGCCGGCGAGCGCCTCGTGCGCCGCAGCAACGCCGAGGCGCACTGACTCCGCATTCTCCAGCACCCGAATCTGGGACTCGATACGAGTGTCTTCATCGGGCTGCGGACTAATCTCATCGATCGCTGCCACATCGTCACGCAAGCGTGCGACCTCAGCACGCTCGGCCTGCGCGCCTTCTTCCATCACGGCGAGCTCAGCAGTCGCTTGCTTCCACGCCTGCCAAGCGTGCGCATACTTCGTCATCACACCCGAATGCGGAGCTCCCGCATACTCATCGAGGGTGTCGCGCTGACGCGCCCCAGACCTCAACCTGGCTTGGTCACTTTGCCCATGAACAGTCACTAATTCTGCGGCAACCTCCGCCAACAATGCTTGTGGAACTGTCCGGCCGCCAACGACGGTCCGTGACCGAGTCTCCGCACCCACCGTACGCGCCACGACCACGGTGCCGTCGTCGTCCACGACAACCCCGGCATCGTCAAGGCGCGCAGCCGACTCCGACTCCTGCGGGACATCCATCACCGCTTCAGCCAACGCCTCCCGAGCGCCTTCCCTCACTGTGGCCCGAACGCTCTTCGCGCCCAGAATGAGCCCCAAACCCGTCAACACCATGGTCTTACCGGCGCCAGTCTCACCGGTCACACAAGTGAGGCCAGGGCCCAACTCGATGCGGGCAGACTCAATGACACCAAGGTCAGCGATCGACAGTTCGTGAAGCACTATGACTCGTCCCGGGACGACTCTGACGGCGTCCACGCACTGCGTGTTTCCTGGCTCTCAATTTCCCTCCCGATGGGTGTTTGGCGGGCGCGCTCGCCTCGCCAACCATCCGTGGGCAACGAGAACTTGTCGACAAGGCGCTGAGTGAACGGCGCATCGGACAGACGTGCGAGCGTGACGGTCTGCTCGCCTTTCGCCACCTCAATGACGCAGCCACGACCCGCATCGATCGCGCGCGCACCATCGAGAACCACCTGAGCGGCTGCGTCAGACGAGGGCACCACTTCAACTCTGAACCGTGAGTCCGGTCCCACCACCAGGGGGCGTGCGAACAGTGCATGAGCCGCCAACGGCACAAACAACAAGGCATCGACGTCGGGCCACATCACTGGCCCGCCAGCAGAGAATGCGTGTGCGGTGGAGCCCGTCGCCGTCGACACCACGATCCCGTCGCACCCAAAAGACGACAACGGACGGTCATCGACAGCGAGGCTCACCTCAAGCGTCCGTACCCGCTCCACGCGTTCAACCGTCACCTCGTTGAGAGCCCATCCGGACTCCACCGAGCCATCGGCTCGGGTGACCTTCACCTCAAGAGTCCCCCGCTCCTCGGTGGCATACTCCCCCGTCGCGAGATGGCGAACCGCAGCCGCGGCATCGTCCCGATCCAGTTCAGCGAGGAACCCCACCCTTCCAAGGTTGACCCCCAGCAGCGGAATGTTCATCCCATAAGTAAGGTGCGCCGCATGAAGCATGGTGCCGTCTCCACCCAAGACGATCGCCGCTTCTGCCGAACCAGCCTGCGCGGGGTCGTGCACTACCTGAATGCCTACCTCAGCGAGGGCGCGCTCGACCGCCGCCGTGGCCTCGACAATCTCTGGGCGGTGGGGATTAGTCACCACCAAAACCGACCGGTTCATCAGGGACGGGTCACCTCCTCCGAAATCCGCGAGACCAGGCTTTCCCCGGTCAACTGTGGCCGTCCTGTGCGGTTACTAGCCTGCCATGCTCCTGAGCCCCACACGAAGAACTCCACGTTGCCCTCAGGCCCTGGCAGCGGTGAACGAGACACCTGGTGAAGAGTCAGACCGGCCGCCTCCATGCACGACGCCACTGCCAGAACTGCAGCCTGGCGGTCAGCATGAGACGTCACCACACCCCGACTGGACAACTTGGATCGCCCCACCTCGAACTGAGGCTTCACCATCAACACAAAATCCGCATCGCGCGCCGCCGTACGCACCAGCGCCGGGACCACATGCGTTAGCGAAATGAAAGACAGATCCGCGACAACAAGCGACGCACCCGCCCCGGGTGAGCCCGTGTCCAGGTCCTTGACGTTCGTGCGCTCCACCACTGTCACGCGGGCGTCATCCGCAATCTGCGACGCGAGCTGGCTATGGCCCACGTCCACCGCAGTGACGTGGCGCGCGCCGCTGTCGAGAAGAACTTGGGTGAACCCTCCTGTCGATGCCCCCGCATCAAGGCAGTCGCGGCCCTCGACTTCTAGCCCTAAGGGTGAGCACGCATCCAATGCGCCCACAAGTTTGTGGGCCGCTCGGGAAACGTAGTGCGCAGCGCCTTCTCCCACCTCGATCACCGTGGCGTCATCGACACGTGTCGATGCTTTTGGGCGCGTCTCACCGACGACCGTCACTAGGCCGCTGTCGATGAGTTGTTGTGCGTGGGAGCGCGACCGCGCCAAACCACGCATGGCAAGTGCGCGATCGAGACGGATGCTCAGGGCCTACTGCTCCTCGCGCAGCCGATTCGACAGCGACGACTGAATCTTGTCGAAGAAGTCTGCCTGTTCACCCAGATCGGAAGGAAGTTCCGTCACCGCACGCAGTGCTTCACGCACCTCCGACGGGTAGGAGACTTCCCCCAGGGGCTCGCGCTGTTCAGGAAATTCGCTCATGCTTGGAAGGATACGCCCAGGTTGGGAAGCGTCTCAACCCGCACCGGCTGTCCAGCGTCCGCACTCGCCCATGCCGCGACACAAGCCGCACGAACTCGATCGAGTTCCGTGCCACCGTCGACGGTCAGGTCACCGTCTTGCACCGAGGCCTGAGCCTCGTTGACCCACCACACGCCGTCGATGTTGCGGGGGTGAGGATGCGGGTGCGCGAGGCACTCCATCGTGGCGCCGATGTATGCGGGACGCTGGTCCGGAGGGGCCAACACTGCGTCACGCCCGTCGTTCACACCGGTGAGAACAAGCAGCCCAGGGAACCCCGCGGCACGCGCGCCCTTGAGATCGGTGTCGAGACGATCGCCGATCACCATAGGACTCGACGCGCCTGCCTGCTGGGCAGCCAAGGTGAACATTGCTGGCGCAGGCTTCCCTGCGCTCGGGGGTGTCACGCCAGTCGCCGTGATGACGACATTGACCAGCGAGCCGTTCCCCGGAGCGACACCTCGATCGTTGGGAATCGTGAGATCCATGTTGGAAGCGAAGAACTGGGCACCTTGACGGATCGCGTACGAAGCCTCTGCCAGTTCCTTCCATGACACATCAGGATTGAACCCCTGCACGACCGCCACAGGGTTGTCCTGGGCCGATTCCACGAGCACCATGCCGACGTCCGTCAGCGCGGTCCGCAATCCTTGACCCCCCACAACGTAGAGAGGCGAGCCCGCAGGCAAAGCGTCTCGCACCATCAACGACACCGCTTGCGCAGCGGTGAGTACCTCATGCTCGGCTGTGGTCATCCCCAGTTCAGTGAGATGTGCTGCGACAGCGCTGGGTTCGCGACTGGCGTTGTTGGTGACGAAGACAATGCCCATCCCTGCATCACGAGCAGCCTGAAGCGCAGCCGGGGCCGACGGAATCGCGTGGGCACCGCGATACGCCACGCCGTCGAGATCGACCAAGGCAGCGTCGTGCGCAGTGAACAAAGGCTTGTCAGACCCGAGTAGAGACGTCACGCGCGGTCCTCGCGCTCTGCCTCACCCGATACGGTCGTGTCTTCTGCGGACGCAACAGTTGCACCATCGGAAGGATCGTCGTCGTAGTCGGCGTCGTCCTCTTCCTCGAACTCGTCGGGATCGGGCAGTTCGGCGGTGTCATAAAGAGTAATGTCATCTGCCCAAGGATCCTCAGGGGCCTCCGGCACTGGCAGAGTTGCCTCGATCGCTGCGGCTTCCTCGTCACGGCCAAGCGACCGCAACACTGCAGCTCGCGCTGCGTCGACCTGCTGCTGAACTTCCGAATCCGGCGCAACGATGCGGCCAAGACCCACGAGCGCCGAATCGCCGTTACCCATGTCCATACGGGCGCCAGCTACCACGATGTCCAGCTCAGCTCGCTGTCGCGGAGGCAACGTTGCTGCCTCTGGTTCACGGGCGAGTGCAATGGCTCGCTCCGGGCGACCGAGGCCGCGTTCGCAGTCAGCCATCAACGCCAGGTGCTCATGCGAGCCGTTGAGACGCCGAACCGTCCTGAACTCACGGAGGGCTTCCGCATAGCGACCTGTCGCGTAAGCCGCGACGGCACCTGCTTCGCGCACGACGTCAACGCGTCCTGCCCGCGAGACCGCAACCTGCGCATGCTTGTATGCCAGTTCGGGGTCGATATCGAGCAGCATACCCGCCATCACCAGGTGACGGCCCACGTCTTCTGCGTTGTCTTTACTGAGGGTGCGTAGTCGCGACCGTACGCTACGGTCAAGCTGGCCGATAGAGATCTCTTCGGGAATGTCGGGAACGTCCGTGACCGGCCGGACAGTCGTCCGGTCTCCGCGACGAGAACCATCCTCACGCTCACTGCGCCGGTCATCACGACGGACTTGGTCGCGTCCCCCGTAGGTACGGCTGCCGCCACGGCGGTCATCACTGTCACGCCAATCGCGCTGAGACCTGCCGCCAGACGACCGTTCACCGCCGGACCGTCCGCCGTAGGAACGCGGCCCCCCGGTGCGACCACCGTAGGAGCGGTCTCCGTCGCTGTTGTCACGGCGCGGGCCCCCATAAGGACGGTCTCCGCGGGCCGGACCATCCTTGGAGTAACGACGGTCGCTACCGTCGGGACGCCCTGGCCGGCGTTCATCACTCCGACCGCGGGCTCCAGAGCGCCGCTCACCTTGAGAACGATCGTTGAACTGCCGGTCGCCATAGGCGCGTGATTCGTCCCGACGTCCGCCACCTTGGCGTGGGCCCCGGTCAGACTCCCGACCATAGTCGCGTTGACCTTCACGACGTTGTCCGGACGAGCCAGACCGGAAAGCCCGGTCGCCGCGATCGTCTTGGCGCCCGTAGCGCCCCTGACCGCTGTCGCTGTTCCTGTTCGAGCGGTACCCTCCGTTGCCTTCGGACCGGCGGTTGTCACGGGTCCCAAAGCCGGAGCCCCGCTCGTCACGGGAGCCGCCCTGGCCAGAGCCGCGACCATAGCCACTGCCGGGACGAGAAGTTGAGCCACGTGAGGCGGAACGATAGCCGCTGTTCGGACGGTCGTCTCGCCCGGCGGAGCTACCGCTGCGTTGACCGCCGTCGCGCCGGGGACGCTCTGAGTTGCGCTCATCACGGCGCGCACCGTTGCCGCTACCAGAGTTGCGTCCGGGCCGGTCCTCGTAGCGTGCGCGTCCGTCCCGTGATGAGGACTGCCGCGAGCCTGTGCCGCGGCTGTCGCGGCTGTCACGGTTCCCGTAGGAGCGACGCGGTGATTCGCCACGCTCGTCGCGTGAGCGATTGTCGTCTCGGTCACGTCCCTGTTCAGATGTGTCAGCCATCGTGCTGTGCTCCTCATCGACGTGCAGCGTGTTTCGCGCTCGTCAAAGTCAATAGTGCCCTAAATGCAGAAGGGCCGCCCTGGTGGGGGCGGCCCTTCTGTGAAATGGTGTCCCGC
>NZ_JAPEHU010000028.1 GCF_028823635.1 Demequina sp. B12
TTGTGTTGTTTGAGTCTGGCGGCGAGGCTCACCTTGAGGTTGAGGTTTCCTTGGACGCCAGCATGCCGGTCGTGATTGACAATGACGTGGACTCGCCTGTGGAGATCTCGCTTCCGACTGAAGTGATGGTGACCGATGGTGACGTGGCTGCCGATGGCACGGTGGTGTACGCCGCGGATCATGGTGATGCTCATGCTGCGGTCCAGGTCCTCGACGACGGCGTCCGGTTGCAGACCGTCCTTGAAGGCCCTGAAGCCG
>NZ_JAPEHU010000029.1 GCF_028823635.1 Demequina sp. B12
TGTGTGTATCACCCACAGTCACAGAGAGTAGTGGAAAGGGCAAATGGCATGCTAAAAGCAAAACTTGCAAAAATTAGAGCAGACAGTCAGTATAAAATCAATTGGGTAGATGCATTGCCACTTGCTTTGATGGCTATACGAACACTAACTAACACTAACACTAAGCTAAGAGACTAACACATCTAATACCACACGAGGCACTTACAGGGAGACCGATGCCGGTTCCCTTTTGTAGAGGGCCGTATGCGAGCAA
>NZ_JAPEHU010000030.1 GCF_028823635.1 Demequina sp. B12
GAAAGTATCCAAAATATACATAACCAAAAGGGTAAGCTAGAAGACAATGGGTGTTGTCCCCGAACATAGAGGACTCACCAAAAGTCGGTCGTTGAGGGAATCCGCTAGCCACGAGGAAAGTGATGATGATGGAAAGCTCCAGTTCCTACATGGTGAAATCATGTAGGCATAGAGTATGCATTAGTATGTTGGAATGTACTAGTATGTGGGGTGCAATGCAACAATAAACAAACTCGTTAGTCACAATATG
>NZ_JAPEHU010000031.1 GCF_028823635.1 Demequina sp. B12
GAGGCAGCCCAGACCCTGCTTGGCCCTATGGGGAGCCGAGGGCTAGGTGAGAACTAGGCAAGCGCTGGGATCCTGAGCCAAGCCGCATTGGGGCTGAGGTTTGTTCCCCGAGCACAGTTTCCCTTTGCAGAGTGCAGCTCCTAGGAGCGCGTTTTGTGCCGTTTCGCAGCTAGGCCCGAGGTGGGTCCCTCCCTAGCTGGCTAGGGGGGGGTTGCTAGGGCCAGTGCACACAGGGCTTCTTCCTGCCAA
>NZ_JAPEHU010000032.1 GCF_028823635.1 Demequina sp. B12
GCTGGCTATGGGTGGGTTGCTAGGGCCAGTGCACACAGGGCTTCTTCAGGCCAAATCAGCCTTCTCCGCGAAGGAGAAGACGTTTGGAGTTGGTTTCAAGCTGCGGAGACCACCAGCCAAGCAGCAGTGCCCACGGAGCCAGAGGCAGCCCAGACCCTCCTTGGCCCTATGGGGAGCCTAGGGCTAGGTGAGAACTAGGCAAGCGCTGCGATCCTGAGCCAAGCCGCCTTGGGGCTGAGCTTTG
>NZ_JAPEHU010000033.1 GCF_028823635.1 Demequina sp. B12
GACCCGTGACATTTCCTACACACACGTGACACTTCACACACACTCACGTGACACTTCACACACACACACTCAAGTGACACTTCAAACACACACGTGACACACACGTGACACTTCACAAACACTCACATGACACACACGTGACACTTCACAAACACTCACGTGACACACACGTGACACTTCAGTCACAGACACGTGACATTTCCTACACACACGTGACACTTCACACACTCACGTGACAC
>NZ_JAPEHU010000034.1 GCF_028823635.1 Demequina sp. B12
GGCGCCGGAGGTCGCCCGGTAGGATTTTATGGCCCAAGGAAGAGGAAACAGGCGATTTCGGCAGTTTTTCGTGGGTGTTAGCCCACGGTTCCTGGCGCTGCCCGGGGCTCGGGGACAAGTTTCTCGAAAAACCATACCGGTGGGTCGGTAACGAGCCCGGCAAGAGCCCCAGGTGGCCCGGCGGCGCCGGAGGTCGCCCGGTAGGATTTTATGGCCCAAGGAAGAGGAAACAGGCGA
>NZ_JAPEHU010000035.1 GCF_028823635.1 Demequina sp. B12
ATAATGTAAGTGCTTGGTTTACCCCTGCAAGGTAGACCACTCCATGTTCAGTGTGGAGCGAACACCGAAATTCCAAGTAGTAGCTCGCTTGGTCTTATGATGTCGGTTATGGTGCTTTCCCACATATGTATGATTTGATAAGATTTGTACACTTGTGCATGATTTTGTATAAGCATTGAACATTCATGCCATATTGAGCTCTTATGCCTTTGATTATTATGATTATGCATATT
>NZ_JAPEHU010000003.1 GCF_028823635.1 Demequina sp. B12
CACACTGTTGAGTTCTCAAAGATCGGACGCGCACCTCCACCAAACCAACCGGTCCAGCTTCGGGGCAACCCTTCTAACTTACTCCCTTTTCGAGACGTTGTCAAATCCGCCGTTGTGGCTAGATTTGAGTTTGTCCCGAGCGGGATCTCCTACTCTACACCCTCAGAATCGCGTCAGCGAACCTGAGTTCTTGGAGTGAGGAGGCTGTCAACCAAGCTCTCCGTGGGCCTTGTTTCTGGCCTTCCGGAGCGCTTCCCTCGTTGGCAGCGAGGAAGACATTACGCACTTCTGGGGCCACCGTCAAATCGGGCGAATCTCGGGCGTGTCGCGCCTGAGAAACAAACAAAGCCCCTGGCAAACCCCACTATGGGCAGCCAAGGGCTCTGCTCGATGTCTAGATGACGCGAGAAAGTCCGACAGATTTTTTTCCACGTCGCAGGACGTACCAACCACCCGCGAGAGCGGCATGCGTACCCAACACCTCGTCGACTGACGACACCTTCACGTTGTTGACGTAGGCACCGCCATCCGCGACCGCTCTCCTCGCATCGGACTTCGACTTGACGATGCCTGCCTCGACCAGTGCATCCACCACGAGTGCGTCGCTCCCGAGTTCAGCCGAGCCCAACTCAGCAGCGCAGCCGGCCAAGGTCGCCTCATCCAGCTTTTCGAGTTCTCCCCGACCAAAGAGTGCTTGAGAAGCGAGCACGACCGCATCTGCGGCATCGGCCCCATGGACGAGTGCCGTCACGTCCCAGGCAAGCGTGCGCTGGGCCTCACGCCTAAAAGGCTCTTCCGCGACCTTGCGCTCGAGTTCCTCGATCTCTTCGCGGGTGCGGAAGGTGAAGTTCTTCAAGAACCGCACGACATCGGCATCTTCAGTGTTGATCCAGAACTGGTAGAAGGCATAGGGGCTCATCATGTCCGGGGCCAGCCACACGGCTCCGCCCTCTGTCTTGCCGAACTTCGTGCCATCTGCCTTGGTGATCAACGGGGTCGTCATGGCGTGGACGGCAGCGCCCTCCGCCTTGCGCACCAACTCGACACCGCCCAGCAAGTTGCCCCACTGATCATTGCCACCGGTCTGCAAGGAGCAGCCATGGCGACGGAAGAGCTCGAGGTAGTCGTTGGCCTGCAGCACCTGGTAGCTGAACTCGGTGTACGAAATACCTTCATCGCTGGCGAGACGGCGAGCCACAGTGTCCTTGGCGATCATGGTGCCCAGCCGGAAGTGTTGGCCAATCTCCCGTAGGAGATCGATGGCAGACAGCGGGCCCGTCCAATCGAGATTGTTGACCATCTGGGCCGCGTTGTCTCCCTCGAAACTCAGGAAACGGGAGATCTGAGCGTGGAGACGGTCGACCCACTCCGTCACGGTGTCCTTGGTGTTCAACACGCGCTCGCCGGACATTCGTGGGTCACCGATCATGCCAGTGGCTCCACCCACCAACGGGAGGACCTGGTGCCCTGCTTGCTGGAGGTGGCGCAGCAGGATCAGCTGGACGAGGTGGCCATGGTGCAGACTCGGCGCGGTCGGATCAAACCCGCAATACACGGTGATCGGACCTTCGGACAGCGCTGCGCGCAGCTCGTCTTCACCGGTGGTCTGTGCGATCAGCCCGCGCCACGCGAGCTCGTCAAGGATGTGCTCAGTCATGATGTTCGCCATTGTGCCAGGAAGTCAGACCGCCATGGTGCGCCCTCGCTCCCCGGCGTGAGCCCGCGTTGGGGGAAGACCCGGCAGAAGTCACGCGGGGAGGAGAGGGTCGTCGCTGGACGCGCAGGACGGCGTCACGAGTCGGCGCTGAGGGGTGGACGTCCGCACGGTGTCCAACCGACTCGGTAGTCGCGCGTCCAGCGACTAGTAACGACGCTAGTAGCGCTTGCCTGAGAAGAATCTCAGATTCGGACATTTCCCCCACGTACCGAAGACGCCTGCGACGACGCGTCGCTAGTCCGGAATCACCCGCATGCCGTCCAGGACAACATCCGCTGCCGCCGGCAGACCTTGCGCCGCGAGGAACGGACGCTCCTCCGCCTGCCACGCCAGCCACTCCTGCTTCACCGCTTCTCCATCACGCTCAAGGCCTCGTGCGAGGCGGACGTCCGTCGGCGCCTCTATCCACACGACGACCGACGCAAACTCGCGCGCCGCAGTCGACGCTGAACCGACGCCATCCACGACCAGCCACGGTCTGGCGTGAACCGCAATGCGATGAGTCCGCCGGGATAGACCCCAATCCCACATCGCGAAGCCAGCCTCCTCACCACGCGACAACGGGCGAAGCACCTGATCCACCAACACGTGATCGAGAGCTCCAAGACCGGTCCATCCCTCGTACATGTCGTCGGTATGGATCACCTGGACATCGGCAGCGGCGGGTACCGGGTTCGCAGGATCATACGTGCCCGGACCCGCTGACGACGGACCACCGAGCGCTGCACCCAACCTGCGCGCGAGCGTGGTCTTGCCCGAACCAGCAGGACCATCAATGAGGATGACGCGTGTAGTCCCCGCCTGAGCAGTGCGACCCTGGGCCTGAGCGATGATGGATTGCAGGCCCGTATTCCCTGGATCGTGCCTCACGTGCTTCAGGAAGCGGCCTCGGCCCAGGGACGGAAGTAACGCACGCGTTCACGCGCCGCCTTGCCCTGCTCCACGACTCGTGCAGGCGCGGTGCCCCCAACTCCGTTGCGTGCTGCCAGCGATCCTTCGACAGTCAGCACGTCGAGGACGCCCTCGGTGAGTTCCGGGTGGATGGCCTGCATCTCTTCGGCCGTCATCTCGTGCAAGTCCTTGCCGCGCTTTTCGCACAGCCGGACACACGCACCAGCAACCTCATGCGCGTCGCGGAAAGGAACTCCCTGCTTCACCATCCACTCAGCGATGTCAGTAGCAAGCGAGAACCCGGCCGGCGCGAGGGCCGCCAAGCGATCTTCGTGGAAGACCAACGTCCTCACCATGCCGGAGAACGCAGGAAGCAAGACTTCAAGAGTCTCCACGGCATCGAAACCGGGTTCATGTACTTCCTGAATGTCGCGGTTGTAAGCCAACGGCAAGCCCTTGAGTGTCGCGAGAAGTCCCGTCAAGTCGCCGATCAGGCGCCCAGCCTTTCCACGCGCGAGCTCGGCAATATCTGGGTTCTTCTTCTGCGGCATGATCGACGAGCCGGTCGAGTACGCGTCATCGAGGCTCGCGAAGCCGAACTCAACGGTGGCCCATGCGATGACTTCCTCCGAAATGCGCGAGAGATCCACCCCGATCATTGCCGACACCCACAGGAACTCGGCAACAACGTCACGGCCAGCGGTCGCATCGATCGAGTTCTCGCAAGGAGCAGAGAATCCCAGCTCGTCAGCAACCCCCTGGGGGTCAAGCCCCAAGGTGGACCCGGCAAGCGCTCCTGCCCCGTACGGAGACTTTGCTGCGCGCGCGTCCCAGTCCACCAATCGCTCGACATCGCGTAGCAACGGCCAGACGTGTGCCATCAAGTGGTGACCAAGGGTGACGGGCTGAGCATGCTGGAAATGAGTACGGCCCGGCATAGGTGCGTCGAGGTGACGGTCCGCCTGCTCAAGCAACGCGTCCACAACATCGAGAACACCGTCGGCGATCACGCGAGCATGACGACGCAGGTACATGCGCGCCAAGGTGGCGATCTGATCGTTGCGCGAACGCCCCGCTCGGAGCTTGCCTCCCACTTCCGGCCCGATGCGCTCAATCAGCAAGCGCTCAAGCGCGCCGTGGACATCCTCGTCGGACTCGGCAGGCTCGAGAATGCCCGCGGCCTCATCGCGCCGCAGGCCCTCGAGCCCGTCGATCATCGTCGCGAGTTCGTCGTCCGAGAGCAGCCCGGCACGGCGGAGGGCATTGGCGTGCGCGATGGATCCACGCAGGTCGTCATCCGCATAGCGCCAGTCGAACTGTGTCGACTTGCTCAGTGCCGCGAGTGCCTCTGCCGGGCCGGACGCGAAACGCCCGCCCCACAGGGCTCCCTCGTTAGTGCCGTGCTGCTCTCCCACCGACGTTATCCCTTCACACGAGCGGCACGAGCAGCCGCCTGCTTGGCTGCCAGGCCGTAGATCTCGATGAAACCACGCGCTGCCGACTGGTCGAACGCGTCGCCCTCGTCGTACGTGGCCATGTTGAAGTCGTACAGACCGACGTCAGACTTACGACCGGTCACGGTCGCGCGTCCGCCGTGCAACACCATGCGGACGTCACCCGAGACGTACTCCTGGGTGTCCTCGATAAACGCGTCAAGGGAGTCCTTCAGCGGCGACGACCACATGCCGTCGTAAACCAGCTCGCCCCACTTCTGCTCGACGCCACGCTTGAAGCGGGCCTGCTCGCGCTCGAGGCACACGTTCTCGAGCTCACGGTGCGCCTCGATGAGAGCGATGGCGCCCGGGGCCTCGTAGACCTCGCGTGACTTGATGCCGACCAAACGGTCTTCCACGATGTCGATACGTCCCACGCCGTGCGCACCAGCGCGGCGGTTCAGGATCTCGATGGCCTGCAGCGGGGTGACCTTCTCGCCGTCGATGGCGACGGGAACGCCACGCTCGAAGCTGATAGTGACCTCGTCCGGGACCGGGGGGAACGCCGGGTCGTCGGTGTAGTTGTACACGTCCTTGGTAGGCGAGTTCCAGATGTCTTCAAGGAAGCCGGTCTCGATGGCGCGGCCCCAGACGTTTTGATCGATCGAGAACGGGTTGGACTTGGTGGTCTCGATGGGCAGGTTGTGACGGCCTGCATATTCGATGGCCTTGTCGCGGGTCAACGCGAGGTCGCGCACGGGGGCGATGCACTTCAGGTCGGGCGCGATCGAGGTAATGCCAACCTCGAACCGCACCTGGTCGTTGCCCTTGCCGGTGCAGCCGTGAGCAACGGTCGAGCCGCCAAACTCACGGGCCGCAGCCACGAGGTGCTTGACGATCACGGGACGCGACAAGCCCGACACCAGCGGGTACTTGTCCTGGTACAGGCCATTCGCCTTGAGCGCCGGCATGCAGTATTCCTCGGCGAACTCATCGCGTGCGTCTGCCACATAGGCTTCCACCGCGCCGCAGTCGAGCGCACGCTGGCGAATAACCTCAAGGTCCTCGCCACCCTGGCCTACGTCCACCGCCACTGCGATGACTTCTGCACCCGTAGCATCGGCAATCCAGCCAATCGCTACCGAGGTGTCCAGTCCGCCCGAATATGCGAGCACCACCCGGTCCGTCATGTTGTTCTCCTTGTGAGTCTGATGAGTTGTTGTCGTGAAGTTGAAGTGCCGGCCACCCGGCAGGAGTCTCGAAAGTTGCAATCTCGAAGGCGGCGCATCGAGCGCTAGTGACCGCCTCCGACGGCTCGCTCAAGGAAACGTCGCGCCAGCCGCAGCCCGCCCTCGGGATCCCGAGTGATGACCATGATCGTGTCGTCTCCCCCTACGGTGCCGAGAATCTCGGCGTCCTCGTGTTGGTCGATCGCGCTGGCCAGGTATTGCGCGGCTCCAGACGGAGTCCTCAGCACAGTCAAGTTCGCAGAGCCATCCGCTGCAAGCAAGAGTTCGCCGCAGAGCCGAGTCAAGCGCTGGTCGGTATCCTCTGAGACCGACAGCGAGTCGGTCGTGGCGTAGATATGCGCGCCACCCAACCCACGCACTTTGACGGCGCCAATGTCGACCAGGTCGCGAGACAACGTCGCCTGCGTGACAGCGATCCCCTGCGCTTCAAGACGCAATGCCAGCTCGCCTTGCGAGTGAATCGCCTCCGACTCAATGAGCCGGCGGATCAGTGCCTGCCGCGCGGCCTTCGTTGCCGGAATCGTTTGGGTCATGGTCACTGCGCCACCAGCCACGTGAGAAGAGCTTTCTGGGCGTGAAGACGGTACTCGGCCTCGAGCCACACCACAGACTGATCGCCATCAATGACCGATGCGGTGATTTCCTTGCCCCGGTAGGCGGGCAAGCAGTGCAGTACCTGAGCGCCAGGTGCCGCAAGTTCTAGGGTCCGATCGTTGACTTGGAAGGCGGTAAAGGCCTGCTCTCGTGACTCCTTCTGCGCTTCATCACCCATAGAGACCCACGTGTCAGTCGCGATGACGTCAGCGCCACGAACTGCCTCATCATGGTCGTGCGTGACCAGCACCGAACCACCGGTCTCGGATGCGATCTGCTCAGCCTTCGCCACGACCTCGGCATCAGGAAGGTATCCAGCCGGAGTGCCCACGCGGACGTGCATGCCGGCCGTGGCACCGCCGAGGAGGTACGAGTGAGCCATATTGTTGGCGCCGTCTCCCACATAGGCAAGATCCAGTCCCGCCAGACGTCCAACTCCCCCACGCACATCCGCAACAGCCGCAAGGTCCGCGAGGATCTGGCAGGGGTGGAATGAGTCTGTCAGCGCGTTCACGACCGGCACCGACGAGTAGTCGGCCATCTCTTCAAGCCGATCCTGCCCGAAGGTACGCCACACGACCGCGCTCACCATACGCTCAAGCACACGGGCCGTATCCGCGATGGACTCACCACGGCCCATCTGCGAACTCCCGGCATCAATCACCAAGGGGAACCCGCCCAGTTCAGCGATTCCCGCGGAAAACGACACCCGTGTACGCGTGGAGTGTTTGTCGAAGATCACTGCCACTGCCTGCGGACCATCAAACGGTCGATGCGAGAACCGGTCATGGCGCATCGAAAGCGCCAACTCGAGCACCTCTCGCTGCTCGGCCGGAGTCACATCGTCATCACGCAGGAAGTGGCGAGTCATCACCGTCCCCCGTCTTCAGTTCCAGGGTCGCTGGCCTGGTAGGCAGCAAACCAGTCAATAAATGAATCCGCCTCGGCGACGGACAGATTGAGTGCAGGCACCAGTCGGATGGTGTCCGGGGACGGCGGATTCACGATGAATCCGGCGTCGGCAGCTGCTGCAGCGACCTGAGGCGCTGAAGGCTGCGCCAGCCCGATCGCCAACATCAGGCCCTCTCCACGGACCTCGAACACACCCTCGACCTTCTCAAGGCGCTCCCGGAGGTGAGCCCCCACAGCCTTGACGTTCGCGAGGAGATTCTCCTCATCAATGGCCTGAAGGGTCGCAAGCGCCGTCGCGGCGCCCATCGGGTTGCCACCAAAAGTCGTGCCGTGTTCACCCTTGCCGAGCAATGAGCCCGCATCAGGGCCGAAGGCCACGACGGCACCAATGGGGAACCCCCCACCAAGACCTTTCGCAAGCGTCATCACGTCGGGAGCAATGCCATGGAGTTGGTGGGCAAACCACGCACCAGTGCGCGCCACGCCGGTTTGGATCTCGTCGACGATCAGCAACGCGCCGGCCTCAGTCGTGAGTTCCCGTGCCAAAGCGAAGAACTCATGAGTCAGCGGACGGACCCCGGCTTCACCCTGAATCGGCTCGGTGATAATCGCAGCAAGGTCGCTACCAGCGGCCTCCGCTGCGGAACGCAGCGCCACAGTGTCATTCGCAGGCACGAACACCACTCCACCTGGCATCGGCTCGAACTGCTCACGGATGGCCGGCTTATGAGTCATGGCAAGCGCACCCATAGTGCGGCCATGGAAACCGCCTTCGAGCGCAATCACGGTGCCACGACCAGTCTTGCGCGCCATCTTGAAGGCCGCCTCGTTGGCTTCAGCCCCAGAGTTGCTGAAGAAGACCCGCGAACCCGCAGGGGCGTCAGCCAGTTCAAGGAGACGCTCAGCAAGTTCGATTTGAGGTGCCGTGGCAAAGAAGTTCGAGGTATGCGCGAGCGTCTGAGCTTGATGAGCGACCGCAGCAACCCATGCCGGGTGGCCATGGCCCAGAGCATTCACTGCGATGCCGCCCAAGAGATCCAGATAGCGGGCACCGTCCGCGTCCCACACATAGCTACCTTCACCGCGGGTCAACACACGCATCGGGGTGCCGTAGGTTCCCATCAGCGCGTGCTCATACCGGTCGATCCCGGCCGCTCCAGTTGTCACGTCACCCATGGTCAACCCCACAGTTCCGTGTCGTCGGGACGCACCATGGTGCCGATTCCGCGGGTCGTGAAGATCTCTGTCAACAGCGAGTGCGGCTCACGACCATCAATGATGTGCGCCTGGGCGACTCCACCCCGGACGGCCCGCAAGCACCCCTCCATCTTGGGGACCATGCCCGCGGCGAGCGTGGGAAGCATCTTTTCAACATCTGAAGCGTGGATGCGCCGCACCAACGAGTCTTTGTCGGGCCAGTTGGCGTACAGACCCTCCACGTCAGTCAGCATCACGAGCTTTCGAGCACGCAAGGCCACCGCGATCGCCGCCGCAGCAGTGTCGGCGTTCACGTTCAGGACCGTGGTGGGGTCGTCCATATCAGGTGCGACTGTCGAGACCACAGGAATACGGCCGGCAGAGATGATGTCCTCAATGGCGGCGGGGTTGACTTTCACCACGTCGCCCACAAGACCGACGTCCACCTTCTCGCCATCCACCGTTGCCTTGCGACGCTTCGCTTGGAGCATGCCTGCGTCTTCTCCGGACATTCCCACAGCAAGTGGTCCGTGGTCATTGATGAGTCCCACGAGTTCACGCGAAACAGAACCGGTCAACACCATCCGGACCACGTCCATGGCCTCAGGTGTCGTGACACGAAGACCGCCGCGGAACTCAGACTCAATGCCCAGCTTGTTAAGCATCTCCGAAATCTGCGGGCCGCCACCGTGAACCACCACGGGGTAAAGGCCCAGCAGACGCAGGTGAACAACATCCTGAGCGAACGCTGCCTTGAGATCGTCATCAATCATGGCGTTGCCGCCATATTTGATGACGATGGTTGAGCCCCGGAAGGACTCGATCCAAGGCATGGCGTCGATCAGGACGCCCACCTTTTCCTGCGGGGTGAGGTCGGGATAGTCGATGTCTGTGCTCATGAGCTGTAGGCGCTGTTCTCGTGTACGTAGTCGTGAGTGAGGTCGTTAGTCCAGACAGTAGCTTCTGCGGTGCCGGCGTGGAGGTCCACCACGACGGTGACTTCGCGGCCCGTGAGGTCGACGAGTTCGCGGTCCTCCCCCACACCTGCGGCACGGCATACCTGGATGCCGTTCACATAGACGTCAAGCAAGGTCGCATCGTAGGGCGCTACTGTCACAGGAACGGTCCCCGCGGCAGAGATGATGCGTCCCCAGTTGGGGTCGTTGCCAAAGATCGCGGTCTTGAAGAGATTGGACCGCGTGATGGCGCGGGCGACCGCCTCCGCAGCGTCCTCGGAGGAAGCGTTCGTGACAGTCACCGCAATGTCGTGAGCAGCGCCTTCTGCGTCGGCTACGAGCTTGCGCGACAGCTGAGCCAAGACGCCGGTGAGCGCCTCCTCGAAGGCTGCTGCCTCGACGGCTGCGCCTGACGCGCCCGAGGACAGCAGCAGCACCGTGTCATTCGTAGACATGCACCCATCAGAGTCAACGCGGTTCAGCGTCTTCGCGACTGCCGATGCGAGCGCGTCCTTGGCGGTTCCGGCATCGAGCACGGCATCAGTGGTGACGACGCACAACATGGTGGCCATGCCGGGGGCGAGCATTCCTGCCCCCTTTGCCATGCCGCCTACGGTCCATCCGTCACCGTCGACCTGCGCGGTCTTCGACACAGAGTCCGTGGTCATAATGCCCTCGGCCGCGGCTTGCCCGCCGTCTGCCGAGAGCTCACTGATGGCAGCATCGGCGCCGTCGAGGAGCTTGTCCATGGGTAGGCGCACGCCAATGAGACCCGTCGAGCACACCGCGACGTCCCCGGACGATACTTCGCGACCAGCGTTCGTCAGCGCGTCGGCGACATACTCGGCGGTGCGATGCGTATCTGCGAAGCCTTCAGGCCCGGTGCACGCATTGGCGCCTCCCGAGTTGAGGATGACCGCATCCACTCGGCCGTCGGCGGCCACCTGACGTGACCAGGTGACGGGTGCAGCTTCGACCCGGTTGGTGGTGAACACTCCTGCGGCGACCTTGTGCGGGCCCTCGTTCACGACGACGGTGATGTCCTTCGCGCCCGTCGACTTGATTCCGGCGGCAACGCCAGCAGCGACAAAGCCTTGAGCTGCGGTGACACTCATGGTGCGACTCCCAACACCTGGAGGCCGGTAGTTTCCGGGTACCCCAGTACGACGTTCATCGACTGCAGTGCGGCACCAGCAGTGCCCTTCACCAAGTTGTCGATCGCGGCGATGACGACAACACGCCCTGCCTTCTCATCGACGGCCACCTGCACGAGGCACGTGTTGGCGCCCAGCGTGGCCGCAGTCGTGGGCCACTGGCCTTCGGGCAACAAGTGGACGAAAGGTTCATCAGCGTAAGCCGCCTCCCAGGCATTGCGGACTTGGTCCGCACTGACGCCGGCGGCCAACGGCGCCGTGATGGTGGCGAGGATTCCTCGTGCCATCGGCACCAGCGTGGGCGTGAAGCTGATCTTGACATCGTCAGCGCCTGCAACGCCAAGGTTCTGGACGATCTCCGGAATGTGGCGGTGCACTCCCCCAACTCCATAGGCGCTGGCGGCGCCAAGACCCTCTGAGGCCAGGAGGTTAGTAGCGAGCTTCTTCCCTGCACCCGAGTAGCCGTTGGCGAGAACTGCAACGATGTCGGTGGGGTCAATCACTCCGGCTTTCACGCCGGGCTGGAGCCCTAAGGTGACGGCGGTGACGTTGCAGCCTGGAACAGCGATGCGCTTCGCGCCGGGCAGGTTATCGCGCTGATGCCCGGTCGAGGTGATGAGTTCCGGCATGCCGTAGGGCCACGTGCCAGCGTGCTCACCGCCGTAGTACTCGGCCCAGGCAGTTGAAGAGGCCAGGCGATGGTCGGCGCCGCAGTCAATGACCAGCGTTTCCGGGGGCAGCTGGGCAGCGATAGCGGCGGAGGCTCCATGCGGCAACGCGAGCACGACTACGTCATGACCGGCGAGAGTCTCAGCCGAAGTTTCGACGATCTCACGATCCGCGAGCGTCCGTAGGTGCGGCTGGTGCACCCCCAATCGATCACCGGCAGAGGAATGCGCGGCGAGCGTTCCGAACTCAACGTCCGGATGCTCTGAGAACACGCGCAAGACCTCGCCGCCTACGTATCCGGAGGCACCAGAAACTGCGACTGAAAGAGGCATGTGCATAACTATACATGATGATGAATGCACTCCCGCTGAAGGCCCGGCCCGCGCGTGCCACGATGTCCCTATGACGACCATTATCGCAGGCACACCAGGGGGCCCCGAGGTCCTGCGTGCGACGGACCGCCCGCTTCCCCACCCTGGCCCTCACCACGTCGCAGTCGCCGTCGCGGCGTGTGGAGTCAACTACATCGACACGTATCAACGCTCAGGAATCTATCCCGTCGAGTTCCCCTTTATCCCAGGGCTCGAAGGCGCCGGAACTGTGGCCGAAGTCGGCAGCGACGTCACGTGGGCTCAGGTGGGTGACCGCGTGGCGTGGGCCTCGACGCCTGAGTCCTACTCTGAACGAGTCATCCTCAGGGAAGACGACTGCTATCCCGTCCCCGACTCCGTGTCGCTCGACACTGCAGCAGCGCTCATGTTGCAAGGCCTCACCGCGCACTATCTCAGCGCCTCCACGTTTCCCCTCGACAACCGTCACACCGCCCTCGTTCACGCAGGCGCCGGGGGCGTGGGCTTGCTCCTCACTCAACTTGCCGTCGCACGCGGCGCACGCGTCATCACGACGGTGTCCAGCGATGACAAAGAAGATCTCTCCCGCAACGCTGGTGCAACCGACGTGATCCGCTACGAACGCTTCCGCGACATGGACACCGAGCTGCCCGCGGCAGTACGCGCACTCACCGCCGGCCGCGGCGTTGACGTCGTCTTCGATGGCGTGGGCGCCTCCACCTTCGAAGGGTCGCTCAGTTCACTGGACGTGCGCGGCATGCTCGTCTTGTTCGGCGGCGCATCAGGGCAAGTCCCGGCATTCAACTTGCAGCGCCTCAACAGTGGCGGATCGCTGTATGCGACGAGGCCGTCACTCGGACATTATCTCCGCACAGCAGAGGAACGGTCCTGGCGTGCCGGAGATCTCTTTGCCGCTGTCACCGCGGGAGAGCTCCAGGTCCGCATCGGCGCCACATTTCCGCTGGCCGATGCCGCGCACGCCCACCGCGCCCTCGAAGGCCGTCGCACCACCGGCAAGGTACTCCTCACGACTTTCCAGAGCTGACCGCACGAGTGCGGACGCAACCACCGAGACCCCACGCCGACACACAATCGTGACAATCGCGCGGCACAATAGGCACCATGCAGCACCTACGCCTCCGCGTCATGCGTGACACCGACCTCGACGATGTGTTGCGCCTCAACAACGACGCCACGCCCGCCGTGAACGAACTCACCGCCGAGCAACTTGCGGCTCTGCGCGCCATGTGTGACGTCG
Source organism: Demequina sp. B12 (assembly GCF_028823635.1). Taxonomy (GTDB): domain Bacteria; phylum Actinomycetota; class Actinomycetes; order Actinomycetales; family Demequinaceae; genus Demequina. The sequence goes on from NZ_JAPEHU010000003.1 coordinate 12,382, forward strand.
CGCTCGTCGCGACAGGCAACTCCGGAGACGTGATCGCTTTCCTGCTCTCGCTCGCGGGCGGCCAGGAATACCTGTCAGAGAACTATCAGTGGTTCGAAGCACGCAAAACGCGCCACCAGTACATCGACCGCATTGTGGTCAGTTCCGGTGCGCGCGGAACCGGAGTCGGTCGCGCAATGTACGAGTCGGTGTTCGAGCGGGCTCGCGAGCGCAGCGCCACAGAAGTGACTGCCGAGGTCAACCTGCGTCCCGCCAACCCCAGGTCTATGGCCTTTCATGAACGCCTTGGCTTCCGTCAGTTGGGCGAACAGGAGACAAAGAACGGGGCTGTCCGTGTGGCGTTGCTGAGCCGCGCAGTAAACGACGTTTTCTAAGCAGCACGCCCGACGACCTCCCGTCGCTGAGGCAGTTACCCTTCAGTTATGCGGATCCTCATCGTGGGCGGCACCGGCGTGATCTCATCGGAGGTCGTTGAGACAGCCGTGACCGCGGGGCATGACGTGACAATGGTGACGCGCGGCCGATCCACGATCGCCTCCACGCCCACGCAGGTCACATCCATCACGGCCGATGCCACCTCGCCAGCAGCACTGCGGACGGCGCTTGCTGGCGCAGACCGGTATGACGCGGTCGTGCAGTGTGTGGCGTTCGATCCTCTCCACGTCAGCCAGGATGTCGACACTTTCGCGGCGCTAACGGACCAGTACGTTCTCGTTTCAACCTCGGCTGCGTATGCGACGTGGGAACGTCATCACCACCTCACGGAAGACGACCCGCAGGAGAACCTGTTCTGGGAGTACGCCGCACTCAAAGCTGAGGCAGAAGTCGTCCTGCGCGACCATGCAACGCAGGCGGGGCTTCCCTTCACGATTGTGCGCCCGGCGCACACGTACGGGCCGTCGAAGATTCCTGCCTATACGGGGAACTCACGCCACCCGTGGACGATCGTTGATCGCATGCGCTCGGGGGCCGATGTAGTGGTCCCGGGAGACGGCACGTCACTGTGGACGCTGACGCACGCTCGAGACGTGGCCACAGCCATTGTCGGACTCCTAGGAAACCCTGCCGCTGCGGGGCGCGCAGTCCACATCACTTCTGATGAAGCGCTGACGTGGAACGCGTTGTATGCGCACATCGCCGCCACTGCAGGGCTTTCCCCCGAGCAGTGGCATGCGCAACGTTTGTGTGTGCCTTCCGATGCGCTCGTCGCGGCCGCGCCCACGCAGCGAGGCTCCATTTACGGCGACAAGATGCATCCAGCGCTGTACGACAACTCCGTCATCAAGGAACTTGTGCCCGGATGGCAGGCTCGGATCCCGTTCGCCGACGGCATCCGCGAATGTGTGGAGTGGTTCGAGGCCGACCCCTCGCGGCAGCGCGTCGATTCTGACGCCAACGCCATGTTCGACTCCCTTGCGATGATCTACCGACGAGCCCTTGCGGAGGCGGGCGCATGAGACTATTCCGGAGGTCCCGTGCGACCACTCCCGAGAGGGATGCCCGTCAGCTCGACAAACTGCTTGACGTCGCTGCATCCGAGCTCAGCCGCAACCCCCAAGCATCGTTGCCTGCAATCGCGGCTCGGGCCGGGCTGTCTACTCATGACGCAGAACGTCTCACCGGTGGTCGCACCTCACTGATCCGTGCCACCATCCTGCGGGGCGCGGCGCGCATCGGCGACGCCGCATTCCTCGACGACGGCGACCCGGCCGATCAGGTCGCGATGCTCATCGGCCGCGTATGGGATGACCAAACCCGCAACCTTCGTCTCACTCATCTCGCATCACGCGGCCCCTACCGCGCAAGTGTCGAGGAGGCGCTCGCTCCTCTCCGCTCGACGCTTCGCATCGCCTTACGCTCGGGCGTTGACACTGAGGTGATGCGTTCCGATCTGCCGGATGCCACGCTCGCGTGGCTCGTGGAGCAGTCGGTGTGGGACGTGATCGATATGGCAGCCAACCGGCCCGAGCTCGCGTCCGACTGGCGCCAACTCGCCATGACGCACGCACTGTGCACCTCGGGACTGTCCTGGAAGCACGCGCTCGACGTCGCTCACACCGCATCGGCCCGTCTTGCTCAAGAAGAGACGGGACCGCGCCGCCGTTCCCATCGTCCTGCCCCTACCCCACTGTCCCCCGCCGCTATCCCACCGGAGGAGAACCCCTCATGAAGGCAATCGCCGCACTTGATGTGTACGAGATTGACAATCCGCAAGCTTTCGAAGAAATCGACATGCCGGATCCGGTCGCAGGTCCGCTCGACCTCGTCATCCGTGTTGAGGCAGTCTCTGTCAACCCCATCGATACGCTCCGCCGCAAGCGCACCAATCCCCAGAAGGTGAGGGTGTTGGGTTTCGACGGCGCAGGCACCGTTGTGGCCGTCGGTGACGAGGTCACCGACTTCTCTGAAGGCGACGAGGTGTGGTGGGCCGGAGACGTCGGCCGCCATGGGGCAAACGCCGACTATCAGGCTGTCGACTCGCGCCTCGTGGCACGCAAGCCCGAGTCGTGGTCTTTCGCCGACGCAGCTGCCCTGCCACTCACGGCCCTGACGGCATGGGAGAGCATGTTTGACCACCTGCGACTGAATCGAGAAGACGACGGATCACTGCTGATCGTGGGCGGTGCTGGCGGAGTGGGTTCCATCCTGACCCAACTCGCGAAGCGCCTCACCGCAATGTCGGTGGTGGCGACCGCTTCCCGTGAAGAGTCTGCCCAGTGGTGTCGCACCATGGGAGCCGATGCCGTGGCTGACCACCGCGACCTTGTCGCCACCGCGAAGCCCCACGCCGTAGATGGCTACAGTTACGTATTTTCGTCATATACCGACGGCAACATCGAGGCATACGCCGAACTACTACGACCCTTCGGCCACGTGGTGTCCGTCAACGGCTCCAAGTTCGACCTGGTGCCGCTGTTCCCCAAGGCCATCAGTTTCCACTGGGAGAACATGTTCACCCGTTCCCGTTTCGCAACCTGGGACATGAGCGTCCAGGGCACCATCCTCAGCGAGGTCGCCGCGCTCGCAGATGCAGGCGACATTGTCACGACCGCTGGCACCGTGATGGAGGGGTTCACGCCCGAAAACTTGCGGCAGGCGCATGCGCTTGTCGAGACACGCCGCGCGGTCGGGAAAGTGGTGGTGACGCGCTAACGGGGGGGTCGAATCACCTGGCAAACAGGGCGGTAGCACCGAGGATGAACTTGGCTCATCGGACCTCCTGTGCCAGGGTCGACGCATGTTCCCCCGCTCAACTGTTGTCCTTGCCCTAGGTTCCTTCGCGATGGTCGGTGGCCTCGCGGCCTGCTCCCAAGCTGAACCTGAGCCAGATCGCTCCGCCGGCGCCGAGGCCACCCAGTCAGCCAACCCGAGCGCCGCATCCGCCACACCAGACCCCACGGTCTCACCGAGCGCCTCCACGACAGCATCGGCCGCACTCGACCCGTTCTGCGCCCCTGCGCAAGCCGGCGCTATAGCGATGAACGACCTCTTGGACGCGTCGGATCGCAAATCCGCACAAACGGGGATCGAGGACGATCGCGGAGACGTCGCGCTCATGAACGCCGCAGGCAAAGACATGCAGACAGCGAGCGCGAGCGTGCACGCAGAGTGGACCACTGCGCAAGGTCTCCTGCTGGACACGGTGGTCTCGGATGTCGACTCCAGCACCACCGCTGATGATGCTGATGCGGCATTTGACGACGTCTTGCGCTACCTGGACGAGCTCGTGGATCCCGAGGCTGATATTGCTGCGACGGCAGGGTCGATCGCTGAGTACGACATGGCGACAGTGACCCTGCTGACTTCCCACGACGTCGTCTCGACCGCGAGCGCTGGAGCGCAAGGACTGTCGGTGGTGCTGAGTTACACCCTCGACAGGTGTGGCGAGCTCGAGGGTTTCGAGTCGTAAAAGTTTGCGTGACCGTTCAAGGCCGCAAACTGGGGCTGAGTGCCTCGATCAATGCCGCTTCATCGCTCACGCCCAGGTAGACCTCCTGGCCGTCGGCAAGCGTCACGACCACCGCGCTGCTTCCCAGCGTGGTGTAGGCGCGAGCATTGCGTCGGTCCAAGGAGTAGCGCCATCCCCAGCCGCCGAACTCTCGTAGCGGAGAGTATTCGCGCCGTTGTATTGCGGTGATCGAGTCGCGCGCAATGGTGCGCCTCAGCACGCCTGCAAGGGAGATGGTCACGCTGGTCGCGTCGACGACGATCGTCAAGGGGATGGCGCACAGCGCCACGATGAGCGCCAGAGTCCCGAGGGCAACCCACGGCGCGTCCGACCATGCGCTCGTCAGGCCAAATGCAACGGCACTGATCACCGCACACGCGGCCAGCATCCACGCCACCACGTGGTTCTGAAACGACCACTGGCGAGATCGATACGCATCCATGTCTCTACTGTGGCATGACGGCGGTCCTATGCACTCCACACAGTTGCGAGCACCATCCACGTCAATGCGCTGGCAGCGACGGCAACAGCGAATGCCGTGAGGACCCCTACTCGTACGCTGGCACGCGCAAGGCTGGGGCGACTTTTCCCTTCACGGACAGCGCGAGCCACCCGGGAAAATCGCAGCGACACGGACAGATGGAGCACGAGGGCTACCGCCACACCAGCGAGTCCCATCACATACGCCAAGGGCCCATATGCCATAGCGAGCAACTGTGCACCGGCGATAGACATCAGTCCCAACCTCAGTGCCGTTCGTCGCCACGCCAGTACCGTCAACATGTGGACGTCAAACGAGTTCGTCCCGCGTACTGGCGGTGCACTCATCGCGACACCACAGCACCAATGAACAACACCAGCGTCGCGATCACGACACCGACCGTAATAACAGCGCCCACATGCAAGGTGGGCTCCCAATCGCCCCGCCGCGCGTCACGGTTGGTGGCACGCCAGCCCACATACCCCTGGACTGCCGCCAACAGCCCCAGCACAACGAAGAGTCCACCCGAGGCGAGAAGCCACCCCGGATGAACCGGCGGGTCAAGGGCGACGAGTGCAGCGCCGGTCGCCGTCAACGCCAATGAGGTACGGACCCAGGCCAGGAATGTGCGCTCGTTCGCGAGCGCCACTTGTGGGTGGGCGGGCAGGGCCGCGGGCTGTTCCGGCGTGTCTGGCATGGGGCCTCCTTCAGTCGCGTACTCGGGCTGTGATGACGCCCGCATACGGCCCGTCGATAGGACCGGGATCACTCATTCCTGTGACCCACAGCCTAGAGATGTCTCCGTCGAGATACAGAGCATCGTCCACGGCTAGTTCGTCCCGAAACAACGTCGCGAAGTCCCAGAAGTTGGTGAAGCTCCACGAGATTGCCAAGTACACGGTGTCTCCCGCCGGATTCACTCCTACTCCAGAGCGGAACGCAAGGTTCGTGGAGCCTTCGTTGAACTGAGGGTGGATATCCCCGTTGAGCACCAGCGCGGGACCTGACTGGGTCGCATGGATAACACCAGTACCGCTGTAGTCGCGGCTGTCGACGACCGCTGCGGTGGCGTCCTCGTAGATCACGAAGACGGCGTTGGGCATGAGGTGGAAGTTTCCTCCGCCTTCATTCAGGTTGATGGGCACCAGCTCCTCGCCATGGGAGACCAGCAGCCCGCCAGGCGTCACGGATTCGGTGAAGATTCCGGCGTTAGTGGCCACCGCGACGGTGGGGTCATCACGCACCACGTCACGGAGCATCGTGCCCGGGTCGTCCGGGTCCCACTCGACGCGCACATCCCAATCGTCGAGGGGCAGGGTGGCCACCAGATACGAGTTCCCGGCGTGCTCGATGACCTCAGCGTCGACGTCTGCGATGGGCGTGGGGTCTTCTGTGTCCGGAGTGCTTGACGCTGGCGGAGTGGCCGTCACTGTCACCACTGGAGCGGAAGGCGAGTCGTCAGTCCATGCGCATCCCGCGAGAGCAATGATCGCGGCGGCGACGACACCGCAGACCGACGCAGTGCGCTTTGGTGTTCTCACAGTTCCTGACTGACCTGATGGTCTCCAAGCAGGGGCATCGGACGCTTCGCCATTAAGGTACTTCACGCGCCCCTCCTGAGGTCGATCTGCTCATCGTATCGACGTGCCCGGGTGGCTTGGGACTTTGGGTGGTCGCCAGACGCCGGTGAACAGAGTTACGCTCGTCATGTTCACTTACGAGGAGATGAAGATGACTGCGACTATTCGCATCGTCAGGCCCGCGCGTGCGGGCGCCGCTTCCACCTCGCGCACCTCGGCTATGGGCCAGGTGAGCGGCAAGGAGGCGGACATGATGAGCATGCGCGTCTACATCGTTGCGATGACTCCTCGTGGCCCCATCGTGACCGACGGTGAAGGCTCTGGTGTGTGGCGTCTCGACGACCACGCCACCACGGCAGTTGCCAGCGCCATGACTGACGGCATCACGACCGTTGAGATCCTTGCGGACGGTCGCGCCAGCATCGCGGGAACTGAGTTCAGTTTCTCCGCCTAGCCCGACCGCTAGAAGAGTGTGGGCTGACTTGTGACGACGACAGTGCCCTCGTTGCGTTGGTGTCCAGGCGCGAGTGTGACGCGCCGCCATTCGCCGTTCGTGTCGCGTGCGGATGCTCGCGCAGAAGCTTGTGGTGTTGACCCCATCGAACCGGTATTGGGATCTTCGAGCGTGCTTGTCAGTCCGTGCGCTTGAAGGAGCGGCTTGATACGTGCAGCAAGCTGACGCCGATACGCCTTGGGCGCATAGGACGAGTCGCCATAGAGTCGCCGGTATCGCTGGGTGAGGTCGGGACGATGCGTGTTGAGCCACCGGGCGAACCATTCCTTCACGCCGGGGCGAAGGTGCATCGCGGAGTACGCAACCGACGTCGCGCCGGCATCCTTGACGCGCTGTAGCGCAGAGTCGAGTTGATCTGCGGAGTCGGTCAGGTACGGCATCACTGGCATCAGGAACACCGCGACGTTGAATCCTGCCTGCGCTGCCGCCGTCACCGTCGCCAGACGAGCAGCCGTCGTGGGAGTTCCAGGCTCAATACTGCGTTGCAGATCGTCGTCAAAGATAGCGATCGACAGCGCCACGTCGACAGGGACGGAAGCCGCAGCCGCTTTCAACACTGGCAGGTCCCTACGCAACAGCGATCCCTTGGTGAGAATCGAGAACGGGGTGCCGGAGCCCGCGAGCGCCGCGATCATGTCCGGCATGAGCTGGTAGCGGCCTTCTGCTCGCTGGTAGGGGTCGGTGTTGGTGCCGAAGGCGACGTGTTCGCGGGCCCACGAGGGACGCGCCAGTTCGGTTCGCAGGACATCGGCAATATTGGTCTTCACGATGATCTGGGAATCGAAGTCTTGCCCTGAGTTCAATTCCAGGTACGTGTGACTGGGACGGGCAAAGCAGTACACGCAGGCGTGTGAGCATCCTCGGTAGGGGTTGATCGTCCACGTGAATGGCACGGCGGAACCTGGACCCACCTTGTTGAGCGCGCTTTTGGCGACTACCTCGTGGAACACCATCCCCTCGAACTCGGGGGTGCGCACAGAACGGATGAGATTGCCCATTCGAGCCAGCCCCGGAAGAGTGTTGGGCTGCGCGACCTCAAGTGTCTGTTTCTCCCACCTCATACGCCCATTCGAACAAACGTTCGACTGTGAGTCAACGCCCGTGCGCGCGTTTCACCCGGGCGCAGGCATGCCACCCCTGGGACTTACGTCCCCTTTACCTTTTCTTGTATTGCGCAAGACTCAGCGGAGTGGGGCGCGCAGTTGCGCCCCGACCTGCACCGAAGGAGCACCACCATGACCAGAACCCTTGAGGCTCTTGCCCTTGCCCCTGAAGTCCGTGCGGTGATCGACAATGCACCGCAGATCACCATCCCCGCCACGCGCGAGGAACTGTACACACTTGCGTTGGGACCCGAGGGCGGACCCATCTTCTCCGTCGACTACGACGCCAACGGCACCACCGTGACCGAAGCGACAGTAACCCGCTGCCGCAACGGCATCGCCGTGAACTATCCCGAGGACTACATGCGCCGGCGCGACCCGCAGTGCATGGTCATCGCAGACGACCGCCCCACCGACAAGACTCGGTGGGCAGACCGCTTTGGCGGTTCCTTCGACGCCACCCGTCAAGAGACCCTTGACTGGCTCGCTGGCCAACACCTCGTGGTCGTCCCCTTCAAGGCGGGCGGCCTCACCTACGGCTCCCCCTCACTGGCGATCGTTCCCGCCAACTCCGCATTCTTCGCGCTTGCCTTGGTCGATCTCCAGGGCTGGACCACGTTCGATGAGCTTGGCGAGTTCACCCCCAGGTCGATCCTGTACGTCGCTCCCCCGTTCCGTCAGACCCACTTTGACGGTAAGCAGGTTGTCGTCCACGACCGTACGGAGAGCCTGCACGAGATCTTCGCTTACAACCTCTACCCAGGACCGTCCGCGAAGAAGGGCGTGTTCTCCGTCCTCCTCGACATCGGCGAGACTGAAGGTTGGATTACCGCACACGCGTCTTCCGTGCGCGTCACCACCCCGTATGACAACGAGACGGTGGTCATGCATGAAGGCGCCTCCGGCGGCGGTAAGTCAGAAATGTGCCAAGACCTGCGCCGTGAGGACGATGGCCGCATCTTGCTCGGAACCAATGTCGTCACAGGCGAGCCGTATCGAATCACGCTGAACGAAACATCCGACCTGGCCCCCGTCACGGACGACATGACACTGTGCCACCCGGCAGTCCAAGACGGTTCAGGCAAGATGGTCGTCGCCGACGCTGAAGACGGATGGTTCGTGCGTGTCGACAACCTCCGCACCTACGGTGAGGACCCCCACCTGGAGAAGGCGGTCATCCACCCGGATGCGCCACTGGTGTTCTTCTCCATCGACGGAGTTCCTGACGCAACAGTGTTGCCGTGGGAGCACACCCTCGATTCCACCGGAAAACCCTGCGCAAACCCGCGCGTGGTGATCCCCCGCCGTTTGCTCGACGATGTACTGAACACCCCTGAACCTGTGGATGTGCGCACCTTTGGCGTACGTATGCCGGCCTGCACGCGGGAAAGCCACACCTACGGAATCATGGGCCTCACGCACTTTGTTCCACCTGCCATCGCCTGGCTGTGGCGACTCATCGCACCGCGAGGAGACAAGAACCCGTCGATCGGCGAGGCCGCCGATGCCGTGCAGAAACTTGAACACGGCGGCATGGTCTCGGAAGGCGTCGGCTCCTACTGGCCGTTCTCCACGGGAACGAAGGTGGCCGCGGCCAACCTTCTGCTCGAGCAATTGGTTCAGTTCGATCACACTCGCTACGTCCTCACCCCCAACCAGCACATCGGCGCCTACAAGGTGGGCTTCTCTGGTGAGTGGCTGACACGCGAGTGGCTCGCACGCAAGGGCGCGGGGCGCATGCGTCCCGACCAGCTCGAGCCGGCCCGCTGCGCTCTCTTTGGGTACACGCCCAAGGAGGTCACGTTGGATGGCCAGCCCATCCGTCGCACTCTGCTGCGTCCGGAAACCCAGTCGCAGGTGGGAGTGGAAGCTTACGACGCAGGCTGCGCCATCCTGACCGGCTTCTTCAAGGCCGAACTTCAGCAGTTCCTGACCCCGGAACTGTCGGATCTGGGGCGCGCGATCATTGAAACCTGCATGAACGACGGGACTGTCGAGGACTACGAAGCCCTCACCCCGATGTACTACTAGAACGCGACAGCCATGCCCGCGGCCTCCCACAAGAGGCCGCGGGCATGGCTGTATCTCAGCGCACGCGAGACCTTATGGAGTCGATGCGAAAGCGATCCGCACCTCAGCGACAACGCGTTCCAAATACTCAGAGCCGTGCACTGCCTGCGTCACCACAAGAGTCCTGCCGTCCACGGACTCTCCCTCGATTCCTGAGGGCCCTACCACCCTCATGACGGTCGTGTACTCCTGGCCGTCGTCGCTGACGCTGAAAGCCCGCAAGGCGGGATGGCCGTCAATCTCGATCTCGTCGATCGTGGACTGTCCGAACCCTGTCATCGCCTCAGCAAAATCCGCCGGTGACCACACGCCATCCAGGAGCGCGATGTACATATGGAACGGGGCCGAATCACCTGTGCCGGCCCACGTCAGAGTGGCGGTACACGGCGCTTCTGACTGAAGCGATGGCATCGCCACCTCCATCCCCATCTCCCATTGGAAGCACGCCGTATCAAGCACCCCCTCGTAGAGCACGGTCGTGACATCGCCGTTGTCGTCGTACTGCGATTGAGAGATCGACGTGCCCCCGACGCTCCAGGTGAGCGCGTCAGTACTCTCGGCTGGCGGGGCAACTCCCGGGGCAACCGCTTCCGGCACTTGCTCCAGCGCCACTGGGTCCTGCGGAGACCCTGCAGCGGTGGGGGTCGCCAGCGGAGTCTGCGCTGTGGTGTCGTGCTCTGATCCTGCCGCGGCTGTCGCAGCCGGCTCCTGGGACGCATCGGCACAGGCTGTCAGACCAAGAAGGAGCGCTCCGGCAATCGCGAACGCTCCGCGGTGCCAACGGTGGCGCTGCCGTGGAGTGAGGTTGGGTGTGGTCATGATCGGGTCCCCCTTGGTGTGAAGTGTGTGTTGTTGACGTCTTCGACGCTAGTGACGGGAACCGGGCTGGAGACGTTCTCCACAGAGTTTCCTTTCCCCACCTTGCGTTCGTCACGAGTAGCGTGGAAGTCACCGCCCTCATGGGAAGGACCCCCGATGTCCGAAGTGATTGACGATGACCCGCACCGCTCAGAGTTCGACAAACTCGTCAACGGCGACTGGTTCCGCTACCGCCAGGCCGGCTCGGAACTGACCGACCGCACCGACGCCACCCAGGCAGCGTGCCGCGAGATCAACGACGTGTATCCCAGGAATCCTCGGCGCGCCAACGAACTCATGCACGCCCTGCTCGGCTCGTGCGGCCACAATCTCGACTTCCGGCCACCCGTCTACATGGACTACGGCGAACGGGTCAGAGTGGGCGATAACGTCTTCATCAACGCCGGCTTGTTGATTCTCGGTGGAGGGCTCGTCACGATCGGCTCCGATTGCCTGATTGGCCCGGACGTGCGGCTCTACACCCCGAACCACGCACTGAACCCTCGCCTGCGCCGTGAAGGTTGGGAGCGTTCGTTGCCGATCACGCTGGAGGACAACGTGTGGCTGGGCGGTTCCGTCGTGGTGTGTCCCGGTGTCACGATCGGCAGAGACAGTGTCATTGGTGCGGGCTCAGTGGTGACGAAGGACATCCCGAGCGGTGTCCTGGCAGCAGGCAACCCTGCTCGGATCATTCGCCCCCTCGACGACGACTAAAGCCGCGCCCACGGCACTACTGCCGCCATGACGCAGCGAGGGCCGATGCCGTGGGTCACCACAGCATCGGCCCTCGCGATAGTGCTCACTCACCTCCACACGTGGCGAGCGGGCATCTCCGTCACGCTAGGAACAGAGGTTCCCAGCTTCCCAAGCACCCCAAGCCTCCGCACCTGGCGCTTGTCCACGGTTGTACCAGCGGGCGGTGTGGTTGACACCGGCCACCGACACTTCGTCACCGCGGCGGTAGATGGCCGCAGCATCCCATGCTGGTGCGCACTCGTCGATCACGATCTCGGCTCCCGTGGAGCCGCAGTCGCCAACCTTGGTCCAGCCATTGCTGGGTGCGGCGCCAGGCTCCACACCGCGGACCCACCAGTTGGCTTGGTACTCGGCACCGTTGCGGGAAACCACGTCACCCCGGGTGTAGGTGGACGTGGAGAACCATGGTGCTGCGCAGGTCTCCCCTACCGTTGGCCCAGGTGTCGCTGCCGCGAAGATAGTGCCGACTTCACTGACAAGATCGGCTTCCTTGTCTCCGGACAGGTCCCACCACATGGCGCCACCGAAGTCCTGATCGGCGATCCATTCCGACTTGGCGCGAACGGATCGCGTGTCGTCGTAGCTCCACCACTGGTCACCGTCGTAACGCCACGATGCACCGGCGACGGGGTCGTAGTACCCCTCTCCGAGGTTCTTGATCTCGTCGTAGGTCTTGGTTCCGATTGACCCAGAAGCCGCCGCTCCGGCGATGTCACCGTCGGTCACGCCTTCCCAACCCTGGCCATAGATGGCCATGCCCATGTTGAGCTGTTCACCGGTGTATCCGGCTGCACGGTAGGCGTTCATGAGGCCGTCAGCAGCGAGGCCCCAGTTGGCGGTGGTCTGGTCGCCGTCGGGCGCAGCAGGATCGACGGGCCATTCGTAGGCGTGAAGGTTGCCCTGGTGACCAGTGCGGTTCGGCACCCAACCGCCGTGGTAGTCGTATCCCTGAATGTTGAGGAAGTCGAAAACCGCTGCGGCGCGCGGGTCAACCCATCCACCGTTGGTCCGGGGCGACCACCCCGCAGGGGCAAAGCCGGTCAGCAGGTACTCGGCATCGTTGGCTTGTTCACGCTCGTCGAGCTGGGCACGGAACTCTTCGAGGAGCGACAAGAAGTTCTCCTTATCCACGTCCGGGTTGGGGCTGGGGTGTTCACCGTTGGCGGCGGGCCACTCCCAGTCGATGTCGATGCCGTCGAAGATCCCGGCAGCCACTCCTTCACCACCAAAACCATTCGCCTCGGGCAGGTCTCCGTCGATGTAGATGTCGAGGCAGGAATCCACCAGACGTTCCCGACTTTCGGCCGTCAACGACGCCTCGGAGAAGTTATCTGACCAGGTCCAACCACCCAGCGAGATCAAGATCTGGACGTTCGGGTACTCCTCCTTGAGTTTGCGCAGCTGGTTGAAGTTGCCGGCGAGGGCCTGCCCGGCCTTGTCAGCCTTGCCGTCCACCGAGTCCTTCTTGGACACTAGGCGTTGGTAATCGTTGAGGGGGTCACCCTCGATTTGGCCGGGGTCGACTGCGTCGTCGGGTGCCGCCGCGTCGGTGATGTCGCACACCAGTTCACTCGTGACATTGCCGAACGAGTAGTTGATGTGTGTCAGGTGGTCGATGGCACCGGAATCAATGATGTCCGCGACCTGGTAGTCGCGGCCGTCCTTGTTGGGTGCGTGCGCTTGGAAGTAGCCCACTGAGCGATATCCGTTGATGCCATCGGGATCGGGTGCATCATCGGTGGATTTACCACCGGCCGATGCTGTGGTGGCGGCCAGGACGCTCATGCCCAGTGCCGCAGTTGTCGCCAGCGCGGTGCGCTTGAGGCGAGGTTGCCATGTGTTCATTGATCAGGCCTCATTGCTCTGTTCTGTCCCTGAGTGTCAGGGGATCCATCACGGACAGTTCGCACGCTAGCGATCAGGCCCAGCACTGTAGATAAGGGAAACTACGTAAATCACGCCCGCTACGCACGCGAATGTTCCACAATGCGCACAGTCATTGCAAAAAGTGCAACAAGGATGAAGCGGTGCGATCGACTACGAGTACGCCTGGACCCGCCCCGCATGGCTCACTAACTCCGCCAGCACCTCAAGATCAAGATCCCGGACTGAGCCGAAGTTCACGGCCGCCGCCCCTACCTTGACCTTACCCAGGCGTGGCCCATAGGCCGCCGACAGATACCGCTTGCCCTCGGCGGCGTTGACGTAGAGGCTCACATGTCGCTTTTGGCGCGCGAGCCCGATGAGGAACCACTCAACGTCAGGCCCCTTGGGCCGGGGCTGGCTGATCGCCCCATAGCCCACAATCGCCTGCTCCGTGCCGCCCCAAAACGTGCCCCGCCATAGGACTCGCGTCGCGTCAGGGAGCGCGCGCACGATCACCTCATCGACCGCGGTCAATGTCATGGCGGGATCATCGGCGTCACCACCCCGGAGGAAGTCCTCGACTGACTCCGACGTCCGTTCCACGAATCCTCACTCTCCTTCGCCCCAGCGCGACGCATCACACTCCTTCGCTGAGCCTACGCACCATCCCCCACAGATGCGTCCGGAGAGATGCCTCACCCGCCTAGTTCACGTACAATTTCCCGCATGTCCGACGGCCATAGTCCTAAGCGCCGGCCCGCAGCACACACACTGCGCCCGGCGCCAGCCCTCGCCCACGCCTCCCACGACGCTTTCGCGCACCTCACGGGAGCTCACACAAGCATCGGCCTGCTCGCATGACCGCGGCATGGCTGCTTCTCCTTCTCGCCCTCATCCTCATCGCCGCCAACGCACTATTCGTGGCAGCGGAGTTCGCGTTTATGACGGTGGATCGCCCCACCGTGGACCGCGAGGCCGACAAGGGTGACAAGCGCGCAAAGTCACTGCGCGCAGCGCTACGCAAGTTGTCGACCGAACTGTCGGGTGCACAGCTCGGCATCACCGTGACCTCACTGCTGGTTGGTTTCATCGCAGAACCTTCGCTCGCCACATTGCTCCGTCCGGGTCTCGAAGCCGCTGGCCTTCCAGAAGAGTCCGCGCTGGGGATCGCCCTGACGCTGGCGTTCATCACTGCCACAGCGACCCAAATGGTGTTTGGAGAACTGGTTCCCAAGAACTGGGCGATCTCCGAACCGCTGCGCATAGGGCGTGCCGTGGCAGGACCACAACGCGCGTTCACCTGGTTCGCCGGACCACTGATTCGCGTGCTGAACGGCTCGGCCAACTGGCTCGTGCGTCGCCTCGGCATCGAACCGCGGGAAGAACTCGCGTCCGCGCGGTCGGCCCAGGAGTTCGAAGCAATCGCCTCACGCTCAGCCGCCCAAGGAACGCTGGAGCCCCGTGTCGCGGAACGCCTGGCGCACGCCTCCGAACTGAAGGAACGCACCGCATCGGACGCCATGACGCCGCGCACCCGTGTGCACTTCATTGAAGCCGATGCCTCTGTGGAAGAAGTTCTCGCGCTCGCTTCCCGTACGGGTCACGCCCGCTTCCCCGTCACCGGGGAGGATGTCGACGAGATCGTGGGAGTGGCGCACTTCAAGAAAGCGCTCGCGGTACCCGCACGTCAACGCAAGGCGATGACGGTGCGCGAGATCGCTTTCCCGGTCACCTCCGTGCCCTCGACCATGCCGCTATCCGCAGTGCTCGACGCACTGCGTGCAGGCTCCCAGGTGGCGGTCGTCGTGGACGAGTACGGCGGCACCGACGGCATCGTCACCCTCGAAGACCTCGTCGAGGAGATCGTGGGCGAGATTGAAGACGAACAGGACCGCCCTGTCTCCCGCTACCGTCGCATCGGCGCTCGCCGCTGGTCGTTGTCCGGCCTCCTGCGTCCCGATGAAGCCGGCGACGCCATGAAGATCGACCTCCCAGAAGCCCGTGAATCGGACACGCTCGGAGGATTCCTCACCGAACACCTGGAACGCTTCCCCCAGGTAGGTGACGTGATCGAAGTGGCTGCCCTCAACGAAGCCGAACTCGACGAAGACGACCTTCCCACCCCCGTGACCGTCCGCATGACCGTCACCCGCCTGGACGGACACCGCGTGGACCGCGTCATTATCGAAGCGCTCGAACCCGTCGACGAAGACGCCGCACGAAAGGAGGCCGCCGATGTCTGATCAGGTTGCGATCCTCCTCGCCATTGGGCTCCTCATCGGCAACGCGTTCTTCGTGGGCGCGGAGTTTGCGCTCGTTTCCGCACGTCGCTCCCAGATTGAGCCACGCGCCACCGCAGGCTCATGGAGCGCCCGCATCACCGTGCGCGCCATGGAGAAGGTGTCCCTCATGATGGCGGGCGCCCAGCTCGGCATCACGATGTGTTCGCTGGGGCTGGGTGCGCTCGGTGAACCTGCCGTCGCACACCAGCTAGAAAAGCCGCTCGCCGCTATCGGAATCGAAGGCGCCTGGCTCCACGGCATCGCCTTCACCATCGCGTTGCTGATCGTGGTCTTCCTGCACATGGTGCTGGGTGAGATGGTGCCCAAGAACATTGCGATCGCCGGTCCAGAACGTTCCGCTCTGATCCTGGGCCCGGCGCTCTACGGCGTGGTGTGGATCCTCAAGCCCGTCATTTGGCTGCTGAACTGGGTTGCCAACGTGGTGCTGCGCATGCTGCGCGTGGAGCCCCGCGACGAAGTCGCATCCGCATTTGACGCAGACCAGGTGGCAGCGTTCGTCCACGAGTCACGTGACGAAGGCCTCCTGGACGACGATGAACACCAGATCATGACGGGATCGCTTCAACTGTCCTTCGAAACGGTGCGCGACGTCCTCACCCCATGTGAGGAGCTTGAAGTGCTCCCCGTCGACGTGACGCCACAGCGTGCCCAGAAAGCGTGCGTCAGGACCGGGTTCTCACGCTTCCCGCTGGTCGACCAGGACGGCGACTATGTGGGCTACCTCCACCTCAAGGACTTTGTGGAAGTCCCGCGCGGTAGTGCCACCAAGCCCGTTCCAGCGGACGCGGTACGGCCGCTGACGTGGATTCCCGCTGACGCTTCGCTTGAACGTGCACTCGCCGCCATGCAAGCACGTGGCACCCACATTGCGCTCGTACGCGATCCGGACGGAACCGTGATTGGCGCGGCCATGCTTGAAGACGTCATCGAACGCCTCGTGGGCGAAGTCGTCGATGCCGGACAGGCGGTCGACGCAGCACGCTAAGTGCAGCTTACGTGTCAGACACGGGAGGACTCCCCAGGTCGTCGTGACCGCCGTCGGGGAGATCCTCCCTTTCTGGCATACGCGCAAGGAAAACGATCGACGCCGCGAGTCCACCCCAAATCACCACCATCGACACAATCATCAAGATCACGGCCTGGGCACTCATGAGCGGCCACCTTCCTGCCGTGGCGACGCGTGACGGGCGTCCGGCTCCAACCCCAGTTGTTCTCTGCTCGGCCATGCCTCATAGTCGTGCGGGTCACGAACCCACCGAACCGCAGGCATCACCAACGCCACCACGGCTATGAACGCCAGCGTGCCCCATCCGAACACCACGACATACCAGTCCGGCAGGCCACCGTAGCCATCGCGGATCAACACCACAATCTTGTCGACGAACATGTAGACCAACAGCACTGCCACCAACGACGTTGCCGCAAGCCACACCTTGCCCACCTTGAGTGTTGAGACCGCGGACAGGTGGCGGGCCAGTTCGTCGCCCCGACGACCGAACCACAACACCGCCACGACCATCAGGAACGCTCCACCCACGATTCCCAACTGGTTGGACCACTGATCCATGGTGTCCAACAGGTACAGCCCCGTCGTAGTCCCGAAACCCACGAGCGATATCACCGCCATGGGCACACAGATCCACACGGCGGCCCGCTGCGGACGCCACCCGAACTTGTCCTCAAACGCCGCCAGCACGGTCTGGAGTACGGACACCAGAGACGTCAAGCCGGCGAGGAGTAGCGAACCGAAGAACAACGCCCCGAAGAACGCTCCCCCGGGCATCTCCGCGATGACCGCTGGGAACGTGATGAAGGACAGCGTGATTCCCGCGAGGCCTTCCATCTCCGAGATGTCGACTCCTTGCTGGAACGCCAGGAAACCAATCGTCGAGAACACGCCGATGCCGGCAAGAAGTTCGAACGACGAGTTACCAAACGCCACTACCAGCGCAGGGGACGTCACGTTGGCGCGACGTTTGCGGTACGAGGCATAGGTGATCATGATGCCGTAGGCGATGGAGAGCGAGAAGAAGATCTGGCCGTAGGCGGCCACCCACACCCCAGGATCCGTCAGCGCCGTGAAATCGGGGGTGAACAGAGCGTTGAGGCCGTCAGCGGCCCCGTCCAGGAACAACGCTCTCACGACCAAGATGCTGAACGTCACGATCAGCAGCGGGATCGCAATGACGTTGAGCCGTTCGATTCCTCGCGTCACCCCCATCGCCAGCACGGCGATGGTGACAATCCAGATCACGGCGAGCGGGATGAGGACCGCGGGCACAAAGTCCAAGCTGAAGCCGGCCTCGGCGGTGCGCAGATACTCGCCAGTGAAGAAGCCCGAGGGGTCGTCGGCATAGTCGAGGTTGAAGCTGAAGACGAAGTACGACAACGCCCACGCGATGATGACGGTGTAGTACAAGCCGATGATGAAACACACCGCCACATGCCACCAGCCCACCATCTCTCCCCCACGAGCAGCACGCTTCAGCGCCAGCGGTGATGAGCCGCGGAAACGATGCCCCAAGGCGTGATCGAGGAACAAGATGGGGATTCCAGCAGTGATCAGCGCGACGAGGTACGGAATCATGAAGGCGCCGCCACCGTTGTCGTACGCCTCCCCGGGGAAACGCCAGATGTTGCCCAAGCCAACGGCTGATCCCACCGCCGCAAGAATGAACGCAGTCTGCCCCGACCATGACTCGCGCGGTTGGTTATGGTCACTCACGTGCGGCCTCGCCTTCCTCCGGGCTACATAGGTAGCCGACCCGCAAGCGCGCTGACCTCACCCGGACCTTGCTACTCCACGTCGCTGTGAAGCCACACTGCTGTCGATACGGGCGGCACCAGGCCAGATTCGCTCAACTGGCACTACGGTATCGCGCTCGCGCCCGCCTACGCCGGGTGACGCGATGCAGACGGTGAGCCCACGACTAGCGGAACCACGTCGCTCTCCCCTCAACGCACATCGGCCCTCCCCACCCAGGCGGGTGGAGAGGGCCGATGCGTAGGAGAAAGCGTTAGCCGAGCGTCACCACGACGGCAACGTCAGCACCCTCGGGCTGAACCGGGATGGGTGCAGCGGCGTCAACCTCAACGCCATCAACCGTCACCGAGACGACACCCTTCGACACGTGCGAGGGGTTCTTGACCTCGATGTTGTACACGGCGCCACGCCATTCACGACGGACCTCGAAGCCGTCCCAGTCCTTCGGGATGGACGGGTCAACGACCAGACCGTCGAAGGAGGTGCGGATACCCAAGATGTACTTGGTTGCGGCGGTGTACATCCAGCCGGCGGTTCCGGTCAGCCACGGATTCTGCGCCTTACCGAACCACTCGTGGTCGCGTCCGTACAAGAACTGGACGTAGGCGTAGGGCTCAGCGCCACGCACTTCGATGTTGTCGTTGTGGTTGTAGGGCAGGATCGCGTCGTAGAACTCGACTGCCTCGTCGCCGCGTCCCAGCATCGCTTCCGCGATGATGGGCCAGGCGTTCGGGTGGGAGAAGATCGCGGCGTTTTCCTTGATGCCCGGGTACACACGAGTCACGAAGCCGACGGTGTCGTCAATCTCCGTGAAGGCAGGCCAGTTCAGGTGGTTGCCGTACTCGGAGCCGAGGTGCTTGCGCACCGAGTCCATGGAGGCTTCACCGCGCTCCTGCGAGGTGATGCCAGCGATGACCGGCCATGCCTGGTGCTCGAGGAAGATCTTGCCTTCCTTGTTCTCGTTCGAACCGATCTTCACACCGTCGCGGGTGTAACCGCGGATCCACCAGTCGCCATCCCATAGCTGCTCGTCGGCAACCTTGGCGATGCGCTCACGCTCGGCGGAGTACTTCGCGATCGCGTCGTCGTCGCCGCGGTACTCAGCGACTTCGAGGAACGCGCCGATTGCCCACGCGTGCAGGAACGTGACCAGCGAGGTCTCACCGCCACCGAGGTTAAGGCAGTCGTTCCAGTCCGCGCGCAGACCCAGAGCCACACCGTTCTGACCGATCTGCTCTGCAGAGAAGTCCAGCGCAGCCTTGAGGTGCTCGTAGACAGTCGCGTCCTTACCATCGGCGAAGGGGATGACCTGGTCCAGGAAACCGTAGTCGCCGGTTTCCTTCACGAACTCGACGATCGAGGGCACCAGCCACAGGTGGTCGTCCGAGCAGGTGTCCTCAAGTCCGTGGATGAGGTCATCCATGGACGGCGTGGGCACGATGGTGGGCGAGGGAACGTCAGGCAGCTTCTCTGCGTCCGGGTCGAAGGCCTTGGGCTCGAACAGGTGAATGCCGTAGCCGCTGGAGACCTGAGCGCGTAGCAGTTCGACGATGCGCTGACGGGTCTTGGTGGGGTTGGTGTGGATCACGCTCATGACGTCCTGAGCGGTGTCACGGTAACCGAGTCCAGTACGTCCACCGACCTCAACGAAGGAGGCGAAGCGCGACCACACCACACAGGTTTCTGCCTGGAGCAGGGTCCACGAGTTGATCATGGTGTTCATGCCCTCGTGAGGCGTCTTGATGCGCTGCTTGTCCTGCTTGTTCTTCCAGTACTGACCCAGGCGTGAGAACTCAGCGTCGACGGTTTCAACGTCCGAGTACTTGGCCTGGATGGGGCGGGCGGCCTCATCGCGCGAGCCGTAACCCAGCATGTACACCAGGCGCTTGGTTTCGCCGGGCTGCAGGGTGATGACGTGCTGGAGTGAACCGCAGTGGTTCTGGGTGGTTGCGGACTCGTTGGAGCCGTGACCGCGCTCGATCGCGATGGGGTTGCGCTCGTCGCGGTAGGGGCCAATGAAGTTGTCGCGCAGCGAGTCGTACGACGACGGGGTCTCCGACGAGCAGAAGTAGTGGAAGGTCCAGGGCTCGTAGTAGAAGTCGTATTCGATGATGCCGTCTTCGTAGGAGGATCCCGACGCGTAGAGCGACATCTGCAGGTTCTGGTTGTCGATCGTGATGGTGTGGAAGGAGAACTCCACGTACGAGCCGACAGTCAGTTCGCGGACCTTGTCCGAGTTGTTGGTGACGCGGACATCCCACAGTTCAACATCGTCATCGAGCGGGATGAAGATGGTGTGCGAGGTGTCGATGTCGCGGTAGCTGGACTCGAAACGGGTGTAACCCAGGCCGTGCGCGGTCGTGTACTTGGCTGCACCTTCGCCCTCGAAGGGCTTGCCCACGGGCTGCCATGCCGACGACCAGTAGTCGCCGTCTTCGTTGTCGCGTACGTAGACGTAGTGGCCGGGACGGTCCAGCGGAACGCCGTTCTGGCGGAAGCGGGAGATGCGGCCGTACTGCGAAGACTTGTAGTACGAGTAGCCGCCGCCGTTGTGGGACAGCACCGTGCACATGTTCTTGGTGCCCAGGTAGTTGGTCCAGGAGACCGGTACATCTGGACGGGTGATGACGTATTCGTCATTCTCGGTGTCGAAGTGACCGTACTGCATGGGGTGGCGGTTTCCGTTTCTGTTGCGGTGGGAGGTGGTGTCGTGGTCGGGGACGGGCCGATGCGATGGCGTGGGGGGGCGTGGACCCGCTTACGCGGTCACGAATCCCTTGAGCCAGTCCATCAGTTCCGTGGCCTTTTCTGGGCTGTCGGCTTCGACGAACATGCGCAGGACCGGCTCGGTGCCGGAGAAGCGCAGGAGCGCCCAGTTGTCGTTTTCGAGCACGATCTTGGTGCCGTCCAGGTGGGAGATGGATTCCACCGGGTACGGACCGATGTGCGTGAGGGGGTCTGCTTCAAGACGGCGGGGTACGGCGACGCGCATTTCTGGCGTGGCGGGCACGCCCGCTTCCTCCGTGTAGAGGCGGCCGGTGATCTCGTAGATCATTTCGCGCAGTTCCGAGATCTTCTTACCGGTGCGGGCGAGCATCTCTGCCACGAGCGCACAGGCGAAGATACCGTCCTTACCGAGGATCCAACCGCGCACGGTGAGGCCTCCGGAGGACTCTCCACCCAGGACCGCGTCGATGTCTTCCATGCCGGCGGTGACGTGCTTGAAGCCCACCTTGCATTCGCGGGATTCCTCGCCGAAGTGAGCAGCGAGACGGTCGAGCAGGTGCGTCGTTGCGAGGTTGCGGACCACGCCGCCCTTCTCACCGCGGACCTCGTGGAGGTACCAGTACAGGAGCAGCAACAGGTCGTTGGTCGAGATGTACTCGCCGGTTTCGTCGACGATGCCGATGCGGTCGGAGTCGCCGTCGGTGGCCATACCGAGGTCAAAATCACCATCGGACTTCTTAATGATGTTGATCAGGCTCGACAAGCGCTGCAAGTCGGGAGCCGGAGCGATACCGCCGAACAGCGGGTTGTGCGAGGCGTGGATGAACTCGGCACGGACACGCATGTCCGACAGGATGGTGCCAAGCGTGAGCTGGCTCGTGCCGTACATGGGGTCCACGATGACGCGAAGGTCGGAGCCGCGAACTGCGTCCACGTCGATGATCTTCTCGATGGCATCGACGTAGGGGTCGGTCAGGGGCTTGTCGACGACCATGCCGGCCTTGCGGGCCAGCGCGAGGTCGAGTGAGATGACCTCGTCCACGGAAAGTGCGTTCGCTTCGTCCTGGTAACGGTCGGTTTCTTCGTCGAGGGGCAGCGAGCCGTCTGCACGGAATACCTTCACACCGTTCCACTCCGGCGGGTTGTGGCTGGAGGTGATGATCACGCCGTAGGCGGACCCCGTGTAGGGAGCGGCAAACGTCACTAGCGGTGTGGGAACGTCATCCGGCAGCAAGATCACCGGGATGTTGTTGCCGGCGAAGACCTCCGCTGCCGCTTCTGCGGACTCGCGGGAAAGGAAGCGGCGGTCGCCGCCGATGACGACACCCTTGTGCTCGATCCCCTGGCGGGTTGCCTCGTTGGCGATGGCTTGGCAGAGGCGACGAAGATTGCCCAGCGTGTAGCCCTCACCAATCACTGCACGCCAGCCGCCGGTACCGAACTTGATGGTGGTGTCGGTGTCCTTCTTAGGCATGAACAGGCGCTTCAAAACGATGTCGGCTGCCTGCTGGAGTTCTTCCGGCGTGTTGATGCCCTGGACCTCGTCGGGGTCAAGCCCGCGATAGGTCGTGACTTCTGCGCCGTCCTTGATGAACTTGCGGGCAACCTCGGTGAGGCGGTGCTCGCCTTCCGCCGCAAGCGCGTCGATCTGGCTGAACAAGCGCGCGGGGGCAGCGACGTAGGAACCCACGTTGATTTCGTGCAGCAGTGCGTCCTCTGCACCGAGGTCCTCAGGCTCGACGATGCCGGAGACCTTGTCGCTATCGTCACGTTCGATGCGACCGTACGGCAGTGGCTGGTCGATGACCGCGGTCAGCAGAGAGAAGTCTGCGCCCGCCAAGTGGTGACGGTTCAGCAGGCCTCGCAAGGAGTCGGTGCGCAGCAGCGGCGTATCAGCGTAAGTGACGAGTAGCGCTTCTGCATCGGCGGGGATTGCTTCGCGTGCAGCGAGCACCGCGTCGACCGTACCGACGGGCTGTGCCTGGGTGACGTAGGTGAGGTCGGCGCCGAGGCGCTCACGGAGCGCCTCGTCTCCTGCAGCAGTCACCACCACGATGTGGCTGGCGGGAACGACGGAACGCACGTTCGCGAGCGCCAGCTCCGCGACGGTCGAGTCGCTCAGGCTCTCGCTGAGAAGCTGACGCGAGGCGTCATCTGCGCCTGCTGCTAGTACGACTGCTGCGGTTACGGGCTTGGCAAACTGAGATTCAGTTGCGGTGGCCATCGGTGTGCTCCTCAACTCGGCAACGTTGTTTGTTAGGAAACCTGCCTAACTCCTGAGGAAACTCTATCTGCAAATAGTGACATCGCCTAGGCCACAGGGCCGGGGTCGGGCAACGATTCGTCCGCATGTCCACGTTTGGCTGTCCGGTGCCCTCCTGAGATAGCCCAACACACCGCTGCCAGCACGATCCACGGCCACCCCAGTTCCAGCATCGGCGCCATTCCTTTGGGGTGTCCGGCATAGCTCAATAGCAGGTAGCCCTGAGCCCAGATCGCTGCCGGAAGGACGAGGCCCGCCCACAGCGCTGCTGCTGACGCGAGACGCCACGGGCCCGCCATGTGTCCATGAGTGAAGTGACGTCCAAGGGAGCGCGCGCGGAAGAGCCTGCTGAGGGCGAACGTCCCGAACGCAGCGGCAAACCATGTCGCCAGCACGCCCAGGCGCAGCCCCCACCGGTCCGCCATGGAGTCCACGCCCCAGAACCGGAACGTGGCGCTACCCGAGATTTCTTTGAGGTCCCCCTCCGCCATTGAGTCCGGGTTCAGCGCCTTGCTATCCAACGCCACCGTTGCTTCGGCGTGCGGCACTGTGAGGCCATTGAAGAAGTAGATCAAGCCCACCGCCACGCACACGACAGCGATTCCCATGAGCCAACGCGAGGCGCTTGCCCACCGCCACCGGACGATGTCCTCGTGCGTGGGAGGGAGCGGAGCGTCTGCGTCCCTTGCGGAGTGCGGGTCTGGCGCGCGCGACGAGTCGTCGTTGTGCTCGTGGATGTGACCCATGACTCCCCCTCGACTAGTGCGCCTCCGCCGGCGGTCTGCATGAATGGTAGTCGGACAGGTGTGCCTCGCACCGATGGCGGGCGCGGCGCGTCTGCCCCTCCCGCACTCGGTGCCGCAGGGCCATGGCTGGCACAGAAGTGACACCCATGGCCCTACAAGCGAGTGGAACGCTAGCGGCTGCGGCGGCGTGCTCCACCGGACTTCGCGCTGAAGTCTGCGGCTGAACGCTGGCCGCCTCCGGAGCGACCCGCGTTGGAGTGTCCGCGGCCCCGGCCGTTCCCGCTGCGTCCGCTCCCCTGGCGTGCGGCTGACACGCCGGCACCCCGACGGGGTGCCTCTCCCCGGGTTCCGGCGTCGTTCTTGTGGCCGTTGGAAGACTTGCGAGCACCAGGCTGAGCAGTCCCACGCCCGCTGTCACGGTTGCGGTCACGGCCTGCGTTCCGGCGCTCGCCGTCGTGGCTCTGTTCGTTGGTGCGGCGTGCACCGCTGCGTCCACGACCGTTGCCGCGACGCTGCTGCGGACGCTCACTGGTAGCGACAGGTGCCACGTGAGGCGCGACCTCTCCGACCAGCGTGACAACGGCATCGGACGTAGCCGTGACCTGTTGGGGCGTCACGTCAATCTTTGCGCGACGCAGCAACTGTGCGGTGTCGCGGCGCTGTTCGGGCAGAACCAACGTCACCACGTCGCCTTCGGAGCCGGCACGCGCGGTGCGGCCCGAGCGGTGCAGGTACGCCTTGTGTTCGGCGGGCGGGTCCACGTGCACCACCAGTTCCACACCGTCGACGTGCACACCACGTGCGGCGACGTCGGTCGCGACCAGCACCTTGACGTCACCCGAGGCGAATGCCGCAAGGTTGCGGTCACGCGCATTCTGCGACAGGTTGCCGTGCAGGTCGACTGCCGGGATACCGTCGCTGGTGAGCTGCTTGGCCATGCGCTTGGCGTGATGCTTGGTCCGGGTGAACAGCACGCGCCGCCCAGTACCGGACGCGAGAGCACGAAGAACGTCCTTCTTGGCGTCTGCACCGGCTAGGTGGAACACGTGGTGCGTCATCGCTTCAACGGGGCTTTCGGCGCTGTCAACCGAGTGGGTGGACGGGTCCGTCATGAAGCGCTTGACGATCGTGTCCACCCCGTTGTCGAGGGTGGCGGAGAAGAGCAGACGCTGTCCGTCCTTGGGGGTGGCGTTCATGATGCGGGTCACGCCGGGCAAGAAGCCCAGGTCCGCCATGTGGTCGGCCTCGTCCAGGACGGTGATCTGGACGTCGTCGAGGGAGACGATGCCCTGGCCCATGAGATCCTCGAGTCGGCCGGGGCACGCCACGACGATGTCGACGCCGCGGCGCAGCGCCACTTCCTGACGGTGCTGGCTGACGCCACCAAAAATGGTGGTGGTGGTGAGGTTGAGGTCTGAGGCGAGCGGCGAGATGACGGCGTCGATCTGCGTCGCGAGTTCTCGCGTGGGCGCAAGGATGAGCGCCTTGGGTCGGCCTGGAGCGGTGCGGCCGGGCTTACCACCAGGGTTTTTGGCGCCGATGCGTGCGACGACGGGCAGTGAGAACGCGAGCGTCTTGCCGGAACCGGTCTTGCCGCGGCCCAGAACGTCGCGTCCTGCGAGGGTCTGGGGCAGAGTGCTGGCCTGGATGGGGAACGGAGTGGTTTTGCCGTCACGCTCGAGGTTGCGTACGAGTGTTGCGGGCACGCCGAGATCGGCGAAAGTCTGAGTCACGTGAGTGGGGTCTTTCCGTGGTTTGCGCCGGACACGCCGCCGGATGGCAGCGCACAGTTGTAGTCCGTGAATGTCACGGCACCGGCTGTGGTGGCGAAGCGCGAAGGTTGACGCGTTCGTTCGCCGAAGAGAGGATTTCTACGAGCCTTGCGCTACTGCCCTAGAGGGCTGGCCACGAGGGCCGCTGCGCTGGCGAGAAGGAGAAGCAATCTGCGACGCATGCAAACCCACTGGGGTCTTGCACGACCACAAGTTTAGCAGGCCCTCTCGCCAGCGCGGTGTGCCAGGCGGCTATAGCTCGGCGGCGAAGGCGCTCATCCGCAGGTGGAGGCCGTCGATCTGTTCTTGGCGGGCAGCGTCAACATCAAAACCCTCGTACCAAGCAGTCAAGGGCTTCCTGACGTTCCGCGAGCACTCGAAGTCTTCGCACAGGAGCGTGCCGACCGTGTCGCCGTTGCGCCCTGCCTTGCCGGACCGTTTGGCGGCGTACAGCACCACATCGCTGTTCAAAGTGATGTCCTGGCACCAGGCACATTGGGCTCGCTTGCCCGGCCGCGAGCCAGGATGGCGGAACATGATGCCGGTGACGGTGTCACCATCGAGCCCCGGAACTACTGCGTAGGCCCGGTTGTCGAACTTGGTATCTCGCCAACCTAAATAGTCGAGCCGCCCCCAGTCCAGGCTGTCGAAGTTGGGTGGGAGGGAGAGGTCCGAGACCTCTTTGCGGGACGCGTTGATGAAGGACGCGCGGAGTTCGTTCTCCGTGAGGGGTTGCATGTGAGTCACTTTCGGAAATGATCCAGCGCAGCATTCATTGTCGCCGCGCGGGTGGAGGTTTTGGGGTCGATGCTGAAGGCCGCGACGTGTGCGCGGCCCGGGGCGTTACGACGTGATAGCGGCGCAACGCGCGCCGACCACCTCCAGATGACTCATGACAGCCACTATACGGCGCGGCGCACACAGACAGGGGCGGGCGACAGGTCGCCCCGTCGCCCGCCCCTGGTGAGCACAGCGTGAACTCGGTCTACCGCAGCTGCGCCCCGAAGCCTTCAGCAGCCGCCGCAATGATCGCCTCGCGCACCGCGAGCACCTCGTCGCCAGACAGGGTGTGGTCGGCGGCACGCAGACGCACGTTGACGGCAACGGACTTGAGTCCTTCGCCAATCTGTTCGCCTTCGTAGACGTCAAAGACTGTGGCGTCTTCCACGACGTCTCCCCCGGCGGCGCGTACAGCCGCAACGAGATCGCCAGCAGCGACATCGGCCGCCACCACGAACGCGAAGTCTTCCTTCGCGACCACCTGCTGCGACACGGGGACAGCACGCGAAATGGCACCCTCACCCTCGTCGATCAGCGGGTCGAGCACCACCTCGAAGGCCACGGAACGGGCCGGCAGGCCCAGCGTCTCGCAGACCTTGGGGTGAAGCTCACCCGCGTGGCCCACGAACTCGCCTCCATGCAACCAGTACGTGGCTCCGCGACCCGGGTGCCACGGCATCCGCGCACCCTGAGTAACCGTGACCTCAACCCCAGTGGCACGCACCACGCGTTCCACAGCGGCCAAAGCATCGGCCCAACCCCAGGCACTGGCGTGGCCGTTCCAGCCCGCACGCACCCGGTTGCCGGCCATGATGCCGCCCACCCGTCGCTTCTGACCGGGGAGGGCCTCGTTCAAGCGAGTGATCTCTTCCGGAGTGATACGACCATCCGAGAGGTCGGCCACATGCACGTCGCCGATGGAACTTGCCTGGTAGGCACGTCCCAACTCGTATACGGCGATGTCCTGTTCGCCGCGGCCCAAGTTGACCTTGACGGCATCGACCAGCGACGCGAGCATCGTGGTGCGCATGAGCGGCTGCTCCGCAGACAGCGGGTTCGCCAACCGCACCACGTCGCGGCGGGGGTCAACGTCCGGAATCCCCAACTCATCGAGGCGGGACTCCGCGATGAACGGATATGTGAGCACCTCAGTCATGCCTGATTCGGCAAGGGTGCGCGCCACCGCACGGCGCACTCGCTGCCCGTGGGTCAGGCCACGTCCCGGGGGCGCTACCGGAAGCACGGATGGCAGGTTGTCGTAGCCGCGCAGACGCGCCACTTCTTCCACCAAGTTGACGGGAGTTTCGATGTCGGGACGCCACGTCGGCGGCGTGACCAGCAGCGACTCGTAGTCGCGGTCCACCACGCAGCCCACCTCTTCGAGCGCTGCCACAACCTCATCTGGGCTGTACTCGACGCCCACAATCGTGGACGGGAACGCGATATCCATCGCGATCGGCTGAGGCGCCACAACCGTGTCGAGATCCGTGTACACGTCCTCGATCTCGCCGCCGCCGAACTCCTGCATCAACCCCAGAGCACGCTCGACTGCAGCGACCTGCAACCGCGTGTCGACTCCACGCTCGAAACGACGCGATGCTTCCGAGCCCAGCTTGTGACGGCGTGCGGTGCGCGCAATCGTGATGGGGTCAAAGTGAGCGGCCTCCAACAGGATGTCGGTGGTCGAGTCAGAGACCTCAGTCTCCGCGCCACCCATCACACCGGCCAGGCCAATGGGACGAGCACCGTGGCCACCGACGGAATCTGTGATCAGCAGGTCTTCTGTCGACAACTCACGCGTCGCATCGTCCAAGGTGGTGAGCTTCTCACCGGCATTGGCGCGACGGACTACGATCGGCTCCGTCAGCGTGCCCAGATCGTAGGCGTGCAGCGGCTGACCCAGTTCGAGCATCACATAGTTGGTGACATCCACCGCCAGCGAGATGGGGCGCATGCCGGCCTGGTCCAGGCGTCGCTTCATCCACGCAGGGGCCTCAGCAGTGGCGTCGAAGCCCCGCAGTCGGCGCGCCACAAACCGGTCGCAGCCCACACGGTCACGCACAGGTGCCTGGTCCTCGATCGCCACAGCGAAGCCATCGCCCGCAGTTCCGGTGACCGCAACGTCAGCCGGGTCCCGGAACTCCTGGCCCGTGGAGTGGCTGTACTCACGTGCGACACCGCGCACGGAGAAGCTGTAGCCGCGGTCTGGGGTCACGTTGATTTCCAGGGTGGACTCGTCCAGACCCAACAGGGAAATGGCCGATGCTCCGGGCACCAGGTCAGCTTCGCTCACCAGATCGGGGAACGTGACCTGGGACTCGCCTGACGGCGACGCCAGCACGATGATGCCGTCGTGGTCCTCACCTAGTCCGAGTTCCTTCGACGAGCAGATCATGCCGTCAGACCAGTGCCCGTATGTTTTGCGTCCACCGATGTGGAAGTCACCTGGCAGTACTCCACCGGGAAGGATGCACACCACAAAGTCGCCTTCGTGGAAGTTGTGGGCACCGCACACGATGCCCTTGGAGGCCGGGTATTCCTCCTTGTTGTCAGGCTTGTGCCCTGGGCCAGCAGGATCGTTGTGCTCCCCTACGTCAACACGGCAGTAGTTCACCGTCTTGCCGTTGGAAGCAACTTCCTTGACGAGCGTCATCACGCGGCCAATAACGAGCGGGCCCGAAACGCCGCCGCCCTCGATGCCTTCTTCTTCCAGGCCAACCTTGGCGAGCGCGGCAGCGACATCGTCAGCGGTGTGACCCTCGACCAGGTCGACGGACTCTTGCAACCACTTGAGTGGAATCTTGGGCACGTCTAGATCTCCATTCCGAACTGCTGGGAGAAGCGAATGTCGCCCTCAACCATGTCGCGCATGTCCTTGACACCGTGGCGGAACATGAGCGTGCGCTCAATGCCCATACCGAAGGCGAACGCCGTGTACTCATCGGGATCAATGCCTGCGGCACGCAAGACATTGGGGTGCGTCATCCCGCAGCCGCCCCACTCAATCCAGCCGGTTCCTGAGCAGGTCCGGCAACCGGAGTCCGTACCACCGCAAACGAAGCAGCGCAGGTCCATTTCCGCGCTGGGTTCGGTGAAGGGGAAGAACGATGGCCGCAGTCGCGTCACGGCTTCGGGGCCGAACAGTGACCGGGCGAACGCGTCCAAGGTGCCCTTCAGGTGCGCCATGGTGAGGCCCTTGTCGACGGCGAGGCCCTCGATCTGGTGGAACACCGGTGTGTGCGTGGCGTCCAACTCATCCGTACGGAAGGTCTTTCCGGGACACACCACGTAGATGCCGCGGCCCTCATTCACGAGTGCGTCGCGGCGCTCCAGCGCGGCACGTACCTGCACGGGCGAGGTGTGCGTGCGCAGCAGCAGGCCGGCCTCGGGCGGGTCAATGAAGAACGTGTCCTGCATCTCGCGCGCTGGGTGATCGGGGTCAAAGTTGAGGGCGTCGAAGTTGAACCACTCCGCTTCCATCTCCGGACCTTCGGCCACTTCCCACCCCATGGCGACGAACGTGTCGCACATGCGTTCCTGCATCGACTCGAGTGGATGCCGGGCACCCACGAGGGCACGGTTGACGGGGAGGGTGACGTCGACGGTCTCTTCGACGAGCACGCGTGCGTCACGTTCGGCTTCAAGGACCTCTTGACGTGCCTGGAGCGCCTTGTTGAGACGTCCACGCGCCGCACCCATGGTCTTACCCGCGGTGGCTTTGTCTTGTGGTTCGACCGACCCGATGAGGCGGTTCGCCAACGTCAGGGGCGCCTTGTCTCCGGTGTGAGCCAGACGCGCTTCCTTCAGTTCGTCTAGTGTGCTCGCGGCGGCAATGTCCACGAGGGCGGCCTCCACGGCCGCGTCGACGCCTGCTGCGTCGAGGGGTGAGAGCTCAGTCATAGCTTCTTTCCAGGATGAGTTCTGGTTCCGTGCGGAAGTCTACCGGCGCAGGCAGGCGCGTACGCGGGCCCGGCCACAAGCGAAGCCCGGAGGGTCTCTCCGGGCTACATAAAGGGCGAAGGTGCAGGGCGCAACGGCGCTCCCGACTCCCCCACCATGCGAACACGCTGCGCATTGGCTGCGGGGCGGTCGCTGATGCTCATACGCCCAGCATACCGCTCGGGCACATCACCCCAGGAGGCCACCCAGTACCGCAACGATGACTCCTCCGGCGACCGTATTGACCAGCGGCAGCGCGATCCGCAGCGGCTTGGGCATGGCGACGTTCTTCACGACCAGTACCGAGACAAAGAACAACACGAGGCCCAAGAACAATCCGACCAAGGTCAGACTCAGCGTCAGAAGAAGCGGCGCGAACATCACCACTTTCTCAAGGACCGATGCGTGGGCACCAAAGCGGTAGACCTCCGTGCCGTTCCACCACAGGGTCTGGAAGCCCGGAAGCAGGCCCCGCGCACGGAGTTCGGTCTCGCCGCCCTTCGCAGGAATGGGCCATGCTCCCTTGCGGCGAGACACAGGCTCACCGTTGAGCAGCACCTTGTAGAAGATCCCTTGTGCTCCTTGAACCTGGGTGGTGCCGCGAGCGCCTGGAAGACTGAGGTCCGCGAGTTCGTTTGTCATTGCTACCTACTTTCTGCTGAGAAGGTACCAACGTCATGTTTCGTCTGAGTGACGGTCCTGGTGCAGGTCCGATGCTGCGCTACCGTCGCCGTACACACGACCCTTGGTGGTGCGTTTCCCCTCGACCAAGCGAGCATCGGCCAGCGTCAACAAATCTTCTAACTCGCCCCGTTCGCCCGGCTCGATCACCGCAAATCCCGCGGTCACCCCCACCGAGGACGCTGCCGGTGATACCGATCGCGCGGCGGACTCCACGGCATCCCGGAGACGTTCAACCAGTCCCCATGCGTCGTCGCGGTGGCGGATACTGTGCGCCATCACGAACTCGTCGCCTCCGAACCGTGAAGCAACGTCACGGCCACGCGTCGACGCACGCATCGCAGTTGCGGCGGCGACGAGCGCTTTGTCGCCTTCCTCGTGTCCTGCGGTGTCGTTCAGTGCTTTGAAGTTGTCCAGGTCGAGCGCTGTGATCACGACAGCGTCGCCATGCTCGGAGGCCCGGTCCATCAGGCGCGACGCGCGCGCCCGGAACTCCGAACGTTTCACCAGACCTGTCAGATCATCGCGCACCGCGTTTTCGCGCAGCCGCTTGAGCGGCCGGCGTACTCGCCACACCAGGACCGCCGCGAGGATCGTTGCCAGCAGAGAGTACGCGGCAATCCACGCCAACTGATTGCGGGTGTCCCCCAGTCCTGAGGACAACGCGGCGTCGTCGGATGCCATATGGATGTACCAATCCACGTTGTCGTCTGCGGGAAAAGTCTGGTCCAAGATCAGTTGGTCGCCGTCCACCGTGAAGCGGGTCTGGTCCCGCCCTGGCGGCGGTGGGTCCACATCAATCCCCAGGTCAGCCGCATGGGGAGTCTGACCAGACTCGACCACCCACTCCATCATCGCGGCGGTGTACTCGGAAGGAACCGCGATCAGTTGGGAGTCCTCTGACAGTACGAAGGCCTCCGCTCCCGCGCCTACGGGCAGGTCGTCAAGCACATCGCCCAAGGTGTCCAGACTGAGGTCTGCGCCGATCACCGCGATGGGATCAGAACTCGGTGTTTCGCGTGCCGCGATCGCAACAGAAACTAAGGGATCACGCCCAATGAAATCCACGTAGGGGTCAGTCCACTCGACCGTGCGACTTGCAATCCCAGCCTCATACCAGGGCCGCGTACGAGGGTCGTAATCCGTTTCGATCACTTCCGGGTCAGTCAACGGCGACAGCAACGCGTCGAACCGCTGAGACGTGACTTCCCCTGGCTCAGAGCTGTAGCGAGACAGATACCCGCCCCCGTCCCGTTGGATCAGAGCGACGCGACCATCGGGCCAGCCCACATACATGGCGCGCACGTCCGGGAGCGCAAGCATTCGCTGGTACATCGCTCCCACCAGCTCGACATCATCAGGGGTTTCACTGCCTCGTGTCATTTGCAGCGCTGTCGTGACAACTGCGCTCTCAGCCAGGTCTGCATAGCGCGCGACCCGTTCAAGGGTGAGGTCCCCTACATACGAGTAGGTGTCTTGCGCCGCGCGTTCCAGTTGGCGGTCAGCAGCAACCGCAAAGAACACCGTGGCAGCGCCTTGGACGACCGCAATCGATGCGATCAGCACAAGCGCAAGCAGGTACCCACGTGACTTTGTCAGCCGCCACCTGCGCTTGATGCTCATACTTCACCCTACGCACATCACGCCTGACACCAGGCCAGATGGCGTGTGGAATCACTCACGACACAGCAGGCGCCACAGGACCGTGAACACACCCTTTGCACTGGGCCTTCCCTGCAACCAGGATCTCATCCGCCGCGAGCAGCAAGTCCTCAACCGAGTCAGTACCTGCAGTATCGACTGACAAGCCGATGGTCACGCCCACCATGCTCGAACCCGGCACGTCCCTGTGCATGCGCTCCACCAAACGTTCGCGAAGACGCTGGGCGCTTGCCACGGCCTGCTCGGGCGAATCCACAGCGAGCAGGAACGCAAACTCGTCTCCGCCGAGTCGGGCTACCACGTCCGTGGCACGCGTCCCTTCCTGGAGCGCCTTCCCCACCGCGACAAGTGCAGCGTCACCAGAGTCGTGCCCGCATTCATCATTCAGCAACTTGAAGTTGTCGAGGTCGAGGACTCCCCCCGCGACCACTGCGCCGCGCGTGTGAGCCAATGCCAGCATCGGCTTGGCGAGTTCGTCGAGCTTGCGACGGTTCGGCAGACCTGTCAGTGGATCCGTCGACGCAGCCTTCTGAAGGCGCACGAGCGGCCCACGCATGAACCAGAGCAAGAGGCCTGCAACAGAACCCGCGACCACCGTGCCGATCGCAAGCCACACCAGCGTCTTTTGGACACTGTCAAGGCCGTCCGATACCGCTTTGTGTGACGCCTCAATGTGGATCTGCCATGGCAAGCCTGTGGATTCATCGACTCCAACGTCGAGTACGACGCCCGCGGGGCTGATGGTGGCGCGTGTCTCCCCCGACTCAAGCGCGGTGTCCGCGATCGTGATGCCTAGGTCAGACGTGCATGCCACGGCAGAGTTATCAGCAATCCATTGGTCGAGGTCATACGACGAGTCCGATTGGGTGGCGACGATCGCGCCCCCGTTCGCAACAACGTAGGCCTCCGCACCTTCGCCATACGGAACCTCATCGAGCGCCTCGGACAACTGGGAAGTGTCGACCTCGACTGAGACCACCGCGAGGATGTTGCGCAGGTCATCCCGTGCAGCCTGCGACGCCATCACCACCGTTGACTCGAGATCTGTGCTGATCTCCGGCTCCTGCCACACCACCGGCGTGTGATACGAGGCGATGCGGTACCACTCTTCGTCCAGGACGTCGTAACTCGAGACAAAACGCTTCGAGGAAATCAGACTCCAGAACTGGCTGTACGTGGCGTGGTACGCGACCGTTCCCTCGTCCCCCCAATGGTGTGTCACCGAGTACTTTGTCGAGCCAGGAATCCGCGAGACCTTGTAGTACGACCCATCGCGCCACGCAATTGTGATCGACTGTAGTTCCGGCGTCTGGGACAACTGGCTGTACAGAGTGCGGCCCACTTGGGTGAACACGTCCGGGGTGCCGTGGTCGGCCGCCTCGATCTGATCGACGGTGGATTCAAGAGTGTGCTGCCCAGAGTGAGCAAAGTGACGCACCTTTTCCGCGGTCAACTCACCTACGTACTCCAGGGTCTGCAACTGCGCACGCTCGGTGTACTTGCTGAGGACTACAGCGCCTGCGGCAACGGACGTGACCAGGATCCCCAGGATCACCAAGACCACTACGAGGGCAACACGAAAGCCCCGCCCAGAAGCGGGGAACATTTCGACCCATCGGTGTGCCACATTCCACGTTAGGCAGAGAAACCTACCAGGCGGTCACAGTTGGGGTGTGAGCGTTATCACAATGCGCGGTTCGTCACACGCCCAGCGCCACCGCAGTGGGACTTTAGTCCCTCTCGGAGTGGTGCTGCGCCTGGGCCGAGGCGTACAGGCAGACACTGGCGGCAGTCGCGAGATTCAAGCTCTCAGCACGTCCATAGATGGGGATCCGCACCACCGAGTCCACGAGCGACAACTCATCTTCGCTAAAGCCCCAGGCCTCATTGCCGAAGACCCACGCTGTCGGAGCAGACATCGCCGAAGCGTCAGCAGCGCCGTCTCCCAACGTCGCCTCACCGGAACCGTCAGCCGCCCACACCTGCAGGCCAGCCTGAGACAGTGCACCCAGAGCATCCTCGAAAGGCAAGGAACGGACCACTGGCAGGTGGAACAGGCTTCCTGCGGTAGCTCGCACCACCTTGGGGTTTGAGATGTCAACGCATTGGCCAGCGAGCACCACGGCATCGGCACCCGCAGCATCAGCGGCACGGATGACCGTGCCCGCATTGCCGGGGTCTCTCACGTTGCTCAACACCGCAACAAGGCGCGGCTTGGCAGCGATCACATCGTCGAGCGAAACGCCCGAGTCGTCCATCACCGCCACGATGCCCTGAGCATCAGAACTCATGGCGTCCAGCACCTCAGGGGTGCCCACGTGAACGTAGCGATCTGCGGCAAGTGCGGCTTCGGCTACGTCACGATAGCGGTCCAGGGCAGCCTCAGTGACGTAGAGGTCCCGCACACGTTCCACGGCGTAGTGCACCGCTTCACGCACTGACTGCGGCCCTTCCACCAACAATGCGCCTGCCCGGGAACGCGCAGAACGCCCCGCAAGAGCGGCGACCTTCTTCACGCGCTCCGCCTTGACGTTAGTCAAGGAGAGCTGGAGGTCGTACGTTCCTGCGGGGCGTCCTGTCATACCTGTATCGCTTACGCGGCGGGCGCGTTCACGTCCGCGGGGAGCGCCTTC
The DNA here is from genome assembly GCF_028823635.1 of Demequina sp. B12. Taxonomy (GTDB): domain Bacteria; phylum Actinomycetota; class Actinomycetes; order Actinomycetales; family Demequinaceae; genus Demequina. Next base: position 47,829 of record NZ_JAPEHU010000003.1, read on the forward strand.
TTGGCGGTCTCCACGAGGGCGGCGAATGCAGCCTCGTCGTTCACAGCGAGTTCAGCCAGCATGCGACGGTCAACCTCAATCTCAGCAGCCTTCAGGCCCTGGATAAAGCGGTTGTAGGTCATGCCGTTCGCGCGAGCTGCGGCGTTGATGCGCTGGATCCACAGCTTGCGGAAGTCACCCTTGCGCTTACGGCGGTCGCCGTAGGCGTACACCATAGAGTGGGTGACCTGCTCCTTAGCCTTGCGGTAAAGGCGCGAGCGCTGACCGCGGTAACCAGCGGCCCGCTCGAGGGTGCTGCGGCGCTTCTTCTGGGCGTTTACTGCCCGCTTGACGCGTGCCATGTCTTACTCCTTGCGTTAAACGGGCGTTACTCGCCCAGCAGCTTCTTGATCTTCTTCGAGTCGGCGTCCGACAGGATCGCCGCACCGGCGACGCGGCGCTTACGCGAGGAGGTCTTCTCCTCGAACTTGTGCACGTTCATGGCGTGAGCGTGCTTCACCTTGCCGGTGCCAGTGAGCTTGAAGCGCTTCTTGGCGCCCGAGTGGGTCTTGTTCTTCGGCATGACTGCCCTTCCTTGACATCAGGTCCTCCGCCGCTGGTGTGGGCGTCGGACGCGTCTTAAACCGACTACTCGCCGGACGACTTCTTGGCGGCCTTAGTGGCCGCACGCTCTTCACGCTCGGCGACGGCCGCGGCCTTCGCCGCTTCACGCGCCTGGCGCTGCTCTTCCTTGGCTTCCGCCTTCTTCTTCAGCGGGCCCAAGACGAGCGACATGTTGCGCCCCTCCTGCGAGGGTGCATTTTCGACGACTCCGTAGTCCTGAAGTTCATCCGCCAGCTTCATCAGCAAGCGGCGGCCCATCTCAGGACGCGACTGCTCACGACCGCGGAACATGATCGTGACCTTGACCTTGTCGCCGCCCTTGAGGAAGCGGATGACGTGGCCCTTCTTGGTCTCATAGTCATGCTCGTCGATCTTGAGACGGAAGCGCATCTCCTTGATTTCCGTGTTGGCCTGGTTGCGCCGGGCCTCACGTGCCTTCACGGCCGCCTCGTACTTGAACTTTCCGTAGTCCATGAGCTTGACGACCGGCGGGCGCGAGTTCGGAGCGACCTCGACCAGGTCGAGTTCGGCTTCCTGCGCCAGACGGAGCGCATCCTCGATACGGACAATGCCGACCTGTTCGCCCTGGGGGCCGACAAGGCGGACCTCAGGAACGCGGATGCGATCGTTGATGCGGGGCTCGTTGATGGTGGCTCCTTCAAAGATGAACGTTTGCACGGTAGCCGTCGGGCAAGAAAAAAGACCCTCACCCGAACACGAGCGAAGGCCACCGTCAAGTCTCAGCGAACCCGTACGATTAAGCACGTTCACACCGTGACCTGGGACCCCGGCCCAACAACTGGACCTAGGGTGGGAGGTGGACTCCACTTGCGCGCCGGGATACTTGTTCCCGACCGGTCGACTCACAAGGATAACAGATGACGCAGCCCACCTCCTCCCCCGACTCTCTCGCCGACGCATCGGCCGCAGCCGCACGCGATATTGCGGAAGTAGGCGCCGCGGAACTTATTACCACCGTAAGCGTTCACCTACTGAGCGCAGCCGCCTTGCGGTGTGGATTGGCTGAAGAGGGTGAGGAGCACAAGGACTTGGATGAAGCACGCGCGCTGATCAACGCGCTCGCTGGCCTCGTGACCGCGGCCGCTCCCGATCTAGGCAACACCCATGCACGCTCCCTGCGAGACGGTCTGCGGAGCGTACAGTTGGCGTTCCGGGAAGCTTCCGTATTCCCGGACGCACCGGGTGAGGGCCCGGGCGAGAAGTACACGGGGGCAGTGAGCTAGATGAGTCAGACTCCTCACCAGGACGATGCGGAAGACGCCACGGGCGTCGACGTCACCGACCCCGCTGAGGAGACAGCAGCCGAAGAGCGCGATGCGCGAGTTGAGGGCGCGGGCTCAAGCGAGGACAGCGCTGGCGCAGATGATTCGGCTGATCCCCCCACTCCCACAGACCACGTGAGCGGATCCTCGGATCCCAACGAAACATCACAGCCATCCGTCTTTACTGGCGTGGATACCGATGACGCCGACGAAGCAGACGGGCTCGACGCGGATGACACCCGTGCGGATGATGCCGACGCGGATGACACTGCGGAGATCGCCCCCATCACTGCGCCCACTATCCAAGGCGTACGTGCAACGGGCGCCATCCCCATCGTGGGCGACGCGATGCCTGTCACGGGTGCGGTTCCCGTCATCAGACCTATCTATCCTCCCAAGAGTCGCACCCCGTGGATTGTCACCACGATCGTGTTGTTCCTTCTCCTCGCGGGTTCCGTGTATTTGGGCTGGCGGCTGTGGACCGTCAACGGCGAGTGGCAGGACTACTCAGATCAACTCACTCAAGCCAACTACGACCTGGGCGAGCAGATCGCTGCGGAGCAGCTCATCGTCACGCAGAAGGAGAACGAGGTTGCGCTGCTGTCAGAGCAACTGTCGGCTTCAAACTCCAGGCTTCTCGATGTGTCCGCGGAGAAGGCCGATGCGCTCGACAACGACGCTTGGAACCAACAGATCGTCGAGCAACAAGGGAACCAACTCAGTCTGGGCCAGGCTGCCACCGCGTCGCTGAACAGTTGCATCGACGGGCTTGAGAACCTCGTGGAGTACGTCTCTGCCCCCGAGGACGAGTACGACGCGGACCAAGTGCAAGACTATGCCGACGGTGTGGTGGAGCTCTGCGCCGCTGCGGACACCGCCACTCAGAACTTCCAGAACGCGTTCACCCCATGAATCGTCGTCTGATTGCCGCCAGTCTCGCCGCCGTTCTCGCGCTATCCGGCTGTGCTGTGCTCCCGGCCGCGCCAGAGGCGTTGCCCACGGATTGGGTTCCCGAAGCAACGGTGGACCCCGACACCAATACTGCGGCGTTGTCCCCGGACGGATTCAACGCCGCACAGCGGATGACGGTGCGGGTGCGCAACATCGAATGTCGGGGGGTGTCTACCGGCACGGGGTTTGCACTTGACGCATTCACGCTGGTCACGAACAGGCATGTCGTGGATCACGCAAAGAACCTGCAGGTGTCGACCCACGACGGGCGACTCATCGACGTCGAAGCAGCCTCCGTCACGACGGTGGCAGACATCGCCATCATCACGACGGCAGCGTCCCTGGGCGGCGCATTTGCCGTCCGCGCGGAGGAAGACCCCGTCGAAGGTGACGCCATCACGGTGGTGGGATACCCCAATGGGGGTCGCCTCACCACCACGGCCGGGGTGATCCTGGGCCCAGCGGATGATCCCATTGGGGGCGCCGTGGGCACGGTCCTCGCTACTACTGCAGTGGTGGAGCCCGGTTCCAGTGGGTCACCAGTATTGAATGCCGACGGTGAAGTCGTGGGGGTCGTCTATGCCAAGAACGACGCGGACCAGAGCTTTATTGTGCCGGTCTCCACGCTGAACAGTTTGCTGGCACAGCCGAGCCTTCTGGTTCCTGAATCAACCGGCTGCTAGCGGACAACCGCGCTGTCTTCTAAGCCTGCGTCAACTTCACTTCGAGGCTGTCTACTCGTTGCGCAATCACATCTGACTGCGCGAGTTCTCGTTGGACTCTCTCCAGTACCGCGTCGACCTCGGGCCGTGTGAGTCCCGGGACCAGGGCCAACACCACCGCGATCTCCGCACCATCACCAGGACGAACGCTCACGCGGACGAGCGCCTCATCGACGCTGACAGCCTCAGTCACTGCGGTCGCAATGTCCTCATGCACGGTGCCATCATCCACCGCAGGTCGCCATGGCTCGCCCTGTCCCAGAGCCCAGACGGCGGGACGCGGAACGAGGATCGTCTCCATCCCTGGGTTGAGGACCAGTGAGGACCACCCTTCCGCCACGGCGGCAAGCGCAGCCCGTGGCCCCTCGGCAGGGATAGGACGGGCATGAGCGTTCCATTGCTTCATCGCCTCGACGTCGGTGAACACCGGGAGGGCCGCTCTGCCATCAGGCATTTGTACCGCCACGACACCCGTCGATGCCACAGCATCTTGTTCGAGTCCGTGACTGCCCACAAATCGCTGCTCGCCCTTGGCAACAACGGGAATGAGAACCCGTGCGTACGCAAGGGCATCGACCACTTCTGTGAGGTGGGCATGCCCGTGCGAGTGCCGGATCAGCGACTGCGCCAAATGCGCGTCCGCGGTGCCGTCATCGTCCGCAAAGATCGACTCCGGAATCTCTTTCGAGTGCTCGCCCTCGCTCATAGACATGATGCTACGCGAGGTCGCCGACGCACGGCCGCGAAGCCGGGAAAGAGCCCTGAACTGACGCCGTCGAGGCTACGGGCGACCGGCGATGTCGAGGGCCTGCGGCAGGGTGAAGTTGCCGTTGTACAGCGCTTTACCCACGATGGCACCTTCAACGCCCACATCGATGAGTTCCCGTAGTGCGGCGATGTCGTCCAGGCTGGAGATTCCACCTGAGGCGACGACCGGGCGATCAGTGGCTTCGCATACTTGGCGAAGCAACTCGACGTTCGGTCCGGTGAGCATGCCGTCCTTCTTGACATCCGTGACCACGTAGCGCGCGCAGCCTTCAGAGTCGAGCCGTGCGAGAACATCCCACAGGTCTCCGCCGTCGCGAGTCCAACCACGGCCGGACAACGTGGTGCCGCGCACGTCAAGGCCGACGGCAACCCGGTCACCGTGCTTCGCGATCGCTGCCGCAGTCCACTCGGGGTTTTCGAGCGCAGCGGTGCCGATGTTCACCCGAGCGCAGCCGGTGGCGAGTGCACGTTCGAGGGACTCGTCGTCACGGATGCCACCGCTCATCTCGACCTTGATGTCCACGCTCTTGACGACGCGTTCAAGCAGGGCTGCGTTCTCGCCGCGTCCAAAAGCCGCGTCAAGGTCAACGAGGTGGATCCACTCAGCGCCGCCGTTGACCCAGTCCTGGGCAGCCGCGAGCGGGTCGCCATAGCTGGTCTCAGAACCGGCTTCTCCCTGCGTAAGGCGGACGGCCTGGCCGTCAGCAACGTCAACAGCAGGGAGCAGTTCAAGGCGGTTGGTCGCGGTCATGATCTCGCTTTCTCAGGAGTATCTTCCGTAGGTCACCTGTGGGGCACAGGGCCGATGCGGCTCCAAGGCTACCGCTACCCTCGCTCCCCGCTCGCCTCTGGCATCAGCGCTGAGCAGGGGGGCATCGCACTGACCTGGTATTTGATTCAGCATTTTCTGGACAGTTCATAGAATCCTGTACTAATGTGGCGGCCATGACCACTCCCACGACTACGGGCGACACGGACACCGAGCACATCGCCCTGAGCGCTACGCCCACCCATACAGCGGCGCTCGCGCACTTGGGCCACGCCATGTCGGACCCCACCCGTAGCGCAATTCTGCTCGCGCTACGCGACGGCGCTCAGTGCCCGGCCGACCTCGCTGAGGTGCTCGAGGTAAGCCGCCAGAAGATGTCCAACCACCTGTCGACCTTGCGCGGCTGCGGGCTGGTGACCGTCGACAGGACGGGCAGACACGCCCACTACCACCTCGCACACGAGGATGTGGGGCGCGCCTTGGACGCCATGCTGACGCTCGCACTCTCTCTTGACCCCGACTGCTGCGACAACAAGGAATGCACCTGCTGATGGCTACCGCCACGCTCTCCCCCGCCCGCTCTGCTGTGCTGCGCCGACGCATCCGCTGGCTCGTCGGCGCCACGATCGTCTACAACACCGCCGAAGCTGCCATCGCACTCAGCGCAGGCGCTGTCGCGTCGTCCAGCGCACTGATCGGCTTTGGACTCGATTCGGTCGTCGAAGTGATGTCGGCCGCCGCGGTCGCCTGGCAGTTTTCCGCGCCCGACCCCACGAAGCGAGAACACCTGACCATGAGGATGATCGCGGTGGCGTTCTTCTCGCTCGCTGCAGTCGTGACGGCCGATGCTCTCCGCAGCCTGGTCTTTGGCGCGCCTCCCGAGACGTCCACCGTCGGCATCGTGCTCGCAGCCGTGTCACTGACCCTCATGCCAGCCGTCGCCTGGTGGGAGCGCCGCACTGGCAAGGAACTGGGATCGTCAACCGCCATCGCGGACTCACGCCAACTTATCCTGTGCTCATACCTATCGGCCGCACTTCTCGTCGGACTGGTACTGAACTCCACCCTTGGCTGGTGGTGGGCTGACCCGCTCGCCGCCCTCTTCATCGCCGGCTTCGCCATCAAGGAGGGCCGCGAGGCGTGGCACGGCGACGGATGCTGCGCCACCTCCGGCGCACTGCTCCACGGAGAGCTCAACGCGGACGGGTGTAGCGACGGATGCGCTGCCCCGTCGCCACAGCAATAGGGCTCTAGCCCAGGGTGGCGATCCAGTTCCTCAACAGCTGCAGGCCAGCCTCACCCGACTTCTCCGGGTGGAACTGGGTCGCCATCAGGGCGCCATTCTCGACCGCCGCGACAAAGCGGTCGGACTCCCCCTGTCTCCCCGCCTCTGACCATGTGACGAGCGGCGCAGCGAAACGTCCCGTGTCCTCGGTGGTGCCGAGCGGAAACTCACGCGCGGCATAGGAGTGAACGAAGTAGAAACGCTCGTCCTCGATACCAGCGAACAGTGCGGAACCTTGCGGAACCTCCACCGGTGCCCAGCCCATGTTCGGGACCACAGGGCTGCGGAGCCGCTCCACGACACCGGGCCACTGATCCAAACCTTCAGCTTCGACGCCGTGTTCAACACCACGCTCGAACATCACCTGGTGCCCCACGCAAATACCCAGAACGGGGCGTCCTCCCGCGAGGCGGCGACCCACAATCTGGTCACCACGCACCTGCTTCAAACCCTGCATGACGGCTTCAAAGGCGCCCACGCCAGGCACCACCAACCCGTCGGAGTTCTCTGCAATGACTCGGTCGTCAGTCAGCACCACACGGGCGCCCACATGTTCGAGCGCGCGTACAGCGGAACGCACATTGCCGAAGCCGTAATCCAGGACAGTAACAAGCGGGGAACTCACGCGAGTCAGTCTAGTGGGGTCGAAGACACGGGTTCAGTCGTCGCCGGAACCGTCAGGATTCGGGTCCGATTCGCGCTTGTTCTTCTCCATCGCCTTGTAACGCTTCTTAGCGTCCTTGGCGGCACGGCGCAACTCCTTGAAGGCCTCCATCTTGCCCATGCGCGCTTCAAAAACCTTGCCCGGGTGGGTCATAGCGATCTCATCGACCGTTTGCACCCCGGTCATCAGCGTTTCCAGGACCCCGGGTGCGTTGTTGAGCGCGAGACCCGGAGCAACCTTCCCGGCGTCCTCCCCCGCCATCCAGCGCCGAATCGTGATCTGTCCGGCACGGCGATCCATTTGCAGCACCGGCTGCGACTTCACAAACGCGGACAACACACGTGCGGCGTGTGCGGACTTCTCGACAGTCGCCTCGTCCAGCATGACAAAAGCGCCAGCAGACGTCTCAATACAACGCCCTTGGACATCGTTCAGTGAGCAGACCGCGGCAAGCAGGCGGCCGTTCGCGATGGGAGTGAAAACCGCAGCCACCGATTCCTCAACGTGGCGCCCCGACTCCCCCACAGGTTTCGCGTCCTCGAGGGAAGACAGGTCGTCGGGAATCTCAACACCCTCGGGGAGATCGTCACCGGACTGACTCACAGCGCACCCTTAGTCGACGGAATGCCCTTGACCCGAGCATCGGCCGTCACCGCAAAACGCAACGCGCGTGCGAGGGCCTTGAACTGTGCTTCGACAATGTGATGCGGGTCGCGGCCCGCGAGCACTCGCATGTGAACGCAGATGCCCGCGTGGTGAGCAATCGACTCCAGAGCGTGTCCGGTCAGCGAGCCCGCATAGTTGCCACCGATCAGGTGCGTGGCCTGGCCCACAGGTTCGCCAACGTGCACACAGTACGGACGGCCCGAGACATCAACAACACACTGCGCGAGCGCTTCATCGAGCGGCACCAAAGCATCACCAAAGCGCGAGATTCCCACCTTGTCACCCAAGGCCTGCTTCAGCGCCTCGCCGATGCAGATCGCCACGTCCTCGACCGTGTGGTGCGAGTCGATGTGAACGTCACCCTTCGCATGCACGGTGAGGTTCATCAGCGAGTGCTTACCGAGCGCCGTGAGCATGTGGTCATAGAACGGCACACCGGTATCGATATCCGTCCGACCCTCGCCGTCCAGGTCCAGTTCCACCAGGACCTCAGACTCGCTTGTCTTGCGTTCGATACGGCCCGTCCGGGTTCCGGGTGCAGCGTCGCTCATGCAGTGACCTCCATCAATGCGCTGCGGAACAGCGCCATCTCCGTTGCGGTGCCGATCGACACCCGCAACCATCCTTCGGGACCCGTGACGCGGATCAGAACACCGCGCGCCAACAAGCCCTCAAATACCTTCTCACGGTCTTCAAACGGCCCGAACAGTGCGAAGTTCGCATCAGTGTCAGCGACCGTATAGCCCTGCTCACGGAGCCACTCGACGGTGTCGTCACGCTCGGCGCGAATCTCATCAACTTGGGCCTGCAGCTCGCGGTGATGCGCGAGTGCGGCCCGCGCAACCGCTTGCGTGACATCACTGAGGTGGTACGGCAGGCGGACGACGCGCAGTGCGTCGATCACCGCTTCATGCGCCACCAGGTAGCCCAAGCGGCCGCCCGCGAGCGCGAATGCCTTCGACATGGTGCGGCTCACCGCGAGGTTGGGGTGGTTGGGAATGATGCTTGCGGCACTAGGCACGCCTCGGCGCCGGAACTCCGCGTAGGCCTCGTCAATGACCAGCACGCATCCGCCGTCGACGTCTTCTGTCGCGGCGTACAACGCACGTACCTCATCGAGAGTGAGCGCTGTCCCAGTGGGGTTGTTGGGGCTAGCGACGATGACGAGGCTGGGCTGCTGTGCGCGAATCTGCGCGGTGGCGGCCTCGATGTCAATGCTGAAGTCTTCGTTGCGAGGCACCGCGATGTACTCGGTGAGCGAGTCACGCGCATACTCCGGGTACATCGAGTACGTGGGGGCGAAGCTCATGATCGCGCGCCCTGGCCCGCCAAAGGCCTGGTGCAAGTGCAGCATGACTTCATTGGACCCGTTCGCTGCCCAGATGTTCCGCGGCTCGACGAAGTCAACGTGGCTTTCCGCCGCCAGGTACGTTGCGAGGTCTTGACGCAACAGGGTGAAGTCGCGGTCGGGGTATCGGTTGAGCCCTTCCGCCGCTTTGCGCACAGCCTGACTGATGGCGTCGACCACCACCGGGGGCGGCGAGTATGGGTTCTCGTTGACGTTCAGCCGGGCTGCCACGGTGAGTTGTGGCGCGCCATAGGGCTCGAGTCCCGCAAGATCGGGGCGCAAGGGCAAGGTCATGGCTGGAAGTCTAGTGGGCCGTGTCGGAGCTAGCGCCTACGGTGGTGGCCATGACAGAGACCTCATCTGACCTCGGGACTGCCGCCGCAGCATCGGCCACCTTGCGTGCGGAGGCTGAGGGTGCGCTCCGGAGGCTCGTGGGACGGGACGATGCGCAGCTACGTGACGACCAGTGGCGTGCCATTGAGGCGCTGGTGGTGCGCCACTCGCGGGCTCTCGTGGTGCAGCGGACCGGCTGGGGAAAGTCGGCGGTCTACTTTGTCGCAACCGCACTCCTCAGGGCTCGAGGATCAGGGCCGACCGTCATCATCTCCCCACTCCTAGCGCTGATGCGAGATCAGATCGCCGCGGCCACGAGAGCCGGAGTGCGAGCCGCAACGGTGAACTCCGCAAACGTCACGGAATGGGACGAGGTCCACGCGGCCATCGCTCGCGGCGAGATCGATGTGCTGTTGTGCTCTCCCGAGCGGCTCAATAATCCCAGCTTCCGCGACGATGTGCTTCCAAAGTTGGCGGCCGATGCGGGCCTGGTCGTCGTGGACGAAGCACATTGCATTTCCGACTGGGGGCACGACTTCCGTCCGGACTACCGGCGCATTCGCACCCTGCTGGAAGACCTGCCTGCTGGTATCCCCGTCTTGGCCACGACCGCTACCGCTAACTCCAGGGTCACCGCAGACGTCGCCGAGCAACTGAGCGTGTCCCGCCATCCGGCCGGATCAGGAACTGCCGACGGTCCCAGCGAGGTGTTGGTTTTGCGGGGCGAACTCGATCGCGAGTCGCTCCACCTGGGCGTGCTGTCGCTGCCCGACCCTGCTGCACGGGTCGCATGGTTGGCGAGCTCCCTCCCGCAGTTAGGCGGCTCTGGAATCGTTTACTGCCTCACCGTGTCGCAAGCCGAGGAAGTCGCGGCACAGCTAAGAAGAGCAGGACTCAAGGTGGCTGCCTACACGGGCAAGACCGATCCCACCGAACGGGAAGCGCTTGAGGACGACCTCAAACACAACCGCGTGACCGCGCTCATCGCGACCTCGGCCCTCGGCATGGGTTTCGACAAACCCGACCTCGCCTTCGTGGTCCACGTAGGCGCGCCGTCATCGCCGATCGCCTACTACCAACAAGTGGGACGTGCCGGACGCGGCGTCGACCGCGCAGTCGTCGCACTCCTACCAGGCACCGAAGACCAAGCAATCTGGGACTGGTTTGGCAGCCAGGCCTTCCCACCCGAGGACCAAGTGCGGACAACCCTCAACGCGCTCGCCACAGACCGGCCCACCTCCGTGGCCGCACTCGAGACAGCCGTGGACCTGCGTCGCGGGCGGCTAGAAGCGATGCTGAAGGTGCTGGACGTCGACGGAGTGGTCCGCCGGGTCACCGGAGGATGGATCGCGACAGGCAAGGCCTGGCACTACGACACGGAGCGGTATGCGCGGGTCGCACGCGCACGTGCCGACGAGCAACAGACGATGCTCGACTACCAGTCCCTCACGACGTGCCGCATGGCCTTCCTACGCCAAGAACTTGACGACCCTGAACTCACCGCCCAGTGGGCATGTGGTCGCTGCGACAACTGCAACGGGCTCACGCTTCCCCCTGCACCTGCCTCTGAGGCCGTCACCGCTACTCGCGACGAACTCGACCGGGTGGGTGTCGAGATCGTGCCGCGCAGGCAGTGGCCCACCGGAGTGGACCGTCTAGGCGTCTCACTCAAAGGCCGGATACCCGCAGCCGATCAGGCCAAGCCTGGACGAGCAGTCGCCCGACTCGACGGCTTGGGATGGTCAGGTGCGCTACGTGAGTTGTTCGAGTCACGCGACGCCGACGGCCGCTACATCGACGGCGAGACCCCTCTGCCGCTACGCGGCGCCGCGACCCGCGTGCTGGACGAGTGGGACGACCTGTGGGGCTCCCAAGGGCTCACGCGAACCCTCGCAGTCGATGCAGTGGTGGGAGTAGTGTCGACCACCCGTCCCCAACTGTTGCAGCACCTGGCACCAGGCCTGGCACGCTACCTCCAACTGCCGTTCTCCGGGTGGATCACTCCGCGCCCAGAACTGCACGAACCAGCACGACACGACGTGAACTCAGCCCAACGTCTCGCTGGGGTGGCGCACCGTCTGGTGGCAGACCAGGACGCAGCGACGCAGGTCGACGGACGCGCCGTCCTCCTCGTTGATGACTACACCGACTCCGGGTGGACCCTCACCGTGGCCGCGCGACTCCTGACTCAGGCAGGCGCCACCGAGGTGCGGCCGTTTGTCCTTGGGGTGCGCTAACGCTCACCGCTCAAGAAGGACCGTCCAGCCGAGCCTGGATCGCTTCGCCATGCGCAGGAAGGTTCTCCGCATTCGCCAAGGTGACGACCTTGTCCCCCACCGATGCCAAGGCATCGGCGTCATAACGGATGTACTGGATGGCCTTCAGGAAGCTGGTGGTGTTCAACCCACTCGCAAAACGCGCGGTTCCGCCGGTTGGCAAGACGTGATTGGAGCCCGCCAAGTAGTCGCCCAACGGGACCGGACTGTGCTCACCGATGAAGACCGCCCCGGCACTGGTGATCCGCGCCGCCACGGCATCGGCTTCCCGAGTGTGAATCTCCAGGTGCTCCGCGCCATACGCATCGGCAACCGCCACCGACTGCTCGATGTTCGAGGTCAGGATCACGGCACTCTGCTTCCCGGAAAGTGCCTCTTTGGTGCGGGCCAGGTGCTTGGTGGCATCCATCCGGCGCAGTAGCGCCACTTCCACTCGTTCAGCCAAGTCAGGGTCGTCTGTAATGAGCACAGAGCCCGCCATGGGGTCGTGTTCCGCCTGGCTCAACAGGTCCGCCGCGATGAACTCAGCGTTCGCCGACGAGTCCGCGATGATCGCGATCTCTGTTGGCCCCGCCTCAGCATCGATACCCACCACACCGTTGACCGCTCGCTTAGAGGCGGCGACATACACGTTGCCGGGACCAGTGATGATGTCGACCGGATCGCACAGCCCATCCACGCCGTACGCAAGCATGCCGATGGATTGCGCGCCGCCGGCGGCGTACACCTCGGTCACCCCCAGGAGTGCACATGCGGCCAAGATCGTGGGGTGTGGCTGACCTCCGAACTCCTTTTGCGGCGGAGTCGTCACGGCAATCTCCTGCACACCAGCAGCCTGCGCAGCCACCACATTCATCACGACGGAGCTGGGATACACGGCAAGCCCGCCAGGGACGTACAGACCCACGCGACCGACGGGGACCCAGCGCTGCGCGAGCCTGGCTCCGGGCGCAACCTCAATTTCCGTAGCAGGCGGAACAGTGGCTTCGTGGAAGGCCCTCACTCGCGTGATCGCCTCGGTCAGCGCCTCCAACACCTCTGTGTCCTGGGTCGCGAGCGCGGCCTCGATGTGGGCGGCAGGAACGCGCACATGATCGAGTTCGACACCGTCGAAGCGGGCCGCATACTCCACGAGGGCTTCCGTCCCTCGCGTACGCACGTCCTCGAGAATGGGCTCAACGACTTTGAGGGCTTCAGTCACGTCGACATCGCCACGGGGGACGATGCTGCGCAGTTCACGAGCGCTCAAGTTCTGGTCACGCAGATCGATTTGGCTCAACACACTCGCGAGTCTAGTGGCCCGCTCCCACTTCCCCCCCCCTGGCCGCACATACACGGCGGGTTCTTGGGACCCCGGGCGTCGTGGCCGTCAGTCCTTGGTGGTGTGCGCGGCTCGCGCGCCACCAATCCACCCCAGGTGCGTGTGCTTGAAGTCGTCCGACTCTTTGAACCCGTAGCCGAGCGCGCGGTCCACTCCAACGTGGAACAGCCACGACACCGCGATCAACGCTGCGACCCGGCCGCCGGGCACCCCGAATCCCCAACTCGCGAGCGCCCACGCACCTGCAGCGGCGGGACCAATCAGTGAGTGACCCGCGTTGTACAGCGTCGCGCCCACCCGCGGGTTTACGGCATAGCCAATCGCGCTCAGATCAAAGACCAGGAATAGTGCAAGCGGCCACCACCAGCCGTCGAGCACGAATGCCGCGCCCAACGCGACCACCGCCCCTGCCGCCGCCTCGACACGTTGCCACCCCACGGGATTCATGACCTGAGACTAGGGGCAGCGCATGTGATGGCGCGACCCGAGCATCGGCCCTCCCCACGCCGAAAACTAACGGCCAGGAGAGCGTGGACGCTCAAATCCCGCCGCGTATGTACGGCCAGGCGGAGGGCAGGGTGGGCGGATAGTGTGGGTCCGTCCGCTGGCGTGCCTGCCAGCGCCTACCGCTCGCCTAGGAGACCGATGCCTCGCCTACCTCTCGCCGGACAGACCGCTCTCGTCACAGGTGTCTCGCGGCGTCGCGGCATTGGGTTCGCTGTAGCGTCGCGACTTCTCCGTGACGGCGCATCAGTTGTCATCCAGCACCACCGAGCCCACGACACCGCCCAACCGTGGGGTGGCGACGACATCGACGCCCTTGTCTCCGAGTTGAGCGATCTTCGCACGGCCGGTGCGACCGTCCACGACATTGGCGTGGACCTGCGCGACGGAGACGCGCCCGCACGGCTCGTCACCGAAGCCGCGAGCGCGACGGGGTCGCTTGAGATTCTGGTGTGCAACCAGGCCAAGAGCGGCGACGACGGCTCTATCCATGACATGACCGCGGAACGGCTCAGCGCCATGTGGGAGACCAACACGCGCGCCACCTTGCTGATGACCAGTGCATTCGCGACTCTGCACGGTGGGCAACCGGGAAGCGCTCGGCCGGGAGACCGTGGCAAGCGCGGCCCCCTGCCGGGTCCGACGGGACGCGTGATCTGGATGACGTCTGGCCAAGGGGACGGAGCCATGCCCGGGGAGGTGGCTTACGCGGCGTCCAAGGCGGCACTGTCCGGCGTGACAGCCACCGTCGCGGCTGAGCTCCTCGAGTTGGGCATCATCCTCAACACCATCAATCCCGGACCCGTCAACACCGGCTACCTCGACTCCGACTCGACTGACCGCGACCTGGGCCCTATCGATGAGTGGCGACAGCGCACACCGTTTGGACGCTTCGGTGAACCCGCAGATCCCGCGAACCTCATCGCGTGGCTCGTGTCCGACGAGGGCACCTGGATGGTAGGGCAGGTACTGAAATCAGATGGCGGGCTCAGCCTGTACTAGTGCCGCGCGTGCGTCCCCCTCGGCGGAGGCGTCGCTGAGTTCCGACGGCCAGGAGCGTGTGGGCGCTCAGATCCCGCCGTGTATTCACGGCCAGGCGGGAGGGGTACTAGGTCGCGAGGCAGCTAGGACCGAACGCAGCTTTCAAGTCCCCGTACAGCGCAGAAGAACGCGACACTCGGAACTCGTCTCCCAGGCGCATCGTCAACGAGTCACCTGGGCCGGTCAACACCATGCGGACCTCCAAGTTCCCTGGATGCGCGGCAAGGATGTTCTTCAACTCCCCCACCAATGCCGGGTTCACGCGTGCCGCGGGCAGGGTGATCACGACCGGTGACGTGTCCTGGACCTGCAGGTTCGGAACGCGAACCTCGACGGCAGAGAACTGCAAGCCGCCATCGCCACGTTCTCGAGCACGGACTTTGATAGCCAAGACGGAGTCATCGGTGAGATCGCGCGCATAGGTCTCGTAGGTCTTTCCAAAGAACGAGATTTCCGTCTCGCCTGACATGTCCTCGAGGGTCACGATGGCGTAGGCGTTGCCGGACTTCGCGACTCGACGGTCCACTCGGGTCACCAGACCTGCGAAGGACGCCTGGCCACCGTCGGACAAGCCATTGGAGGGTGTGGCATTCAGGATCTGGTGCGAAGCCTCTGAACGGATGACATGGTCGAGGCCCGACAGCGGATGGTCGGACACGTACAGGCCCAACATGTCGCGCTCAAGGTTGAGTTTGGTCTTCTTGTCCCACTCTTCGAGGTCAGGAACAGTGACCGTGACACCTCCGCCCAGATCTTCGTCA
Source organism: Demequina sp. B12 (assembly GCF_028823635.1). Lineage (GTDB taxonomy): Bacteria > Actinomycetota > Actinomycetes > Actinomycetales > Demequinaceae > Demequina. The sequence continues at coordinate 63,124 of NZ_JAPEHU010000003.1, forward strand.
CCCCCAAACAGGTCAAACTGCCCGGTGGCTTCCTGACGTTTGACGCCCACGACAGAGTCGATGGCCTGCTCGTGTACGGCGTTCAGCGAGCGGCGGGTGTGCCCCAGCGAGTCGAATGCCCCAGCTTTGATCAGTGAGTCGATGGTGCGCTTGTTACACACGGTTGCGGGGACCTTGTCCAAGAAGTCCTGGAACGAAGTAAAGGCACCCTTCTCTGTGCGCGCCTTGATGATTCCCTCGACCACGTTGGTGCCCACATTGCGCACTGCCGACAACCCAAAGCGCACGTCCTTACCGACTGCGGAGAAGAATGCGATGGACTCGTTGACGTCTGGCGGCAAGACCGTGATGCCCATGCGTCGGCACTCCGCCAAGTACAGTGCGGACTTGTCCTTATCCGTTCCCACTGAGGTGAGCAGGGCGGCCATGAACTCGGTCGGATAGTGAGCCTTGAGGTAGGCCGTCCAGAACGACAGCACTCCATAGGCGGCGGTGTGCGCCTTGTTAAACGCGTAGTCGGCGAAGGGCAGCAGCGTGTCCCACAGCGCCTTAATCGCGGCATCGGAGTACCCGTTGGCCTTCATGCCAGCTTCGAAGGGCTCGAACTCCTTGTCGAGAATCTCCTTCTTTTTCTTACCCATGGCACGGCGCAGAAGGTCTGCCGCACCCAGGGTGTAACCGGCGACGATCTGCGCGATGCGTTGCACCTGCTCTTGGTACACGATCAGGCCATACGTGATCCCGAGCACTTCCTTGAGCGGCTCGTCCAGTTCCGGGTGGATGGGCTCGATCTGCTGGCGACCGTTCTTGCGCTCCGCGTACTTGGTGTGGGACTCCATTCCCATGGGCCCCGGGCGGTACAAAGCTAGAACTGCGGAAATGTCCTCAAAGGAGTCCGGCTTCATTTGGCGAAGCAACTGACGCATCGCGGTTCCATCGAGCTGGAACACTCCCAGGGTGTCACCGCGCCCCAGGAGTTCAAAGGTGGTCTGGTCCTCCAGCGGGAGATCCTCGAGCACCAAGGGGTCCTTGCCGTTGTGCTCAATGTTGTAGAGCGCATCGTCCAGGATCGTGAGGTTACGCAGGCCCAAGAAGTCCATCTTGACCAACCCCAGGCCTTCACATGTGGGGTAGTCGAACTGCGTAATGACGGCGCCGTCTTGCTCGCGGCGCATGATCGGGATGATGTCAATCAGCGGGTGGCTGGACATGATCACGCCGGCAGCGTGAACACCCCATTGCCGTTTCAGCCCCTCAAGTCCCTGTGCGAGTTCAAACACCTGCTGCGCCTCGGGATCGGCTTCCAACAGGGCACGGAAGTCTTGGCCTTCGTGGTGCCGAGCATGCTTGGAGTCGGTGATACCCACGAGCGGCATGTCCTTGCCCATGATCGCCTCGGGGTAGGCCTTGGTTAGCTGCTCCCCCACCGCGAAGGGCTTGCCGAGCACGCGGGCCGCGTCTTTCAGCGCCTGCTTGGCCTTGATGGTCCCGTACGTCGCGATCATCGCGACCTTTTCCTCGCCGTACTTGTCACTCACATAGCGAATGACCTCTGCGCGCCGGCGCTCATCGAAGTCGATATCGAAGTCAGGCTTGGACTCGCGCTCGGGGTTAAGGAATCGCTCGAAGTACAGCTGGTGAACGATGGGGTCGATGTCCGTGATTTTCATCGCGTAGGCGGCCATCGAACCGGCACCGGAACCACGGCCAGGTCCCACGCGGATGTTGTTGTCTTTTGCCCACTGGATGAAGTCGGCGACCACCAGGAAGTAGCCCGGGTATCCCTTGCCGGCGATGACTTCGATCTCGAAGTTGGCGCGCTCTTGCACCTCGGCCGGAATGGTCTCACCGAACCGCTCGTGCAGGCCCTTTTGGACTTCCTTCACGAACCACGAATGCTCATCTTCGCCTTCGGGAACGTCGTAGACCGGCATGTAGTCGGCCTTGGTGTCGAACTCGACCTCGCACTTCTCTGCAATCTCGAGAGTGGAGTCACATGCCTCCGGCAGTTCCTTCCACAGATCACGCATCTCGGCTGCGGACTTCAGGTAGTAGCCGTTGCCGTTGAAGGCAAAGCGCTTTCCGCCCTGCTCATACGTGGGTTCGTTGAGGTTTGACCCGGACTGCACGCACAGCAGCGCCTCATGCGCAACGGAGTCTTCTTTGCGTACGTAGTGCGAGTCATTGGTCGCCACCAGTGGCGCGCCAATCTGGTGGGCGAGTCGCAGGAGGTCTTCGCGGACACGCTTTTCCAGGTGGAGGTCGTGGTCCATCAGTTCGACGTAGAAGTTCTCCGCGCCAAAGATGTCTTGGAACTCGCCTGCGGCGCGAAGGGCCTCGTCATACTGGCCTAGGCGTAGGCGGGTTTGTACTTCCCCGGACGGGCAACCCGTCGTGGCGATGATGCCCTTGGAGAACCGCTGCAACAGGTCGCGGTCCATACGCGGTTTGTGGAACTGACCTTCGAGCGATGCGTAGGACGACATGCGGAACAAGTTGTGCATCCCCGCGGTGTTCTGCGCCCACATCGTCATGTGGGTGTAGGCGCCACCGGCCGAGACATCGTCACGTTCCTGGCCACGCTCACCCCACCGGACGCGGGTCTTGTCCTGACGTGCTGTTCCCGGGGTGAGGTAAGCCTCGACACCAATGATGGGTTTGACGCCATGCGCCTGGCCCTTGGCCCAGAAGTCGTAGGCACCAAAGATGTAGCCGTGGTCAGTGGTGGCGAGCGCAGTCTGCCCCAGTTCCTTGGCGTGGGTGAAGAGGTCGTCGAGCCGCGCTGCACCGTCCAGCATCGAGTATTCGGTGTGGACATGGAGGTGCACAAAATCACTGCCGGACATGGCACCCGATTCTAGGACCGACCACAGACATCAGGTAGCCACGCGCCCGGCGCTCCCCCAAGCCTGAGACAATGTCGCCTGTGCGCGATCAGTCCTCCCCCTCGAAGCAGGGCCGTTCCGCCCCTCGGCGCCGCAAGCCCCACCACTCTTCGACGGTAAGCCGCAAGGAGTTGGCGGCCGCGGCATCGGCCCGTAGCGCTGTCACTGTGCCCCCCATCTCGTATCCTGCCGAGCTCCCCGTGAGCGCCCGCCGCGAAGACATCGCCGCTGCTATTCGTGACCACCAAGTGGTCATTGTGGCGGGCGAAACGGGCTCCGGAAAGACCACGCAGTTGCCAAAGATCTGCCTAGATTTGGGGCGTGGGCGCGCCGGACAGATTGGCCATACTCAGCCACGCCGTATTGCCGCACGCTCGGTCGCGGAGAGAATCGCAGAAGAGCTCACCACCACGCTCGGTGACATTGTGGGATACCAGGTGCGATTCACCGACGAGTCGAGCGACCGCACGCTGGTCAGGGTGATGACAGACGGCATCTTGCTGGCTCAGATTCAACGCGATCCGGATCTGTTGGCCTATGACACTCTCATCATTGACGAGGCCCACGAACGCAGCCTCAACATTGACTTCCTCCTGGGCTATCTCACTAATCTCTTGCCGCGGCGCCCCGACCTCAAAATCATCATCACGTCCGCGACCATCGACTCGGAGCGTTTCGCGCGTCATTTTGCGCCCGGCGGGCCCCTTCCGCTCTTGGATGAGGCCGATGCCGGGGCACTGCCCGCATCCAAGTCGCCGGAATCTGACGGCCAGGGCGCAAACGGGGCGGGTTCCCCGCCGAGTTTCTACGGCCAGGGGAAGACAGCGCCCGTGGTCGAGGTCACCGGCCGGACCTACCCCGTGGAGATCCGCTACCGACCGCTCGCGGGAGAAACCCGTGGCGAGGAGCTCGACCAGACGGCAGGCATCGTCGCGGCCTGCGACGAGCTGATGGCTGAGGGCCCAGGCGACATTTTGGTCTTCTTGTCCGGTGAGCGTGAGATCCGTGATGCAGCCGATGCGCTCGAAGCGCACCTGGGCCCGCGAGCGCGCGACACGAAGCACCCCAACCGCGTCGAGATTCTGCCCCTGTATAGCCGGTTGAGTGCGGCGGAGCAGCATCGGGTGTTCGAGCGCCACAGTGCACGGCGCATTGTGCTGTCCACGAACGTTGCGGAGACGTCGCTTACCGTCCCCGGGATTCACTATGTGGTGGACCCCGGAACGGCCCGTATCTCTCGCTACTCGAAGGCGACGAAGGTTCAACGGCTACCGATCGAGCCCATCTCCCAGGCCAGCGCGAACCAGCGTTCAGGCCGTGCGGGACGTTTGGCCGACGGCATTGCGATCCGCCTGTACTCGCACGAGGACTTTGAGGGCAGGGACGCCTTCACCGAGCCGGAAATCTTGCGTACTTCATTGGCCAGCGTGCTGCTGCAGATGATCTCCGTGGGGGTGGTGTCCTCACCGGACGATGTGGCCGCCTTCCCCTTTGTTGAGCCGCCAGACACCCGCGCGATTCGTGATGGCGTGACGCTGTTGACCGAGTTGGGTGCGATCGAACTGCGTGATGGCACTACCCGCCTCACCTCGACAGGACGAACGCTGGCGCGCCTGCCGATGGACCCCCGTGCCGCACGGATGATCGTCGAGGCGGACAAGCACGGTGTCGCGCATGAGGTGGCGATCATCGCAGCGGCGCTGAGCATTCAGGATCCGCGCGAGCGGCCCGCTGAACAGCGTGAAGCCGCCGATCAACTTCACCGGCGTTTTGCCGACCCGCGATCTGATCTCCTCAGCTATCTCAACCTGTGGGAACACTTGCGGTCGCGGCGTGCTGACTTGTCGGGAAACGCGTTCCGGAAAGAGGTCAGAGCCGAACACCTGAACTACTTGCGTATCCGCGAGTGGCAAGACGTCGTCACCCAAATTCGCCAGACCGCAAAGCCCCTGGGTCTCACGATGGAGCGCAGACAGCCCAGCAGGGCCGATGCTGGCGAGCCTGACGATCAGGGCAGCAGCAGCCACGTGCGGTACGTCTGGAATGACGAGGCCATTCACCGGTCGGTGTTGGCTGGCTTGCTGAGCCAGATCGGCATGCAGGTCACCGCGGAGCCCAAGGCTTCCGACTTTGCACACTTGCGTGGCGGTGCGAAAGAAGCCGCGATGCGCCGTGCCAAGAAGGCAGCACGCAATGAGTATCTGGGGTCGCGAGGCGCAAAGTTCGCGATCTTCCCGGGCTCTCCCCTGTCTAAGAAGCCGCCGGAGTTCGTCATGGCGGCAGAACTGGTGGAGACCTCCCGATTGTGGGCGCGTGACGTGGCAGCCATCAAGCCCGAATGGGCCGAGACGCTCGCGGGCGACCTTGGCAAGAAGACGTACTCGGATCCGGTGTGGTCTGCGAAACGAGGTGCTGCCGTCGCCACGGAGAAGGTGCTGCTCTACGGCGTTCCCATCGTGACGGACCGCACCATCTTGTGGGGACGGATCCGTCCGCACGAGGCTCGTGACATGTTCATCCGACAAGCTCTTGTTGAGGGCGAGTGGCGCACACACCATCGTTTCTGGCGCGACAATCAGCGCGTCCTCGACGAGGCTCAAGAGCTGGAGGCCCGCACCCGGTCACGGGGCCTCGTTGTCGACGAGGATGTGCTGTTCGATTTCTACGACGAACGTATCCCCGAGTCAGTCGTGTCTCAACGCCACTTTGATCGGTGGTGGAAGGAGGCACGGCGCAGGGATGCTTCGCTCTTGACCTTCACGTTGGGCGATGTCGCTCCCGAACACGAAGAGCTGGATCTTGCTGCGTTTCCCGAGGTGTGGCCGCAGGGTGACCTTGCGCTCAGCCTGAGTTACACCCACGATCCCGGTTCTGATTCCGACGGAGTGACGGTCCACATTCCTGTGGAGTTGTTGCCTCGCGTGGTGCCCGATGGCTTCGATTGGCTCGTTCCGGGCCTGGCAGATGACCTAGCGACGGGAACGATTCGCGCGCTCCCTAAGAGCGTGCGTCGGCTCCTGGTGCCCGCACCGGACACCGCACGAGCCGTGGTGGCGTGGCTTGAGCGCGAGACACCCGCGTGGGCCGATGCGGCACGCGCCGGAGATAGGGCCGAGTCCTACCGAGATGCCTTCACACGTGCCGTGCGCGCGATTCGTGACGTTGAGATTCCGGCGGAGGCCTGGGCCGATGTTGAGGAGCGGCTACCCGCGCATCTGCGGGTCCAGTTCCGTGTCGAATCCGGTGCCGGCGTCTTGGGCGAGTCAACATCGCTCCTGGCATTGCAGCGCAGATTGGCTCCCGAGGCACAGTCCGCAGTGAGCGCCGCCATCGGTACACCTGCAGGCGTGGCGCGCCGAGGAGCCGCTCGCGGCTCGGAGGCACCGCCGACGGACGCTGAGAGCATTCACCCGTCTCGACCTGTGGCGGACAGCACGATGCTGCACGGTTCGCTCGAACGCACTGCGCTGTCCTCGTGGCCAGCTGATGTCGCGGCTAATGGCACACTCCCCGAGCACATCACTGTGGAAGTGACCGGAGCGGCAGGCCCGGGTGCGACTGTGACGGGCTACCCAGCCTTGGTCGATGAAGGCACGCACGGTGTCGCGCTACGTGTGCTCGCGCACCGTGAAACCGTGGCTTCCACCCACACGGCCGGCATACGTGCACTGATCCTCGCTGAGGTCGGCCTCGCAACCAAGCGCGTCACAACCCGCTGGAACGCGTCCGAGGCCATGAACATGGCGGCCTCCCCCTACAGGTCTACCGATGCTCTCGTCCAAGACCTGCAGCGTGCCGCGATCGCGACACTCACCGCACACGACGACCTCAGCCAGGTCCGCGATCAATCCAGCTATTCCTTGATTCGCGACCGAGTGAAGGGCGCACTGGAGGATTCCGTTCTCGAGATCGCACGGACCGTCGCGTCCGCGCTGGCGGCCTACAGGGAACTTGAATCGCGAATCTCGGCATCGTCATCCTTCGCGCTGCTCGCCACCGCAACCGACATCCGTGAAGCGGTAGGGACGCTGATCTACGACGGCTTCATCGCTGACACGGCCCCGGACCGCCTGGGCCACCTGGCCCGCTACTTGACTGCGGCACAGCACAGGCTCGACAAGGCGGCGCGCGACCCCCACCGCGACGCGGTGCTCGCGGGCCAAGTCCGCGATGTCGCCGATGCCATCGCCCAGAGTCGTCGCGCCCTTGAGAGCGGCCGCCCGGACCCCGCGAAGGCCGCCGGATTGGACCGTGCGCGGTGGCTACTCGAGGAACTACGAGTGTCCCTGTTTGCCCAGCAACTCGGAACGGCCGAGCCCGTGTCCGCGAAACGCATCATGAAGGAGTTGTCGTGACCGACGACCAGCCCACCACCGCACCCGCGTCACGCCCCTGGCACGACATCGCTGCGCGCCTTGTGGCCCTGACCGCTCTTGCCGTGGTCGCGTTCGTGCTGGTGACCGCATGGGGAGCCGTGTGGCACGCACACCCGCTCTATCCCATTGCGCTGGCCGTGACAGTAGTGTTCGCCGGCCTCACCGTGTGGCGAACCTTCCGGTCCGTGAAGGAGCGTGCACTGTGGCGGATCATCATGCGTGTGGTGGTTCTCGCGGTCGCCATCGCATGGGTCGCCGTGCTGGCATGGTTGCGCCCCATGGGCGCAGACGAGCCTGCGCTCACTGCGATGGCTTCCGACTCCGCCGTCACAGTGGACGAAGGCGCCACCGCCATCACCATGACGCCCACGGGCGAGGCCGCAGCAACGGGTGTGTTCTTCCAACCCGGCGCCCTCGTTGATGCCCGCGCCTACGCTGCGGTGCTGCGCCCCCTCGCGGAAGCTGGCCACACTGTCGTCATCCAGAAGCAGCCCGCGGGGATTGCTTTCCTCTCCCTCGGTGCCTTTGATCTCGCCGTCCGCAACCACGAGCAGATCGACCAATGGGTGCTCGGTGGGCACTCCCTTGGCGGAGTCGTCGCATCCATCGAAGCCGACAGCGATGACACCAGCATCGACGGTGAGACCCCTGCCGCGGCTGGACTCTTCCTCTACGGCTCCTACCCCGCTGGCGATCAAAGCGACACGCTCGCCGTGCCAGTGCTGTCGCTCTCGGGTTCGGAAGACGGCCTCACTACTCCCGCGGATATTGAGACGTCCCGCGCGAATCTTCCCGCGGACGCCGCATTCGTCGAAATCGAGGGCGCGACCCATGCGTACTTTGGCGACTACGGCACTCAGCAGCGGGACGGCACCCCCGCGATCAGCCACGATGACGCCCGGGCAGAGATCAGTGCACTGACCGTCGAGTTCGTTCAGAGCGTCAGCCCGTGACGTCCTTGTAGGCGTCCCGATGCCAGATTCCCTCATCCAGATAGCGTTCGCCGTAGACCGCGTACCCCAGTCGCTCATAGAACGGAATCGCGTGTTCCTGCGCTGACAGTTCAATGCGCACTCGCCCCTCGACTGCGAACTGCTGCCACGCTTGCGATTCCACCGCTGCCATGAGTGCCTTCCCTGCCCCCGTGCCACGCGCATCGGCCGTCACTGCAAGGCGACCGATGTGCGGATGGGCAGGATCCATGGCCCCGTGGCCGGTGCCCGCACCGTGAACGGAGTCCGTGCCGGGCGCGAGCAAACGTGCAGCGCCCAACGGTGTGCCAGTCTCGCTGTAGGCGACAAAGTGAGTTGTTCGGGGATCGTCGTCCAAAGCGTCGCGCTCGCCCTCGGCGGACACGCCCTGTTCATCGACGAAGACGGCGAACCGTACCTTGAGCGCATCCTCAAACTGACGCTCGGACGTCACCACATCGATGCGCATGCGCTACCCCCTCAGCACCACCAGAGCGGCGTCCAGATCGGCCGGATAGGGCGACGTCACCCGGACCTCCTCACCGTGTGCCGGATGCGCAAAGGCCAGCTCACGTGCATGAAGCCACTGGCGTGTCAGCTCCAGGCGAGCCGCAAGCGTGGGGTCTGCGCCGTAGGTGATGTCGCCCGCGAGCGGATGCCGCATCGCAGACATGTGGACACGGATCTGGTGCGTGCGGCCAGTCTCCAAATGAATCTCAAGGAGCGACGCCGCGGGGAACATCTCGATCACTTCATAGTGTGTGATCGACGCTTTGCCGTCTTGGCGGACTGCAAACTTCCAGTCCGACTTGGGGTGACGTCCAATGGGCGCATCGATGGTGCCCTCGGTGGGGTCCAGATGGCCCTGAGCCACGGCGTGGTAGATCTTCTCGACCGTGCGTTCCTTGAAGGCACGCTTCAACGTCGAGTACGCGATATCTGACTTCGCGACCACCATCAGGCCGGAGGTTCCGACATCGAGTCGATGCACAATCCCCTGACGTTCAGGTGGGCCAAGTTCCGACACACGGACGCCAGCGGACACCAAGCCGCCCACGACAGTGGGACCGCTCCAGCCCGGTGACGGATGTGCAGCCACCCCCACAGGCTTGTCCACGATCACGACGTCGTCGTCCTCGTAAGCGATCGCCAGGCCCCCGGGGATCTCCGGCTCCGGAGTTGCTTCGCGCTCATCCGGCAAATCCACCACGACGATGCCATCGGCCACACGGTCGGATTTTGCTAGGGCACGGCCATCCATGGAGACGGCCCCTTCTTCAAGTAGCTGGGCTGCCTTAGTGCGGCTCAAACCCAGCATGCGCGCAAGCGCAGCATCAGCCCTGTCCCCTACCACAGCATCCGGAACGGGGAGGTATCGCGTATCAGCCACGTTCCTCATTCTGAGGGGTCGCACCGTCGTCTGACGAATCGACGGCGGGTGTGCTCAGGATCTGCTTGCCCATCAGGCTCATCACGAGGAAGGCCACGGCCACTCCGACGATCGCGATATCCGCAACGTTGCCCACAAACCAACCGTTGTAGTTGATCATGTCGACGACGTGTCCCTGGCCAAACCCGGGGTCGCGGAAGAGTCGATCGATCAGGTTGCCGATCGCACCACCCAAGCCAATACCGAACAACCACACCGCAAGTGAGGTCTGCGCGCGCCGCGCATACACGATGATTCCCACCGTGATGGCTAGCGCGACAATGGTCAGCACCCACGTGAAGTTATCTCCAAGCGAGAATGCCGCGCCCGAGTTGAACACTAGTTGGATCGACAAGAAGTCACCCAAGACCTCATGGCGCTCCCCTGGAACCAGGTTGTTGAGCGTCCACTGCTTAGTGGCTTGGTCAATCAGTACGACGACAAAAGCGACGAGCCAGAATGCGGGTCGCCAGGTCAACGACGCTCCTCGCGCTGCTTACACGTGACGCAGTGGGTCGCACGCGGGAAGGCCTGCAAACGGGCCTTCCCGATACCTTCGCCACAGCTGGCGCAGGTGCCGTAGGTGCCCTTGCGCACACGGCGCAAAGCATCGGACGTCTGCTCAAGCATGTCGCGAGTGTTGTTCACGATCGACATCTCGTGCTCGCGCTCCAGCGCGCTCGAGCCGATGTCGGCTTGGTCGTCACCAGCACCTTCCGAGGTGTGGAGGAGGTCGTCGAGATCGTGCTCCACACCCTCGTACTCCGCTGCCAACCGCTGAGCGTCATCGTTCAGTGTCGCGACAAGCTCTCGCAGTTCCGCGAGCTTCCACGGTTCGTCTCCGTCGCGAACAGCGAGCTTCTTGGCGTCGGCCGCCTTGAGCTCGGCCGGATCGATCACCACGACCGTGAAATCTGTGCTGGTCATTCCATCCCCGTTTCGGTTAGTGACGCGAGACTAGTCCGGTTCTTGCCGCGGCGCAAAGCGCCACGCCCCTCAACGCACCGACGCCGCTACAGATTCCCAGAATCTGTAGCGGCGTCGTGGTGTGTCGACTAGCGCCTCAACCTCTTAGGCGTTCGGGTCGCGCGGCTCTACGCGGGGCGTGTACTGCGAAGCACCCCAGGGCGTGGTGGTCTCTTCCGCTTCTGCGCTCGGCGCACTCTGCGGACGTACCTGCGCCCACGGGCTGGGTGCGGGTGCGTCGCCTTCGTCGGTCACTGCAGACTGCGCCGAGACCGCCGATGCGACGGACGAGTCAGTAGCGGCAGAACCGAAGGACGGCTGTCCTGCGCTCACTGCCGCACCAAAGGAAGCACGCGCGGGTGCGGCAGGCGCACTTGCCACGGGAGCTTCGTTGAACGAGGCGCCGGGAGCAACATCGCCACCCACAGGGGCGGCCGATGCGCCGGTTGCACCGTGCTCGAGGTCGCCCAGCAGGTTCTCGAGGTAGCCCTTGAGACGCGAACGGTAGTCACGTTCGAAGCGACGGAGGTCGTCGATCTTCGACTCAAGATCGGTGCGCTCAGCGGAGAGTTCGTCGAGCCGCGCCTTGGCATCGGTTTCGGCCTGGCCCACGATCGACTCAGCCTTGACCTTGGCTTCATCAATGATGCGGTCACGCTCGGTCTCGCCTGCAGCAACGTACTCATCGTGGAGCTTCTGCGCCATGGCGAGCATGCCAGTTGCCGTGGGAGGCGTCGGGTCGGTCGCCGCCTGGAGCAGGTTCGTGTTCTCGCGGACGGGCTCGTCCACGACGGGAGCGGAAACGGCAGCGGGAGCCGCCGCGGGCTGGCCAGCCTGCGCCTGCGCAAGGCGCTGTGCCAGGTCATCGCGCTCAGCAATCAGCGAGGAGATGGTCTGTGCGACCTCATCGAGGAAGTCGTCGACCTCGTCCTGATCAAATCCTTCACGGTACTTCGTCTTCGAGAACGCCTTGTTGAGAACGTCCTCTGCAGTCAGCAGAGCCATAGTCGACCACCTTGAATCACGCTCGAACCGCAAGGGTCAGGTTCGAACTGCTTGTACTTCACTCTATATACGTATCGGCAAGAACATGAGTTAGCCCAAGGCGACAATCATCGCGGCGATGACACCGTCCACGATGAGGCAGCCAAGGAAGAGCAGCATGAACGCCAAGTCAAGTTGTACCCCGCCCAAACGCAGCGGAGGAACGAGGCTACGCAGAGCTTTAAGAGGTGGATCTGTCACGGTGAAGACGGACTCCACCACGACCAGCATCGCACCACGGGGCCTCCAGTCACGCGAAAACACCATGACCCAACTGATGATCATGCGTGCAAGCAACGCAAGGAGAAAAAGATAGACCGCGAATCGAAGCGCGCCAAGAACAAGAACCACGCAGTGAGCCTAACTGACCCTAGTGCTCGTTGAAGAACTCGCTCTCGACACGAGCCGGGGGCTCCTCGTCGATCCCGATCTCTACGTGTGCGGGCGACAAGAGGAAGACCGCCGTGGTCACACGCTCGATCGAACCGTGGAGTCCAAACGACAGTCCGGCGGCGAAATCGACCAAACGCTTGGCGTCCGCGTCCGACATCTCGGTGAGGTTCATAATCACGGGCACACCCTGACGGAACGCTTCACCGATCAGGCGCGCATCGTTGTACGTGCGCGGCTTGACCGTCTGGATACGGCGGAGGTCCTGGGCCGACACCGAGGAGCCGGCACGCCGACCTTCGGGGCGCTCAGCACGGACGGCGCGGGCTTCAGACTTCTCGCGGACCTCGGACACATCGTGAAGGTGCGTCACGGGGGCCAGTTCCTCGTCTTGGTAGTCGTAGTCTTCGTGCTGCGACGTGTCGAAGCCCAGGTACTGGATCGCCTTGCGCATGGCGCTCATGTGACCGCTCCTTAACTGAATTGCCAGGTTGTTACCCCCACGGTACGGCGCTGACGGAACCGGAATCGGGAGCGACACGCCGCGTGTCTGAGGGGTCGGAGCGCAACGCGCTAGTGAGGAATCCCACAACGTCACGCCGAAACTTCGTTAGGGATGCACGATTACCCCTGCGAAACGGCCCGTAAGTCCGTCACGTCGGTGAGAAAAGAACCGTGGATCCTCCCGAGTACACGCTGGTACTCGCACAATCGTGCGGACACCCAGCTCGCCCAGGCGAGCCTCAATGGCCCGCGGCAGGTCGAGCGCCGGGGTGCGCCATGAGGTGGTGGAGAATGCGGACCGGTGTCGTTCCGAGACCTCTGCACGCATCTGTTCAGGAACTTCGTAGCATCGGCCACACACTGCAGGCCCAATCGCCGCACTCACCACGTCGCGAGCGGTCCCGCGGCCGCGCAGGTCGATCAGCGTCGCCATCGCAGCATCGATCGCGCCGGCATAGACCCCCGGTCGGCCCGCGTGGATCGCGAGGACCGCACCCGAGGCTTGATCATGCAGGAGTACCGGGACGCAGTCGGCGGCGATGGTGCCCAACGCCACCCCAGGGGTCGTGGTGATGAGCACGTCTGCCGGCGGAGGTTGCTGTCCAGGCTCTGTCACCCACGCCACCCGAATGCCGTGCTCTGCATTCAGAAATGACACACGCGCACCGGCGGCGTCACTGACCCGCTGCCGATTGGCAGCGACGGCCTCGGGGTCGTCACCCACATGGGTAGCCACGTTGAGGCTGTCGTATGGCTTGTCAGATACGCCGCCGGTGCGCGTGGTGAAGAAGGCGCGGACCGGCAGACCCGCGTCTATCACTCTCTACCGGAGGAAGTCGGGGATGTCGAGAGCATCGGCCTCGCGTACGCGGGCCTTGCTGACGTCAATGGCGTCCGTGACGGGGGCTGGTTCCTCAGCGTCCAACGGCTCCGGAACGGTCGACTGCTCGACCGGTGCGTCCACGGGTTCGACGATCGCTGCAGCCGGGGCCGGTGTCGCGCCCTCGATGCCACCGAGCGCACCCTCGTGCTTGCGCACGGTGGGCATTCCACCATCAAAACCAGCGGCGATCACGGTGATACGCAGTTCGTCGCCCAGCGAGTCGTCGATGACGGTTCCGAAGATGATGTTGGCCTCGGGGTGGGCGGCTTCACGCACCAGGCGTGCCGCGGTCTCCACTTCCTTGATACCGAGGTTGGTGCCACCGGCAATCGACAGCAGCACACCGTGGGCACCCTCAATCGAGGCTTCCAGCAGCGGTGAGGCGATGGCACCTTCTGCGGCGGCGAGGGCGCGGTTCTCACCGCGCGAGGACGAAACCCCCATGAGAGCGGTGCCGGCGTCCTTCATGACCGACTTTACGTCGTTGAAGTCCACGTTGATCAGGCCGGGTGTGGTGATGAGATCCGTAATGCCCTGAACACCGCCCTGGAGAACCTGGTCCGCCGCAGCGAACGCGCCCAAGATGCTGAGTTCCGCGTCAGAGATGTCGAGCAGGCGATCGTTCGGAATAACGATGAGGGTGTCGACTTCTTCGCGCAGACGCTGGATGCCAGCATCGGCCTGGTCAGCGCGGCGACGACCTTCGAACCCGAACGGACGAGTCACGACGCCCACGGTGAGTGCGCCGAGCGAGCGCGCGATCTTGGCGACCACGGGTGCGCCACCCGTTCCAGTGCCGCCGCCCTCTCCTGCAGTCACGAACACCATGTCGGCGCCCTTGAGCGCTTCCGCGATCTCGTCATCGTGGTCTTCGGCGGCTTGGCGTCCCACCTCGGGGTCTGCGCCGGCGCCCAGCCCTCGAGTCAGTTCGCGACCAATGTCGAGCTTGACGTCGGCGTCGGACATCAACAGCGCCTGAGCGTCGGTGTTGATGGCAATGAACTCGGCCCCTTTGAGGCCTACGTCGATCATGCGGTTGACGGCGTTCACGCCGCCGCCGCCCACGCCGACGACCTTGATGGCGGTGATGTAATTCTGCGGTGCGGCCATGAGCCCTCTCCTAACCTTAACCCTCCACTTGAGGGTTATAGTTATGTCAACTACTTTCCACGCACGACGGTACGGCCCACGCCCCCATAACTCTTGGACCGCCGCGCGCGTGTCGTACGTTCAACTGTCGACAACCATCCGTCCACGGCATACTCGCTCCCTATGAACACGCCCGCACGACCCCGGCTCGCCCCACAACTCGGCCCCCTCACCACCACCGCGGCTACCGTCTCCATCACGGCAACCGCAGTCGGAGTCATCCTCGGGCTAGCGTTCTTCGACCAGGTGCCATCGCGCATTACGATCCACTGGAACGCAGCTGGCCAAGCCGACGGCTGGGGACCTTCCTGGATGCTGCTCGTCCTCCTGGGCACTTGGGCGCTGTTGACTACAGGCCTCCTGCTCTTGGCGCGACGCCCGGACTGGTTCAACTACCCCACGGCAGTCACAACCGGTAACGCGCAGCGTGTGTACAACGCTGGCACGCGCCTGATGGTCTGGAGCTCCTTGTGGGTCAGCATGATCATGGGAGCGGCCACAGCCTCCGCGTTCGGCATCGACGCAGCCACGTTGATAGCGCTCGGACTCATCGGACTCGTGGGGACCACGATCGCCGGCGTCGTCGATACCTACCGGGCCAGCAAGCCCACCCGCCTCAATCCTTGACGACAGTCGGCAACGTTGGCGCGGACACATCAATCACGGTCGCACCCTCCGCAGCGTCTGAGTCCAACAGTGTCTGCAACACCTCAGCCTTCAAAGGCGTCTGATCCACACTCCCCCACTCCACGCGTGGTCCGTCCCGCAGCACAAAGTGAATCGAGTCCTCGGTCTCCGCCTGCACGTTCTCGATGCGCCCCCGCAAATCCGCTGGAGTCCGCTCCAACACCCCCAGCACACCGGAAAGAATGCGCTCGTTGTCCTCACCCACAGGAACGTCGACGACGGGCAAATCGGTTGGAGCGTCGTCGCTAGCGTTCACCTGCTCACCTGTCTCAGTGACCAACGCGAAACCCTCGGCAGCAGGAATCGCAGCGACTGGCTCAGACGGTGTAATCGCCACACGCAAGCCAGTCGGCCACACCCGCTCCACCTGCACGGCACTCACACCCACGAGCTCACCAATCTGGGACTCCACATGCGAGGTATTGAGCATCGCCAGCGCGGTCCCGTCGTGAGTCTCCAGAATCGCTTCAACGGCGGCCTCATCCACCACGGTCCCGAACCCGCTCGCCTCGACATCAGCAGGGTCAAACTCAAGGAACGGCGACATCAGCACCAGCCACAAGGCGGCCCCAATACCGGCCACCACACCCAAGCGTCTACCCCACTTAATGAAGCCCACCCGTCGCTCCACCGACCGGCGCTCATGCAAGCGCTCCTCCATGCGGTGCGTGACCACCGACGGAGACAGCCGTGTACTCACCCGAGCCCAAGGCGTCGGCGGCACACCAGCACGCTGCGATGACGGAGCCGCGCCGGTGCCGGGTTGTGCCGACGCAGCCGGACGCGCCGATGCTTGAGGCTTCTTACGCACCGATGCCGACGTGGAGGGCCGGTCGCGTACCACAGGGGCCGACGAGGACCGCGTCTGCGATGTTCGTGGCGCCGACCGGGAGCTCGACTTCTCTCCACCTTGCCGAGACGAGGTGGGCTGAGACGCGGACTCACTCGCCCGCGGCGACGCCGGCCGGGCTGGCCGTGTGGGCTTGCCCGGAGCAGTGGGTCGCCGGCCGCTACTCAACCGGCTGCCCCTCACCACCGCCGTCGCGCTCACGCAGTGCATCCAAAATCCAGTCCGCGGCATACGTCACCGGGCCCGATCCCACCGTGAGCACCACATCTCCCGGCTGAGCGATCTGCGCGACGCGTGCCGCCGCGTCTTCGAGGGCTTCCACGACTTCCGCCGCCGACCCCGCAGGCACCGCCATGGCGTCAAGAATCGACTGTGACGTCACACCGGGAATGGGATCCTCGCGGTCCCCATGCACGCCAGCAATCACCACGCGCGCGTTATCCGCACTCAGCGCCCGAGCAAAGTTTGCGGCGTGCAACTGGGTGCGAGAGAACAATGCGGGCTGGAACAACACCACGAGGCGACCCGCGCCGGAAGCACGGGCGGCCGCTAACAGTGCAGCCACCTCGGTGGGGTGGTGTGCATAGTCATCAATGACCGTGACTCCTGCGGCCTCACCACGCCACTGGTAACGACGGCCAGTGCCACCAAACGTCGCCACCGCAGAAGCCGCATCGCCAGCATCGGCGCCCATCGCTGTCGCCGCCGCCCAGGCTGCCGCAGCATTAAGCCGCATGTGCTCGCCTGGAACGGGAACCTCGACTGGGTAGTCCACACCGTCGCGAGATACCCCTGTCTCCGTCACGACCACATCGGCGTCACCCCTGCCGTACGTCACGACCTCCACGCCCTCGCGTTGCGCACGCCCAGCAATCTCCATGGCAGTGTCATCCTCAGCACACACCACCAACACCCGGCAGTCCGAGGCGAACGCGGTAAACGCCTCATGCAGTTTCTCGACCGTGCCGTAGTAGTCGAGATGGTCAGGCTCCACATTCAGGAGGATCGCGACCTCCGGGTGGTAGCGCAAGAAGGAGCCGTCAGACTCGTCCGCCTCCACGACGGCAATGCCCGATGCGCCGGCATAGCCGCCAGCCACCGCACCCTCGATGCCGAACACCCGTGCCCCCACCGCGAAGGACGCATCAATCCCGCTCCCGTGCAGCACATGCGCCACCATCGCGGAGGTCGTGGTCTTGCCATGCGAGCCCGCAACCGCCACCAGGCGCTGGTCATCGATCGCACGGGCCAACGCCTCAGACCGGTGCACAATCTCCACACCCAGTTCACGCGCACGCGCCAGTTCAGGGTTGGTCTCACGGACCGCGGTCGAGATCACGACCTGGTCCACACCCTCGACATTTGCCGCGTCATGACCAATCGTGACGTTCATACCGGCATCACGAAGCGCCTCAAAATAGTGGCTCGCGCGCTGGTCGCTGCCACTCACCTCATGACCTGCAGCAGCCGTCAGCCGCGCCACGGCAGACATACCTGAGCCGCCCACACCAATGAAATGAACTCGGCTCACAGCGTCTCCTCCACCAGATCAGCCACCCGAGCGGCACCGTCAACGATCCCGAACGCAGCAGCCGCCTCCCGCATCTGCTGGCCGTCCTTACCTTCCAGCAGCATGCGTTCAGCGCCAAGCTCCAGCACCACAGGGGACAACTTCGCGTCATCCACCATGGACCCTGCCCCGGCTTCCACCGCAGGGACCGCGTTCAACGCCTGCTCGCCATTACCGTGAGGCAACGGCACGTACATGGCCGGAAGGCGCATCGCCGTGACCTCAGCCACCATGCCTGCACCTGCCCGACACACCACCGCACCGGCCGCGGAGTAGACCGCAGACATGTCGTGGCAGTACTCGTCAACGCGGTACATGTCTCGTTTGTCCGCCGCCAAGTCGCCCTTGGCACGGTCCGCCTCCGCAGACTTGCCACGCCCAGTGATGTGCCAGACGTACACGCCATGGTCCACCAACGTCGCGGCAGCCGCAGCGGTAGCCGCGTTCAGGCTCGCCGCCCCCTGAGAACCCCCAGTCACCACCAGCACCGGCGCGTCCGCGGGCCATCCCAGTTCCTCGCGGGCAGCCGCACGCAACGCTGACGCCACCCGGTCGTCACCCAGTGCCTCGGCCAACTCACGCACATGCGGCAACAACGGCATGCCAGTCACCTGCGCGCCCTTCAACGGCGTACCCGGCAAAGTGGCGCCAACCCGTGCAGCCCACCGCGCACCCACCTTGTTCGCCAAACCCGGGCGAGCGTTCGCTTCGTGGACGACGATCGGGATGCCAGCCTTCTTGGCCGCCAGATACGCAGGGGTCGACACAAAGCCACCAAAGCCAACGACGGCATCGGCCCCCACTTGATCGATGGCAGCCCGCGCAGCCTTGACTGCGGCATTCAGGTTGCCGGGCAGGCGCACCAAGTCTCCACTAGGGCGACGGGGCATCGGCACGCGCGGCACCACATGCATCTCCACGCCGGCACGCGGCACAAGATCAGCCTCAAGGCCCTCTTCAGTACCAACAGCGGCAATACGGTGCCCGCGCTCACGCAGTTCAAGCCCAGTTGCGAGCATGGGGTTAACGTGACCAGCGGAACCGCCGCCAGCCAGGAGGATGCTAGCCACGACGGCGACCCTTCGATACGACAGCAATGGAACGACGCAACATGCTGGGACGGGCAGCAAACGCCGCCTCCGCACCAGGTTCATGTCTGGCAAACGCCATCAGCACTCCGATGGCGGCCAGGGAGACAATCAATGACGAGCCTCCCGACGAGATAAACGGCAGCGGGACACCAGTCACCGGAAGCAGACCCACGACCACCGCAATATTGATGCAAGCCTGCCCCACGAGCCATGCGCCGATGCCGGCAGACGCGATTTGCACAAACGGGTCGTGATGGCGCTGCACCAAACGGTTCACGGCCACGGCAAGGATGCCGAACGCGATCAGCACCATCAGAGCACCAATCAGTCCGTACTCCTCACCGATGATCGCAAAAGCAAAGTCGGAATCGGCCACGGGCAGGTAGCCCCACTTCTCCCGACTCATCCCCGGACCCAGCCCCCACAGACCTCCGGAAGCCAGTGCCCACCGTGCATGGAGAGCCTGCATACCCACGCCAGCCGGGTCAGCGGTGTCAGGGTTCAACCACGCGTCAATACGCGCACCGCGACTGTCACCCACCGTCAATGCGGAAGCAACCAGCACGACTCCGGCGATAGCCGCCACCAGAAAGAAACGCTTGGGAGCACCCGCAACCCAGAACGATGCGGCCACCATGAGTCCCATCACCAACGTGGTACCCAAATCATGGCCGAGCATCACCAACGCGATGACTGCAGCGGCCATGATCCCACCGGGCACCAAGATGCCCTTCAACGTCGTGAGCTCCTTGCGGAACTTCGACAACACCACACCCAAGTACAGCGCAAGTCCCAGCTTCGCCAGCTCCGAGGGCTGGAAACTCATCGGACCAATCATGATCCAGTTCTGGTTACCGCCGACTGCCTCACCAATAAAAACCACGAGGACAAGCAGCACCATCGAGGCGTACAAGACCAACGGCGCTGCACGCTTCCAGAGCGCGACCGAAACGCGTGAACCGACGACCAGGGCCGTCAACCCCAGCCCCAACGCGATCGCCTGACTCGTAAACAACCGGAAGGGCGAACCCGCGCTGTCGAACTTCAGCGCCGTCACCGAACTCGCGGACAACACGACCGCGAGCCCAATCAGCACCAGCAACGTGGTCGCAACTGCCAGCAAGTAGTACGTGGTGACCGGCGAACCAGGAGGGTTGGTGTCGGAGGCGGCGCGTCGTGAGGCAGTTGCCGTCATCGCGCCCTCCTATCCCTCTAGCGAGGCCACCGCGGTAGCGAAGGCTTCTCCTCGGTCCGCGTAACTGCGGAACTGGTCGAACGATGCACACGCGGGTGACAACAACACAGTGTCACCGGGCATCGCCGCCGCTTGGGCCGCTTGCACGGCCCGCGCCATCACAGTGTCTCCCGGCTCAATGCGAGTCACGGGGATATCCGGCGCGTGTCCCTGGAGCGCTGTCGCCAGCGGCTCTGGGTCTTCCCCGATGAGGACAACAGCCCGAACCCGCGGGTGGACACGTTGCACAAGGTCGTCGAACTCCTGGCCCTTCGCAAGGCCTCCCGCAATCCACACCACGGATTGAGGCGCGCGGCCGCCGAACGCTGCGATCGCTGCATGAGCGTTCGTTGCCTTGGAGTCGTCAACCCAGTCCACGTCTCCTACGCGGGCCACGAAGGCGGTCCGATGCGCGTCAAGCGAGAAGCCTCGCAGTCCGTCACGCACTGCCTCAGGCGCTGCGCCCACGGCGCGAGCGAGCGCAGCAGCGCACAGTGCGTTGAAGGCGAGATAGGGCGGCACCGTCCCTGCGACCAGGTGGGAAAGATCGTCAACGGCTCCCAGTTCTACGGCCTCGCGACGACGCGCATCGTGAAAGGCCCGGTCAACCAGCACATCGTCAACGATGCCCAGCTGTGACACGGCAGGCGAGCCGACGGTGACACCCACGGCACGGCAGCCCTCCACCACGTCTGCCTCGGCAACCATCGACTCCACCAACGAGTCGTGTGCCCCATAGACGCAGGCGACCTGAACGCGCTCGTACACCTTCGCTTTGTCCGCGCGATACGCCTCGACCGATCCGTGCCAATCCAGGTGGTCTTCATCCGCGTTGAGGCACACGGCGGCATGGGGAGACAGCGTGGACGTGAAGTGCAACTGCAGGCTCGCGATCTCCACGGCGAGCACGTCATGCGATTCGCGGGCGGCGGCAATCACCGGGATCCCCATGTTGCCGCAGACCGCAACATCAATCCCGCCGGCGCCAAGAATCGCGCCTGTCATCTGCGTCGTGGTCGTCTTGCCGTTCGTGCCGGTGACGAGTACCCACGCGGCTTTGGGGTCGCGAACCCGCCACGCGAACTCCATCTCCGACACGACCTCGATACCCGCCTCCTGCACTGCGGTCACCCACGGGTGATGCGGCGCGAAGCCTGGCGACGACATGCACACATCCACCGCGGACAGATCGACGGTGTCGAGACTGACGTGGTCAGCACTCCCGCTGGGGTCAACGCATTCCGCGGCCACCCCTAAGTCACGACACGCTTGCAGCGCCGACGCTCCCGCGACGCCATGCCCCAGCACAAGAACGCGACGGCCCTCCAGGCCGTTCACCTGCGCCACGGCGCTACTGACCTGACGGCAAAGTGGCGATCCACTCTGCGTAGAACAACGCTCCGCCGGCAGCGGCGCACAACGCGGCGACGATCCAGAAACGAATCACGATCGTCACTTCACCCCAACCCAAGAGCTCGAAGTGATGATGCAGCGGTGCCATCTTGAACACGCGTTTACCGCCCGAGATCTTGAACCAGCCGATCTGAATCACCGACGACGCGACGATGATGACGAACAGTCCGCCAATGATGACGCCCAAGAGTTCTGTGCGCGACATGATGGTCAGACCCGCGATCGCGCCACCAAGGGCGAGCGAGCCGGTGTCCCCCATGAAGATCTTGGCGGGGCTGGCATTCCACCATAGGAAGCCAAAGCACGCACCGGCAATCGCCGCGGCGAGAATCGCGAGGTCGCGGGGGTCGCGGACCTCGTAGCACTGGGAACTCGCAGAGGCGAACCCGCACCACTGGTTGTACTGCCAGATAGTGATGAGCGTGTAGGCGCCAAAGAAGATCAAGGAGGCACCCGTGGCAAGCCCGTCGAGTCCGTCCGTCAGGTTCACTGCATTTGACCAAGCGGTGATAAGGAAGTTGGACCAGACGATGAACAGGATGATGCCGACGGCCGGTCCCCAGAACGCGAGGTCAACGGCGGTGTCACGCAAGAAGGACACTGCCGTCGATGCCGGCGTCACACCACCATCGTTGGGGAACTGCAACGCCATGACTCCGAAGGAGATCCCCACCACGGCTTGGCCAAGAATCTTGTACCGCGCACGCAGGCCCAACGAGCGTTCGCGACGGATCTTGATGAAGTCATCGAGGAAACCCACCAGGCCCAGGCCAACGATGAGGAAGACCACCAGCATTGATGAGGCATAGGGGGTACGTCCGGTCAGCAAGTTGCCACCGAGCCAGCCCATCACCAACGCGAAGATGATGACAACGCCACCCATGGTGGGCGTGCCGCGCTTCACCAGATGCGAAGCCGGGCCGTCGTGCCGCACAAACTGGCCGTAGTGGTGCTTGATGAGGAAGCGAATAAACAGCGGCGTTCCCAGCAGCGCAATAACTAGAGAGATACCTCCAGAGAAAATGACCGCTCTCATGCAGGTTCTCCCACCAGTTCGTCAGCTAGCTTCCACAGCCCGGTTCCGTGGGACCCCTTGATCAGCACGGTGTCCCCGCTGGTCAGGCGCCCCGCGAGGAACTCGCGAGCCTCGTCAATGGTAGCGACGAATGCCGCTTCCTCTCCCCACGATCCTTCACGAACGGCCGAGACATATGCGGCACGCGCTCCAGCACCCACCACGAGGAGGTGATCGATGCGCAAGCGCACGGCATCGAGGCCGATCTCATCGTGAGCGGACAAGGAGCTGTCGCCCATCTCCAGCATCTCGCCCACGACCGCGAAGGAACGTCCTGCATCGGCGACGTCCTTGAGGGCACGCAGCGCCGCCTTCATGGACTCGGGGGAAGCGTTGTAGGAATCGTCGAGGATCCGCACTCCGTCGCCTCGCACGGTGAGCGCCATCCGGTGGGGGCTCAACGGCATGGCTACGGCGACTGCGTCAGCGGCATCGGCCAACGTCTGCCCACACACCGTGGCGACCGCGATGGCTGCAAGCGCATTGGTGGCGTGATGCTCACCGATGAGAGACAACGTGACCCGGCCAGAGTGCTCCTGCCCTCCCTGCACGTCGAACGACGCGCGGCCTGCGTCCAGGCGAAGATCTCGCGCCGTCAACGTACGGCCCTGACCGCCCACGCCGAACGTGACCGTCGTGCGCGCGTCCTCGTGCAACACCGCGCGTGAAGCCATTACCGCAACCCGCGGGTCGTCGCCGTTCAAGACCGCCGTGCCTCCGGGCAGCAGGCCATCCAGCAGCGTTGCCTTTTCCTCGGCAAGTGCCTCGGGCGAGCCATAGCCACCCAAATGTGCCGTCCCCACGGTGAGCACCACCGCGATATCGAGGGGTGCGATCGCGGTGAGGTACGCGAGATCACCAGGCGCGGAAGCACCCATCTCCAACACCAGGAACTCAGTCTCTGGGTCCGCACGCAATACGGTCAGCGGAAGCCCAATCTCATTGTTGAAACTTCCCTGCGGGGCGATCGCGTTGGGCAACACCTGCGCGAGGAGGTCCTTGGTGCTCGTCTTGCCATTGGACCCGGTGATGCCGATGACGGTGATCGACCCCTCGGTACGAAGAAGAGCCACATATGCCTGAGCCAAGGAACCCAACGCCGCCACAACATCGTCGACCAGCACGTGGGGCCCCGGCACCGGTTGCGAAACCAACGCCAGTGACGCGCCAGCTGCAAAGGCTTGCGGCGCGAACTCGTGTCCGTCCGCCCGCTCCCCTACGAACGCCACATACAACGCACCAGCCGTCACCAGACGCGAGTCTTTCTCCACGCTGGTGACTTCGGCATCGACGTCCGCCGCAAGTTCACCACCGACGGCGTTCGCGATCCATTGCGCTGTCAGCTTCCTCATGCACGGCCTTCCCGTTCGGCGACAATTGTGGCGTGTGCCTGCAGGTATGCATCGCGATCGTTGTATCGGTGGAAAACTCCAGCGATCTCTTGCGTAGGCTCGTGGCCCTTGCCCGTCACGATGACGGTGTCCTGCGGACCGGCCAAGCGTAGCCCTGTCTCCACGGCAAGGACACGCGGCTCTACTTCATGCACATCCGCGAGGTCTGGTCGCACTTTCTCGATGCCGGCACGGATGGCGGCTCTGACCGCGGCGGGGTCCTCAGAGCGCGGGTTCTCGTCCGTCAACACAATGACGTCAGCAAGCCTTGCCGCGATCTCCCCCATGACGGGGCGTTTACCCTGGTCACGGTCGCCGTCAGAACCAAAGATCAGCACCAACCGTCCCGGGGTGATCGGCCGCACTCCTTCGAGCGCAAGGGTGAGCGCATCCGGTGTGTGGGCATAGTCCACGATGGCAAGCGGGTCTACTTCGGAACGCTCAATGACGCGCTCCATCCGGCCAGGAACTCCGTGCGCGGTAGCGACGCCCTCGATCGCCTGCTCAAGGGTCAGGCCTGCCGCATGGGCGGCCACGATCGCCACCATGGAGTTCGACACATTGACGAGGCCCGGCAAAGGCGAAAACGCATCATGCTCCGCGCCGTCGGGATCAGTAAAGGAGAAACGCGAACCCACCCCATCCAGGCCGATGTCGGCGCTGACGACAGTCCAGTCTGCCGCATGCGGGTCCTCGACGTGAGTGGAAACCGTCTCGCAGGGGATCTGCACGTGAGAAGCCAGGCGCCGTCCCCACTCGTCATCGACGTTGATCACCCCGCGCTGGGCACGTCCGGGGGCAAAGAGCTTCGCCTTCGCCTCGAGGTAGTTCTCCATGGTCCCGTGAAAATCCAAGTGGTCCCACTGGAGGTTCGTGAACACTGCGACGGAGAAGGTCACGCCGGAGATCCGTTCCAGTTCAGCGGCGTGCGAACTCACTTCCGTGACCGCTGCGGTCACGCCGTCCTCGCGCATACGCGCGAGCAACCCGTGCAGGACCGGTGACTCAACGGTGGTCCGCGGCGATTCCACGGTCTCTTCACCAATGCGGAGTTCAACCGTGCCCATGATCCCGGTGTGCTCGTGAACCTGCTCGAGTGCGTTGAGGATGAAGTAACTCGTGGTGGTCTTACCGTTGGTTCCCGTGACCCCCACAAAGGTGAGGTCGTCGCTGGGGTTGCCATAGATGTGGGCAGCCGCCTCCCCCATGGCGCGCCGAGCATCGTCCACCACCACCACGGGCGCATTCACACCAGCGTCGCGCACCACGCGCAGGCCTTCAACGTCCGTCAGGATGGCCGATGCGCCGCTTGCGACGGCCTCGGCAGCAAAGCGAGCGCCGTGGACAGTGAACCCGGGGAAGGCACCAAAGAGATCTCCCGGGCGCACGTCCCGTGAGTCGACGGTCGCACCCGTCAGGGTGGTTTCTGCACCGGCGGCGGGGATCTCCACGCCGAGTAGGTTGGCGACCTGCGCGACGGTGGATGGCACCGTTCGCGAGGGACGCAGCACCATGTCTGCCACTGTTACTCCCAGGTTGTCGGGTAGAACTCGTCGGCCGGTCCCGAGGGCGGAACACGTAAGGCCTGCAACGCAAAGGTCGCTACATCAGAGAATACGGGGGCTGCGACTTCACCACCCCAGATGGAACTGGAGGGGTCGAACACGATGACAGAGACCACGATTTCCGGGTCGTCGGCGGGCGCCACACCCACGAACGACGCCACGATCGAATCCAGTTCACCGGTGAGGCCCACCGCCTGGGCGGTTCCGGTCTTGCCAGCAACGCGGTAGCCGTCGATCCGTGCCAGACCGCCGGTGCCTGACTCGGTCACGTCCTCCAGCATCAACATGACCTGATCTGCAGTCTCTTCCGACACCACCTGGACTGGCTCAGCGGTTTCTGCTTCCGTGATGACGCCGTCGGCGTCGACAAAGCCCTTGACTAGTGAGGGCTGCAGCTTCACTCCACCGTTGGCGAGCGTCTGATACACCTGGCTGGTTTGCAATGCGGTGACCGCAACACCTTGGCCGTAGAGCACGGCGTACTCGGTGCGGCCGTCCCAGTCTTGCCATTCACGCAAGATCCCCGGGGATTCGGTAGGCATGCCCACCCCTGTGCGTTCGCCAAAACCAAACGCGGTGAGGTACTGGTGCCGCTGCTCTTCAGTGAGCTGCTCACCGATCTTCACGGTTCCGGTGTTCGAGGACGTCACGAGGATGCCGGAGGTAGTGAGCTGCTGCAGCTCGTGCTCATGCGAGTCTTTGAACTCCTCGCCGTTCTCAGTCGTGTAGCGGTAAGGAACCTCAAACCGCGTGGTCGGCGTCACCAGGCCTTCCTCGAGCGCCGCGGCAACCGTGATCGCCTTCGCGGTCGATCCCGGCTCAAACACATCTTCGACGGAGGCAGCGCCACGCGAACTGGCATCGGTCGCCCCCGGGTCATTGGGATCGACCGTTCCCGAGTCCGCCAACGCCAGAACCTCACCGGTCTTCACGCTCTGAACGGTCACGATGCCCTGGCGACCTCCGGTCTCAGCAAGCGCCTGTTCAAGCCGCTGCTGCGCGTAATACTGAATGTCGCGGTCGATCGTGAGCATCACGTCCTGACCGGGGGTCGCGGGATCCTCATCAAGCACGCCAGTCGGAATGGCGGTGCCCTGACCTCCACGCTCGTACGTCAGCGAACCGGACTCCCCCAACAGCACTGACTCATAGGACTTCTCCACGCCAGCAAGGCCCCAGTTCACACCGACCGCGTCCGCCTTGCCGCCAACGAATCCCACCACATTGCCGGCGACGTTCCCGTTCGGGTACTCGCGTTCGGACACGGGCTCACGGTCGATCCCGGCGATGCGTTCTTCGCGAACCAAGTCCCAGGTTTCCGGAGTGACGTACTTCGCGATGTACTTGAAGCTTGCGTCGCCCACCAAGTCCGCCGCGAGTTCTGACTCCTTGACTCCCAAGATCGGGGCAAGAATCCGGGCGGCATCAAGCGGCCCCTCTGCGACAACTTCCTGGTTCTGCGTTCGCGTCCACTCCTTGAGATCGTTCTGATCCACAAACACGTGATACCGCTCTGCCGAGGTCGCCAACACCACACCGTTGCGGTCCACGATGTCCGCCCGCTGGGTATCCAAGGTGGCAGTAGCAAGGCGGTTGTCAAGCGCTTGCGCCGACAGCTCCTCCGCGTTGACCCCCTGAATCATGATGAGTTGAAAGGCAATCACACCAAGAATCAGCAATGAACCGAGCGTCAATCCGCGTTGACGGTTCATGGGGTTACCCACGCGCTGCGATGTTCCCTGGCCAGGTCGCTTCTGACCCGGTCGCGACGGACGTGCGGTGACGGGCTTCCGCGCGCCAGCACCACGAGAGTTCGACGGACGCGCCTGCGGCCGACTGTGGCGGCGATCCGTCATTACTCCCCCTGGTGCAGAACTGTCGAGTCTTCAATCGAGATGAACCCCAGAGCGGAGGCGGGCACCATGCCCAACTCATCTGCGGCGCTGGCCAAGTACTGCGGCGACGAGAACCCTTCGAGCTGGCTTACCAGAGCGGCCTGCTGCTGGTGAAGCTGAGCGATTTCGATCTTAATGTCGCGACGCTCGAACGCTCCCTTAGCCATCTGCGTGTTGATCAGAAGGACCGCAGCCATGGCGGCAAGCACCACCACGATGCACGTGATCGCGAACGGCGCCAGGGAGCGGGCCTGATCAGGAGCTGAGACGGCGTGCAGGTGCCGGCGGGGCGAAGCGTGCTCGGTGCCGCGCTTCTTGACCGGCTGCGCAGCATGGACAGGACGAGCCTGACGGACGGGTGCGGCACTCATGCTGTCCTCCTCAGTCGCGACGGCGGCGTCAGCCGGACGCGTTCAATGGCGCGCAAACGCACAGGCTTGGAACGGGGATTGGCTTCGGCTTCCTCAGCGGAGGCCTTCTCTGCCCCCCGGGTCAGGAGACGGAGGTAGGGCTGGTCCTGCTCGGGGACCACTGGCAGCCCAGGGGGAGCCTGGCTGGTGGCACCGTCAGCGAAGATGTTCTTGACGATCCGGTCCTCGAGCGAGTGATAGCTCATGACCACGACGCGGCCATCGACTCCCACGGCCTCGACCGCAGCAGGAATCGCCTCCTCGAGAATGTCGAGTTCACGGTTGACCGCGATGCGAAGCGCCTGGAACGTGCGCTTCGCAGGGTTGCCGCCTGCGGTGCGTGTCGCCGCGGGGATGCAGGCCCGCACCAGATCCACCAGTTGAGCAGACCGCGTGATGGGGTCGCTCTCACGGCGCTTCACGATGGATTCGGCGATGCGGCCCGCGAAACGTTCTTCCCCGTACACCCGCAAGATGCGGGCAAGTTCCTTCTGATCCGCGTCACGGAGTAGGTCTGCGGCAGTGACCGGGTCCTGGGGGTTCATGCGCATATCGAGCGGAGCATCCTGCGCGTAGGAGAAGCCGCGATCTGCCTCGTCGATCTGGAGGGAAGACACTCCCAGGTCCAACAACACGCCGTCGACCTTGTCAACCCCAGCTGCCGCCGCGGCTCCCGTCATGTCGTCGTACTCGGCGTGGTGGGCAATAAACCGTGCGCCAAATCGAGCCAGCCGCTCGCTCGCCAAGGCGATGGCTTGTGGGTCCCTGTCGATGCCGACGACAGTGGCATTCGGGCATCGCTCCAGGAGCGCCTCAGTGTGCCCGCCCATCCCCAAAGTGCCATCGATCGCGACGGCACCCTCATGCTGGAGCGCAGGGGCAAGGAGATCAACGCAGCGCTGAAGCATCACGGGCTGGTGCCGCGAAGCCGCATCGGACATCTGTCTCTCCTCATCTCTCTGCCACCGTGTCCCCCGGTCTCCCTCCGGCTCTCTGACGGGGGGAAGTCCGCCAGAGCCGCGCGGGTGGAGGCCGCGAGACACGGTGCTTACATCGCGTCGAAAACTTCTGCCGCGGTTGCGGCGTACTCGTCTTCTCCTCGTTCGAGGTACTCCTCCCAGGCCTGGGCGTCCCATACCTCGACGCGTGATCCCATCCCCACCACGGCAACGTCCCTGTCGAGCCCGGCATATTTGCGTAGCGGAGCACTGAGCAGGATTCGACCCTGCTTGTCAGGAATGTCGTCCGAGGCGTGGCCCAGGAAGTTACGCAGGTAGTCGCGAGCGTTCTTGTTCTCCAACGGCGCGCGTCGCAGGCGGTCGTGAACGACTGCGAACTCGTCGAGCGGGAACAGAAACACACATCGGTCCAGTCCGCGAGTAGCGACCAGTCCCGAAGCCAAACGCCCGCGAAACTTCGCAGGCAGAATCAGCCGACCTTTGTCATCGAGACGGGGCGTGAACGTGCCAAGGAAGACCCCAGTGGGGCCCAGACCGTGTGCCAGTGCTTCAGACACCCGATCACCTCCCAAGCGTCACGACTCGCCAGATGCCCCCACTTTACTCCACTTCTCACCACAAATCGTGGAAATCCAAGAAAAACACAGCCAAAATCGACTATTTATGCAGGTAAATCACGCTATAGAGCAGTGGAGGGAAAAGCACACCTACAACCTTCACTCGGCGTGGCGGGGCTGTTGCGCGGGTCGAAAACCGCCTAGGCTCACTGAGACACCAGCGAAGGAGCCCCGATGACAGCCCCAGTCCCCGCACCCCACGAGCTCGAACGCGCCACTGAAGTCATGCACCGCGTTCGCACCTCCATGGGCACGGTGGTCTCAGGGCTTGATCACGCGATCACGGCGACCCTTGCGACAGTGCTCGCACAAGGTCACTTGCTCATGGAAGATGTCCCTGGTGTGGGCAAGACCACGCTGGCTCGAGCCTTTGCTGCGAGCGTTCACGGCAGTGTTGGACGGATCCAGTTCACCCCGGATCTCCTCCCCGCAGACGTGACCGGCGTCAGTATCTACCGCGCGAACGACCACACCTTCGAGTTTCGCCCCGGCCCCGTCTTCGCCAATGTCGTGATCGCAGACGAAATCAACCGCGCATCGCCAAAAACACAGTCAGCACTATTGGAAGCAATGCAGGAGCGATCCGTCACGGTCGACGGGACCACTCGCGAGCTACCCGATCCCTTCCTCGTTGTCGCCACCCAGAACCCGATCGACATGGAGGGCACCTATCCCCTGCCCGAGGCACAGCGAGACCGTTTCATGACCCAGGTCTCCGTGGGATACCCCACCCCTGAGGCGGAGGTCGCCATGCTCGACGGGCGCGACAACGGCGACCCCCTCGCCCGGCTCACACCGGTCGCCACTACAGAGGACATCGCGACGGCGATCGCAACTGCCTCCAGAGTCCATGCATCGGTCGCAGCCAAGCGCTACATCGTGGACATCGTCGGCGCGACACGTCAGCACTCCGCGATTCGCCTCGGAGCCTCCCCACGCGCCGCTCTCCAACTTCTCGCTGTGGCACGCGCCTCGGCGGCGATGAACGGGCGCGGCCACGTACTCCCCGAAGACATCAAGTCACTCGCCACCGCCACACTCGCTCACCGCGTCCTGCCCACGAACGACGCGCGCGTGTCAGGACACACGTCTGAGGCACTCATCGCCGACGTCCTCGAACGCACCCCACTACCTGGAGCCGGCGCGGCGCTCAGCCACGAGCCAACCGACCGCGGACGAGCCCTTTCGCGCTGAACATGACAGCGCCCTACCTCGCACCCCGCACACGCGTGCGGCCTACCTCACGCGGCTTGGGCGTAGGCCTAGGTGCGACCGCACTGTGCGTCACCGGGATCGGCTTCGCATCGCCGCTTCTCACCTCTGCTGGCCTCGTTGTCCTTGCCGCGGCACTCGTGGCTGCACTGTGGGGCACCATCACCGGCATCGTCATTCCCCGTCGGGCGGCACGCGTGGATCGCACGGTCTCCCCCGCCACGTTGCAGGTGGGACGTGAAGGAACCATCACCGCGTTCATCGCAGCAACGGGTGGACGACTCACCGCTCGCGGCGTCATCCGCAACCTCGACATCAGCGAACAGGCCGCATCAGAGGTCACAGGCCCCGACCACCACCGCGCCACCGTGGCCCGGACGAACGCAGGCGTACGGCTGCGTTACATCGTCGAACCAGCCATGCGCGGCCGCTGGCACGTCGGCCCGATCATGGTGCACTCATCGGACCCCTGGAATCTGATCGCGACTGAAGCGGCCATCGGCACCTCTCACGTTGTGAGCGTCCATCCTCGGGTACAAGCCCTGTCAGCACCGCTGCGCGCGCTTCTTGGCGGCTCGGACCACCACACCACCGGGGCGCAGTCCTCCGCGAGTGACGACGCCTCCCTGCGCGAGTACCGCGACGGCGACGACCTGCGTCGAGTGCACTGGGCCTCGTCAGCACGCCGTGGCTCCATGGTCGTCCGGATGAATGAGCGCCAAGACCAGCGCCCCATCTCTGTCGTGATGGGATTGTCTCCCGACGCCGCCGCGACAGAATGGGCCATCAGTGCCGCAGCATCGGTCACTGCAACGCTGCACTCTCTGGGCCACAGCGCCACCCTCTCAGGAGGAGGCCTGGCCCACGTTCCAGGCCAGAAGACTGGCGCAGAGGCGACTCGAGCGATGCTTGACAGCACCGTCGAAATCGAGCCACCCCAGGACTCCACCGACTCACGCAGCTTTGCCGCGAGCGCGGCTCGGGTCAGCGAAGCCTCCCATGCCGGCGCTGTCACGATCGCCGTGCTCTGCGACCCCACGCAGGAGATGGTGACCACAATGTGCCCGTGGGGGGAACACAGGCGCGCCTGGGCCGTTCTCGCTACGAGCGCCGACACGCCCAGCGCGCTTGCCGCTGCAGCTGACCGCCTCACTCGGGCCGGTTGGACGTGCGTCGTCACCTCGATATCGCAGCCGTTCCCCCCAGCATGGGATCGACTCGTGGGAGCGTCGGTAGCCGCATGACAAGGCGACACCTGGCCCCAACCGACTGGCTCGCGACCGCGCTCATTGCCACCGCGGTGTTCCTTGACTTGTGGGCTCTCCAACTCTTCATCGTTGACTCCCCGTGGATACGCACCTGTGGAGCGATCCTTCTCATCACCGCGGTGGGCGTGGCGCTGACACGATCGCTGAGCGGGAGCCGCGTTCTTCCCACGCTGGTGGGCTTCATTGTCGCGATACTTCTGCTTGTCCCCTCGTTCGTGCCGCATGAGTCCGGCGGCCGCTCATGGCTCCCCACTCCTAGCGCGCTGGCTGATCTTGGCGCCGTCCTCAACGACGGCATCAGATATGCCCAAACGACGGTGCCGCCCGCAGCCGTTGCACCAGAGTTAGCCGCAGTGCTCACCACGGCGGCCGTCCTGCTGTACCTCGCCGTGGATCACATCGCGGTGGCGTGGCGCTTCGCCGCGACGAGCGGCATTCTTCTGCTCTCCCCGTGGCTCGCACCCATCATCCTCGAACACGACATTCACGCTGCACCGTTGATCGGTGCGGTTGCAGCATGGCTGGTGGTGCTGGCGCTCGTCAGTCGCAGCCACGTCGGCATGCCGAGCCTCGCGTTAGGGCCCGCATTGGCTGCCACCACCGCCGCGGTGATGATCGGGCTCCTTGCGGCCCCGCTCGCATTCACGGGGCCTGGTTGGGGTGCATTGCCTGCGTTGTATGAGACATCCCGTGGCGGTTCCTCAAGTACTCGCTTGAGTGTGGAACTTGATCTGCGCCAGTCGCTTGACGAACAGTCCACGGCACCTGTGATGTCCTACACCTCAACCGGGGGCAGACCCTCTGCTTTCAAGGTACATAGCCTCGCCGACTTCGACGGCGTGACGTGGGATGAGAGCCCCTCTCCTTCCGACGCCGCACCCGCAAGCTCCGGCGAGGTGTTGTGGAGCACCACGATCACCAACTGGGACGACCTGTCCGTGACGGAGATCGCGATTGATCCAGTCAGGCTCAATGAAGAGAACTTCGCGCTTCCAACGGAGCCGCGACGCCTCGACACGTCCGCGCCGTTCACCTACAGCCGGGGGCAGGACTCAGCAACGCTGACATCTGGAACCACTCTCGGTCAGCCCTACACGGTCACGATCGCTCAGGACTACGTCACACCCGAAGTGCTCCTCGCGAGCGAGGCCGGCGTGGGAACAGAGTTTGACGCCACGAGTCCCGAATACCTCAACGTGCCGTCAACGATTGACGTCGAGCGCGTTTCCACGCTCGCAGCGAGCATCACAGCCGATGCTGGCACACGCTACGAGCAGGCGATCGCACTGCAGGCGTACCTCCGCAGCCCCCTGGAGTTCGTCTATGACGTGAACGTTGAGCCCGCCACCGAGGACGCTGTCAGCACGTTCCTCGACACGAGGGTCGGGTACTGCGTCCAGTTCGCGACCACCATGATCACCATGGCGCGCACTCTCGACATCCCGTCTCGCTTGGCGGTCGGATACCTCCCAGGCGAGTCCCGCGGAACGGGAACATACATCGTGGGCGGTGCGGACGCACATGCTTGGCCCGAACTGTGGTTCCCCAGTGTGGGCTGGGTGCGCTTTGAGCCCACCCCGTCAGTTCAGTCAGGCGCCCCACCGCGATACTCGACCGATGCCGCACTGCAGTCTGCAGTGGAAGCGGACGAGACCGACTCGTCTACCCCCACGCCTGCGCCCACCACGAGCCCGTCACAGACGCCCGTGCCGTCAGCGAGCCCAACGTCGGAAGCGTCCCACGAGGACGATGCGGCGGCGACCGCGCTGTTGCCGTGGACACTGCTCGGCGTGGGAATGCTGCTGCTCATGGTGCTGGCGCTCGTGGCGGTGCACCTGCGCAAGCGTTCCCACCAACTCGAGGCACGGACTCCGCACGAGGAGTGG
This sequence comes from Demequina sp. B12, assembly GCF_028823635.1. Lineage (GTDB taxonomy): Bacteria > Actinomycetota > Actinomycetes > Actinomycetales > Demequinaceae > Demequina. The sequence goes on from NZ_JAPEHU010000003.1 coordinate 96,844, forward strand.
GAAGGGCTTCGAAGTGCGTTGCCCTCCCCCTGGGCTTGGAGCAGTGCGGCTTCTCCCCGTGAGGCGGTAGCGCACGTCGAACGTGTGGCGGGCGACCGTGGGGTCGAGCTTGACGCGTCAACGCACACCAGTCTGAGTCAGTTTGCTACAGCGGTGGAGAAGAGCGACTACGCACCTGAGGGATCGTCAGCCACGATGGCCCAGTGCCGCCATTGGCGCCACACGATCACGACGGCGGTGCGCCGAGCAAGCAAGGTGAAAGTAGCGCCGGAAACCGGTCTCGACACCGCTACCCGAGGACCCAGCCACTCGGGAGACGAACGCTAGAACTCGTTGTTGTCGCGGCGACGATCGAAGCGCTCTTCAAAGCGCTGCATGAAGTCCTTGTTATTGCGCGGGGCTTTGGGGGCTGACGCAGGACCCGAGGACTGAGGTGTACGTGGAGCCGCCGGCGCAGACTCTTCGGGCTTCGACGAACCGAGCAGAATCCACAGCGCGAAACCCGCCATGAGCGCGAAACCTGCAATGCCGACCAGCGGCAACTGCGTCGCCACACCAGCGATCACGACACCAAGTCCCGCAACCACACCGGCAATCCCCACAATGACACGCGTGGGGGTGCGCGACGAGCGGTTCATGGCGCGATGCAGCGACTGATCCTGCCCGAGGTCGTGCTCGAGCTGGTCAAGAACGCGCTGCTCGTACTCTGACAGCGGCATCATGCCCTCCTACGTGGCGGTTGTGGCGTAGACCCTAGTCTAGTTCGGGTTGCGCCCACACACTAGCCCACTCCACGAGGAGACAACGATGGCAACACGTTCACGCAAGTCCCCTGGTATTGCTCCAGGCGTCCCACGCGGCGTGAACATCGCCACTACTGGAAGCGAAATCATGCTTGTCGACGAACCCGATGGTTCAACGACTGTATGGGTCAACGGAGTTCCCAGTTCCGCGATGCGAGAAGAAAAAGATGTGCTGGACTTCGAGTACATGCGCCACGAAGCGGCGGCGATTGCTGCGTGGAACCCACCGGAACGGATGCTCGCGCTCCATGTGGGGGCCGGGGTATGCACTCTGCCCCGCTTCCTTGCCCACCGATACCCCGACTCACGGCACATCGCGGTGGACGTGGACCCCGAACTACCGTCGCTCGCCCGCCAGTGGTGGGATCTCCCACAAGCACCACGGCTACGGATCCGGATCCAAGACGGAGCCGAGTGCCTCGTCACTCGCCACGATGACAGCGCTGACCTCATTGTGAGAGACGCTTTCAGCGGCGACACCACTCCCCCTGCGCTCACGACGGCACAGTGGTGGGCACAGACCAGGCGCGTGTTGCGTCCAGGTGGACTCGTCATTGCCAACGTGGGAACGCGTCCCGGTCACACTGCACACCGAGACGATGTTCGCGCAGCCTGGAACGAGTGGGGATCAGTCGTCGCGATCGGCGAACCCGCCGTGCTGAAGGGGCGTCGACGCGGCAACGTTGTGCTGGCAGCCGGCGCAACGATCGATGGAGACGCGCTCAAACGCTACGCAGCATCGGCGCCACTGCCGACTGGCGTCTCCACGACCTGGCAGGGATAAGCCCAGAAACGACTGAAGGCCGCCACCGGAAACCGGTGGCGGCCTTCAGAAGTAAAGCCAGAAGCTTAGAGGGGGCGAACGTCTGCCGCCTGGGGGCCCTTGGGGCCGTCGGTGACGTCGAACTCGACGCGCTGGGCCTCTTCGAGGCTCTTGTAGCCGTCGGACTGAATTGCCGAGTAGTGCACGAAGACGTCGTCGGTGCCGCCGTCCTGAGCAATGAAGCCGAAGCCCTTTTCAGCGTTGAACCACTTCACAGTACCCTGTGCCATGCGTATTTCCTTTGTCTATCTTGCCCGCGAGCGGGAGTACCGGACACTCTGACCGGCACTGTCGCCGCAATGTTGTCGTTCCGAGCCCAGACAGACCGGTTCTTGCACACTACGTTTCTTGCAACCAGTACAAGCATGTCACAGATCAGGCTCCAGGGGGAGTGTCTCCGCGCTGCTGTTGCAGGAATCTTTCAAACTCGGCACCCAGTTCTTCCGCCGACGGCAGCGGTCCGGCGGACTCAATCCCGTCTTCGCGGCGCTCCATGAACGCGTCGTACTGCTCTTCAAGAGCGGTCACCAACGCCTGAACTTCTTCGGACTCGCCGCTTTGCCGGGCGATCTCTTCCTCAGCGCGAGCGGCCTCATCCTCAAGCCCATCCGTGTCGAGCAAAAGCCCCGAAATGTCCTCGATAGCACGAATCGCCCTCTTGGCAGCCTGCGGATATGACGACTGTGCCAAGTAGTGCGGCACATGCACGGCGACGTTAATCGCCGCGAGACCCCACTGCCCGAACCGGTACTCCAGCAAGTTCTGTGCGCTCGCAGGAACCGCCGCAGTCCCAAAGAACGATGCCGCGTCAGGCAACAGTTCCTGCGGAGTACCGTGAACGGTCACCCCCAGCGGCCGAGTATGAGGAGCGGCCATGGGGATTCCATGCGCTCCGAGCGTCAGTCCCACGTGGGTGCGGTCAACGATCTCGCGGACGGCCGCAATGTACGCCTCCCAGCGAATGTCGGGCTCAAATCCATGGAGGAACAAGAACGGCGTGTCCTCAAGATCCCGCACGATGTCCACCTGGAGATGGGGCTCGTCGTAGTCGGTGAACTCATTGACCGAGAACGTCATCTCGGGACGACGCGACCGGTAATCGAGAAGTTGGTCGATGTCGAATGTTGCGAGACGCACCGGGTCCGAGGCTTCCACGACTTGTCCTGCTACCAACGCCCCGGTCTTGCCCGCGTCAATGAAGCCGCGCAGCGAGTGCATGAGTACAGCGGAGTCGGCAGGAGCGACCCGCTCCCACTCCTCGACACCGTCAGGGTCCCAGTTCACCAGTGCAGAACTCATAGTTCCTCCATTCTCCCATGCAGGACGTCGCTTGCCGCCTTTCCACGCTTTGCGCGAAACGCTTCTGCCGCGCACGGCATTCCCTGGACGCGAGGGTGGCGTCGACCGCCCGAGACCTGAATAATGGAGGACTGCCTTGACGCGGAAGGCGCTAAGGATGAAGGGCGAACGCATGCACGACGACAGCACCCGGACCTCACACGGCCTGGATGCAGAGCAGCGCGTCATTGACGTGCTCTACGGCCGACTCGACGAACTACGTGACGAGACAGACCGCCGACTCACCGAGATCCGGCGAGCGGGCCCCTCGGGCTCCCCGCAAAACCGGTCCGAGCGCGATGCCTTCGCCACCCTCTACGAAGACCGAATCATGCAACTCGACGCCGTCGAGGACCGCCTGTGCTTCGGGCGCCTCGATATGGCGGACGGAGAACGTCTGTATGTGGGCCGCATCGGCCTGTCAGATGCCGAGCACGCTCCCCTGCTGACCGATTGGCGTGCACCAGCCGCACGCGCCTTCTACTCCGCAACCGCTGCGCAACCCGCAGGCGTCGTGAACCGACGGCATCTCACCACACGAATGAGACAGGTCACCGCGGTCGAAGATGACGTCCTTGATGTGGAAGCCCTGAGGGAAGCCGGACTCGAGGACAGTCTCGCCGGCGAGGGCGCGCTCTTGGCGGCGCTGGACGCACGCCGCACCGGACGCATGGGAGACATCGTCGCCACCATCCAAGCCGAACAGGACGCGGTCATCCGCGCCCCCATGGAAGGCGCGCTGGTGGTGCAGGGTGGGCCAGGTACCGGCAAGACCGCGGTAGCGCTCCATCGTGCCGCCTACCTGCTGTACCACCACCGCGAGCTCCTCGAACGACGCGGCGTGCTCCTCATCGGCCCGTCCTCGCAGTTCCTGCGCTACATCGACCATGTTCTGCCGTCTCTGGGCGAGACCGGAGCTGTCTCCACCACGTTGGCAGGCCTAGTCCCTGGAGTTCGCATCTCCGCCACAGAGTCAGCGGAAGTGGCACGCATCAAGGGACGCACCCAGATGGCGAGAGTCATCATGAACGCGGTCCGCGAGCGCCAGCGTCTCCCGCGGCGCGACCAGGAGATCAGCATCGATGGCCGAACCGTCGTCATCCGGCGAGCCGACATCAAGGATGCTCAAGCGCGGGCACGCCGCGAAGGCAAGCCTCACAACCAGGCTCGCGCCACCTTCGCCAAAGAGATGATTGCGAAGCTCACGACCCAATTGATGGAGCAACTCGACACCCATCTGGATGCCGAGGATCGCCTTGATCTCGAGCGAGATGTACGTGACTCCAAGACCGTCCGGATCGCACTGAACTTGTGCTGGCTCCCCATCACCCCGTCGCAGTTCTTGCGCGACCTGTGGTCCAAGCCCCATCTGCTGGACCACGCCGCCCGGTCGCTGTCCGCGGCCGAGCGCGATCTGCTGCTGCGCCCCGCCACCGCGCCGCTGACAGATGCCGACATTCCGCTGCTGGATGAAGCAGCTGAACTCCTGGGAGACATGCCCAGCGATGCTCCGCGCGCCGCACAGGGTGCGAGCGAAGAAGAGATCGCCTACGCACAAGAAGTGTTGTCGACTTTCGACACCGACGGCATGGTCTCCGCGGAGGACCTCGCGGAGCGCATGCGAGGCGGCACCGGCCGCATGAGCCTTGCAGAGCGCGCCGCGTCAGATCGCACATGGACATATGGCCACGTTGTCGTCGATGAAGCGCAGGAGTTGTCAGCGATGGCTTGGCGCATGCTCGTCCGTCGCTGCCCCACACGCTCGTTCACGATCGTGGGCGACGTGGCGCAAGTGTCAGCGGCGGCCGGCACGCAATGGTGGCCCGAAACAATGGACCCGCTGTTCGGTCCGTCGTGGCAGCTACGTGAACTGACGGTCTCCTACCGGATCCCAGCTGCTGTCGCGCAGACCGCTCAGGCCTTCGCCCGCGCGGCGGGCTTGCCAGTGAGTGAGCTGAGCGCTGCACGTGACGTCGATGACGCCGTGGTGGTCACTCACGCCCCTGAAGAGGGCTTGGTGCCGGCTGCGGCGCGCATCGCCCGTGGCCACGTCGACTCTATGGCCGATGCTGACGGTGGCCTGGTAGCGATCATCGCACCGGACACTGTGCGCGCGTCGATCATCGAGGCCGTGGCAGGAACGGACATCACGGTGTGCTCTCCTTGGGAATCCAAGGGCTTGGAGTTCGACGTCGCAGTGGTCGTGGAGCCAGCGCATATCGCCACGCGTCCAGGCGACCTCTATGTGGCCTTGACACGTCCCACTCAACGTCTTGAACTCGTCTATGACACCCCGCTGCCGAGAGGCATCACTGTGGACGCCGAGTCCGTGCACTCCTAGATCACTGGCACGGGCCTGCGCCAGCAATGGCGAGGGCCTGCCGGTCACCCGGGCCCCACGACACTGCAGCGAGGTTCTCGGTGTGCATCACTTCCGTGGTGTCATCGACGTGGCCAAGTCCCACGACGTGAGCCAGTTCGTGGCGCACGATGGACGCGGCACGACCTTGTCCTGCTTCGGTCGCGAGGAGCTCGGCAAAGTCTTCGCGGTCCAGGATGACGACTCCCGCCGCGAGGAAACGCTGATCTCCGTAGGCGCCGCTCACCGATGAGGAACCACCCAATCCGGCAGTGCTTCCGCCCAGGTCTGGCGTGGCTGACGCATCGGACCACCCCACGAGCACGGGAGCAAACCGCTCACCGTAGCGTTCCTGGATGAGGTCGCGGTCGAAGGTCACCGGTTCATTGACCTCGCCCTCGAACTCAAAAAACAGGCCCGTGTACTGCGCGATGTTGTCGACGGCGTCTTCAACGAGGCCCTCCGCTCCCGCGGGCATGCCAGCGGGATTGTGAACCCACGCCACCGGCACACAGGGGTCATACCGTGTGGGCTCCCCTGCTTCTTCAAAGAGGAACGTGTGGGAGCCGGTGGTCGAAGCAGCAATGATCGGGGAAAGCCGCGCCCCGGCGCTGGTCGAATGCGGAACCCTCACGTCGTGGCCACCGATACTCATGACGTTGCGTGGCTGTCCCCAGTGACGAATGTCCTCCCAGGTTCCGCCCGATGCCCACACGCCCACACCGAGGGCACCCGCACCGACGGCGGCAATGATGGCGAGTCGACCAGGCAGACGCATAGCGCTTAGCCTGCCACGGGACGGCGCTACGGCGGCACCCTCGAGTGGCGAATCCGCGCTGCGGCGCGTCGCCGGGACGGTGCCCGATGCTGACCCCAAGTTGGTGCGAACGTGCCGGGTACGCCATGATGGGCCACGTGCGCGCACTTCTACTTGAAAACCTTCACCCCAAGGCCACCGAGAACTTCGAGGCCGCTGGCATCGCCGTCGAGAATCACTCCGGCGCTATGGACGAGGATGAGCTGATCGAGGCCCTCAAGGGCGTCGAAATCCTTGGCATCCGGTCCAAGACCATGCTGACTGAGCGCGTGATTGAGGCGTCGCCGTCGCTCATCGCCGTTGGCGCCTTCTCCATTGGCACCAACCAGATTGACCTTGATGCTGCTGCCCGCAAAGGCATCGCGGCATTCAACGCCCCCTACTCGAACACCCGGTCCGTGGTCGAAATGGCCGTGTCCGAGATGATCTCGCTCACCCGTCGCCTTCCCGTACACCAGAAGTTGATGCACGAGGGCGTGTGGAACAAGAGCGCCGACGGCGCACATGAGATCCGTGGGCGCACACTCGGCATCGTGGGCTACGGAAACATCGGTTCGCAGCTGTCGGTCGTCGCTGAAGCTCTCGGCATGAACGTCATCTTCTACGACAACGCCGAGAAGCTCGCGCTGGGCAATGCGACGCGGATGCCCTCACTCGACGCGCTGCTGCGCGAAGCCGACATCGTGACCCTTCACGTCGACGGCCGCACCGGCAACAAGGGTTTCTTCGGCCGTGAGCAGTTCGCCGTGATGAAGCACGGCGCGCACTTCTTGAACCTGTCGCGGGGCTTCATCGTCGATGTCGATGCCCTGCGTGAAGGTCTCGAGTCGGGAGCCATCGGTGGCGCCGCCGTCGACGTGTTCCCCGAGGAGCCCAAGAAGAAGGGTGATCCCTTCGTCACCCCGCTGCAGAACATTCCGAACGTCATCCTCACCCCGCACGTCGGCGGTTCCACCGAGGAAGCACAGCGTGACATCGGCATTTTTGTGTCGACTCGCCTCCGGGACTATGTCGCCAAGGGATCCACGTCGCTGAGCGTCAATGTGCCCAACTTGCAGCTGGAACAGCCCAGTGGCACTCACCGCATCGCGCACCTCCACGAGAACGTTCCGGGTGTGCTGGCTGCCGTCAACCACGTGTTCGCGGAGCACAAGGTCAACATCGACGGTCAGATGCTCGCGACACGCGGCGACCTCGGATACGTGGTCACGGACATCGCTGCCGGACTCACAGAAGAAGCCGTTGCCGCGCTCGGCGCCATGCCCGGCACTGTCCGCCTTCGGGTGCTGTCATAACCGCCTCGGACGCCACCGCAGCCGCCTCCTTCGCCGAGCTCGGCCTTCCCGACACGCTCGTTCGAGCGTTGACGAAGGCCGGGCTTTCGGCCCCCTTCCCCATCCAAGCCGCGACTATCGCGGACGCCTTGGAAGGACGGGACGTCCTGGGCAAGGCACGAACCGGATCGGGAAAGACGCTCGGGTTCGGGCTCCCCGCGATTACGAGACTCGCTGACCTGCCCCGACCGCGGGCCCACTATCCCCACGCGATCGTCCTGGTCCCGACCCGCGAGCTCGCGATGCAGGTCAACGACGCGCTCGAGCCGTTCGCGCATGCGATGGATGTGTCACTCAAGCTCGTCGCAGGTGGACTGTCGATGACCAAGCAGATTGCGGCGCTCGAACGTGGCGTTCACTTGGTGGTCGCTACGCCAGGGCGCCTCGCTGACTTGGTCCGCCGGGGTCATGCCGACATGTCCAGGGTGACGCTCGTGGTGCTGGATGAAGCGGACCACATGGCGGAGATGGGCTTCATGGACGAGATCGAAGAGATCCTCGCCGACGTGCCCACCGACGGGCAACGACTGTTGTTCTCGGCCACTCTGGATGGCGACGTCGACCGCCTGGTGCAGGGTTACATGGATGACCCAGTGCTGCACGATGTCACTGATGGGGACGATGCCCCATCCACAATGCGACACGTAGCACTCAACGTGCCGCCGCACTTGAAGTACCAGTTTGCGCACAGGATCGCGGCACGTAAGGGACGCACTATTGTGTTCGTCCGCACCAAGCTTGCCTGCGACCGCATTGCCGCTGAGATGAGAGCCGCCGGCGTCACCGCTGTGGCGCTCCACGGCGACAAAACTCAGGTGGAACGCAACAACGCCATTACGGGCTTCCGTGCTGGCAGAGTTCCCGTTCTCGTGGCCACGGACGTGGCCGCGCGCGGCATCCATGTCGACCACGTCGACCTAGTGCTGCAGCTCGACCCTCCCGCTGACTTCAAGGACTACACGCACCGTGCGGGACGCACCGCACGTGCGGGACGCGAGGGCCTCGTCGTCACGCTTGTGCTCCCCCACCAGCGCAAAGCAATGGACCGCATCGTCGACAATGCAGATGTTGACATGACGTTCCGCAAACTACGCGACGAGTCCGACGAGACGCTGCGAACGTTGACCGAACTGACGGGTGCGCAAGAACCGACTGGGTCCCCCGTCAAAGAACCACGTGCGCCTCGGGACGACCGCGAAAGCCGGCGACCTAGCGGTCACGGGTCACGGCGACCTGCCACACGCACCCCGCGCCAGCGACGAGATGATGACGACGGAACACGCGGGAGTAGGAAGACTCGTCCTACTCGACAGTCGGCAGGCTCAAGTGATGTCCGGCCCGAGGACAAGCGGCGGCGCCCCCGCACGAGCGAGGACCAGCGCCGCCCTGACAACCGTGTGAAGCGGGCTTCGGTGGAGCGATCCCGCGATGCCGGTGCGCGGCCCTCCGGTCAACGGTCACAGTCGCGACGAGACGATCGAGTTCGCGACCGCATGCCAGAACGGTCATCTCGCAAGGGGTCTGACGACGTCTGGGTTGAGAGCCCCGAGCGCAAGAGACCGTCCTCCGGCACCCCAGACCCATCGCACAAGAAGCGGCACAAGAAGAAAGACTCAGGGTCTGCGAAGAAGAAGCAGCGGGCCAAGACCACGTCAAGCCGGCGTGGCAAGCCGCGCCCGAAGAAGAAGCTCTAGTTCACTTCCGGGGCTTCGTGCCGGGCTGCGGTAGGTAGATTCTTGTCGTCTCGGAGTTCCTTGATGGCGGCTTCGAAGTCGTCAAGGTCTTGGAATCCTCGGTAGACACTGGCGAAGCGCAGGTATGCGATCACGTCGAGGTCTTTGAGTGGCGGCAGGATCGCGAGTCCGATGTCAGTCGCATCGATCTCGGCTGCTCCCATGCCACGGATCGCTTCCTCGACTTTGTGTGCCAGCACGGCAAGGTCATCGTCACTTACCGGACGCCCTTGGCAGGCTTTCCGAACGCCGCTGACGACCTTGTCTCGCGAGAACGGCTCAGCGACGCCGGTCCGTTTCATCACGGTCAGGCTCGCGGTCTCCACTGTCGAGAATCGCTTCCCGCACTGGGGGCACTCACGTCGGCGACGAATCGACAAGCCGTCGTCCGAGGTACGCGAGTCGACGACACGAGAGTCCGGGTTCTTGCAGAACGGGCAGTGCATGGCACTACTGTCCCACGAACCACCTCTGCCGCAGAACTCCGTGCGGAGCGGTACGTACTCCTCGCCCTAGTCAGCGGTGGGCACACGAAGCTGCTGTCCGACGGCGAGACCCGACGATGACAGCGCGTTCAGCTGGGAAATCTCGGCGAGCGTGTCGCGCACATCGGCGCCGACAGCGGTACAGGCACTCGCGATGTCCCACAGTGTCTCGCCCTGAGCAACGGTGTAGGTGTCGAACACGACAGGCTCGGCGGACTCACCACCGGCGAAGGCTTGCGGCCCCACCACAGCCGCGACCGCGGCAAGCAGCAGTACCACCACGGTGCGGCGCCGCCGACGCATCTGCGGAGTGTCGATCACACGGATACGGGGGCGCGCAGAAGCGACGGGATGTGCGGATCCACGCTGCCGCGTCACGGTCGAGCGCTGCGTACGGCGCACACCATACGGTGCAACCAGGCCCTGGTTCATTGCTACTGCAGTCACGATACCCTCCGTTCGAACATATGTTCGTCGAACACTTGTTCTATTTGTAGCACTCACGGGCGACATTGACAAGACACGCTCGAACATATGTTTGATTCCGTGCGCTTCCTGGTCTAACGTCATGAGTGACAGCGAATCACCGGGGTCTGACATCGGCGTGCGGCTCCAGCCGTGAGACCTATGTCCGTACGCAACATCGACAGCCGCAAGAAAGGCAGCCATGGAGAAGTCACCAGAGAACGGCGCAACGATCCATGAGTTTCCTGATGCCGCTTCAACGGGCCTCACCAAGCGGCAAGAGCTGATCCTCGCGTGCATCAAGGAGTCCGTCGACTCGCGAGGCTATCCGCCTTCGATGCGTGAAATCGGGCAGACCGTCGGCTTGAGCTCGACCTCGTCGGTCAAGCATCAACTGGCCGCCTTGGAGTCCAAGGGGTTCCTTCGGCGCGACCCGCATCGACCTCGCGCGATCGAGGTGGTGTTCCCATCCGAGCCGGCGCCAGCCACGCCCGCAGAGGGCCTGCCTCTCATGCCCACGCAGGAGGATGCCCCTCACGCGCCCACCACGCACGTTCCCCTTGTGGGTCAGATTGCGGCCGGTGGCCCCATCCTCGCCGAACAAGCGGTCGATGACGTCATGGCACTCCCCCGTCAACTCACGGGTGACGGCGAGCTATTCATGCTCAAGGTACGGGGAGACTCGATGATCGACGCAGCAATCTGCGACGGAGACTTTGTCGTCGTGCGGCGGCAGAACGTCGCAGACAACGGCGACATCGTTGCGGCACTTCTCGACGATGAGGCCACCGTGAAGACCTTCCGCCGCAAGGACGGACAGGTGTGGCTCATGCCGCACAACCCCACGTACACCCCCATCGACGGAACCCACGCTCACATCATGGGCAAAGTCGTCTCCGTGCTCCGCAAGGTCTAGTCGTCTACTGCCGCGGCGTCGAGCCTTTCCAGTGCTGCGAGCACAGTCGTCCGATCGTTCGTCCCCCACAACGGCGGCATCGACCGGGCGAGAAATCCGCCGTAGCGTGCGGTAGCCAGCCGTGAGTCGAGCACCGCAACCACGCCCTTGTCGCCGTGCGATCTCACCAAACGACCCGCGCCTTGCGCCATGAGCAACGCAGCATGTGTAGCCGACACCGCCATGAAACCGTTGCCGCCGCGTTGCGCGACCGCCTCGGAACGGGCTTGCGAGATCGGTTCGTCGGGACGCGGAAACGGAATCCGGTCGATGACCACCAGCTGTGCGGTACTACCCGGGACGTCGATTCCCTGCCACAACGACGTGGACCCAAACAAACATGCACGCGGATCGGCTTTGAACGCCTCCACGAGGGTGGGAAGTTGATCGTCGAGTTGGTAGAGCACCGGGAGGTCCAGCCGCTCTCTCATCGCTTCCGCGGCCATCTTGCCTGCCCGATGTGAGGAAAACAGGCCCAGGGTGCGGCCGCCAGCCGCACGGATCAGACTCTCAAGTTCGTCAAGGGCCTCCTCGGAAATCCCACCCGCGCCAGGCTTGGGCAGATGCGAGGCAACGTAGAGAATGCCCTGCTTTGCGTAGTCGAAGGGGCTACCCACGTCGAGACTCACGGCATCAGTGAGCCCCAAGTGCCGACCCATGGCGCCAAAGTCGCCGCCCAACGCCAGCGTGGCAGAGGTGAAGACCGCACTTTTGTCCTCGATGAGCCGGCTTCGAATGAGTCCCGCCACATCCAAGGGCGCAGCGACGATGCGTTCAACGACCTGCGATTCATAGTCGCCGTCCGCCGGTGCTAGCCAGATCACGTAGCGGCCGTGCTCCCCTTGGAGTTCTTCACAAACGTCGTGAACCTCCTGCAAGGCTGCAGTGGCAAGCTTCGCGGTCGCGGACCCTACTTCCGCTCCCGAAGCCGACGCCTTTTGCACGGCACTGAGCAAAGCCCGAGCCGCGGACCTCACCAACTCCACCGCTTCCGCAAGTTGCTCATTCAACCCCAGTCGAAGGCGCCCTGGGTCGTGGTCTCCCAGCGCTGCGTCAAGCGAACGCGCAGCGCGATCCAAATCCTCCGTCGTGTGTCCGTGGCGCCTCGCCGCACGCGCCGCACGATCCACGCGGTTCACAGTGAGTTCATGGGTGGCAGCAGAAGTGATGCGTGAGACCAGTTCGTGCGCCTCGTCAACGATCAGCGCGTCGTGTTCGCCCAGCATGTCGTGAGAAGCGGCCTGCACGCCCAGCACGGCATGGTTCGTGACGACGACGTGCGCCTGGGCGGCCTCCTCGCGGACCTGTTGCGAGAAACACTGCTGAGCCATTGGACACTTCGACTCCAGGCACTCCCGTCCATTCACCGATACCTGGGCCCACGCCCGGTGGGACACACCGGGCACGAGATCATCCCGATCTCCGGTATCAGTTTCATTGGACCACGCATGGAGGCGAGCGACTTCAGCACCGAGGTCGCTCGTTGGCCCCGCCTGGATGGGCAACATGTCGTCATCCGGTTCGCCATATCCGCCCGCCATCTTGTGGACACACAAGTAGTTGCTACGCCCCTTGAACAGCGAGACTCGTGGACGCATCCCCAGCACTGGCTCCAGTGCGTCGAGTACCAGCGGAAGGTCCTTCGTGTACACCTGCCGCTGAAGCGCCAAGGTCGCCGTTGACACGACCACACGCGACTCCTGCCTCGCGGCATGGGCGACGGCCGGCACCAGGTATCCAAGCGACTTTCCCGTACCCGTGCCCGCCTGTACTAAGACATGCTGGCCGTCCTCAAGCGCCTCTGCCACAGCATCGGCCATGGCGCTCTGACCTTCCCGAGGCACCCCACCGAGTGCTGCAACGGCAGTTTCAAGCAGTACGCGAGCGGTTTCGGACTCTGTCACGCCGTCAGGCTCGCCGACTTCACACGCACCGCCAAGGATTCATTCACCAACGCCACGACATGTGTGCCGTCGTGCGTGTGGTCCTCTTCAAGAACTTCGCCATGCAGGTGAACTTCGTTGACCAGGTCACCCCTGGTGTAAGGCAAGACCACATCCACGCGCACGTCCGGTCGGGGCAGCTGCTCCGCAATCAGCGTCATGAGGGCATCGATTCCCTCACCGGTCAGGGCGGAGACCTCAATCGTGGTCTCGCGGCGCGCCCGCAGACGCATCAGCGTTTCGGGGTCAGCAACGTCAGCCTTGTTCAGCACGATGACTTCATTCACCTGGTCAGCCCCAGGGACATCTGCGAGCACTTCCCGCACGGCGGCGATCTGTCCTTCGGGGTCCGGGTGGGAAGCGTCGACAACGTGAAGCATGAGGTCCGCGTGTGCGACCTCTTCGAGAGTCGATGCGAAGGCAGCGACGAGTTGGTGCGGCAGGTTCCGTACAAACCCCACCGTGTCAGAGACAGTGAACTCGCGCCCATCGGGCGTCGAGGCTCGACGCACGGTCGGATCCAGCGTCGCGAACAGGGCGTTCTCGACCAGCACACCCGCCCCAGTCACGCGATTGAGAATCGACGACTTTCCCGCATTCGTGTACCCCACGATGGCGACGTTGGGTAGCGCCAGTCTCCGGTCACGTCGGACGTCACGCGCGGGCGCCATCGCCTTGATCTGGCGCCGCAGTTGCGCCATCCGCGTATGGATGCGACGGCGGTCAAGCTCGATCTTCGTCTCACCAGGTCCGCGCGAACCCATGCCGGAGGCGGCACCACCGACCTGGCCACCCGCCTGACGCGACATCGAGTCACCCCAGCCTCGCAGGCGCGGCAACAGGTACTCCAGTTGCGCCAGCTCCACCTGGGCTTTGCCCTCCTTGGACTTCGCGTGCTGCGCAAAGATGTCCAGGATCAAGGCGGTGCGGTCGACGACCTTCACTTTGACCACGTCTTCCAAAGCACGGCGCTGGCTGGGAGCAAGATCGTCATTGACGATGACGGTGTCTGCGCCCACGGCAGCGACAATCTCTTTCAGTTCCTCGGCCTTACCCTTGCCGATGTACGTCGCAGGATCAGGGTGGGGGCGACGTTGAAGCAGACCATCGAGTACTTGCGAGCCAGCAGTCTCAGCCAAGGCAGCGAGTTCGCGCAAACCCACCTCGGCATCTTCAGCGCGCCCGCGCGCGAACTGTCCGACCAACACGACCTTCTCCAGCCGGAGTTGCCGGTACTCCACCTCGGTGATGTCGTCCAGCTCAGTGGAGAGGTTGTCGATGCGGCGCAGCGCGGCGCGTTCTTCACGCTCGAACTGGTCGCCGTCATAGTCGGTGCGCGCCGTACCGCCCTCGGCAACGGCCGTCCCGGCTCGCGAAAGGACACGATCAATGATCGCGTCAGTGGAGTTGTCGTCTGTGCCCGCGGGCTGGAGTTCTTGGTCTGCCATGCTCCCGCTATTGTCTCACCGGGGTCCCCGCTTCCACCACCCCGCCATGTACCCTCGTGGAAATGAGCACGCCCGACCACTACTTCACGGCTGAACCGGCATCGGCAGACGAGCGCCGGCTGATCCACGTCGCGATCGCAGGACGGGAAGTCGATGTGGAAACTGCAGGCGGGATCTTCTCCCCTGACCACATCGACCTCGGAACCCAGGTTCTCCTCCGCCACCTCCCACCCCCTGCCGACACCGTGTTAGACCTCGGATGCGGATGGGGACCGCTCGCACTCACCGCAGCGCTACAGCGCCCGGAGGCACGCATCACCGCCGTGGACGTCAATCGACGTGCTCTCGACCTGCTGGGACGCAACGCCGCACGCCTAGGTGTCGCTGGCTCCATCACCATCGCGGAACCGAGCGACGTCGACGCGGATCAACAGTTTGACGCGATCTGGTCCAACCCGCCCATTCGCATCGGGAAGAAAGCACTCCACGAGCTGCTCGCCACATGGCTTCCCCGCCTTGCGCCGGGCGGAACTGCCTACCTGGTGGTGCAAAAGAACCTGGGGGCAGACTCGCTGATGACATGGATGTCGCAGCAGACAGGCCCGGACGGTTCACCGTGGGGAGCTGTCGCAAAACTCGGCTCTGCCAAAGGCTTTCGAGTGATCACGGTGACACGTCCCGCGACCACCTGACGGGGCCTCACGCCGACAGCTTCGCAACGCCCTCCGCGACCAGAACAGCGGGTCCCTCCAAAGTGGTGGAACTGCCCGTGATTCGTACCGTCACTTCCCCGCCGGGCACCTCAACGTCCCAGACGCGAGGCGATCCGGGGCCGGCCCAGGTTGCTACTGCCAACGCCACCGCACATGCTCCCGTGCCACAAGACTGGGTCTCGCCGGAACCACGCTCGTGGACTCGCATGCGCACGCGTCCCCGCACTTCTCCGTCAACGTCACGTTCCCCCAGCGCCACCACAAACTCCACGTTGGTGCCGTGAGGAGGGGTTGGGGAGACTGCCGGGGCAACAGACAGGTCCAATCCATCAAGTTCTTCGGTGGAGGCCAACGCGACGACATGGTGCGGGTTGCCCATGTCGACGGACAGTGCGGGGCGGGCTACCGACAAGCCATGTGCCTCAACTTCCGCGTCGAATCCGGACGTTCCACCGCCGACGGTGTACTCACCCATACCAATGGCGAACCGGCCATCGATGGACTTCGATACGTGGCGCAAGCCCCCACGCGTACCAAAGTCCACACCCCCAGAGAGATCGACGCCCGCATAGGCCTCAAGGAACGCACCGAAGACCCTGGCGCCATTGCCGCACATCTCGGACGTCGTACCATCGGCGTTCCAGTAGTCCATGAACCACAGGTCTGGATCAATCTCAGACCCGGCGGCGATCCGCCCCGCCTTCACGGCCCGGATCACGCCATCGCCACCAACACCTCCACGACGGTCAGCGAGGTGACGAACGAGCTCAGGAGTCAGGTCGATGGAGGCGTCCTCGTCGAGGAACAGCACAAAGTCGTTGCGGGTGCCGTGCCCCTTAACAAAGGTGAGATCGCCAGTCATCCCTCAAGGCTACCGGCGATGCGGGACACGTCTTCTGCAACCCGTGCCACGTCGCCCGCGTCCGATGGCGCCTTCACCCAGGTCACCCGAGCATCGGGGCCAAACCACTTGCGCTGCTTACGCGCGAGCCGACGGGTGTGCTGCGCAATCAACGCCCGAGTCTGTGCAGCGTCAAGCTCACCATCCAAGTGCCGCAGCGTCTCCGCATAGCCCACTCCCCTCTGCGCAGTCGTGGCACGGCGCAGCCCAGCATCGACCAAGCGCTCGACTTCTGCCACAAGCCCCTGGTCCCACATCTCCGCTACTCGTGAATCGATGCGAGCATCGAGCGTCGCGTAATCGAGGTCAAGGCCCACCTGAACCGCGGGGATCTCGTATTGGTGAGTAGGCAACGTAGAAGAGAAGGGTTTGCCTGTGAGCGTGATGACTTCGAGCGCCCGCACGATGCGCTTGGTATTGCGTGCGTCGATGCGAGCCGCGCTCACCGGATCCGCGGAGGCCAACTCTCGGTACAACAGGCCCGGCCCCTCGGCCGCTGCTCGTTCCTCTAACGCCGCCCGCACCTGGGGATCCGTGGGAGGAAACTCGAAGCGATCCAACAGTGCACGGTGGTACAGGCCCGATCCACCTACCACCACGACAGGCTTGCCTTGCGCGCGGATTCTGGCGATGTCTGCACGGGCGCTCTCTTGAAACTGCGCCACAGACGCGTCTTCCCACACGTCGAGCGTGTCGAGCTGGTGATGAGGGATTCCGAGCCGCTGCGCCATCGGCAGTTTCGCCGTGCCGATGTCCATGCCACGGTAGAACTGCATGGAATCGGCATTGACGATCTCCGCACCCCAGGCACGCGCAACTTCAAGCGAGACCGCGGACTTGCCCGTAGCGGTGGAGCCCACGATCGCGATGATCGGGGGTCCGTCGTCACCCCGATTCATGGTGCGCGCGGAATCCTGGTCGCGGTCAGGCGGGGACATCAGACGTCAACCTATGCGCCGTCAGCACCGACACGTCGGATGCTCGGAATCCCCAGACCCACCGGTCCAGACGGCGCTTCGCCGGTACCGCATGCGCTGCCGCAACCACCACCATCGTGGTCGTGCCCGCCGTCCTTCACCTGCGCCCAGACGTCCCCCGCCCGAGTGGTGCGCACCTCAAAAATGCCGCCTTCGCGCCCGGAGTCCGCGATGAGATGGTACGGCGCGGCATGCGTGATCGCTACAGTGACGAGGTCTCCAGGCCTGGGCCGGTCGACACCGTCGGGAAGCGCAAAGTGCACGAGCCTGTTGTCCGGGCTACGACCAGACATACGGTCGTGTGCCGCATCCTTACGTCCGCCCACCGCCTTACTGTCGCTGTCGAGCACCAGGACCTCCACGGTCCGGCCCACCAGCGCGCTGTTCTCTTCCGCGCTGATGCGGTTCTGCAGTGCGAGCAGACGTTCAAAGCGGGACTGGACGACGTCCTTGGGCAGTTCCGGCAGCTCGAATGACGGCGTTCCGGGGCGGGGCGAGTACTGGAAGGTGAAAGCACTCGCGAAACGCGACTCCTCGACAACCCTCAAAGTCTCGTTGAAGTCCTCTTCGGTTTCACCCGGAAAGCCCACGATGATGTCAGTCGTGATGGCAGCGTCCGGCATCGCGGCACGCACCTTGTCAAGGATTCCCAAGAACTTTGACGACCGGTATGAGCGCCGCATGGCTCGCAGGACCGCATCTGAACCCGACTGGAGCGGCATGTGAAGACTGGGCATCACGTTGGGGGTCTCCGCCATGGCCTCGATCACGTCGTCCGTGAATGCCGCGGGGTGAGGGGACGTGAACCTCACTCGTTCCAAGCCTTCGATTTGTCCGCACGCGCGCAGCAACTTGGCGAAGGCGCCTCGGTCGCCGAACTCCACGCCGTAAGAGTTCACGTTCTGCCCCAGCAGAGTGACCTCAACAACACCTTGGGAGACGAGTGCTTCTACCTCAGCGAGGATCTCCCCCGGACGTCGATCACGCTCCTTTCCGCGCAGGGACGGCACGATGCAGAAAGTACAAGTGTTGTTGCAACCGACCGAGATCGACACCCACCCGCTCGCGATCGCGTCCCGCCGACTGGGAAGGGTCGAGGGAAACACTTGCAGAGACTCTTCAATCTCTACCTGCGCCTTGGCATTGTGGCGGGCGCGTTCAAGCAGCACCGGGAGCACGTCAAGATTGTGAGTGCCGAACACCACATCTACCCAGGGAGCCTTCGCGACGATGTCGCCCCGGTCCTTTTGAGCAAGGCATCCGCCCACGGCGATTTGCATGCCCGGGCGCCGTTCCTTCACGGACGCGAGTTGCCCCAAGTTCCCGTAGAGCTTGTTAGCGGCATTCTCGCGCACTGCGCATGTGTTGATGACGATGACATCTGCTTCGTCGTCCCCCAGCGGTGCGGCGACATAGCCTGCCCCCTCGAGCAACCCCGCCATGTGCTCAGAGTCATGGACATTCATTTGGCACCCAAGCGTCTTTACCAAGTACGTGGGTGCGAGTGCGGTGTCTGTCATTCCTACCCTGCGACAGCGTCAGCGCGAAGTTCGCGGATGACGGTGACTTTAATCTCCCCAGGGAAACTGAGGTCATTGCTGATGTGCTCAGCAATTGTACGTGCCAGTTCAGGCAGCGCCTCGTCCGAGACCTCGTCAGGCTGCACCATGACGCGCACGTCTCGCCCAGCAGACATCGCCAACACGCGACTGACACCCGTGTGCTCGGCAACGAGGTGCTCAAGATTCTCCAGCCGCTCCGTGTATGAGTCAGCATCATCGCGCCGTGCCCCGGTGCGACTCGCGGAGACGGCGTCAGCAACCTGCACAATCACCGCTTCGACAGTCTCCTGCGCAACCTCGTCGTGGTGCGCAGCGATGGCGTTGACAACGGCCTTACTCTCGCCATGGGCCGCTGCGAACTCCGCGCCGATCGCGGCGTGCGTGCCTGACTTCTCGTGGGTGAAGGCCTTACCGATGTCGTGGAGAAAAGCGGCGCGTCGCGCAAGGTCTTCATCCGCACCTACCTCGCGGGCGATGTCAGCCGCGATCTGCGCACACTCGACCAGGTGTGCGAGGACGTTCTGACCGTAGGACGTGCGCAACCGGAGACGACCCAGCGCCGCCACGACTTCCTCGTCGAAACCGCGCACACCCGCGTCCTCAATTGCGTCGAAGCCCGCGTCTAGGTGCCGCTGCTCTGTCTCTGCGTGGACCTTGGCGTACACCGTCTCCACCCGTTGAGGATGGATACGTCCATCTTCGACCAGCGTGCGCAACGTTACTTCCGCGATTTCGCGTCGCTCCACATCAAAGCTCGACAGTTGGACCGCGTTCACACCTTCTTCGACGATGACGTTGACACCGGTCAGGGACTCAAACGCACGAATATTGCGCCCTTCACGCCCGATGATCCGGCCCTTCATCTCCTCGTTCGGCAGGTCGAACCACAGGCTAGAAGTCTCAGCCGATGTCGCGGCCGCTTGGCGTTGCATCGCGGTGACGAGAATCTCGCGCGAACGACGCTTTGCTTGGCTGGCGGATTGCCTTTCGATGCGCCGCACCTGTGCACGAGCGTCTTCTTTGACTTGCGCGACCAGCCGTCGCTCAAGCTCAGCTTTGGCGTCCGCGACATCCATGTGTGCGGCGTCAGCTAGGGCTGCGAGCTGCTCCGCTTCTCGAGCCTCACGCTCCGCTTCGACGCGACGCTCGTCACGGGCGACGACCGCCGCACGCTCGTCGAGCACACGCGCGTACTTCTGCGCAGCGCGCTGATCGGCAGCAAGTTCCTTTTCCCTACTCGACACGCGTTCTTCACGGCGCTGTGCCTCGGACAGCAGGTCCTTGGCTTCAGACCGAAGCGCCTGGACCTCATCCGCGCTCGAACGGCGGATCTCAGACGCTTCCCG
This sequence comes from Demequina sp. B12, assembly GCF_028823635.1. Lineage (GTDB taxonomy): Bacteria > Actinomycetota > Actinomycetes > Actinomycetales > Demequinaceae > Demequina. Next base: position 116,846 of record NZ_JAPEHU010000003.1, read on the forward strand.
GCGCGCATAACTCACGACCAACAGGGAGGCCAGCAACAAGACAAGCGTTGCGACGGTAGCGATCAACTGCCCCACGTGGCTCCTCCTCTGTCTCAGCGGCCGCGTGCCGGCCGAAGTCTCTCACAACAGCGCTGAATGCCGGCCTCGAGTTGAACTCGTGACGGACTACACGCCCTCTTCATCGGCACGTTGCAAGTCTTTCACGAGGGCGTATGCCAAAGATGGTGAATACCCTTTGCGTCCGAGCATTCCTACGGTGCGCCGCACACGCGCGTCAACGTCGATACCGGAGAGTTGGTTCCATCTCTTCTCCGCCAGGTGCGCGGCGGCTTCACGTTCGTCGTCGTCGGAGATCTGATCGACTGCGGCCTGAATCTGCTCGGCCTCAAAACCTTTGCGCGCCAACTCCTGGGCGATCACCCTGCGCGCCTTGCCTCGTTCACGATGCCGGGTGCGTGCCAGCGCACCCGCGAGGGCCTCATCGTCGAGGAGACCAACCTCCTGATACCGCGCAATCACTTCTTCCGCCACGTGGGCGGGTACATCTCTGGAGACGAGCGCATCACGCAGTTGCCCGGAGGACTTGGGCGCGTTCGTGAGGATACGGAGCGCGATCTCTCGCGCGCGCTCGCCGGGATCCGAGGACATCGGTTCCTGGCGAGCGCGGCCGCGAGTCGAGTCGTCACCCATCAAAAGGTGGCGCTCTCCTTGTCGTCGGGCTTACCTTCCGATGCCTCGTCTTCAGAGAGTCCACCGACCCCGAGCTTGCGCTTCACCTTGAGCTCGACCTCATTGGCAAGTTCCGGGTTGTCTTTCAGGAAGTTGCGGGCATTCTCCTTGCCCTGGCCGAGCTGATCGCCTTCGTAGGTGTACCACGCACCAGACTTCTTGATGAAGCCGTGCTCCACACCGAGGTCGATGATGCCGCCTTCCTTGGAGATTCCCTGGCCATAGAGAATGTCGAACTCGGCCTGCTTGAAGGGCGGTGCCATCTTGTTCTTGACGACCTTGACACGGGTACGGTTGCCCACGGGCTCAGTGCCTTCTTTGAGAGTCTCAATGCGACGGACGTCGAGGCGCACTGAAGCGTAGAACTTCAGCGCCTTTCCGCCCGTGGTCGTCTCAGGCGAGCCAAAGAACACACCGATCTTCTCGCGCAACTGGTTGATGAAGATCGCGGTCGTGCCCGTGCTGTTCAAGGCACCGGTGATCTTGCGCAACGCTTGAGACATCAGCCGGGCCTGCAGGCCCACGTGGCTGTCCCCCATCTCGCCCTCGATTTCCGCCTTGGGTACCAGCGCTGCGACCGAGTCGATCACCAGGATGTCGACGCCACCTGAACGCACCAGGATGTCCGCGATCTCAAGTGCCTGCTCTCCCGTGTCTGGCTGCGAGACGATGAGGTTGTCGGTGTCGACTCCAAGCTTCTTGGCGTACTCGGGGTCGAGGGCGTGTTCGGCATCGATGAAGGCGGCGGTTCCGCCCTGACGTTGCATGTTAGCGACCGCGTGTAGTGCAACGGTGGTCTTACCGGATGATTCTGGTCCGTAGACCTCAACAATGCGGCCGCGGGGCAATCCGCCAATGCCGAGCGCGATGTCAAGCGAGAGCGAGCCCGTAGGAATCGCCTCAACCGCGACCTTCTTGGATTCGCCCAGGCGCATCGCGGAGCCTTTGCCGAACTGGCGATCGATCTGTCCGAGTGCCGCCTCCAACGCCTTGGAGCGGTCTGCTGCTTGTGCCATGTCACTTCCCTGTCTCTAGGCATCGCTGCCGTGTCGTCCCTACTGACTACGACGCTACGACGCGCCTGTGACATTGGGTCCCTTGCCCACGCACACTGTGCAAAACGCGCGGCGGGACCGTGTCCTGAGAACTAGGGTAATCGAACGCATGTTCGATTGCGAGATGTGTGGATGGGCGTGTCGCGGAATGCCGCGCTAGGGGCGCCGGGGAGGCACGAGGTTCTCGCGCAATCCACCATCGCGCTGGTCCATGGGCACATCCATCTGGTCACACAGCGCATGCCACACATCACGTGCCGCAACACCGCCGGCGAGCGCTTGTTCGCACGTCATCGAGCCCGCGGCATCGAGTGCAAGTTCGCGCGCCAGGGTACGCGAGTATCCGGGGCCAAACACTGCGTCAGCGAGTGACCAAAACTCCGAAAGACGCACTAGCGAGCGCGGACACCGCTGAGGAGTTCTGGCACGGTGTCGGGGATCCGAGGCATGACGTCCACCGACTCAAGCGCTTCAGCCGTGGCGAACCGATCAGACACTTCACGCAGGACTGTCGACATGGGCACGTCAAGGGCTTCGCAGATGGACGCGAGCAGTTCAGACGACGCTTCCTTCTGGCCGCGTTCCACCTCGGAGAGATAGCCAAGGGACACACGCGCACCCGAAGAGATGTCGCGCAGGGTCTTGCCCTGGGTCAGTCGCGCGTCACGAAGGACATCGCCAATTTCGTTGCGAAGCACGGGCATGTACCCTCTCCTCCCGGTCGTGATGGTCACGCACTGTCTAACGCAGACTACCTCAGTTGTGTTCCCGGAATCTATAGCAAAATTGAGTCGGGTTCACTCAAGGCTGTTGCGCACAGCGCCAATGCCTGCTCTGTGGCCCCCACTCGCACGGCCTCTCGCCCACCCTGAATGAGATGTGTCGCAGATGTCACACCGGTGGCGCTAGCCACCGCCACACACACCGTTCCAGGTTTCTGCCCACCGTGCGGCTCCGGCCCGGCGGCTCCGGTGGTTGCCACGGCAATGCTGGCATCGCACACACGCACGGCCCCACGGGCCATGGCGCACGCCACGTCCTCCGACACCACCCCACTGCGCTCGATCAGGTCAAGCGGAACACCCAAGAGTGAGGCCTTAGCTTCGATGGTGTACGCCACAATCCCGCCACGAAACACCCGAGAGGCACCCGGGATCGCGACAATAGCGTCGCTCACCAGCCCGCCGGTCAACGACTCAGCTGCGGCGAGCGTCAGGCCGCGCCGCAGTGCGAGGTCAACGATCTGTTGGGCGCTGACGCCCCTAGCGCGCAGCATCGTCCTGGCGCCGCTGCTGCGCCTCCCTGTAGTCACGAGACGCGCGGACAATCATGCGGGCATAGTCAATGCCCGTGACGACAGCGACAACTGTCGCCGCGACCAGCAGCCACCAGGCCACGCCATCAATCCACCCAGGCATGCCGGGAATGAGGTAGGCGATCAGTGAACTCAACTGGAGGAATGTCTTGAGCTTGCCGCCGCGAGAGGCTGGGATCACCACATCCCTGGCGACGGCGAGGCGACCAAGCGTCACGCCCACCTCGCGGACGATCAGCACGGCCAGCGGCCACCACGGAACTCCATCGACGAGCACCAGCCCCGCGAGCACTCCCAGGACCAGCACCTTGTCCGCAATAGGGTCCGCAAGTTTCCCAAAGGACGACACCACGTTCCACCGGCGAGCCAAGTAGCCGTCGAGCCAATCGGTGGCCGAGGCAAGCACCACGAGTACCAGCGCCCACCACCTCGCGGCACCATCCGCGCCACCGTCAACTACCAACAAGACAACAGCCACGGGAACCATGACCAGTCGTAGGCCAGTAAGGAGGTTGGGGAGCGTCGCCGTCACCCCCTCAGCCTAGCGTCCGTGGAATGCAAGTCCGCTCAGTGTTCTCAGGCGATAATGGGCGCCATGTCTGCAGGATCGCTCCATCCCAGCGCTTGGAGTCGACGCACGGTGATTGCCGTCAGCGCCATCACTGCCGTCGTGGGAGCCATGCTTGGGATCGGCGTAGCCATGCTCATCACGGGCAGCGCCGACCACGGATCCGCAGCCACACCCACCGCGCCCACCACGACATCCGGATCCCCGTCGCCCAGCGCACCACCGTCGCCAACACCGACTGCAGCCCCTCCCACTGTCGACTTCACCGTCGTAGCCGCAGGGGACATCCTCACGCACATGCCGGTGATCTGGTCCGCACAAACCGACGCAGGGCTTGACTTCACTCCCTTGTTGTCACCGCTACGCCCCTACGTTGAAGGCGCCGACCTGGCGCTGTGCCACCTGGAGTTTCCCGTCGACACGTCCGGGAACTACACCGGATATCCGATGTTCGGAGGACCGGCGGAGATGATCACTGACCTGCGGGGTGAAGGCTGGGACGGATGCTCCACGGCCTCTAACCATTCGGTGGACCGGGGCTACTCCGGGGTTGAAGCAACCATTGCCGCGCTCGACGCCGAGGGCATGGGCTTCGCAGGGACGGCCCGCACAGAAGCGGAATCGCTCGTCCCGCAGATGTACAGCGTGACCACCCAAGGACGCACGCTCACCGTCGCGTCAATCTCTGCGACCTACGGGCTCAATGGTCTCCCGCAGCCAGACGGCAAACCCTGGGCAGTGACCACCTTCGATGCCGACTCGGCAGACGCAACCCCCATCATCGACGCAGCTCGGAGCGCACGTGAGCTCGGCGCCGACATCGTGATTGCTTCTACCCACTGCTGCGTCGAGTACCAAGTGGCACCCACCGATGCCCAACGCGCCATCGTGGAGGCGATTGCAGCATCGGGCACTGTTGACCTCTACGTGGGCCATCATGCTCACGTGCCCCAACCCATCGAACTGATCGAGGGCGGCCCCAGCGGTCAAGGAATGTGGGCTGCTTTCGGGCTCGGCAACTTCCTGTCCAACCAGGACGAAGCCTGTTGCGGAATCGCCACCGGCGTGGGAGTGCTCCTGTCTGCGACCTTCTCCGTGCCGCCCGAAGGGCCCGCCACCGTGGACGTCGCCTGGACAGCCACGACCGTCGACCGGCGCGACTCTCACACGATGCACGCTCTACGAGACATCATGAGCACCGGGACGGACACCCTGACGACAGCGCAAGTCCAGGAACGCTGGCAGGTTGTCGCCGATGCGGTCGGCCCTCAAGCTCCCGAGCTGAGTGAGCCAGTGGTCGCGCTGGCAGACGACGTGACAGTAGTGCCGCGCACGCCCTCAAGCCAGCAGGACAACTAGCGGTCGTTGTCGAAGCGCAAGATGTGAGACCCCAGGTCTCCATCAGTCGGTCGCGGGTCGATCAGGCTCGCGGCATACTCGGGCGTCGTTTCCCGCACTGCCGCGGCCGGCTGTGCCACACCGAAGAGCCAGCCCTGCCCGTATCGCCAGCCGCACTCCGCGAGGAACTGTGCCTGGTCCTCGGTCTCGATCCCCTCAGCAATCGTGGCGAGCCCCAACTCGCGGGCAAGCGCACCGAGGGCACGCGACACGCGCGCGCCTGCGGGGTCTTCCGGGATACCCGCGACGAACGACATATCCAGTTTCACACCGGAGACGGGCAAATCCCTCAGATAGCTCAGCGGCGACACCCCGGTGCCGAAGTCGTCAAGGAGGATAGGAACGCCTGCATTACGCAACTCAGTCAGTTCGTGCCTGATCCGCGTGTTCGGTGCCACAAGAGAAACCTCAGTCAACTCCACCACCAAGCGTTGTGGACTGAGGTGGTAGCGACCAATCGCGCTCAACACGCGGTCCGCGAACTCCGAATCACCCAGCTGATCCGCCGAGACATTCAACGACACCCACGTGGACTGAGATGGTCCGTTCGCCAAGAAGTGTGCGGCCTGATCCACGAGCGACAGTCCCAAGGCGACCGACAGGTTGCGGTCGTCGATCAACGGCAAGAAACTCGCCGGCAGAAGAAGACCCCGTGTGGGGTGCTGCCAGCGGACCAGCGCCTCATACCCGACCACAGTCCGGGTACGCAGTTCGAGAATGGGCTGGAAGTGCAGGACCAGCTCGCCACGCTCGATCGCTTGAGCGAGCTCTGCCGCCAACACAGAATGACGGTCACTGGTGTGCTGCATCGACGTGTCGAAGACTTCAGTCCGCGACTTTCCGAGTGACTTTGCCCGGTACATCGCTGCATCCGCGGCGCTCAGCAGCGCAGGAGCCCCACCGTGGATAGTCTCCGCGTCCGCCATAGCAATGCCCACGGACGCATGCAGCGTGATCTGGTGGCGCTTCACCTGAATGGGCCTGCGCAACCCGTCATGGATGGCACCCGCAATGTCGTACATCGCCTTCGAACAGTCAGGGTCCTGAACGACGATGACAAACTCGTCACCGCCGATGCGGGACACCGTTCCGCGCCCACCAGTGGCAGCACGCAGGATTCCTGCGACGTGCACCAAGGCGTTGTCGCCGGTCGCGTGGCCAAAGCGGTCGTTCAGTCCCTTGAACCCATCAAGGTCAATCGCGAGCACCCCCACACGAAACTCAGGATCCGGCTGGTCCAAGAGTTCTTGCAGAACTTCTTGCATCAAGGTCCTATTGGCGAGCCCCGTCAAAGGGTCGTGCATGGCTCGGTGAGCCATGATCTCGGAGTGCATACGGTCATCTGTGGAGTCCCGCACCTGCACCACATAGTGGTCGGGCGCACCTCCTGCATGTCTCACCAGGCCTACGTCGAGCACGGCCCACACCACGTTGCCATCGGTGCGGACGTACCGCTTCTCGATGTTGAAGCGGCTGGAATGTCCTTCATACAGCCGGCCCAGCTGGTCGCGCTCAGCGTGCAAGTCTTGCGGGTGTGACAGCGACGAGAACGGCACGCCTCGCAACGCCGCAACCGTCGACCCCATCATCTCTGCGAAAGCACGGTTGACTTCCATGAGTCGCCACTCAAGGTCCACCAAAGCCATGCCGATGGGGGCGTTCTCCATCGCCTTGCGGAACTGTGCATCGGACCGGCTGATGGCCTCCGCGGCCTCCCGCAGTCCGGAGGTGTCCATGATGGTCACGATGGTCACGGGGCCTTCGTCAAGCCCGTCCGGTACGACGCGTGCACGAACCTGAACCCACCGCACGTCCTCAGGACCGCGCCGCCCGGGAACACCAATAATGCGGGGCTTCACGTCATTGGTGTCGACACCGAAGGCCTCACGCAACAGCAGGGGCCGCATCCGATCGTCGACCACCCGCAAGCCAAGCCTGGCTAAGGGCCGTCCCACCGCATCGTCCCGAGACACACCCAGGACCGATGCCGCGACATCGGACAGCAGGGCAATCTCATCGGTGCGGGTGACAATCAACACCCCGTCGCGGGTCGACGACATGACGGCCTCAAACTGACGGCGCAGACGTCTCTCCCGAGCCAGGACCTGATCTCGCGCAATTCGTGCCCTGCGAGAGCGTGCGAAAAAGAACAACGCAAGGCACGCAAGCAAGAGGACTGCGATCGTTGCAGTCCAGGCCACTACTGGGTCATTGAAGAGTCCTACGACTCCTCCCATGGCGCTCCCTCGGCTTCCTCGTCCGTGCTGACAGTCGCCGCAGGTGCGGGACTCTCTCCACGCAGAATAGCGAGGGTTGACGCAAGTTCGTCCGGACTCACCAGAACATCACGCGCTTTCGATCCCTGCGAAGGGCCCACAATTTCGCGGCTCTCCAGCAGATCCATCAGGCGTCCAGCCTTCGCGAAGCCCATCTTCAGCTTGCGCTGCAGCATCGACGTCGACCCCAGTTGAGTCGTGATGACGAGTTCCGCGGCCGCGATCAGGTCGTCAAGATCATCCCCGATGTCTTCCGCCACGACTGCACTGCTCTGAGCCTGAGTCACATCCTCGCGATACTCAGGGTTCGCCTGTTCCTTGGCGTGGTCCACGGCGGCGTGGATCTCCGTCTCCGATACCCACGAGCCCTGCACACGCATCGGCTTCGACTCCCCCATCGGCAGGAACAACGCGTCACCCTGGCCAATGAGCTTTTCCGCACCAGGCATGTCCAGCACGACGCGAGAGTCCGCCAGCGACGAGGTAGCAAACGCCAAACGGGAAGGAACGTTCGCCTTAATGGTTCCCGTGATGATGTCGACGGAGGGTCGCTGAGTCGCAAGCACCAAGTGGATGCCTGCCGCACGCGCGAGCTGGGTGATGCGCTGAATCGACTCGTCGACGTCGCGCGGGGCAACCATCATGAGGTCCGCAAGCTCATCGACGATGACCAAGAGGTAGGGGTAGGTGGTGAGCGTGCGTTCTGAACCTGGGAGCGGCTTCACCTTGCCGGAGCGAACAGCCTTGTTGAAGTCATCGATGTGCTTGAAGCCGAACAGCGCTAGGTCGTCGTAACGCATGTCCATCTCTTTCACGACCCATTCGAGCGCCTGTGCCGCCTTCTTGGGGTCCGTGATGATGGGTGTGATGAGGTGCGGAATGCCCTCATAGATCGTCAGTTCCACGCGCTTGGGGTCGACGAGCACCATGCGCACCTCATCTGGTGTGGCACGCATCAAGATCGACGTAATCATGGAGTTCACGAAGGACGACTTACCGGCACCGGTCGCACCTGCGACAAGCATGTGGGGCATCTTCGCAAGGTTCGCCATGACGTAACCGCCCTCGACATCCTTGCCGATACCGATCGCCATGGGGTGGTCGTTCTTCATCGCAGTCGACGACCGCAACACATCGCCCAATGCCACCGTCTCGCGGTCAACATTAGGGATCTCGATACCGATCGCGCTCTTTCCCGGAATGGGCGACAGGATGCGGACATCGGGGCTTGCCACTGCATACGCGATGTTCTTCGACAGGTTGGTGATGCGCTCCACCTTCACGCCCTGCCCAAGTTCAAGCTCATAACGCGTGACAGTCGGGCCACGCGTGAAGCCCGTGACCTCAGCGTTGACGCCAAAGTCTTCCAACACCTGCTTGAGGGCATCGACCACACGGTCATTCGCGGCGGAGCGCGTCTTGTGCGGCGCACCGTGAGCCAAGATGTCGTTGCTGGGGAGGATGTAAGGGCGGGAGTTCTCCAGTTCGCCTTGTTCACCACGAGGCACCAGGCGCGTCGTGGCAGGGGCAGCATGCTCGACGTCCACGTCCGGAAGCTCCTCGTATTCCGCTCCCTCGTCGTCGTCGAGATCCACCCCGGTCGGGTCGAGGTAGGGCGAGACCTTCCCCGGCGACGTCGACAACACTTCCGTGCCCCCCGGCGTGTACTCAGCCTCGGTGGCATGCTCAATGGACGCAGCTGAAGCGAAAGCCTCGTCAGCCTCATACTCATCGATCGCGGGCTCTGGAGCAGGACGCCCCTTGCCTCGACCGAGCAACTTCTTCTTCACGCCTGACGTCTTGGCGGGACGCTTGCCCCGCTCGAGGGTTCGATGCTCGGGGAACTCCGCATCGTCGTCTACGCCCACACGAGGTGCGAACCGTTCACGGATGAGCGCCACGAGTTCGCGCATCGGCAGCCCCACCACGATGAGTACACCGAGCAACGTCACGAGGATCAGGACGATCACAGCCAGCGGCGTCGACAACAGGTTCGCCAACCCATTACCGATGGCCCAGCCCACCAGGCCCCCGGCCTCCTGCAGTCCCTCGAGTCCATCGGTGGGGGACGGCCGCCCCTCAGCGATGGCGATCAGGCCCGTCGTCGTCAATAGGAGAACGAAGGCCCCCAACGACAGCCGGTGGTTGGCTTGTTCTTCTTGCGGCGCCCGGAACAGACGCACGGCAAAGGCGATCAGCACGATGGGCAGCGTCACTGCCACTACACCGACGGCACCACCCACGACGAAGTGAATCGCGGTACCGGCCCAACTGGGCATGCCGAACCACTCGCGCGCGGCGATGAGGATCGCGATGATGACCAGCAGAATCGCTTGGCCGTCGCGGCGTACTTCGGGACTCACTTCACGTGCTCCATGGCCGATGCTCCGCACACCTGTGCCGACACCGTGAGAGATGCCGCGCCCCATAGCGGCAATGCCGCGCAGGACCGCTGGGGGTCGGTTGGGCGCGTTTTTCGCTGCCCCCTTCGCCGGGGGTCGCTTGGTCGCGGGCTTGTTGCGCGTGCTCGCGGGGCGTGACTGTGCCATGGTTCCGCAGGCTACCTGCGGCAATCAGAAACGGCGTGTTGCCACCCCGCGAGTACGCGGATCGGGACCGAATCGCGTCTCAAGCCTCGATCACAATGGGGATGATCATGGGACGGCGACGCAACTTAGTGCCGACGTAGCGGCCGAGCACGCGACGCATCACCTGCTGCAACTGGTGGTTGTCAGCGGTACCGCCTGAGGCAGCCTCTTCGAGGGCATCCTTGATCTTGGGCAAGATCGCGTCGAAGACTGAGTCATCTTCCGCCAGTCCCCTGGCGTGGACCTCGGGGCCCGACACCACGGTGCCATTGGAGGAGTCCACGACGGCGAAAACCGAAACAAACCCTTCCTCCGACATGATGCGGCGGTCCTTCAGTTCGGTGTCGGTGATCTCGCCCACCGATGAGCCGTCGACATAGACGTTGTGGACCTCGACCGCGCCCACGATCTTGGCGACGCCATCCTTCAAATCGACGGCAACGCCGTTCTCCGCGAACATCACGTTCTCTTCCGGAACGCCGGTCTTCATCGCGAGGCGTCCGTTTGCCAGCAGGTGGCGGACCTCGCCGTGGATGGGCATCACGTTCTTGGGGCGAACGATGTTGTAGCAGTACAGCAGTTCACCCGCGCTGGCGTGTCCAGAAACGTGGACTCGCGCGCTTCCCTGGTGAACAACGGTGGCGCCCAAGCGCATCAGGCCGTTGATGACGCGGAAGACAGCGTTCTCGTTGCCGGGGATCAGGGACGATGCGAGGATCACCAGGTCTCCGGGGCCTACGCTCAACTTGTGGTCGAGCGAGGCGATCCGGCTCAGCGCGGCCATGGGCTCGCCTTGCGAGCCGGTGCACATGTACACCACCTGGTCCGCGGGCAAATCGTCAGCCTTCTTGGCGTCCACCAGAATGTTCGGCGGAACCTCGAGGTATCCGAGTTCTGCCGCAATGTTCATGTTGCGCACCATGGAACGTCCCACGAATGCCACGCGGCGCCCATGGGCGTGTGCGGCGTTGATGACCTGCTGGACTCGGTGCACGTGGGAAGAAAAGCTCGCGACAACGATGCGGCCGGTCGCCTGGGCGAAGGTCTGATCGAGTACGGGCGTGATCTCGACCTCGGATGCCGTGAAGCCGGGGGCTTCCGCGTTGGTGGAGTCCACCATGAACAGGTCGACGCCACGTTCGCCTAGCGCCGCAAAAGCCCGCAGGTCTGTGATGCGGCCGTCCAGCGGCAGCTGGTCCATCTTGAAGTCGCCGGTGCCCAGCACCGTTCCCGCGGAGGTAGTGATGAACACCGCGAGCGCATCGGGGATGGAGTGGTTGACGGCCACGAACTCGAGACCGAACTTGCCCAGTTGCTCTTCTTGGCCTTCCTTGACGGCGAGCGTCACCGGGGACATCCGGTGTTCCTTGAGCTTGGCTTCGATGAAGGCCAACGTCAGTTGTGAACCGATGATGGGGATGTCTTCGCGCAGTCGCAGCAGGTACGGAACGGCGCCGATGTGGTCTTCGTGGCCGTGAGTCAGAACGATTGCTTCGATGTCGTCGACGCGGTCTTCGATGTAGGCGAAGTCCGGAAGGATCAGGTCAACGCCAGGCTGGGTGTCCTCCGGGAACAGCACGCCGCAGTCAACGATCAGCAGGCGTCCGTCAATCTCGAAGACGGTCATGTTCCGTCCTACTTCGCCGAGTCCTCCCAGAGGAACGATGCGAAGGGTGCCCGGCTCGAGCGCGGGCGGGGTGGACAGTTCAGGGTGGAAGGTCACTTCTCTCCTAGTGTTCGACTGGCACACCCGCCTGGCGCAGGAGCGCCACAAACGAGGTGTACTCAGCATCATCAAAAGTCACGTGGGGAAGGCGCATGTGGCGGCTGGCAATCACACCGAGCGCTTCCATGGCGGCCTTGGCGGTGACTGCTCCCAGTCCTCCGCCCATGATCGCCTCAATAGCCGCTTGTTGGCTGTCGAGCTCCGCTTGAGCGGCGGCATCGTCGCCAGCATCGTGCGCCGCAATCATGCGCGCGATGGATTCGCCGATGGCGTGGCTAGCGACAGACACGACGCCTACGGCGCCTGCACGCAGAAAATCTAGAGTCAGCGGGTCGTCTCCGGAGTACCAAGCGAGACCGGTGCGTGCGATGCGGTCGCGTGCCTGCGCGATATCACCGGTCGCGTCCTTGACTGCAACGACGTTCTCGCGCTCGGCGATGGCGTCGAGGACTCGATCACTGATGGGCTTGGCGGTGCGGCCGGGAATGTCGTACAGCATGATGGGCAGATCGGTCGCACCAGCGATCGCCTCGAAGTGTGCGAGGACACCCACGTCTGAAGGCTTGGAGTAGTAGGGCGTCAGAGCAAGAACTCCGTGAGCTCCACACTCTTGTGCCTGCTGGGCCATCATGATCGCGTGTGCGGTGTCGTTCGAGCCGGCACCAGCGATGATCGTCGCGCGGTCCCCCACGGCCTCCACCAATGCAGTGGTGAGTTCGACCTTCTCTGGCGCGTGGGTCGTCGGCGCTTCTCCCGTGGTACCAGAGATCACCAATCCGTCGGAGCCGTGTGCAAGCAGATACTCCGCTACCTTGACCGCGCCATCGATATCGATCGAGCCGTCATCATGCATGGGCGTCACCATGGCGGTGAGCACGGTTCCCAACGGGCGCTGGTCAGTCATAGGGCTAAACCTATCGCGCCCGGCGTCTATCGCCCATCACTCGCATTCGTGACTGCACCGCGAGGCGTGCTTCACGCGGGCATCGGCTCGTGACCTAAAGTGGGCGCATGAGTGCGATCCCTACGCCCTACGAGGACCTGCTTGCCGACGTCGCTGCGAACGGTACGCACAAGGGGGATCGCACCGGGACGGGAACTGTCTCCGTGTTTGGACGCCAGCTGCGTTTCGACCTCTCTGAGGGTTTCCCCCTGATCACCACCAAGCGTGTCCACGTGAAGTCGGTGGTGGGGGAACTGCTGTGGTTCCTACGCGGAGAGACCAACGTGAAATGGCTGCAGGAGCGCGGTATCACCATCTGGGATGAGTGGGCCGACGACAACGGAGATCTGGGTCCGGTGTACGGAGCCCAGTGGCGGTCCTGGCCCGCCCCCGACGGTTCACACATTGACCAGATCGCGAACGTCATCGAGTCGATCCGCACCAACCCCGACTCTCGCCGGCACATCGTCAGTGCGTGGAACCCCGCAGAGGTGGACAACATGGCGTTGCCGCCCTGTCACGCCCTCTTCCAGTTCTATGTTGCCGACGGCAAGCTCTCATGCCAGCTGTACCAACGCAGCGCGGATCTCTTCCTTGGAGTTCCGTTCAACATCGCCTCCTACGCCCTCCTCACGCACATGATTGCCGCGCAGACAGGCCTTGAGGTAGGCGAGTTCGTGTGGACCGGCGGGGACGTCCACCTCTACTCCAATCACCTGGAGCAGACCGAGCTCCAACTGTCACGGGACCCCTTCCCGTATCCCACACTGAAACTCAACAGCAAGGACTCTCTGTTTGATTACGACATCGACGATGTCGCAATCGAGAATTATCAGCACCACCCGGGCATCAAAGCCCCCATTGCGGTCTGACGGATGCTGACATCGATCTGGGCGCAGGCACGCGATGCCCAAGGCCGTCCCGTCATCGGCAGGGACGGGGACATGCCCTGGCACCTTCCCGAGGATCTGCGCCATTTCAAGGAACTCACCACCGGTGGAGTGGTGATCATGGGCCGCCGCACGTGGGAGTCGTTGCCCGAGCGGTTCCGCCCCATGCCCGGCAGAGTCAACATCGTGATCACGTCCGCCCCCTCCCTGCAGGGGGCCGATGCCGTGGTGGGGTCACTAGCGGAGGCAGGGGAAGTTGCGACCCGGCTGGCACCGGAGGCACGCCTGTGGGTGATGGGAGGCGGTCAGGTGTACTCGGCCGCGATGGGCATCGTGGATGCGCTTGAAGTGACGCACATCGATCTTGAGGTCGACGGCGACACCTATGCCCCTGCTATCGATCCAGCAGTGTGGACAGTTGACTCAGACTCGGGCTTGCTGGACTCCGCCACGGGACCACGCCACCGCTTTGTGCGCTACGTGCGCCGCTGACTCTTGACGGCTGCGCGCCAGCAGTCACTTAGGGCCACTTTCGCTTGAAATGTGGCACCCAGGTACTGCCAGGAACCGGTCTGCGGGTCAGCTAAAGATCGTGCTCAGGACCACACCACCAGTGACCGACAGCGTCACCGCGATCACAGTCACGAGGGCAACAATGCGAACGCGACGTTGTCTCTTGTCTTCAGATGCCATGGTCACTCATCGTAGTTGCCGCTGAGACCGTTCCCCGTCAGGTGAGTTCGTTGAGTACGAACGCCACGAGAAATCCCGCCGCCGCCAGGAGCCCCGTGGCCCAGTGGTCTTCCTCAAACGCTTCAGGAATCATGGCGTTGCACACCATCGCCATCAGCGCGCCGGCCGCGAGCGCCACCATTGCTGCGAGCATCTCTGGACGCGCATCCGCGAGCGCAGCCGCCCCCACAACAGCGGCAACAGTAGCGATTGCGGTGATCCCGCCCCACAACACAAAGATCTGCCAGCCCGGCCGACCAGAACGTTTGAGCGCCACCGTCCCCGCCAAGCCCTCAGGGACGTTGCTCAGTCCGATCGCGGCCACAATCGCAACGGGGAACCCAGACGCGGCGCTGAGCCCAATCACCATTGCCTCAGGCACGCCATCAAGAAGTGCACCGACCGCGATAGCACCACCATTGCCAGGAGTATCCCCTCCGCGCCTCGCCGTAATGTTGCGCGAGCCGTCATCAACAGCCGCACGGCGCGCTCGCCGTCTCGCTCGCATCGCAATCACGCGGTCCCCGGCCACATACAGCACTGCACCACCCGCAAACCCCGCGACGACGGGCCACACTCCCCCACCATCGGCCGCCTCCGCCACCAGCTCAAGCGCCAACGTCGCCACCATGACTCCCGCACCAAACGCCATCACCCCGGCAACGACCCGGCGCGGAACATTCCAGAACCAGCCCCATGCCGCGCCCAGGAGCAACGTGCCGATTCCGACTGCTGCTGCACCAGCGGCTATCCCAAGGTCCATGATGACGACCTTAGCCAGCCGCCTCGTGTCACGCCGCGAGCCGGTCTTTGGCAAGCGGGAAGAACGCCACAGCATCGGCCCTTAGCCGCGTACCCTGGTGCGCATGCCTACCGCAGACGTCTCCGCCCGTCCCGCCGTCCCCGGGGACGAAGAAGCCATTGCAGCGATTCAGTTGGCGGCCTGGGCAGAAACCCTTGGGGCCGATGCTGTGGCCGGGCTCCCCCGCGATCAGATCCTGGCGACGTGGGGTGCGGCGATCGAGGC
Organism: Demequina sp. B12; assembly: GCF_028823635.1. Taxonomy (GTDB): domain Bacteria; phylum Actinomycetota; class Actinomycetes; order Actinomycetales; family Demequinaceae; genus Demequina. Next base: position 132,093 of record NZ_JAPEHU010000003.1, read on the forward strand.
ACCGCCGTCACGTGAGCACCGCGTGTTCGTCGCCACCGATGGCCCACATGTGGTGGGGTTCGCGGCGCTCGCGGTCAACGACATCGTCGCGCTTGAAGTGGCGCCCGAACATCGGCGCCGCGGCCATGGTTCGCGCTTGCTGTCCGCCTGCGTCGACACCATGCGTCTCTTTGGCGCCACCGAGGTCCGCGCCTGGGCTCTCGAAGGCGATGCGGACCGGGAGGCGTTCCTGACCACCGCGGGTCTAGGAGAAGGCGGCGTTCGCCGAGGCATTGACGGTCCGGACCAGGAACTTCACGAACGGCTCTGGCGAGCTCAACTCACCTGAGAGACAACCGCCGTCCGTCTACCGCGACGCCTTGCGATACAACTGCGCCGCGTGCTTGAGTGATCTGCGCGCCATGGAACGGTCCCGCGCCTCGTCGTAAGCGTAGGCCACGGTAAACCACGCTTCCCAGTCCTCGGGGTTGGCATCGACCAGAGCCTTCGCGTTAGCGAATGCTGCTTCCGCGGCTTCCTCCGTGAGTCGCCCCTGCGGGGTCTGCTCCCCGACGAACGCTGGCAAGCGCCCCTGCTCCTCGAGCTGGCGGCCCATGCGCTGCACCGTGAACCCCAGCCGCCATTCGACGATGAGGTACCACACGCCGATGGCGGGCAACACGAACATCGCGGCGCCGAACACCTGCGACACCCACTCATCGGACCTCACCAAGATGAACGCGTACTGGGCGACGAACGCCACGTAGACGGCAAGAATCGCCGTCATCGCAACCGCGCCCAAGAAGGCGGGAGACCGCATCAGCGTCATTTACAGGCTCATGTACTGGTCAAGGCCGACGGTCAGGCCGGTGTGACGACCGACTTCGCGGATGCCCAACAGAACTCCGGGCATAAACGACACGCGGTCAAAACTGTCGGTGCGGATGGTGAAGGCTTCGCCCTCGTTTCCGAACAAGACTTCCTCGTGAGCCACCATTCCCCGGAGCCGGACCGCATGCACATTGACGCCGTCAATCGAAGCACCGCGAGCGCCATGTGGGTCATGCGTGGTGGCGTCCGGCGACGCACCCAGGCCCGCTGCGGCACGTGCAGCCGCAATGCCCTGCGCGGTGTGAACAGCGGTTCCCGAAGGGGCATCCACCTTGTTGGGGTGGTGCAACTCCACGACTTCTGCGGACTCAAAGTACGGGGCAGCCATAGCAGCGAACCGCATTGCCAACACGGCCCCGATAGCGAAGTTCGGTGCAATCAAGACACCGAGCTCGGGGCGTTCCTTCAGGTGTTCTGCGACACGTGCCAACGAATCGTGCGTCCAGCCCGTAGTGCCGACCACCGCGTGGATCCCCGCGTCAATCAAGGCATGCACATTCGCTTCAGTGGCGTCAGGCACGGTGAAGTCCACCGCGACCTGGGCGCCCGCCCGCGCTGCGGCAGCAAGGTCATCACCCGCATCGAGTTCAGCCACCAGTTCGAGGTCCGAGGCACCGGTCACGGCCTGAACGGTCTGAGCACCCATGCGCCCGGAGGCGCCCAACACTGCGACGTTAATCATGGTGAACGAGCCTACCGTTCCGGCCCGACCCGCACCGAGACCCGTTGCCTGCCAGCCAAGTCCGCGGCCAATGCAGCGACATCCTCGGCTGTGACAGCACGGACACGATCCAAGGACTCCCCGATGCTCCACAGTTCACCCTGGACGAGTTCTGCCTTGCCGAGCCTGGACATGCGTGAGTAGCTGTCTTCGAGCCGCAGCACCGTCGTGCCCGCAATCTGCCCTTGGGCTCGCTCCAACTCCTCCGCCGTGATTCCTTGTGCCAGGCGCTCCAGTTCGCTGCCCAGGAGCCCCTCAACCTCATCGGCGTTCGCCGGGTTGCAGGCCGCATACATGCCCCACACCCCCGTTTCTGCACTCGGTGCGCCGAACGAGTACACGCCGTACGTCAGTCCCCGCTTCTCCCTGATCTCCTGGAACAACCGGGAGGACATGCCGCCGCCCAGGATTGCGTTCGCGACCGCGACCGTAGAGCGGCGCTCCTCAGTGGCCTTGAAGCCCCTCATCCCCAACAAGACGTGGGTCTGCTCCAGGTCGCGGTTGACCCGCACGTGAGGTACCGACGACGCCTCCACTGCGGCATTCGTGTCGCGGCGCGCCAAGGGTGCGCGGGACTCGTCGGTGAGGTTCCAGCCGCCGTGAACCAACGCTTCGGTCACGAGCGCGCACACCGTGTCATGGTCCACTCCCCCGGCGGCCGTCACGATCAAGCCCTCCGGAACATAGTGCTCCCGGTAATGCGCCTCAACTGCGTCGCGGCTCACCGCACGGATAATCTCCGGCGTGCCGCCGATGGGACGGCCCAGCGGGTGCCCAGCAAGGACAGCCTCGGTGAACCGTTCATGCGCAACGTCGCCGGGATCATCCTCGGCCATCGCGAGTTCCTCCAAGATGACGCCCCGCTCCATGTCGAAGTCAGCTTCGTCAAGGCGCGCGGAAGTCACCATGTCGCAGATCACATCGATCGCGAGGGGGACGTCCTGATCCAGCACGCGTGCGTAGTAGCAGGTGAACTCTTTGCCTGTCATTGCGTTCGACTCGCCACCCACCCGGTCAAAGGCCACCGCGATGTCTTGCGCCGAACGCCGCCGCGTGCCCTTGAACAGCAGGTGCTCAAGGAAATGGGTGGAACCGGCTTGTTCGGGGATCTCGTCACGACTTCCGACACCCACCCAGGCACCCACGGTTGCGGAGCGCATTCCGGGAATGTGCTCCGTGAGAACTCGGACTCCGCCTGGCAAGACTGAGCGCGAGATCACGGCACCGTGGTCCTGCTCAAAGCTCAGACGTGAGCCAGGGAACTGGGCGGCAACAAGAGGAAGTGCATGAGGCATAGGTGCGAGCCTACGGTGCCGTGCGGCCATCCGGGGTCACGGCGCGGGCCGCTTTGGCTGCGCGCGAGTTCGCAGCAATCAGCAACACCATCGACACCACGGCACCACCGCACAAGAAGATCGCCCACGTGACTGTCGCTGGCCACACCAAGGCCGCCACACCGGAGAGCGCCAAAGCGAGGCCCGACAGTACCGCGAGGGAGTAGCCAGCCCGATGCCCCGCCACCCAAGCTTCGTCCGAGGCGAGGGTGGCCTGCGTCCGGAGACCCACAAAGTCGTTGCGTCCGAGCACGCCCGTGGCCGCACGGTGCGCAATCACGATCGACACGGTTCCAGCGACCGCGACGAGCGCGGGAACGACATATGTCAGGAAAGTCTCCATTCCGCCACACTACCCGCTGGAACCCAGCGCCCTGAGGGGCGCCGGACATGCCACGAGGGCGGTCCACCGGGCCCGCAGGCCTGGCGAAACCGCCCTCGTGTGAGTCAGACGATCGGTGGCGATTACTCGCCGGCCTCTGCGGCCTCGCCCTCGTCCGTGCCTTCTTCGACGACACCGAGCGACAGCTTGCCGCGCGGGTCGACCTCGTTGATCTCGACCTGAATCTTCTGGCCAATCGAGAGCACGTCCTCGACGTTCTCCACGCGCTTGCCACCGACGAGCTTGCGGATCTGCGAGATGTGCAGCAGTCCGTCCTTGCCGGGGCTCAGCGAGATGAACGCGCCAAAGGCAACGGTCTTCACGACCGTACCGACGAAGCGCTCGCCAACCTCAGGAACGTGAGGGTTCGCGATGGCGTTAATGGCGGAACGTGCGGCCTCTGCGGACTCGCCGTTGTCGGCGCCGATAAACACCGTGCCGTCGTCCTCGATGCTGATGTCTGCACCGGTGTCGTCCTGGATCTGGTTGATCATCTTGCCCTTAGGGCCAATGACCTCACCGATCTTGTCCACGGGCACCTTGACGGTGATGATGCGCGGTGCGTACTGGCTCATCTCGTCGGGCTCGGAGATGGCCTGCGCCATGACCCCCAGGATGTGCAGACGTGCGTCCTTGGCCTGACCCAGTGCGCCAGCAAGCACGGAGGCAGGAATGCCGTCCAACTTGGTGTCGAGCTGGATCGCGGTCACGAACTCGGAGGTACCGGCAACCTTGAAGTCCATGTCACCGAAGGCATCTTCGGCGCCCAGGATGTCGGTCAGAGCCGCGTAGCGGGTCTCACCGTCAACGGTGTCGGACACCAGGCCCATGGCGATACCGGCCACAGGGGCCTTCAGCGGCACACCGGCGTTGAGCATGGCCAGGGTCGATGCACAGACCGAACCCATCGAGGTGGAACCGTTCGATCCCAGTGCCTCGGAGACCTGACGAATCGCGTACGGGAAGTCCTCACGCGAGGGCAGCACGGGAACGAGCGCACGTTCGGCGAGTGCACCGTGGCCAATTTCGCGGCGCTTGGGGCTTCCCACACGACCAGTCTCACCCGTCGAGAACGGCGGGAAGTTGTAGTGGTGCATGTAGCGCTTGTGCGTCTCAGGAGAGAACGAGTCGATCTGCTGTTCCATCTTGAGCATGTTCAGCGTGGTGATACCCATGATCTGGGTCTCGCCGCGCTCGAAGATGGCGGAACCGTGGACGCGCGGGATGGGACCGACCTCTGCGGACAGCGGGCGGATGTCCTTCAGGCCACGACCGTCGATACGGAAACCGTCGGTGAGGATGCGCTGACGGATCGTCTGCTTGGTGACCGAACGCACCACCGCGGAGACTTCCTTCTCACGGCCTTCGAACTGCTCGGCGAAGTTCTCCAGCGCGGCGGCCTTGATCTCGTCAAGGCGGTTCTCGCGGGTCTGCTTGTCAGCGATCTGCAGTGCCTCGGACAGGTCACCGGCAACGAAGGGCTGCACTGCCGCGAAGACGTCGTCCTGGTAGTCCAGGAAGCGCGGGAACTCCACGGTCTCCTTGGCGGCCTTGTCGGCAAGCTCCTGCTGTGCCACGCACAGGGCGCGGATGAAGGGCTTGGCGGCTTCGAGACCTTCGGCGACAACCTCTTCGGTGGGTGCGACTGCACCCTCGGAGATTAGGTTGAATGCGTCATCAGTGGCTTCGGCTTCCACCATCATGATGGCGACGTCGTCGCCGACGATGCGACCCGCGACAACCATGTCGAACACGGCGCGCTGCTTCTCTGAGTAACGCGGGAATGCGACCCACTGGCCGTCGATCAGGGCGATGCGGACACCACCGATGGGGCCGGAGAACGGCAGACCAGACAGCTGAGTCGACATCGAGGCCGCGTTGATGGCCAGGGTGTCGTAAGCGTCGTCGGGGTCGATCGCGAGGACGTTAACGACGACCTGGACCTCGTTACGCAGGCCCGACACGAAGGAAGGGCGCAGCGGACGGTCGATCAGACGGCAGGTCAGGATCGCGTCGGTCGTGGGACGGCCTTCACGGCGGAAGAACGAGCCGGGAATCTTACCTGCGGCGTACGAACGCTCTTCAACGTCGACGGTCAGCGGGAAGAAGTCGAAGCCCTCGCGGGGGGACTTGCCGGCAGTGGTAGCCGACAGCAGCATCGTGTCACCGTCAAGGTAAGCGGCTGCGGAACCAGCGGCCTGCTTGGCGAGGCGACCGGTTTCAAAACGGACAGTTCGGGTGCCGAACGAACCATTGTCAATGGTTGCCTCGGCGAACTGGATTTCGGGACCTTCCATGGGGGAAGTCGCTCCAATCGTTGTGGAGCAGGCCAGGCGAACTTAAGGGGCTCGTAGAACCTCACTGATCGTCAGTCGACATAGTCAGACGTGCACCCGCGTCACATGCGCGGGGATTCTGCCCATCTCCACCGAGGATCAGCGTCCAGCTGGCCTGCCAGGTGTATGAAATTGGGCTCCGCCGGAACCGGCGGGCCTTACCCATGCTATCAGCAGTACTCCCTGTGAGGCCGATGCAGGGGCACGGTGTCGTTCCGGTGGCGTGGGAAACCACGGAGAACCGGCGCGATCATGGCCGTGGCACGCCAGATATGCGAAAGACCCGGCCGCTCTACCTCCTGGCGGAGGGAGCGACCGGGCCGAGCGCGACCGGGTCTTGAGCCTTAGCGGCGCAGGCCCAGGCGCTCAATCAGCGAGCGGTAACGCTCGATGTCGACGCGCTGGAGGTAGTTCAGCAGGTTGCGGCGCTTACCGACCAGCAGCAGGAGGCCACGACGCGAGTGGTGGTCGTGCTTGTGCTCCTTGAGGTGACCGGTGAGGTCGTTGATGCGCTGGGTCAGGAGTGCAACCTGAACCTCGGGTGAACCAGTGTCACCCTCGACGGTTGCGTACTCGGTCATGATGGACTTCTTGGTGGCTGCGTCCAGAGGCACGGCTCACTCCTTCTTGTCTCGTTGCGCGGTGCCCCCGGGCATGTTCTCCGAGGGCATGGAATCCGCGGCCGTTTCACGGCGACGTTCAACTATACAGCAGGGCGCGGTCTGCGGCGACCTTGCGCTCCATCGCGACAGTGACCCGACTCCCGAGCTCATCCGGTAGCGGTGGCAGCGCCGTGACAGCGCTCCACGGCACGGGCGGGCAGACGACTGATCCCCATGGCCGCGTCGCGTAGGAGGTCGCGAGAAAATCTACGGCCTTCTGTAGGTGAGCGCCCCGCATCGGCCCTACTCCCGTCAGCGTGATCCGTTCCCGGGAAAGGCGCGCGACATCGATGTCCAAAGTAAGTCGCTGGTGTGAGGTGCGTCCCACGACAGCGATGCCGCCAGGATCGAGCGCCTCGACCGCTGGACCAAGAGCGCCTGCGCCACCAGAGACGTCCAGAACAACGTCGTGGCGGGGATAGCCAGGCGCAGGGGCAAGCGCAGCGTCCGCACCAAACTCGAGAGCACGTTGCCGCCGCACAGCGCGAGGGTCCACGATGGTGACCGAACGCGCTCCCAGCTCAGCCGCCATCGCGACGGCGACAAGCCCCTGGACGCCGGCACCCAACACGACAAGCCGCTTCGCCTCGACGTCACCCGCAGCAGCAAACGCCGAGGCCACCGATGCCACGGCGCACCCAGTGAGAGAAGCGATCACGTCCGGCACCGCCGTGGGCACGAGCGCGATGAGTGCCCCGGCAGGCAGCACCATCGCCTGCGCGAGCGATCCCGAGAGCGTCCACGGGCCATGGAGCGACTGCTGGCCCACAACGCGCGGCGTTCTACAGGGCCTCGTGCGCACACACGCGTGGCACTCCCCACACGCCACTTCACGGCCCCACGTCACTCGCATCCCAGGCGCGAGTGACACGCCGTCGACGGTCAGCGCTTCCATCCCGCGCCCAACGGCCTCGACGGTGCCCACACCTTCATGCCCCAGCACCATCGTGGCCGTTCCGTCACGACTTCCCTGTGCGGCGTCTCGCACACAACCGCACACGCCGGCAACCGAGACGCGCACCAACACGTCACCTGGCGACAGGGCCGGAAGATCGACAGAGACCACCTGCGTGGCGCCGCCATACGCGACGAGCGCGCGCGTCTGCGCCGCGACGGGGTTGTCGCCATGGGGGGTACGGGGGGCCACGCGGGGACGGATAACGGCCATGCCTCGCACCCTGCCGCACCCTGGGCTGATACTCCAGCGGCTGCGCGCCTCAGAGAGGCAACCGTCACCGGACGTTCAGCGATCTGTCACCTACGACAGGTCGGCGACCTCATAGCGGTCGATGATGGGCCGCTGAGGCGCCGGAAGTACACGCCCCGCTGTCGAGTCCCACGCCTCTTCCCAGCGCCCGTCTTCCATGGCTTCTTCGAGGACATCGTTGATCCACATGCGGAACGTGGTGTTCTCCAAGGCCACGCCAATGCCATACGGCTCGGCAGTGAACGGTGCACCCACGATCCGGAACTGGCCGTTCGACTGGTCCGCGTAGCCCGCAAGAATGACATCGTCCGTTGTCACCACATCGACTTGCCCGGTCCGCAACGGCTCCAAGCAGTCGGAGTAGTCATCAAACAGGGCCAGGGAAGCCTCCGGTGCAAGCGTCACGATGGTGTCCGCGGCGGTCGACCCCTCCACCGAGCACACATGCTTGTCCGCAAGGTCACGCACGGAAGCGATATCGACATCGTCCTTGCGGGTCATCAGCGACTGCCCGGCGACGTAATACGGACCAGCGAAGGCCACCTGGTCCTTGCGTTCAGGCGAGATGGTGTAAGTCGCCACGACGAAGTCCACGGCACCGTCTTGAAGGAGCTGCTCACGGTCCTCGGAGGTCGCTTCCACCCAGGTGATCCCGGACTCTTTCACGTCAAGTTCATCAGCGATGATGCGCGCAACTTCCACGTCAAAGCCTTGCGGAGTTCCGGATGAGTCGAGCTCTCCAAAAAGCGGTTGGTCGTGTTTGATTCCAATGCGCAAGGAGCCGCTTTCCTGAGCGGCCGCCATGGTCGAGCCAGTCTCAAAGCCATCAGTTGCACATGCGGACAGCGACGCCACAAGCAGCGCCGCAATACCGGCCGCAACAATGCGGCTAGTCGTTCTCAGATGTGACATCGTCACTCCCCTCTGCGCCCTGAGGGTACACGGCACGGGCCAACCGGACACACATGTCCTGGTCTCTCCGGCATGGGAGAGTGCGCACCACCCACGTGTCTAGAGCGGGCCCTGGCCCGCAGGCGTGCCCGCAACCAGCGGGTCATCCTGCTCGCCAGCCGTGACCTGGCGGCGGGCCCGGCGCAGCCTGCCCTCGAGCCATGTCGCAAGCGATGAGACTGCCATGTTGACGGTGATGTAGATCACGGCAGCGGCGAGGATCAGTGGCACGACATACGAGTTTCCGAAGAAGTTGTACAGCGTCTTGGTCACCGTCAAGAGCTCGACATAGCCGATGATGAAACCCAGCGAGGTGTCCTTCAACAGCACCACGATCTGGCTAATCAGTGCCGGCAGCATGATCCGAATCGCTTGCGGAAGTTGAATGCGCATCATGGTCGCCAGCGGCGACAGTCCTACACTCAGACCGGCTTCCTTCTGTCCTCGCGGCAGTGCGGCGATGCCCGCTCGTAGGATCTCGGCCACCACCGCGGTGTTGTAGACCACGAGGCCCAAGACCACGGCCCACAGGGGCTTCAGGTTCAACGCGATCACGCCAAAGTAAATGATCAACAGCACGGGAATGCCACGAAACACGTGGGTGAACCCGTACGCGGGCCACTTCACCCACCGTGACGGTGCCTGTCGCGCAATCGTCAAGACCAGCGCCAACACTGCGACGATCGGAACCGCTATCGCGACCGCCTTGAGCGTGCCAAGCACAAGCCCATCCCAGAGCAGACGGTTCCATACCTCTAGTCCAGAGAACCCTTTGGCCCCGTCCCACAGGACTTGCCAACGGTCATCAAAGAGCCCACGCTGATAGGCATCGATGGCAAACCAGGCCAGACCGCCCAGGATGACTACTGAGAACACGACCGTGTAGATCTTGTCCCTCACGATGGCCTTGGGACCAGGGACGTCGTACAGGACCTGCTGCTTCTCGCTCATCGCGCCACCGCCACCTTCGACTCAAAGCTCTCAGCCGTGATCGACAACGGCAGCGTCATCACCAGGAACGCCAACCCCACGCCCGCGAAGATCCCCACCACATCCCCCGGATTGCCGTTGGCAAGCCGGTTGGCCACCGCCACCAACTCGGTGGTCGCGAAGCCAGCCGCAACGGAGGTGTTCTTGATGTGGGCGATGTAGACGTTGATCAAGGGCGGGATCACTGAGCGGAAGGCTTGTGGCAACACCACCAGCGACAACGTCTGAACGAAAGTGAGGCCCACACTGCGAGCGGCCTCCGCCTGTCCCACTCCTACAGAGTTGATTCCGGACCGGATCGCTTCACACACGAAGGTGGCCGTGTACAGCGTCATTGACAGGATCGCCATAGGAACACCGAGCGGCACCACCAGCCCGAACAACTGAGGTGCCGCGTTCAGCATGAAGAGGAAGATCAGAGTCAGCGGGGTGTTACGCACCACCGTGACATAGGCGGTGGCGAAAGTTCGCAGCGGGGCCACAGGCGATGCCCGAAACGCCGCAAGCGTCACGCCCCACACGAATGCCAACACGCCCGCGGCAACCGCGATCCACAACGTCGTCGTGAATGCCCGCCACAGCAGATCGGAGTTCTCGATCAGCGCTCCCATTGCCCCACTCCCCTGATGTCAGGCGTGGGCCCCGCCGTCTCCGGCAAGGCCCACGCCGTCGCTATCGCTTAGTTCTCGTAGCGGTCCACGCTGGGAACCTCAGGCTCCGGGAGGACTGTGCCAGCGGATCCGTCCGCGTTCCACGCTTCAAGCCAGCGTCCGTCCTCGAAGATCTCCTCGAGGACATCGTTAATCCAGTCGCGGAACTCGTCATCCTCACGCGCCAGGCCGATGCCGTAGGGCTCCTCGGTAAATGGCTCGCCAGCAATGGCGAACTCACCGTCAGAGTCATCGACATAGCCAGCCAGAATGACGTTGTCCGTGGTCACCACATCGACCTGACCGTTACGCAACGGCTCAAGGCAGTCCGTGTAGGCACCGAAGAGCTCCAGGTTGGCGTCCGGATAGTTCTCCATGATGTTGGCAGCAGGAGTAGAGCCCTCGACGGAGCACACATTCATTCCAGCGAGATCGTCAGGTCCCGTGATGTCTGTGTTGTCCGCCAGCACCATCAGAGATTGGCCGGCGTTGTAGTACGGCCCCGCGAAGGAAACCTTCTCCTTACGGTCGTCATTGATGGTGTAGGTAGCCACCACAATGTCCACTTGCCCACCCTCAATGAAGGGTTCGCGGTTGGCGGAAACCGTCTCCGTCCACGTGATGTCCTCCGGAGCGATTCCCAGCTCTCCGGCGATGATCGTGCCGATGTTCACGTCAAATCCGACGGGTACGCCGTCAGGTCCCACGAGCCCGAACAGCGGCTGGTCAAACTTGGTACCGATGGTGATGCTGCCGGCTTCCGCCAACGCCGCCATGGTCGAACCCTCAGGGAAGTCGGAGGCCGCAACGTCAGCGGTGTCACCTCCATCGTCTGAGGAACATGCGGTGAGGGCAATCGCCGCGACGGCCCCGAGGGCCGCCACCTTGGTCTTAGTGAACATGCGTTGTTCTCCTCTCATCTGCCGGTGAGAACCCCTCCCCCGGCACTTGGACGCCACTAGTGCGTCAAGATCTTGGATAGGAAGTCCTTGGCCCGGTCCGTCTGCGGGTTCGTAAAGAACTCCTCTGGCGTGGCCTGCTCCTGGATCAGGCCATCGGCCATAAACACCACGCGGTTGGCTGCCTTGCGGGCAAACCCCATCTCGTGGGTGACGACGATCATGGTCATGCCTTCTTTGGCAAGGTCCGTCATGACGTCGAGGACTTCGTTAATCATCTCCGGGTCAAGTGCCGACGTAGGCTCGTCAAACAGCATGACCTTGGGCTGCATCGCCAAGGAACGAGCGATGGCGACACGCTGCTGCTGCCCACCGGACAGTTGCGCCGGGTACTTCTGGGCCTGATTTCCCACTCCGACGCGGTCAAGCAACTCCATCGCGTGACGTTCCGCTTCCTTCTTGGACGTCTTGCGCACCTTCACCGGGCCAAGCGTGACGTTCTCGAGAATGGTCTTGTGCGCGAACAGATTGAACGACTGAAACACCATGCCGACATCCGCACGCAAACGCGCCAGGGAACGTCCCTCCGCCGGGATCGGTTCGCCATCGATGGCGATCAGGCCGTCGTCGATGGTTTCGAGTCGGTTGATGGCGCGACACAAGGTGGACTTTCCGGAGCCCGACGGCCCAATCACCACCACAACCTCGCCGCGAGCGACGTCCAGATTGATGTCGTTGAGGACGTGCAAATCCCCAAAATGCTTGTTGACGTGCTCTAGGCGGACGAGCGGCTGTGCTCCGGTGTCCGACCCTTCAAAGGCATCTCCCATTTTCTGACCATAGCGGGAAGGTCAAACAAATGTCCCGACGTAGCGAACGGACTTAACCAAGATGTAACACGGTGCGACACCAGGCCACATCCGCGGCAAGCGCGTCGGTCAGCGCTTCAACTGACCCGAAATCAAGCATCGGACGGTGCCACTGCACCAAGTCAAAGGCCACCTCGGCGCCATACAGGTCAAGTCCGGAACGATCGATCGCAAACCCCTCGACCCGCAACGCAGCCCCGCCAACCGTGTAGTTGATACCGATGCTGATAGCCGTCTCCATGGGTTGCCCGCGCCACTGTGCTGCCGCCGGGTTGTCACGGGCATCGAGCACGGTCAGCCATCCGGCATACACGCCATGGCGTGGAATCATGCCCCCGGTAACGCCAAGGTTCGCCGTGGGAAAACCGATCTCACGCCCCAGCTTGTCGCCGTGCTCGACCACACCGCGCAAACGGTGCGGACGGCCCAACACTTCCGCCGCCTCAGCCATGCGGCCGTTGTCCAACAACTCCCGTACCCATGTTGACGACCAGCGCCGCCCTGACTCCGAAACCGCGCACGCATCGGCGATCACGTCGGTCTCAAAACCCATCGTGGCGCCCAACGCGCGCATCGTCTCGACATCCCCGGCGTTGCCCCGACCAAACTTGGTGTCCTGTCCCAACACCACGGTTTGCGCGCCCAGACCATTCACCAGCCAGGTGCGAACAAACTCCTGAGGCGTCTGCTGAGCAAACTCCATCGTGTAATCGATCACCAACACTCCCGCAAGACCGGTCTGCGCAAGTCGATCAAGTTTGTCTTCGATACCAGTGATGAGTTCCGGCGGGTGCGCAGGATCGTGAACGACCTTGGGGTGCGGATCGAAGGTGATCGCGACGGCGGACTGGCCACGCTCGGATGCATCCGCCACCATCCGTTCCAAGACCGCCTGGTGTCCCCGATGCACGCCGTCAAAGTTCCCGACCGTGACCGCGGTGGGCCCCAGGTCAGCAGGAATCTCCTCAAGCGAGCGCCAAATGTGCATGGCGCCCATTGTGCCCGAAAGCAGAAGTCTGACCTAGCGGGGGTCGAGCATGATCAGTGCGAGTTTGCTGGGCTCACGCGCCTCGACGGCGTGCGGGAGCCTCGTCGTCAGGTGGATGACGCCGCCCGGGAGGAGTTCATCCGTACGTCCGTCGGCAGTAATGGCCAAGCGGCCTTCGAGGACCACCAACAAGACCGGCATGGCGGCGGTGTGTTCGGTCAGCACTTGACCTTGATCGAACGCGAACAGGACTATGCGGGATCCTTCCGCTTTCAGCACGGTGCGAGACACCGTCGACTCAGGTTGCACTGTTACCAAGTCAGCCAGATCAGCGACTGTGGTCATCGCGCCGTCCGTGGATGTCGACGCACCCAGCATTGAGGGACGATTCGTGGGGACATCCGCGGACATCTAGGCCTCCAGTCAGTGACGGTACCTAGCAGACTACGGACGTCGATGGCGGGCCGTGAGGGACGAATGGCCCGGACCCGGCAACGCCGCTACGCCTGTGACGGTTTGAACACGATCTCCGGCTTGAGTCGCCCGTCAACCTGCTTCACGATCGCCACGAGTTCACTGTCCGCAGTCAGGCCCGCCAACAGCCCGCCTTCAACAAGGGCTTCTTCCCCCTCAAGTGACTGCCCAAACCCTAAGGTGGTCGCTTCACGCGGGGTGAGTGCGCGCACCGGGAGAATGTCTGCAGCCGCATCACCCAGCGATAGCCGCGGCACCTCTCCCCCGGCCTCCACCATGGCGCCCAGAGTGTCCAGCGTCATCGCATCGGCCACTTCAAAGTCTCCAACGCTCAAGCGCCGCAGTGCAGTGAGGTGGCCGCCCACGCCCAGAGCCGCCCCAAGATCACGCGCCAGGGCGCGTACATAAGTCCCCGACGATACGTCCACACGCACGTCGAGGTCGATGACCGCGCCGACCCTGCGGGCCCCCAGGACTTTGAACTCCGTGACAGTGACCGGCCGGGCAGGAATCTCGACGTCTTCGCCGTCGCGCACGCGCTTGTACGCACGCTCGCCGTTGATCTTGATGGCGCTCACCGCGCTGGGCACCTGCATGATGTCCCCAGTGAGGTCGGCGATCGCGGCACCGATCTGGTCCGCCGTCACACCGGTAGCGTCCGCCTCGGAGGTGATGTCACCTTCGGCGTCGTCGGTGACGGTCGCCTGACCTAAGCGAATCGTGGCCTCGTACACCTTGTCGTGGCCCACCACGTACGTCAGGAGCTTCGTGGCCTTGCCCACGCCAATGACCAGCAAGCCAGTTGCCATGGGGTCCAGAGTGCCGGCGTGGCCAACCTTGCGCGTGCCGGCAAGACGCCGCATGCGCCCGACCACGTCATGAGACGTCCAACCGGCAGGCTTGTCAACGAGGACGATGCCCGGGGTGGGCTCGTCCTTAGCGTTCTTCGCCATCCTCGCCGGCCTCATCACGGTGACGGTACGGGTCTTCATCGCCAGCGTAGGTGGCGTTCTCACGCAACTTGCGCAGTTCCTCGTCACGCACGTGCGCCTCGTGGAGGGCCTTATCCAACGTGGCCGCTGTCTCCGGCACCGCATCGAGGTGGAACTCCAGCGTGGGCGTGAGCCGGATACCCAGCTCCTTGCCCACTAGTGATCGCAACCGCCCCTTGGCGGAGGAGAGGGCGGCGGCCGTAGCCGCACGCTCCTCTTCCCCGCCAAACACGGTGTAGAACACGGATGCCTGCTGGAGGTCGCCCGTCACTCGCACATCGGTGACGGTCACGAACCCCAGACGTGGATCCTTGATCTCGGTCTCCAGCGCGCGGGCCACCAACTTCTTGATGGTGCCCGCGAGCCGCAGTGCCCGTGCGTTGTCAGCCATTAGTTCCTCGGGATCTCGACCATCTCGAACGTCTCGATGATGTCGCCGACCTGAATGTCGTTGAACTTACCGAGACCGATACCGCACTCGTAGCCATCCTTGACCTCAGTTGCGTCGTCCTTGAAACGACGCAGGGTGTCGATCGTAGGTTCGCCGATGACGACGCCCTCACGCACCACCTTGGCCTTGGCGTTACGAACGATCTTGCCCGAGCGCACCAAGCAACCGGCAATGTTGCCGAACTTGGACGAGCGGAAGATCTCCTGGATCTCGGCAGCACCCACCTGGCGCTCCTCGAACTCCGGCTTCAGCATGCCCTTCAGCGATGCCTCGACGTCTTCGATGGCGCGGTAGATCACCGAGTAGAAGCGCATGTCGACACCCTCGCGGTCTGCGAGTTCCTGCACACGCTCTGCGGGACGCACGTTGAAGCCCAGGATGATCGCGTTGTCGACCGTCGCGAGGTTCACGTCGTTCTGCGTCACAGCACCCACGCCACGGTGGATGATGCGCAGGTCGACCTCGTCGCCCACATCGATCTGGAGCAAGGCGTCCTCGAGTGCTTCCACAGCACCGGAGACGTCACCCTTGATGATGAGGTTAAGAGTGTCGATCTTGCCTTCCTCGAGTGCCTTGTTGAGGTCCTCCAGGCTGATGCGCTTGCGACGCTTGGCGAGCTGAGCGGCACGTGCGGCTGCTTCACGCTTCTCAGCGATCTGACGTGCCGTACGGTCGTCGTCTGCCACCAGGAACGTGTCACCGGCGCCAGGCACCGAGGTCAAACCGATCACCAGCACCGGACGTGCGGGGGTGGCTTCCTCGACCTGGTTGTCGTGCTCGTCAAACATGGCACGCACACGGCCATGAGCCGTACCTGCCACGATCGAGTCGCCGACACGCAGAGTTCCGGAGTTCACCAGCACCGTCGCGACTGCACCACGACCCTTGTCAAGGTGTGCTTCGACGGCAACACCGCGAGCATCCTTGTTGGGGTTAGCACGCAGGTCCAGGCCAGCGTCCGCGGTCAGCAGTACGGCCTCGAGCAGCTTGTCGATGTTCAGGTTCTCGCGAGCAGAGACCTCGACGAACATTGTGTCGCCGCCCCACTCTTCAGAAACCAAGTTGTACTCGGTCAGCTGCTGGCGAATCTTGTCCGCGTTCGCGCCTTCCTTATCGATCTTGTTGATCGCGACCACGATGGGGACGTTCGCAGCCTGAGCGTGGTTCAACGCTTCAATGGTCTGCGGCATCACACCGTCGTCAGCGGCGACCACCAGGATGGCGATGTCGGTGACCTGAGCACCACGGGCACGCATGGCCGTAAACGCCTCGTGACCCGGGGTGTCAATGAAGGTGATGGCGCGGGTGACGCCCTCGTGCTGGTGGTGCACCTGGTAAGCACCGATGTGCTGGGTGATACCACCGGCTTCGCCCGAGATGACGTCCGCGTTACGGATGGCGTCGAGCAAGCGAGTCTTACCGTGGTCGACGTGACCCATGACGGTGACGACCGGAGGACGAGCCTCGAGGTCCTCGTCGGTCTCAGCCTCAAGTTCCGCTTCAAGGTCAAGACCGAAGTCCTCGAGGAGTTCCTTGTCCTCGTCCTCGGGCGACACGATCTGGATCTTGTAACCCAGCTCGGCACCCAGGGTCTCGAAGGTGTCCTGGTCCAGTGACTGAGTGGCAGTTGCCATCTCACCCAGGTGGAACAGCACCGTCACGAGCGACGCGGGGTTGACCTCAATCTTCTCGGCGAAGTCAGTCAGCGTTGCACCACGACGCAAGCGGATCAGCGTGTTGCCGTCACCCCGAGGGATCTGGACGCCACCGATGGCCGGTGCTTGCTGCTGCTCGTACTCGGCCCGCTTGGCGCGCTTGCTCTTACGCGAGCGCGCAGGCTTACCGCCCTGGCGTCCGAAGGCTCCTGCCGTGCCGCCACCGCGGCCGCGGCCACCAGGAGCCGGACGGCCACCGGGACCACCGAAACCGGGACGACCACCGGGTCCACCCTGACCGCCGCCAGGACGGCCACCGGGGCCACCCTGACCGCCACCAGGACGACCACCAAAGCCGCCGGGCGCGCGCTGAGGCATCTGTCCGGGAGTGGGGCGAGGCCCACGGCCTGCACCGCCGGGTCCACCCTGACCGCCACCAGGACGACCACCGGGGCCACCCTGACCGCCACCAGGACGAGGTCCGGGACGGTTGGTCTGGAAGGGGTTGTTGCCGCCCGGACGGGGACGCGGGCGCGGCCCTGCCGAACGGTCAGAGAACGGGTTGTTTCCACCCGGGCGCGGGCGCGGCTTTGGCATGTCCGCGGGCGTGGGGGCACCGGGCTTCGCCGCAGCACCAGGCTTGGCGGCGGCAGGCTTGGGAGCTGCCTTCTTCTCGGCCTTGGGCGCGGGCTTGGGGCCAGGCTTCGGGGCTTCGGGGGCAGCGGCGGCGGGCTCTTCTGTCTTGGGCGCGGGCTTGGGTGCCGGCTTGGGGCCAGGCTTGGGTGCTGCAGCCTTCTTAGCGGGTGCAGACTTAGCAGGCGCATCGGCCTTCTTGTCAGCCTTGCCGCCAACGGGGAAGGCTTCGCGAGCCTTGCGCACCACGGGAGCTTCCAATGTCGAGGAAGCGCCCTTGACGTACTCGCCCATCTCATTGAGCTTGGCGATGAGTTCCTTGCTGGGAACTCCTAGTTCTTTCGCGATCTCGTGAACGCGGGGCTTTGCCACAATACTCCTGTCTCGGTCCGACCGAGGCAGGGGTCGAACCGTCGTTAAAGGTGGGTACTCATCGTGAGGTACTCATCGAACGACCATGGGCTTTCATCCCATCTTGTAAGCGGTTCATGGAACAGCACTGGTGCGTCATGGAAGCGGCAACTGTGAGACATCCGCAGCCGGAACGCGCAGTGCGCGACCGATGCTGCGACGCTTGAGCGCCTTCTCCCAACAGTCCGGTTCGGGGTGCAGCCACGCTCCCCTTCCCGGCCTGGTACCGGCCTCGTCAACCACCACGTGGTGACCGTCAAGGACCAGTCGCATCAGGACTGACCGAGGAGCCGTGTTTCGGCACCCCACACACGTGCGCTGGGGCTCGTGAGAGCTTGCGTCAGGCGCGCGGGAGTGACCGGACATGGTTTCTCGGCCTTCCTAGTCTAGCGGGTCACGACCATAGGCCCGACCGCAGCGTGTCTTACCGTCGTGCGACCGGGGCGTCAGGGTCCTCGTCAGAGCGAATATCGATGCGCCAGCCTGTAAGTCGCGCCGCGAGCCGGGCGTTCTGCCCTTCCTTACCGATCGCCAACGACAGGTGGAAGTCCGGCACCACGACACGCGCGGCGCGCTCTTCCTCATCGACCACTGTCACGGACACCACTCGTGACGGCGAAAGCGCATTCCCGACAAACACCGCGGGGTCTTCGTCCCAGTCCACGATGTCGATCTTTTCGCCCCGCAGCTCACTCATGACGGCCCGCACTCGTGACCCCATCGGACCAATGCAGGCGCCCTTGGCGTTTACTCCGGAGACGGTGGCGCGCACCGCCATCTTGGTACGGTGCCCGGCTTCACGCGCGAGCGACATGATCTCGACGGTGCCGTCCGCGATCTCGGGGACTTCAAGTTCGAATAGTCGGCGAACCAAGTTGGGGTGTGTTCGGGACAGTGTGATCGAGGGACCTTTGTTTCCGCGGGTCACATCCAACACGTAGCCGCGCAAACGCTCACCGTGGACATACGTCTCAGTGGGGACCTGCTCATGCTGCGGTAGCACTGCTTCCACATCGCCGATGTCGACGTGGACG
The DNA here is from genome assembly GCF_028823635.1 of Demequina sp. B12. Classification (GTDB taxonomy): domain Bacteria; phylum Actinomycetota; class Actinomycetes; order Actinomycetales; family Demequinaceae; genus Demequina. Next base: position 150,602 of record NZ_JAPEHU010000003.1, read on the forward strand.
TTACGTGGGTCCGCTGCCTGCTGGATCACACCAGACACCAGGTGTCCGGCCTTATCGGAGTAGGCACCCAAGACCTGCTCGTCGCCAGCCTGACGCATGCGCTGCACGATCACCTGGCGTGCCGTCGCCGTCGCAATCCGACCAAAGTTGTCCGGGGTGTCATCGAACTCTGGCATTTCGTTGATGTCGATCCCGGTCTCCGGGTCGATGTCTTCGCGGGCGTAAATCGTCACACGGCCCGTGTCACGGTCCACGTGCGCGCGGGCATTCGCGTATGACCCCGGAGTCTTGTGATACGCGGAGACCAGTGCCTGCTCAATCGCGTCCAACAAGACGTTGAGAGAGATCTCTCGTTCTCGCTCCAAGCCCTTCAGGGCTGCCATATCGATGTCCATTGCGTCCTCCTGCTGTGCGGCGATTGCGCCGACTTCCACGTCAATACTGTGGACCTTGATGTCCACCTTGGCCAGTCCTCACGTCTCGCGCCAAGCACGGGACGTGGACGATCTAGTCGAGCCGCTTGAGCTCCACCTGAATGGTGGCGCGAGTGATCTCCGCCAACTGCACGGTCTGTTGCTGGCCGTCCACGTCGAACACGACGGTGTCGCCATCCACGTCGGTCAGCCTGCCGACGAAGCGACGGTCACCTGCCACGACCTCAACAAGGCGCGTGCGTGCGCGCATGAAGTGTGAGCGTGTGGTGAGCGGGCGGTCCGTTCCCGGGGTCGAGACCTCGAGAAGGTACGGGGTCGAGGGGACGTTCGCTTCGTCGAGCGCCGCGCCGATGGCGCGAGAGGCTTCAGCCACAGCATCGAGGTCGGCAGATCCTGTTTCCGTCTCCGGTAGGTCCACGGTGACCAGCACCTTGGTGCGTTTCCCTGCGGGCGACACCTTCACGCTGTCGAGCACCAATCCGGCCTGCTCAGCGGCCGGTCCTGCGAGGTCGGCAATCCGGCTGTCAAGTTCCATGGGCCATTCGCCTCCTCGCGTGCCGAGAGCACGCTGTCCGTTGCTGTAGTTGGTCAGGCACCATTCTAACGGTGAGCCGTGGAATCATGTCCGCCATGGGATTGTCTTCTGGCTTTGTGCGTGTCACCGCCGTCCTGACCGCTGTGGCTCTCGTGTCAGGGTGCTCATGGCGGCTCGAATCTGACACTCCCACGTATCCGTCGCCGGACGCCACCACCCTAGAAAGGGACGCGGCAGCCGACCTGGAACAGGCCATCCTCGATGCCACAACGTCGGATGCGGACGATTCGACCTCAGGAACGGTGCTGCGCGCACAAGAAGAGGCCTCCGCTCCGGTCCGTCTCGATGCTCTTGGGGGCGTCTACGAGGCCTACCCAGACGTCACGCCAACCCCAGACGGCACGGCCGCCCCGGCCCCTGGCCTGGTGGCATCCATCATTGAAGCGCGTGACAGCCACTTCACCGTGGCGATGTCGACGTCCGACCGCAACCTGGCAGGTGTACTGCTGTCGGCAGGCCTGTCGCATGCGTTGACGCTCTGGTACGCCGCATGGGTCGACCAAGTCGTGACAGGGACAGAAGCCGTGGTCTCCGCCGAGCGTGTGCTCGACACACCCGCGCTCGATGGCGAGACCCTGGTCCCTGCCGCCACCCAGTTGGATCCTGCAGTGGTGAGCCAACTCGCGTTGACGCACGACCGCGCGGGATACCTGTATGAGGTACTCGGGGCCAGGTCCACCGACACCGAACGTGAACAGTGGCTCACACGCAGCGCGTTGCAACGCGCACGCGCCGCCGCTCTCCTCACCCTTCCCGGCACGGAAGACCTACGGGAGTCTGTGTACGTCACGCCCACTCGGGACATCGCCGATGCTGCAGCGCGGGTGTCGGTGGCACAGGCGCACGAGTCCATGATCGGAGACACCTACGCCACGTTGGTGTCCGATGCCGCGACCGGCGATGTGGCGTGGCTTCTGTCTGCAGCGTTCGATGCCTACGCCCAGGCCGCGGCCTACGGTGATGCCACTGCAGACTCTGCCGTGATTCCGGCGCTGCCGGGGCTCGAACCCTTGCCCAGCCCCAGCAGCGACTCGGAAGCTTAAGCCAGGGCGTCCTTCAACCGCCGCGTCACCTCAGCGGCGGCATCGGCTACCACGAGGCTCTCCGATGCGCCAGTAGCGCGCGTCTTCAGTTCCACCTCGCCGGCTGCGAGCCCACGGCCCACGACCACAATGAACGGCGCACCTAGCAGCTCGGCGTCCTTGAACTTGACGCCGGGCGACACCTTGGGACGGTCGTCGTACAGGACCTCAACGCCAGCGTTCTCAAGGCTGGCTGCGAGTTCGGCAGCGGCCTCAAACACCGCATCGTCCTTGCCCGTGGCGACCACGTGGACGTGGAACGGTGCCACGTTGATGGGCCAGGTCAGGCCCAGCTCGTCGTGGTTGAGTTCCGCGAGCAGAGCGAGCACACGAGTGACGCCGATGCCATACGAGCCCATCGTCACGACCTGCTGCTTGCCGTTGACGTCAAGCACCTTGAGTTCAAGAGCCTCGGCGTACTTGCGTCCCAGCTGGAAGATGTGCCCGATCTCGACGCCGCGCGCGAGTTCGAGTGGACCGGAGCCGTCCGGGGCAGGGTCGCCCGCCCGTACTTCCGCTGCTTCAATCGTGCCGTCGGCCGTGAAATCACGGCCAGCGGTGAGTTCGAACACGTGGCGGCCGGCTTCGTTGGCCCCGGTGATCCATCGGGTTCCGGAGACGATGCGCGGGTCCAGCAAGTACCGAACAGCAGTGTCGTCCTCGTCCCCCGCCGAGACACCTTCTGGCCGTGCCTGCGGTCCCAAGACGCCCGGCCCGATGTAGCCCTTCACCAGCTCAGGGTGCTTGGCGAAGTCGGCCTCGGTTGCAGCCTCAACCTCGTTCGGAGCAAGCACTGCCTCCACACGAGCCATATCGACATCGCGGTCACCGGGAACTCCCACGACCAGCAGGGAGCGCTCCCCTGCCGGAGAGGTCACGGCGAGGACAACGTTCTTCAGAGTGTCAGCAGCGGTCCACTCGCGATCGGGACGCGGGTGATCCGCGTTGGCCATCGCCACGAGCGTGTCAATGGTGGGCGTGTCCGGCGTATCTTCCACGTGAGCGGCGGGGGCATCGGTGAAGTCGATGTCGGCAGGTACCGGCGTCGTCACGGCCTCGACGTTGGCGGCGTAGCCTCCGGGCGAGCGCACGTAAGTGTCTTCGCCGACCTCGGTGGAGGCAAGGAACTCTTCGGACTTGGACCCACCCATGGCACCCGACATCGCGGACACGATCACGTAGTCCAGTCCCAAACGGTCAAAGATGCGGATGTAAGCGGCACGTTGGGCTTGGTACGACGCCTCAAGGGCCTCGTCGTCAATATCGAAGGAATAGGCGTCCTTCATGATGAACTCGCGGCCGCGCAACAGTCCGGCACGGGGACGCGCCTCATCGCGGTACTTGGTCTGAATCTGGTAGATCGAGAGCGGCAAGTCCTTGTAGGAGGAGTACAAGTCCTTCACCAGCAAGGCAAACATCTCTTCATGTGTGGGCGCCAGGAGCATGTCGGTGCCCTTGCGGTCCTGCAGACGGAAGAGGTTGGGTCCATACTCCGTCCACCGACCGGTGGCCTCGTACGGCTCTCGCGGCAACAAGGCCGGGAAGTGCACTTCCTGGGATCCTGCGCGCTCCATCTCCTCGCGCACCACTGCCTCAACCTTTGCCAGCACCTTCAGGCCCAGAGGCAACCACGAGTAGATGCCTGGCGCGGCACGACGAATGTAGCCCGCCCGGATCAGAAGCTTGTGCGAGGCGACCTCGGCATCGGCCGGATCTTCACGAAGGGTACGCAGAAAAAGTGTGGACATGCGAAGCATGGGCTAAGCCTAGTTCACCGCCTGGAAGCCACGGCCACGATGAAGAAAGACCTGAAGCCCCGCCGTGGTTCTACGGCCAGGGCTAGAACATGATGGTCGCGAACGTGCCCACCCGCCGGAACCCCACCGCGTCATACGCCGCAAGAGCCGCGGCGTTGAAGTCATTCACGTACAGCGACACGGTGGGAGCATGATCGGCACGCACAGCCGCAATGACCTGAGCGATCCCCACCCGCGCAAGCCCACGACCGCGCGCCGAGGGATGAACCCACACTCCCTGCAGTTGTGCGACTCCCCCGCCCAACGCACCAACCTCCGCCTTAAACACCACTTCACGGCGTCCACCCACGACACCGAACTGGACATACGCGCGACCCGCTCGAATCAGGTAGTGAAGCCGGTCCTCATAGGCGGCGCGTCCATGACGCATCGGGTCGTACCCCACCTCCCCGATGAACATATGAACGCACGCCGGAAGCAACTTCTCGTAGTCGTCCTCGGTTGCCTGCCTGAGGGGTTCCAGTTGAAGCGCATCTGCCGCAGTCACGACACCAGGCTCAGGGTCGCTCGCAATAGCAAGCGACTCCTGGCGGGAACGCACCTCCCGCGCGGGGCCCCACCACGGCTCGACTCTCCCCCACAAATCCAAAGTCACCGCAGCATCCCCCACCAAAGCCGCTGGTCGGTTGAGCCTGCCGACTATGGCCGCAGCAACATCGGCCCGTACGGCATCGTCGTCGTCAACATCGCCAGTAGAAGGGAGGACTGCACTCAAGTTCGCGCCAGCCCACACCAGGCCTACCAACTCCTTGGACCAGCCAGTACGACGCCGCACGCCCCACAATCCAGCAGGCACCACGCCTGAGCCTTGGGCTGCCTCTAGGTACATGGCAGGCACCACATACGCCACCGGATCAACGGCACACATCGCCGTCATGTCCTCCAAGTCGCGCCGCTGCGCCGGGGCCAGCACATGCTGGGCCCTCCGGAGCAGCGAATCGGTCATGACGAAGCGACGACCTCAGGCGACGCACCCTCGACGGGCTCCATCGTCTCCGCGATACGCATGGCCTCTTCGATGAGAGTCTCCACGATCTGGGACTCCGGCACAGTCTTAATGACCTCACCCTTAACGAAGATCTGCCCCTTGCCGTTACCCGACGCCACGCCCAGATCAGCTTCACGCGCCTCACCGGGGCCGTTGACGACACAGCCCATCACCGCGACGCGCAACGGCACTTCCATACCTTCAAGCCCGGCTGTGACCTTCTCTGCGAGCTCATACACGTCAACCTGTGCGCGTCCGCATGAAGGGCAGGACACAATCTCGAGCTTGCGCTCGCGCAGGTTCAGGGCCTGGAGAATCTGGATGCCGACCTTGACCTCCTCGACGGGAGGCGCGGACAGGGACACGCGGATGGTGTCACCGATGCCCTGGCTCAGCAGCGCACCGAATGCGGTGGCGGACTTGATGGTGCCCTGGAACGCGGGCCCGGCCTCGGTCACACCCAGGTGCAGGGGCCAGTCGCCGCGCTCGGAGAGCTGCTTGTAGGCCTCGACCATGACCACGGGATCGTTGTGCTTGACCGAGATCTTGAAGTCGTGGAAGTCATGCTCCTCGAACAGGCTGGCCTCCCACACGGCGGATTCCACCAGCGCCTCAGGCGTGGGCTTGCCGTACTTCTCCAGTAGGCGCTTGTCGAGGCTGCCGGCGTTGACACCAATACGGATCGACGTGCCGTGATCCTTCGCGGCCTGCGCGATCTCCTTGACCTGATCGTCAAACTTCTTGATGTTGCCAGGGTTCACTCGCACCGCCGCACAGCCGGCCTCGATCGCCGCATACACATACTTGGGTTGGAAGTGAATGTCAGCGATGACCGGAATCTGAGACTTGCGCGCAATCGCAGGAAGAGCGTCGGCATCGTCCTGCGTGGGGCACGCCACACGCACGATGTCGCACCCAGCCGCCGTGAGCTCGGCGATCTGCTGAAGCGTGGCGTTGACGTCATGGGTCTTGGTCGTCGTCATGGACTGCACGCTCACAGGTGCATCCCCACCGACGTACACGTCGCCCACCTTGATCTTGCGCGTCTTGCGGCGTGGCGCAATCGTCGGGGCGGGCATGGCAGGCATTCCGAGTCCAATAGTCACGGTCTCATTATCTCCTTGTACGTCGAGCTTCAGGTTACGTGTGCAGGCGTGGCAATAGGGCCGCGGCTGCCGCCGCTAGGTCACAGAAACGGGCGCCACGATATCCGCATAGATCAAAATCACGCCCATCAGCATGAGGAACCCGAACATGCCGTAGGCAAAGGGCATCATGCGGGCAACATCCACGGGGGCCGGCTTGGCCAGGCCCCGAACGCGCGCCCACCCATTCTTGATGGCTTGCCACAACGCGGAAGCAATATGGCCGCCGTCAAGTGGCACGAGCGGAATCATGTTGAAGGCAAACAAGGCAAGGTTCAGGCCACCGAGCAGCATCAGCATGTCGCCGATCTTCTGCACGATTCCGTAACCTTCGACGTCCGCGGAAGCGATCTCACCGGCGACCTGCCCCACGCCCACCACGCCGATGACGGAGCTCGCGTCACGTTCTTCGAGTCCGAAGGCGGCACGGGTGGTGTGATACAGCTGCTCAGGCAACGTGGCAATGACCTTCATCGTCTGACCCAGGTAGTCCCACGCCAGCACGGTGCCAGCGGTGAGGGGCTGCTGGAGTACCTGGACGTCGGAGTACATGCCCATGTAACCCACGACCTCGGTCTGTGGATTCCCGTCGCTGTCCGTCAGGGGTTGACCGTTGCTGTCAGTGGCCGTGCGTTCGCGTTCCGCAGGAGACACATCGAGCGTGACGGTTTCTCCGTTGCGGTCCACGACTACCGGGATCGTCTCACCCGCGGCATCGGCGATGATGGCGGTGGCCTGATCCCATTCGGTGACGTCCTCACCGTCCACCGCAACAATGGTGTCGCCCGGCTGGAGACCTGCCTCGACAGCGGGGGATGCAGGATCACCGGAACTACACTCCACGGATCCCTGCGCCGGCACACATGGCACCACTTCGTCCACCGTCAACGTTGTGGTCGGCGCTCCAATGAGCGACAACGTCAAGGTGAACATCACGATCGCCAACGCGAGATTGACGAACGGTCCCCCTGCCATGACGATGACTTTTTTCCACCAGGCCAGGTGATAAAAAGCCCGGTGGTCCTCCCCAGGTTGGATATCTTCCACCGCAACGTCACGAGCATCGGCGATCAACCGACCGGGCCAGCCTTTGACCTTCACGGGCTTGACGCGGTCCTCGGGCGGGATCATTCCCACCAGCTTGACGTAACCACCAAGTGGAATCGCCTTCAGGCCGTATTCGGTCTCTTTGCCCTGGCGCGACCACAAGGTTGGCCCAAAGCCCACGAAGTACTCGCTCACTCGCACACCAAACTTCTTGGCGGGGACCATATGCCCCACCTCGTGCAAAGCGATCGACACCAGAAGGCCCACAATGAGCACCACGACGCCTATGACGGTTGCCATGTCCCTACCTTACGTTTCTCTACCCAGCCGTTGGGCACGTCCTCCAGACACCGAACGCCAGCGTGATCTGGCCCGCGCATCCGCTACGACGTCATCACTTCTGCGGCACGGACACGGGCCCACGCCTCGGCCTCATCGACCGCCTCGAGCGTGAGTTCCGTCGGCGCTTGGTACTCCTCCACAACGCGCCGAACCGTGTCAACGATCCCCAGGAATGGAAGTTCTCCGTCGATAAAAGCTTGGACGCACTCTTCGTTGGCGGCGTTGAAAACAGCGGGGTGGAGAGCCGATGCTTCGACGGCCTGGCGAGCCAAACTCACCGCAGGGAAGGCGTCTTCATCGAGCGGAGCGAAGGTCCATGTGCTCGCCTGGGTCCAGTCCATGCCCGGAGCCGCATCCGCCACGCGCTCGGGCCAGCTCAGGCCGAGCGCGATGGGCAAGCGCATGTCCGGTGGTGAGACCTGCGCAAGTGTTGATCCATCGATGAACTCCACCATGGAGTGGACGATCGACTGCGCATGGACCACGACGTCGATCCGGCCCATCGGGATATCGAAGAGCAGGTGTGCCTCGATCACTTCAAGCGCCTTGTTCACCATCGATGCCGAGTTGATCGTGACGACTGCCCCCATGTCCCACGTGGGGTGTCGTAGAGCGTCAGCAGCAGTGACATCCGCAAGCTCTGCCCGGGAGCGGCCACGGAAGGCTCCGCCCGAGGCCGTGACGACGAGGCGACGGACTTCCTCTGCACGCCCGCCCCGCAGTGCCTGGGCCAGCGCAGAATGTTCGGAGTCCACCGGCACAATCTGGTCGGGCCTTTGTACCGCGGCCTTCACCAGTGCACCACCCGCAACGAGCGACTCTTTGTTGGCAAGCGCCAAGGTGCTGCCTGCGTTCAAAGCAGCGAGTGTGGGGCGCAACCCCACGGAGCCAGTGATGCCGTTCAACACGACGTCCGCGCCCCTCGATGCTGCTTCCACCACTGCGTCCGCGCCGCCAGCGACCTCTACGCCTGGAAGACGGGCAGCCACCTCGCGAGCCGCCTCCGCTCGTGCGACCGCGACGAACTGAGGCCGGAACGTGAGCGCTTGCGTGACGACGGCCTCGACATCGGAGCCTCCCGCAGCGAGGGCTGTGACGTGAAACTGCTCGGGGTTGCGAGCGATGACGTCAAGAGCCTGGGTACCAATCGACCCAGTCGAGCCGAGGAGGGCAACGCTGCGCATGGTGGTCGAACTATCGTGGGCCAACGAGGCGGCAGCACTCACGAAGCACCGAGCAGAATGTCCACGGCACGAGCGAGGTATGCGTCAACAACACGCTCCTCGTACGCCTTCTTGCCGTGGCGGCGCCCGAAAGTCATGTTGCGGATCTCGTCCGGAGTGACAGGCTCACCGCGATCAAAGAACGTGATCAACCGATCGAGCAAAGCGTCCACATCTGCTGCGTCATACCCCGCGCTCAGCGCACCTGGGTGTGCAAAGCGCTCGCCAACGGGACGGCGCAGCCGTGGATACAGGCTCTGAGCCTTGTCGGCCAGATCACGCATCCACGCGTCTTGGCCGTAACTCTTGACATACCGCTCACGCCCACGCATGGCAAACGCCACTTCGAGACGGTCCAGTGCGGCGTCGACCGCTGCGGGAGCGTAGCCGCCATGGGAGAGGTCAAAGCTTGCGCGTCTGACGTCGAACGGATCAAGTTCTCTCGAGCCGGACGGGTCCTCGTATGCCGCGCGCGCATAGTCGAAGAACTCCTCGACGTCTTCTCGCTCGTAGCCCAGTTTGAACACGCTTACTCGGGGGAACAACCCGTTCTTCGCCACTCACGCCTCCTTGATCGCCAGCTGTCCGCAGGCTCCATCGATGTCGCTACCACGAGTATCGCGGATAGTTGTGGGAATTCCATGAGAACGGAGGCGGTTCACGAACTCACGCTCGACTGCTGGGTCCGATGCAGTCCAAATGGAGCCCGGCGTGGGGTTCAGGGGAATCGGGTTGACATGTACCCAGCCTTCTCCCCTGGCGTTGAGCTTCTCGCCGAGCAAGTCAGCGCGATGGGCGTGGTCGTTCATGTCGCGAATCAGGGCGTATTCGATCGAGACTCGACGGCCGGTGGCGTCGAAGTAGCGGCGCGCAGCATCAAGTGCTTCGTCCACAGACCAACGCGTGTTGATCGGCACCAGTTCGTTGCGCAACTCATCGTCGGGCGCATGGAGGCTAAGCGCGAGAGTGACAGGGATGCCCTCCTTCGCCAGCTTGTCGATCGCCGGGACCAGGCCCACGGTCGACACAGTGACGTGACGCGCCGACAAACCGAAGCCTTCGGGCTCCGGCGTCGTCAGCGCACGCACCGTCGCCATGACGGCCTTGTAGTTCGCAAGCGGTTCACCCATGCCCATGAACACCACGTTCGACAAACGCACGGGGTCTCCGCCCAAGTCGCCATCGCGCGCAGCAAGGGCCGCCATCCGCACCTGTTCGATGATCTCTGCCGCCGACAGGTTGCGTGTCAGGCCCATCTGTCCCGTGGCACAGAAGGGGCACGCCATTCCGCAGCCCGCCTGACTGGTGACGCACAGCGTTGCGCGACCGGGGTACTTCATCAGCACGGACTCGACCTTGACGTTGTCGTGCAAGCTCCACAGCGTCTTCTTGGTCGCGCCGCCATCTGCTTCAAGGGACGTGACCTTGGACAACAACGGCGGGAACAACGCCTCGACGAGGCCGTCCCGCGCACCAGCAGGAAGGTCCGTCATGTCCTCAGCGGTAGCCGTGAGGTGCGAGTAGTAGTGGTGAGCCATTTGCTTGGCCCTGAACGCCGGTTGCCCGAGCTCACGCACGGCTTCCTGCCGCTCCTCGCGAGTCAAGTCGGCGAAGTGACGCGGCGGCTTGCCGCGCCGTGGAGCTGCCATCTGCAGCAAAGGTCGTTGTGTCATCACGCTCCCAGGAACAGTGCGAAGACGACGTAGCCCGCGGGGGCGGCCACGACGATTGAGTCCAGACGGTCCATGATCCCACCGTGCCCCGGGATCAGTCCGCTCATGTCTTTGATTTGGATGTCGCGCTTAATCGCGGACTCGGCCAAGTCACCCATCACAGCAGCGATGGTGCAGACGGCACCGACGGCTGCCCCAATCCACCAGCGTCCGTCATAGAAGTAGTGTGCGGCGACTGATGCTGCCACGGTTCCCAGCACGACACCGCCTGCAAATCCCTCCCACGTCTTCTTGGGGCTCACGCGGGGCGCCATCGGGTGTTTGCCGGCAATCATTCCGGCAAACAGACCGCCGGTGTCGTTTCCGACCACCGCGATCACCACAATGAGGACGCGGATCCACCCGTGGTCGGCGATCTCGAGGAGGATGAGGAAGCTGGCGAGGAAGGGAATCCACATCAGGGTGACGATCGACGCCATGGCATCCGCCATGGTGTTCTCTACTCGCTCGTCCGCGACGCGCCATGCCACCACACCGGCGCAACCAACGAGCAGCGCCACCACGAGCCCCTCGGGGCCTCCGGTCCAGGTCGCGACGCCCATCCCGGCTGTCGCCAGCATGATGGGGATGATCGAAATGTGACGCGAGCTCTTGGCCAGCGCCACCTTCCACTCGTAGGTCGCACCCATGCACACGAACACCAGTGCGATGGCGAAGACCAGGGGGTTCCACCACGCGATAGCGAGCGCGCCGATCAGAATGGTGAGACCCACCAGCGTCGCGATGGGCATATTGCGCCCGCCGCGCTGGACCGGTGCGTCCTGCTCCACAGGCGTCTCGACTGCGGTGACGACGGGGTCGATTGCATCGCCGTCGACGCCCTCATCAGGGACATCGGCCTCAGCTCGGGCGCGCTCGCGCGCCTCGGCAACGCTCATCTGGCCTGCGGGGTCATACACGGGCGCGAATACTGGCTCTCCGTGGAGAGCAGGCATCCCAGTACCCGTCACACGCTGCGGGGTGAACTGTTGAGGAGCCGATGCCGGAGCAGGCTCCACATGCTTGTCACGCCGTCGAAAAATACTCATCTGGCGCTACGCCGGATTCCACACGAGGTCAGACCTCGAGCAGTTCGCCTTCCTTCGCAGCAAGCAGCGCGTCAACCGCCTCGACGTGCTTCTTGGTAAGGCCGTCGAGTTCCTTCTCGGCGCGTGCACCATCGTCCTCGCCAACCTCGCCGTCCTTCACAGCGCTGTCGATCTGGTCCTTTGCCTTGCGGCGCATGTTGCGGATCGTGACGCGGGCTTCTTCGGCGCGGGTCTTCGCCAACTTCACGTAGTCACGGCGACGTTCTTCGGTGAGCTGCGGCATGACAATGCGCAGGACGTTGCCGTCGTCCGATGGGTTCACGCCCAGGTCCGAGTTGCGCAACGCGGTCTCGATATCCTTCTTGGCACTCGTGTCGTAGGGAGCGATCATCACCATGCGGGCCTCTGGCACGCTGATCGAAGCCAACTGCTGAAGAGGGGTGGGCGCACCGTAGTAGTCGACCGTGATGTTGGCGAACATTGCGGCCGAAGCCTGGCCGGAGCGAATCGACGCGAAGTTGTCCTTCGCCACGTCGACGGCCTTGTCCATGCTTTCCTCTGCTTCGAGGAGGATCTCGTCAGTCACTTCAGTCTCCTTAAAGGTCAGGCATTACGCCGTGACCAGGGTGCCAATTCTCTCACCGAGCAGCGCTCGGGTCACATTTCCAGGTGCTTCAAGACCAAAGACAACCATGGGCATGCTGTTCTCCATGCACAAGGAGAACGCTGCAGCGTCCATGACTTTCAGACCCTGCTGAAGAGCGTCCCGATAGGTCACGTGCTCCAAGCGTTGAGCGTTCGGGTCTGTGCGAGGGTCAGCGCTGTAGACGGCATCCACGCCGTTCTTGCCCATGATGACCTCGTCGCACCGCACTTCGAGCGCACGCTGAACGGAGACCGTGTCAGTAGAGAAGTACGGCATTCCTGCGCCTGCGCCGAAGATGACAACGCGGCCCTTCTCCATGTGACGCATGGCGCGGCGCGGGATGTATGCCTCCGCGACCTGCCCCATCGTGATGGCCGTCTGGACTCGGGTGTCGACCCCGGCCTGTTCAAGGAAGTCTTGCAGTGCCAAGGCGTTCATGACGGTGCCAAGCATGCCCATGTAGTCAGCGCGGGCACGTTCCATGCCGCGCTCCGACAGCTCTGCGCCACGGAAGAAGTTGCCCCCACCGACGACGATGGCGACCTGTACGCCCTGGTCGACGGCTGCGCCGATCTCGCGAGCGACACGAGAAACCACGTCCGGATCAAGGCCGAGTCGGCCACCACCGAACATTTCTCCAGAGAGCTTCAACAAAACGCGCCGCTGCACCTGGGGCTCCTCCGTGCCCGTCGTCATGTCACTGTCGTCGGGCATGGAGTACCTCCTAGGCGTAGCGGCGCGTTGAGTAGAAAAACTTGTGGAGTTAGGCTCCCACACGGAAGCGGGCGAAGGCTGTTACCTCGCCGCCCACGTTCTCAATGACCTTACCAACCGTAGTCTTGGGGTCCTTAGCGAAAGCCTGGTCTACCAGGGTGTTCTCCTTGAAGAAGCCATTGAGGCGGCCTTCAACGATCTTGGGAAGGGCAGCCTCAGGCTTGCCTTCACCCTTGGCGGTCTCCTCTGCCACGCGGCGCTCGTTCTCAACGACGTCAGCGGGGACGTCGTCACGAACCAGGTAGACGGGCGAGTATGCAGCGATGTGCATGGCGATGTCGCGTGCGACCTCGCCACCCTTCGCGTCCGAACCCACGAGAACGCCCACCTGTGCGGGCAGGTCCTTGTTGGTGCGGTGCAGGTACTCGGTGACCACGGGAGCCTCGATGCGAGCAACGCGGCGCAGGACGACCTTCTCGCCCAGCGTGCCTGCTGCAGCGTCGATGTACGCACCCACGGTGGTGTCCTCGATCGAGGCCTCCAGCGCGGCCTCAGCGTCAGCGGCACCGGAGGCAACGACAGCGGCAAGCACGTCGTTGGCAAGAGAGATGAACTTGTCGTTCTTTGCGACGAAGTCGGTCTCCGAGTTGAGCTCGATCAGGGTGCCCACCTGGCCGCCATCGACGTCAGCAATGGACGCCACGACAAGGCCTTCGGAAGCGGAGCGGCCTTCACGCTTGGCAACGCCCTTCAGTCCCTTGACGCGCAGGATGTCAACGGCCTTGTCCAGGTCGCCTTCTGCCTCGTCGAGAGCCTTCTTAACGTCGAGCATGCCAGCGCCGGTGCGCTCACGGAGCGCCTGAATGTCAGCAACGGTGTAGTTCGCCATGGAAGCGTTCCTTACTTGTCGTCGGAAGCGGCCGGGGCTTCAGCAGCCTCGGTCTCGTCGGCCTTGGCGGCCTTCTTGGCGGGAGCCTTCTTTGCGGGCTTCTCGTCAGCAGGAGCCTCTGCGGCTTCTTCCGACTTGCCCTCGAGCAGCTCGTTCTCCCACTCGGCCAGCGGCTCGGACTCGCCCTCAGCGTTAGCCTCGTCACCCTTGGGGGTGTGGCGGATCTTCAGACCCTCAGCACACGCGTCAGCGATCACGCGGGTCAGCAGCGACACGGCGCGGATCGCGTCGTCGTTGCCGGGGATGCCGTACTGGACCTGGTCGGGGTCACAGTTGGAGTCGAGGATGCCGACGACGGGCACACCAAGCTTGCGAGCCTCGTCAACAGCAAGGTGTTCCTTGTTGGTGTCAACAACCCACACCACGGACGGAACCTTGCCCATGTCACGGATTCCACCGAGGACCTTGTCGAGCTTCTCCTTCTCGCGGCGCAGGCCCAGCAGCTCCTTCTTGGTGCGGCCGGAACCAGCAACGTCGTCGAAGTCGATCTCTTCGAGTTCCTTCAAACGCGCGATGCGCTTGGAGACGGTCTGGAAGTTGGTGAGCATTCCACCCAGCCAGCGCTCGTTCACGTAGGGCATACCTACGCGAGCGGCCTGCTCAGCGATGGGCTCCTGTGCCTGGCGCTTGGTACCCACGAAGAGCACGGTGCCGCCGTGAGCGACGGTGTCGCGCACGAAGGAGTAAGCAGCGTCAATCTTGGCGAGCGACTGCTGGAGGTCAATGATGTAGATGCCATTGCGCTCGGTGAAAATGAAGCGCTTCATCTTGGGGTTCCAGCGGCTGGTCTGGTGTCCGAAGTGGACACCCGAGTCGAGCAGCTGGCGCATGGTCACAACGGCCATGGCTGGTCCTTATCCGCACACATTTCTGTGTGCCTTGCTTAGGGCGGGTGGCTGACCCGCATTGCGGTTGTCGATGAGGACTGCTGAGTCCACATCCCTGGCATCAACGCGGGTTGGGCACCGAGCGGACTCGGACCTCGCCTTTCCCGGCGCAAACTCCCCGGCGAACCGAGAGGATTGCGAATGATGCGCGATGTCATTCGGGCATGCCGAACGCAGGAACGATGATACCTGACGCGGTGGGCCTGGTGCTACGCGGCAGGCCCGCTCCAGTCAGCACCGGTGGCGGCTTCCACAAGCCACGCCCACCGCGCCTACCCTCCACAATGCCCACACGCGACCTTTCGCCGCCATATGCGGTCGCGAGAACGTCAATCATGCCGTTCCCCCGCACTCGCACCATCGTCGCAGTCGCTATCAGCCTTGCAGCACTCACGGTTGCTTCCCTCAGCCACGCGCCATCATCGAGCGCCGACAGCACGGCTCCAACACTCCCCTTGCACTCGCCTGTGGTACCGATCTCCGTCGCCACTTTGGCACACCTGCCTGTGCAGCCGTGGCTCCCTGGACACCGGGGAATCGACCTCGCCGCGGCACAAGGCGACACCGTGTACTCGCCTGGTCCGGGGACGATCACCTTCTCTGGGTTCGTCGTGGACCGGCCAGTCCTCACCGTGACACTCGACAACGGGTTGCGCAGCAGCGTAGAACCCGTGTCAGGCGACCTGGAGGTAGGCACTCGTGTCGCACGGGGAGACGCGATCGGCACCGTGGCCGATGCGCCTAGCCATTGCCGTCCCGACACGTGTGTCCATTGGGGGCTCAGGGATGGAGATCGCTACCTGGACCCGCTTGACTACCTTGACGGCTTCGGCCCCATTCGACTCTTGGCCGGTGCTAGTGACCGACGGCCGTCCGGACAATCCGAGGCTAGAACGCGCCCGTCTTGAGCAGTGACTCGCGCAACTTCTTCACTGCACCTGAATGGATCTGGGAGACACGTGACTCTGTGACCCCCAGGATTTGGCCAATCTGGGCCAGCGTCAGGTTGTCGAAGTAGTACAGGCGCAACACTTCCTGTTCACGGTCGCGCACCCCTTGAATCGCGTGGGCAAGAAGGCTACGCGTCTCCCTGTCTTCGACCGGAATGCTGGCTTCCGGCAGCGCGACATCCATCGAGGCGTCGAGCGTGCTGTTGTCGCCCCCAGCGATCATGCCGTCCAGCGCTGCCACGTGAGAGAGTGCCACCTGAGCCCTGACGGTGCGGACCTCGCCCGTCGCCCAGCCAAGCTGTGCAGCCACATCCTCGTCAGTGACGGGACGCATCAACGTCTGCTCTAGCGCACGCGTGGCCTGCTCAACCGTGCGGGCCTTCGAACGCACCGACCGTGGCACCCAGTCGGCCGCCCGCAACTCGTCGATGATGGCGCCGCGAATGCGTTGCGACGCATAGGTCTCGAACTTGTAGCCGCGCTCGGGCTCAAACTTCTCGACGGCATCGATCAAGCCGAAGAAGCCGTAGGACACGAGGTCCGCAAGCTCCACGGTGTCGGGCAGCCGCCCAATCATGCGCGACGCAACCTGAGAAACAAGCGGCGAAAAGTGGGTGATGAGCCCGTCACGCGCAACCTTGGCGGCGGCGCCGTCGCTCCCGCGAAGGTCGAGCCACCACTGCGATAGGTGGGCCACTTCCGGCGTCACACGGGCCACTGCAGCCGTGTTCATCGTGTCTTCCCTCAGCTCGGACATGTATTCCCCTCAGGCGCGCGGATGCGCGAGTTGGTAGGCGGCGCGAAGCCGGTCGGCGGACACATGCGTATAGCGCTGAGTGGTGTTGAGGCTCGCATGCCCCAACACTTCTTGCACTGAACGCAGATCAGACCCCTCCGTCAGGAGGTGGGTCGCGACGCTGTGACGAAGCGCGTGCGGAGCGACGTCAGGGATGCCAGCGGCGCGGCACAGTCGGTGGATGGCGTCGCGGAGTTGGCGTTGGTCCGCACGCTGGCCGCGACGGCCCAGCATGAGTGCGTCATCAGTCGCTGGACACACCAGGGCGGGGCGTCCGTCAGCGAGCCAGTGTTGGAGCGCCCGAGCGGCAGGTAGGCCAAAGGGCACGATGCGCTCTTTGTTGCCCTTGCCCCTGACGCGGATCAGGCGCTCGTCAAAGTCAAGGTCTGAGGTGTTGGCGGCGGCGAGTTCCCCCACGCGCATACCTGTGGCGTAGAGAAGTTCAGCAACGGCCCAGTCGCGCAGGTGGAGAAGGTCACCGTCGTCGCAACGGGTGCGCGCGAGTTCGAGCATTGACACGATGTCACTGGGACTCACGACTTCAGGAAGGGTGCTCGACGCTCGAGCGGAGGCCAGCCGAGCCGCCGGATTGCTGGGGACCAGTTCCGCATCGCTGGCCCAGGTGTAGAAGGTCCGTGCAGCGGCACCGCGCCGGGCCATCGTCGTTCGCGAAAGCCCGTGGCTCGACATGGAAGCGAGCCACGCTCGCAAGTCGGCGAGACCCAGGCGCGGTAGGACCGTGTCGGGATCACCGGGTTCGCCCGCGATGAACTGCGTCAAGTGAACAAGGTCTCCCCTGTAGGCGCGCACCGTGTTGTCCGACAGACCGCGCTGATGGCGCAGGTATCTGTCGAAACGCGCGAGCAACTCACTCGCGTCGGATACGTCGGTGCGGGACATGTCGACATCGTGGCACTGTCACACGTGTCAAATCAACCCCTTCAGTCACATTTGTCACATCGGACTCATTTCTTCACTGGCTTTTGATGGCGTTAGATGGCTTTTAATCGTCTTTGGAGGCGCTCTAGGGGTCGCGGACCGTCTCTCCGGGAGTCACCTACGGACGTGTCTCCACTGGCCACTCACCCGCTCTACCAGCCCACTCATCTCAAGCCTGCCCATGCTCACGAGCACGTCCACGGCCGTCAGGCCTGCGTCCTTCGCAACGCGATCAGTGTCCGATCCTCGGCCACCACAAGCGTCGTAGGCTGCACGGTCATTCGGATGCGCAAAATCCGGGACCCCGCAGACATTGTCCAGGCTCAACTCGCCTTGCTCGCATGGATCACGGACCGGTTCCACCAGTTCCAGGACATCCGATGCGGACGTGACCAGCACCGCTTCCTGGTTGCGAATCATCCGGTGGCAGCCTCCAGAGGCCGGCGACGTCACGGGGCCCGGCACCGCGGCGACCGGGCGGGCCAGATCGAGCGCATGCCGCGCAGTCGAGAGCGCACCCGACCTCAGTGCAGCCTCCACCACCACCGTGGCACTCGCCGCGGCGATGATTCGATTGCGTTGCAGGAACCGTGAACGATGCGGCGCAAAGCCAGGCGGCACCTCCGACATGACTGCTCCGTCTCGCACGATCTGAGTCAAGAGGTCGGCGTTTCCCGCCGGGTAAAGCCGATCGACTCCCCCAGCGAGCACGGCAACGGTCACTCCCCCGGCCGCGAGCGCGGCACGATGTGCACGAGCATCGATGCCGTAGGCGCCGCCGGAGATCACGGCGCGCCGCGCATCGGCTATCCCGCTCGCGAGGTCTGCCGCCATGTGCTCTCCATACGCGGTGGCGGATCGGGACCCCACTACGGCGACTCCTGCTGCGAGTGCCGCGTGAATGTCACCGTCACCTCGCACCCACAGCGCGAACGGCGTACGCGGGCCCAAGGCGTCAAGCGCATCGGGCCATTCCGCACTTCCCCGGACCACAACCCTCGCTCCGCATGCGGCCGCCCTGGCTTCAAGAACCCCGGCATCGGCATGGGGCAGGCGTCGTTGCCATCTCTCCACGCCTTGCACCAGCTCCTGCACGTCACGAGCGGTCAGCGAGTCGCGCACGGGCGCGGGCAACGCATCCAATGCCGCGTGGTCGCGAGTCCACCACCTCAAGGCAGCCGCGGGCCCCAGCATGTCGACCAAGGGGCCGGCCGTAGCATCGCCTGGTTCAGCGATCGCCGACCATGCGATGAGGGCCGCGCGCTCTTCTTTGTCCGTCATGCTGCGCTCCTTGTCCTGAGGACCAATGCGGCAGCCACATGGTCGGCAGTGGGCTGGTCCGCGTGTGCAAGGTCCGCAAGGGTCCACGCCACTCGTAGGGTGCGGTCGGCTCCCCTCGCGGTAATCAGGCCTTTGTCCATCGCGGCCAACAGGTCGTGCGTGGCATGCCGGGGAGTATGGTCGCGCAACCACCGCCCCGACACTTCCGCATTGGTGGACCACCCCCACTCGGAGAGTCGCTGAGTAGCCGCCTCACGTGCCGCGTGGACCCGCTTCGCGACGGTGGCGGTGTCCTCACCGGCGTCATCGAACCCCCGTCGCACGGGCCGCACCTCGACTTGCAGGTCGATGCGGTCAAGCAACGGACCCGACAGACGGGAGAAATAGCGTCGTCGTGCGATAGGCGCGCACTCGCACTTGTCCCCAGTCCCGCTGAACTTGCCGCACGGACAGGGATTGGCTGCGAGTACAAGCTGGAAGCGTGCGGGGTATCGCGTGGCCCCCAGGGCACGGTGGAGCACTACCTCGCCGTGCTCCAAGGGCTGGCGCAACGTTTGCAGGACTCGCGTCGCGAACTCGGGTGCCTCGTCCAGGAACAGCACCCCTCCGTGCGCGCGTGAGATCGCGCCGGGCCGTGCCCACGCACTGCCCCCACCCACGATCGATGCCGCCGTCGCAGAGTGGTGGGGCGCCTCGAACGGCGCGCTCCGAATCAATCCGCCACGAGGGTCAAAGGTTCCGGACAACGAGTGCACCGATGTCACCGCGATCGCGTCGCGGTCTCGGAGTTGGGGCAGCAGGCCAGGGAGTCGCGTTGCCAGCATGGTCTTGCCTGCGCCAGGTGGCCCCACCATCAGCAGATGGTGTCCTCCTGCCGCCGCCACCTCGAGTGCTGCTCGCGCCTCAGGTTGGCCGCGAACATCGGAGAGGTCAGGGACTGCTCCGAGCGGGGGCGGAACGGGCGCTGGCGCTACTACGCCTGCTGGCGCCATGGGCTCCGCTTCCGTGGTGTTGCCATAGGCCCGAGCAAGATCCGCAAGATGATCAGCACCCACGACCTCGATGCCAGGGACCAGGGAAGCCTCGGCAACGTTCTCCCGCGGCACCACCATCGCCTTGACCCCCGCTTCCGCCGCGGCAGCGACTGCCGGCAGAATCCCTCGCACCGCACGCACGCGCCCGTCCAGCCCCAACTCCCCCAGGTGGGCGCGGCGAGCCGCGGCACTCGAGTCAATCTCCCCCGCTGCAGCGAGAATGGCGACCGCAATCGCGAGATCGGTACCGGTTCCGGACTTAGGCAGCGACGCCGGGGTGAGGTTGACGGTCACCCTGCGGGAGGGCCACGTGATCCCGGACGATGCGCAGGCAGCCTTGACACGGTCGCGTGCCTCGCTGACGCCAGCATCGGGCAACCCCACCATCGTGAACGCAGGCAAGCCCGAGGCGACGTGAGCCTCCACCTCAATCACATGCCCCGCAAGGCCGGTCAGGACAACGCAGGTAGTGCGGCCGATCATTCGACGCCCTTGAAGTGCTCGATGCGGGCGGCACCCGCCCTAGCCACGGTGACCGCAATCACGTCGATACGGACTTCACGCCAGGTCCGGCCGGAGTGCTGCAACCACATTCCGGCAAGCGCACGGAGTCGTTGCACCTTGCGGACTGTCACGGCCTCCTGCGGCGTTCCAGCCGTGGTGGAACGCCGCGTCTTCACCTCCGCGATGACGACAGTGTCACGATCCAGCGCGATGGCGTCGATCTCCCCACGCGCACATCGCCAGTTGCGCTCCAGGACCGTCCAGCCCTGCTTCTCCATCCACCGGCATGCGACGTCTTCTCCGTAACGTCCCACGAGTTGTGCTGTTGTCACGACTCACCTCCGCGACCAAGAGTCACGGAATGGGCGCTCAGAAACGAGCGGCACGATCAAAGCCGTGGACGGCCCCTCACGCTCGATGAGCCTGGGGACATCACTCCTGTGTGGTGGTGACCGCCCCAGGAAGCGGGACTGCCTGTACCGGCATCGGCGCCTCTTCATCGCGATCGTCCTCGACGTCCACGGGCACCTGCGCATCGGCCTTCAACAGCAACGGAATCCCCACCACCGTCGCGATCGCCGCAATCGCGCCACCCACAATGAACGGCAACTGAAGTCCACTCCGCGCCAGCCACGCACCCAGCAACGTCGCGACCGGCATCATTGACCACGACACGGTCCGCGCGGCACCAATAACCCGCCCCAGGATGCGCCCGGGAGTCAGCATCTGCCGCAACGTAGCCCAGGGCACGTTCCACGCCGACACGCCATACGCACCCACGGCATACCCGGCCATCGCAATCCACAGGTTCGGCGCGAGTCCCGTGATGACGAGCCCCACTCCTCCCAACAAGGACCCCAGAACCAAGACCCTGCCGGTACCAAAGCGCCTCATCAGCGCTCCCGCCGTCAGCGACCCCGCGAGACCACCTACGCCGATGCCCGCCGTCACAAAGCCCAGCGCAGCTTCCGTCACGCCAAAGCGATCGACGAACAGCAACACCGTGACGGACTGTGCGAGAGCAAAAGCAGAGCCGACGACGGACGTGAACAGCACCATCGCGCGGAGGTAGCGGTGACGCCACAAGAACATCAACGCCTCCTTGAGCGGAACCGGGGCGTTGTCGTCGCCAGGCACCGGCGCTGGACGCGCCGCCGCCGTGGGCAGTGCGAGCACGAGCAGCGCCGCGATCACATAGCCCGCTCCGGACACGACCATGGGCAACGCCACCGCAATGGCGTACAGCACACCCGAGACCGGCGTCGCGACAAACATGTCGACGCCCACTTGAGCGCCCTGGATTCTGCCGTTGGCGGACCCCAGCTGCCTCCGCTTCACCAACGACGGCACCACCGCGTTGGTCGCGTTGTCGAACAGCGTCTCGCCAATGCCAAACAGCACGGTGGCGACTGCCAACACGGCGATGGACACCGTCCCCGTTGCGATGGAGACTGCGACCGCAGCGGCGGTCACCATGCGCACCACATTGGCGACCGCCATCGCCACCCGGCGGTCGATGCGATCCACGAGCATGCCCGCTGGCACACCAAAAAACAGCCACGGCACGTACACGAGCGCGGACAGCAGACCAATCGCGAGAGGATCCGTCGTCAGTGAAACCGCGGTCAGCGGGATTGCCAGCCGACCCACTCCGTCTGCAAGGTTGGAACTCACCGCAGCAGTGAACAGACGACCAAACCCGCCGCCCAGAGACTCGCGCGCCATCATTGACCCCCTTCAAGCCCCGTCACCGGGAACACGTTCACATGGGTCGCCACCCTGCGCGCCTCCGGCGGGTCTTGACGGCCCTGCAGGGGCTCGAGGAACTCCTGTACCACTGTGGCAAGTGTGTCGCCAAGAGTCCGTGTCTCTTCCGGAGTCAGGGATGCCGTGGTCGCCATCAGCATCGCGGCGCCCATCCAGTCCGTGCCTAGTTCTGCCTCACCTTGGCGGACGAAGGCATCGACGCGCCGCGCACGCTGATCGAGGAACTGGCGAGAGACCAAGAGCGCTGCCTCACGCGTCGCGCTCCCCTCGTGGAGCTCGGGTGAGTCAAGCGTGAGCCCGCCGGGCACAACCCGCCACCAGCGCTCTCGACCGCCGGACTGTTCCGGGTCGTCCTCGATGTACCCGTGACGAGCCAGTTGCCTTAGGTGATAACTCGTGGCACCGGAGGACTCGCCGAGTTGTTCTGCCAACTGACTTGCCGTGGCTGACCCGCCCACCACGAGTGCGTCGAAGAGGTCGACGCGGAGCGGATGTGCGAGAGCCTTCAATGAAGCGGCGTCAATCTTGCGTTGAGGGTTGATCACACCACCACGGTACGACTACAAAGGTTTCTTTGCAACAGTTTCTTTGCATTCGTGCCGCAGCAGGCCAAGAAAGCACTGCACGGTTCAGTTCGGCGCGCTAGCGCGGAGCCGTCAACGGCCTCGCAACTGCCGGATGTCGGGCATGGCGTCGTCCTGTGCCAGCTCTTCGATGTTGACGTCCTTAAACGTCACTACCCGCACGTTCTTCACCAGCCGGGCCGAGCGGTACACGTCCCACACCCAGGCATCGGTCATGTGGACGTCGAAGTACACGTCACTCCCCGACGAGCGCACCTCAAGATCGACCTTGTTACACAGGTAGAACCGACGCTCGGTCTCCACGACGTACTGGAAGAGCCCCACTACATCGCGGTACTCGCGGTACAACGCCAACTCGGCCGCGGTCTCATAGTTCTCAAGGTCGTCACTACTCACAGTGACCATCTTCGCGCACGCCTGGCGCACCAGGCGGCGGCGCGCCGCCGTACTGCTACGCCCGCCCGGGTAGTGACCACGACTGTCGGTGCAACGCCGTGGGGCCGTGGGTGCGAAGCGCGTCAAGGTGCACCGCTGCGCCGTACCCCTTGTTGCCCTCCCACCCGTACTGAGGGTGTGCGAGATGGGCCTCGGCCATGATGGCGTCACGCTCGACCTTCGCCCCGATCGAGGCCGCCGCGATCGACGCGCAGAGGTCGTCTCCCTTGATCACCATCGTCACCGGAGGCGTGGTGACGTCCGGGTAAGGGGCCGATGCTGGAGAGCCTGGGTCCTCGACCCCGGCGAAGAGATCGAGTTGCGGAGGGGTGAGCCAGTCGTGTTTGCCGTCAAGGAGCACTGCATCCGCGTGGATGCCGAGCAACTCAAGGTCGTGGAGGCCCCGCATGCCAGCGAGCCTGAGCGCGGCAACGATTCCGTAGGTGTCGATCTCCGCTGCGGTGGCGTGGGCGACGACACGTGCCAGTCCAAATCCGACCCCGTCATGCTCAGCTAGAGCGTCAACCATGGACAGACGGCGTGAGTGTGACAGCTTTTTCGAGTCGGCGAGTCCAGCGGGCCAGGTCGAGCAACGGGCCACTGCACACAGACCCACGGTCACGGGACCGGCAAGCGCACCACGGCCAACCTCGTCGATACCGACGATCACGCGTGCGCCGGCATCCCACAGGCTGAGCTCCCGCTCGAGTGAGACGGCCACGAGTTACTCGGTGACGACGTCGGGATCGTCGTAGGGGTTGCCGATGCCGTGGAAGTTAGACAGCGGCCATACCGTCGCGAAAGCGGTTCCTACGACGGAGTCGATGGGAACGGCTCCGCCGCCAGGCTGGCCCATGTGCGAACGAGAGTCGGCGCTGTGGGGTCGGTTGTCCCCCATGACCCACAGGTATCCCTCGGGCACCGTTACCTCGAAGGTCGTCAGGGACGGCTCCACACCGTCCTGCAAGTACGTCTCGTCAAGGGGTTCACCGTCGATCGTGATGGCACCGTCTGCATCGCAGCACACCACTGTCTCGCCGGGCAGTCCCACGACGCGTTTCACGAGGTGTGTTCCGGCATCTTCTGGAAGGAGTCCAGTGAACGTCAAGACATCCTTGCCGAATGCCTCAAGGGCGGTGTCATCCGCACCGTTGTCAGGCGCGGGCAACCATCCGCCCGGATCCTTGAACACGACAATGTCGCCGCGTCGCAGGTCCAGGGGGTCCGGGCGCCATTTGGTGACCAGGATGCGGTCGTTCTCTTGCAACGTGGGATCCATCGAGGCGGACGGGATCCAGAACGACTGAAAAAAGAAAGTCTTGATCAGGAGCGACAGCGCCAAAGCACACAGCACGATGACCAGGAACTCCCGGACATACCCCCACATACGGCGACCGGCGGAGGGCGATTGGCCCTCCGCCGGCGCTTGCGACGTGTCGCTGATGATCAGTTCTCGCGCTTCTCGCGAATGCGAGCTGCCTTACCGCGCAGGTTGCGCATGTAGTACAGCTTGGCGCGGCGGACATCTCCGCGGCTGACCAGCTCGATGTGGTCGATCGTGGGGGCGTGCACCGGGAAGGTGCGCTCGACGCCCACGCCGAACGAGATCTTGCGGACGGTGAAGGTTTCACCGATGCCCTGGCCCTGGCGACGCAGGACGAAGCCCTGGAACACCTGGATACGCGAGCGGTTACCTTCAATAACCTTCACGTGGACCTTAACGTTGTCACCCGGACGGAAGTCGGGGACGTCGTCGCGGAGGCTACCCGCGGTGACGTGGTCAAGCTTCTGCATGACTTTCACTCCCACGCACACGCCACAGGTCCTGCACGTGCTCTGCCTTACGGCTTCGTTTGTGATCTGTGCGAGGCAGGATGTGCTCGAACCCCCTGTGGCAGGCATGGAGCCCTGCTCGCACCGAAGATCTATTGTGCCATATGGTCGGGCAGGTCTGGCAGCAGGTCGGGCCGCCGTTCCCTGGTGCGTTGCACTTGCTGCTCGTGCCGCCATCGCGCGACTTTGCCGTGGTGTCCGCTCAGAAGCACCTCGGGGACATCGAGTCCTCGCCAGGTGGCAGGCCGGGTATAGCTGGGATACTCCAAGAGGCCGTCCGAATGGGACTCCTCCACGATCGACTGGGCGTTGCCCATGAACCCGGGGATGAGTCGGGTGATGGCCTCCACCATCGCGACCACCGCCACTTCGCCGCCGTTCAGCACGTAGTCCCCCAAGGAGACCTCGCTGACACGGAAACCGGCATCCGCGTAGTGTTGCGGCACCCGCGCGTCAATGCCCTCGTACCTCCCACAGGCGAACACCAGTTGGTCTTCCGTTGCCAGCTCCGCAGCTTTCGCTTGGGTGAAGGGGATCCCTGCGGGCGTGGGCAGGATCAGGTGCGCACCGGGCTGCATGACGTCGTCCAGCGCCGCACCCCAGACATCGGCCTTCATCACCATGCCGGCGCCCCCACCAAACGGAGCGTCGTCGACTGTGCCATGGACGTCGCTCGTCCAGTCTCGCAGGTTGTGCACTTCTGCCGAGACCAGTTCCTTCGCTCGGGCTTTGCCCAGCAGCGATACATCGAGCACGGAAAAGAACTCAGGGAAGATCGTCAGTACGTCGATGCGCATTAGTGCGTCTCCCCCGTCTCCTCCGGAGTCTCCCCGGCCAAAAGCCCGTATGGCGGAGTCACGGTCACAGTTCCTGCGTCGAGGTCGACATCAGGCACGAACTCCGCAACGAATGGAATCATGGCCCGCTCCCCCGACGGCTGCTTCACCACCAAGAGGTCCTGAGCTGGCATGCTCAGCAGGTCCACGACGGACCCGACGACGTCGCCGTTGGGGCGCTGCACGGTAAGGCCGACGAGTTCGTGAACGTACCAGGCGTCGTCCTCGTCAGACTCGTCACCATCGATGACCAGTTCGACGCCCCTGGCAGACTCCGCCTGGTTGCGATCCGTGATCTCTGCGAACTTCACATACCAGCGGCCCGATTGGGTGCGCGCGGCGGTGAGGGTCAGCGGCCCTGCCGATGCAGGTTCCGTCTCAAACTCCGTCCCTGGAACGAGACGCTCGTCAGGGATATCGGTGCGCAGCTCAACGCTCACCTCACCCTTCAACCCGTGAGCACGGCCGATGCGCGCAACAGTCACCTTCATGCGTACAAGCGTAGGGGACGCGCATACGCAGTCACGCTCCACTAATCTGACCGTGCAGCCAGCTATCAACTATTCAGGAGTGAACCGTGACCGAAAGTCCTAGTCGCCCAGGATCCGTCACCGTCGTGGTGGTGCTGACCTGGCTATACGCCATCGGCATGCTCCTGGGTGGGGCATTGTGGCTCTTTGCTGCGGGGAACGACTCAGCTGTAGCCGAACTCGACGTCAACGCGAGCACGGTCACGATCTACGGCTGGACGTTCATAGTTTTTGGTGTCGTGACCATGCTCACGGCGGCGGCGCTCGGGCGCGGCTCGCGGCTCGCCCGTTTCATCATCACCGCCGTCATGACGCTTCGGATCGCGGTCGACGTGTTCGGATTGCTCAGCATTTCGGGATACCCCGGGTGGCAGGCGGGAATCTCTATCGCCTGGGCCGTCGTCATTGTGGCGCTGCTGCACAATCGCCGTGCCTCGTTGTGGTTCCTTCGCACGTAGCCGCCGCCATCCCCCAGCGCGACACAACGACGAAGCCCCCGGCACCGTGTGGTGCCGGGGGCTTCGTGGGTGACGTCGGCGTTAAGCCACGTCCACGATGTTGACGCGGACGTCATCGCGCGAAACTGCGTCGATGACGGTACGCAGCGAGGTTGCGGTGCGGCCACGACGGCCGATCACACGCGGGAGGTCCTCGGGGTGCACCACCACGTTCAGGGTGGTGCCGCGACGGCCAGAGCGCTCAGAGACGGTGACGTCGTCCGGGTGACGGACGATGCTACGCACCAGAAACTCCAGAACGTCGACGACCACGATTACTTCTCCTCGGCCTCGGCGGCCTCGTCAGCGGCCTCCTCGGCAGGAGCCTCAGCCTTAGCGGCTTCTTCGGCTTCCTTCTTGGCCTTCTCAGCCTCGGCAGCCTTCTCGGCCTTCAACTTCTCGGCAGCATCGGCAGTTGCCTTGATCTGCTCTTCAGCGCTGACCTTGCCAGCGGGGACCTCGACGGTCGACTTGGCGTTCTTGTCACCCTTGTAGGTGCCCCAGTCGCCGGTCAGTTCCAGCAGCTTGCGGACCTGGTCGGAAGGCTGAGCGCCCACGGACAGCCAGTACTGGGCACGGTCCGAGTCGATCTCGATGAACGAGGGGTTGGACAGCGGGTGGTACTTGCCGATCTCTTCGATCGCGCGACCATCACGCTTGGCGCGGCCATCGATGACGATGACGCGGTAGAACGGTGCCTTCTTCTTGCCGAAGCGCTTGAGGCGAATCTTCACAGCCATGGCTGTACTCCTTTTTCATTCGGTGTGAGCCTGCAACGCGCCGTTCGGGGAATCACGAACGAGCCTTGCTGGCAAGACGAATAGCTGGCATGGGTAGAGGGCCACACCAACCAACGCACTATTGTGCCAGATCTTGAGCGCTGTGCGTAACGCTAGGAGGCACCGTCGAGTTGGGGTTCGACGACAGCGACGATCTCGCCCTCGCCGATGATCACCCACAAACCTGCAGCCCTGCGCTCCAGGGAGACCTCGCCGTCTGCGAGTGCTTCGGCAGGCGTGACCGGTGCCCAGTCGTGTGCAGCAAGAAACACTTCCATGTCTGCAGCGATCGGCACATCGATGGTGAGGGAGACGTCGTTGGTGATGACGAACCGTGCAGGCGTCAGTTCTGGCTCCAGGCCATCCCGGTAGATCTCCCACTGATCAGAATCAGTGCCAAACAGACATGCCACGTCGATGCTTGCGAGTTCCGCATCCAGGTCCACTCCCTGAACGAACGAGAACCAGACCCCGTCCGGCAGTTCGGACTCCTCTTGCACGTCACAGCCGGAGCCCAACGTGCCGTCATTGTTAGCAGGACCAGAGAGTTCGATCAGTGACTGCTTGCGCAGCAACACCGAATCCTCAGGCGACACCGTCGCGGGAGCCAAGTTCGCGTGCGAGGCCTGGGCGGAAGCCACACTGGCATCGCGTGAGTTCGACGAGGACACTCCTCCAAGGAACGCGGGCGAGCAGTTCGCAAGCGAGAGGCTCGCCGCCACTGCTAGCACCACTGCCGTGAGTGGTCGAGTCGCCATTGCGCTCCTTGGTCGGATCATTTCGACAAATGTAGCGTAGGGGTGAACCCCCGCGCATCACCCATGATCGCTCGGCCAATGGGGCGTGGAAAGGGACTTCACGCGGCCACCACTGCGACGGAGCGCCAGCGCCTGCATGCCGAACCGGGGTGCCAGCCGGGCCACCTGATCACCACCGGCAACGATGGCGGTAGCCCACGCATCGCATTGAACCAGGTCGGGACCAACCACACTCGCCTGCATCACGGTCGACGGGGTGCGTGAGTTGCCCTTCGCTACGGGAGCCCAGATGTGGTTAGCGTCATGGGCAAGCCCGGACGTCGCCAGGGCGCGCGGGCGCCCACGACCTCCCATGCTGACCGAGTCGACCGAAGCGCCCTTCCCGGTGGACGGAACCCGAGGATCAGCAATTCCGATGCGCCAAGGACTGCCTGCGGGTACAGCGCCGAAGACCTCGATATCCCCAGCACACGCGAACATGCCGCACTCGACCCCGAGCAACGCCAAGCGCCACCGCACTCGATCCATGGCCCATGTCTTCACGATTCCGGTGGGGTCAACACCGCCGTCCGGAGTCCGTGCGTCGAACCAGCCGTCAGTCTCGTCACGAAACCGCTCGCACAGGTCCAGCACTTCCGCGACAGCCGCTGGCGCGTCACTGACGCGGACTTCGCCACGGTTCAGCCGACTGATCCACGAGTCCTCGCGATAGGTACTGAAGACGGCGTCAACCCATTCAAGATCGCTAGCAAGGTAGCCCGCCAGCGTGTCGAGGGCACCCTGCGTTGCGTCACGATGATGCGCGTCCGTGGCGACGGTGACAGTGAAGTCCATCGCCATCGCAGTCACCGTGACCCCGATGGTGGAGCGGTCCGAGCTCGTCACACGCCTGCGTCTTCGAAGGCGCCCTGGGCGGACTCCACCATGGCAGGGGACGTGAAACTCGCGCCCGAGACGTAGTCGACATCCCAGTCTTGCGCCTCCACAAAGCGCTCTGCTAGTTGAGGCAGGGCATCTTCATTGATGAAGCGTGACTCGGGTGCCTCGGTGCCCGCAACCGGGAACTCGACTTCTACCAGCACACCCTGGTCAAACGTCAGGCGCACCTGGTAGTCACCACGAATGTTGTTGACGACCGGACCATCGAAGGTGCCCGACACCAGGTCTGATGTCTCGTCAGCGCCGGAGTCTGCCGGCGACTCCGAGGCAGCACCATCGTCTGCACTCGTAGCGGAAGTGAGATTGCCCTCGGGGGTCGGCGACGGCATCGCCGACTCGTCGGTGTCGTTGCCACCTGGGTTGGGTGCCGCGATGAAGCCAGCGGTCAAGATGACAGCCGATGCTCCTGTCACCACCACAGCATTCGTTGCTTTCATCGTTCCTTCTCCCTCCGACGCGTCACCATCCGAACTCCTCCCGATGGATCCCAGCCTGAGGAACGCCGCTTGCGAGAGCATCGGCTTCCACGGCCAACGCCCACGGACGGGGCCCACAGACATAGACATCCGCCCGGCTGGGGTCTTGCACGAGCCGCGCGATCGACACTGGTTGGTCCACACTGCCCCAACCGCTACCGCGCGGGCCGAGCACCACGTGGACGTGAACGCCGCGGGCAGCCGCAAGTGCCTCCACTTCCTCGATCAGCGGTGCTTCGGCGCGCGAACGCGCCCGCAGCACGACTGTGACGTCGTCACCTGGCGCACAGGCCTCCACCATGGCGCGGATCGGCGTGACACCGATGCCCGCAGCGATCAGGATCAGGCTTGACCCGGAGCGGGTCGCAGGCGTGAACACTCCAAGCGGCCCCTCCATGAGGACCCGTGTCCCTGGTTGCAGGCGCGCAACCGCCCCGGAACCGTCACCGGAGTTCTTGACGGTAATACGCAAGCTCTCCCCCGGCGCGGCCGACAACGAATAGGGGTGCTGTTGCATGCGCAGTTCGGGACTGAGAAAGCGCCAGAGGAAGAACTGGCCAGGCTGAGCCTTCAAACGTTCAAGATTGCGACCAGTCATGGTCACGGTGGCACTGCCGTCGGTGTGACCCACGACCGATGAGACGGTCAGGCCGTGGCGCCGCATCAACACCAAAGGTCGGATCAGCCGGAACACCACGAACGATCCGAGCGTCACCGTCCACCACACCGCCCAGAACCACCATGCGATTCCTCCTGTGCGGAACGTGGATCCTTCGAGGAACTGGTGTGGCACCGCGAACGCCACGCCCACGTACACGAGCATGTGAACGGCGTGCCATCGCTCATATGGCCACCGCACCCGTACGAGCGCCACGGACGTGAGTAGCACCACCACAAACGCGCCAAGCGCCACCTGCGCGGCCAACATGAACCACCCATAGTCGGACCAGGCAAGGAACTGGCTGACGGCGTTGCGGTCGTCATAGCTGGCGGTGATGCTGGTGATCAGCAGCGCGTGGGTCAGCATCAGTACAACGGCGATCTTGCCCCACTTGGCGTGAAGAGCGATCGCTCGGTCGTGGCCGATCGCGCGTTCCACCCACGGCGCGCGCGACGCGAGCAGCACCTGCGTCATCATCAAGACGGCGGCCACGATGCCGAGTGCACGTCCGAGCGCATAGAACCAGTCCGCGGGGCTGGACACGTATGCCAGGCCGCCGGAAGCCACCATCAGTGCGATGCCCGTGACAGCGGACAACCAGACCAGTGCTTCGAGCCCGTCGACCCAGAGGCCTCGACGCGCGAAGGAACGCTGACGCTGCGCTTCTACCGGGGTCATGGACCCCATTGTCTCAACAGGCGCGCTCGCGTCAACGGACGCGCCGCCCGCGCAGGACCACCGCGTGGGGTGTGGCGAGCACGGAGATGTCCTGGCGCGGATCACGGTCGTAGATCACGAGGTCCGCTGAAGCGCCCTCGGTCAGGGTATCGACGCCCAGGAACGCGCGGGCCTGCCAACTTGCGGCAGCCACGACGGCCGATGCTGGGATCGCCGTGGCCATCTCGCGAGCCTCCTGCGGAAGGAGCCCATGCCCGAGCGTGCCGCCAGCATCGGTCCCCACCAAGAGCGGGACGCCCGCGTCATAGAGGTCGCGGACGTGGTCGTAGCGACGTTCGTACATGCGCCGCATACGGGTGGAGTACGCGGGGAACTTTTCCTGCCCCTGATCAGCGAATCCCTCGAAGTTCGCGACCTGCAGCAAGGTTGGGACAACCGGGATGCGCTTCTGGGCGGCGACCGCGATCTGCGCATCCGTCATCCCTGTGCCGTGTTCGATGCAGTCGATCCCCGCGTCGAGGAGGCCATCGATGGCCTCAGTAGAGAACGTGTGCGCGGTGGCTCGTGCGCCCGCGGCGTGCACGCGTCCGAGCGCTTCGGTTAACTCTGCGGTGGTCCACAACGGGGTGAGGTCCCCCGCGTCACGGTCGATCCAGTCGGCGATCAGTTTGATCCAGCCGTCACCCTTGTGAGCTTCCTCCTCAGCCACCTGGGGCAGCTGGTGCGGCTCGATCTCGCGAGCGTAGTAGCGCAGGTAGCGCTTGGGGCGGGCGATGAAGCGCGCAGACCGAATGAGGCGCGGCAGGTCATCGCGGTCGTGAACAAATGAGGTGTCGAGGGGGCTCCCGGCATCGCGGATCAGCAGCGTTCCCGCGTCCCGGTCCACTGTCGCTTGCTTCGCAGCGAGAGCCTCATCGGTGCCACCGCCCGCATCCAGGCCCACGTGACAGTGAACGTCCACGAGACCCGGGATCACCACACCGGACACCGTGGTCACGGCGACCCGCTGACGCGGCCGCTCAAAGGTGATCCGTCCACCCACCACCCAGGCTTGATCGTGGACCGTGGTGTCGTCGACGATCACGGGCCCAGTCAGGTGGAGAGCCTCCATGCGGCTACCTAGCGGCCCAGGTACTTGCCGAGGTCCGTGTCAAGGTCCTTGGGGTCAAACTGCGGCTGCTGTTGGCCCAAGCCAAACGCACTTCCGGAGGGAGACTGTCCAGCGGCCTTGTTGCGGGCCGCGGCCTCCTGCTGGGCACGCTTTGCCGGGTTACCAGACTTGCCCTTGACCTTCTTCTGCGGGGCCTGCTTGCCCTTGGACTTTTTGCCGCCCGGCATTCCGCCCCAGGCACCTGGAGCACCGCCGCCCTGACCGGGCAGTTGCGGCATCCCGCCACCCTTGGCCATGGCGCGCATCATCTGCTGCGCCTGCTCAAACCGCTTCACGAGCGAGTTGACCTCGGCGACCGTGGTGCCAGCACCGGCAGCGATACGGGAGCGGCGCGACCCGTTGAGGACCTTGGGGTTGTCGCGTTCCAGCGGCGTCATGGACTGCACGATCGCTTCTGTCCGCACCAGTTCACGCTCATCGAAGTTCTCGATCTGATCGCGCACCTGACCCATACCCGGAAGCATGGTCAGCATCTTCTTCATGGAGCCCATGTTTTTGAGCTGCTGCATCTGCGACAGGAAGTCCGTGAAGGTGAAGTCCTCGCCCTTCGTGACCTTCTCGGCCATCCGCTCGGCCTCGGCCTGGTCGAACGCCTTCTCCGCCTGCTCAATCAGCGTGAGGATGTCACCCATGTCGAGAATGCGGCTGGCCATGCGGTCCGGGTGGAAGACTTCGAACTCGTCGAGCTTCTCACCGGTGGACGCAAACAGAATGGGCTTACCAGTGACTTCACGGACCGACAGCGCCGCACCACCGCGGGTGTCACCGTCCAACTTGGTGAGGACCACACCGGTCAGGCTGACGCCCTGGTCGAATGCAGTAGCGGTCGCCACGGCATCCTGACCGATCATGGCGTCGATGACGAACAGCACTTCGTCGGGGTCGATCGCCTTGCGGATGTCCGCAGCCTGCTTCATCAGTTCGGCATCGACACCCAGGCGACCTGCGGTGTCAACAATGACGACCGAGTGCTGCTTGGATTCGGCTTCCTTGAGTCCCTTTTTGGCAACCTTGACGGGGTTGCCCTTCACGCGCTCACCTTCGCGCGTCACGCCTGGTTCGGGAGCGAACACCGGCACACCGGCTCGCTCACCCACCACCTGAAGCTGGTTGACGGCGTTGGGACGCTGCAGGTCAGCCGCCACCAGCAACGGCGTGTGGCCCTGCCCCTTGAGGTAGTGCGCCAGCTTTCCTGCGAGGGTTGTCTTACCGGCACCCTGCAGACCCGCGAGCATGATGACCGTAGGTCCGGTCTTGGCAAACGTCAGTGGACGTGCTTCCCCGCCCAATATTGCGACGAGTTCCTCGTTCACAATCTTGACGACCTGTTGGCCCGGGTTCAGCGCCTCCGATACCTCGGAGCCGAGGGCACGCTCACGAATGTTGCCCGTAAAGGTGCGCACCACGGGTACGGCGACGTCAGCATCGAGCAGGGCACGGCGGATCTCGCGGATGGTGGCATCAATGTCCGCCTCGGACAACCGGCCCTTGCCCCGCAGGTTGCGGAAGGTCGATGTCAAACGATCAGAAAGATTGGCGAACACGTACCTGTCCCTTCGAAAACACGTAGGGCACTAGCGTACCGGCGA
The DNA here is from genome assembly GCF_028823635.1 of Demequina sp. B12. GTDB lineage: Bacteria > Actinomycetota > Actinomycetes > Actinomycetales > Demequinaceae > Demequina. The sequence continues at coordinate 184,269 of NZ_JAPEHU010000003.1, forward strand.
CCTCAACGGGCGGTGTCGAGCTGGGCGCGCGCAGTCGCGGTGAGCGTGTCGACAAGCGCCGCTCGCCACGTGGTCCATGCTTGCGGACCCGCCGCACGAGCATCGGCCTCCGTCAAGGCACGCAAGGTCAGGAGGAGGTCTTCCCTACCGTCCACACGTTCCAGGAGGGCCGATGCGGTGGCCGGGTCGTCGGGGTCGCGTTTCGTGGCGAACTCGGCCAAGGTGAGGTGTTCTCTCACCAACAGTTCGATGTCTGCCCCCATATCTGCGGGGAGTCCAATCCGTTCCGCGATACCTGGGATCAGGCGAGCGCCGTCACGCGAGTGGTCGGTGGCATCGGCGCGCTTGCCGATGTCGTGAAGCCAGCACGTGAACAGCAAGAGGTCCGGCTGCGGGACGTGACGACGCAGTTTTCCGGCGATCACCGTCGCCTCAATCATGTGACGATCAACGGTGAAGCGATGAACGTGACTGCGTTGCGGGCGGTTCCTCACCGCAGCCCATTCAGGGACCCACTGCACGGCAAGTCCATGAAGGTCGATCGCTTCCCACACACTGACCAGGTGGGCACTCCCGCGCAACAGCTCAGCCAAGGAGGCCCGCGCCTGGGCTGGCCATGGCTGGGGAAGGCTTGGCGCGAGCGTGAGCGATTCGAGCAACCCAGGAGTGAAGGCAAGCCCGGTGGTCGCAGCCGTGGCGGCGGCGCGCAGCGGAAGCAACGCATCGGACGTCACGTCATGGGACGGAGCTATCGCAAGCTCGCCATCGACGTCGATCAATCCTTCCGCGACGGTGGTGTGCCGGGGCGCCGCCCCCATCCGGCGCGCACGCCACGCCCTGGACCCGATCCCCGCCCTTTCCAGCGAGCGACGTGCCCCGCGCTCAGTAGCATCCAGGGCGAACGCGATCGTGCGGCCCGCTTCAGAGATGGACGCCAGCATGTCGTCCGCATGGGTAAAGCCCAACAGAGCCGCCACGTCGTCGGCTAGGTGCCTGCCCACAATGTTCACCGGTCGTCCGCTCACCACATGAACGGCATCCCGGACATCCCGAAGGTGTTCTGCGGCATCGTCCACCGCACCGTGAGGCCGGTCCGTGAGCCATGTGGCGCTCAACGCAGACAAACTGGCGTAGTCACGCAATCCGCCACGTGCCTCCTTGAGATGAGGCTCAATGAGATACGCCAACTCGCCGTGACGCTCGGCGCGAGCACGTGACGCGCCCAGGAGCTCGGGAAGCCGCTTGCGCGCAGCCGCCCGCCAGTCTTGATAGATCGCCGCACGCGCCTGCGTCACCAGCGCTTCATCGCCTGCGACCGCCTGCACGTCCAGCAGACCCGCGGCCGCCGCAAGATCCTTCGAGGCCACTTGCCTGCACTCGGTGATCGACCGAGTCGAATGGTCAAGTTCCAACCCGGCATCCCAAATGGGGTACCACAGGGCCTGCGCCAGCTCCCCCAACGCGTCCTTCGTCAGCGACCGTCCATCGTGAAGGAGCACCAGATCAAGATCAGAGGCCGGCCCCATTTCGCCGCGCCCCAGCGAACCGACCGCGGCAAGCGCAGCTCCCTGTGTGGGACCGCCTGCCTCAGCCCACAGCTGCTGCAACCGCTCTTGCACGAGCGCGGCGAGCTCGCGGCGTCGCTGCGGACCGGGCACCGCACGCTCCATGAGTGCTGCCGCTCGTTCGGCTCGGACGCGCTTGAGGTCCCGCACCCCTGATGGGTGCGGGACCTCAGCGTCGGAGCCCTCAGCAGTGCTGAAGGAGTTCTCCATGGAGTACTTCTGTCCCCTTAGAGAGCGTCGGTACCGTGTTCGCCGGTGCGAACGCGGGCTACGTCTTCCACGGGAACCGTCCAGACCTTGCCGTCGCCGATCTTGCCTGTCTGTGCTGCGGCAACGATGGCCTCAGTCACGGTGACAGCGTCAGCGTCGTCCACGAGGACCTCGATACGAGCCTTAGGCACCAAGTCAACGGTGTACTCGGCACCGCGGTAAACCTCGGTGTGGCCCTTCTGACGTCCATACCCTGCAGCCTCAGAAATCGTGACGCCCTTGACGCCAGCAGCTTCCAAAGCGGCGCGGACCTCGTCCGTGCGGTGTGGCTGAATGATTGCAGTGACCAGCTTCATGACTACTTCGCCTCCTCGTAGGCAGTCTCACCGTGTTCGGCAAGGTCGATGCCGGAAACCTCGACCTCTTCGCTCACGCGCAGTCCGATGGTGAACTTGAGAACCAGTCCAATAATCAGCGTAGCAACCGCGGAGTAAGCGATCGTGACGCCAGCGGCCACAATCTGTGCCCACAGTCCACCAAGGTCGCCCCCGGTGAAGACACCGTCCCAAGCACCGAAGGTGGTGGTTCCGAACAGGCCGATGGCGACCGTTCCCCACAGACCGGCGACCAGGTGAACACCCACGACGTCAAGCGAGTCGTCGTAGCCGAACTTGTACTTCAGGCCCACTGCGAGCGAGGACAGCACACCGGCGAAGACACCGATGAGCAGCGCGCCCCAGGGGTCGACAGCCACAGCGGCCGGCGTGATGGCAACCAAACCAGCAACCACACCAGAAGCGGCACCCAGCGAAGTCGCCTTGCCATCGCGCAGCTTCTCCACCAGCAGCCAGCCCAGGATGGCGGCTGCGGTTGCAGTGGTCGTGTTGACCCATGCGGCTGCAGCGGCGTCATCGGCAGCGAAGGCGGAACCGGCGTTGAAGCCGAACCAGCCGAACCACAGCAGTGCGGCACCGAGCATCACGAACGGCAGGTTGTGCGGACGCATCGGCTCCTTGCCGAAGCCCTTACGCACACCCAGCAGGAGCGCCATCACCAGACCGGCAACACCGGCGTTGATGTGAACCACGGTTCCACCAGCGAAGTCCTGCGGGAACCAGTCAGCGGTGAAGATGCCGCCACCCTCAGCGAGGATGCCGCCACCCCATACCCAGTGGGATACGGGCGAGTACACCAGGATGACCCACAGGAATGCGAAGACCATCCACGCGCTGAACTTCATGCGGTCCGCCACCGAACCGGAGATCAGGGCCACCGTGATGATGGCGAAGGTGGCGCCAAAGCCGGTCGCGATCAGGGACTCACCGTCACCCGAAACAAACGACGAGCTGAGCAAGAAGTCCGTGCTCGGGTCTCCGAAGAGACCACCGATGGAGTCGCCCACCGAGATCGAGTTGCCGACAAGCGCCCACGCGACCGCACCTACTGCGATTGCGCCGAAGCTCATCATCATCATGTTGAGCACCGACTTGCCCCGCGACATGCCACCGTAGAAGAACGCCAAACCCGGCGTCATCAGCAACACGAGCGATGCAGAAGTCAGGAGCCAGGCAATGTTGCCGCTATCCATTCTGCTTCTCCTTTGTTCCCGCCCCTCGGCGAGTCAGAAGTCACACTTCCGCACCGCTGTTGCCCCTGAGCGACCGCAATGTTTCGCGACGGTTACAACGAACCCCTCAACGTAAAAACTCTGTTGCGTCAACAAACTCGGGCGGTGCGTTCCAGGACACAGACGAAAAAACGGGCGGCGACACCGTCACTCGTGACCGCATCGCCGCCCGCCAACGATCCGGGCGTCGAACTAGTAACCCAGGCTCAGCGAGTCCAACTTCCACACGCCATCGACCCGCACAGCAGTCACGTCTGCGGCTCCGAAGTCATCGACTCCACCGTTGCCGTCAGGAGCGCCCACCGTAAACGTGGCGGTGTCGCCCGCCACCTCAATGTTGATGACCGCTACGTCCGACGTGACCTCGTACTCACCGGAGTCGATCATCTCCTGGCCGATCTCCGCACTCGTTTCGCAGTCGATCACACCAAAGATGACTTCCTCAAAGTTGGCGGTCATGTGCGGGGCCATGCCCTCGCAGTCCAGGGCGTTCGATGCATCGAGCCACGTGCGGTAGGTCGCTTCGACCTCCTCAGCGTCGTCTCCCGAGGCCTCGACAACCTCTGTCTCAGCGGGATCGCTCACGACCTCGTTGGTGGCGGCAGACTCCGTGGAATCCGAGTCACCGCCCCCCAGCAGCACGATCGCCACCACCACTAGGCCGATGATCAGCACGACAGCACCAGCGATCACGCCCCATGCCCATACCGGGAAGCCAGGCTTCGCGGGCGCGTTCCCAGGTTCGTTCTGAGACGACACCACGCCGTACCCCTGGGCCGCGTACCCCTGATTGACGTACGCCTGAGGATCCTGATCCACCGTGGCGTAGCCCTGATGCGCGGGCACCTGCTGAGCAGCCCCGGGCTGCCCCCATGTGGGCTGTGCTTGCTGCAGTGAGTGCGGCTGAGCCGCGGCAGCAGTCTGCTCGGGTGCGGCGGTCACGGACTGCGCGTAGCTGGACTGCTCTGCCGGCTGGGCCTGGGCCTGAGCCTGGGCCTGAGCCTGGGCCTGAGCCTGAGCCTGAGCCTGAGCAGCATCGTCCTGTGCCGCAGGCGCTACGTGACCTGCCGGCTCGTTGAGCGGCGGGTGGAAATGGTGAGTCCACGCACTTCCGTCCCAGTAGCGCAGACGGTTCGAGCCCGTCCCGTCGTCGTACCAACCTGCAGGCGTGGTGGACATCGATCCCCCCTCGATAACTGAAGTGACGTCCGCGCGGTGAACGCGCGGATGCGTCCGTGCGCGCCCAGCATAGCGGCATGAACAGGCGTGACGGCCTGCGCCCCTACCTCGAGGTGTTAGTCGCTCAGGATTCCGTCGACGAACTGCGCAGCGTCGAACGGCGCCAAGTCGTCCGCGCCTTCGCCCAGTCCGATGAGTTTCACCGGCACGCCCAGTTCGCGCTGAACCGCGACCACGATGCCGCCCTTGGCGGAACCGTCCATCTTTGTCAGGACGATGCCCGTGACGGGTGCCGCTTCCGCGAAGACCTTTGCTTGGGTCATTCCGTTTTGCCCAGTGGTCGCGTCGAGTACCAGGAGCACTTCGACGGGCGTGGCGGCCTTCGATGACACGCGAATGATCTTGCCCAGCTGGTCCATGAGGCCGGATTTGTTTTGCAGGCGGCCGGCAGTGTCGATGACCACCACGTCAAGACCTTCGTCCTTGGCCCGCGTCGCCGCTTCGAAGGCGACCGATGCCGGGTCTGCACCGTCGCGATCCGAACGCACGACCGGGACACCCACGTGGGCTCCCCAGGTTTCGAGTTGGTCTGCCGCTGCCGCGCGGAAGGTGTCCGCGGCACCCATCACGACAGAGCGGCCTTCTGCGACGAGGACCCGAGCGATCTTGCCGGCCGAGGTGGTCTTGCCCACGCCATTGACGCCCACCATCAGGATGGCTTCGTGGGCACCGCTGCCAGCAGGAGCAAGCTTCAGCGAACGGTCGAGTGAGGGGTCGACGATGTCGAGAAGTACAGCGCGCAGAGTCTCTCGTGGATCGGCGTCCGGAGTGTCCTTGAGCGCAGCCTTGAGCCCCGCGAGGATCTCGTCAGTGGCCGATGCCCCGACATCGGCCAGGAGCAGAGTCTCCTCGAGTTCATCCCAGTCGTCTTGGGTCAGTGCGCCGCGCGAGAAGATCGCCAACAAGTTCGCACCAAGACCACCGCCCAAGCGCCCTCGCAAGCGCTGGAGCCGACGCTCAGGTGCCTCCGGTGTCTCGACGGTGGCGACCGCCGCGGAGTCTTCAGGAGCGTCAGAAGGTGAAGCAGAGGCGTCGTGGCCCTTGGAGGCTCCGCCCCTCATGAAGAAGGCGGCGGCACCACCGATGCCGACAACAGCGACAGTTGCGATGATGACGACTAGATCAGCGTCACCAGGAATCCACGTCACGTCCATGTGCCTAGTGTCTCAGGTCAGGCGGCCGGTTCCGCTTTCGGCACGTGTCCTTCGCCACGAGCGATCACATCGTGCACGCAACTTCTCCCGTGGTGGGGTCAGCGACGACCGACCGCGAGTTCACCCGTCGTGGGTGAGTCCGTCGTCGCGGCCTCGGGCGCCGTGTGATCGGCAATCTTCTGGCGTCCCACGTCTACGGCGTGCAGCGTCTGCTCCTTGGCCTGACCGTATGCGTTCAACGCCCAGTCCTTGGCGCGCTCCGCGCCGCTGACGTCGTCAGGAATCGAGTCGACACCACCCAACAAGTCCCAGTCATTGTCTCTGCGCTCGATCTCGTCATACACGTGATCACCCAACCGGCGGCGCTCCGCCCCCGAAATGAGCCCAATGAGGTGTTGCAGACGCCCCTCCGACAGTCCCGCCACCGCGAACACCACGAGCGCGAGCACGATCAGAACGGTGAGTGTGGAACCTACGTTCTCAAACATGGGGCGAACCTCATTCAACGAAGCCTGGTCGCTCAGGACTCTAGGTCCCGAAGCGACAGATGTGTACATAACGGACATGGGTGGCCGGGGAAGGATCGGGAGTCGCTCCAGATCACAACCGCGGCGTGGTCGTGACAGCACCGCCTACGGGAAGCGATAGCCTCCCCCCATGAAGAACGCACCAAGCGCGCGCTCTCGTTGGGTGTGGATCACAGCAGTGGCAATCATCGTCATCGTGACTGCAGTGACCGCGGTGCTCGCCACACGAGGCGACTCAGATCCAGATTCTCCGGATCCCAGTCCCGATCTCACGGCGGGCGACGGCTGCAACGCCGTCGATGTCGATTATATCGATCTGAACTCTCAGATCTCTGAGCCACCCGCCCGCGTTTGCTTCACCATCGACACCGAATCTCGCGTCACGATCGGCGCCGCGTCGCTAGACCCAGACACGCCCATTACCCTCACCGTCAGCACCGGTGACGCCACCGTCATCGACAGTGCCGCGACCACAGCGACAGCAGATCCAGAGATCACAGCCACGCTCCCCGCCGGCGACTACCTCATCGCTGTCACGGCCGTCGCGGACTCGGCGGTTCCAGCGCCGCCGTTCATCCTTGTCACGGAGTCCGCACCCGCGAGCACCCCAGCAGCCTCCCCCGCGCCCGACGCATCGGCCCTCCCCGCGCCCGCCGACTGTGGTGACACCATCCCGCTACTCGCCAACGGCGTCTCCGTGATGGTGGACTCCACGCAGCCCTACGCGTGCCTGGAACTGCCACAACAGTCCTTCGTCAAGGTCGGCGCGGACTCCAGCGCGGATCCACAAGCATCTGCCGACCTTCGCCTTGCTGTCCTCACCACTGACGGCACCGGCACGGTCCTCGCCACTACCGACGACACCTTTGGCACCGACCCGGAAGTCAACACCGCACTGGAGGCCGGCACGTATGTGGTGGAACTCGCCGCCTGGGACTCCGCAGCGTTCACCGCAGTACAGGTCTACTACGACAACTCCGGCACCTTCATCAGGCAGGGAGAACCGGCAACGAGCCACGCTGACCTCTCCCCCTCCATCTGCGAGGCCGTGTCCACCATCGAGGTCGGAGCGACGATGACAGCGGACGAGGACGAGCCCTACATCTGCGTGACCGTCGGCTCAGCGGCGCGGCTGACGATTGAAGCCGCAAGCCTGGACGGACAAGATCTCACGCTGGAAGTGCTGGGGTTTGACGACAGCGGGAGCCCGTACCGGATCGCCTGGACCGATTCCAACCCCTACGCGACAGGCCTCGCCGATTTTGACCCACTACTCGATCAGATAGTCCCTGAGGGAACCTGGGTGATTGCCGTGGCCGACGTCGCGGGGATTCCCGGACACCACTACGACCTGCGAGTGATCGACAGCCAGCAGTAGCTGCGCCGGGGGCACCCGCGCGAAACGGCCGCGCTACGCGGCGTCCTCCTTGAGCCGCTGCGAAATCACCGTCGTCACGCCGTCACCGCGCATCGTCACGCCATACAGCGCGTCCGCGATCTCCATGGTGCGCTTCTGGTGCGTGATGACAATCAACTGACTGTCTTCCTGCAACTCGGTGAAGATCTCCAAGAGTCGCCCCAAGTTCACGTCATCGAGCGCGGCCTCGACCTCGTCCATGACATAGAACGGGCTCGGGCGGGCCTTGAAGATTGACACCAGCATCGCGACAGCGGTGAGCGAACGTTCGCCTCCAGACAGCAATGACAGGCGCTTGACCTTCTTGCCCGCAGGACGCGCCTCCACCTCAATACCGGTCGTCAGCATGTTCTTGGGGTCAGTCAGAACGAGCTTGCCCTCGCCTCCCGGGAACAGTCGTGGGAAGATGCGGTCGAACTGCTTCGCGGTGTCCTCGAACGCCTCAACAAAGATGCGCTCCACGCGCTCATCGATCTCCCGCACAATCTCCAGGAGGTCTTCGCGCGACTTCTTGATGTCCGTCAGTTGGTCCTGCAGGAACGTGTGGCGTTCCTCAAGGGCAGCGAACTCTTCGAGTGCCAGCGGGTTGACGCGACCCAACTGGTTCATGGCACGCTCCGCGGCCCGCAGTCGCTTCTCCTGGCGTTCACGCACGTACGGCTCCGTGGGGAGCTCCCCGTCGTCGTTGGGTTCTCCGTCAATGATGGGAACCGGCAGGTGCGGTCCGAACTCCTCCACCAACTGCGCGGGGTCCATGCTGAGGTCGTCAACTGAACGCTGTTCGAGTTGCTCCCACCGCACCTTCATCTGGGCGCGCATGACTTCATCACGGTGAGCGTCATCGGTGAGGCGCCGGTGTTCATCAGCGAACTGCTCCACCAGGGCGCGGAGGTCGCCCAACTGTCCTGACCGCTCGGCTCGGGCCTGCTCAGCGGCAGCGCGCTCGTCATCCGCTTGTGCCACGGAGACGTCGATGGCGGCGAGAGCATCGGCGCATCCGGCGATCACTTCGCGGGCAGCGGCGGCTTGTCGTTCGCGTCGCTTGGCGGCGGCCTCGGCGCGGGCGCGGGCATCGCGTTCGGCAACGACCGCCTTCTCCAGGGACTCGGCACGGGAAGCGAGTGCACGGGCACGCTCTTCCGCAGTGCGCAGCGCCAATCGTGCTTCCGTTTCCCGTGCGCGGGCCGCACGGGCGGCTGCTTCGTCCTCATCGCGCTTGACCTGCGCATCGTGGGTGTCGGACTCCGTCTGCTCGGGCTCTGCTTGCGCGGCGGCGAGTCGTTGCGTGAGCCCCACCAGCTCCTCAGACTGTTCTGCCATACGAGCCTGGGCCGCCTCGATCTGACCCACGAGTCGTTCCGAGTCCGCTCGGGCTGCGCGCGCAGAAGCGCCCAAGTGTCCCAGCTGCTCAGCAACCGACGCCATACGCGCATCGGACTCGTTGAGCCGCTCGAGCGTCAAGCCGTGGTGAGCGCGCGCGTCCGACTCCGCTTCTTGGGCATCACTCAACGCAGCCTCAGTCGTGTCCACCGTGCGCGCGGCCTCGTCACGCTTGGTGCGCGCTTCATCAAGCGCGGCCTGCATATGCAGCACGCTGGGGGCATCCCCTGCACCTCCCGATGCAGACCTGACTCCGAGGACGTCCCCTCTCCTCGTCACCGCAGTGACAGCGGGAAGGTCAGCGACCAGCGCGCGAGCCGACGCCAAGTCATCCACGACGGCAATCCCCGCCACGAGCGAGCGCACGGTTTCCGCAATGCCTCCGGCACCTGTGACAAGGTCCGATGCCCAGGCAGCGCCCGACGGCAGCGTCACGGGGGGCTGGGTCACGGTGGCGGTGGGGTCAGCGACCAGAAAACGTGCGCGACCTGCGTCTTCGTCGCGCAGCCAGCGAATCGCGTCGACGGCGTCCTCGACGGAGTCCACGGCCAACGCATCGGCCAGCGGCCCCAGGGCTGCTGCGATGGCGTCCTCGGCGTCTGCGCCCACCTCGATGAGGGCGGCAACCGTGCCGCGCACTGCCGTGGATCCGGCCGCGAGCAGCTCTCCTGCACCGTCTTTGCGGGCGAGGGAGAGTTCGAGCGCCTCCGCTTTGGCGGCACAGGTATCGCGTTCACGCATGGACACGTGCAGGGCATCCTTGAGCTCGTCGCGCTTGAGTTTGGCGGCTTCCCACGCTTCCGTCGCGGCCTCATGCAAGGCCTCGAAGTCCTCGTCGTCACCTTCGACGCTTGCGACGGTGTTCTCCAGGGCCTTGAACTCGGTGGTGGCGTCTTGGGCACGCTTGTCGGCGTCGTCCTTGGCTTCGCGCAGGCGGCCAATCTCGGCTTCGGCCGCTTCCACTCGGCTACGGCGTGCGGCGACATCGCCGGCGAGCCGGGCGACCCCTTCACGGCGGTCCGCGACCGACCGCATCAGATTCCCCAGGTGCTTTTCTGACCCCTGCGCCACCTCTTCTGCTTGCCGGCGGGCTTGCTCGGCTTGGTCGAGCGCGGTTGCGGCAGCCGCGACCTCAGCGTCCAGTTCCGACACCGCGACCAGGGCGCGTTCCAGTTGCTCATCGAGGTCCACCAAGTCGGTGGGCGGCGCGCTGTCGGTGGCTGATCCCAGCATCCGTAGCCGCTCCTGCGCGAGCGATTCGAGGTTGCGCAGGCGCTCTCGAATGGCGCTGAGCCGGTAGTAGATGTCGTTGGCAGCGGTTAGGGCTGGCGTGGCCTCAGCGGCAGCCCGTTCCAGCGTGGCGAGCTGATCGCGTGCCTGTGCAAGTTCCTTTTCCACCTGCGTGCGCCGTTCCTGGAGCGCAGATTCGTCAGCCTTGCCAGCATCCATCTGCGCTTGCATCTGCGCCAAGTCATCGGCGAGGAGGCGCGCACGGGCGTCACGGACATCGATCTGAATGTGCTGGGCACGGCGCGCCACTTCGGCTTGCTTGCCCAGCGGCCCCAGTTGACGGCGGATCTCTGCGGTCAGGTCCTGGACTCGCGTCAGGTTCGCTTGCATCGAATCAAGCTTGCGTAGCGCTTTATCTTTGCGGCGACGGTGCTTGAGGATGCCGGCGGCTTCTTCAATGAAGTGACGGCGCTCTTCTGGCGTGGCACGCAAAACCGCGTCGAGTTGCCCCTGACCCACGATCACATGCATTTCGCGGCCCAGGCCGGAGTCGCTCAGCAGGTCTTGGATATCCATCAACCGGCAGTTCGAACCATTGATGGCGTACTCGGAGCCGCCGGACCTGAACAACGTGCGGGAGATCGTCACTTCCGTGTACTCGATCGGGAGCGCACCGTCGGTGTTGTCGATCGTGAGGGAAACCTCGGCACGGCCCAAGGGGGCACGCCCCGAGGTGCCGGCAAAGATGACGTCCTCCATCTTTCCGCCGCGCAGCGTCTTTGCGCCCTGTTCACCCATGACCCATGACAGCGCGTCGACCACGTTGGACTTGCCCGAGCCGTTGGGACCGACCACACACGTCACACCAGGCTCGAACTCGAGGGTCGTTGCGGAGGCGAAGGACTTAAACCCACGCAGCGTCAACGTCTTGAGGTGCACGGATGTCAGCCTAGGGCACGATGGCGCGCGATCATGCGAGCCATTCCAGCGTGGTCACTCATCAAAAATCGAGCGCCGATGCCAGGGTGACCCTGGCATCGGCCCTCAAGCTTTGGCGTGGGGTGAGTTAGCGGGACTCGGTGGACGCGACCTCAGAGTCGTCCGTGACAACGGCGCCCGACTTCAGTTGCATGGCGGCGACCTTGGTCTGCGTCAGCAACGCGGACCGCTTGGCGCCCCAGTAGTCCATCACCGCGAACAAGACGCCAGAGATGACGAACGTGAAGTGCAGGCCGATGCGCCACGCCACAGCCTCGTAGTCCATCTCCTTGCCGTCCGCATCCACGAAGTCCTTGAGCAGCAAGATCACAGAGATAGCGACAAGCGAGCCGATGAGCTTCATCTTGAGACCTGAGAAGTCGACGGTGCCCATCCACGACGGGCGGTCCTCCGAGTCCTCGGCCACCTTGATCTTCGAGACGAAGTTCTCGTACCCCGCGAAGATCACGATGAGAATCAGGTTGCCCAGGAGCGCAATGTCGATCAGGGTCAGGATCTCAACGGTCACGTCTTCCGCGCTCTTGGCGAACGTGTACGTCGACACCATCTTCCACAGTGCCGCAAAGAACTTCACGGTGACGAGCAGCAATCCCGCCAACAGCCCCACATACATGGGGGCCAGCAACCAGCGGCTCGCGAAGATTCCCCGCTCGAGCCCATCCTCGAACTTACTCATGCAAGACCCGGGAACCAGATCGAAATCTCACGTGCAGCGGACTCCGGTGAATCCGAGCCGTGCACCAAGTTCTGCAACACCGCAGTGGGCCATTGACGACCCAGGTCTCCACGGATGGTGCCAGGCGCAGCGGTGGTGGGGTCAGTGGTGCCCGCGAGCGAACGGAATCCTTCGATCACGCGGTCGCCTTCAGCGACGATCGCGAGCGACGGACCCGACAGCATGAACTCCACCAACGGCGCATAGAACGGCTTGCCCACGTGTTCGGCGTAGTGCTGCTCCAGCAGTTCGGCCGTGGGGGTGCGCAACTCGACGGCAGCGAGCGTGTAGCCCTTGCCTTCGATGCGGCGCAGGACTTCACCTGCAAGGCCACGAGCCACACCATCGGGCTTCACCAGGATCAGCGTGCGTTCGGTCGGTGTCTGTGAGGGGACAGTCATGGCGATGAGACTACCGGGCGCAACCACCACGACCGTCACCTAGGACTTCGCCGTGGGACGATGGAACACGTGATCACGCTCGCGGACTTCGACACCTACCCCGACTTCCCCGTCGAGGGCATCCTGTTCTACGACATTGCCCCGATCCTTGCGGATCCGGAACGCTTCCGTGCCGCATGCGACGACCTCATGCCGGCCGATGCCGCAGTGGATCTGGTCGTGGGCGTGGACGCGCGCGGTTTCATCTTCGCGCCAGTGGTGGCGCAGGCACTCAATGTGGGCATGTCGATGGTGCGGAAGAAGGGCAAGATGCCCGGCGACTTGCTGGAAGCTGACGCCACCATCGAATACGGTGCCTCGGAACTCGTCCTCAACCCCAACGGCGTCGCCGGCAAGCGCGTCCTTGTCATTGACGACGTGCTCGCCACCGGCGGAACCGCTCGCGCCGTGGCCGACATGCTGCACCGCGCGGGGGCCGCGAGCGTTCAGTTCAGTTTTCTCATGGAGATCGAGGCTCTCCCGGGACGTGAACGGCTCGCAGGGTACGACGTCCACGCCTGCGTTAGCGTCTAGCCGCGCGACTTAGCGCAAAGGCCGCTTCATGAGGGCCACGCTGGCGCTCAGGACGAGCGTCACGCACAGCACCTGAAACAGGACAAACCCCAGGTTCGGCTCCAACGGGGCAGGATCTTGCTGTGCAAGCCAACTGCTGTGCAGGACCGTTCCCCACACAAACCCCACGGCTCCCACACCGGCCACGGGAAACCACAGCCAGCGGGGCGCGGGACGCGAGTCAGGGTTTTCTGCCAGGTGAGTCGCCCACCGTGAACGGGCATAGCGCCAGCATGCGAAGCTCAGCAACAGCCCAGAGAAGATCAGCGCATAGGTGCTGAGCGGTGTGCCCGAGGCATCGCCCGCGGCACGCTTCGCCACGACCTCATCGAGAGCCCAGAACACCATCGACAACCCGATAGTTGCGACCACGAAAGCCGCGGCCATACGCCACAACATGGGGCGGACGGGATTCACCGCACTCACGCTCGCCTGCCTTGGTCGACGGGCGGCACCTCTCCGGGGTGATCGTCGTCGTACTGAGCGCGCTCGCGGTCAATCTTGGTGCCCAAGCGCAACGCCAGGATCCAGATGCCCAGGAAAATGACTCCGATGATGGTGATGGCGGTATCGAGAAAGCCGGCCACCAAGAGCGGAATCTGAAGCGCCCAACCCAACGGGCGCCCCCACGACTTCTCCTGCTTGCCTGCAGCCCAGGCCATCAGCGCCACCAGGGTCAGCCCACCACCAATGGTCCACCCGACGGGAACATCAAGCATCCCGCCGCGTGTCAGCCCCCACACCAGCAGCATCGCGAAGAGCGCACAGAACGCCTCCAGCATCAGTACAGCTTGTGTAAAGACCAGCGTGGCCGAGCGCTTGGCTTTGACGACGTACTCGGCGTCGCCGTCGTCCGGAGTCGACACGGGTTCGGTCATCGCGCTTGGCCCGTGCCCTTGCGCTCGTCGGCACGCATCAGAATGCGAACCTCGGAAATCAGTGTCACCGACCCCACCGCAAGGACGCCAGCGCCCATGTCGTGGTCGCGTTCGGCGCGCTGCACCGCGCGGTCAATGGCGTCGGGAAGGTTGCTTGCCACCGAAACTCGGTCCTCCCCAAACAGCGGCAATGCGATGGCTTCCAGGTCCTCGACCGGGATCGCACGGGGACTGGTCGAGGCAGTGAGGACGATGTGGTCCAAAGCGGGCTCGAGTCCCGCCAGGATCCCTTCGGCATCCTTGTCCGCCAGGATTCCCACAATGCCCACGAGCGTCTCAAACGTGAAGGACTCGTCCAGCGCCGCCACCATGGCGTCGATGCCAGCAGGGTTGTGGGCGGCGTCTACCAGCACCATGGGCGACGTCCGTACTGCTTCAAGGCGACCGGGAGACGTCACCGAGCCAAAGCCCGCTTCCACAGTCTCCGCGCTCAACGCCGCGGGCTCTCCCCCGTCGGCGAGCAACGCTTCCACCGCCGCGAGCGCCAGCAAGGCGTTCGACGCTTGATACTCGCCGTAGAGCGGCACGAAGATCTCGGTGTACGTCGCGGCCGACGTGCGCAATGTCACCAACTGGCCGCCCACCCCGGGCTGGCGTTCCACGACCTCAAGGTCTTGGCCTTCCCACCGTGCGCGAGCATCGGCCTGTGCCAGTGCCTCGTACAGGACCGGAAGCACTACCTCAGGCTGTTCGGAGATAACTGTGGCAGCACCGGATTTGATGATGCCGGCCTTCTCCGTGGCGATCTCCACCAGCGAGTCACCCAACCATTGCGCATGATCCATGGAGATAGGAGTCACCACAGAGACATCGCCGTCGGCGACATTCGTGGCGTCCCACACGCCACCCATCCCCACCTCGATGACAGCGACGTCCACGGGAGCGTCCGCGAACGCTGCATACGCGAGCACCACCAGCACCTCGAAGAAACTCAGGCGCGGGCCACCGTTCTCAGCGGACTTGGCGTCGACCAAGTGAATGATGGGGGCGACTTCGCCCCACAAGCGGATGAAATCCTCTTGCGCAATGGGCTCGCCATCAATCTGGATGCGCTCACGTACCGAGGTCAGGTGAGGCGACGTGAACAGGCCCGTGCGCAGGCCGTGTTCACGCACGAGCGACTCCGCCATGCGCGCTGTCGACGTCTTCCCGTTGGTGCCTGTCAGGTGAATGACCTTGTAGGCGTGTTGCGGGTCGCCGAGGAGCGCGCACACGTCACGCACACGATCGAGCGTGGGCTCGAAGTCGTGTTCGGGGTTGCGGGAAATGATGTGCTGGTAGATCTCGTGCTCAGCCTCATCGGGCGTCAAGCCGCCGAGCACCAGGTCAGAAGACTCAGGCATAGACACCAGTGTCCCACGAGCACTCCCGGCTCGGGTGCCGACTACTAGGCAGGCACCACCTCAGTCGACGCTTCGCCGGCATCGGCCAATCGCGGCGGCACAACGCGCACCTGCGCCTCGTGTTCACGTGCCACAACCTTGCGTGCCGCCGCCACCAAGGTGATCGATCCCGCGACCAACACTCCGGATTCCGGCCCAGCCGCGCGGGCCATGGCAGTCGCGACGCCCAGCGCCTCCGCGACTGTAGAGGCGACGGTCACGCGATCCGGACCCCAGACTTCACGCGCTGCCGATGCGAGTTCCTCAACCGGCGTGGCACGTGGCGAATCAGTCTGTGTGACGACCACGCGGTCCACGACCGGCTCAAGGCCATCCAAGATGCCAGCCCAGTCCTTGTCAGCAAGAACGGCCACGACGCCCACGACCGAGTCGAAGCCAAAGCTCTCATGGAGGGACCCGGCAAGCGCCTGCACGCCGTGCGGGTTGTGCGCAGCATCGACCACCACCGTCGGCGCCGCGGAGATGACTTCAAGCCTGCCCGGCGACGTCGCACCCGCGAAGCCGCGGGCCACTGCGGCAGGGTCCAGGACCCCGACGGGCGTATCAGAGCCGGCGAGGCGCTCAAGGAACGCCTCCACCGCAGCCAAGGCCACCAACGCGTTCTGGGCTTGGAAGTCACCGTGCAGCGGCACCAACACTTCTGCGTGCGAGCCGCCCATGGTCCGCAACGTCACGCACTGGCCTGCAGCATCCGCACGGCGACTCACCAGCTCATGGTGGATGCCCTCCCACCGCACCGCGGCATCGGCCTTCGCGACCGCTGCGCGAATAATGTCTTCCGCCAATGCCGGCTGCAGCGCTGACACCACAGTGGCGCCAGGCTTGATGATGCCGGACTTCTCTGCGGCCACACCTGCGACTCCGCCCACAAAGTAGTCAGAGTGGTCCTCCGCCATGGGGGTCAGAACCGCGACCTCACCGCTACCGTGGTTGGTGGCATCGCGCGCACCGCCAATGCCCACCTCAATCACTGCCACGTCAACGCCAGCATCCGCATAGGCAGCGAAGCCCAGGACCGTCAGGATCTCGAAGAAGCTCATCCGCGAGCCACCCTGGTGCAGCGACGACGCATCGACAGCCGCCACGACGGGCGCCACCCGCTCCCAGAGCGCCGCCAACGACTCCTGCGGAAGCGGCTGCCCATCGATCTGGATGCGCTCACGGAAGGTGGTCAGGTGAGGCGAGGTGAACAGGCCTGTGCGCAGGCCATGGGCACGCAACAACGACTCGATCATGCGCGACGTCGAGGTCTTGCCATTGGTTCCGGTCACATGCACGATGCGCAAGTGGCGCTGGGGATTTCCCAAGCGGGCAAGTGCATCACCGACGCGGCGCATCTTGGCGCCGTGGTCGCCATCGGGGGTACGGGAGAAGATCTCGGAGTCGATGGCACGCTCCGCAGAGGCAGGGTCAAACCCTGCAAAAAGGGGGTGGTTCACGAAGATATTTTGCGGCACGCCAGGGGGTGCTGATGACCGTTTTCGAGACCAATTTTCCAACGCCCCCACTCGCCGTATTTACCAGGGACGATGCACGGTCAAGAGCGGTTCAAGAAGTCCACAATTTCTGGCGCAACGGCGTGTCGCAGCGACTCGCCGGAGGGATGGTCCGCAAGCCACCAATAGTGCTCCACGTCCGCTCCCCTTGACGCGCCTTGAGCACCGGGGATGAGGGACGCATAGCGTTGGGCGTTGGAGACCGGTTCAGCCTCAGCATCGGCGTCTCCCCACATCACCAAAGCAGGAACGCTCACTGCCTCCAGCGACTGATCCGTCATGAGCGCACCCAGGCTGGGCGCCAGCATCACGATGCGGCTCACCCGGGCATCCGCCACGCTCTCCCCCGCACCCGCCAGGACACCGGCGAGGGCCGGACCTGGATAGCGATGCGACAACTGATCCAGCAGGTCCGGCATTTCTGGCAGCGGAGGCATGGGGACATGGCGGTCCATCACCGCCTGCAACACCGTTGCGTCAATCCGCGCACCCGCCAGCGCCGCACACGTGTACCCGCCCAGAGAGAAACCCACCGCCGAGATGCGTGCGGGGTCGACATGTAGCGCTTCGACAGCCCAATCCAGCACAAAGGACACATCGCGCGGTCGCTCCCACACGAAGGCGAAGCCCTCCGGCAGATAGGGACCGGTCGAGGTGTTGCCGTGATGATCGATGCCCACCACGACATGACCCCGCGCCGCGAGCGCCTCAGCAACCCACGCCAAATCGAGCGCCTGTCCCCCAGTTCCATGGGACAGCACAGTCAGCGGACGGCTGCCAGGAGCGCTACCGCCCGCCGTGTCGTCCCACACCGTGTCACCCCACACCGTGACACGCACAGGTCGCGCCTGGTCAGGGTCGACCCATGACCGGCGGGTGTCATCGTGGAGACGTTGGACTCGCATCCACCCAGTCAACCAGGGGTCAAACTCGCGCGCTAGGGCGCAACCTCCACCGCGATGGCAATCTCCGCACCTACCGCGACCGACACGCGGGAGTGACCTGTTGCAGGATCCTGCGCCAGAGTCTCGCGAGCGATGAGGTCAACCCAGGTCTGCACGGCGTCCACCTTGTCGGCGGGCACCGTCAGTGACAGCACAATGCGGTCGCTGACCTGGAGGCCTTCCGCCTTGCGAGTGTCCTGGACGGAACGGATCAGATCGCGGGCAAATCCCTCTGCTTCGAGTTCGGGCGTCAGTTCCGTGTTCAGCAGGACGAACCCGCCCGAGCCCAAAACGGACGCAGCTTCGGCGTCACTTCCGCCGTCGCCGATGACCGTAGCGAGCTCGTACTCGCCTTCGACCAACGCGATGCCGCCGGAGACGACGCCAGCGCTCGAGACAGACCAGTCACCGGTCTTGGCGCCCTTGATGGCAGCCTGCACATCCTTGCCGATGCGAGGGCCTGCGGCGCGCGCATTGACGCTGAGACGCTGCTCGACCGGGTGGTCAACGGTGAATGCGTCCTCGGTGACAACCTCGACAGCTTTGACATTGAGCTCGGAGGCAATCAGGTCCGCGTAGTCCGACAAAGCCGCGGGGTCAGCCACAGCGACCTTGAGCAGCTGAAGCGGCTGACGCACGCGGATCTTCTCAGCCTTACGCAAGGCGTGGGCTGCGGACACCACTTCCCGTACCTGGTCCATGACGGAACCGAGCGAGTCGTCACGCCATGCGCCAGGCACGGCCGGGTAGTCCGTGAGGTGTACCGAACGCTCACCCGTGAGACCGCGGTAGATCTCCTCGGTCAACAACGGCAACAGCGGTGCGGCCAAGCCTGTGACAGTCGTCAACACCGTGTAGAGGGTGTCAAACGCCTGGGAGTCCTCGGACCAGAAACGGTCGCGCTGAGTACGCACGTACCAGTTGGTGAGCAGGTCCATGAAGGACTGCAAGGTGTCCGATGCGCCAGGCACGTCGTACACGTCAAGCTGAGCGGTCATCGCGTCCGCCAGCTCGGCGGTCTTAGCCAGAACGTAGCGGTCCATGACCGGCAGGTCTGCCACGGCATCGGCCGCTACCGGCTTGGCGAGGTAACCGTCACCGCCATTGGCGGCACCGGCGTACAGCGTGAAGAAGTAGTACGAGCTCCACAGCGGCAGCATGACTTCACGCACGCCTTCGCGGATGCCCTCTTCCGTCACGACAAGGTTGCCGCCACGCAGAATGGGGGACGCGAGCAGGAACCAGCGCATCGCGTCCGAACCGTCACGGTGGAACACCTCGTTGACGTCTGGGTAGTTGCGCAACGACTTGGACATCTTGCGGCCATCCGAGCCCAGGACAATGCCGTGGCTGATGGCCGTCGAGAACGCCGGACGGTCAAAGAGCGCCGTGGCGAGCGCGTGCATCACGTAGAACCAGCCGCGTGTTTGCCCGATGTACTCCACGATGAAGTCCGCCGGGTTGTGGGTGTCGAACCACTCTTCGTTCTCGAAGGGATAGTGCACCTGCGCGAACGGCATGGAGCCCGAGTCGAACCACACATCGAAGACGTCCGGAATGCGGCGCATCGTGGACTGGCCCGTGGGGTCGTCGGGGTTGGGACGGGTGAGGTCGTCGATGTAGGGCCGGTGCAGGTCGGGCTCGCCATCCTCATTAAGCGGCAGGACTCCAAAGTCCGCTTCCAGCTCAGCGAACGAGCCGTAGACGTCGACGCGCGGGTACGACGGGTCATCGGAAACCCACACAGGGATGGGTGTGCCGAAGTAACGGTTGCGGCTGATGGACCAGTCGCGCGCCCCTTCCAACCACTTGCCGAACTGGCCTTCCTTGATGTGCTCGGGAACCCAGGTGATCTGGTCGTTAAGCTCGACCATGCGGTCGCGGAAGTCGGTGACCTTGATGAACCACGAGGAGATGGCGCGGTAGATCAAAGGGTTGCGGCAGCGCCAGCAGTGCGGGTAGCTGTGGTCGTAGGTCTCGTGGCGCAGCACAATGCCACGTTCCTTGAGATCGCGGATCACGTGGGGGTTAGCGTCAAAGACCTGCTGACTCTCATAGTCAGTGACCTGACTAGTGAAGCGTCCCTTGGAGTCAACCGGCACCACCGTCTCGATGCCAGCCTCGCCACACACCAGGGCGTCGTCCTCACCAAAGCCCGGCGCAAGGTGAACGATTCCCGTACCGTCCTCGGTGGAGACAAAGTCGGCCACCAACACCTGGTGCACGTTGTCCATGTCCGCGAAATAAGCGAACGGAGCCTCATAGCGCAGGCCCGCCAATGCGGAACCGTGGACGGTCGCCACCACCGCAGCGTCCTCGCCCAACTCGCGCTCATAGGCACCCTGCCGGGCTGCCGCCATCAGCACCTTGCGGCCGGCAAACGCGGACTCCGCACCAGCAGCCACCACCGCATACTCGATCTCTGGCCCCACGGCCACCGCCAGGTTACTCGGCAGCGTCCAGGGTGTCGTGGTCCAGATCAGCACCTCAGCGCCGGTGAGCGCCTCCTTCAGGTCAGCGTCGAGCGCGGACGCCGCCACGGCATCGGCCTTCAACGGCATCGCCACTGTCAACGCAGGGTCCTGACGGTTCGCGTACACGTCGTCGTCCATGCGTAGTTCGTGGTTCGACAAAGGCGTCTCATCGCGCCAGCAGTACGGCAGCACGCGGTGACCCTCGTAAGCCAGGCCCTTGTCGTACAGGGTCTTGAACGCCCAGATCACGGACTCCATGAAGGTGGGGTCCAAGGTCTTGTAGTCGTTGTCGAAGTCCACCCAACGTGCCTGGCGGGTGACGTACTCCTGCCAGTCGTCGGTGTACTTCAGCACGGCATCGCGGCACGTCTTGTTGAACGCGGCAATGCCCATCTCGTCGATCTGAGACTTGTCGGTAATGCCCAGGATGCGCTCGGCTTCAAGCTCAGCCGGCAGCCCGTGAGTGTCCCAACCGAAGCGACGCTCCACCTTTTTGCCGCGCATCGTCTCGAAACGCGGCACCGCGTCCTTGACATATCCCGTCAGCAAGTGGCCGTAGTGCGGAAGCCCGTTCGCGAACGGCGGGCCGTCGTAGAAGACGAACTCTTCTGCATCGTCGCGGTTGTCAATCGACGCCTGGAACGTCCCATCCTGCTTCCAGTACTCCAGCACATCCTCTTCAATCGAGGGAAAACTAGGGGAAGCAGGCACAGAGGAGTCAGGTCGATGCTGAGGGTAGGCACTCATGACGGTGGCAGTCCTTGGGTGTTGGCGTCGCAATCCTTAAGCGAGGACGCTCACCACAAGCACGTGCCTGGAAGAGCGCGGTACCACCTCGCTTGCCACCCTCCCCTGCCGTGCAGGCGTTGGATGACCACTCATGCCCTCGCTGTCACGAGGACGCCGCTGTGACGGGCTGCCCGTGCGGTTCTACTGAGCGCCATGCCGTTCTTCCGCAAGCTCACCGGTGATATCCGGGTCAAAGCTGTTGGCACCAGTGTAGCGGGAGCCCACTGGGACCTCCGTCAGGAACAAGAAGGACCTGTCCCCCGTTGTCCCGGCAGAAGGCAGACCCGGCCGCGATGCACGAATCGCGCAAGGCGCGCTCGGGTGTTAACCATGGAGTAACGAGGACCGACGCCCGGGAAGGAGCCACGCTTGAACGACGTGCCGCACACGCTGGAACTCGACATGCGGCCCTACCTAGAAAGCGACGCCACGCGCACGATGGAGATCATCGCGCGCGACGATGCCGCGCTCGACGAGCACGATCACGGTGACCATGGCGCGTACGCCGAACCCCACGCCACCACCATGTCGATCCCAGTCGTGGGGGCTTCCTCGGCCGTGGTGCTCGACGACCCCGAACCCGGCCAATGGTCCGAAGCTTCCCTGGTCATCAGTTCAGGCCGTGCAAAGTGGGGGCTCTTCACACTCGCAGCGGGCGCGTTCGCCATGGGCGTGAACGAGGCCACCATCGTCGCTCTCAGCACCGATATCTCGTCCGGCCTGGGCATACCTGTCGCTCAAGTGGGTCTGCTCGCGACGGCGTTCTCCCTCACCGTGGTCCTCACCGCTATCCCCCTCACCTTCCTCACCAAACGATGGAGCAGGCGACTCTCCCTCACCGCAGCAATGACGGTATGGAGCATCGGCCTCCTCATTGCCGCGACTTCCTCATCGATGGGACAACTCGCTGCAGGCCGCGTCACCTCAGGACTCGCGCACGCCCTGTTCTGGGCACTGGTCGCGCCTACGGCAGCAAGCCTCTTTGCACCGCACCTCCGCCCCAAAACCGTGACCGGGGTAATGCTGGGCGCAGCCGCCGCGGGTGTCATCGGCACACCGCTGGTCACCGCCTCCGGAACGGCGCTGGGATGGCAGATACCGTTCGCGGCGCTCGCCATCCTGGGCTTCTCGCTCGCGATAGCTTTGGGGCTCGTCCTGCCCTCGACCACCACACCCGGCGGGGCAACCTCCCACACCGTGGGAGACCTTCCCTCCCGGCAAGACTTCTTCCGCGTCCTGGCCGTGACGTTCCTAGTCTCGATGGGTATGGCCGCGACGTGGACGTACATCGTTCCGTTCTTCACTGAGGTAGCCGGCCTACGCGATCAGATCCTGCCGCTCATCTTCGCCTTCGGGGGCCTGCTGGCTGTCGCAGCAACCATGGCAGTCGGGACCTTCCTGATCCGCCATGCCGTACGTACGGTCGCGGTGGGTACCGCCATGGTTGCCGTCGCCTGGCTCATCTTGTGGATCGGCCAGCCATGGTCAGCGATCGTGGCCCAGGGCTTGCAGGCCGCCGGCTGGGCGGTCCTCATCGCGGCCCTCCTGAACTGGGCCATGCGCCACACACCATTCCGCACTGAACTCGCCGGCGGGATGTACACCACCACCGCCAACGCGGGCGCAGCAACCGGCCCCATTGTGGGTGCCGTGATCGTGAGCGGCTGGGGCACACAGGCACTGCCGCTCGTGTCATTCGTGATCTTCTCGCTCGCCATCCTGGTCACCGTGACCGTGGATCGCCGCACACGCGCCTTGCTCAACGTGCCACGTCAGGTGCGCGAAGCCCAGACTCGCTTGGCCCGTCTCCAGCAACGCCGTTCAGCATGGGAGCAACGGGAAAAGGAACTCGGGATCCGCCGTCGTAAGCGTGGCCTGAAGGCCAAACAGCGTGCGGCAGTGTCACGCACCAGCAAAGATAAGCGAGGTCCCGGCGACGGCCTGCAATCCATGCACAGCATCGGCTACGGGCCATCAAGTTCGAACCGCTAGCGAACCCGACGCGGATGGATCAGGTGGCGGAATGCGAGTCCGTCGAGCGGCGTGCCGCAGTGGGCGACACGGCAACGTTCACTGAGTACGAGGTGCTTTCGGGGCCTCGCTCCCGTGACTCGTACTTGGCGAGGACCTGCGACAACTCTGCGCGCATATCCTCGCGTTCTTGGTCAGTGAGCCACATCGACGCATGCCTGAAGGTGAACTTCCCCTGACGCCACGAGTTGTTCTCACTTGTGCCCACATAACGAGACGTAGTGGCGACTATCTGGTCCGCGAACGCCTGGATGGCGGCCATGAACTCCTCGGGCTGCCCGGAAGTGAACTCTTCGTGCGACATCAGCGCACTGCCTTGAATCGCTCGGTAGGTGCGTTCAATCGCACCGCCGCGGCGTTCCTCGCTCACGATTTCAAGGATTCCCGCGTTCTTCAGCTCCCCCACCGCGCGGTACAACGACGCCTGCGGGACATCGGGCAGCACCTCGCTGAGTTCCTTGGTCGTCAAGGCCTCAGAGAACAGCGCGAGCACGATGCGCATGCGCACGGGATGCATCAGCAGGTGGGCACGGGCCTGACTCATGCGGCCAGTCTAGGGTGCGAACACCCAAGTATCCGGCCAAATCGCCCAGCGCCACGCCGCGTTAACGCGATCATTCCCTACCGGCGGACAGTCTTAGTGGCGCCGCCTTGTTCACGGGGACGAATCACCATGAGGTCCATCGACACATGATGGGGCCTTGACAGTGCGTAGAACGCTGCATCGGCAATGTCCTGCGCGGTCAGCGGCTCGATGCCTTGGTACACGGCGTCGGCTTTACTCTGATCGCCATCGAAGCGGTGCAAGGAGAACTCCTCGGTATGCACCATCCCCGGCGCGATCTCCATGACTCGCACTCCCGTCCCGGTAAGTTCGAGCCGCAACGTGCGGGTCATCGCCGCTTCCGCATGCTTAGCCGCGACATACCCTGCTCCGTACTCGTAGGGCTCGTGTCCAGCGGTAGACGTCAGGTTGATGACATCGCCACGGCCCGAGTCAATGAGGTGTGGCAACAACGCCTGGGTCACCCGTACGGTACCGACCACGTTGAGCGCATACTGCGACAGCCAGTCGTCCGGACTGGACTGCGCGATCGTGACCCACCCCACAGCTCCACCCGCATTGTTGACGAGTGCGTGCACCGGTCCGGTGACGGCCTGAGCAAGCCGGGCCACATCGGCGGCAGAGGTAATGTCCGCCACGATCACTGCGCAACCGGTCTCGGCCTGCAGGGCAGCGAGCCGCTCCTGGCGCCGAGCAACCGCCGTCACTCGCCACCCTTCAGCGGTCAACCGCCGCACGGCCGCCGCTCCGATGCCGGAGGATGCGCCTGTCACCACTGCATGCAACTCGCTCATGGCGCCAGGGTACGCCGACGTCGAGGAGTCACACGCGCCACTCGTGACACCGGCCGCACAAACCGATGCTGCTAAAGGCGACCCACTCCAGGGAGAAACCGGCCCGTGCGCGAGGCATAGTCGCGATAACCCTCATACGCCTGCAGAAGGAACCGCTCTTCCATCCGTGACTTCACCATGAAGAACACCGTGAGCGCCGCAACGGCGGTGTACGACGTCCACGCTCCGGAGGACACCGCAACGCCCAAGCAGATCACGACGAGCGCCGAGTACATGGGGTGGCGCGCCCACCGGTAGGCGCCGTCGACGACCAGGCCTTCGCCATTGGGGGCGGGCAGCGGCGTCAGGGATCGCCCCAAGAGGCGCCCGGTCCACAACACCCCCAGGGAACCCGCCACGATCAGCGCGAGTCCGCCCCACAGGGACGACGGCCAGGAACCTCCAGGGACGGGTGCGATTGCGGTGACCGCAACAGCGAGGAACAGCAGCCCTTGCAGCCCTACCATCAGCCACTCCCTCAGGTGGCGAGGAGAGTCACTCATGGAGCGCCACCCGGGCTGGCCTTCGTCGCGGCTTTCGCTGCAGCCTCTGAAACGGGAGGCTGCTGCGTCTCAATCCAGTCGTCAATGCGCTCCCACCAGTCGTACAGCCACTCTTCACGCGCGGCACGGCCGTGGGGAATGTCCTCGGGCAGTGTGGTCCAGCCGCGCAGGGTGATTTTCTTGTCCACGGGTAGTTCGCGCCACACATCTCGCACGGTCGAGAGCTTCTCCAAACCGGTATGCGCCACCATCATCACGGCTGCATCTGGTCTGGCGTTCATCGCAGCCAACACTCCCCCGGCGTGCGGGGGCATCACGTGCGGCATGGCCTCGGCGCGGTCCGCGAGTGCGTTGTGGCCACTGGACCGGAGGGCCGCGATCCGCTTGGAGCGACGCTTGGGTGTTGCATTGGCGCCTTCGGGAAAGATCAGCAGGGCATCCTCGGGATCCATGCCCTCGGCGAGTTTGCCGACCGACAGTGCACCGCTGGGCGCACCCTTCTTGCGTGCCGAGCGTGGTGCGACAAACCGGGTGGGGACTCGGTTCAGCAGCACATCGACAGCGGGGTCCCACTGCAAGGTGTCTTTCAACACGATGGCGGGTTCGCGTTTGAAACGCGTGATCAGCGACTCCACGATGATGAACGAGTCACCCGGACCTGCGTGACGTGACACCACAATCAGCGGGCGGCCCACCGCGACCTCATCGACGTTGAAGTCAGAGATGTCGATCTCCAGGCGGAGGATCCACTTGGCAGCACGGAACAGCGACCTCAGCATCACCCCAGCGAGTTTGTAGTGTTCCCGCTGGAACCGCGGGGACCTCACCTTCCACCCAAAGCCCGAGGCGACCCACAGGCCGAACATCCACACCAGCGCCATGGCGTCCCACAACAGGTACAGGCCCACCATGAAGATGACGCGGAACAACCGTAAACGCCCGGGGAATGCCCACGCCACGACGCCCGCGACGAGGATTCCCCACCACACGCTCGACGGCAGCCAGACGAGGGCGAGCAGCACCACGAAAGGCGCGATGAGGCACCGGCGCACCCATACCGGCGGCAAACGCCAGGCAACACGGCGCTTCCTCGTTGCCGTCATTGCAGCCCCGCTCACCGAGCGTCTCCCTCAAGCGAGGAGTTGCCTACTGGATCGTGGAGCCCGTGGTCATCCGCCTGAGCTTGCGAGGCTGCGTCGGCGTGCCCAGGGAGATGGTCAGCCAGGTATGCCGCGGTGGCTTCGTAGGCTGTTTCCATACGCTTGGTGACGGTATCGAGGTTCTTGAACGCGGTGAGCTTCTCGTCGCCTTCCTGTGATCCCCCGGAGGGCAACACGTGCACGGTGACTCCGGCAGGGACATCGGCCATATCGCGTGCGAAGCGATGCCGGCGGGAGATCTCGAAAGCCACTTTGGCGACGTCGGAAGGCTTCTCCGGCGCGCTCAGCGGCTCCTCAATGCGCCCCACTTGCAGGACGTAGATTTCGGTGGCGCCACGCCGGATGGCTTCACCGAGCGGGATCGAGTTGACCACGCCGCCATCGATGTAATGCTCACCGTCGATCAAGGTGGGAGGCAGCGCCGCGGGGACCGATGCCGAGGCCAGGATTGCGTCCGCCATGGGACCTTCGTCAAACCACGTCTCCGCGGCACGTTCAATGCTCGCGGCACATACGGCAAACGGCACTGCGGTGTCAGCGAAGGTTCGGCCCTCGCCTACAAGATCGACGATCATTGTGCGTAGCGGCGCGGGGTTGTTGAGGTGGGTGCGTGACTTTGCGAGCCGGCGCAACTGGCGTGGCCACCATTCTCCGTAGATCTCCCCTGCAATCGGAGAGTTCCAGGCCCGCTCCAAGGTGGCGATGACGCTCGGCGACGGGTTCATCGCGACCGCGGCACCGTTGAGAGCGCCGATGCTGGTCCCCACAATGAGGTCTGGCGTCACGTGTGCGTCGAACAGGGCTCGCAGCATGCCCACTTCGACGGCCCCACGCACACCACCGCCGCCTAGGACGTATCCCACAGTCATACTTCCAGGCTAGCGGGCCGGGGTGACGGACCTCAGGACTCCATGCCGAACCCAACCGCACTGCCACTGACGACGAACACTGGGCATGATCACCCTCGCCATCGTCGGTTTTGTCTCCGGCGTCATCACAGCCATCAGTCCATGCGTGCTGCCTGTGTTGCCTGCCATCCTCACCAGCTCAATCCAGGACGGCGCACGGTCGAGGCGCCGTCCCCTCGTGGTGGTGGCAGGCCTGGTCACGAGTTTTGCGTTCTTCACGTTGTTGGGCGGGTTGTTGTTGAGCGCTCTGGGGCTACCTGACGACTTCTTGCGCTGGACAGGCATTGTGGTGCTGGCGGTCGTGGGCTTGGGTTTGGCTGTACCGCCGTTGGGCGAGTTGCTGCAGCGGCCGTTTGAGCGCATCCGTCCTGTGAAGATGGATCGCAGCGGCAATGGGTTTGTCATGGGGTTGGCGCTGGGGCTGGTGTTTGTGCCGTGCGCTGGCCCCATCCTGGCGTCGATCACCGTGTTGGCGGCGACCAACGGGTTCAGTTGGGGACTTGTGGCCCTCACGTTGGCGTTCTCTGTGGGGATCGCTGTGCCGTTGCTAGCGTTCGGGCTTGCCGGTCAGGCCATGGGCTCACGGATTGGTTTTGTGCGAGAACGGCTGCGTGCGATTCGGATCGGCTCTGGTGTGGTCCTCATGCTGACGGCGCTCGTGATCGCTACGAATGTCGCTGAGCCACTCCAGCGCTGGGTTCCTGGCGTGCTCGCCGATGCCCAGAAGTCCATCGAGGACAACGACTCCGTCCGGGATGAACTCGATGACTTGACTGGCCGTGAGGAGCAGTCCGCCGCCGAGGGCGCCATGACGTTCGATGAGTGCGAGGTGCAAGACCCCGGCTCCCTCCTCAACTGTGGCCCGGCCCGCGATCTGGTGGGCATCCAGGAATGGTTGAACACGCCGGACGGCGAGGCACTAGATCTGGAGACCCTGGATGGCCCTGTGTTGATCGACTTCTGGACGTACTCGTGCATCAACTGCCAACGCACCTTCCCCTACCTGACCGCTTGGGACGAGCGCTACCGGGATGAAGGACTCACCATCATTGGTGTGCACTCCCCCGAGTTTGCGTTCGAAAGGGACGTGGACAATGTTGCCGATGCCGCACAGCGCTACGGAATCGAGTATCCGATCGCGATCGACAACGACTTCGAGACGTGGAGGGAATGGGATCAGCGGTTCTGGCCCGCGCACTATTTGATCGATTCCGATGGCACGGTGGTGCAGGTTCACTATGGAGAAGGCGCGTACGAGCAGACTGAGAGGCTCATCCAGGAGTTGCTGGGGGATGACGCTAGTGACGTGGTTCAGGCCGATGCTGGGAACCACACGGCAGGCCGCACACCGGAAACCTACGTGGGATACGGCAGGCTTCAGTACGCCGAGAACGCCGACCAAGTCGTTGAGGACAGCCCTGCTTTTTACAGCTTCGATGGCCTGCCGGCGACGGACATGTTTGCCTACACCGGCGAGTGGACCCTCACCGATGAGTACGCGCTTGCTGGAGACGATGCGGCGTTGACTTTGCATTACTACGCGGCGGACGTCCACCTGGTGATGGCGGGCATGGGTGAGGTCACAGTGACCCGGCGTTCACAGCCGGACAGTCCCACGACAGTCCAGGTAGACGGCATCGCGGACCTTTATGACCTGGTGCTCGGGGATCCCGCTGACGATGTACTGAGCCTCGATTTCACGCCGGGTATCGAGGTGTATGCGTTTACGTTCGGGTAAAGGGCTTGGCCAAGATTTTGCTTGCTAGCGGATGCGAAACCGGACAAAAAGGGCGTGAATGGTAGAGGCGCGTCACCGTGGCACGCCAGTACTTCAGTCCCCGGGAGGTCTCCGTCATGGAACTTCGCAAGGCCATTGCAGTACCCGCCACGCTGCTGTTCGCGGGCGCACTTCTCGCCGCGTGCGGCGACTCTACGTCCGACTCCGATGACGGATCGACGATGGACACTGACATGGAGTCCACCATGGAATCCACGATGGATTCCGAGGGCTAGCCGCCCCACGTTTTTCCCCTCCAGGTCAGGGGCGGGCCCATCCGGGTTCGCCCCTGACGCCTGTCTACGGACCCATCCACCCGGGCTCGGGCACCGAATACGTGGTGCCGGACCGCCCCGGGCCCGGTGACATTTGAGGAGGAAGCATGAACACGTCCCGCACTATCGCGACACGCGTGGTCGCCATTCCGGCTGTCATCTTGCTGTCCGGAACGTTGCTGGCGGCCTGTGGTGACTCCACGGAACCAGAGGACTCCATGAGCGACGACACCATGATGGAAGAAAGCATGGAGCCCAGCGAAGACGCGACCATGGGCCACGACGACTCGATGGAGGATGACTCTATGGAGGACGACAGCATGGAAGATGACTCCATGGAAGACGATTCGATGGAGAAGGAAGACGACGCGTAGTTCGCGCGTTGGCATGAGTGTGATGAGTAGCGAGGACGGGACGGGCACGGCACCGCATCTGCGGGCCGTGTCGTCGTCGATGGTGCCGGCCTCCCACGATCACACCGACTCCGCTGCGGCACTCGCCGCACTTGTGGAACGCACTGCCCGCGGCGACGAGGAAGCCTTTAGTGCCTTGCACGACCTCGTCGCCGGGGCCGTGTTCGGACTCGCATTGCGCATTGTTCGTGACCGTGATCTGGCCCGCGACGTGGCCCAAGAAGCGCTCGTCGAAGTGTGGAGGCAAGCCGCACGCTTTGACACCAAGAGCGGCACGGCGCGGTCCTGGATCCTCACTATCACCCACCGGCGTGCAGTTGACCGAGTGCGTTCCGAGCAAGCCCATACGGACCGTCTCTACGCTCACGGCGTGGCAACGCCTGTAGACCACGGCGATCAAGACGAGGTCATTGACCGCATGCACGGTGAATGGCAAGCCGCACGTGTGAGATCCGGGCTCACCGCCTTGACCGAGCGTCAGCGCGAAGCACTCGAACTGACGTACTTCAAAGGTTTCACGCACCGTGAAGCGGCCGCCGCGCTCGACATTCCGCTGGGAACTGCAAAAGCTCGCATCCGCGACGGGCTCATCAAACTCAGAGACGCATTGGGGGTGGACCAGTGACCACCGAACGCCACGGCACGCAGGACGCAAACCTGCATTCGCTCGTTGCCGCATACGCTATCGACGCCGTCGACGAGACGGAACGGCGCAACTTCGAGCTCCACCTCGACGACTGCGGCGACTGCCGCTCCGAGTTGCTGTCCCTCGCCAGCGCTGTGGAAGAGCTCGGCGCAGCGCAAACAGCGGCCATCCCCAAGGGTTTGAAAGCCGATGTCATGGCTGAGGTGGCACGCACAGCCCAACTCCCGCCCGTTGTTCCCGCCACGGCGAGTACCCACGCTGGCCCCACCCCAGCATCGGCCCCTACTCGTGATTGGGCCGCCGCCAGCGGTGACACCCCCGACGAACTCGCTAGCCGACGTCACGGCCGTGCGCACCGGGCCCGACGTACGTGGTTTGCCGCAGCCGGTGCAGCCGCGGCCGCTGTGGTCGTTGCCGTGGTGGGCGTGACGTGGGCCGACGCACGCGCGCAGCATGCGGCCGATCTGGCGCTCGAGAAGGACGTCATGATGGTGACCTCCGCACCCGACGCCACATCCATGGACCTTGAGCTCGGGGCCGGGCATGTGGTCACGAGCGCACGCATGGAGTCCCTGGCCGTGATGGGTGCCAATGCGCCCATGCCGGAAGACGGAATGGCCTACCAAGTGTGGCTCGTGATGGCAGACGGAACCAAGGTTGCCGGACCCACCTTTGTGCCACACGACGACGGCGAGTACATGGCAGTAGCCGAAGGTGTCATGACCGACGTCGCAGCCGTCGCTGTCACTGTGGAACCCCCCAGCGGCTCTGACGCCCCCACCTCCGAACCGGTGTGCGTCACAGAAATGCCTGGCAAAACTGCCACTTGAGGCGAGAGAGTCGGCCCGCCATTGCGGGGCGCTCCTTTCAGGGTGAAACTGAAGGCATGGCGGAGATACTTCTGTTCCATCATGCGCACGGCCTCACTGACGGGCTCTGCAGCATGGCTGATCGCCTGCGCGGAGACGGTCACACCGTGCACACACCGGACACCTATTCAGGGCGCGTGTTCACCAACCTTGACGAAGGCATCGGCTTTGCCGAAACCATCGGCCGCGATGCCGTCGCCCACGTCGCGATGAGGTCTGCGCGCAAGTTCCACGACGCGGACGTCACCATTGGGTTCTCCATGGGCTCCATGCAAGCCCAACTGGTCGCACAACATGTGCGCCGCGTGCGCGGGTGCGTGCTCATGGGTGGAGCAACCCCACCGGAGCGGCTCGGCTCCGAGTGGCGCCCTCATGTCCCATTGCAAGTCCATGTGGCAGACCCCGACGACTGGTGCACCACCGAAGAGGTCGACGCCCTCCATCGCTCCGCCCCCGGCGCAGAGGTCTACCGCTATCCCGGGCGTTCCCACATGTTCGTGGACCCCTCGCTGCCCGACTACGACGCAGACTCCGCAGACATCTTCGAAGAACGCCTCCTGGGCTGGCTGGCACAACTCGACGCGGGGCGCGCTGCGCCGCAACGCGCAAGCGTGTAGGGAGCCGATGCTGGGCACGGGAGCCGTGTTGGGGCGTCTTGTTTGTCCACAGATGCGCGGTTCCGCTTTCGCTTGAGCTCGTGCATGGGTAGCGTGCCAAGGCATGGGGGAACCTCACATGCCACGAACTCTTGTTGCTTCTGTGCACCGTGCCGCTCGTACTAGCGCGAGTGCCGTTGCTGTCTTTTCGCTACTGGCGTTGACCGCGTGTACCGGGGGCGGTGGCGCGACTGTCACACCTACGCCTGATGAGTCGCCAGTCGCTGCTGTCACGGAAACGCCCAGTGCCTCACCCACGCCCACCGCGCTCACCGAGGAAGACGTGCTCGCAGCGTTGCCTGAACAGGCACTCACCGAGGACTATCCCGGCGCAAACGCGTTCGCGGGCTACTTTCTTGAGAACTTTCAAGACCTCGCCCGGGAGGACCCCGAACTTTTCGTAGCTCTTGTCGACAAGTCCTGCAAGTTCTGCGCCAACATCCTCGCCGCACATGACGAAGCCCGCCGAAGCGGCACCACCATCACTGGCGGCGATGTCGAGCTGATGAGCCCTTACGGGGGCGGCGGATTGCAGACTGATGGCACTTACGGCATCGAGTTCGACATCAGGACTCTACCTATCACCGAAACATCGAGCACCGGCGAGGTGACCGCATCATCAGACGGAGGCGAAGGGTCCGCTGCGGTGATCCTCGCCTTCGATGAGCGATGGCGGGTGCTCGAGGTGGGCTCGACCCGCGATGACTCATGAAGACGTGGGTAGCGGCGGTACCTTTTGCACTTCTGGTCGTGGACCTCGGACCTTTCGGTGGCATGCACCTGAGCCGCAACGACAACGAACCCGATTCAAGAGCCGACTTCTTCGCAGCAACGGGCGGCAGTGAAGTCACAGTCGAGATCTCAGGCGACGTGGGTGCCATCGATCCGGTTTCGTTCGAAACCAACGGACTCCAGCCACGATTTGTGCGTGCTCCGATGTGTTTGGGCTGGTTTGCAGAGACGGAGGATCCGTTGTTGAACTCGCCGCCAAGCTTCTATGGTTCGGTCCCGTCGTGTCCTGGCTCGGAGGTTCCTGCCCCCACAACCTTGTGTGCTGAAGGTGAGGCTGTTCAGGAGCCATTGTGGAGATCGGATCCTGTCTCGGACACCTCGTACGGCCCGTGGGCCATCGTCACTACGTACACCTGTGCGACGGATCCGTTGCATGCGGCAGCGATCAATGCGTGGCAGTCCATGACCATCACCCCACCGGGTTACACGTGGTGGCCCGGGGACGGATGGACCACCACCAGTTGGGGTTTGTTCCCCACCGTGGACGACACACCCCAAACAGTGACCGTGAACCTCGCGGGAACCGATGTGATGCTTCGTGCCACCCCCACACGCTGGGTATGGACCCAAACAGACGGCACCACCCACCCCATGACTAGTGCCGACTCCACCAACGCAGACACCCCACCGGTAGCGTTCGCACGCGGCCCAGAACGACGCACCCAACTGACTCTCACCACCACGTGGGAGGGGCACTACAGCCTTAACAACGCCACCACCTGGATTCAAGCCCCAGGCACTGCCACCACCACCAACGCGCCACAAAGCCTGCACATCTACAACCCCAAACCACGCCTGGTGGACTGCGACCTCAACGGCCACTGCAACTCAGGACAACCCGCCCCCACCACACCAGTGCCCACCATCACCGACCCCGACGCAGACGGCACCGACAACCACACCATCCCCGACAACCAAATCGAGGACTACCTGCAAGAGCGCTCCAAATAGCGACATCAACCTAGAGCCAGCACCAACATCGGCCCCAAACCCCGCCATGTTTCTACGGCCAGGGGATTATGGGAGGAGAGGCTCGGTCACATCGGCAATCGCCGCGTCAAGGACTTCCACCAACTGTTCGGGATGGACGGTCAACGCGACACCGTGGTCCCCACCACCAATCGAGACAGGACCTTCACGGGACACAATCAGCGCATCTGCAATGACGGGCCACGGCATCCCAGCGGGGCTTGGAAGTGAACCGAAAGGTGTGATGGTTCCGCGTTCATATCCGGTGACGTCGCGGGCCACATCCTTGTCCGGCATGGACAACCGGCTCAACCCCAGGTGCTCACGCAACTTGGGCCAACTGATCTGCCGGTCGCCGGGTACCAGCACAAACAGGTAGTCGTCCTCGCCGCGGCGCACCACCAACGTCTTGAGGATCTGGCGCGGGTCAAGACCGCGCGCCTGAGCTGCCTCCTCCAAAGACCGCACCGGTCCGTGCCGTGTCACAAAATAGTCGATGCCCGCGTCAGCGATCGCGCGCAACGCGGGAGTGTCCAGCACCTCAGTCATGCTGAGAGAACGGGCGGGCGGCCGTGGAGATTCCCGAGTGCGAGTCAGGGCCCAGGCCGGGTCACTGGCCGGTGCGAACCGCCGTGCCGTCAGGAGTCGTGATCGACGCTGGATCCGTGCGAGCGTTGTCGAGATCCAGACCTGTTGCCGGCGCCACTGACTCTCCGTACCAGTTGCCAAATGACGTTGCAGCAGACCCCAGCCAGTTCGCCGTGACCGCGAAGTACAGGACGGTCGCGAGCACCACCAGCATGATCACACGAACAGCCCACTCAAAAACGACCACGCCAGCGCTCGCGTGATGCGCTGACGGACTTTCACTGTGGGCAAGGACGTGATGGGCCACATGCGGCTCGACGGCAGGGTCGAGCGCGGGCCGGAGAGCGGGCGCACTCACGTGTCCACGAGCCGAGCCAGGCACCACCTCACGAGAGGCACGTCCCAACAGGGGCGCAAGGTACGCGTGTGCCCTGGTACGTCGCGGTCGGTTCGGTCTCAAACCGAACGCCGGAAGATCCGGGGTCGTCACGTTTCCTCCAAGGTCTGGGGATTGCGCGCCATCGGTGTCCATTTTCCCACCGTTTGGCCAGGTTTGCCGGGTCGTTGCGGAACCGTGACTTAAGGCCCGGGGAACGCACCGGCGGCGTTGGTCGTGTCGGAGGGCGCCACTAGCCTTTCGGGCATGAGGATCCTTCACACCTCCGACTGGCACATCGGCCGCACGTTCCACGGTCACAGCACGGATGAGCACCTGGCGTTGGTGTTGGACGCGCTGGCCGCTGCTGTTCGCGAACACGGCGTT
Source organism: Demequina sp. B12 (assembly GCF_028823635.1). Classification (GTDB taxonomy): domain Bacteria; phylum Actinomycetota; class Actinomycetes; order Actinomycetales; family Demequinaceae; genus Demequina. The sequence continues at coordinate 219,137 of NZ_JAPEHU010000003.1, forward strand.
GACGTAGTGGTGGTCGCGGGGGATGTGTTCGATTCCTCGACTCCCAAGGCGGAGGCGTTTACCTTGTTTGCCCGGGCCGTCAAGGGCGTGCGTGACGCGGGCGCACGGGTGGTGGTGACATCGGGCAATCACGATGGGCCTGCACGCCTTGCCCACAACGCGGCCTTTGCGAGCGCGGGCGGCGTCCACATCAAGGCAGACCACACGGACCTCTCCCCCGTCACGCTCACCGACGAGCACGGCGACGTGTTGATCTACGGCATCCCCTATCTGCACCCCGAGTTCATGCGCAGCGCATACGAGGACTTCACCGGCTCCACGCACCAGGATGCGCTGACTTTCGCGATGGACAACGTGCGTGCCGATGTCGCAGCGAAGGCCGATGCTGCGGAGCGGTCCGCATCCCCCTCACCCCGGTACGTGGTCGCGGCGCACTGTTTCGCGGCGGGTTTGGGCGGCGAGCGGCCGCCTGAGACCACCGAGGACTCAGGCCGAGCCGAGGAACGTGACATCACCCGCGGCGGCCTTAACTTGGTGGATATCAGCACGTTTGACGGTGCTGCGTATGTGGCGTTGGGGCACATTCACTCGCGCCAGCAACTGAGCGAGACGGTTCGCTACAGCGGCGCTCCATTGAGGTTCAGTTTTGGGGAACGTTCCAGCACCAAAGGCGTGTGGCTGGTGGACATCGACGCGAACGGGACCGCGACCAGCCGGTGGCTGGATTTGCCCACGCCACGTGAGGCTGTGCGGATTGAAGGAACCCTTGCTGAGTTGATGGCGGACGGTGCGCACGAATCTGCGCGAGAAGCCTGGGTGGAGGTGGTCCTCACCGACGACCAACTGCCCCGGGAGGCCATGCGCACTCTCCAGGAGCGTTACCCGCACGCCGTGACGCTCACTCACCGTCCTGCAAATGTGCACGATCACGGCGAGCACGACTACGCGGCGCTCGTTGAGGGCAAGACTGATGCCCAAGTGTTCGAGGAGTTCCTTGCCTACGTACGCAACGGCGCCGGTCCCACTGCGGCGGAAACAGCCTTGTTCAACGCGGCGCTGGACGCGATGGAGTCCAAGGAGGCCTCGCGATGAAGGTGCTGACTCTTGAAGTAGAGGGCTTTGGGCCTTACCTGGCGCGCCAGACAATCGACTTCACACAGTTTGATGACGACATCTTCTTGCTGACAGGTAAGACGGGCGCCGGAAAATCCACGATCTTGGACGCGATTGTGTTCGCGCTGTACGACAAAGTGCCCCGCTACGACGGCACCGACAAGTCGGTACGCAGCCACTTTTGTGCTCCCTCCGACCCCACAGAAGTGACGTCGGTGTTTGAGGCCGGCGGGCAGCGTTACAAAGTGACCCGCTCGCCTGACTTTATGCGCCCCAAGCAACGCGGTGATGGGCTCACCAAGCAGGCGGCCGCTGCTCATTTGTGGGTGGAGCGTGACGGGGACTGGGAAGCGGTAGCGGTCCGTCCCGTCGAGGTAGGCGCCGAGATTGCCGCAATCATGCGGCTAAGCGCCGATCAGTTCCTGCAGGTGGTGTTGCTGGCTCAGGGACGTTTCCAGGAGTTCTTGCAGGCAGACACCAAAGAACGCCTGGCCGTGTTGCGGAGCCTCTTTGGCACGGACCGTTTCCAAGCGATCGAGCAGCACCTGCGTGAAGTGGCACGCGAGCGCGGCCGCGACGTGGAGCTGGCCGATGCTGGCTTGAGTGACCTCGTGGCCCGCGCCGCGGCGCTCGTGGGCAGCGAGACCCCCGAGCCAGCACAGGCGACAGCATGGTGGGCCGAGGCAACGGCACAGGTGGAACGAACCTTCACTGATGCCCAGGAAGCGCGCGCGGCCGCGGTAACGCGGGCCGATGCGACGGCTGAGGCGCTGTCCCAGGCGAAGACGGTCGAGGACAAGCGCAGCAGGCTTGAGAGGGCCCGTGGCACGCTTGCGGAGCTCGAAACCGTTGCCGATGAACATGCCGCGGATGTGGAGCGGCTTGCCCTGGCCCGTGCCGCTGCTCCCCTGGTGGGCGCAGTCCGTGCAGCCAGGGACGCGGGGCAGTCACTCGAGACGGCACGGTCAACGCACCAACTCGCGTGCGAGACGGCCCAGGCGGACCCGGCCCTGGCGCTCGCGTGGCCGGACGGCGAGATCGCCGCAGCCTCTGAGGACTCCTTACGGGTGGCGGTGGAGGATGTAGCGTCACGCATTGGCGCACTGACGGTTGCATTGGAAGCGGAAGACGCGCTCCCCGCGCTAAGGCGGCAGGTTGAGTCCGCAACCACGGCACTCGCGGACGCGCAAGCACGCCACGGCGACCTGATTGCTGAAGGCAAGCAACTGCCCGCCCAGATCGAAGCCTTGCGGGAGCGGCGCGAGAAGGCGACCGCGGCATCGGCCCGGCTCGATGGCGCTGCCGCCGCACTGAAGCGAGCCGGCGACGCACTCGACGCACATGCGAAGGCCGCCGAACTTGAGGCGGCGTTGGCGAAGGCGCGCGCGGCGGAAGGCGAGGCGTCCGCCGTGCATGCGCGGGCGGTTGCCGACCACAACGCGCTCCTGCAACGGCGGCTCCGGTCGCAAGCGGCGCATCTGGCCCAGGCGTTGGTGCCGGGCGAGCCGTGCCAGGTATGCGGGGCCACGGAGCATCCCGCTCCCGCGCGCCCGTCGCAGGACCACGTCACGGACGATGAAGTCGAGGCCGCCCGCGAGTCCATGGAGGCCGCGCGTGACGTTCTTGCCGCCGCAACGGATGCCGCTCAGGCGGTGGACCGCGACTTGTCTGCTGCCCGGGCACAGGCCGGAGACGGCGACGAGGAAGCCGCGCATGCCGCGCTCATGGAGGCGCGCGAAGCCCACGACCGTGCGAGTGACGCGGTGGCGGAACGTGCGCAGTTGGACCAGGAACTCGCTGTGCTCGGTGGGCGGGCGGAGGCACTCGAGGCCGAGGTTGCGGCCGCTGCCGAGGGCGTGAGCGCCGCGCAGGTGGCGCTGGCTGCCGCCACCAAGGACGTGACCGATGCGGAGTCGCTGACGGACTCAGTTCCTGAGGGCTACGGCTCTGTGCGCGAGTATGCCGACGCCTTGGCGCACGCACGCACGTTGGTGCAGCGCGTCAGCAGCGCCGCGGGAGCGGTGGACGTGGCTGAGCGAGGGGCGCGGGAGCGCGAAGCTCAAGAGTCTCAGGCGCTGGCTGAAAGCCGGTTCGAGATCGCGGATCAGGCCCTGGAGGCTGCGCTGGCTCCCGCGGTTGTCGCGGAGTTGGCGGAAACTGTCGACCAGCACCGCACTCGACTGAGTGGGGCGCAGGCTGTTGTCGCCGAACTGGCGAACGAGGACTTGCCCGGTGAGGTGGCGGACCTGGACGCGTTGGCTGCCGGTTCCGCGGCGGCTTCACAGGAACGGGACCAGGCGGTGGCCGCGGAGGCCTCGGCGGAGTCCGTGGTCACGCAGGTCGCGGCGATGCGCGCGGACTACGACCTACGGGCCGCGGCCACAAAAGAGGCACGCGCCGCCCGGGATGTGGCGCTGACGTTGGCGGACTCCGTGGCGGGCGACCCGCCCAATGAGCGGCGCATGCGTTTGGAGTCGTTCGTGTTGGCCTCGAAGCTGGAGCGCATTGTCAGCGCAGCCAACCAGCGGCTGCGCACGATGTCCGGCGGGCAGTACTCGCTGGAGCATGACGACGACCGTCAGTACCGCAACACCCAAACCGGTCTAGGACTGCGCATTGCGGACGCCCACACGGGAAGCTCACGCTCCACACGGTCGTTGTCAGGCGGAGAGACGTTCCTTGCGTCCCTGGCACTGGCACTGGGGCTCGCAGAGACGGTCTCCGCGGAGGCTGGGGGCGTCAGGCTGGACACGCTGTTCATTGATGAAGGCTTCGGTTCGCTCGACGGCGACACGTTGGAGATCGCAATGTCCACGCTGGACGAGCTGCGTGCAGGCGGACGCACCATCGGGCTGATCTCCCACGTGGAAGCCATGAAGGAGCAGATCCCCGCCAAGCTGGACGTGGTGAAGGCTGCCGATGGGTCCAGCCGGGTCATGACTGCGGGACCAGCAACCAGTCGCATTCGGCAGCAGGAGTTATCTGGCTAAACGCTCAGATTCGGCGAGTAGTGTGCTGGTCATCATCGAAGCAAGGGAGCACTGATGGCCGTACCCGACCCCGCATCGCTGACAGATGGCACCTGGACGCAAGCGAGCACGCTGATTCCGTTGATCGCGATCGCCGTCCTGGCAGTAGTTGCTGTCCTGGCAGTCATCGCGTACTTCTCGATGGCGGTGAACGTTGCGCGAATGCGCCACGACCTCAAAGCGCTGGTTGAGATCGTTGAAGCCGAAGAGAAGGCGCGCATCGAATCTCAGCCAGAAGACCCCTTCGACGCCCTGGTTCCTCCACCCCGCAAAGCGCAAACCGCCGCGTCGCGCTAAGCGCCCCGCTCAGTGCTGGACGCGGCGAGCGTTGTCCTACGCGTCGCGCGCCTCCGGGAGGCTGCGTCCCACGATCGCTCCCGCCACGCCCAACACGGCTAGGAGCCCCAACGCGTAGGCGCTTCCCAGGGCCGCGAGCGCCGCGGTGATGGCGCCAGCGATAAGGAGCAGCACCCCCATCAGTGTGTTGGCGACGGCGACGTACTGGGTGCGCTGGTCGCCCTCGGCAATGTCGACCACATAGGTTTTGCGCGCCAGCCGGGCACCCACGTGGACGAGTGCCAGCAGCAGGTATGTAACAGGGGCCAACCATGCGGCTTCGCCGATGGCGGGCATCGACACCAATCCCAAGAACAGGACGATGACGGCGGAGCTGGCGAGGGACGTGCTGATCATCAGCCGCCGCGAGGACTGGTCCGCCAGCCGCCCGAACAGCGGACCACCAATGATCCCGGCGACGCCCTGCGCCAGGATGAACAAGCCCAGGGAGCCCAGTCCCGAGGCTCCCTGCGCAATCCCCATGCCCACCACGAATGGTGGGCTGAGCGCGCTGACGAGCAGCAGCGCACGTGCGATGACGAACTTACGGAAGACGGCATCGGCCCGCCACAGCCCCCAGGCTTGCACCGCCCAGTTGGGGCCGTCCGCGGCCTCCGGCTCCACGTCCTCGGCAGGTTCACGGATGGTCGCGTAGACCGCGGCGGCCACTCCCCATGCGAGTGCCGCACCGCCCAGCAGCGCCGCCAGGACACCGACGCCCACGCTTTCGCCGCCCCAGATGCGCAGCGCCAACCCGAGTGTGAGCGCCACCACGGCGGAAGCAACGGTGGTGACGCCTTTGATTTGCCCGCGCACGCCCTTGGGCACGGTGCGGCCTAAGACGTCCTTGCTCGCGATGGACGTCAGCGAGCGGGCCAGGGCGAAGACGGCCAGCGCCGCCAGAACACCGATGCCTGCGACGACGCCCTCCGCCGTGGCGGCCACGAGAGCCAAACCCGCGGCGGCGATCGCCTGCCCCACAGAGCCAGCCACCCACACCCACTTGCGCACACGCTGGCGGCGCACCCACGGAGCCCATGCGGCCTGCGGCAGCATCGACCCGGACTCACGAATGGGCACCACGAACGCGACAAACGCTCCAGGTGCACCCAATGCGTTGAGCAGCCACGGCAGCACCGTCTTGGCGTTGACGATTTGGTCGCCTGTGGACTGCAGGGCCTGCGCAGCCATCTGCCGTACTGCATTGCCCGCGACGTACGGCCGGGCCTGCTCGCTCAGGCTGTCGAGATCGGCGTCGTCATCCTTGATGAGTGTGGCGAAGATGCGTTGAGAAGGCACGGAGATATCTTCTCAGGGTCACGCCTGGCAGGAGCCCACACGGCCAATGTCACGAATCCCTTACATTCCGCAATGTCAGCATTCCCTGACATTGCGCCGTGATGTACGGTATTTCTTACATCTAGGTTTGTAAAGGATTCCTGACATGGCACTGACGAAGCGACTGCGCAAGACTGCCGATGTGGCACAGGTGGTGATGGCGGCACGCGCCAAGGCAGGCCTGACGCAGCAAGAGGTAGCCGACCGGGCGAATGTGTCGAGGCAGTGGCTATCGCTGTTCGAGTCCGGCAAGACTCGGGGTGCGGAACTGTCACGGGTGTTGGGAGTGCTCGTGGCTCTGAACGTGGACCTCACCGCGACCATTGAGGACGAGTAGCCAATGCCAAAGAAGAAGCCGCTACATGTATTCCTGCGTGGCCAACACATCGGCGTTCTCGACGCACTAAATCCGCGACTCGTGCAACTGCGGTTCGACCGGGATGCCGACCTCAACGCAGTGGTGTCGATGTCCATGCCCACCGTTCCAGGAAAGCGCGCTCCCGCTGACGCCACCTCGGCATTCTTTAACGGCCTGCTCCCGGACGGCTCCGATGCCCGCCTCACGATGGCAAAATCGTTCGACTCCTTGGACACCTCCACGGTGTCGCTGCTGCGTCACGGTGGACTGGACTGCGCCGGCGCCCTACAGGTCTACACCCAAGACACGCTGCCTGAACGCCCCTCACAACTAGCACCCATCACCGACGCTGACATCAGTTCCCGGCTTCAAGCCCTGGCCGGAGACGAGGAGATGTTGCGCGACGACATGGAGCACTGGTCGCTCTCTGGCGCACAGCGCAAGATCGCGGTCGCCCGCGACGGAGGCCAATGGTTCCTCCCCACAGGAGCGGCCGCCACCACGCACATCATCAAACCTGGCGTAGGCGCGATCCCAGGGGTCTCCCCCGGCCAGCAGGCATTCACCGAACACGTCACGATGCGCGCCGCGGCCGCCGTAGGCGTTGACGTCGCACGCACAGAGTTCGCGATGTTTGACGCAACGCCAGCGATCGTTGTGGAGCGCTTTGACCGTCTTATGACCGCCAGCGGGACGGTGAGAATCCACCAAGAGGACATGTGCCAGGCCTTAGCCGTGGACTCGTCCATCAAGTACGAAGTCGATGGCGGGCCAGGTGTTCGTGCTGTTGCCGATCTTGTCCGTGATGCTGTGGCTGACCGCACCGACGCCGAAACTGATGTGCGGCGGTTCGCCAGGATGGTCGCGTTCAACTACATGGTCGAAGGCTCGGACGCACATGCGAAGAACTACGCGTTGCTACACCCCACAGCGGGTGAGGCAGCGCTGGCTCCCATGTTCGATGCCGCGACCGGCGCGATCGCCTCCACGGCCAACGGCACCCGCCGGTTCCCCAAGGCGTCTATGCAACTAGGCAACCGATGGCACTTTGGTGCCGCCACGGGTGACGACTGGGCACAGTTTCTGGCGATGCTTGGTCTCACGGGAGACAGCACGCTCATCGAAGAACTCATCGCGATGGCAGAACGCGTCACCGACGCACTCAGCGATGCCTTGAACGACACCACGGCACCCCAAGAGTTCCGCAACTGGGCGCGCTCCACACCAGTGCTGACGCGCGTGCAGCAGTCAGCGCGCGCCGCACACCAGGCACTCACACAGCTCCCCGACAACGGCCGCCGCACCCGGCCATACGCGACGATGTGCGGCACGTGGATGCCTGCTTGGTTGGCACGATGCTCGGCGCCACGGGGGCATGAAGGCTGGCCCCTGGCTGGGCATCAGTAGCGGGTCTGCTTTGATCATGGGTGTTCCCATCGCGGAAGGAAGCCGATGCACCCGGAAAGCCGAGCATTCACGGCATGACACTCTAGGCTCAAGTCACCAGTCACCGCGCCAAAGGGGGCCACAGAATGTCCGGATACGCCGTTATTGACCTGGAGACAACAGGTTTCGCGTACAAGACCACTGATCGCATCTGCGAGATTGCCGTGGTGCTTGTCGACGCCGACGGTCAGCGAGAGCACTCCTACTCAACTCTTGTGAACCCTCAACGTGACTTGGGTGCGCAACATATCCACGGCATCGACGCTACGGACTCACGGGTGGCTCCCACTTTTGACCGGGTGGTGGGCGACCTCACGGAGTTGCTGGCCGGCAGAACGGTGGTGGCCCACAACGCCGCGTTCGATGTGCGCTTCCTTGCCGCCGAGTATCACCGGGCAGGCGTCCCAGTCGCGCTGGAGCCTGGTCACGCGGTGTGCACCATGCAGTTGGCACGCCAGTTGGGCCTCCCGCCCAAACTCGGCGACGTGTGCGGCTATTTTGGCATTCCGCTTGTGGGTGCACACGCTGCTCTCAACGATGCGGAAGCGACCGCCCAACTGTTGACCCGGTACCGCGAGTACGAAGCGGTCGCTCGTGCATGGCAGGAACTGGCGACTGCCGGCGAGCGACTCGCCTGGCCCGTCATGCCTGCGCTGAAGACACCTGCTGTCCCCCGCGGAGCGGCTCAGCCCGGTAGCGGTCTGCTGGAGTCCATCGTGGCCTCCTTCCACCCCACCGTTCAGAATGGGGAAGAGCGGACATACCTTGAACTTCTGGACCGAGTGCTGTTGGACCGGAAGATCTCCGCGCAAGAACGCCGCGAACTGGACGATGCGGCAGCCCGGCTGTCGATCTCCCCCGCAGATCGCGACCGGCTTCACCGCACCTACATGCTTGGGATTGTCAACATCGCATGCGAAGACAAGGTGCTGACGCCCTATGAGAAGGCCCACATCGTCAACCTGGCGGGCCTGCTTCAGTTGGACGATGTTGAAACGGAAGCACTCGTCGCTCACGCCCACACTCAAGCCGATGCGTCCTCCACCACCCTGGAACTACCACCAGGGTCTCTGATTGTGCTCACCGGCTTTCCCGCCGCAGAGAAGGCACGCTTGACACAACTCGCCGAGGTCCGCGGGCTTGTGGTGTGGTCTGGTGTGAAGAAGGGCGTCGCAGCAGTAGTGGCCCAAGACCCTGGCTCGTCGTCAGGGAAAGCAACCAAAGCACGCACCATGGGGATTCCAGTGGTGGGGGCCGATGCGTTGGGTTAGCGACGCCGAACGGTCACAGTTGTGACCGTGCCAGATGAGTCACTTCCGGGCTTTGTTGGCTCATCTATGAGGCAAACTACATGCCATGGCTTCCACAGTTGAAGAGCTTCTAGACAAGTTTCTGTTCGAGTCACAGTCGACTGCTGAACAGGGTTCCAAGTTTGAACGGCTCATCAAGGCATTCCTCCTCAATGACGTTGAGTGGAATCAGCGGTTCGATGCGGTGTGGGAGTGGATGGAGTGGCCCGACCGCGAAGGCACTCGTGACACCGGCATCGACCTCGTGGCGCGCTACCGGGAGTCTGGCGACCTGGTAGCGGTGCAGTGCAAGTTCTATGACCCGGAGACGGTGCTGTCGAAGCAGCACATTGACTCGTTCCTCTCGGACTCCGGCAAGGACCCATTCAAGGAACGTCTGGTGGTCTCGACGGCGTTGCGGTGGGGGCCCAACGCAGAAGCTGCTATCCGGGGCCAGTCAAAGCCCGTGCACCGCATCGGACTGCACGACCTGGTGGAGAGCTCCATTGACTGGGAGCAGTTCGACTTCGCCACCCCAGAAATCCTGGAACTCAAGGAACGCAAGCGGCTGCGCCCGCATCAGAGCGAGGCTCTGAGCAAGGTGCGCGCGGGATTCGAGGCCCACAATCGCGGCAAGCTGATCATGGCCTGCGGCACAGGCAAGACATTCACCTCGCTGAAGATCGTCGAGGACCAGGTGCCACTGGGCGGATCCGTCCTGTTCCTCGTCCCCTCCATTGCGCTCCTCAGCCAGACGCTGCGCGAGTGGTCGCTGGAGGCAGAAGCATCGCTGCGAACCTTCGCGGTCTGTTCAGACATCAAGGTGGGCCGCAACGATGACTCCCCCGAGATCTCGGTCGTAGACCTCGCCATCCCCGCCACAACGGATCCGGTGAAGCTTGCCGGTCAGGTCACCAATCCGGACGTGGCGCAAAACCGGATCACAGTGGTGTTCTCCACGTACCAATCCATCGACGTCGTCGCGAAGGCACAGAAGGAAGCCGGGCTGCCGGACTTCGACATGATCATCTGTGACGAGGCACACCGCACCACCGGCGCTACGCTGGCAAACACGGATGAGTCGGCCTTCGTGAAGGTGCATAACGAGGACTTCATCAAGGCCTCCAAGCGCTTGTACATGACCGCTACGCCGCGCATCTATGACGACAACTCCAAGGCCAAGGCCGGTCAAGCCAATGCAGTGATTGCGTCCATGGACGACGAGACCTACTACGGCCCCGAGTTCCACCGCCTCGGCTTCGGCGAAGCCGTCTCGATGAACCTACTGACCGACTACAAGGTGTTGGTCCTTGCTGTCGACGAGGGGAGCATCTCCAAGACTTTCCAGGGCACGATGGAAGCCAACAGTGAGCTCAACCTCGACGACGTCGCGCGCATCGTGGGTTGCTGGAACGGCCTGGCAAAGATAGGCCAAGCCGAACACGACTTCGCCGTGGACCCCGAGCCCATGAAGCGTGCGGTGGCCTTCTCCCGCGACATCAAGGCTTCCAAGCAGTTCGCGGCGATGTTCGACGAGGTCATCGGTGACTACGTTCGCAATCAAGGCATTGGTGAACACGAAGGCGACCGCGCGCCGCTAGATACCTCAGTCCATCACGTGGACGGGTCGATGAACATCCTCACCCGCAACGAAGAGTTGGATTGGCTCAAGACCGACCCCGGCGCTGACGCGTGCCGCATCCTCACCAACGCCAAGTGTCTATCCGAGGGCGTCGATGTTCCCGCACTCGATGCGGTCATGTTCCTCAACCCCCGCAAGTCCGTCGTGGACGTTGTCCAGTCCGTGGGCCGCGTCATGCGTCGTGCGCCGGGCAAGAAGTACGGCTACATCATTCTGCCAATCGGCATCCCGGCAGGCACGAGTCCGGAAGAGGCCCTGCGCAACAACGACCGCTACCGCGTCGTCTGGGAGGTGCTCCAAGCGCTGCGCGCCCACGATGAGCGCTTCAACGCGATGGTCAACAAGCTCGAACTCAACAAGAGCCGCGACCAGCGCATCAACGTCATCGGCATCGGCGGTGGTCGAGACGAAGACGACACCGAGTCCACCAAGCCCAACCCCGATGGGCAGCAACCCCAACAACTAGCCTTCGACTTCGCCGCCCTCGAGGAGTGGTGCGACGCGATCTACGCCAAGATCGTCCAGAAGGTCGGTACGCGCCGCTACTGGGAAGACTGGGCCAAGGACGTCGCCCAGATCGCCGAACGCCACCGCACCCGGCTCCTCACGATCCTCGACTCCGGCCACGCAGCCGACGAGTTCACCGCCTTCCACAAGGCGCTCCAGGCGAACCTGAACGATGGCATCTCCCGCGACGACGCCATCGACATGCTGTCCCAGCACATGATCACCAAGCCCGTGTTCGATGCACTGTTCAGTGAGTATGCGTTCGCCGACCACAACCCGGTCTCCAAGGTCATGCAGACCATGCTGGAAACCCTCGAGGGCGCCAACCTCGAGTCCGAGACCGAGCCTCTGGAGAAGTTCTACGAGTCCGTTCGTCTGCGCGCGGCAGGCATCGACAACGCCGAGGGCAAGCAGCGCATCATCACCGAGCTCTATGAACGGTTCTTCAAACTCGCCTTCCCGCGCGCAGCCGATGCCCTCGGCATCGTCTACACCCCCACCGAGATCGTCGACTTCATCATCCGCTCCGTCGACCACCTCTCGCGCGAACACTTCGGCAAGGGCCTGACCGACGAAGGTGTTCACGTACTGGACCCCTTCACGGGCACCGGCACCTTCATCACCAGACTCATCGCATCGGGCCTGATTGAGCCGCACGACCTGGCCCGTAAGTACGCCTCCGAGCTGCACGCCAACGAGATCATGCTGCTGGCGTACTACATCGCCGCCATCAACATCGAGACCACCTATCAGCAACAGATGGCCGATGCAGGGGTTGAGGCCCCGTACAAAGCGTTCGACGGGATCGTGCTCACCGACACCTTCCAGATGACTGAGAAGGACGACATCGACGACCTCCTCGTGTTCACCAGCAACAACGCCCGCGTCGAAGCACAGCGGCAGCTTGACATCCGCGTCATCATCGGCAACCCGCCCTACTCCGTTGGCCAAACCTCCGGCAACGACAACAACGCCAACGTGAAGTACCCCCACCTCGACAAGTCCATCGAGACCACCTTCGCCGCCAAGTCAACGGCCACGAACAAGAACAGCCTCTACGACTCCTACATCCGCGCCATCCGCTGGTCCGCCAACCGCATCGGCGATGCCGGACTCATAGGATTCGTCACCAATGGCGGCTTTATCGACGCCAACACCGCCGACGGACTCCGCAAGACACTCGCCGACGAGTTCACCGACATCTACATTTACAACCTCCGAGGCAACCAGCGCACCGCAGGCGAACAGTCACGCAAGGAGGGTGGCAAGGTGTTCGGCTCCGGCAGCCGCAACACCGTCGCCATCACTTTCCTGGTGAAGAACCCCGCCGCCGACCGCGAGCGCGCCACCGTCCACTACCGCGACATCGGCGACTATCTCACCCGCGAAGACAAACTCGCCATCGTCAACGACTCCCTCATCGCCAGCGTCGCCTGGCAAACCATCCAGCCCAATGACGCGGGAGACTGGACCAACCAACGCTCCAGCGAGTTCGAGAACTGGCAACCCATCGGCGAGAAGTTGGCCTCGGGCGCGGTGTTCCGCGCGTTCGGTCGGGGCCCAGAGACGGGGAGGGACGCGTGGGTCTACAACTACTCGAGCACCGAGGTCGTTAGAAACATCCAGCGCATGGTGGAGTTCTACAACCACCAAGTTGAGGCATTCGCCCGACACATCGCGTCAACACCAGGCATCGACGCCAAGCAGGAAGCCGTGAGGTTCATCGACAACAACCCAACTCAGATCAGTTGGACTCGTTCGCTTCGGCAAGCATTCGCGAAGCGAGAGACCGTGAGCCTATCTGAGTCACACACCACGGTTGGGCTGTATCGACCTTTCACCAAACAAATGGTTCGGTTCGGACGCCTCGTGACCCATGAACGGGGACAGATGCCTTCGATGTTCCCCACGCCCAGCCACCCAAATCGAGGCTTTGTAGTAACCGCACCCGGTTCAGGAACGGCACCATTCTCGGTACTCGCGAGTTCGATGATGCCCGACGTGGTTGCGCTTGGCGCAGGCAACCCGAGCCAGTTCTTCGCCCGCTATGCCTACGAACCCGTCGAGGAAGGCACGCTCGAACTCTCTGACGACGTCATTGAGGGCTACCGTCGAGTCGACAACATCACCGACGCCACGCTGAAGCAATACCGCTCGTGGTACGGATCTGACATCGCCAAAGACGACATCTTTGCCTTCATCTACGGCTTCCTGCACTCGCCCGACTACCGCAGCCGGTTCGCTGCGGACCTGAAGCGTTCGTTGCCACGTATTCCGCGCATCGGCGCTGAGCAGTTTCCGTTGTTCCGTGACTCGGGGAAGGCGTTGCTGGACCTGCACATCGGCTACGAGAACGTCGACCCCTACCCCGTGACGGTGGACGGGGTGCCGGAAGGGCTGGACGGCGACGCCCTGTACGACACACTCCGGGTCCAGAAGATGAAGTACGGCAAGCGCGGCAAGGAGTGGGACAAGACCGTCATCCACTACTCCCCGTTGATTACTGTGTCCGGCATCCCCGAGCAGGCGCAGCGCTACATGCTGGGTTCACGCTCAGGCCTTGACTGGATCATCGACCGCTACCAGGTCAAGACCGACAAAGCCTCCGGCATCGTCAACGACCCCAACGACTGGTCACGCGAGGTTGGCAACCCCCGCTACATCCTCGACCTCATCGCGAAGGCCGCCACGGTCTCAGTCGAAACGATGAAGATCGTGGACGCGCTTCCAGATCTCGAGATTGTGGAGGAGGCTTGATGAACAACGTCATTCGCGCGGGAGGAGTCCAAGTCTCTCTGCCCATCGCGGCTGAATGGGTTGAGGCGTACACGGACCAGGCCAAACGATTGGATGCGAAGCCCTACGCCTACCCCGCGTACGACGCATACGAACTGGACAGCGATCCCTACAAACTGTCCGACGCCGACCTCCTCGCGCCCGGGCTCCTCAACGTCAACATCAGCCTGCGCGCGTACTACGTGTTGCAGGACATGCGGCCTCACGTCGAGGCGGCTCTGAAGTTAGTTGAGCCCGACGCCAGCTGGGTCAACATGGACGCTGACGCAGCCATCGCAGCTGTGGAACAGGCATACTCGCCACTTGATGTTCCGGAACTGTCGGGCCGAGGCGTGCGCAGGACTACCCTCTCGAAAGTTCTACACCGCAAGCGACCCAACTTCTTTGCGCTCCACGACTCGCGAGTCAGTAACTGCTACTACGACATTGCCGGCGGTATCGAGACGGACAAGAACCGCACGCGGGCACAGTCCATGGCCGTGTTCAACCAACGAGTCGCTGCAGATGTTGCCAGTCAGCCAGAGCAGCTGGACCGTCTCGCCAAGGCCGTCAAGGGCCAGACTCGACTTACACCCCTGCGGCTACTCGACATCATCGCGTGGAAAGCCAATGGAAACTCCCTCGGACTTTAGCTCGCGGAGGTGAACGGCTCTGCGCAAACAGCGGCTCCAGACACCTCGCGTATCACCGTGGTGCTCGCAAGAAGGTAACGCTGGTGGCGATTCGACCAAACACGGGATCCTTGGTTCTCGCCCTTTGAGAGGCGTTACATGCCATCTACCGTCAGATTGTCGGTCTCAACGGAGACTCCTTCAACAGCGAGGGATGGCAAGCGCTACGGCCCTCGCCTTCATTCGTCAGGCGTTCAGGGTCCCGTGAGACCTGCGCGCGGGCTGCCCAGGCCCTTAAGCCCTCGCGACTGAAGGAATCGCGAAACTTGTGACGGCACCCTGCTTTAAAGCCTTCGGTAAGCCGATACTCGAGGATACGCAGGCCCCGACACCGACCGGAGACAACCGGCCTTCAAGTCAGTGACTGAGCACGGAAGACTACTCAGGGGCCAAGAACCTAGTCACGCTCACGCGGGAAGACCGTGGCTGGGCACGACTCAAGTTCCATCCCGTCGCTACCGATAAGCCAAGAGGTTAAAACACGCGCAGGAGGTTATTTTGCCAGTGGTCAATGAGGACGAGTTGGCGGTGGCCTATCGCAAAGCGAAGGTTGATCTCTACTACTCTTCAGATCCGCGCCGATCCGAGATTGCCGAGTACGAGCAATCTCTCGCTGATAATCTGCACGCGCTCGCGCTACAGATCAATGCCACAGAATCTACAACGTGGGTGTCCGAAGCTACATTTGTGGGGTCGGGGTATGTTGCTCCGAAATCTCTGAGCAGCGAAGGTTTTTCCATTCCTCCGGGCACAATGTGGTCCGATCCGAACAAGCAATGGCAAGCATCCGCTCCAGAGGCGAAACGCAATGCCAGTTTTCGACTCATGTCCCGATGCAGCATCGACATGCATGTGCTTTCAACACTGTGGGCCATGCGCATCGGTGAACGCTTAGACAGCCAACTGTCTAAATCTGCGATGGGAAGCAGGATTCGGAGGACGAGGGATGGCGCTCCAAACGAGTTCTCGAACGGCACATACGTTCCATACCTCGGCCCATATCGAGAGTGGAACAAAGCGGGGCTAAACGCCATGCGAGCGTCTCTCGTGGCAAGACAAGACGTCATTGCGATCACGGCGGATGCATCGTCTTACTTTCACTCGCTCGAACCCGACTTCTTGCTCGAGAACGATTTCCGCTCCCGAACTGAGCTTGATCAGTTGTCTCCCGAGGACGAGCACCTCCACAGGCTCTTCGTAAGCTCGCTAAGAGGCTGGCAAACAGCCATCCGAAGTGTGCTCGGAGTGCAAGCCACCGGTTTACCTGTTGGCCTACCTGTCTCAGCGATCGTTGCAAATGTAGCGCTGATCGATCTCGACCGCGTGATTGAGAACGAAGTTAGGCCGCTTCACTACGGCCGGTATGTCGACGACATCATCCTGGTCCTCAGGAATACCGGAGACCTACCCACCGCAAGAGAGGTCTGGGAGTGGATCTCGCGCCGCAGCGACACGTTGCTCCAGGTCAGAGATATCGACTCGAAGGACTCCCCAGAGGGCTTCGAAGTCCGATTCAAGAAGTCATACCTCGGGGACTCGACCCCGACCTTCTCTAACGAGAAGAACCGTGTCTACTTTCTATCAGGTGCCACCGGATTGACCCTCGTCGATGCACTCCAACGCACCACAAGCGAACGCGCGAGCGAATGGCGCCAGCTCCCGAGGTTTCCCGACGACCCCGAAGATATGACAACCGACGTAGTGCACGCATTGCAGGCAGATGGCGACCGCGCAGCGAATCTACGCACAACCGACGAACTCACCTCAAGTAGAGCCGCGTTTGCAATCACGCTCCGCGACGTCGAATCACTAGAAGCCGACGTGGATCCCGCAACTTGGTCGGGCCACCGCCGAGCCTTCTTCGAAGCCGTACATGACCACATTATGGTCCCCACACAGTTCTTCAAGCTTGCCTCGTACTATCCCAGAATCATCAAGCTTGCGGCGGCAGTTGGCGAGTATGGCGTCATCGCGCGCTTAACCGCCCGTCTAGCCGACCTGTGTACGGCGCTCGAGAATGACGCAACGGCAACAGTTGCCGGGGCCAAAGATGCCGACCCGTCGGAAACATGGAGACTGTGGCGCAGTCATCTCGCCTATGAATCGCGTGAGGCACTGTGCGCCGGCGCCCAAATCGCGATCAACGATGAGGCACTCAAATCCATAAACTTCGCACTCAGAGAGTTGGACTCAGCCTCACATGTGAAGCTGTCGGCCGAAGGCTTGATCACATCACACGCGCTGCTTGTCAACCGAGATCTGGCGCACCGCGCTTTCCGCTCCGACATCGGCAACTTCTCGCGGGATGTATACGGCGTTGTGCAACCCCGCAGCGCCGTCGATCCCGGCGGCGACGTCTACAGGATACTGCCACCAAAGTTCTGGAAGGGGCTGGAAGCACAAGCACGATTAATGGGAGCATCGCCAGGAGTTCCAGTCGCGTTCGCCTTCCCAACCCGCCCCGTGAACCTACTCGAACTCTACGCGTTCGCCGATGAGTTTGGGTCAGGGCTGTCTGTCGAGGACGCACGCTCTGCCGTGATTGCCTCGATCATCACGGCACGCGGTTACTCGGTCGACGACTCGCTTCCAAGGTTTGTTCACGAGAGCGCCCCCGACGGATCTCAATGTTCGGATTCCAGCACCTGTACAAGGAGGTGCTCGCACGACGTTCTCTTTGTGCCATCCGAACGGAGAGACGGACGGCGGAGCATCGCTGTGGGCATGGTCGCAACCAGCCCACAGTCTTGGATTGCTTCGGTAGCGCTTCCACCGAACCGCTCGCTCGTGCGTTACCAGCAACTCGTTGACGTGATCAACCAAACGATGTCGGTGCGAGGAAAGGTTGACTACCTTGTGCTGCCTGAACTGTCGGTACCACGCGACTGGTTCATCCGCTTTGCCTTGAAACTGCGTGCGAAGGGCACGAGCCTTATAGCTGGTATCGAATACCTTCACACTGGCCCGCATGAGGTCCGCAACCAGGCGTGGGCTGCTCTAGCCATCGAAGGCCTCGGGTTTCCTGCAACTTACTTACTGCGCCACAATAAACAGCGGCCCGCGCCCGGGGAAGAGCGACGTCTCTGGGACACTGCGCGAAAGATCGTTGCACCCCCCATACCCCCCGTGAGGTCACGCGTCATCGACCACGGCGGCTTCCGCTTCGGCCTCCTAGTTTGCAGCGAGCTGACAAACATTGAGTATCGCGCCCAGCTTCGCGGTGCCGTCGACGCACTCTTCGTGCCTGAGTGGAACCAGGATCTTCACACATTCGAAGCCCTTGTTGAGTCCGCCGCACTAGATATCCACGCCTACATCATTCAGAGCAATGACCGCGCTTTCGGAGACAGTCGGATTCGGGCACCCATGAGGGAGCAGCACTTGCGCGACATGCTACGAGTGCGAGGCGGACAGCACAACTACGTCGTCGTCACGCAGATTGACTTCTGGTCACTCCGATCCTTCCAATCAGCACATCGTGTTCAAAAGGGGATCTTCAAGCCCACGCCGGATGGGTTCGTTGTGTCGCCTGCTCGGCGACGTATGCCACCTCCTGGGGTTGAAGCGACCGAATAGCGCTACTTACTGCATTTCGACACGGCTCGGCGCGCGTACTTGCGGGCACGTTGTAGTCGCGAGTTCGGGCCGCCGAAGTGAAGCCCGCCCATGAACCGTGTGTTCAGCCGAGCGCCAGTCAACGCCGCACACACAGCGGCAAGCGGAGCACAGAACACCATCTCGGGATGCAGCGCCGCTACTTCGGGCGCTCGAGGCTACCCCGGAGCACTCTCCAGCCGCACAGTCCTGCTGGCAGCTCGCGACTCAGTCCCAGGATCGGCAGCTTGCGCGAGTACGTGCACTAAGCAAGTTTCGTTGCCCCCTAATGCCGGTCAATGAGCCACACTTCAACCTTGTCGTAGGGGCACACAATCCAACACTCCAATACAAGCGACCACACCGCTACTGATCTGGGTCACCTTCGACGCCGGCTGACTTTCCGTGCATCCACAACACGATGTCGACCACGCGAAGCGGTGTCACGTGGGCACCTAGTCCGGCGTCAGCACCTAGACGCTCAGCACGGTTCCACAGCTCGCAGCCATTGGCAGTCATGACCTCGTGCATGAGAGTCCAGTGGTTGAGACTCCCCTGCAGGCCCAAGACTTTGGCGACGACAGAGTCGTAGATGGGGAAAAGCCCTGGCCGCTTGCGTGCAAGCAACTTCGAGGTCCGCACCGGGCCAAAGTTGTCTACGTTCTTGCGTCCACTCGCGGCGCCGGGTCGAAACAACCTCCATAGTTCGCCGCCAACGGACTTGTCCTCCAGCAAGAGTTCGCGAGCACTGGCATCGACTATGCACACGTCTCCGTCGATCTGGGAGAGGAGCCGAACTGCCTGTTCCTGGAAAGGTTCGCTCAAAATCTCTGTGGCGGCGCGTCCAGTGACCGAGACAGACAAGGTTGCGAGCGCGACTAGGTCGCTCGGCGTGATGACGTTGAGATGCTCAGGTGCGTCCCAACGTCCTCCGATGGTCTCGAACTCCGAGCCCGTGTAGGCGTCAAGCGTGTAGTACGTGGTGAGTGGACCAACCGCACTTGGATCCCGTTCCATTGCCTCTGCTTCCGCGAGGACCTTGTGGACAGTCTCAAATGCCGTCGAACTCTTCACTTCTGTCCCCTCATCTGGCAGCGCAACTACTCCTAAGGCCAACCTACTTTGCTCGCTCATGGGACCCGCAGGGTCACGTCATCGTGGCCATACGCGGCAGAAGATCTCAGCGAGTTCACGCCCTCGCGCGTCGATGTCAGCGTCTGTCCACTCGTGGGGATGCCCCTCCACGACGCGTCGGGTTAGCAGAAGCCCACCAAACTCGTGCAGGAGAGCTCGCTTACCTTTCCTTGGTCTGCCACGCTCTGTCTGGACAAGTTCGTCGTCACGCCAAGGGTGATTCGATGCCGACGCATTCAGACGCTTGTTGAGCAACGTCAAGTTGCCAAGGAAGTGAACTCGCCGGTCGCGAGCCGCGCCAGCCTCTGCATCGAGGGGTGGAGTCGAGTCCCACCACGTCCGCCACTCTCGCGGCATGATGTGCTCAATCTCCAGGCCCTTGGGCAGTGTCACACCATCATGCAAGGAACTCCGCAGTGCAAGCTCAATCCCCTCAAGTACAACTCGAAGACGACTCTGCCGGACGTTGCCGTACAACTTGAGACCAGGCAACTGCTCAAGGACCATGGTGTCGTCCGGCCACACACGGGAGTCAGCCTCTTGACGGCCAAGAAACTCGTGCACAACATCACCTGCTTCAGCGGGTGCTCGCTCGTCTAGTGCGGAGAGCATGGCCACCATCACCTGGTTGACGTTCTTCATTGTCATCATCAGCATGGTCCGGCGGACTACCCAGCTCTCCAGCGCCGCGAGCCCGCGCTGCACCTGCTCTTCGGGTACGTCATGGTTGTCGGAGAGCAGCCACAGGAGCAATGGTGTTGTCGCCGCGAGTTCCATAGTCTCGATCACGCGGAAGTAGAACTGGCCGACGAGCGTGTCACGGTCGCGCTCCGACAGTCCTCTGAAAGTCCGAGCATCGGCCCGCAACTGCTCAAGGAAAGCGTCGGCGACCACGGGACTTGTGAAGGACTCGCCCGCGTACTCCTTGAAACGACGGAACACCTGGTCAGACAACACTTCTTGGCGCAGACGCATCGTGAGCCAGTACTGAAGGAAGATGTCGATACGGGACCGGTAGAGGCGTCCTTGCTTAATCTCGGTGCGCCACCAGTGCTCATCGAACTCCAGCCACACTCGTTCGGCCCATCGTTCAGTGTCGGCGTTGATCTCCTCGCCCCACTGAAACACCAGGTTCTTGATCAAGTCGGCGGCGAGCAGAGGCGTCCCTCGATCATTGAGCGTCTCAAAGATCAGTTGGTCGTCATCCTCGTGATCGAGTGCAATGGCTACCACGATGAGGCGCGTCAACAGTGAGTCCACGAGCGCCCGCGCGCGTTCGTCTGCACTTTCTTGTGGCGAACCGGCCGTGTCACCTTCCCCCATGATCCACTCGCGTACACGGAGGGAGAAGAAGTCATGCGCCTCGATCAGTTGCCCTGACACATCAGCAGGTCGAGTGGATGTCATCGCGGCCTCGAACGCAGCGCGGTCGATGCGCCCGGGACGCAACTTCAATCGGTCTACTGTGTCTGCCTTGCCCCCGCGGCCAATCGCGGACGCCAGTCTTGCCGCATCATCACTCAGACCAAGGTCACGTACAACCTGCCATGCTGCGTGGAGGAGAACTTGCAGAGTAGTTGTGCGCTGCTGCCCGTCGATGACCGAGTACTGGGCGCCAACACCGGGAACAGCACCAATGCTCTTCGACACGATTGCACCGAGGTAGTGGGTACCTACCGGCGCTGAACGTGTCCGAGCTCGCTGGCTTTCGAGTAAACGATTCGCCAAGTTCTCGATATCAGTCCACAGCGGATCCCACTGCTCGTCTTCGGACCACACGTAGGGCCTCTGAAAAGCAGGAATGATGTACTCCTGCCCGTCCGCGAAAAGAGCCTCGAGCGTTGTCGCACCTGCCTGCATGACACAACCTTGCCAGACCGTCGCGGTGAAGGCCCTGATCTCGCCGCGAGAGTCCCAGCGTTGACATGCGTCGGAAGGAGACCGGCCGTTCGAAAGCCGCACCCGAGAGGGTGCACGGCGCGCCAGTGCGGAGGCCGAAGAGCGCATCGGCCCTCAGCCCACCGCGCTTCGCAAGAAAAACTGGCATGTGCTTGACAGCGCACCCACTGGGAAACGTGGTTCAGACGCCAACCACGCGTCTTCAGCGAGGAAGAAGCCGATGCCGTGTTTGAGATCGCACGCCGCTCCACCACGTGGAGCTAGACAGGCCCTCAGTTCCGCTGGTATCCAAGCCAGTTCTTGATTCCGTGAGGCGGCTTTCCCAGCAGGAAGATTCCAACGAACTCGTGCTCGGGATCCTCACGCATTCTTCGCACGCTACGTCCGGTGAGGACTCCTGCGGCAATCAGCGTCATGCCTAGCCCTGCTACGGCCCAGCCGCCCATGCCGGCAGCGAGGTTGTTCCAGGTCACCAACGCGAAACCTGAGCCCGCGATCCACCCCACAATGTCGGTGAGCCGTACTCGTGCCACGACATAAACCAGTAGCACTCTGGCAAGGCTGGCCAACACCACTGCGGAGCCCACCATCGAGACGAGTTCCCCCACCGCACATCCCCCTCTGCCGCACTCGTTGGAGTCTCGAAGGTAGCACCGCTGTCTGAGAGTTCTCGCACACGGACCCTTACGCCATTGGCGCAACACGGAATGGGCGCCTTGACCCACGCGTTCGGTAGGGACAACCCATCGCTGCGGCCGCCTGACTCGGGTGCGCTGCGGCATACATCTCTCACAAGGAAGGTCCCCATGAAGGCCCTGATGCACCACCAGTTCGGCGACCCCAGCACGGTCCTGGCACCAGCAGAAGCTCCCACTCCCGAGCCCGGCCCAGGTCAGGTGCGCGTGCGCTTACTCCTGTCTCCCATCCACAACCATGACCTCCTCACCGTCAGCGGCGACTACGGCTTCAAGCCCGAGCTCCCCGCCCGCGCCGGCACCGAGGCCGTCGGCATCGTCGAAGCAGTGGGACCTGAGGTTGACACTGTTGCTGTGGGCCAGCGTGTCGCCACGGGCGGGACGTTCGGGGTCTGGGCGGAGCAGTTCATCACTCATGCCGCGGACCTTGTCCCTGTTCCTGATTCACTCACCGATGAGGCCGCCGCTCAGGTGGTATCTATGCCGTTCTCGGCTGTCAGTTTGCTGGACTCGCTTGGCCTGGAGTCGGGCGACTGGATGATCCAGAACGCCGCCAACGGCGCCGTAGGGCGCTTGGTCGCCCAACTAGCGAAGGGCCGCGGTATCAATGTGGTCGGCTTGGTGCGCCGTGCCGATGGCGTGGCTGAGCTTGCTTCACAGGGCATCGACCGCGTGGTCGCCACGGACGCACCGGGTTGGCAGGAACGCGTCACCAGGATCACGGATGGCGCACCGCTGAAGGTGGGCATCGACTCTGTGGGCGGCGACGCCACCGGGGATGTGTTGTCGCAACTTGCGGAGAACGGCACGCTCGTGATCTTTGGTGCGATGGCCTCCCCCACCGCTGTCCTGAGTTCGGGCGAGGTCATCTTCAAGCAAGCCACAGTCCGCGGGTTCTGGGGCAGCAAGGTTGCTGCCAGCATGACCGCCACCGACCGGCTGCGTCTGATGCAGGAAGTCTTCGCTGGGCTTGAGGCCGGCACGGTGACGTTGCCAGTGGCGGCCACGTACCCGTTGAGCGATATCGCAGGTGCCGCCCTCGCCACCACCACACCTGGCCGCGTGGGCAAGGTGTTGCTGAAGCCCTAACCCCAGAAGGGCCGATGCCCGGGCGCACTGGGCATCGGCCCCCACTACCTCCGCCTCTCACCACCCACCGAGTGCGCACTCAATGCGCTCTCCGCGCCGCGCAATGAGCCCAGTGGCCACCCCACACATCCCACGCGTCCACAGGTGTTTCGCGGCCGCACCATCACCGCCTACAGTGGAGCAAATCTCAACGTTGAGAAAGAGGATCCATGGCGGACGCGACCTTGCCCACCACGCTGATCATCGGAGCGGGACCTGCGGGCCTTGCCGCAGCGCGCGCCCTCAAGGAACACGACCTTCCGTATGACCAGGTGGAACGCCATCACAGCGCTGGCGGTTTGTGGGATATCGAGAACCCTGGCTCCCCTATGTATGAGTCGGCCCATTTCATCAGTTCAAAGACTCTGAGCAACTTTCACGGCTTCCCTATGCCGGAGGGCTATCCGGACTATCCAAGCCACCGCCAGATCCTCGCGTATCTGCAAGCCTTCGCGGACCACTACGGCCTCACGGAGCGGATCACCTTTGGCACCACTGTCACCAAGGTGACGCGCACCAAGGCCGGGCGCTACACCGTCACCTTCACCTCGGCATCGGCTGGGGACACCGCAGCAGGAGCCCGGACCCAGCGCACCTACGATCAGGTGATTGCGGCCAGCGGGGTGCAGTGGGATCCCACCATCATCGAGGTTCCCGGCTTTACTGGCGAGGTCCGCCATTCCGTCACCTATCGCGACCCCAGTGAGTTCACGGGCCGGCGTGTCCTGATCGTTGGCGCAGGTAACTCGGGTTGTGACATTGCGTGTGATGCGGCGCGCACCGCGGACCACGCAGAAATCTCTATGCGCCGCGGCTACTGGTTCATTCCTAAACACATCTTTGGCATGCCGGTGGACGTGTTTGCGCAAGCCGGCCCCACCCTTCCCATGTCAACGGAGCAAGCCGTGTTCGGCCGAATGCTGCGGATCATCAACGGCGATGTCACTCGCCTGGGCCTCCAAGAGCCGGACCACAAACTCTTCGAAACCCACCCCATCTTGAACGACCAGCTCCTGCACTACCTGGGCCACGGCGACATCACGGCACGTCCCGCGATCGCGAGCGCCAACGGCTCTACGGTCACTTTCACGGACGGCACCACTGAGGACTTTGACCTGATCTTGTTGGCCACGGGCTACCGCCACACGGTGCCGTACGCGCAGGATCTCTTTGGCGACCCTCAACATCCGGACCTGTATCTGACTGCTTTCAGCAGGAACCCTGGCTTGTACGGGCTGGGCTTTGTGGAGACCAACTCGGGCGCGTACAGGCTGATGGACATGTTGGCGCATATGGTCGCCTCCCACATCTGGGATCGGCATCATAGGGCCGATGCCTGGGCGGCTTTTGAACGGCACGTCGCGGAGGACTCGCCTGACTTGAGCGGTGGCATCAGGTTTGTGGATAGCCCTAGGCATCAGGGGTATGTCGATAGTCATGCGATGCAGCGCTACCTCAGGATGGTGGCAAAACGGATGGGTTGGGAGCTGCCGTGACTGCAGGCGCCAACCAGTCCGGCAGGTCTGTGCGTGCCCGGCGCGCTCCGTGGCAGGGCGCCGGCAAGGTGGTGGTCGTCACGGGTGGCGGTGGGGGCATCGGCGCGGCGGTGGCACAACAGGTCGCGGCCAGGGGCGCAACCGTCGTGATCGTGGACCTGCGTGCGTCGGCAGCGAACACGGTGCGGGCGATGCTCGGAGACGGCGATCATCAGATTCTGACGGGGGACCTCACCCAGCGGCAGGAGGTTGAACGCATCTTGTCCGTGATCGAGTCACGGCACGGACGCATCGATGTGCTCATCAACTCAATGGGAATGACGTCCGCTGAACGGTTCGATGAACGCTCCGTGGACTCCATCGACTGGGAGTTGACTGTCAACCTCCACGCGCCGCTCATGATGACCAGGCTTGCTATCCCGCTCCTGCACGCGGCACCCGATCCGCGTGTCATCACCGTGGTCTCGCTGGGCGCGATCTTCCCGCTGGGAGAGACGCCCATCTACACGGCATCCAAGTACGGGTTGCGTGGCGCGATGCTGTCGATCGCTTTGGACTTGCGGGACAAGGGCATCGCGGTGTCGTCGGTGCTTCCTTCCGCCACTGACACCCGCATGTTGCAGCAAGAGGCGCTCGACGGCGGCAACGCGTTCCAGTTCCAAGACCCTCCGCAAACCCCTGAGCACGTGGCGTCCACCATGGTGAGGCTGCTGGACCGCCCGCGCCTGGAGGCATACCCCAAGCCCAGCGAGTCGTGGCTTGTCCGGGCGGCGCTACTCGCCCCCAACCTGCTGCCCCGCGTCATGCCGTTGTTCCGCGGCAAGGGTGAACGCGGTCAGGCGAAGTACATTGCGCAGCTCCACGAGCGCGGACTGATCGACTCGAGCGGGAAGCTCCGCGACCGTTCCTCTTGACGGCGGCGCTCGCCAGGCGTAGCGTCAACAGAATTCGGTCGAACGACCGAACAAGAAGCACCACCATGGAGTCCCCGCCATGACCAAAGAACTTCCCCACGACACTCTGACGCGCATCCTTGAGGCGTGCCGCCACATTGTCCTCACGGAGGGTGCCGCTGCGGTCTCCACTCGCAAGGTCGCGGCCGCCGCGCAGGTGCCTTTGTCCCAGATTCACTATCACTGTGGCTCCAAGCGCGGCTTGATGCTCGCCATGTTTGCGGCGGAGAACGACAGACTCGTGACGCGGCAGGCCGCCATGTTTGCGGGCAATGAGCCCTTCGACGTGCAGTGGCGCAAGGCTTGCGACTACCTAGATGAAGACCTGGAGTCCGGGTATGTGAGGGTCTTGCAGGAGATGATCACGGCGGGCTACTCGGATGCCGAACTGCGCACGCAAGTGCGGACCATGCTGGATCGCTGGGCTGAGCTGATTCGCCAGGCTCTCAGTCACCACTACGAGCGTGGCTTACCACTCGGTCCACTCTCCCCCGCTCATGTCACCGCCTTGATCTGTGCGGTGTTCTTGGGGGCCGAGACCATGCTGCTGATGGGACAGGAAGGTGCGGCCACTCCCATCCGCGAGGCCCTGCGCGCGCTGGAACCGTTGATCGCCCAAGCGCACGCCGCGGCCTACGTGGAGTTTTGATCATGCGAGTCACGGAACCGACCACCACGGGAGTCGCGCACCGCGATGGCGCAGACATCCATGTCGAGATCTACGAACGCGACGCGCCCACCATCCTGCTGCTGCCCACCTGGGAGATCATCGACTCACGCCAATGGAAGGGGCAGGTCCCCTACCTGGCACGCCACTTCCGTGTGGTGCGCTACGACGCCGCGGGCACAGGCCAGTCATCCAAGCCGATGCGTCCCGAACGTTACAGCCACGCCAACAGGATGGCCGATGCGCTGGCAGTGTTGGACGCCACGCAGACCGAACGCGCGGTGGCGGTGGGGTTTTCCGCGGGCGGCTCGCTGGCGTTGCTGCTGGCCGCCTTCCATCCTGAACGGCTCCACGGTGCCGTCCCGCTTGCGGCGGGCCATCCACGATTCGGTGCACCCCCAGGGCGCCCCGAGCCCGCGCCCTGGGATCCAGACTCGGGCGACCCACCCCAGGAGTGGGCCAGCTTTGACCTGCGCTGGTGGAACCGCGATTGGGAGTCTTTCCTGCACTGGTTCATGACCACCATCAACAGCGATCCGCACTCCACCAAGATTGTTGACGAGGGCATGGAGTGGGCGTCCGAACAGGTTCCGGAGATCCCCTGGTGGAGCATCCAGGACAGCTGGGACCTGGACGTGGACGACTGGTACGACCGCCTGGCGACCTGCCAGGTTCCCACCCTGCTGATCCATGGCGATGCCGACACCAACACCGACTATCAGGCCTCCGTGTATCTCTCGCAAACCATGCCGAAGGCCACTCTTCACACTGTCCCCGGTGCCGACCACCCCGTCAACGCCCGCTTCCCCGTGCTCTTCAATCACCTGGTCCACGACTTCGCCGCTGAGGTCACCGGCGCTCCCTCTCGGCCCACCCTCCACAGCAGCGCATACGTAGCCCCGGCATCGGACCGGCGCAAGGTGCTGTACTTGTCCTCACCCATCGGCTTGGGACATGCCCGGCGCGACGTCGCCATCGCGGAATCGCTTCAGGCCAGCCATCCGGGCCTCACCATCGACTGGCTCGCGCAGGACCCTGTCACCCGCGTGCTGGAGGCAAGTGGGCATCGAATCCATCCCGCCTCTGCGCTTCTGGCGAGCGAGTCCGCGCGCTTTGAAGCAGACTGTGGCGACCACGCGCTCGATGCATTCGAGTCCGTACGCGACATGAACGACGTACTGGTGCACAACTTCCACATCATGAACGAGGCGGTGGCGGAAGGCGGCTACGACCTCGTCATCGGCGACGAGGCCTGGGACACGGACCATCACCTCCACGAAAACCCTTCACTCAAACGCGCCCAGTTCGCTTGGCTCACGGACTTTGTGGGGTTTGTGCCCATGCCAGCCGGAGGTGAACGCCAAGCAGCAGTCACCGCGGACTACAACCTCGAAATGATCGAGCACATTGACCGGCATCCTCACTTACGCGATCGTGCGGTGTTTGTGGGAGACCCGGAAGACATTGCGCCCGGAACGCTGGGACCGGGCCTGCCCGGGATTCGCGAGTGGACGCAAGCCCACTTCGACTTCGCCGGGTACGTCACCGGGTTCGACCCTCGCAACCTGGGCGACCGCGACAAACTCCGCGCCAGCATCGGCTTCAAGGACACAGAACTAGTGTGCGTGGTGTCGGTGGGAGGAACGGGCGTGGGGCGGCGGCTCATCGAGCGCATTGTCGCGGCCGCCCCACAAGCCCGTGCCGCAATCCCCCAGCTCCGCATGGTGGTCGTGACAGGCCCACGCATCGATCCCGCGACGCTGCCCCACGTCGACGGCGTCGAGTATCACTCGTATGTGGACCGGCTATACCGCTGGCTGGCAGCCTGCGACGTGGCGATTGTGCAGGGCGGCCTGACCACCACCATGGAACTCACCGCCGCCAAGGTGCCGTTCATCTATGTGCCGTTGCGGGACCACTTTGAGCAAAACGTTCACGTCCACGCCAGGCTGCAACGCTACGGGGCGGGAATGCGCATGGACTACGACAGCTTGACCCCAGCGGCGGTCGCGTCCGCCATCCACGACCTGCTGTCCTCCACGCCGGATTACCTCGACGTGGCCACCGACGGCGCCCACCGTGCCGCCCGAATGATCGGCGAACTCCTGTAACCCGTCGGCACCGTCGTAGCCTGGAACGGTGTCAAGCGAACAGGATGCATCCCCGGCATCCACCGCAGCAACGGGGATCGTGGACCTTGCGCGTGAGCAGCGCGTGATTTTGTGGATCGCCATCTTGGCGAGCTTCGTGTCCTTCCTCGACGGCACCGTCGTGACCGTCGCCCTGCCCGCCATCGTCGATGAGCTGGGGGGAGGTATCACCACACAACAGTGGACCGTGGACGCGTACCTCATCACGCTCGGTGCGTTCATCTTGGTCGCAGGGTCCGTCTCCGACTCATACGGGCGTCTGCGTGTCATGCGATGGGGACTGATCGGGTTTGGCGTCACGTCGGTAGCGATCGCGCTCGCCCCCACCGCCGGCTTGCTCATTGGCGCGCGACTCCTTCAAGGCATGGCCGGAGCCCTGCTGGTGCCCAGTTCGCTCGCCCTCATCACCTCCACGTTCCGTGGCGCCGCGCAAGCGAAAGCCATTGGCACGTGGACGGCCATGACCTCCGGCGCGATGGTGGCGGGCCCGGTGGTCGGCGGGCTGTTCGTGGATCTGTGGTCGTGGCGATTGGCGTTCCTCATCAACGTGGTGCCCATTGC
Organism: Demequina sp. B12; assembly: GCF_028823635.1. GTDB lineage: Bacteria > Actinomycetota > Actinomycetes > Actinomycetales > Demequinaceae > Demequina. Next base: position 247,939 of record NZ_JAPEHU010000003.1, read on the forward strand.
GGTGACGTTGTGGCTGCTCACCCGCACGCAGCAGCGGGACGTGCGGCACCCGCAGGCCTACGTCGACTACCTCAGCGCGCTGCTGTGCGTCACAGGCCTGGGCGGCATTGTGTTTGCGTTCATTGAGCAGCCGAACCTGGGCTGGAGTCATCCCAAAGTCTGGATTCCCGCAGCAGTCGGAGTCGTCGCGTTCATGGCCTTCTTGGTCCGCCAAGCGAAGGTGCCGCGCCCCATGCTGCCGCTGACCATGTTTACTGTGCGGAACTTTGCGTGGGGAAACGTCACCACGGCTTTGGTTTACGGAGCGTTGGCGCTGAACGGCTTCATCCTGGGCGTCTACCTCCAAGAACAGGCGGGACTCTCAGCAACCGCGGCCGGGCTGGCGAGCTTGCCGATCACGCTGATCATGATTGCGCTCAGTTCACGCGTGGGTGCGTGGGCGGGCCGGTGGGGTCCCCGCATCTTTATGACTGCGGGGCCGCTCGTGATGGCTGTGGGCGCGGCCCTGATGCTGTTGGTGCGTGAGGACTTCCACTACTGGTGGCAGGTGTTCCCCGGCATCGTGGTGTTTGGCTTGGGCCTGACGTTGACAGTGTCTCCGTTGACGTCCGCCATCCTGTCGGTGATCGAGCCCGAACGCTCGGGGATCGCGTCCGCGACCAACAACGCGATCTCCCGCATCGCCGGGCTCATCGCGGTCGCGCTGATCGGCACCATCGTGGGTGGCACGCTCGACCTCGAGGGCTATCAACGTGCCACGGTCACCACTGCCGCGCTGATGGCAGTGGGTGGCCTGGTCTCGTGGTGGGGCATCCGCAATCCCGGCAAGGACCCGGCCTAGCGGTCGTCTTCGGGCAGGGTAAGGGCCGATGCTCGGGCCCGTTCCGCGGCTTCCGTCACTAGTCGCTGGTCGCCAGGGTCGGTGAGGGCGGCCAGTGCCCGCGCCTGCGCACGCTGTGAAGCACCCGCGAGGACCTCTTGTTCCTGGGCGGTGGCGCGCACCATGAGGTGCGCCACGACCCGCTGGAGACGTAGTCCCACTTCGACAAGGGCCGCACCGTCGCGGGCAATGGGCCGGAACCCGTCTTCCACGAGGTCGTCGAAGGCCAGTTCGGGCACGTAGAGCCGGTCATAGCGGACCCCGGATTCAGGCTCTGTCTCCATGACTCGCGTGAACACTCGCTCCATTGCGTTGAGTGCCTCGATGGCGGTGCCGGGGTCGTTGGTCGAGGGCGAGAGTGCGCGGCTCGCGATCTCGGCGAGAGCGACTAGTCCCAGGCGCGGGTCCTGTTCGTAGGTGCGGTGCGGTTCTACCAGGAAGGCTCGACTGACCGTGGCGAGTTCGTCGTTGGTGAGAGTCGCGGAGGACTCGACCCACGCCACCACTTCTGCGGCGCCGACGGTCACACCGGGAAGCACGGCCAGGTGCACATGGGCGTCAACCCGTCGCGCCCAGGAGTTGAGTTCGTCAAGAGCGACGCCCGTGAGACAGCCGGGGCGCGAAGCCACGATGCGCACAGCGTGTTCAGGAACGACGACAGCGGGCTGCCCTCCCAGTCGCGGGCGGCGAGCGTAGTCGCACGCAGTGGCGGTCGCGGCGGCTTCCACACGGTCGAGGATGTCCGGCACCCGTCCGAACTCGGTGAGGTGGTGAATCCAGCCCAGCAGGGTGATCACCACGATGACCACCACGGTAAGGGTCGCGATGAACAGGATGGTCCGGGCACCGTCGCCGAAGATGTCGGTCGCGAGCGCGATGATGCCCACGACGGCGAAGACAAACGCGCCCAGGAACGTCGAGAGTGCGTTCTGAGAGGTGGGGTCTTCGACAAGAAGCTGAGTGGCACGGGGGGTGGTGCTTTGTGCGGCGGCGGCGTAGGCGGAGATCATTGCGGTCAGCGAGAACGTGGTGACGGCAAGCATGCTGGTGGCCAAAATCTGCAGGATTTGGCTGACCGAGTCTTGACCGAACTCCACATCGACGGCGTCATCGAGGGTGGGGCCAAGCCACCAGGCCAGGGCCACCACCGCTACCGCGCCGACCGTGAAGAGTACCGCTCGGAACCACACTGCGGATGCGAGCCGCGACACCACAGTGCGCCAATGAACTGCCATCGCTATTGCCTCCCAAAAAGGACCGCGTCTGTCGTTTGCAGACTAATCCTTCAAGGAGAGATCGTGGAGCGTCGGCCGGCCATTCCCCAATGGCCGACCGACGCAAACCGGGTCTGTTCCGCTGACAGTGAGTGAGTGAAGTACCGTTCGCAAGGCGACCCTCAGCCTCGTGCGAACACCGTCATCGGGTGTGCCGTACCCGGCTCCGCCCCACCACACTGGGGCGGACACTACTGCGTTTATGCGGGGAGCGCGGCCTCAGCGAAGAGGGGCGTGTGAGGCGCTTCCCAGATGGGTCGGACCGCAGCTTGGAGCTCGCGCGGCTGCGGGTCATGCCAGGCCAGACCGTGACGTTCAGCAATCGCTGCGACCACGTAGGTCGAGACAGATGCGCGGGGAAACACTGCCTGGCAGCGCCAGACCGGTCCACTCGCGCTGGTGCTCGCGGGCCACTTCCACGGGCTTCCACGATCAACCTCGATGCCACCGCGACGTGAGGGCCGTTCGGGCCATACGTCGAGTAGGTCTAGCAGAAACGCCCGGATTGCGGGCGTTGGAGGAGCCACCTCGTTCATAAGGTGCTCGCAGGCCAGTCCGTAGAACTCACGGATCGCCTCGTCGCGTCCGGAGGGGATCTTTCCCTCCCACACATGCAGCACATGTCCCATGGCCAGCCACGCTAGGGAAATGTTCCTGAGAATTTACTCAGATAAGACTCACAGGAGAGAGAATCACCCTGTTACATCGTTTCGATAACCAAATGTAAGCGTTATCAGGGGCATCAGAGAGGCACTTTGTCTCAAGAGTCAACAATTCACCTTCATTTATCCCACATTCGAGAATGACGCAGCCCACCACACCCCATCAGGTCGTGAGCGAGGGACAAACGTCACTCCCACCACGCCAGCCCAGGAGTACCCTCAAAGGATGAACGCACCGCACTCAAGCGTCGCCTACATCTACAAGCCCAAGTCGCTCGCAGTGGCCTACCTCCTGTGGTTCTTCTTGGGCATTCTGGGCATCCACCAGTTCTACATGGGCAAGGTGGGGCGAGGCGTGCTCTACCTCTTCACGGGCGCAGTGTTCACCATCGGCTGGTGGGTGGACCTGTTCACCCTGCCGTCGCAGGTCCGCACCATCAACGCACAGCGCGCGGTCGGCATCCGCTAACAGCAGCGCTCACCTCAGCGCTTGCCACCATCACACGCCAAGCGCCTACACGTCGCGGAACGCCTACAAGCCGTCGAGCAGCTCCACACCCCACGCAGCCTTTTCTTCAGCCGTGTAGAACGCGGTCCACCCCTCACACTCACCGCCGTGAGCCTCGGCAATCCGCTCCCCCACGTCAATCGCTTCCCGCAACACGTCCGGAACCATCACCGCATCGCGCCGGTACAGCAGGATCCCCCACTCCTCCACGCCATGACTTGGCGGCACCAATTCCCCCGGCTCCCGCAACTGTCCTAGCTCTTTGGCAGCGGCTCGCGCCCCTTCTTCGTTTGCGAAGGACAGCGACACTTCCAAGTTCCGCTCAGCGCCAGCATCGGCTCCTCGCGCCAGGAATGTCTCCCACTGCTGCGCATCATCCGACCACAGTCCATACGGCTCAGTGCGGCGGCGTTTGCGCGAGAACAATCCCATGCTGCTCACGCTAGTACCTCCACGCTGGACCACCGTGCGACTTTGGTCGCGCGACCGCACGGCATTGGAGCCAAAGCCCCCGGTCTTGATAGCGTCGAGTTACCTCGTCACCGCTGGGAGGTGGGCATGAATGAGACCCTGGTAGGCACCCTGCCACGAGACTTTGGGGTGCACTCAGAGGTTGGCAAACTCCATCAAGTCCTGGTGTGCTCGCCCGGACTGGCTCACTACCGGCTCACGCCCTCCAACGCGCCGGACCTGCTGTTCGACGACGTCATGTGGGTCGACAACGCTGAACGCGACCACGCCGAGTTTGTGGACCTCATGCGCGCCCGCGACATCGATGTGGCCGAGCTGACCTCACTGCTGACAGACATCCTTGCGCTTCCGCACGCACGTGCGTGGCTCTTGGACCGCAAGATCACTCCCAATGAAGTGGGCCTGGGACTCGTCGAAGACGTACGCGCCTTCCTGGACGCACTCACGCCCGCAGACCTTGCCCGCTACGTCTTGGGAGGCCTCTCCACCGGCGACCTGCCCGGCGACTTCACCCCAGCCTCCGTGGCACTGGTCCGCGAAGAGTCCGGCATGCGCGACTACCTCATGCCACCTCTGCCCAACACCCTGTACACCCGCGACACCACCAGCTGGATCTACAGCGGCGTCACCCTCAACCCCCTGTACTGGCCTGCGCGCCACGCAGAAACCCTGGTAATGAAGGCCATCTACACCTTCCACCCCATGTTCGTCGACAAGGTCACCACGTGGTGGGGAGACCCCGAGTTCGATCACGGGCTCGCCACGCTCGAAGGTGGCGACGTGATGCCGCTGGGTAACGGCGTGGTCCTCATGGGCATGTCAGAGCGCTCCAGCCGGCAAGCCATCACCCAAGTCTCGACCGAACTGTTCGCCGCCGGCGCCGCAGACCGCATCGTGGTCGCAAAACTGCCACGCATGCGGTCCGCGATGCACCTCGACACCGTCATCACTTTCGCCGCCCCCACCGTCGCTACGGTGTTCCCCTCCGTCACCGACCACATCGAGACGTACTCCATCTACCCCGGCCACAAGCCCATGGACCTCGACGTCCGGGAAGAGGCCGGGCTCTTCACCGACGTCCTCGCCCAGGCCATCGGCGCCAAGGACCTGACACTGATCGAAACCAGCGGCGATCACTACGCCGCTGAACGTCAGCAATGGGACGACGCCAACAACATCCTCGCGCTCGAACCCGGCGTGGTCGTGGCGTACGACCGCAACACCCAAACCAACAGCGCACTACGCGCCGCCGGTATTGATGTCCTCGAAATTGTGGGCGCAGAACTTGGCCGCGGGCGTGGCGGCGCCCACTGCATGACACAACCATTGGTACGCGACCCGGCCTGAGCATCGGCCCCCGAATCCTCAGTGTCGGTACAGCCCCGCCAGGAACCGTGGGCTAGCCTCACAAGTAGCGAGGAGGTGCCATGTCCACGGGCCCCATGAGGCGAGCCATGACACGCCTCACACAACCACACACGGCACGCCCCAAGGCCCCCGGGATCACGCAACTGAGTTTCTCTGGCGTGGGGCTCGTGGTAGGGCTGTACTTCTTCTCGATTTCCCTCACACCGTCCCTCCTGCCCCGCGAAGGCTGGATCCAAGGACTGAACTCGGGCGTCACCTTCACCGTGGGGTACGCCATCGGAGTGGCGCTGTACGCAGTGGCGCGGTTCTTGACCGTCCCCGCGGCGCGGGGCTGGGTTCGGGCACTCCTGCTCATCGTGTCGCTCGGTGCGATCGCGTTGCAAACAGGCTTCGCCGTGTGGGCCTACGTGGGATGGCAAAACGACACCCGCGCCAGCTTTGGACTGGACCCGCTATCACCGTGGGTATGGCCCGTGATCGTCATCGTTGCCACCCTGGTAGCCGCCGCGCTGCTGATCGTGGGCCGCAGCATCCGCACCCTGTTCCGCTGGGCAGACAACATCGTGGACAGGTTTCTCCCCCGGCGCCTCGCAGTAGCGGTCGTCGCCGTGGTGCTCGGGTCCCTGTTGTGGTGGGTGGCATCGGGTGCGTTCGTCAACGCGTTTTTCACCGTCTCGAACTGGGCGTTCTCAGGCCGCGACCTCGACACCAACCCCGGAGCCTCGCAGCCTTTGGACACCCTCAAGTCGGGGTCACCTGAGTCGCTCATGGCGTGGGAAGACCTGGGCCGTCAAGGCCGCTCCTTCGTGTCGACCGGCCCCACCGCAGACGACATCGACGCCGCCATGGGTGGCGGAGCACGCGAACCCATCCGCGCCTATGTGGGCCTGCGCTCCGCTGACACATTAGAAGAACGTGCGGACCTGCTGCTGGACGAACTCATCCGGGCCGATGCGTTTGATCGGGAAGTCCTGGTGGTCGCCACCACCACCGGAACGGGCTATCTGGACCCCCACGGCGTCGACTCGCTTGAGTACCTGTGGAACGGGGACACCGCAATCGCGGGAGCACAGTACTCGTACCTCCCGTCGTGGATCTCGCTGCTCGCGGACCAGGAGGAGGTGGAAGAGACCTCGCGCGTGATGTTCCGCACCATCCACGACTACTGGTCAACCCTCCCCGATGCGGACCGCCCCCGTCTGTACCTCTACGGACTGTCCCTGGGCACCACAGGCATCGAAGCAGTGCTGTCGAGTATCGAGATTCTCAACGAACCGATCGACGGCGCCCTCATGACAGGCCCGCCCTTCCTCAACGAAGTTCACTTTGAACTCACCCGCGACCGGGATCCTGACTCCCCAGCGGCACTGCCAGTCTTCAACAACGGACGCACCGTCAGGTTCGCGAACGAAGAGGGACTAGCGCCCGGCAATGGGCCCGTGTGGGGAGACACGAAGGTGGTGTACCTCCAGCACGGATCCGACCCGGTGGTGTGGTTCAACCAGCACCTCGCACTTGCTGAGCCGGCCTGGCTTGCGGAAGGCGAACGCGCACCCGATGTCTCCCCCACCATGGAGTGGTACCCGCTGGTGACAATGTGGCAAGTCCTACTGGACATGCCCTCATCTGGCGGCGTGCCCGAAGGGTACGGACACTTGTACACGGCGACTGCCAACCTCCACTCCTGGGCAGAAGTGACAGACAGCCCGCTCACGGACACCGAGCGCGAGGCGCTGGCCGCCCACCTGGAAGAGCGCGCCACCCTCATTGACGACTACCTCAACCGGATCACTGGCTAGCAACCGCGACCGGCGGTAGGCCCGGATTCGACCCGGGCCACAACAAAGGGCCACGTAGAATGTCCCAATGTTGCACCACGCCCCTCTCCTGACGACCATGGCCGTCGGTCTGGTGCTGGCCTTCGTCTTCGGCTTCCTTGCCCAGAAGATGCGCTTGTCCCCCATCGTGGGATACCTCGCCGCAGGCTTGCTCATTGGCCCCTACACCCCCGGATTTGTGGGCGACACGGACGTTGCATACGAGTTGTCGGAGATCGGCGTCATCCTGCTGATGTTCGGCGTGGGACTGCATTTCTCCTTCAAGGACCTCCTTGCCGTCAAGAAGGTCGCCATCCCCGGCGCCGTCCTCCAGATGACGGCAGCCACCGCCCTCGGCACCGGCGTAGGGCTGTGGCTCGACTGGGGCCTGGGGGCATCGCTGCTCTTTGGTCTGGCGCTTTCCGTTGCCTCAACCGTGGTCATGCTGCGCGCGCTTGAGGACAAGCAACTGTTGGATACGCGCGCAGGCCACATCGCGGTGGGGTGGCTGATCGTTGAGGACCTCGCCATGGTGATCGCACTTGTGGTGATCCCTGTCCTGGCCGTGGACGCCAACAGCCCCGGTGCCATCGTGGGCGAGCTGGCGTGGACCATCCTCCGTGTCGCGATCTTCGTTGCGCTCATGCTCATTGTGGGCAAACGCGTGATCCCCTGGCTGCTGGCCAGAGTCGCTGACACGGGATCGCGGGAACTCTTCACGCTTTCTGTCCTGGCGATAGGCATGGGTGTCGCTGTGGGCGCCGCGTGGCTCTTCGAAGTGTCGTTCGCCTTGGGCGCGTTCTTTGCCGGCATGATCATGCGTGAATCCGACCTGTCCCACCGCGCTGCTGAAGACTCCCTGCCCCTGCGAGACGCGTTCGCGGTCCTGTTCTTCGTGTCCGTGGGCATGCTGGTGGACTGGCGCATCGTCCTTGAAGCGCCCGTCGCGCTCCTGGTGACGACTCTCGTCATCGTGGTGGGTAAGACTGTGGTCGCCTTTGGCCTGGTCCGCATCATGAAGTACTCGCGGCGCATGTCACTCGTGGTTGCGGTGTCGCTCGCCCAGATTGGCGAGTTCTCCTTCATTCTGGTGACCCTGGGTGGCGAGTACGAGATCCTTCCCCAGGACGCCCAAGACCTGGTCCTGGGCGGCGCAATCCTGTCGATCATGCTGAACCCCTTGCTGTTCGCTTGGGCTGGCCGCTTCTACCGTGACGCTCACGATCCGGACCTCCCCGGTGGAGATGTCGAAGGAGACGCCGATGCCGTCCAGGCCTACAGCGGCCCTGAGCATGTGATGGTGGTGGGCTTTGGCAGGGTCGGTACGCGTGTGGCGACCACCCTGTGGCAGGAAGGTGTGCCCACGGTGGTGGTTGCGGACGACGAAAATGTGGTGAAGGCACTGAGGGAGGACGGCCAGCAAGCCATCTTGGGCAATGCAGTGCGCTCCAAGGTGCTGAAGGCCGCGGGGCTCGAACAAGCCACCACTGTGTTGGTCGCCATTCACGATCCTTTGAATGCGGGCGCGATTGTCTCCAAGATCAAGAAGCTCAGCCCTGACACGCGCGTGATTGCCCGCGGCCACGGCGACACCGATGTGGCCTATCTCGAGGAACTGGGAGCTGATCGGGTGCTCGTGGGTGTCTATGAGGTCGCAGACCTGATGGCTACCGATGTCATGTCCGACACCCCAGTACCAAAGGCAGATCCCGACGACCGCCAGGCGACAACGTAGACACGGAAGTAGCCTGAGGTGATGAGCACCCCTTCTGCATCCTCGAGCCGCCTTGACGCCCTGGTACGCCAGCTCGAAGCTGCGCTAAGCCACGCCTTTGATGAGGCACTTGCGGACCGTTCCACCACTCGGGTGGAGTTCCTGATGCTGTCTGTCTTGGCACATGCGGATCACCCGCTGACATGGGAGGAGGTCGAGGCTCGCATGCCCGCGCAGCTAGGACCTGCCACCCTCACCGAGGCGTGGACGGGTTTGATGTCAGGCCACTGGGCCACGGACGGTAGCGACGGTCGTACGATCACCGCGGACGGCCAGGAAGCGCTCGAGGGTCTGCACTCCGACATTGAGGACATTCACGAGCGCGCAGCCTCCGGTGTCACCAACGAGGACTACGCGACCGCGGTCGCCGTCATGGAGACGATGCTCACCAACCTCACGGACTAGCCTCACCCCGCGCATGGCGAAGGCCCGCCTCACCACAACAGTGAAGCGGGCCTTCCTTGCGAAGTCGGAGAGGACCTAGTCCTTGCCGTCGATCTTGCTCTTCAGCAGGAAGGTCAAGAGGATCCAGCCTGCGAGCGCCGAGGCGAGCCACACGATCACCGTTCCCAGCAACCAGGCGGTCACACCGTCAATGGTGAGGCCATCGGTGAAGATCGTCGTGAGGAGCAGTGCGACGAAGGTGGAGATCAGGGCGACACCGCCCTGCAGCGCCTTCGCGTACTTCACTGCCATCTTGAAGATGAAGGGAGAGAACAGGGCCTGGGCGACCACGAAGATCAGCACGGCGACAATGAAGCCGCTCAACTGAGTGTCGAAGCCGTCCACGAAGTAGTCAGCGACCCACAGGCCGACGACCGCAGCGATGAGGTTGGTCAGAGTGTTCCACAAGAATCGCACCATGGTCCTGACGGTACTCCTCCTCATGCCAGTCGTGCAGGACGAACGTCCACGACACGCCTGGAAGAGTCGCTACTCCGTGCCGCGCGTCACTCTGTTCCACGCATTGGTGACGGCAACGGTCTCCACAATTGCGCCCAACTGCTTGCGAGTGAAGAACTCCCCTGCCAGCTCACGCGCCTCGACTTCCAGCCCGCGGGGATAGTCAGTGAGGATTTCCGCGAACCTCACCGCCGCGGCGTCACCCTCGGAGATCAGATCGTGGCGCATCAGTTTGACGGGACGGGCGAGGGCAGAGATCAGCACTGGCGATGCTCCCTGCGCCGCCAACTGCTCAGAGTGCAGACGAATGCAGTAGGAACAACCATTGATGTGAGACACCCTCAGGCGGATCATCTCGCGCAGGCGCGGCTTAAGATCCGCGCCCACTGTCATGTCAAAGTCCTCGAGCGCCTTGAGGAACTCCGGACGTACCCTCGCCGCTGTCACGGAAGGGACCATAGCAACGCCACACGCCCTTGCGCTACCACCCTCGCCATAAACGACCGTTTACCGGCTCGTTACCGCCACTTTCCTTGCTCCTGAACAGGCATCGGCCGTCAGACCGACCCGGATTCCTGCACAGGTGCACAGTTCTGGAACAATGAGCCCATGACTGCGCGCATCCCCGACAAAGTGACCGTCGACGGACTCGAAGACCGCTGGAACGACACCTGGGAAGAAGCCGGCACCTACCGGTTCGACTCGTCGAAGTCCCGCGAAGAGATCTACTCGATTGACACCCCTCCCCCCACGGTGTCGGGATCGCTCCACGTCGGCCACGTATTCTCCTACACGCACACCGATGTCGTGGCGCGTTTCAAGCGCATGTGCGGTCGTGAGGTCTTCTACCCCATGGGTTGGGATGACAACGGCCTGCCCACTGAGCGTCGCGTCCAGAACTACTTTGGTGTCCGATGCGACCCCACCCTCCCCTACGTCGAGGGCTTTGAGCCGCCTCACGAAGGTGGCGAAGGCAAGTCGATCAAGGCCGCCGATCAGCAGCCCATTTCCCGACGCAACTTCATTGAACTGTGTGAACGCCTCACCGAAGAGGACGAGCAGCAGTTCGAGCACCTGTGGCGTCGCCTAGGACTCTCGGTGGACTGGTCGCGCACCTACCAGACCATCGCACCGTCCTCCCAGGCCGTGGCCCAGCAGGCGTTCATCCGTTCACTCAAGCGTGGCGAGGCATATCAGGCCGAGGCCCCCACGCTGTGGGACGTGACGTTCCGCACCGCTGTCGCCCAAGCCGAGCTTGAGGACCGGGAGCGTCCCGGCGCCTACCACCGCCTCGCATTCGAGCCTGCCGCGGACATGGAAGAGGCCACCGGCTCATTCGAGTCAGTGTGGATCGAAACCACCCGCCCCGAGCTCCTGGCCGCGTGTGTGGCCCTCGTCGCCCACCCGGACGACGAGCGCTACCAGCCGCTGTTCGGCAAGCATGTGCGCACCCCCATCTTCGGTGTCGAGGTGCCCGTCGTGGCACACCGTCTGGCGTCGCCAGACAAGGGCTCCGGCATCGCCATGATCTGTACGTTCGGTGACGTCACCGACGTGATCTGGTGGCGTGAGCTCGACCTCCCGGTCCGTTCCATCCTGGGCCACGACGGCCGAGTGCTGTCCGACGCTCCCACGGGGATCGACTCCGAGGCTGGCCTCGCCGCCTATGCAGAAATCGCTGGCATGACCGTGTTTTCCGCACAAAAGCGCATGGTGGAGCTGCTGCAGGAGGCGGGCGTCATGGACGGCGAGCCGCGTGCCATCCAGCACCCCGTGAAGTTCTTCGAAAAGGGCGACAAGCCCCTCGAGATCGTCACCTCCCGCCAGTGGTACATCGCCAACGGCGGCCGGGACGCCTCGCTGCGCACCGCGCTCTTGGGACGCGGCGACGACCTGAACTTTGTGCCCGCACACATGGGCAAGCGCTACGAGAACTGGGTCAATGGCCTCACCGGCGACTGGCTCATCTCCCGTCAGCGCTTCTTTGGTGTGCCCATCCCCGTGTGGTACCCCCTCAACGACGCAGGCGAGATCGTGTGGGACTCCCCCATCGTTCCTTCCGAAGACCAACTGCCCGTGGACCCTTCCTCAGACGCCGCCCCCGGCTTCAGCGAAGACCAGCGCGATGTCCCCGGTGGCTTCACCGGCGAGAAGGACATCATGGACACCTGGGCTACATCCTCATTGACGCCCCAGATCGTGTGCGGGTGGCGTGACGACCCCGAGCTGTTCGCCAAGACCTTCCCCATGGACCTTCGCCCCCAGGGTCAGGACATCATTCGCACCTGGCTGTTCTCCACCGTGGTCCGCTCGCATCTGGAGCACCACGATCTGCCGTGGAAGCACGCCGCGATCTCTGGCTGGATCCTGGACCCGGACCGCAAGAAGATGTCGAAGTCCAAGGGCAACGTGGTGACCCCGCTGGGTCTCCTTGAACAGCATGGCTCCGATGCAGTGCGCTACTGGGCAGCCTCTGCCCGCCTGGGCACTGACGCAGCATTTGACGAAGGTCAGATGAAGATTGGCCGCCGCCTCGCGAACAAGGTGCTCAATGCCTCGAAGTTCGTGTTGGGTGCCACCGGCATCGCGACCGCAGCGAATGAGTCACTTGATGCTGGCATCGCGGCTACCGCGCATGTGAGCGGCGGCGTCATCAACGGTTCCCACCTAGGACTCGGTGGCGGTGCCGCTGGAGACACGCATCCTGCCGCCATGGACGGGACCGGTTCGCTCGTTTCGAATGCCCTGGACCGTGCTCTCTTGGCTGCGTTGGCTGACGTTGTCGAGACCGCGACCACCGCGTTTACTGCTTACGACCACACGCGCGCCCTTGAGCAGGCCGAGACCCTGTTCTGGACCTTCTGCGACGACTATGTGGAACTCGTGAAGGCACGTGCCTATGACGGCGCGGCTCCGGGCGAGGACATTGACCCGCTGGCGTCCTGCTCTGCTGGTGCGGCATCGGCCCGTGCCACGTTGGTGATTGCGCTTGAGACCTTCCTGCGCCTGTTCGCACCGTTCTTGCCGTTCGCGACCGAAGAGGTGTGGTCCTGGTTCCGCCCGGGTACCGTCCACCGTGCTGAATGGCCCACTGCGGCACCACTACACGCTGTAGTTGGCGATGGTGCAGACGCCACTATCGTGGGTGCAGCCGGCGAGGCGCTGGCCGCATTGCGCAAGATCAAGTCTGAGGCCAAGGTTTCCCAGCGCACCGAGATCGAGTCTGTGGACCTGCTGGTGCCTGAGGCTCGGGTTGCTGCCGTTCATGCCGCCAAGGCTGATGTCATGGCCGCTGGCCGTGTCAAGGCGCTGCAGATCGTTGATGCGGTGGCTGCGCTCGACGAGGGTGTGGATGGAGACGGTCCGGAAGACGGCTCCGGCGCTCCCCTTGCTGACACGAATGTGATGCGCACCGAGAACGCGGTGCTCGCTCAGGCCTAACCCCCGTTCCCTAACCCCCGTTCCCTAGCCCTCGCCCCCTTTCCCCTGGCCGTAGATACTCGGCGGGGTTCGGGCAGGTTGCACGCGCTGGCCGTCACTTTTCGACGGCCAGCGCGCCACCTTTTGCACGTTGTGCCATCACCGCACGCAACGTGTCGCGGCACCACTGCGGACGCTCCTTGATGTCCCAGTAAGAGAACCGGACGCTGACAATGCCCTGCGCCAACAGTGCAGCGTCTCGGTTGAGGTCGCGCTGCCAATGCCCCTGAGTGGCGTGGAAGGCAGCACCATCCAACTCCACCGCGATACGCAGTCCAGGGTGGTACATGTCGAGCCTGTAGCGCTGACCGCCCACCACCACGTCGAACTGCTTGATGAAGCTTCCAAAGTCGCGAAGGCCAAACACGTCACGGTGCGCATCCCGTTCCAGAACCGATTCCGCCCCGTCCTGCGAATCCTCGAGCAGTTGCTTCAGCAGCTGCCGGTCCTTGATACGAGGCATCAAGGCAAAGCACCGCCGCATCTCCTCACGCGAAATGCGGCCACGTGCCAAGGCACCCAGCACCACACCATCACGCGACTCATGCGGCAACCTCCCGTAGGCCTGCACCAGCGCCATGGCGGGGTCAACAATCTCCCAGCCGTTCACCACGTCGCACAGTGGCGAGTACTTGGCGTGAGTGATCCGAACCCAGTCAGGCACCTCAACGATCCTGGTCTTGCGCGGAATCAGAGCATTGATGACCCGTGGCGGCTCCGCGATTTCCCCGGCGATGTACAGCGCTGTGGAGCCTGATAGAATCCCTCGAGTTCCCAGCCAGCTTGCCACCGCATCCGCCCGAGTCCAGAAACTCGTCGCAGTCTGGGCGTGCGCATAGTGGTGCGGCGTGACCTTGACGATCTCCCCACGCTCGAGCGCCCTACGGACCGCAAAGTCGCTTGACGCAGCTACGAGTTCGTGGCGCGGGAAGGCGTGCCAGGTGGCGGCAAGAACGTCCGCGATCTCGCGCGGATGGGAACACTGTGGGAAGGCTCGGAACCGTTTCACAGTTGCCACTGTGTCCAGGCTCAACGCTCAGGAACACGGCCAGCAAGCAAGTTGTGGACAGGGCCGATGCTGGACGTGGGCTGTGGGCGGACGTGCAAGTTCCAAGGGGGTAGACGTGGCGGGTCGCGCCCGCCGGAGGTCCCCGGGCGCAGGCCGGTTGTGCAGGGGTGCCGGCCGCTCAGCGCGTGAGAACTACGGCCAGGACGCCGTAGGCGCCAGGGGCCCGCCGCGTTTCTACGGCTAGGGCTATGCGGCGCCTTCTTGTGGCTCGTCGAGGTGAGTCTCATAGGCAGGGAGCACCCGCTCCATCACGACATCACGGGTCACGACCACGCGAGCCACATCTTCGCGTCCCGGGACATCAAACATGGTCTCCTGGAGGACTTCCTCCATGATCGCGCGCAGACCGCGGGCGCCAGTGCCACGCTCCAGTGCCTGCTCAGCGATAGATTCAATCGCATCCGGCTCAAACTCGAGGTGCACGCCATCAAGGTCAAACATGCGCTGATACTGCTTGACCAGTGCGTTCTTGGGCTCCGTCAGGATCGACACCATGGCCTCAACGTCCAGCGGCGACACCGTCGCGATCACCGGCATGCGACCAATGAACTCAGGGATCAGACCAAACTTGTGAAGGTCTGCGGGGGTGACCTGCGCGAACAGGTCCGAGTTGTCTGCTTCCTTGAGCTGCGCTCCGAACCCGATGCCCTTGCGGCCCACCCGGGAGGAGATGATCTCTTCAAGTCCTGCGAAGGCGCCGCCCAGGATGAACAGCACGTTGGTGGTGTCGATCTGGATGAACTCCTGGTGGGGGTGCTTGCGTCCACCCTGCGGGGGTACAGAGGCCTGCGACCCTTCCAGAATCTTCAGCAGTGCCTGCTGGACGCCCTCACCGGACACGTCCCGGGTGATCGACGGGTTTTCCGCCTTGCGGGCAACCTTGTCAATCTCATCGATGTAGATGATGCCGCGTTGTGCCTTGTCGACGTCGTAGTCGGCGGCCTGCAGCAACTTGAGCAGGATGTTCTCGACGTCTTCACCCACGTAGCCGGCCTCGGTCAATGCCGTGGCGTCGGCAATGGCGAAGGGCACGTTGAGCATGCGGGCGAGGGTCTGCGCCAGGTAGGTCTTTCCTGTTCCGGTGGGACCAATGAACAACACATTCGACTTAGCGATGTCGACGTTGTCCTCACCGGCCTTGGCCGCTGTCTCTCCTGCACGGACACGCTTGTAGTGGTTGTACACCGCAACAGACAGCGCGCGCTTGGCCTGCTCCTGTCCCACGATGTACTGCTCCAGGAACCCGAAGATCTCCCGCGGCTTGGGCAGTTCGGTCAGCTCAGCCTCAGCCGCTTCCGCGAACTCCTCTTCGATGATCTCGTTGCACAACTCGATGCACTCGTCGCAGATGTAGACGCCGGGGCCTGCAATCAGCTTGCGGACCTGCTTCTGCGTCTTGCCACAGAACGAGCACTTCAGCAGATCACCGCTGTCGGCTGGTCGTGTCATCGGGGTCTCCTTTCACGGCCGCGGGCGCCATCAACTCGGGCCGTACCCATTCAGGCTACATAGGACCTCTGACGTGTGCCGCTCGACTCGCCGCCAGCGTGTTCGCCCGTGGATAAGTCCACTCGGGCGTTGGCGCCGCCTCCCCATGCGCATCGGCCCTCCGCACGCGACGACGGCCGCCTCTCCCAGCGGAGAGACGGCCGTCGTCATGAAGGCAGTGTGCGCCCGGTTTAGCCCTGAGCCTTGCCTAGCGCGCGGTCCTCAGGCGACACGGTGTCGACACCCTTGCGGGACTCGAGCACCTGGTCAACCAAGCCGTACGCCTTGGACTCCTGAGCGGACAGGAAGCGGTCGCGCTCGATGTCCTCGCGCACCTTCTCCGCAGTCTGGCCGGTGTGCTTGGCGAGGGTGTACTCCAGCCACTCGCGCATGCGGATCATTTCTTCCGCGTAGATCTCGATGTCCGAGGCCTGTGCGCGTGCGCCACCCTCGATGCGAGGCTGGTGGATCATCACGCGAGCGTTCGGCAGGGCGAGTCGCTTGCCGGGCGATCCAGCAGCCAACAGCACGGCGGCGGCGGATGCTGCCTGACCCAGGCACACGGTCTGCACCTCGGGCTTGATGTACTGCATGGTGTCGTAGATCGCGGTGAGCGCGGTCTGGGAGCCACCGGGGCTGTTGATGTACAGCGTGATGTCGCGGTCGGGGTCCTGAGACTCGAGCACGAGCAGCTGCGCCATCACGTCGTCTGCCGAGGCGTCGTCGATCTGCACGCCCAGGAAGATGATGCGGTCTTCGAACAGCTTGGCGTAGGGGTCTTGGCGCTTGAAGCCGTATGCGGTGCGCTCCTCGAACGAGGGCAGGATGTAACGCGACGACGGCCCTGCGGGGGCAGCCCCGCCAAAGCCTGCGGTGCGAGCACCGGCCTGCATTGCCTGGTAAATCTCGCTCATGCCTGGCCTCCCTGCGATGAGTCGCCTGCTTCTGCGGCGTGCGTGATGACCTTGTCGACGAAGCCGTACTCGAGCGCCTCGGGCGCGGTGAACCAGCGGTCGCGGTCGGCATCCTTGTTGATTTGCTCAACGGTCTTGCCGGTCTGCTCCGCTGTCAACGTGGCGAGCGTCTTCTTCATGTGCATGATGAGCTCTGCGTTGATACGGATGTCCGTGGTGGTGCCGTAGATACCGCCGGAGGGCTGGTGCATCATGACGCGGGCGTGGGGCGTCGCGAAGCGCTTGCCCTGCGCGCCGGAGGACAGCAGGAACTGTCCCATGGAGGCCGCCATACCCATGGCCACCGTCGCCACGTCAGGCTTGATGTACTGCATGGTGTCGTAGATCGCCATGCCAGCAGTGATCGACCCACCGGGCGAGTTGATGTAGAGGTAAATGTCCTTGTCCGGGTCTTCCGCGGCAAGCAGCATCATCTGGGCGCAGATGGCGTTGGCGTTGTCGTCGCGCACCTCATCGCCCAGCCAGATGATGCGTTCGCGCAGCAACCGGTTGAAGATCGAGTCGCTCAGCCCCATGCCGGAGCCGTCGCCTCGAGCCGTGATCTCGTTCACGTGAGTCCTCCTGTTTGAACGTCTTGCTTGACCCTAACGCGCGCACCCCGTTTGCTATTGCCGTTTACCCCCTTGTTTCGCTACAGGGTGAACAGGGAATCGCGGCTCTCGTCCTACGGGTGCGCCCCCTGTCCCCCTCAGGGGGGTGAGGGGGCAACATTCGTCCTGAGGGCCGATGCGCGGGTTGGTCCTGGCCGGTACGCTCAAGTGAGCATCGGCCCCAGTTCTTACGAGGAGAAAACGCCATGTCACAACCCCCAGAGGACCCTTTCGCCACGCCGAACAACAACGCAGACGCGAGCGCCACTCCCCCGCCCGCAGCGCCGCAGCCGGAGCAGCCTGGCCAGCCACAACCTGGGCAACCGCAGTACGGTGCTCCTCAGTACGCGGCACCGCCGCAGGGAGCTCCTCAGCCTGGCCAGCCGCCGTATGGCGCACCTCAGTACGCGGCTCAGCCCCCTCAGCAGCCCTACAAGAACCCTGCCACCGCAAAGAACTGGATGGGCATCACGTCGCTCGTGACGTCGATCTTGGGCATCAGCTTGGCGGGAATCATCTTCGGCCACCTGGGCCGTTCAGCTGTCCGCAAGGGCGAAGCCGACAACCCCGGAATGAGCCTGGCCGGACTGATCATTGGCTACATCGGGATGGTGCTCAGCATCATCGCGATCATCGCGATGTTCGCGTTCTTTGGCTGGTTCATTGACGAGTGCGGTGGCTCGAACCCCGCCGACTGGTGCACGAGCGAAGTGTCCTACACGTGGGAAGCACAAGGCGCCTAAACCACAAGATTCGGGACGATGCCCCGGAGACCTCCGTAGGGGGCCTTCCGGGGCATCGTCGCTTTCCGATAGATTCCAGGCGACATCAATCGTTCTATGAGGGGGATCTCATGAGCACTACTCCTGACGGTTCTGGCGTGCAGGACCCGTTTTTGACGCAGTCATCCACTCAGCAGGCAAACGCAGGGACCGCGCCGGTTCCCGCGCCGTACGCGCAAGCGCAGTACCCCGCCGCTCCATACTCACAGGCTCCATACTCACAAGCTCCGTACGGCCAGCCGGTTTATCAGCCGTATGGCGGTCCTGTCGCCTCGGACGCGAAGACGTGGATGAACATCACGGCTTTGGTGACGTCGTTGGTGGGGATCGGCCTTGCTGGCATCATCTTTGGCCACTTAGGTCTCGCGGCCGTCAAGCGTGGCGAGGCGCAGCAGCGCGGTTTGGGTCTGGCGGGACTGATTATTGGTTACGTGCAGCTTGCCGCCGTTGTGGGGCTGTTTGCTTTCTACTTCTTGATGCTCATTGGCATCTTCGGCATGGCAGCGACAGCGGGCTCAACCTACTAAGGGACCGCGACCCGTTGAGCGCTCAACGCTAAGCCGGTCCGCTCGCGCACAGAAACGTTGAGGGCCCCGTCACCGAAATGGTGACGGGGCCCTCAACGTATGTGGGAGGGGTGAGAGTTACTCGCCCTTCTCCTCAGTGGTCTCGTCCTCGGACTTTTCGTCTTCAAGCGAGCCGATGACCTCGGAAAGGTCCACGGCGTTGCCTGCGGTGTCCTTGATGGTCGCGCGGCGCAGCGCGAAGGCGGTGGCCTTCGAACGGGCAACCTCGGCCACGATCGCGGGGATCTGGCCGCCCTGCTCGACCTGCTGAATGAAGGTCTGGGGGTCCATGCCGTACTGGCGCGAAGCGTTGATCAGGTACTCGAGCAGTTCGCCCTGCTCAACCTCAATCTCGAGGTCGTCTGCGAGCTGGTCCAGGAGGATCTGCGCGCGCAGTGCCTTCTGAGCTTCCTCGGTGACCTCTGCGCGGTGCTCGTCGTCCTCAAGGCGGTTCTCGTTTTCGAGGTGGGCGTGGACCTCACCCTCGATGACCTTCTTGGGGAGTTCAAAGTCGGTGGCTTCGGTCAGCACGTCGAGGAGCTTCTCGCGCGCCTGCACGGCCTGGTTGTTGGCCTTGATGCGGGCGGCCTGCTCGCGCAGGTCAGTCTTGAGCTCTTCGACGGTGTCGAACTCGGAAGCGAGCTGCGCGAAGTCGTCGTCAACCTCAGGAAGCTCGCGCTCCTTGACGGCGGTGACCTTCACGGTGATCTGTGCGGTCTTGCCTGCGTGCTCACCTGCAGCGAGAGGCGCCTCGAAGGAGGTCTCTTCGTCTGCGGACAGGCCCACGAGTGCATCGTCCAGACCTTCGAGCATGTTGCCCGAACCGACCTGGTAGGAGGTGCCCTGGACGTTGTCCACGTCTTCGCCGTCGAGCTTCGCGGCAAGGTCGATGGTGGTGTAGTCACCGTCAGCAACGGGACGATCAACGGTCTTGAGCGAGCCGAAGCGCTCACGCAGGTTGATGAGGCGCTCTTCGACGTCCTCGTCGGAGACCTCAACGGGGTCAACCTCAACGGTGATGTCTGCAGCTGCAGGGATCTTCACCTCGGGACGGATCTCCACCTCAGCGGTGAACTCGAGGCCTTCGAAGCCTTCTTCCGAACCGGGAATCTTGACAACCTCAACCTCGGGCTGTCCGAAGGGGCGGATGCCCTGCTCCTTGACGGCATCCGAGTACCAGCCGGGAAGGCCTTCGTTGACGGCGTGCTCAATGACGGCACCCTTGCCCACGCGCTGTTCGAGGATGCGCGGCGGGACCTTGCCCTTGCGGAATCCGGGGATCTGGACCTGCTCGCCGATGTGCTGGTAGGCGTGGTCCATCGAGGGCTTGAGGTCTTCCTCGGTGAGGGTGACCGTGAGCTTGACGGTCGTGGCGTCGATCTTCTCGAGGGCGCTGGTCACTGATGTGCTCCTGATTATTGGGATTGGTCCTCGCCGTATGCGGGCATACCGCAGTCGGGCAACCCCACGAGTCTAGTGCGGTATGGCGCTGTGGCCCAATCGCGTTCGCTGTGGGCCGATGCGCCAGCGTCGTTGACCGCTCAACGAGATACCGGTGGCGCCTCACCGTGCTGACGGGACGAGGGCTCCGTACGACGCATCGCGGAGGTGGTGTGCTTGAGTGCGAAACCTAGGCGCTCGTAGAGACGCACCGCACCAGTCAGCGATTCAGAGTCCACGTCGAGTTCGATCAGCCCATATGCACCGCTCTGGGCGGCGACGGCGATGGTCCTGGCCAGCACTGCGCTACCCAGGCCCCGCCCACGTGAATCGGGAACGGTGCCAACGATGTTCACATACAGTTCGTTGTCAACCCACTGCCCGCACAGCGCATAGGCCAGCACTGCGCCGTCGGCGTCGACCGCGATGGTGGAGACATCCATGCGTGCACTGTTGCCCGTCCACATTTCGTGCCATGACTGGGCGCTCGGCGGAAGGCTCCCCCAGTGGTCCACAAAGGCTGCGCAGTGCGCAGCATGCGCGGCGGCCTCGTCTCCGTCGTGAGGAGAGCGGAGGGTAACGCCGGGTGGCAACTCAGCCGAGGCATCGGCGTCACTGGGCGTGAGTGGCCGGGTGAGCGCGTTGAAGTAGCGGGCAATCTCGTAGCCACGATGCTCCAGCATGCGTTGTGCCGATGAGCCATCCCGGCCACCGCTAGCCCGCAGGTAGTGAGATGCACCCGGATGGCGTTCGGACACTGCCTCCGTGGCGCGTGCCTCGAGGCGTTCCATGAGATGGCGCCCAATGCCGCGGCCTCGGTGGTCGGCGTGAACGCCGCCGTCGAGATTGCACCGGACAAGACCTTCGGCGTCGCGTGTTTCCGAAATCCAGAGTTGACCGAAGCCCACGAGTGAGTCGCCGTCCCACACCGCGAAAGTGTCGCGTTCTGGTTCGACGTCGTGAGACTCGAGTTCCTCGCGCAAGTCTTCCGGGGAGTAGAACTCATCAGTCCTGTCGACCACAGCGAGGTGGTGGGTGAGCGCCGCCCACGGCTCGATGTCGTCGACTCGGAGGGAGGTCCAGCGAAGGTTGTCGGTCACGCGCCGATCATAGGCACGCACACCTTCATCGCGCTGTCACCGTGCGCCTACCTATGAGGGAAGGGAGCCCTCGCCTGCGGATGAGCCACTCGGCGACGAGCACGTTGGGAACCCAGCACAAGAACGGCACCCACAGGTAGGCGGAGGCAAAGGCGGCGTCTTCGCTCTGCGCGCCTGCCGCCGTGTAGGCCACGATCAGAACGATGAGCCACAGGCGGAGTGTGACCGCAGCGAAGGTAAGCGCATAGTTGCGGATCATCCAGGCCTGGTGCTGGGCCAGGTGTCGTTGACGGGCCGCACGCACCGCGAGCACCACTGAGCCGAGCCACAGCAATCCGAGTAGCCCGAATCCCGCAACGCCGATGCCGCCGGCAGAGTTGGACGGGGCGATGACCAGTCCGGACAGGGCGCCAAGCGTGACGCTGACGGCGTAGATACGTCCGGAGATGCGGTGAGCGGTGGTGAAGCGATGGCGGAGGCGTTTCCAGAACTGGACGGGGCCCAGCAGCAGGGCAGCCGATGCGCTCACGATGTGCGTGTAGAGCGCGGCTTGGAGCAGATCGGAGCCTTCTGCGTAGGTGAGCACGACAGAGTTGCTCTCCCCCAGCGACTGGAGCGACTGGCTTGCGTAGGTGCCCAGGCTCACCGCCGCGATAGCGAGCGCGAGCAGCGCAACCACAGCCCAACCTACGCGCGACCGTGCTGGTCGCCGCGCACGTTCGAGGGGCGTGGAGGCGGGGACCGGCGTGAGTGTTGACATGAGGCGTCTCCTCGTTTTGCGTCTTTGGCGAGCAGTGTGAATGCTATTAACTTAAGTGCCAATGTTAATATCGTCAACATGGGCGATCGCTCCACTTACCACCACGGCTCACTGCGCACCGCGCTGCTCAAAGATGGACATGACCTGCTCGCGGAAACGGGCCCCGAGCGGTTCTCGCTCAACGCGCTGGCACGCAAGGTCGGCGTCTCCCCCGCCGCCCCCTACCGGCACTTCCCCGACCGTGACCACCTGCTCGACGCGATCGCCGACGAGGGCTACGAGATCTTTGGTGCCGCCCTCGCTGACGCCGTAAGCAACGCGACTGATCCTGGCGACGCGGTGAGGGGCATCGTCCGGGCCTACCTCAACTTCGCTGCGGCGCACGCCACCTATTTCTCCGTGATGTTCCGCGACAGAGAAGACCGCCCCAACCTTGTAGGCCCGCCCTCATTCACCACCTTCGCCAACGCCATCGCGGCAGCTCAACACAGCGGGCACCTGGACTCCCACGCTGACACCGCCGGGCTCGCACGCGCCATCTGGGCAGGCGTCCACGGCGCCGCAGTCCTCACCAGCACCGGTGGGTTCGCGAAAGTGGGCCTGGGAGTCCCGCAGGAACAGCTCGTCGAAGAGATCGTGAGCCCCTACCTGCGCACTCCTTGAGCGAGCAACCCGAGGAGACCCCACTTGCCGCTGCCGCGCGCCAGCAGTCATCCGGTGCCACATTCGAGCAAAAAGTGACACTCGGTGACTGCTACGACACTGCGACACCTTGCGAAAAGGCCCCGTGCGAAAACGACGAAGGGCCCGTCCAGACGGACAGGCCCTTGCGTGATGGTCGGGGTGACAGGATTTGAACCTGCGACCCTCTGTTCCCAAAACAGATGCGCTACCAAGCTGCGCTACACCCCGATGCCCAATCGCTTGGGCCTCGTAACTCTAGTATGCCTGCGGGGGTGTTGACGACCGCAATCCCACTTTGCCGCTGTTTCCCTGCATAAACTCGATCCCATCCACGCTCTTGTCCCCCGGTTAAGGAGAGCTCATGTGGGTCGCGTCGTATGTTTTTGCGGTGGCCGCTGCCGCACTGCATGTGTACATCTTCTGGCTGGAGTCGTGGGCGTGGGAGCGTCCGTCGACGCGCGCGGTCTTTGGCATCACGTCTGAAGCGGAAGCACGCACCACCCGGCCGTTGGCGTTCAATCAGGGGTTTTACAACTTGTTCTTAGCCATCACGGCGGCGGCAGGCGTGGGATTGATGCTTGCCGGCCATACAGCCGTGGGGGCCACGCTGGTGTTTGCTGGTGCGGGGTCGATGCTCGCTGCTGCAGTGGTGCTCGCCTCGACGGGGAGGCGCTACGCGAAGGCTGCCACCGTTCAAGGAACCCTGCCGGGACTAGCGGTGGTGACGCTCGTGATGGCGTTGCTCTAGGCGCGGCGTTTTTATCTTGGCCAAGGCTCGGCTACTCTACTAGTGGAGCCGATGCGGCAGGCAGCAGGCCTGACAACCCGGCAATGCGGGTGTAGCTCAATGGTAGAGCCTCAGTCTTCCAAACTGATTACGCGGGTTCGATTCCCGTCACCCGCTCCATCCAGCGGCTCGAGTCTTGCGACTCGGGCCGCTTTTTCTTTCCGTACCGTGACTAGAGGAATGCACCGAGGATGGCGCCAGCGGCCGCAAGAGCGACGGTGTCGTGGGCGCCGTCAATGAGGGTCGCCAGGGGTGACCGTAGGGCGAAACCATCGTGGACCCAGTGCGCTCCCCACCTGAACACGACTCCGAGGATGGCGCCGGTGAGGAGTCCAGCCCACCAGGAGTCCACGCCCAGTGGCACAAAGAGGACGGCGAGCGCGATCACGCCCAGTGCGTTGCCCAGGATCATTTGCCCGAACGACGCGGCCATGTTCGCGTCTTTCATGTCTTCGTCTGTGAACCCGACGGCACGCTGCCAGGGCTTGAAGAACAGCCCGGGCGAGTACCACAGCCACCCCAAAACAAAGGTGGCGATGAATGCGAGCAGGACTCCCAGCCACGAGATGTCGGAAAAACTGAGCCAGTCCATGACTCCTCCTTGAGTCTGTGCGGGGCTTGCCGTGCGGCTAAGCCTCGCTCTGTGATTCGGCGGCGTGCGCGATGTCGTCAAGGTCTGCGATGAGCGCCTTGCGGGATGCGCTCATGCCGCCAGCCCCAAAGACGCCCCAGCCCAACTTCTGGAAGAACGTCTGTTCGCGTGGCTCTCCCGCGAAGACGACAGTAAGGACGGTGGCATCTCCGTCGAGTTCGCAACGGAACTCGGTGGTGTAGTAAATGCCGTGAGATAGCGATCCGACCGTGGTGGAGGTGGGGGCGTCCACACCCGCCACTTCCATCTCTTCCGTGGCTTCTGCTCCGAACATCTTGCGGGTTTCGCGCCACCGCACCCCGACGGCATATCCCTCGCCTGCGAGCCGCTCAACCTTGCGGATCGCTCGGATGTTGTCCGCGGCGTTGTCCAGGTCAGTCAGCACTGACCACACGGCGTCTGGGGTTGCGGCGACGGTGCGGCTTGCCTCGACAGTTCTGACCTTCATCGCCGGGGCTCCCTTCTTGACCACAGTTCAACCTGCTATCAACGCTAGTCGCTGCGCGCAGCGGGCGCGCGTCGAGGTGGTGCTGGTGTGTGGCGCGGCTACGGTGCGGGGGCCTCGTCATCGACGTGGTCGACGTCGTCGCCGCACTCTTCGTAGAGGTATCGCTGGAGTACGGCGTAGGACTGCAGGAACTCCGCTTCAGCATCGGCCCGCATGGCGCGCTTTTTCACGGTGAGGACCGCGTACTCCAGCCAGTTCAGCGGCCGGGTGGTGACCACGACTGTTTCTGCGAAGCTCACCACGGTGTCGCCGTCGACGCCGAACTCAATGTGCGATCGGCTCACGCCGTCGGGGAATGGGGTCTGGGTGGCGTAGCCGTGCGGCCGGTCCACGCTGACCATCTCTTGCTCTGCCACTACCGGGGTCCCGTCGATTTGCCGGGCGGACACCACCATGCGACTGCCAGGCGCGCCCCACTCGCCGCTGACCACATCGATGCGGTCAATCCTGGGGTGGTACTTCACCTGTGCCTCGCGGTCGTCGACGAAGGCCCAGACGTCGGCCACCTTTGCTTGAAGAGGCAGCGAGCACGCGATTTTCATTTTCAGGCGAGGCATGATTTCTCCATTTTCCAGGGCCGATGCTGCACTCACCATAGCGAATCGGCACCCGAATGTTGCCCGTCCCCGGCATCGGCGCTAGCCTGACCGTATCTGCACTCGGAGGGATGGCACGATGAGCAACGCACCGCGCACCGACGCGACGTTCGCTCCTGCCTCCACGATGTGTACCTGCGCCCCCTGCCTGTGCTGCTGCATGTGTGCAGAGGGCTGCTGTCTGTAGAGCGCTGGCACCAGCCCGGGACTGCAAGCCCCGGAGAAGCAGCGCCGCCAGCGCTCGCCCCCAGGAATCACCACGGTTCCGTTCGCGTTACCCCCTCCAGATGCGTCCGTAGAGGCGCTCCACATCGAAGGAAGAGAATCCATGGCAAAGATCTATGAGGACGCTACGGCCCTCATCGGTAACACTCCCCTGGTCAAGATCAACACCCTCAGCGAAGGTGCTGGCGCGACCGTGCTGGGCAAGCTCGAGTTCTACAACCCTGCTAACTCCGTGAAGGACCGCCTTGGTGTCGCGATTGTTGACGCCGCAGAGAAGGACGGTTCCCTCAAGCCCGGCGGCACGATCGTCGAGGCTACCTCCGGTAACACCGGCATCGCCCTCGCCATGGTGGGTGCGGCCCGCGGCTACAACGTCGTCCTCGCAATGCCGGAGACGATGTCCAAGGAGCGTCGCGCTCTGCTGCGTGCCTTTGGTGCAGAGCTGGTGCTGACCCCCGGGCCTGAGGGCATGAAGGGCGCTGTGGAAGCAGCAAACAAGATTGCGGAAGAGCGTCCCGGCTCGATCCTCGCTCGTCAGTTCGCCAACGAGGCCAACCCGGAGATTCACCGCCGCACCACTGCCGAGGAGATCTGGGCAGACACCGATGGTGAAGTTGACATCGTTGTCGCGGGCATCGGCACCGGCGGCACCATCACGGGCGTCGGCGAAGTCCTGAAGGCTAAGAAGCCTTCAGTGCAGATCGTGGCCGTCGAGCCCAAGGAATCCGCCATCCTCAACGGTGGAGAAGCCGGTCCGCACAAGATCCAGGGCATCGGCGCCAACTTTGTTCCTGAGGTGCTCAACACGGAGATCTACGACGAAGTCTTCGACGTCGACTCCGAGACCGCTGTTGCGACCGCACGTGCTGCCGCACGCAAGGAAGGCCTCCTGGTGGGAATCTCCTCCGGTGCTGCCCTGCACGCCGCGATCGAGATCGCCAAGCGCCCTGAGAACGCCGGCAAGACCATCGTCACCATCATCCCGTCCTTCGGTGAGCGCTACCTGTCGTCGGTGCTCTACGCGGACTTGATGGACTAATCCACTCAAGGAGACACGTCCCCGCATGTCAAACCGCATCGGCCCCCTGAGGCTGGCCCTCGAGGACATCCGCACCGCTCACCGCCGCGACCCCGCGGCGCGCTCGACGCTGGTCAT
This sequence comes from Demequina sp. B12, assembly GCF_028823635.1. Taxonomy (GTDB): domain Bacteria; phylum Actinomycetota; class Actinomycetes; order Actinomycetales; family Demequinaceae; genus Demequina. The sequence goes on from NZ_JAPEHU010000003.1 coordinate 274,453, forward strand.
TGCGCTGTCCTACCAGGGCGTCCACGCCGTGTGGCACCACCGTGTCGCGCACTGGCTGTGGAACCACGGCTTCAAGACTTACGGCCGGTTGTGGTCGCAGTACGCCCGCCGTCGCACCGGGATTGAGATTCATCCCGGTGCGACGCTTGGGCGCCGTGTCTTCATTGACCACGGCATGGGCGTGGTGGTGGGAGAAACTGCAGTCGTCGGAAACGACGTGCTGCTCTTCCACGGCGTCACTCTTGGTGGCACCACCATGAGCCCCGGCAAACGCCACCCCACGATCGGCGACCGGGTGGTCGTCGGTGCTGGTGCGAAGGTTCTTGGGCCTGTGCACATTGGCTGCGATGCCCGCATCGGTTCAAACGCTGTGGTGGTGCGCGATGTGCCGGACGGCGCAACCGCCGTGGGCATTCCCGCGAAGATCCGCAACAACCCGTCGGACCGGGAAGCCGGCACGGCCGCGTCTGCCGTGGATGCGGGCGACTCTCACCGTCACCCGGATCCGGATGCGCCCCCGCGCGAGGTCGAGCAGCGCGAACCCGCGATGTACTACATCTAACGCGCAGCGCACGGCCTCGTCGGACCAGAGCGGTGCCTCAAGCGCAATGCTCGGATCCAATAAAAACGCCTGATATTCACACAAAAGCGGACGCTTCCGGCCGTATCTGGCTTAGCTCTCCCAAAAACTGGAATGTTTCGCTACAGTGACGAACAGAGCTTCCCCAAGGCTCTACCAGTTGGAGCGTCCCTCAGCCGCGCCAACCGCTCAGGGCCCCGCCAGATGGCGGGGCCCTGAGTCGTTAACTGGCCAACGGCGAGGTTGCCGCGACCTTCGCGTCTCGCTATGACGCGAAGGCGCGCAACATCCAAGCAGTCTCCTCGTGGAAGGCAAGTCGAGCGTTGTAGAGGTCGGCTGTTGCACCGTCGCCCGCCTCGTCAGCGGCCTCGGACAACGGTCGCAACGCCGCAGCGACTGCCTCGTGATCGCGCTGCAGGTTCTTCACCATCTCCATGGCGTCGGCCGCAGGCTCGTGGTCCTTCAACGAGGTCAACTCCAGCATCTCCGCCATCGATCCCGGCGCCACCTCGCCCAGCGCTCGCATACGTTCGGCGAGTTCGTCCGTGGCAGCAAACAAAGCGTTGTACTGCTCCTCCAGCATCAGATGCAGAGAGCGGAAGTGCGGTCCAGTGACATTCCAGTGGTAGCCGTGCGTCTTCAGATACAGCGTGAAGGTGTCGGCAAGCGCCTGCGCGAGGCCAGCATTGATCTCCTTCAAGTTGGCCTCGTCAATCCCAATTGCAGGAGTCGTCGTGTCAGCCATGAAACTGTTCCTTCCGTTCGTCTACGTGGGACAACACATATAACGACTCGGTTACAGACAGCATTCCCGCGCGGTGTTCGCTATGCGGGAATGCCAGCGACTCGTATACCGTTTTGTGCATTATGGACATGAACGCAAGCAACGCCATTCCGCCCATTGAGCCGGTTGCATTCGACGGCGAAGCCTGCCCCGCACCGACCGGCGGCCAGCTTCCCGACGACACGGCGTTGGCGACTGCGCTTGGACAGGCCCGAACTGTGGCCGTAGTGGGGGCTTCCCCCAACGACCAACGCACCTCATACGCGATTGCCGTGTGGCTGATGGAGAACACCCCCTACCAGGTGTTCTTGGTCAACCCGATGGCGGTCGGCGATGAGATTCGTGGCCACGCGTTCTATGCATCATTGGCCGATCTCCCCGTTGTCCCCGACATCGTCGATGTCTTCCGTAGGAGTGAACACGTCCCCGAGGTCGCGGACGAAGCCGTTGCGGTGGGGTCGCGAATGCTGTGGATGCAGCTAGGCGTTGTCAACGAGGAAGCCGCCTCACAGGCGCGATCAGCGGGAATGTCCGTTGTGCAAAACCACTGCATCAAGGTCGAGTACGCGCGGCTTCGCACCGAGATTGAGGAACACGCTGCGGCATAGCCCCGTTCCTCGTGCGATCTGAGGTCAACTGATACGTGTCCGTGATCTTCGCAATCTAGACATATACGTCGGATTTTGGCACAGTCACGAGCATGAGCACTCCCAGCGGTTACCGCCGCATTTCTGTCGATTCCTCTCGATCCCGAGAGATCCTCCACGTCGACTCTTTTGCCTTCGCCTTCACCGTCCCCGCCAAGGACGAAGACTTCCTGGACCGGATGATGCCCTGGGATCGGGCCCGCGCCATCGAAGTCGCTGACGAATCACGGGGCACCCCAGGAACACTCGCCGCCGTACACGCCAGCTTTGCGTTTGGCATGCGCATCCCAGGAGGGGCCGTTGTCCCCACCTCGGGCCTCACCTGGGTGGGGGTACACCCCGGGCACCGTCGCCGCGGATTGCTGCGCGACATGATCGACGACCACTTTGAGCGCTCACTCGCCAGAGGCGAGGCGATCTCCGTTCTCATCGCGGCAGAGACAGAGATTTACCAGCGATTTGGGTACGGCCTGGCCGTCACTGACTGCCACCTGGAACTCGGGCGCGGAGTGGGCCTCCGAGACATCGCTGGCTCAAGCGAGCTCCATGTCGAGGTCGATACCGCCTCCGCCGACAAACACGGCACCATCATCCGGGAGGTGCAGGCGCAGGCACAGCGCCCCGGCATGTTCGCGACGCTCGCGCCCCAGACCATCGCGGACACCTTCATGGACCTGGAGATCGACCGTGACGGCGCTGAGGAGCTGCGCATCGTCATCGTGCGCGAGGGCGCACGTCCGGTCGCATGGGCACTGTTCCAGCGCAAGCTGGACTGGACACCGTCCGGCCCCGCGGGCAAAGTCCGTGTCCGAACGTGGGGAGCACTAGACGCGAAGGCGACGCACCGGCTGGTCTCCGTACTGTGCGACTTCGACCTCATGAGCACCACCTCGATGGGGTCGTTCGCGTCAGACGATCCATTCCTGACGCTCCTCAAAGACATCCGCGGCGCCAAGGTCGCAGTCAAAGACAAGTTGTGGCTGCGCATCCTCGACGTGAAGGCCGCGCTGGAGGCACGCACCTATAGCGCCGATGCCGATCTTGCCTTGGCAATCACCGACGACCAGCTGGAAGCCAACGCACGCACCTGGCGTGCCACCATCACCAACGGCGCCGCCATCGTGAGCGCAACCACGGACGCACCGGACCTCACCATCGCCGCCCAAGAGCTCGGCGCCGCCTACCTGGGCGGCACAAGCATCATCCAGTTGCATGGCGCTGGCCTGGTCACCGAACACACTCAAGGAGCAGCCACCGCACTGTCGAACGCCATGGCGGGACAGGGACAACCCGCGTCCAACCTCTACTTCTAAACGGAGCCGCCACGCGCCCAGCCCACCTCCGGAACGGGCCGATGCCACGCTCACCTGGAGCACAGCATCGGCCCTATTCCCCGGTGGGGAAAACTCCACAAGATTTCTTTACCAGTGCAATACCTGGCAGGCTGGAGCCATGAAGAAGGCACAGGGTTACCAGTCCATCTCCATCCCCGACCACCGTCTTGATGAGTTCTTTCAAGTGGTGCAGTGGGCGTTCGTAGGCGAATGGCTCAAGGAAGACCGGCAGGACTACGTCGACGCGCTTCCCACGGAACGGGCCCGCGCACTCGAAGTGAACGACGACCTGCGCGGAGAAGTCGGTGAACTCGCCGCCGTCCACGCATCCTTCGGCACCGAAATGATCACCCCCGGCGGCCGCCGCGTCCCCACCGCCGGCCTGTCGTGGCTAGGTGTTCACCCCGCACACCGCCGACGTGGCCTCATGACTGCGATGATGCGCGACCACTTCCAGCGATGCATTGATCGCGGCGAGGCAGTGTCCGCGCTGTACGCGATGGAAGCGGAAATCTACAGCCGCTTCGGCTACGGCATGGCGTCCCAGACGGTGAAAGCCTCCATCCCCCGCGGCTCCACCATGTGGCCAGTCGACGGCGTGGATGACCTCACCATCCGCTTGGAACGCGCCGACTTCGACAAGCACGACCAGCTCGTTGCCGACCTTCAAGCCAAGCTGACGCGGCCCGCCACGATCATCAACCCGGTCGGCTCGGGCCGCAACGCCCGGTTCACCGACCCCGTAGGCAACCGTCACGGATACGAGCGCTGGCGCATCGCGATTGTGGAAGACCGTGGCGAGCCCGTGGCGTATGCCTTCTTCCGCCGCAAGGCCGACTCTGAGATCGGCATCCACGATGGCGTGTGCCAGGTTCGTGAACACGGCGCACTCACTCCGGCCGCATCGCAGAAGCTCTGGCAGACGCTGCTGGACTTCGACCTCGTGGGCACCACACACACCGAGAACCTCGCTCTGGACGACCCTCTGCTCCACCAGCTCAAGGACGCACGCGGTGCACGTTCCAAGGTGATCGACAACCTGTGGGTCCGCCTCCTTGACGTCAAGACGGCGCTGGAGTCACGCGAGTACTTCCACGACTGCGACGTCACGGTCTCACTCACGGACAAGCACGTCCCCGCCAACGCCGGTGTGTGGCGCATCGTCGTATCGGGACCCGACGCGACCGTCACCAAGGTCAGCGACGATCCCACCGCGGCGGCCGACTTGTCGATGGACGCCCGCCACCTGTCCACCATCTACCTCGGTGGAACGTCCGTGGAGTCGCTGGCCGCGGCTGGCCTCATTGCGGAACACACCGCGGGCCAGGCACGTGAACTTGCGGTGGCGATGCTCTCCCCCGTGGCGCCGCTGACCAACTGGGACTTCTAACCCCAGCTTCTGCCTGCCCCGCCAAGTGGCTCCATTTCGTTGTTTTAGCTAGCTATGACAACGAAATGGAGCCACTTGAGCGGGAGCGCACGGCCGGGCGAATGGGCGGCCGAGCCTGAGCGCTTGAGCGGGCTGTTAGCCGCGTTTGACCTCGTAGGCCGTCATCTCGTCGATGCGACGCTGGTGACGCTCATCCTCACTGAACGGCTCATTGATGAACGCCTCAGCAATTGCGGTCGCTTCCTCAAGCGAATGCATGCGGCCACCAATCGACCCCACCTGAGCATCGTTGTGCTGCCGCGCAAGGCGTGCCGTCTCCTCTGACCAGATCAGCGCCGCACGGATACCCGTCACCCGGTTTGCGGCGAGCTGCTCACCGTTGCCGGAGCCGCCAATAACGATGCCAAGCGCGTCAGCATCGTCCCTCACGCCTTCGGCAGCGGAAATGCAAAAGGACGGATAGTCGTCAAGGGCGTCATACTCGTGAGCGCCGTGATCGACAACGTCGTAACCACCGTCGGCGAAGTGTGCCTTGAGGTGTTCCTTCAGCTCGTAACCTGCGTGGTCCGCAGCGATGTGGATGCGCATGAGGTTCATCTTGCCAGCACAAAGCCCCCGAACGCGACCACAAGGCCACTGCCCTCGCCCCGCACCACCTTCCTCGCCGTGAGCGAAACACACCCGACGCGTCGGGCTCCCCCACATAGGGTGAGGTCATGGCACTTCACAGTGGAATCGACCAGTCAGAGTTCTCCCCCACCGTTCGCGCGGGAGACGACTTCTTCCGGTACGTCTCCGGGCCATGGGAAGAAACCCATGTGATCCCCGACGACCGCGCCGCCGATGGCAGCTTCTACACCTTGCGCGACGAGGCAGAGAAGCACACTCGCGACATCATCGAAGCCGCGGACAGCACTTCCCTGATCGGCGCGCTGTACGCCAGTTTCATGGACGTGGACCGCGTCAACGCCCTTGGCGCTGCCCCGCTTGACGCAGACCTCGCCGAGCTCGCGAGCGCCACCGACCACGACAGCCTTGCCGGTGCCGTGGGCCGTCTCCAGCGCGCGGGCGTGTCAGGTCTGGTGGGCTACTACGTGTTCGCAGACAAGAACGCACCCGACCGCAACGTCGTCTACCTCAGCCAGTCCGGCATCGGACTGCCCGACGAGGCGTACTACCGGGAAGACTCCTACGCAGAGGTGCGCGACAAGTACGTCGGCCACATCGACCGTATGGCGGGCTTGACCGGTGGCGACTTCACCGGAGCTGAGATCCTCGCACTCGAAACCGCCATCGCGAAGCACCACTGGGATGTGGTGAAGTCGCGTGAGGCTGAGCTCACCCACAACCCCACGACGCTCACACAGCTGTCATCCGACGCCCCCGGTTTCGCATGGTCCACGTGGGCCGATGCCATTGAACTGCCGGAAGCCGCGCACGAACTCCTCATCGTGGCCGAACCTAGCTACTTCGAGGCTGTGGCCGCGCTGTGGAGCGAAACCTCGATCGAGCAGTGGAAGCGCTACTTCCAGTGGCGCATCGCGTCCTCACGCGCCGCCTACCTGACCGAAGAGATCTCGAAGGCGAACTTCGACTTCTACGGCACTGTGTTGTCCGGTGCGACCGAACAGCGCGAACGGTGGAAGCGCGGAGTCGGTTTCGTCGAGGCGGTCGCCGGTGAGCTTGTGGGCCAGGAGTACGTCAAGGAACACTTCCCCCCGGACCACAAGGCACACATGGACCGTCTGGTCGCCAACCTCATTGAGGCCTACCGCCAGTCCATCACCGGCCTGGACTGGATGACCCCAGCCACGCAGCAGCGTGCGCTCGACAAGCTTGCAAACTTCACCCCCAAGATCGGCTACCCCGAGAAGTGGCGCGACTACACCGGCCTCGAAGCCAGCGCTACCGACCTCGTGGGCAACGTCCGTGCGTCCTCGGTGTTTGATGAAGACTGGGAGTGGTCCAAGATCGGCAAGCCCGTGGATCACACCGAATGGCTCATGACACCCCAGACGGTCAACGCCTACTACCTGCCGACCGCGAACGAGATTGTGTTCCCGGCCGCCATCCTGCAGCCCCCGTTCTTCCACCCCGAGTCGGATGACGCCATCAACTACGGCGGCATCGGCTCCGTCATCGGCCACGAGATCGGTCACGGCTTCGACGACCAGGGCTCCAAGTACAACGGATCCGGTGCGCTCGAAAACTGGTGGACGGACGCGGACCGCGAAGCGTTCATGGAACGCGCCAACCGCCTCATCGAGCAGTACAACGGCTACTCGCCCAAGCAGCTCGACGGTTCTCACTACGTCAACGGCGCCCTCACCGTGGGCGAAAACATCGGCGACTTGGCCGGAGTGGAGATCTCTCTCAAGGCCTACGAGATTGCGCTTGGACACCCCATCGATGAAGCACCAGAGATCGATGGGCTGACCGCCAAGCAGCGGTTCTTCATCGGCTACGCACTCACCGAACGCATGATGGTCCGCTCCGAAGCACTGATTACTCGCATCGCAATGGACCCGCACTCCCCCAGCGAGTTCCGGGTCAACGGCATTGTCCGCAACGTGGACGCCTGGTACGACGCCTTTGGTGTGACCGAGGATCACGAGCTGTACCTGCCCAAGGCCGAACGCGTAGCGATCTGGTAGTACCGCCATGACCGCACACCCCGACGTCGATCCCTACGCAGAACTGGATCCACCGGACGAACGCACCATGCGCGAACGCATGCTCGCAGGAGACCTCTACCGCGGCGACGCGGAGATCTTGCAAGGCATCGATCGTGCGCAGGAACTGATGGAGACTCACGAGAAACTCGCCCGCACTGACCCTGAAGGAGCAACCGCCGCACTGCGGGAACTCTTGGGGCACATGGGTGAAGGTGTCTGGATCCGCCCGCCTTTCAAGGTGGATTACGGTTCCAACATCTTCATTGGCGACCGGTCGTGGGCGAACTACGGCCTGATCGCGCTGGACCCGGCCCGGATCACCATTGGTTCCGATGTTCTCATTGGCCCCAACGTGCAACTGCTCACTCCCACGCATCCCATTGACGCGGACCTGCGCCGCGCCAAGTGGGAGGCGGCGGAACCGATCACGATTGGCGACAACGTGTGGATTGGCGGCGGCGCGATCGTGTGCCCCGGCGTCACCGTTGGTGACAACGCCGTGATTGGGGCTGGCGCTGTGGTCGTGAAAGACATCCCCGCGAACGCAGTCGCGGTGGGCAACCCTGCGCGGGTGGTGCGTGTCGTCGAGCCAGGCGAGGCACGGCCAGACCCCGCGCGGGTTTAGAGTAGGAGACAAGCCCCGTTGTGGGGCGGTCACCGACCTCAAGGAGGCGCCTATGGCTGAGAAGACGAACATCGACCTGATCGACGTGAAGGCTGAAGAAGCTGCCACCAGTGAAGGCGGCGGATGCTGCGGTACGTGTAACTGCGGCGGCGGCCAGTAGGTCGACCCCATACTTCTAGACAGGAAGGCGGGATCGGAGCGAACAGCTCCGGTCCCGCCTTCTTCTGTGTTCTCTCTACGCCTGTTCTGCCGCCAGGCGCGCATACAGGCCGTCGGCAGCTACCAGCAACTCGTGCGTCCCTGACTCCACGATCCGTCCATGGTCAACCACGTGGATGACGTCCGCTGACGCGATAGTGGAGAGCCGATGCGCGACTACCAACGTGGTGCGGCCCTCAGCCGCGCGGTCCAGGGCAGCCTGCACCACGCGCTCTGAGACTGTGTCGAGCGCACTTGTGGCCTCATCCAAGAGCAGTACGGGCGGATCCTTCAAGAGCACCCGCGCAATCGCGATGCGCTGCTTCTCACCACCCGAAAGTCGATAGCCACGCTCCCCCACCACGGTGTCGTAGCCGTCTTCGAAACTGAGGATCTGGTCGTGAATGTTGGCGGCCCTGCACGCCGCCTCCAGTTCCTCGTCGGTCGCGTCTGGCTTCGCATAGCGAAGGTTCTGAGCGATGGTGGCGTGGAAGAGGTACGTCTCTTGAGAGACGACCCCGACGTTGTCCACGATGGACGCGTGAGTCAAGCGACGCACGTCCTCACCGGCGAACGACACCTCGCCTTCGGAAGCCTCATACAGCCGTGCCGCCAGGTACACGATGGTGGTCTTGCCCGCTCCTGACGGCCCTACGAACGCTGCAGTCTGGCCTGGCTCGATTCCGAAGGTGACGCCGTCCAGGGTGGGACGCGCATCGGCCCCTGTTCCTGGATAGCGGAACACCACATCGGTGAATCCCACGCTCCCCAGCGGTCCTGGCGCCTGTGCCACATCGCGGGCGTCAGCGGCATCGGTGATCGCGGGTTCCAGGTCCAGGTACTCGAAGATGCGGGCAAAGAGGGCACGGGAGGTTTGAACCTCGAGGGCGACGCGCATCAATGCCATGAGCGGGAAGAGCAGCCGTCCCTGGATGGCCGTGAACGCGACGATGGTTCCGGCGGTGATGGTGGGGTCAAACCCTTGATCAAGCGAACGCGCAATCAGGAAACCGGACGCCAGATAGATGACAGCCGGAACGGAGCTCATGATGACGTTCACGAGCCCAAAGAACCACTGCCCTGACATTGCTAGCCGGACCTGCAGTCCGATCTGGTTGTCGTTCTCGGTTGCGTACCGTTCTGACTCCAGGGCCTGCCGATTGTGAACTTTGGACAGCAGAATGCCGCTGACTGACAATGTTTCTTGAGTAATCGCAGTCATCTCTGACAGCGACTCTTGGGTACGTGAAGCGAGCCGCGCCCGCACCTGACCCACCCGTCGCTGCACCAACACCAAGACGGGCATCATCACGATGGCAACAAGGGTGAGACGCCAGTCCAGCACGATCATCGCGACCAGGGACGCGATCACCGTCACCGAGTTGCCCACGATGGACGACACAAACGTGGTGAGCACGCCTGACACGCCCCCGACGTCGTTACCCAGACGCGACTGGATGTCGCCGGTGCGGGTCCGCGTGAAGAATGCAAGGTCCATCGCTTGGAGTTTGTCGAACAGTCGCGTCCGCAGGTCCCCAGTGACCTTGTTTCCTACGGTCGCAGTGACATAGGTCTGCCACACCTGCAACGCCGCGGTGGCGAGGAAGATCAGGATCACCAATCCCACGAGCTCCGCCAAGAGTGTGAGGTTCGGGCCTTCCCCGCCTGCGGGGAACAGTGCGTTGTCGAAGATGCGCTCGATGAGAAGCGGCGGGATCACACCGGCCGATGCGGTGATGAGCACCAGCACAGCCGTCAGGATCAGGGATGAACGATAGGGACGGAAGAGCGCAGAGACGCGGTGCCATAGGTGTGGGATCTGGGGCGCTGCCGCGTTGCGTTCCCGCTGTGCGGCCTCGTCACGGCCAGAGATTCCCCGTCCTGGCATGCCACCCATGGCGGCCCGTCGCGATCCGGGAGGGGCTGGCGTGTGCATAGCGCAAGCCTAGGCTGAGGGGATGACGTCTCTTGCCAGCCCGCGCATCGTCCCCCTTGTGTTGCCACCTTTGACCCGGGCGGACGACTATGACCTGGATGAAGGACCGGTGTGGGAGGACCTTGACTTCACTGGGCTGGATTGCAGTGGCAGGGATTTGACCGATGCGGTCTTCACCGGCTGTGATCTCACGGCTGTCACCTGGGAGGACACGGCGTTGCGGGGGGTGACCATCACGGATTGTCGTGCTGAGCGCCTGTCGGTGACGACGCTGCGCGCCGCTTCGAGCCATTGGCGCCGCAGTGTGCTGTCGGGGACTCGCATTGGCGCGGCGGAACTTCATGGTGGCGAGTGGGATCAGTGCGTGGTGTCGGGCTGCAAGGTGGGATATCTGAACCTGCGTGCGGCGTCGCTCACGGACGTAGTGTTCGAGGGATGCGTGTTTGACGATCTTGATGTGATGGAGGCATCTCTGACGCGGGTGGAGTTTCGTGATTGCCGTGCCGGGATGGTGACGGCGCGGGGCGCGACCTTTGCCGATACGAGCCTGGTGGGCTTGGATTTTGCCGGCATTGACGATCCGTCTGCGTTGGCGGGGGCGCTGGTATCCCATGAGCAGGTGTTCGAACTGGCTCCCGTGTTTGCGGCGCGTGCGGGGCTGATCGTCGAGGACTAGTGGTGCTGTCACAATGAACGCTATGTCTGCTGCGCCTCACTTGTGTTACTTCGAGCCCCGCATTCCGGAGAACACCGGTGCGGCGATTCGTTTGTCTGCGGTCACGGGCGCGCATCTGCATTTGGTGGAGCCGCTGGGGTTCGATTTGTCAGAGCCCAAGCTCAAGCGTGCGGGGCTGGACTATCACGACCTCGCCTCCGTCACGGTTCATTCCGACTTCGAGGCGTTCTTGGCGTCGATGCCGGACTCGAGGGTCTTTGCGTACACCGCACATGCGGACAAGATCTATTCGGACGTCCAGTACCGCCCGAGTGACGTGTTGCTCTTTGGGTCGGAGCCGACGGGCCTGCCTGAGGAGATCATGGCGCATCCTCGCGTCACGGATCGGGTTCGCATTCCGATGATTCCGGGCCGGCGTTCGCTCAACCTCACCAACGCGGCATCGCTCGTGGTCTACGACGCGTGGCGCCAGGCCGACTTCGCCTAGCGTTCGCGAGCATCGTCCCCAAGCCTGTTCTAAGGCCCCGTCTCCTCACAGTCTGAGAGCAGGGGGCGAAGGTGTTTCTTCCAGGTACTTAACGTCTTAACTATGGAGAAAAAACACAGCGCCCCGCTGGACCGCAAAACCGCGCTACTTGCCGGTGCTCGTGCAGTGGCGAAAGCATCGCGCCGCACCCAGAGTGCAATCGAACCGGATAGCCGGCACCACCTCACTCCCACTCAGGCGTTCTACCTCCAACACATTGCGAGAATGCCCCACGGCATCACCATCAGTGATCTTGCGGAACACGCGAAAGTCACGCTCGCGGCCGCATCGCAGATGGTGACCCGCCTGGAAAACGAGGGGTACGCGAAACGCCGTCCCTCCATCAGCGACGGCCGCGTCGTGATGGTCGCCGCGAGCGCGTACGGGCGTTGGGTGCTCTCCCTCATGATTCGTCAGCTGCGCCGCACAGAGGCGAGGTGGCGTGCGCACCTGACGCCACGCACCGCCATCACAGCGATCGCACACATGACCGCAATCGAGCACGCTCAAAACACCAGAACCAGAGCCGATGCCGCACGCGCGTTCCAGCGTTGGTGGCAGCGATGGTGGGCGTAAGTCCGACTCGCCCCGAGGCTAGGCCACCGGGTGGCGCGCGTCGTAGTCGAGGAACCGCTCGCCGTTGCGGGAGCGCCGCACCCGCACCAACACCGCGACGATCCCCATGATTGCGAATCCTCCCAGCAAAGGCGGGCACCACAGGCCCACCACGGTGGCAAGGATGCCGCCATACAGATCGCCGATGCGGGGTCCACCCGTCACCACCACGATGAACACGCCCTGGAGCCGGCCCCGCATGTCGTCGGGTGCGGCCTGAATGATCATGGTCTGACGGAAGATCGCACTGACCTCATCAGAGCCGCCCAACCCCATCATCGAGATGCCCAGCAACACCAGCGCCGGCCAGTACACGCCGGCCCAGCCCTCAGTAGGGTCGTGCTCCACTATCGATGCAGCGAGGATCACCACACCAAACATCACCGTAAACGCGCCGTACACCGTGATGGCCCGCGCGATCGCGACACCATGACGATGCACCCGCCCCACTGGGCCAGAGAACAACGACACCACGAGAGTTCCCACCGCTCCCGCAGCAGTGAGGGCTCCGACCGTCAACGCTCCACCGCCCACGAGCGTGGCGCCTAGCGCCGGGAACAGCACTAGGGGTCGCCCAAAGGTCATTGCGACGATGTCGACCAGGAAACTCATCCGAATGTTGGGGCTGCGTCCCAGGAACTCCATGCCCTCGCGCAGCACCTTCCACCCGGCCTGCACCTGGTGTCCAAGCCTTGGCAACGCTGGAAGCATCCAGATCCCCAAGAACCCCGCAGAAAACAGCACTGCATCGATCGCGAAGGTCCACGGCAGACCCACCGTGGCGACCAAGACACCCGCGAGCGCCGGTCCCACGGTGAGCGCAGCCCCGATCGCGATGCCGTTGAGCGCGGTGGCGCGGGAGATCAGATGCTGCGGCAGGATGCGGGCCACCACTGACCCTCGGGTCGCACCTGAGATGGTCGCGGCAACGGCGTTGAGCGTGGTCACGATGTAGAACGGCCAGACGGGCGCATGCGCACCGTCACGTTGCAAGACTGCGTCCCATGCGGAGAGGGCGACCAGCGCGAACACTGCGGCCCAGGCCACCAGCGAGGACGAGATGAGCACACGGCGACGGTCGAAGACGTCAGCGAGCATGCCGCCCCACAGGCCAGCGATGATCATGGGTAGCAGCGCAATCCCGCCTACGAGCCCAACCGCGAGGCTGGATTCGGTGATCTCGTAGATCTGTAGCCCCACGGCTACCACTGTCATCTGGGCACCTACGCCCGAGATCGCACCGCCGATCCACAGCCGCGCAAAGGTGCGAGACTCCTTCAGTGGAGCCAGGTCCACGAGGGTGCGGCGGCGTGCCGGTTCAGCGTCCGGAGCGAGTGGGGCCGATGCCGGGGGCGGTTCGGGCGGGTGGGTCACCGCAGGATTGTACGCAGGGAGTCGCGACGGTTTCGCTGACAGCGGGACGTTTGCGGGCATCGTCCCTATGCAGTGCGTGACACAATCTCGCTATGCCAGGTACCAACCTCACCCGCGCGGAGGCTGAAGCCCGCGCCGCCATCGTCTCCACAGAGGCGTACGTTGTCGAACTCGACCTCACCACCTCTGAGGAGACCTTCAAGACGACATCGACTGTGCGTTTTGCTGCCACTGAAGGCGAGCAGACGTTCATCGACTTGATCGCTCCGCAGGTGCACCGCATCGTCCTCAACGGTGTGGACCTTGATCCTGCCACCCACTTTGCTGACTCGCGGATCACCCTGCCCAACCTCGCCGCACACAACGAGCTTGTGGTGGAGGCGACCGGTGCTTACATGAACACCGGTGAAGGCCTTCACCGCTTTGTGGACCCCGAAGACGGAGAGGTCTACCTCTACAGCCAGTTCGAGGTGGCAGACACCCGCCGCATGTTCGCTGTGTTCGAGCAGCCTGACCTCAAGGCCACCTTCACCTTCAATGTGACGGCGCCAGAGCACTGGCATGTGCTGAGCAACAACCCCGGCGCCTCCACGCCGGTGGACGGCACCATCGAGATTGCAGGCAAGGAACGCGGCAAGTTGCGTTGGGAGTTCACGCCCACCACCGTGCTCCCCTGCTACGTGACTGCCCTGGTGGCAGGCCCGTATCACGAGGTTGAAGGCACCGTCGAGTCGCGCAAGGGAACCCTGCGGGCGAACGTGTACTGCCGCGCCGCGCTGGCTCCTTACCTGGATGCCGACGTCATCCTTGACGACACCCAGAACGGCTTCACCTTCTACGAAGAGAAGTTCCAGATGGACTACCCCTTCGAGAAGTATGACCAGATCTTCGTTCCCGAGTTCAACGCAGGCGCCATGGAGAACGCTGGCTGCGTCACCTTCCTTGAGGACTACGTGTTCCGTTCCAAGGCCACGCAGGCTCAGGTCGAACGCCGCACCGTCACCGTGCTGCACGAACTCGCTCACATGTGGTTTGGCGACTTGGTCACCATGAAGTGGTGGAACGACCTGTGGCTCAACGAGTCCTTCGCGGAATACGCCTCCACCGTTGCCACCGTGGAAACCACCAAGTGGAAGAACAACTGGGTCACCTTCAACTCGTTGGAGAAGACCTGGGCTGCGCGCCAGGACCAACTTCCCAGCACCCACCCGATCATGGCGGACATCAAGGACCTCGAAGATGTCGAAGTCAACTTTGATGGCATCACCTACGCCAAGGGCGCGTCTGTGCTGCGCCAGCTCGCCGCGTGGGTGGGCGAGGACCAGTTCTTCGCGGGGGTCGCTGAGTACTTCCGCAAGCACCACCACTCGAACACCACGCTGAAGGATCTGCTGGTCGAGCTGGAAGCGACCTCGGGCCGCGACCTGAAGGAATGGTCGGAGGTCTGGCTACAGAAGGCAGGCATCACCACCCTGCGCCCGCAGATTGAGACGGACTCCAACGACAACATCGTCTACTTTGCTGTCCGCCAGGAAGTTCCTGAAGAGTGGCCCACGCAGCGCCCGCACCGCCTGGGCATTGGCGGCTACGACGTGGTGATCGGCGACGACGGCAACGCCAAGCTGGAGCGCACCCTCCACGTCGAGACCGACATTCGTGGCGAACTGACCGAGATCCCTGACCTGGTGGGCAAGCACCGCCCGGCTCTGCTGCTCATCAACGACGGTGACCTCGCCTACGCCAAGGTCCGTTTGGACGAGCAGTCGCTCGCGACCGCAGTTCAGCACGTCGCAGGTTTCACCGACCCGCTGGCACGCTCCATGGTGCTCACCGCAGCATGGGACATGACCCGTGACGGTGAGATGCCGGCCCGCCAGTATGTGGACCTGATCTTGGGCTCCATTGCCACGGAGACTGAGTCCACCACGGTGATGGTGCTGCTGCGCCAACTCGCCACCACGCTGGGCCTGTACGTCCACCCGGACTATGCCGACGACACCGCAGAGCAGGCTGCCGACACACTGTGGGGCCTTGCTTTGGCTGCGGCTCCGGAATCGGACACGCAGCTCCAGCTCGTGAAGGCCTTCGCCGCGCACGCCTCGACTGATGCGCAGCTCGACACGCTCCAGGGCCTCATTGATGGTCGCCTCACGCTCGATGGCCTCGAGATCGACGCGGACCTGACCTGGGACCTCCTCACTGGTCTGGTCGCTGGTGGTCGTTGCGGAGATGTGGCGATCGAGATCCAGTTGACCAAGGACGCCACCGCATCGGGCCACCGCCGCGCCGCCAAGGCTCGCGCCGCGATCGCCACGCCAGAAGGCAAGCGTGCGGCCTGGGATGCACTGGTCAACGCGGAGAAGGACATGCCCAACGCGTTGCAGTTCTCCGCGACTGCGGGCTTCAGCCTGGTGAACGACACCGACCTGCTGCTGCCGTTCGTCGACGAGTACTTCGAGTCGGCTCGCCGCATCTACGAAACCAAGACCAATGAGATGGCCACCACGCTGATCGAAGGCTTGTACCCCGTGGAGCTGGCCGGACGCCTCCCTGAGCTGCAGGACAAGGCTGACGCCTGGTTGGCAGCGAACGCCGATGCTCACGACGCACTCAAGCGTCTGATTGTCGAGGGACGTGACGGCGTGCGTCGTGCCTTGCAGAACCAGGCTGTCGACGCCCAGGCCGGCGCCTAAGTCTCAGCATCAGCCGGAGCCGGCCCGACCGCTTCTGGCATTACCCAGTGGGGTGGCAGCGAGTTTTCGCTGCCACCCCACTGGCGTTTGCGGCCATGGGACTTGGGGACCGCGTGAGGCTTCCCGCGCGTGAAAGACTGCTCTCATGCCCATCTTGACTCGTGACGAGGCTGCCGCGCGATCCGCGGCCGTGCCCACCGCCGCTTACTCCATTCACCTCGACTTCTCTGCTCCAGGGGACTCGTTCCGCTCCACCAGCACCGTGACCTTCGACGCTGCCGCCGGTACGGACACCTTCATCGACTTGGTGGGAACCGCCACCCGCGTGACCGTCAATGGTGAGGAGCGTGACGCATCGGCGCTCCAGACGGAAGACCGCATCTCATTAACGGGACTTGCGGGTGCCACCACGGTCGTCGTCGAAGCCGAATGCACGTACCGCACCACGGGACAGGGCATCCACCGCTTCATTGACCCGGAAACCCAGGAGACCTTCCTGTACAGCCAGTTCGCCATCGACGATGCTCGGGGCGCCTTCGCTTGCTTTGACCAGCCGGATATCAAGGGCACCTTAGCGATCTCGGTCACGGCACCCGATCACTGGCAGGTCGCGTCCAACTCGATCCAGCCCGCTCCTGAGCGTGTGGACGGCACGGTCACGGTCGCTGGTGTGGAGCGCGGCCTGCAGCGCTGGGACTTCTCCCCTACCCCGCTGCTGCCCACCTATGTCGCGGCCGTTGCGGCGGGGCCGTGGGCGTTCGAAGAAACCACCCTGACGTCCAAGGGCGGCGACGTTCCTGCACGTCTGTATGGCCGACCCCAGTTGGCAGACCACTTCGATGCCGAAGAGATCTTCGCTGCTGTGCAGGCGGGCATCGAGCTGTACGAACGCATCTTTGACACCGTGTACCCCTACGAGTGCTACGACCAACTGTTCGCACCGCAGTACAACCTGGGCGCCATGGAAAACGTGGGTCTGGTCACGATCAGCGAAGACAAACTGCTGTTCCGGACCCGCCCGTCGCAGTCCATCCAGGAGTCACGCCTGGTCACCGTGCTGCATGAGCTCGCACACATGTGGTTCGGCAACTTGGTCACCATGCAGTGGTGGGACGACCTGTGGCTCAACGAGTCGTTCGCGGAGTTCGTGGGCACCCACGCTGGTGAGCGCGCACAAGAGTTGGACGGGGCGTGGACCGCGTTCGGCGCCGAACGCAAGTCCGTGGCCTACGTGCAGGACCAGTTGCCCACCACACACCCGGTGTTGTCCGACATCCCCGACATCGAGGCAGTGGCCGGCCAGTTCGACATGATCACCTATGCCAAGGGCGCTTCCGCACTGCGGCAGCTGGCGCTGTGGCTGGGCGAGGACACGTTCTTTGCCGGCGTGGCCCGCTACTTGAAGGCTCACGCCTTTGGCAATGCCACACTCGCGGACCTCTTCACCGAGCTTGAGGCGGTGTCCGGACGTGACCTGACGGCGTGGTCGAAGGCCTGGCTCGAGACGGCGGGGCTCACGGCTCTCGGTGCGGATGTGACCGTCGCGGATGGTGCTGTCACCTCACTCACCGTGACCGAGGCTCTGCCGGAGCCCACGGCGGGAGCGGCTCCCTCGATTCATCACCCGCACCAGTTGCGTGTGGGTGCCTACGTGGTGCACGACGGCGCGGTGGTTCCGGCGTGGTCTGTGGATGTTGCCACCGATGGTGCCTCGACCCCAGTGGCAGCGGCCGTGGGCAAGCCCGCTCCCGACTTGCTGCTCGTCAATGACGGTGACCTGACGTATGCCAAGTTGCGCCTCGACGCAGTCTCAGCTCGCACCGCCGTCGAGTACGCGCATGCGCTTCCACCCCAGGCTCAGGTTGTCACGCTGGGCGCGTTGTGGCACATGTGCCGCGACGGTCTGCTGCCCGCCGCGGACTACGTCAGCGCCGTACAGCGTGCAGTCACGTCGATCAACAATCCGCAGGTACGTGGCAGCCACCTCGCGAACGCTGTGACCGCGATCCAGCGGTATGCCCCCGTGGCGCAGGCACAGGAACTTGCAGTGACGTGGGCCGATGCTCTGGTCACCCTGATTGGCCGTGCCGAGCCTGGGTCCGATGCGCAGCTTCAACTCGTACGGGCCTTCGCGGGCGCCGCGGTGACGCCGGGTCATGCTGCGCAGGCACGGGCGTGGCTCGGCGGCGACGCGATCCCTGGCCTTCCCCTGGACAGCGACCTGGTGTGGGACCTGCTGGGCGCGGTGGCGCGCGTCGGTGAACTGACAGACGCCGAGGTGGACGCCCAGCTTGCTGCCGACCCGGGATCCGCGGGTGAGCGTCGCGCCGCTGGCGTGCGGGCGTTGATCGGCACGCCTGAGGCTAAGCAACGTGCCTGGAACCGTTTGGCACGCCCCCAGGGACCGCTACCGGCGAATGCGCTGGCGTTCGAGATTGGGTTGGGCTTGTCCAACTGTGCTGATCCTGCGCTGCTGGGAACCGTTGTTGACGATCTGCTGGCGACGTTGCGTCCCACCTATCAGGTGATGGACCCCATGATGGGGGTGCGGGTCGCCAAGTATGTGATGCCGGTGACGCTTGCCGGCCGTGTGGAGAACCTGGATGGACGCCTTGAGCAGTGGCTGGCGTCCAACGCCGATGCGCCGGGTGTCCTGCGCAAGGTCGTGATCGAGGCCCTTGATGAGGTGCGGCGCGCACTTGCCGCACAGGCCGCGCGTCACGGTTCAAGCGCCGACTAGAGGCGAGACCAGTGAGGGGCGGGGCCCAGACAGATCTGTCTGGGCCCCGCCCCTCACTGTGTTGGTGGTTCGGTGTGGTGCTCGTATGCCGCGGCTAGCGCATGGAGCGCACTGCCTCGATGAGGCGCTGGAGACGCGGGTGGTCGAACAGGTCGTCGACCATGACGGGCACTCCGTTGGAGTCTGCCAATGGCACGCGCCAGTTCGGGTACTCGGTGTTGGTACCGGGGTGGTTTTGGGAGCGTCGTTCCCCCACCGCGTCGGTGAGCGTCACTGAGGTCAGTAGCGCCGGCGATGCGAGCGCCAACTTGTGGACTCCGGCGACGAGGTCTTCTTCGTTCCAGTCCTCGATCATCCAGTCGCGGGACCGGAGGAACTCGACCATGCGATCGCGTTCATGGTCGCTCTTTGCTCGCTCGTCTGCCTCAGAACCTGCGATGAGGCCGAGCTCGGCACGGGTCGCAATGTGCTCCCCCGCAAGGTAGGCGGCGGTGGGTGGAAGATCGTGGACCGTCACCGATACCAATGCGTCCGCGCGGTAGTGCTCGGGCGGTGTGGGCGAGCCATCGTGCTGCTTCTCGAACAATGCCACGACCGTGCCCAGCAGGCCACGCTCATTCAGGTAGTCGGAGACCCACGGCTCCAGCGTGCCCAAGTCTTCACCGATGACGATGGCTCCGGCGCGCTGGGCTTCGAGGGCAAGAATGCCCACGAGGGCCTCGTGATCGAACTGCACGTAGGCACCGTCGGAGGCCTCATGACCTGCAGGGATCCACCACTGCCGGAACAAGCCCAAGATGTGGTCGATCCGCAGTGCACCGGCGTGGCGGACCGCGGAGCGGACCACGTCGCGGAACGGCAGGTACGCGTTCGCCTCAAGGGCACGCGGCTGCCACGGCGGCTGTGACCAGTCTTGACCTTTCTGGTTGTACATGTCCGGCGGGGCTCCCACAGCGACACCGCGAGCCATCACGGTCCCCAAGGCCCACGCATCGGCCCCATAGGGGTGGACACCCACGGCGAGGTCGGTCATCAAACCGATCCCCATGCCAGCGTCCTTCGCGCGCCGCTGGGCGCGTTCAAGTTGTTCGTCTGCGATCCACTGGAGCCACGCATAAAACATGATGCGATCTGCGTGTTCGTCACGCCAGGCCTCCACGGCCGTGCGTACTCCCGTCGCGAGCTCCTCTGGCCATGGCACACCCTTGTGGCCTTCCGCGATCGAGCACCAAGTCGCGTAGTCCTCGAGAGCCTTACCCTCACGCATGCAGAACGCCTCAAACTGGGCGTCACGGCCCGCGGAACGGGGTGCCACGTACACCTGTTCCAGTGCTGAGACCTTGGATCGCCACACCGTGTCGCGGTCGATCGAGTCGCTGCTGGCGTTCATTCGGCGCGGGCGTTCCGATTCCCATGCCAGCACGGCCCGCTGTTGTGACGGGAGGTAGGCGACCTCGGGAATGTCCTCAATCCGGATGTACAGAGGCGACAAGAACCGACGGGAGGTAGGCAGGTAGGGCGACGCCTCGATCGGGCTCACGGGTTCCGATGCATGCAACGGGTTGATCTGCAAGAAGTCCGCGCCGGTACGCACGGCCGCGAGCGCACCCAAGTCTCCGAGGTCACCAAAGTCACCGATGCCCCAGGACCGTTCGGAGCGCACGGAGTACAACTGGGCGGCAAGTCCCCATGGACGGCGTGCTCGGACCCAGGCGGGAACGTCGAGCCGTGCGGGTGTGACGACCACATAGCCGCGTCCGCGCCGGCCAGTGGTGAGCGCTTCCACTTTGTGCCAGCCGAGCGGCAAGTCTCCGGGGACGGCGAAAGTTGCGCGGCCGATGGTTCGCGTTCCGTCGTGACGGGGCGGAACATACACATCAAGCTGCTCCAGCCGGCGGGAACTCCCGTCTTCAAGGGTGAGCGAGACCTCTGCAGGCTCGCCGTCGGGAACATGAACAGGGATCTGGCTGCCGTGGCCCTCGCGCAGCACCGTGACGGGAGGGACCATGCGGCTCCACTTATGGTCGTCGATCGCTGCGAGCGCTCGGGAGCAACCGGCGTCATCGTGTGCATCCATGCCCATCGCTACCAGCACGGCACGTACCGCGGAAGCAGACGAGGCACGTCGCTGTCCGTCCCACCCGGTGTATTCCAGCGCGACTCCGCATTCGCGCGCGAGCGCGGCCAGAACTTCCGTCACAGCACCGGGTTCCTCAGTCATGGAACCTATCCTGCCAGGCGCGCTGCTACACGCCTATGCTCACGCGCGGAGTACGGACACCACTGTGAGAAGGTACGCACGCACCGATGGTGACGCATCTCACTTCCCCTGCGGATCGTCGTATCCGTTTGTCTGCCATCCCGTTACAGTGGAAATCGTGTTTGCACTCTTGAGCTCGAAGATTCCGCTGGCCGGTAGCGCTTCTGCCGACCCCTCGGCCACTCCGACGACAGAACCTTCCCTCCCGGGCGTGCCCGACGCCGGCGACATCGGCGAGTGGTTGGGCGACGTGGAGTCGCGCGCGGGAGGTTTGGGCGCCGTAGTGCTCATCGCGTTGTTGGTGTGGGTGATCTTCCACTACGTCATCAAGTGGTTTGTGCACGGGATTGAGAAGGGCACACCGATCTCTGATCCCAAGACTTTGGCCGCTCTGAAGAAAGCCAAGATCAGGCTTCCTCAGCAAGACGACATGGATGCGCGCCTCGAAGCGGAGCGACGTCGTCAGCGAGCCCACACGCTCAAGCGGGTGCTGGATTCCGCCTTGGCCGTGGTGGTCGTGATCATGCTCGTCATGGCCGTCTTGGCGGTGCTGGGGTTGCCTGTGGGGCCGATGCTCGCGTCTGCGGGAATCGTGGGTGTGGCACTGGGCTTTGGTGCCCAGTCACTGGTGAAGGACATCCTGGCCGGCGTGTTCATGCTCATTGAGGATCAGTACGGCGTGGGCGACGTAGTCGACCTGGGGGCCGCAGCGGGATCCGTCGAGGAGGTGGGGCTGCGCTGTACTCGCTTGCGCGCCCTTGATGGGACGGTCTGGTACGTCCCCAACGGCGAGATCACCCGGGTGGGCAACATGACGCGCCTGTGGAGCCGCGTCATGATCGAGGTGCGCTTTGCGTATGACACGGATGTCGAGGCAGCCAAGGACGCCATGATCGACGCCGTGAAATCGGCGGCGGTGGAGTCCGACGACGTGAAGAACAACCTCTTGGGCGAGCCCGAGGTGGCCGGCATTGAGTCGCTTGAGTACAACGCGATCATGCTGCGTCTCATGTGCCAGGTGAACCCGGCCATGCAATGGGATGTGCAGCGTGAGGTTCGCCGCGAGATGCGTCGGATCTTCGCGGAACGCAACATTCGCCTTGCTGTCCCCGGCGACGCCATCATCGTGGATGAGAAGCCCGCCAAGCGAGCTCCCCGCATCAACGACGTTCGCCGTCCTCACGACGAGCAGCCCGCCGATGACGAGGGACGCCCCTTGCCGCCTGCTTCTCACGACCTTGACGGCGACGGTGAAAGTGACTGACGTGACGACTCCTGGAATGTCCGTGGGGTCCGGCCCCACTCAGGAACCTCAGCAATCCTTCTTCGACGCTGTGGGAGGGCACGAGACGTTCGCCCGCATCGTCCACCGCTTCTATACCGGGGTGAAGTCGGATCCGGTCTTGGGTCCGATGTACCCAGCCGACGACTGGGAGGGAGCCGAATGGCGCCTGACCGCGTTCCTGGAGCAGTATTGGGGCGGCCCCACCACCTATTCTGAGCAGCGTGGGCACCCCCGCTTGCGGATGCGCCATCAGCCGTTCCGCGTCAACCCCGAGGCGCGCGACCACTGGGTGGCACTGATGCGGGAGGCGGTCGCACAGGAGAATCTCTCTCCTCTGCACGCCACCACTTTGATGGACTACATGGAACGTGCTGCGCATTCCATGATTAACAGCTTTGAGCCCACTGAGGGCTCCTGACGCGTATCGGGGACACCAACGTATGGAACACGTGGACGACATCTGGGCCGAGCAGGCTGTCGATTCAGGCATGGCAGTCTTGGACTTGCGGCGCCTGGGTGACACCAGCTTTGAGGGTGACTCGTTGCCGATGCCGGGTGGGCGCGCGTATGGCGGGCAGGTTCTTGCACAGTCGCTTTTGGCTGCAGGCCACACCGTGGACTCTGACCGCCCCATGCACTCGATGCACGGCTATTTTCTGCGTCCGGGCGATGCGTCACGGCCCATCTCTTTTGAGGTGGAGATCCTCCGCGACGGCCGGTCGTTTTCGGCGCGCAGGACCCACGCCTTTCAGGATGGCAAGCCCATTTTGTCGATGATCGCTTCCTTCCAGCTCGACCAGGAGGGGCCGGAACACTCGGTCGCGATGCCCGAGGTTCCCGGACCGGACGCTGTGGTGTCTGCCATCGACCTGTTGGCTCCCCATGAAGGCAACCCGGTGGCCGACTATTGGCTCAAGCGCACGCCGTTTGACCTGCGGCATGTCGAAGGTAGCTTGCTGTTCCAGCCCGATGGCCGTCCCAAGCAGTACCAGACCACCTGGATTAAGCTCCGCCAGCCCATCGAGGGCACGGACCTTCTGCACCGCGCACTGCTGGCCTTCCAGTGTGATCAAGTGATGCTCGAACCGTTGCTGCGTCAGCATGGAGCCTCGTGGATGACTCCCGGCCTCAACTTTGCATCGCTGGACCACGCCATGTGGTGGCACCGTCCCGCACGCGCCGACGAATGGCTCCTCTACGTTCAGGACGCCCCCACCGCTCAGGGTGGGCGCGGGCTTGGCGGCGCGTGGATCTTCTCTGAAGACGGACGGCTCGTGGCCTCCGCTTCTCAGGAAGGCATGTTCCGGATGTCGCCGGAGGGCGCATAGGACTTAAGTGCCGGTTTGTCCGGTTTGCAGTAGTAGCGTTCACATACCGCGCCAAGCCAAGGCGATCGCTTTACCCAATCGTTACTAAAGTCGGCCGATAGGCTCGCTACCAGGGACCTCATGGCCGACCAGGCGGCGTGTCGGCAGGTTATTCCCTCATCAGGGTTTGAGTTTGCCCAGACAGGCTAGATAGCGTCATGGAGCCGTTTCGGGGTTCGCGTCAGTCACGACCGAAACGTCAACGACCAGCCCAGGCCTTGTGGCAGCGCCAGATCATTGGCAGCGCCCCAGGCGAGCGTGCCGCCCATCCCATGATGGCGACCGCGGGCCCGTGACTGCCGTACGACGGCTGCGAGCTCCCTCTCCTGTTGAAGGCCGCGACCTTCTGGCTCCCGTCTGACGCCGGGAGCATTGAGGACAACTGTGAACGACATCGCCTTGAAGGCGGAAGGCCTGTACAAGGTCTTTGGCCGCAACGCGAACGATGCCGTGAGGAAGCTCCGCGAAGGAGCGTCCCGCGACGAACTCGACGGCGCCACTGCCGCCGTCATCGACGCCTCCTTCGACGTGAAGAAGGGCGAGATCTTTGTGGTCATGGGCCTTTCTGGCTCAGGTAAGTCCACGCTCATTCGCATGCTCAACGGACTGCACCCGCAGACCGCCGGTACCGTCACCATTGGGGACGACTCCATCACCGGAGTGACACCTACCAAGCTGCGCGACATTCGTCGCCACAAGATCTCGATGGTGTTCCAGCACTTCGCACTTCTCCCCCACCGCACCGTGATCGACAACGTCGCCTACGGCCTCGAGATCCAGGGAATGAGCAAGGCAGAACGCCTCGAGCGCGCCCTCAAAGTGACGACCATCGTGGGCCTGTCCGGCTGGGAAGAAAAGTACCCCTCCGAACTCTCCGGTGGCATGCAGCAGCGAGTCGGTTTGGCCCGCGCACTCGCCGCGGACACCGAAGTGCTGCTCATGGACGAAGCGTTCTCTGCGCTCGACCCGCTGATCCGCCGCGAGATGCAGGACCAGCTCCTGGAACTCCAGGCAGAACTCGGCAAGACCATCGTCTTCATCACCCACGACCTCAACGAGGCCATGTACCTGGGCGACCGCATCGCCGTCATGCGTGACGGCCGCATCGTCCAGATCGGCTCGCCCGAGGACGTTCTGACCAACCCCGCTAACGACTACGTCGAGCAGTTCGTCCAGGACGTCGACCGCGCCAAGGTACTCACCGCGGAGTCGGTGATGCGCAAGCCGCGCGCCGTCGTCCACGAAAACTCCGGCCCCCACGCAGCGCTGACCGCAATGCGAGAGAACGAGATCTCAGCGTTGTACGTCACCAAGCGGGACCGCACCATCGTGGGCTGGGTCCGCGACCGCGACGTCATGGCATTGGTGCGCAAGGGCGAGAAATCCCTGGCCAGCGCCATCCAGACGGACCACGGCGCCGTGTCGAAAGACACCTCGCTTGCAGATCTGTTCATTCCGTCGCTTGAGGCCGCGCTCGCGCTGGCCGTCACCGACGACAAGGACCGTCTCGTGGGAGTAGTCCCCCGCGTCACGCTCCTCGCCGCCCTGGGCGGAGAGCCCGAGGCCGCAGCATCGGCAGAGCCGGTTGTTGAACCCCTGCCCACCGAGGTGGTCGACAAGGTCCTCGACGCCGCCACAACGAAGGGAGCACAGTCGTGAACATCGACATCAACCTTGGCGATACCACCGTGCACCTGTGGCCATGGCCAATCGAGATTCCCGTAGGCGACTGGATCAAGGCATTCTTTGACTGGCTCGAAGCCTCATTCGGGGCGTTCTTTGAGGTCCTTCGAGACATCCTCAAGGGCATGTTCGACGGCCTCGACTGGCTATTCACGACGCCCGCTGCCGGGGTGATCATCCTGCTGGTGGGCGTGGGCGCGCTGCTGGCGCGGGGCTGGACGTTCGCACTGGGCACAGTCCTGGGCCTGGTGTTCATCATCTCGGTCGGCCAATGGGACAACGCCATGGACACGGTCGCCTTGGTGATCGTCGCCGCTCTTCTCGCTGTGCTCATCGCAATTCCGCTCGGTATCTGGGCCGCTCGCAACGACACCGTCTCCGCGGTCGTGAAGCCCATCATGGACTTCCTCCAGACGCTTCCCGCGTTTGTGTACCTCGTACCCGCGCTGGCACTGTTCCGCGTGGGTGTCGCCCCCGGAATCATCGCGACCATGCTGTTCGCGATCGCCCCCGGCGTGCGCCTCACCGAACTGGGCATCCGCGGTGTGGACAAGGAAGTGGTGGAGGCCGGCGAGGCCTTCGGCGCCACCCCTGGCCGCATCCTGCGCCAGATCCAGATCCCCTTGGCGATGCCCTCCATCATGGCTGGCATCAACCAGATCATCATGCTGAGCCTGTCCATGGTCGTGATCGCTGGCCTGGTGGGTGCCGGTGGCCTGGGTGGAGACGTCTCCGCCGCCATTCAGCGCCTCGACGTAGGCCTTGGATTCGAAGCAGGCCTGTCCGTGGTGGTCCTCGCGATCATCCTGGACCGCTTCACCGCCGCATTCGGCAAGGGCATGGGCCTGTGGTCGCGCATCGCCAAGGCACGCAAGACCAAGCGCGAAGAGGCCGAGCAGGCGCGCATCGACGCCCTCGAACTCGACACCGAAGCGACACCCCGCACGCCGGAGCCTGTCGCCTGACCTGACCACCGCATCGGCCCTCCTGGCCGGTGCCCTACTGCAAGACTTCGCGGCCCTCCTGGGCTGCGGGCGTTCCGCCCGATCCGGACGGTGGAATGCTTCCACGGCACAAGGAAATCCCTGTGCCGAGAAAGGGAGAAACATGTTCAAGCGCACTGCCACCGCCTTCGCGGTGACTGCTGCTGCGGGCCTCGTGCTCGCTGGTTGCTCGTCCGCCGACGAAGACACCACGGACGAGTCCACTGCTGGCGCCACCGCCGGCACCGAAACCGAAGCGGGCGGCGACATCTCGCTGGCTGTCTTCAACGGCTGGGACGAGTCCCTCGCCACCTCGCTCCTGTGGGAGAACATCCTCGAGGGCAAGGGCTACAACGTCGAGCTCGAGTACGCCGACCCCGCCGTGGTGTTCCAGGGTGTGGCCGACGGTGACTACGACGTCGTGACCGACGTGTGGCTGCCGCTGACCCACGCTGACTACATCGAGTCCTTCGGTGACGACATGATCGAGCTGGGTGCTTGGTTCGACTCGGCAGCGCTGACCATCGCGGTCAACGCTGACGCTCCTGTCGACTCGCTCGCCGAGCTGCCTGACTTCGTCGACGACATGAACGCCCGCATCGTGGGTATCGAGCCCGGCGCCGGTCTGACCACCGCCACGGAGAACGCCATCGAGGCCTACGGCCTGTCGGACTACGAGTTCCTGACGTCGTCGACCCCCGCGATGCTCTCCGAGCTCGACACCGCCACCTCGAACGGTGAGAACATCATCGTGACGCTGTGGGAGCCCCACTGGGCCTACGGCGCCTACGACATCAAGAACCTCGAAGACCCCGAGGGCATCCTGGGCGAGGCCGAGGAAATCGTGACCTACGCACGCACCGACTTCGACACCGACTTCCCCGAGGTCGCCGAGTGGATCGGTAACTTCACCATGGAAGCTGACGTCCTGTACTCGCTCGAGAACGAGCTCAACGGCGCAGACTCCGCGGACTACGAGTCCATCGTGGCCGACTGGGTTGCTGCCAACCAGGAGTGGGTCGACTCGCTCACCGCGTAAGTCTCACTTCAGCAGTTCTCACAGCGCCGGTCGGTCCGCAAGGGCCGGCCGGCGCTCGTGTGTGCGCCCGGGCATCAAGACATAGACAGGCATCGGGCTGACTGGTACGTTTCCCAATGGGGGGGCGCGTTGGGTGTCCTCCGAACTTAGAAACGGAGCAAAGATGCTTGACCACAGCGGGTTCTCCAGCATTAGAGACGAAATCATGAAGCATTCTCCCATTGTGACGGACACAACGAATGGAAGCCGAGCGAACTCGTACCAAGAAGTTAAAAGGAATGGCAAGACACGCTTCTATTATGCGTCAATGATACTGCTTGCGACATTTGCCTTCTTCATGACCCCTGGCAGCATCTCAGATGCCTCTGCCGCTACAGTAACTGCTCGCGCTACGTGCGGAAACCCTGAACCGAAAACGGAGAGTCAACGCGTGCGATGTGGGCGTGGTTTTATCTACTATGAGTACATCTCAAAGTACACGGAGAGCAACAACGGAGCGAGCAAGCCCCGCACCTGCTACAAGTTCTATGCAACTGTCTGGTCGGGATGTGCATTGGGCAACTACTACAAGACCGTCTGCAAGTAGAACTCTGTATCGACAAGTGGAATTCACGATTGCGATATTGGCGGAGCGCGAGAGCGAAATGCTCTCGCGCTCCGTTCGCTCCAGCCTGGAAACACACGCAACTGAGATATTGCTTGTCCCCACGAGGGGTAATGATGACCTTCTAGGAGCACAAAGCACTGATTCTCGAGTCTCCTTAGCGCCGCACACATGGACTGGCTCATTCTCCGACGCAAGGAATCACGCCCTACGGGCCGCGAAAAACGATGTCGTCATGTTTCTCGACTCAGACGAATGGATCGATCAAAGAAGTACATCACGAGTGGCGGAAGAAATTCGTCGAGCACAGGGGAACTCTGCGGACCTGATGTCGTACAGAATCGTCGATGAGTCTACGGGGCAAGCCTCCACCGGCGTGCCTCGAGTCATTCTCAATAGGCACCAGACCAGGTACGAAGGTTACGTCCACGAGGCCGCGAGGATGATTGCACCGCGAGCCGCAGTTATCGAGAGTTCAGACCTTTCCATCCACCACAGTGGCTATTCTCTCGACGAAGACGCCATGAGAAGAAAGTACAATCGAAACCTCACGCTCCTATCACGCGATATTGCCGAGAACCCTGGCCGTGCTAGGAACTACGTTTATCTTGCCCGGCACTACCTCGCCTCGCGCGATAACAGCAGGGTGCTTGAAGCCCAAGACCACCTCGCAAGGCTTGGGCGCGACGACATACGCGACCACTTATGTCGTGATGATTACCTCGACGGGCTACGACTAGAGTGCTGTTATCATCAGATAGGCATTGGGGACTGGCACAGCTTGAGAGAGTTCGCATCTCAGTTCGTCGAAATCCCGCCGTACCGGTATGCAGAGAACGCCTATTTTCTCGCAGTTTCCAGACTGATGTTGGGCGATGCTGATCAAAACGCCGCGGCGATCCTTGTCGACAGCCTCGAGGCGATCTCGATAACCTCTGATTCACTCCTGAGCTCGGACGGACTACATGTTGCAGCTGTTTGCGTTGCAATATTTGATGCTCTGGGACTGAAAGACGCTGCAAGCCTAGTTCGTGGAAACTACGGCCCGTGGACCGACGCGTTTTTCCTAAACTCGAAACCACGTTACACCACTCGTCATTACCAGTAGCCGTTGCCGAGAACAGCTGCCAAGATGTAGCGCGTCACACGTAATCAGAAGCCCTAACCGATGGACTTATGTGGTCGAGCATTCGGCCGCTAGGTCGAAAGACCTGACCAGGGTTTCGCGATGCAAACACCACGCTTGGGCCAGGCCGTTCACTAACGTGGGAGACCTGGCCCAAGAGCGCTTTATGTTCGAGCAGGCGTTAGTCGCGCGTGAGCTTGCGGTACGTCATGCGGTGCGGACGTGCTGCGTCGGCACCCAGACGTTCGATCTTGTTCTTCTCGTAGGCCTCGAAGTTACCTTCGAACCAGTACCAGTTCGAGGGGTTCTCTTCGGTGCCCTCATACGCGAGGATGTGGGTCGCAACGCGGTCAAGGAACCAACGGTCGTGGCTGACCACCACGGCGCATCCGGGGAACTCCAGCAGGGCGTTCTCCAGTGAACCGAGCGTTTCGACGTCGAGGTCGTTGGTCGGCTCGTCCAGCAGCAGGACGTTGCCGCCCTCCTTCAGCGTCAGCGCCAGGTTGAGGCGGTTGCGCTCACCACCGGACAACACGCCTGCGGCCTTCTGCTGGTCCGGCCCCTTGAAGCCGAACGCCGAGATGTACGCACGCGAGGGCATTTCGACCTTGCCCACATTGATGTAGTCCAGACCGTCGGAGACGACTTCCCACAGCGACTTCTTGGGGTCGATTCCGCCGCGCGACTGGTCCACGTAAGACACCTGCACGGTCTCGCCGACCTTCAGCTCGCCGTCGTCCAGCGGCTCCAGACCCACGATGGTCTTGAACAGGGTGGTCTTACCTACACCGTTCGGACCAATCACACCCACGATGCCGTTGCGCGGCAGCGAGAAGGACAGCCCGTCGATCAGCGTGCGGTCGCCAAAGCCCTTCTTGAGGTTCTTGGCTTCGATGACCACATTGCCCAAGCGCGGGCCCGGGGGAATCTGAATCTCTTCGAAATCGAGCTTCCTGGTCTTCTCCGCCTCAGCCGCCATCTCTTCATAGCGGGCCAAACGAGCCTTGGACTTGGTCTGGCGACCCTTGGCGTTGGAGCGCACCCACTCGAGTTCGTCCTTCAGACGCTTGGACAGCTTGGCGTCCTTCTTGCCCTGGACCTGAAGACGTTCCTGCTTCTTCTCCAGGTAAGTCGAGTAGTTGCCCTCGTAGGGGTACAGGCGTCCGCGGTCCACTTCACAGATCCACTCTGCGACGTGGTCCAGGAAGTAACGGTCGTGAGTGACGGCCATAACAGCGCCGGGGTACTTGGCGAGGTGCTGCTCGAGCCACAGCACGGACTCGGCGTCCAGGTGGTTCGTGGGCTCGTCGAGCAGCAGCAGGTCGGGCTTTTCCAGGAGGAGCTTGCACAGTGCGACGCGGCGACGTTCACCACCGGACAGCACCGAGACATCGGCGTCCGGCGGCGGGCACCGGAGGGCATCCATGGCCTGTTCGAGCTGGCTGTCCAGGTCCCACGCATCCGCGTGGTCCAGTTCTTCCTGGAGGGTGCCCATCTCAGCGAGCAAGGCATCGTAGTCCGCATCGGGGTTGGCCATCTCTTCCGAGATCGCGTTGAAGCGGTCGAGCTTGCCCTTGATTTCTGCGACGCCTTCTTCGACGTTGCCCAGGACGGTCTTGTCCTCGTTCAGCGGCGGCTCCTGCATCAGGATGCCCACGGTGTAACCAGGGCTCAGTCGAGCCTCACCGTTCGAGGGCTCCTCGAGACCCGCCATAATCTTCAGAATGGTCGACTTACCAGCGCCGTTAGGACCAACGACACCGATCTTTGCGCCAGGATAGAACGCCATCGTGACGTCATCGAGGATGACCTTGTCGCCATGCGCCTTGCGCGCCTTGTGCATCGTGTAGATGAACTCTGCCACTGCTGCTCCGTGAACTCGTGCGGCGGCGCAGATGACCTACGCCTTGGGAATGACCGCCCACCAGCCTACGCGTTCACCGCGTACGGCGGGGGCTCCGCCCACCATTGTCCCAGGTCAGCGAAGCCCCGCCATCTCACCGCCTCAGGCCGACAACGCGGCGCGCACCCGAGCGTCGGCCTCATCCGCGTCCGACTCGTCGACGTCTGCGCTGGGAGCGATCTCCCACTGGGTGGCTTCCTCGGCAGTGAGCTCGGCTTCACTCTCATCCACGTCCACGTCCACGTCCGCGTCCACAGTGTCCTCGGCCCGCGCACCGGCATCGGCGATGGTTCCGCTGCCATCTACGACTGCTCGCCGGAAGGTGGCATAGCCACGGCTCAGGTCATGGCCCACAGCGGTGGCGTCGAGCTGCATCTCCGTGCGTGACTCCCCTTCCGCGGTCTGCCAGGTGTGCGAGCGCAGCCTTCCGCACACGACCACCGGTTGTCCCTTGGCCACCGAGCGCTCAACGAAGTAGGCAGCGTCGCGGTGCACACGGACGGTGAACCATTCGGTTTGCGCGTCCCGCCAGTCCTTGACCGCTGGATTGAAGCGTCGAGGCGTCTGCGCCATGCGGAACGTACACATGTCAGTGGGGCTGCCGTCGCGCCGGACCACCATGTGCGGTTCCGTCGCCACCCATCCTGTCAGCGTGAGGTTGAGGTCATTCATGAGTTTCTCCCGTCACCTGTGGCACGGTGCCGCAGGTGGATCCACCGTGCAGGGAGGAAAGCGCGCAGCGCCTACGAAGATCTCAACATGGGGACCGATGCGGCGGCTTGACGGCCCTGGGGATAGCACTAGCGCGCTCAGCGAGAGGAGTTAGGCGCCCATCTCGACGTTGCGCAGGCGGGCTGCCTCAAGACCATCAGCGATCAGACCCTTGAGGTCACGGTCATCGAAGACACCGATCGCTTGCGCGGTCGAGCCTCCCGGGCTGGTCACCTGGCGTCGCAGTTCAGCAGGCTCCTCGCCGGACTGTTCCAGGTACGCCAGCGAACCCGCCAACATGGCAGGTACCGCACGTTCTGCGAGTTCAGCAGGAAGTCCTAGGCGCGCTGAGGCGTCACGCAGCGCCTCCACCACGTAGTACGCATACGCCGGGCCAGAGCCACACACGGCAGAGAAAGCATCAATCGACGATTCGGGGAGCGGCTCCACCAGACCGGTGGGCTCCAACAGTGCCACGGCATCGGCCAAGACCTCTGCGGGTGCATCATCCTCGATAGCGACAGCAGTGACGCCACGCCCCACCGCTACCGGGGTGTTGGGCATGGTTCGGACAAGCCGCGCGTGAGCGGGAAGTGCGGCGCGCATCGGCGCCAGTCGGACGCCCGCGGCCACCGACACCACCACCGCACCGGGCGCAATCAGCGGCGCGATTTCCTGCAGCAGATCAACGACGCCCACGGGCTTCACGCCGACGAGCACCACATCTGCACCGGCAAGGGCCCATGCGGTTGCGGTGGGGTCGGACTCGAGTGCGCGGTGCTCGACGTTGTCCAGTTCTGCCGCCCACGCGGGCACCCGGGTTCGGGTGGTCAGGCGGACCGTTGTCTGGGGGCCAGTGGCGGCGAGTCGGCGAGCAATCGCACCCGCCATGTTTCCTGCTCCCAGGACTGCAATGGTGGTCACGCCTGCTCCTCGTGGTCGTCGACATCTACGGAATCAAGGCGGGTCAGTTCATCCATGGCGCGGTAGGCCTGATGGATGGTCACGGTGGGTTCCACCACGTCAGGCACCACCACGGCTCGGACTGCCGCACGGCCCACGTCCAGAGTCTTCTTGCGCGCACTGGCCGCGAGCCCTGCCCGCGCGAACAGGGCCTTCAGACCGGTGGGACGAGCCACCACAGGCCACGGAGCGTCCGCGAGCGCGACTTCGAGGTCTGCACTCAGGGTGGCGCCGTCGGAGACAGCTTCCGCCATGACTTGTCGCCACGTGGGCGGCAATCCGTCGGTGGCGGCATCGACCCAGTCCATGCGTTCACGTTCCGCAGTCGCGACCGTCAGACGCAGGGGCGCGTGAAGGTCGTTGGCTGCACCCTTGGCGCGGGCGCCCGCGGCTTCGGCACGTGCGTCGACTCCGGCAGCCCGGGCGAGTGCTTCCACTAGTTCCTCGGCATCGGGAAGCTGCGGCTCCGCACCGCGTGACAGCGCTCCGGAC
Source organism: Demequina sp. B12 (assembly GCF_028823635.1). Lineage (GTDB taxonomy): Bacteria > Actinomycetota > Actinomycetes > Actinomycetales > Demequinaceae > Demequina. The sequence goes on from NZ_JAPEHU010000003.1 coordinate 307,662, forward strand.
AACAGCCGGCCCGCGTGCACCAGGTCGGAGCGGACCGCTTCTGCGGCCACGGACCTTGCTGCGACAGCGCCGCCGAGTTCGGCGCGCAAGATGTCGAGTCCCTGCCCCGTGCGTGCACTGATGGGCATCACCGGCACCTGGGTCATGCCGTCAACGGCAAGGAGGCGCTGAAGATCGCGGGCCACAGCCCAGGCATCCTCCGTCGAGAGCCGGTCGACATGGTTGAGCACCACGAGGGACGGGCGCTGCTGTCGCGACGCGGCCTCCAGATAGGCGGAGTGCAAGGCGTGGTCGGCGTACTTTTGGGGATCCACTACCCACAACAACAGGTCTGCCATGGGGACGATGCGGTCCACCGTGGCGCGGTTGTCCGCGTTCACGGAGTCGTGGTCGGGCAGGTCAAGCAGGACCATGCCTGCGAGGTTGATCTCGTCATCATCGTCGAGCTCGTCAATGACGCGTTCGAAACGGCGGACCTGAGAGATACCCAACCAGTCGAGCAGTTGAACCGCGTCACCTCCCCACACTGCGGCACTGACATGGGAAGTGGTCGGCCGAGCGACCCCGGGGACGGCGAACTCTCGGCCCAGGATCGCGTTGAAGAGCGTGGACTTGCCCGAGCCTGTGCCTCCCGCGAGCGCCACCACGGTGTGGTCCACACCGAGCGCGAGACGCTCTTCACAGCGGTCGATGGTGGCGAAGACTTCTGCCCGGACAGCGGCGGGGATGGCGTCCGAGGCCCACTCCATGGCGGAGCGCAGCCGGGCCACTCGCTCCCCCAGCAGCACGGTTTCGGAGCGGGGTTCGAGCGGAACGAACTGGACGCTCACATCAGCCCCCTCAACTCGGCGCGGCGCAGGCGTACGGTGGAGGACACTTCCGGCATCAGTGACGGCACATCGGTGGGTTTCATCATGTCGAGCGCCTCACGGTTGATGCAGTACCGGCGTGCTCCCGTGAGTTCGGCGCGCGCAAGGTGCACGGGCTCCCCTACGGATGGCGTCACGAGTACTCCCAGAATCGTGCGCGCCTGTTCAATTCCGAGCGCCGCCGACGCGAGCGCGACGGCGAGTCCTTCTTCTCCCACGATCTCTGCGCCGCGTTCTGCGCCGGGAAGCCTCATCACTTGTTCGTGGCACTTCGACATCCAGGCGCGGGTGGCATCGGCTGCTCGGCGCTCTCTGATCACGCGGGCGTCGCGTGGGTCGCGTTGCGATGCCAGCCACGTTCCTGGCGACTCATCGCCGTCGGTGAGGGTTTCCACCATCATGACGGACGCGTCGCCGGCGGCGGCGCTGAGGGTTGCTTCCACGGAATCAAGGACGTCTTTGTGGATGGCGTGCAGCACGTCGTCGCGCTGTTCGCGTGCGGAGCGGCGCTTGGTCCACATGCTGTGGCGCAACTTGAACAGCGGGCCACCTTCGGAGCACGCTGCTTCCCAACGGGCAGCAAGCACTCCGGTGGAGATCTCCTCGTACCAGGTGTCTCCGCCCTTGGCCTCAGCGTGGGCGGCGCAGCGACGGACTTCTGCACGGACTTCCTTGGCGGCGCTGACTTGGTCATCCATGCGCTCGGCCAGTGTCTCCAACCACTCTTTGAGCGACTCGGTGGCGCCGTGCATCGTGCGCTCCACAATGGTCCCCGCTGACGCCGCCGCGACGGACTCAAGCCAGCGTCCCAGTCCGCCCACCACATCGGCCGGAAGATCCTTGCCGCCGCGTGTGTCCTCCGGGATCACAAAGAGTGGCAGCGACTCGAGGTCTTCTTGCGCGAGGCGCTCCACAAGTTCGCGGCGTACCTGGGCGGCGACGTCGAGTGTCACCCGGTTAAGCACCATCGCGATCGACGCACCACGCTCGGCACCCTTGCGCAAGGCGTCCCACGGCACGGCATCGCCGTAGCGCGCGGCCGTGGTGACAAAGATCCACAAGTCCGCCGCTTCAAGAAGGTTCTCCGCCACATCACGGTTTTCTGCGCGTACGGAGTCAAGGTCGGGCGAGTCCACAAGCGCAAGTCCACGCGGCACAGCGTCCGTTGCTTGGACCTTGGCTTCGTCAGCCACAGACGTGAGCACTTCTGTGTCCAGCGGGTGGTGGAATACGTGCGGAATACGGGTCGTGGGACGCAACACCCCTGAGGGAGTCAACTGCTCACCTAGGAGGGCGTTCACCACGGTGGACTTGCCTGCTCCGGTGGACCCCGCCACCACCACGATCGCGGGCGAGGCTTCTTCGCGTACACGCGGAATCAAATGGTGGTCAAGCTGGTCCAGCATGTGGTCACGGATCTCGCGCGTGTCCTCGGCATTGCCCAACGGAATAGGCAACTCAAGATCGGCGACAACACGCCGAGTGTCGACCAGCGCGTCAAGGAGCGCGCCAGGGTACGACCACGTCTTAATGGGGCGGATCGACATGCCGCGTGCTTCCTCCGTCCTCAGGGCAGCCTCAAGATTACCGTGACTCAGGCCTGCTACTAGTTCACCATCCTGCCTCACTGGACCCGGTCAGACGCCCCGAAAGCGCACGAAAACTGCGCATTATGGGGCCGATGCGCACCTCCCTGAAGCACGGACGGCTACGCTGGTAGTCGCAAATCCGGGTGCGACGGCGCGTTCGGCTACGCAGGCCCCCGTAGCTCAATGGATAGAGCAACGGCCTTCTAATCCGTAGGTTGCAGGTTCGAGTCCTGCCGGGGGCACCGCGGCCGCGCGGGAGCGGCCACCCAGGAAGCCTGCAGGGAATCAGTTGACAGTCCAGAATCGTTGACAGGTAAAACGCCCTGAATCGTTCCGCGCCCTTCGCGCCCGAATGAAAGACCGCACATGACCACCTCCGCTTTGTTCAGCCCCCTCACTCTTGGGGACGTGACGTTCCGCAATCGCCTGTGGGTGGCGCCGATGTGCCAGTACTCGTGCGAGGACCGCGACGGTGTTCCCACGGATTGGCACCTGGTGAACTTGGGCGGGATGGCTCGCGGTGGGGCAGGTTTGGTGATGGCGGAGGCTACGGCGGTCACGCCCGAGGGCCGCATCTCGCCGTGGGATACCGGTATCTGGAACTCCACGCAGGCCGATGCGTGGGCCCGGATTGTGCGCTTCATCCATGGCCAGGGAGCCAAGGCTGGGGTGCAGTTGGCCCATGCCGGACGCAAGGCGTCGACGTACCGGTCGTGGTCCGGGCATGGCGCGGTCCCGCACGACGATGGCGGCTGGACTCCGCAAGCCCCGTCAGCGCTGGCCTTCCGCGGGCTGGCGTACCCGGAGGAGCTCAATCACGCGGGCATTGCTGCGGTGGTGACGTCCTTCCGGGAGGCGGCATTGCGGGCGGTCGCTGCGGGCTTTGATGTCCTGGAGATTCACGCCGCTCACGGCTACCTGTTGCACGAGTTCCTCTCCCCTTTGTCCAACCAACGCGACGACGAGTACGGCGACTCGCTCGAGAACCGCGCACGTCTGCTGCTCGACATCGTTCGCGCGATGCGTGAGGTAGCACCATCGCAGGCCATCTTTGTGCGCTTCTCTGCGACCGACTGGATGGAGCCGGAAGGCTGGACCGTCCAGGACACCGTCATCGTGTCGGAGTGGGTCAAAGATGCGGGTGCGGACCTCATTGACGTGTCGTCTGGGGGCAACGTGCCGGATGCCAAGATTGCCGTGGGTCCGGGATACCAGGTGGCGTTTGCCACGGAGGTCAAGGAACGTGCACACGTTCCGGTCAGCGCCGTTGGTCTCATCACTGACCCTCACTTGGCCGAGCACATCGTGGCCGCGGGACAAGCCGATGCTGTGATGGCGGGCCGCGAGTTCATGCGTGATCCGCACTTTGCGTTGCGTGCCGCGCACGAGTTGGGTGTGGATGTTGACTACTGGCCGTCCCAGTACGACCGGGGCACCTTCGCAGACCGCCCGTAACGCCCTTCCCTGCCCTGACAGGTCCGCGCGGGCCTGGTGCGCGACGAATCGTGCACGGTTATCCACAGAGTTTGCGCAGAATGCGGCATGAGGGGAACCGGTACGGCATCCTGGCCGTTGCACTCACACTGCACCGTTGTGACCAAAGGAGTTTTCATGCGTCAGGCCGCCATCTCTGCAGCGATTCTTGGCTCAGTTGCCCTGTCCGGGTGTTCTGGCGACGGATTTGGGGATGCAGTGGGAGAACTGGCACAAGACGCGGCGGAACAGGCCATCAACGAGGCCACCGGCGGTGAAGCCTCGATCAACCTGGGTGACGGCGCGTCGCTGCCTGCCAGCTGGCCGGAGGGTGTGCCCGCACCAGAGTTTGAGTTGCAGGCGGCTGCGGCCACGGGATCGGGCTGGACGGCAGCCGCCACAGCGCCGTCGCTCTCGGTTGATGACTACGTTGCTCAACTTGAAGACGCCGGGTTCACAACTGGCAGTGACGTCTCCGTTCAGGACGCCGCACGGTCAGAGAACCTCACCGACGGCAACTATTCGGTGACTGCATCCTGGGCTAAAGAGCCCGGTGGCGACTCTGGTCTCCTCACCGTGGTGGTGACGGAAGCGGGCGGCACGCAGTAGCGCCGCGCCTCTATTGGACAACCGACAAGGGCCGATGCTGCACTCACGTGAGTGCAGCATCGGCCCTTCGCTTGGGGGCAGGTGACTCAGCCCTTGCTCGTCGCGCGTCGCAGCAGGAGGTAGCCCACAATCGCGCTGACTGCGGTGACGGGCAAGGTCCAGGCCGCAATGGCGGTGGCAGATGTCGTGGAGAAGAACTCTCCGATCTGCGCCCACGCATCCAACTGACCCACGACCCACAGGCCGCCCACGATGAGCGCGGCGAGCGCGATGAAGAAGACGTAGAGTCCGTTGGCTCGCCACCGCACCCACACCGCGGACACGGCCGCGCCAACAAAGAAGAACAACAGCATCGCGGCGAAGAAGAGGAACCACACCACGTTGAGGCTTTCTTCGAGGGCACCAAAGGGCTGGAAGAACGCCCCGCCGATGCCCCAGCCGTCGGTGGCGCGTTCGAGCCATGCCAAGGCCGTGAGTCCGGTCGAGTACAGCACGGTCAACAGCACAAAGTACAAAGCGGAGCCCCAGAAGAAGTCGCGCCGCGTGACTGCGAATCCGAGCGCGAAGGGGAACGTCAGGCTCATGGCCTGGACGCCCACGACCATCATGAAGACCACGATCCACAGGATGCCGCCGTTGTATTGGAAGGCGTCCGCGTCAAGGTTCTCGACCCCGCCTGCGGCCTGGGCCACGATGTTCCACACGGCCAGGTTGAGACCAAAGATGACGAAGGTAATGAGCCAGGGCGCCACCAGCGTGGGGAACGGGTTCGCGACGTGAAGGCGCACCACGTTGAGTAGTCTCTGGGGCGTGGTCGCGTTGGGCGACCGGGTGGCGATGGCGTTCACGCGCTGACCTCCTCGGTTACGGCGCCGCCCGTGCGGCGCACAATCAGTTCCTGGAGCGAGACAGGGGTAGTTTCCAGACCGGCCGATGCTGCCTCTCGTTTGTCTTGCTCGCTCAGTCCCGTCAGGGTGACGGAAGCGATCGCCCCAATCGCGGTGCGGTCCAAGACCTCGCGGCCAGCGGCAAAGCGTTCCACATCCGAGGCTTTGCCGACGAGCGTGGTGGCGGTGGCGCGCAGGGAGTCCGCGTCTGCATCGATGACGAGCTCACCTTTGTCGATGACGAGGACGCGTTGGAGGAGCGGTGCCGCCTCATCGATGAGGTGCGTGGACAGCACGAAGGTCCGGGGGTGTTCCAGGTAGTCCTCGAGCAACAGGTCGTAGAAATGCTTGCGAGCGACGGCGTCAAGCCCTGCGTAGGGCTCGTCGAGGAACGTCAGTTCCGCACGGGAAGCGAGGGCAACGATCACTCCGACCGCACTACGTTGGCCGCGAGACATCTTCTTCATTTTGCGGTCCAGAGGCGCTTGGAACGTGTCGACGAGGCGCTGCGCCAATGCGTCGTTCCAGTGGGGGTAGAACCAGCGCGCTGCGCGCAACACATGCTTACCCCTGAAGTCGTCGGGGTACACCTGTGATTCCTTGATGAAGCAGGTGCGGCCCAGGACCGCTGCGTTCTCGACGGGGCTTTCCCCAAAGATCCGCACATGGCCTTCCGTGGCGAAATCTTGGCCCGTCATGACGTGCATGAGGGTGGTCTTTCCGGCGCCGTTGCGGCCCAGGAGGCCGTGAATCGCACCCTCGTCGAGGGTGAAGGTGACGTCATTGACGGCTGTCACCTTGCCGAATCTTTTGGTGAGACCTTGTGCCTCCACAATGGCGGTCATCGGTTCATCTCCTTGGTAATCATGTCGTGAAGTTGGGCTGAGGTGAGGCCCAACTCTTGGGCCCGGTGTGCAAGTGGACGAATGTGTGCGTCACGGAACTCAGCGCGACGGCTTTCCCGCAGGCGTTCGCGTGACCCTTCCGCGACGAACATGCCGATGCCGCGGCGCTTGTAGAGAGTTCCGGCGTCGACGAGCATGGTCACTCCTTTGAGGGCGGTGGCGGGATTGATGCGGTGGAATGCGGCCAGCGCGTTGATCGAGGGGATCTGCTCTTCCTCGAGCAACGTGCCGTCCAGGATCTGGCTCTCCAGGCTCTCTGCGATCTGGAGAAAGATGGGCCGTCCGTCGTCCACTGGTCGCCACCTCCTGAGGTTCATTGGTTAGTTACTTGTGCAACTAACCAACCATGTGCCAGACGCCATGTCAAGGCCGCACGCTCCCCCACGCCCTCACACCCCACATCGGCCCACCGCCACGCACCGGCTCCGCCCGACCGCCAAGCGTCACCCCAAGAGGTCGTAAAGTGGAGCCATGTCTGAGACGCCCCTTGTATGGATTGACTGCGAAATGACCGGCCTCGACGCCACTCGCGACGCACTCGTTGAAGTCGCCTGCCTGGTGACCGACGCGGAACTCAACGTGCTGGGAGACGGCGTCCAGGTGGTCATCAAACCGTCAGACGAAGCACTGGCCGGCATGAACGACTTTGTCACCAAGATGCACACGGACTCCGGCCTGCTGCCAGAACTCGCATCAGGCACCACCATGGAAGACGCCCAAGCCCAGGTGCTCGCGTACGTGAAGAAGCACGTGCCCTACAGCGGCAAAGCCCCCCTCGCAGGCAACACCGTGGGCATGGACCGCATCTTCTTGGACCGCGACATGCCAGACCTCATGTCCCACCTGCACTACCGCGTCGTCGACGTGAGCTCCCTGAAGGAACTCGTCCGCCGCTGGTACCCACGAGTGTTCTTCAACGCCCCACCCAAGACCGGTGGACACCGCGCACTCGGCGACATCCAAGACTCCATCACGGAACTGCGGTACTACCGCGAAACCGTCCTTGTCGACCTCCCCGGACCAGACTCCGACGAGGCCAAAGCAGCCGCAGAGAAGGTCGGAGCGGTCCATGAAGGTGGAGATCTCAACGCCTAAATCAGCCTGAGACGGGCGGGTGGTTTCACCCACGCCCTCAAGCAAGGTATGATTTTCGCTGGCCCTGGTTGCAGGGCCGATGGTGGCTATAGCTCAGGTGGTAGAGCATCGCGTTGTGGTCGCGAGGGTCGCGGGTTCAAGTCCCGTTAGCCACCCGCCTACACGAAGGCCCCGGGACACCCCGGGGCCTTCGTCGTTTCTCAGGTGGGTTTCAACTCGCCCTAGTTCAGGCGCACGCGGGTACCCTTATGCAGTTGGCTCCCGGGAGTGACCCGAGAGCCTGTGAATGTCAGCACCCGACGGCTCACGCCATAACGGAGGACCCGAATGCTCGCAGCGCTCACCGGAGCCGGACTTTCAGCAGCGGCCGGACTGAACGCCTTCATTCCCCTGCTCATCGTGGGACTCTTTGCGCGCTTCACCGACTTCATCGTGCTGCCCGAGCACCTGCTGTGGCTCGAGTCATGGCCCGTCATCATCGTGTCGCTCGCGCTGCTCTCACTCGAGTTGATCCTGGACAAAATCCCCGGTGTGGACCACATCAACGACCTGCTCCAGACCCTGGTGCGCCCCGTCGTTGGCGGTGTGATCTTCGCAGCGACGGCAGCCGCACAGGTCGTGGACCAGTCGAACTTCTGGCAGGAAAACCCCTTGGTCGCCGGCATCGTCGGCGCGCTCGTGTCCTTGGCCGTGCACCTCGGCAAGGCGAGTTCGCGGCCCGCGGTCAACGCCACCACCGGCGGCACGGGCGCCCCGCTCGCCTCATTCGCAGAGGACGCCATTGCCGTTGTGCTGTCCCTGGTCGCGATCTTTGTGCCCATCCTGGTCGTGGTGGTGTTCATCTTCATGGGCATCACCGTCTACCGAATCGTCACCACCGGACGCCGCCGTCGTCGCCACCGCGAAATGCTGCAGGCACAAGAACGCCTCGAACGCGAGGCCGAAGAAGCCGAAGGCGGCATGGTCGCCTGGTGGCGCTCCAAGTGGCGCGAGCCCAGCCTGTTGGGCAAGAGCCGCTCCGATAGCGTCTCGCCTCGTCACGCCCGCCGTACGTCACGGGGTTCCGCCGCATCGGGCTCCGCTTCGTCGCGGTCGGCCGCGAGCGCCGCAACGCCCGGATCCATCCCGCGCCCCCGCAGCATCCCCAGCACCCCGAGTGCACCAAGCACGCACACTCCGCCCTCGGCACCCTCAGCCCGTTAGGGCATTGGCTGCCTAGGCGAAATCAGCCAGGAAGTCCGCGACGAAGTCGTTGGCTGGCGCTTGGGTGACCTCCTCTGGGGTCCCCCACTGCTCAAGCACACCGCCGGTGGACAACACGGCAATGCGGTCCGCCATGAGCACCGCTTCACGCATGTCATGCGTCACCATCACCACGGTGAGGCCCAGGTCGCGTTGAAGCGTCATGAACTCCTGTTGCAAACGCCGCCGCCCCTGCGGATCCACGGCCCCAAAGGGCTCATCCATCAACATCACTGGCGGCTTCACCGCCAGAGCACGCGCCACGCCGATGCGCTGACGCTGGCCGCCAGACAACTCGTGCGGGTAGCGGCTTCCGTGGACGTCAGGGTCCAGGCCCACGAGCGTCAGTAGCTCCTCTACGCGGTCCCGGATCTGCGCCTGCGGCCACTTCATCAGCGACGGCACCGTCGCGACATTCGCGGCGACGGTCTTGTGGGGAAGCAAACCCACGTGTTGGATCACGTATCCGATAGACCTGCGCAACTCAACGGCCGGCACCTCCATGATGTCCTGGCCGTCCACCGTGATCACGCCCCCAGAGGGCTCCACCAGACGGTTCACCATGCGCAAGGTGGTGGACTTGCCACAACCGGACGGACCCACCAAACACAGGATCTCCCCCGGCACCGCGTCCAGGGTCAGATCGGCTACCGCGACAGTCCCGTCGGGGTACTCCTTGCGGACATGAGAGAACGTGATGCCGCCGTGATCCATCTGGCCACGGTAGCGCGCCGCGGCTCGCCTTGGACAGCCGCCGCACGGTAGCGTCAAGGGATGGACTCCGTGCCCAACCCGTGGTTTTCGTGGGATTACGTCTCCCGCAACTGGGACGAAGTCTCGGAACAGCTCCTCATCCACACCACGCTGACGCTGCAAGCCGTCCTCATCGCCACGGCCATCGCTCTTCCCTTGGCGGTCGTCGCACGCCGGGTGCGCTGGCTGACAGGACCCATCCTGGGGCTCACCGGAGTGCTGTACACGATCCCCTCGTTTGCGATGTTTGCTCTGCTCGCGCCGTTCACCGGCATCGGACGCACCACCGTGTTGATCGGACTCGTGGCCTACGCGCTACTAGTCCTTGTCCGCAACATCGTCGTTGGCCTGCAGGGCGTTGACCGCGATGTCGTGGACGCTGCGCGCGGCCAGGGCTACACCCCCGCACGGATGCTGTTTCAGGTGGAGTTGCCGTTGGCGTTGCCGTCCATCGTTGCGGGCCTGCGCATTGCGACCGTCACCACCGTCGCGCTCGTCACTGTGGGTGTCGTGGTGGGATACGGCGGCTTGGGGCAGCTGATGTTCCGGGGACTCCAGTCCGACTACCGGGCACAGATCATGACCGCGACCCTCCTGTGTTTAGCGCTCGCACTGGTCTTCGACGTGTTGCTGATGCTCGCGGGCCGAGCACTCACCCCGTGGACGCGCAGGAGGGCCGCATGAGCATTGTGAGCGACGCCTGGGACTACGTCACCACCGCAGAGAACTGGACCGGCCAGAACGGCCTCACCTCCCCCACGTTCGATGGCGGCTGGCGGTTCTCGCAAGACTCCATCCTCGCGCTGGGGCTGGAACACCTGTGGTTGTCCTTCGCCTCCGTGACCCTCGCCATCATGGTCGCTCTCCCGCTCGGCATCTTCCTGGGCCATGTCCGCAAGGGCGCCACCGCAACAGTGATCCTCTCCAACGTCAGCCGCGCCATGCCCACGCTTGCGCTGCTCACCCTCTTCGCCGCATCGGCCATTGGGGTGGGAAATCAGGCCGTGATTCTCGCGGCGGCGATCTTCGCCTTCCCGCCAATCCTGACGAACGCGTTCACCGGCATGGCAGGTGTCGACCCGGACATTCGCGACGCAGCGCTCGGTCAAGGTTTCACCCGCCGCCAGGTAGCGCTCAAGGTCGAGTTGCCTCTCGCCATCCCCCTCATTGCCGCCGGCCTCCGCACCGCCACCGTGCAAACCGTCGCCACCGTGCCACTTGCCGCGCTGGTGGCTGGAGGCGGACTCGGAGTGATCATCAACAGCGGGCTTGCCCTCCAGAACTACGGCCAGGTGCTCGCTGGCGCGGTCATCGTCGCAGTCCTGTCGCTCGTGATCGATGCCGTCATGGCTGCCATGCAACGCGCCGCCACCCCTGCACCGTTGCGGGAGGCGGTCGCCGCCTAGCTTTCCTGTGCGTATCCACGCCGGCCCGCCTAGCCTGGAGAAGAACACGGGAACAACCTGGGCACCTTCACGGTTGCCCACCACGACCGATCCCCACACGAGGAGCACTGATGCACACCCGTACGATCCCTCTGGCCGCAGTCGCGGCACTGTCACTCGTAGTCGCAGGATGTTCGTCGGACGGCGATGCCGACCCCGTCGACGACACCACCTCAGGCGCCTCCACCTCTGACGCGACTACCGATGCAGCCGCGGCGGAGTGCTTGCCCGTCCCCGGTGACCAACTCGTGGTCCTTGATGACGATCAGATGCTGCAAAACAGCGACAACATCATTCCGGCGCTCAACACTGAGTCCTCGACCGACCACATCCTCGAGGTGCTCACACTGGTGCAGGACGCACTCGACACCCCCACCTTGATCGAGCTCAACAAGGCCGTCGACATCGACCGTCAGACGTCCGGCGACGTTGCCGAGCAATGGGTGGCCGACGCCGGACTGACGATTCCTGAATCAGACGACGGCGGGTCGCTCACGATCGGTGCCGCAAACTTCTCCGAGAACATCACGCTCGCGGAGATCTACGCCGACGTCCTCGACGAAGCCGGCTACGACACCGAGGTGCGGGAGATCGGCAGCCGCGAAACCTACTTGCCGGCGCTGATCAACGGCGACATCGACATCGTCCCCGAATACGCCGCCACCTTCACGGAGTACCTCAACCTGGCGATCAACGGTGCCGATGCCGCACCGGTCGCGTCCGGAGACATCGCACAGACCGTCGCGGCGCTTGAACCTCTCGCTCAGGAGCAGGGCATTGCGATCGGCACGGCGGCCGATGCGCAGGATCAGAACGCCTTCGCCGTCACCACGGCGTTTGCTCAGGAGTATGAAGTGTCGACGTTGAGCGACCTCGCCGAGTCCTGCTCCGGCATTGTCCTGGGTGGACCTCCGGAGTGCCCCGAGCGCCCGTTCTGCCAGGTGGGCCTGGAAGACACCTATGGCATTGAGGTGAACCAGTTCCTGTCGCTGGATGCTGGTGGCCCCCTGACCAAGAACGCCATCACCAATGGCGACATTGCGGTGGGCCTGGTGTTCTCCTCGGACGGCGCACTCGCCCCCACCGAGTAACTGCCTGTGAAGCGGGCGGAAGGCCAGTCTCCGGTTGCTCGGTGGCTGGCCTTCCGCATGTCCGGAGCATGATGCGGAGTCCGTACGATGCTGGGGTGGAGTTCAACGACGCACCAGAAGTTCTCGCAGGCGGCAACATGGGCACGGTGACCCGGCACGGAGCCACGGTGGAGCGACCGGCAGGAGCGTGGACTCCCGCCGTTCACGGCCTGTTGCGACATCTGGAGCGCCAAGGGGTCGCGGGCGTCCCACGAGCGGTCGCGATGAGCGCGGACGGCACTCGGGAGACAGTGACGTTCGTGGAGGGCACCGTCCCCGACTGGCCGATTCCCGCCTATGTGTGGTCCCGGGCTTCGCTAGAGGGCGCGGCACAGTTGTTGCGGCAGCTTCACGATGCCACCACCGGCGCCGACTTCTCTGGACCCTGGCGCTCCGCAACGCGCTCCCCCGCTGAAGTGGTGTGCCACCACGACTTTGCGCCCTACAACCTGGTGTGGAACGACGGACTGCCTACAGGGGCCATCGACTGGGACTTCGCTGCGCCAGGGCCACGTCTGTGGGACGTGGCATACCTGGCGTACCGCTTGGTGCCGCTCACGAGCGAACAGGTCGGGGACGGATTCACTGTGGGTGAGCGTCGTACTCGTCTGCGCGAACTGATGGACGCCTATGGCTGCGAGGAAAGCGTCGATGCGCTCGTGACAGTGCTCGTCGCGCGGCTACGGGCGCTAGCGAACTTGTCGGAGCAGATGGCGACGGAGCTGGATAATCCTGAGTTGCGCAATCATGCAGCGCTCTACCGGGCCGATGCCGCGGTCCTGGAGGCCGGGAACATTCCGATGCCTGCGCCGTCGCATTGACTGTGAGCAGTCCCCTGACATGCAGAAAGGGCCTCTCCGAAGAGAGGCCCTTTCTGGGGTGGTACACCCCCTGGGACTTGAACCCAGAACCCACTGATTAAGAGTCAGTTGCTCTGCCAATTGAGCTAGAGGTGCTTAGCACCGTACGTCCGGTGCGAGAGACAACTTTAGCAGGAAGTTGGCGAACATAAAAATCCACTGCCGGACGCGGGACTACCTCAACTTCTTGACCTTCTCGTAGGTCGCCGCCAAGGCGATCATGACCGCTCCCACTGCAGCGAAAGCGAGCCATCGTGGCACCAGCCCGTCGCTGGCAGCGGCTTGAGTGAGGGCGAGGCCGACGGCAGTGATCGCCGCGGCGGCGATGGGGGCACGCCACGCCATGGCCACTCCCACGGCAGCCAAGACCGCAACCGCGAACGTCAGCCACAGCACCCGGCCCATGTGGACGGGGTCAACGACGAGCGCCACAAGCGACGGCCCCAAGACAAGCGCAAGGCCGGGCCACAACGCGTGCAGCGAGGGCGTGCTGGGGTTCTTGAGCAGATGAAGCACACCCATGGTGATCGCGATGGCAGCGGGGATGGCCGAGTATGCCTCGACCACGGTGACTCCCAGATCCGCAAAGATCCCGACTTCGCCTGCCACGAGCGCACTCAGCGCGAACCAGGTCGCGGCCCGCACGCCAGCCAGACGCAGTGCCCACCAGGCCGCGGCGGCCACCAGCAGAGTCACACCGGCACCCCAGAGACTCCCCGCTGAGGCCGGTGCTGCAACAGTCACACCAGCCACCACAGCAACTGCTGCAGAGGCACCGGGATCGACTCGTCTGAAGATGGGCGGGAGCACCAGCGCCGCTGCCACGGTCGCAGCGAGCACCGACGCCGCTTCCGAGGGCGCTCCCCCGGCAACAACCGCGAAGCCAGCGGCGATCGCCGATACCACAGCGCCGGCAGCAAGCAGTCCTGCCTTGCCCTGCCGGGCCGTCGTGAGCGCCACCGCGACCGCAAGTGAACCGGTCACCCCCAGAATGCTGGCCCACGCCACCAGGGAGTCAAAGGCCCAGATGCCACTCGCCAGGGCCAATGCGAGCCCCCACGCACGGGAATACGACGACGCCCCGCGCGAAACTCCTGCGGCGGCCGGCGCCATGCGCAGCATCGTGAGCACCACCAGTGACGTTGCCGCGGTGACCAGCACCACGATCCATGCCGCAGGCACTGGCAGCGCCACTGATGCGAGCAACACCGATGCCGAGGTCACAGCCGACCGAACTCCGGCACTGACGGGCACGCTCCACACGGTGAGGCCTGCGGCGAGCGCTCCCACCGCAATCCAGGCTGGCCCGGCAGGGGCCACCTGGATCACACGTTCGAGCCCAGCGACGCCCGCTGCGACAGCTACCGCCCCGGTCACGGCGTATCCCGGCGCTAGGCCGCACAAAAGTGGAAGCCGTAGCGCGGGAGTCACGGCCAGGCGAGCCCAGGAAAGGCAGGCAGTGGCGAGCGCGACGCTGACACCCACGGTCTCCACGGGTGCCCCCACTGCCCAGGCAATGGCGCCCACCAGCCCTGTCAGAAGAAAGGCGAGCGGACCGACCGTCACCCGGGAAACCCACATCGCTGCCACGGCCAGGGCCCCCATCGCCACCACCACGAGCGCGGCGGCCACGGGCCAGGCGGCATTGGCGTTCGCGGCGTCCCGCAATACGAGCACCGCGGAGCCCGTGATCAACACCGTTCCGGCAATCCACACTCCGCGCCGGGCCGCCGCGGTGCGCGCGACCGCCAACGCAGCCCACGACGCAATGCTGAGAGCAACAGCCGCCACCAGCACGATCTCCCGGGAATCGACGGGCACGCTCACAGCGATCGCACCCGCCAGCGGCACGACCGCCATGGCAAGAGTCACGGGATAGCCTGCCCGGCGCCGCAGCGCATCGGCCCACGGACGGATCGCTGCGGCACGGCCCACGACGAACTCGACGAGACCAGCCGTCGCGACCATAAGCGAGGCGAACACAAACGTCGAAGCCGGCCAATCGGCGACGGACGTGCTGAGGAACGAGTCGGGACTCACCACTCGTTCGACCGCGACACCCGCAAGCACCAACCCGCCGAATGCACTAGCAAGGACGGCCGGTGTGGCACCACTGGCGACGCTGACAAAAGTGGGCTTCCGGGTGGGAGCCGCGACTGCGAGCGCCACCAGCCCCACCACACCCCCTACAGTCAGCCCCGTAACCCAGGAGTCCAGCCAGTATCCGGTGACGGCGGCCGCTGTCGCAGAGCTGAGGAACACGAGGCAACCCGCAACGGTCGGCACGGATAGCCGCATGCCCAAGGCAAGCACCACCACTGCCGCACCTGCCACGAGCGCACCGGCAGCGACATCACCCATCACGACCGTGGAGACACCGGCGATTCCGCTGATCGTCGCTGTCGCCACGGCTCCGATGCCCAGCGTCCAACGCGCCGCCCGCAGACGCCACACCACCATCACGGCCACCATCAGGCCGGCCGCCACCAACGCGGCCAAGCACGCCACCATCGTCTCAACAGAGGGGGCCACTCCCCCGAGCCAACGCTCCCTCATCACGTCTGCAGCGGACACGCACGCAAGGACCACACCTAGGACGGTCAACGCCGCTCCGGAAGCACCCACGGGAGTACGGACACGCCGAGGAACCTTGGCGAGCACCACGCGCAGGCCTGCGGCAAAGAGTAGGAGCGCTACCCCGGTCCAGGGAGCATCGAATCCCCGCCCGGCAGTGGAGGGACTGGCCCCGAAGTCCAGCAGTCCGAACCCGACAATCCCGAGCGGAACGACGTACCACACGACAGCGCCCTGCATCAGTGCGCTGCTGGTCTGGGGAGACGCCACGGCGGCGATCACTGCGGTCGCGAGCACGCCACAGGCCAGAGCCATCACCGCCATCACGGCAGTGCTCGCCCCAGCGGCCACCCCCACAGCCCCGATCCACAACGGCAACACGAACCCCAGAGCGATCCATGGCATGCGAGCCCAATGCCGCCCCAGCCCCACCAAGGCAAGCAACGGGGCTGCCGCCGCGCCGACAGTCCACCAGGCGCTGCCGCTCGCGTCACTCACCACCGCTACCGAGGCGAGCACGCCAACGGCCGCAATGGTCACCGCGCTCACGCGGATCACGCGCCGAGTCCAACGCGTTGGCCACGTGTCATGAGTGGGACCGATGACCAGGGCCGCCGCCGCAGCGGTGAAGGACGCAGCCGCGAAGCCTTCGATGAACTCGGCTCGAGCGGCCGCTACCGCCCACAGGCCCGCCACACCCAAGGACAGGGCTGACACTTCTGCGACCCACGGGACCGACAGGCGGCGCAGCACGGCAGCACACAGGCAGGCGACCACGAGGGCGACAGCCCCCGTGAAGGCGCCCAAGGCATCGGCTGCACGTTCAATGGCCACCACGCCGACTGCGGGGAACGCCATCGCGACCACCCCTACCGCTCCTGCCGTGATGGGCAGGCCGATGCGGGTGAGCCATACCGCCAGCGCGGCAATTCCGGCCGCCAGGGCGACGATCGTGGCCACCTGTACGACGGTCCCGAGCGTCCCCCAACTCACCGCCACGAACACGATCGCGGAGGCGATCAACAAGGCCGCACCGCCGATGCCCAACAGCGCGGGAGGTGTCAGGCGCCTCAGCACCGTCAGCTCTGATGGCGGAGCGGCGACGCCCACGGCATCGCCGGCCGGCGCGGGTGCCTGCGCTGACACCCGAGCCGCGTCCGCAGACACAGCGGGCGCTGCGGGTGCCGCCGGTCCCGCGGGTGCCGCCGGCCCTGTGGGCGCTGCGGGCACCGCCATGGCCGCCTCCACTGCCGTGCGGGCGGTGCTGCGGTACGTCAGCCACTGTTCGCGACGGGCGTGCGCGTCCGCGATGTGCGCATCGCATTGGGCGATGGCGGCATCGGCGTTCTCCAGTGCCGCGTACTCACTGCTGTGGCGGTCGACGTTGCAATGTCCACACCAGCGAGCCGCTCCCGGTTGTGCTCCACAAAAAGCACAGATGACCATGACTCCCCCTACCTGGCCGCCCTTGCAGCGTCCCTGTGCGGCGACGCTACCAGCGACAACCCGGCCGCATCAGACCCATGTGGACAACGCGATAGCGTGGAGCCATGAGCGATAACCGTCTTGCAGTGGGCGACACCGCCCCCGACTTCACTGCCACCACGGACAACGGCACCTTCACGCTGTCACAGCAGCGTGGCAAGCACGTGATCCTGTACTTCTACCCCGCCGCCATGACCCCCGGCTGCACCACCGAGGCATGCGACTTCCGTGACTCCTTGGACGCGCTGCAGGCCGCAGGGTATGAGGTGGTGGGAGTTTCGAAGGACACCCCGGAGAAGCTGGCACAGTTCCGCGACAAGGAATCCCTCACCTTCACGCTCGCGTCCGACGAAGACAAGTCGATCCAAGAAACCTACGGCGCGTGGGGCGAGAAGAAGAACTACGGCAAAGTTGTCCAGGGATCGATCCGCTCCACCATCGTCATCGACCCCGACGGCAAGGTTGAACTTGCCCTGTACAACGTCAAGGCCACCGGCCACGTGGCACGCGTACGCCGCGAACTCGGCATCTAAACCACCCCAGATACGCGGCCGCTGGTCGCAGCACCCCGGTGCGCCGCGTATTCTGGATGCCGCGCGCGAGTGGCGAAATTGGCAGACGCGCTGGATTTAGGTTCCAGTGTCTTAGGACGTGGGGGTTCAAGTCCCCCCTCGCGCACGTACGGCCCCTGGGCCCCGAGAGGGACATGGGTATCACTTGAGCAGTGACACGTGATACCCATGTCCCTCTCGTCTTTTCCCAGCACAAAGCCCCGGGTACTCGTCCGTCAACGAGTACCCGGGGCTTTGTGGTGAGACTGGGTTTTAGCCCTGCTGCTCTGCGAGCTTGGCGCGGACCTCATCCATGTCGAGGTCGGCGACAGCATCAACAACCTGCTGCAGCGACGGTGCGGGCAGTGCGCCTGCCTGCTGGAAAACCATGATTCCGTCACGGAATGCCATGAGGGTCGGAATGGAAGTCACGCCGAACTGCTGGCCCAGTACGGGCTGGTCCTCAGTGTCGACCTTGGCGTGCACCACCTCAGGGTTGGCTTCCGACGAGGCGTCGAACACGGGCGAGAAACGCTTGCACGGTCCGCACCATTCAGCCCAGAAGTCAACGAGGACAATGCCGTCCTTGGTGACGGTCTCTTCAAAAGTCTCAGTTGTCAGATCCACAGTTGCCATGGTGGGGATTCCTTCCTTTTTGCTTCCCCGGATGTCACCCCTAACGACGCAAGCGGGGCAGGTATTCCGCGCCCACCCTGCCAGAGCTCGGCGCGCGTTGCTACTTACTCACATGAGAGGGGTGACAATGGGTGTCATGACGGACATGGCGGAGCTGCCCCCCGAACCTTCTGGCTGGTTGAGCGATCGCGAACTCCAGCACGTACGCCGCGAACTTCCGCTGCTGTACGTCAACGTGGTTCCGGTGCGTTTGGACGCATCGGGCCAGGTAGCGGAGATTGGTTTGCTGTTGCGGGCGGACGATGACGCGATTCACCGCGCGTTGATCGCGGGCCGTGTGCTCTACCACGAGCGAATCCGCGACGCCCTGATCCGGCACATCGAAAAGGACCTGGGCGGTGTGGCGCTGCCGCGAATCCCTGCGTCGCCAACGCCGTTTACGGTTGCTGAGTACTTCCCCACCGCGGGCGTGACGCCGTTCCACGACTCGCGCCAGCACGCGGTGGCATTGGCGTATGTGGTGCCCGTTGATGGCGACTGCGAGCCGCGTCAAAACGCGCTCGACATTGTGTGGATCACGCCGGAAGAGGCTGCGAGCGAAGAAGTGCTGCGGGATATGACCGGTGGGCAGGACACCTTGCTGCGCCAGGCGCTCGCGTTCTGCGGCGTCCTGCCCTAGGCACCGTTGCCACGGCATCGCATCGATGCCGTGGCCGGATGAGGCCCTACCCGAGCAGTTCTGCCACGTGTGGCGCTAGCGCACGGAATGCTGCACCGCGGTGGGACAGTGCGTTCTTGGTGTCAGCGTCGAGTTCTGCGTTCGACAGGGTCTGTCCCTCACCCGCGAAGATGGGGTCATAGCCAAAACCGTGGTCGCCGCGCGGCTCACGCAGGAGGCGTCCGGGCATACGCCCTTCGCACACGACTTCCCGGCCGTCAGGCATGACCAGTACGGCGGCGCACACAAACGCGGCGCCCCGGTGCTCGTCAGGGATGTCAGCCATCTGTGCGAGGAGCAGGTTCAGGTTGTCCTGATCCGCACCATGCTTTCCCGACCACAGCGCGCTGAAGATACCGGGTGCGCCGCCCATGACGTCCACGGAGATGCCGGAGTCGTCGGCAATAGCAGGCAGTCCAGACGATGCCGCGAGGGCACTCGCTTTGATCAGTGCGTTCTCAGCGAAGGAGGTGCCGTCTTCCACCGGCGACGGCGCGCCCAGGTCCCCGGCTGACGCCACGGACTCACGGTCCAGGCCTGGGACTTCCTTCGCCAGAATCGCCCAGATCTCGCCTACCTTGTGGGCGTTGTGGGTGGCGATGGCGAGGCGCGCCATTAGCGCACCGGGCCTTCCGGGGCGTCGAGAGCGGCATTTTGCAGGCGGGTCAGTTCGGCGTTGCCTGCGGTGGCGAGGGCCAGCAGTTCGTCGAGCTCGGCCTTGGAGAACGGCGCACCCTCGGCGGTGCCTTGAACTTCCACGAAGCCGCCGGTGCCGGTCATCACCACGTTCATGTCGGTTTCGGCCCGGACGTCTTCTACGTAGGGCAGGTCAAGCATGGGGACGCCATCGATGATGCCCACGGAGATCGCGGACACGGAGCCGGTCAGCGGCGAGGCGCCGGGCTTGATGAACCCCTGGGCGCGGCCGTAGGCGACAGCGTCGGCGAGCGCCACGTAGGCGCCGGTGATGGCAGCGGTGCGGGTGCCACCGTCGGCGTCCAGCACGTCACAGTCGAGGACGATGGTGTTCTCACCGAGTGCTTTGACGTCCACGACGGCGCGTAGCGAGCGGCCGATCAGGCGGGAGATCTCCATGGTGCGTCCGCCGATCTTTCCCCGCACGGACTCACGGTCGTTGCGGGTGTTGGTGGCCCGCGGAAGCATGGCGTACTCGGCCGTCACCCAGCCCTCGCCAGAGCCCTTCTTCCACCGCGGCACGCCTTCGGTGAAGGACGCGGAGCACAGGACGCGGGTGCCACCAAAGGTGACCAGGCATGAGCCTTCTGCATTGCGCTGGAACCCTCGTTCGAAGGAGACGGGTCGGAGCTGGTCGGGACGGCGCCCATCGGCGCGAGTGATGTCGCTCATGTGTACGAGCCTAATGGCCCGCGCGGCTACACCTGGATGTGCTGGCCTGGCCGTGCGAGAGACACATCACCGGCGAAGGTCGCGGTCGCTTCTTCGAGCACGCTGGCGCAGTCGGTCCACGGGGGAACGTGGGTGAGCAGGAGGCGGCCGACACCTGCCTGCTCCGCAGTATGTCCTGCATCGCGCCCCGTCATATGCACCCCTGGCTCCACGTCATAGGTGGTGAGGTAGGTCGCTTCACAGATGAACAGGTCTGCTCCTGCCGCCGCGACTTCGAGCCCATCGCAGGTGTCGGTATCACCGGAGTACGTCACTACCGCAGTGGAGCCGGGGCGCACAGACGACGGGCCTTCCACGCGCAGTGCGTATGCAGGAACCGGGTGACGGACCGCCTCACAGGTGATGAGCAGCGGACCGATGCGCGCCTCCCCTGACGCTTGCCACACCACCGGGTGAAGCACGTCAGAGTTGTCGGTGGTGCCCCGCAACTGGTTGATGCGCGTGGAGGCGCCAAAGGGTGCGTAGACGGTGACGGTGGACTGACCCTCCGGGTGGTACTTGAGATAGACGTGCAGGTCGGCAAGGTCGGAGCAATGGTCGGGATGCAGGTGGGTGACCGCCACAGCATCCAACTCCCGCGGGTCGCAGTACTTCTGCAACGCCCCCAACGACCCGGACCCCAAGTCAAGGGCCACCCGCCAGGTTTTCCCGTCCACGTCATCGGCCTCAATGAGGTAGCACGACGCGGGCGACGCAGGGCCGGGCACGGAACCGGAACACCCGACAACGGTGAGCCGCATCAGCTCAGCCGTTCCACAGTCGTGACGACGGGCCCCAGAAACCGTTGAGCAAGGGCCTCGAACCGGGTGGTTTCCCCGGTGGCGGAGAACCGATGCACGGGATCGCCGACGGGGGCACGTTCGAGCCCGTGAGCGGTCAGGGCGCGGTACACGTCAATGGCCGTCTCCGTCGCCGAATCCACCAGAGTGACCTCCGGACCCATGACGTAGCCGATCGCACCCAAGAGCATCGGGTAGTGCGTGCATCCCAAAATGAGGGTGTCGACCTGAGCCTCTTGCAGCGGCGCCAGATACTCGCGGGCTACCTCAATGACGTCCGGCCCCGAGGTGATGCCAGCTTCCACCAGTTCCACGAAGCGCGGGCAGGCCTGCGAATACACCTGGATGTCAGGAGCGGCAGCCAAGGCGTCGTCGTAGGCGCCCGATGTCACTGTTGCCGAGGTACCGATCACCCCCACCCGGCCCGACTTCGTCAAGGAGGCCGCGCGGCGTACCGCCGGCACAATGACCTCCACGACAGGCACCCCGCGTTCACGGGAGAAACGCTCGCGCGCATCCCGCAACACGGCTGCGGAGGCCGTGTTGCATGCGATGACCAGCATCTTGACACCCTCATCTACCAGGGAGTCCATGATGTCGAGTGCATGCTGGCGCACCTCGGAGATCGGCAGTGGCCCGTACGGCCCGTACGCCGTGTCCCCCACGTAATGCAAAGACTCGTGCGGCAACTGGTCCATGATGGCGCGCGCTACCGTCAGACCTCCTACACCGGAGTCGAACACACCAATGGGCGCGTCAGACATCGTCACCACCTTTCGTGTCATCACCATCATGGTGGGAGTCGGGCTCCTGGTCCGGGAACGACAGCGCATCAAGCAAAGACTCTTGCAACCAACCCAAGGACTCGTACACCATTCCCCACCACAAGCGCTGGGCAGCTCCCTCATCCGTGGGGGCCTCTTCCGAGTCGATCGCGGTCGCGATGCTCATGCGCAGCAGTTCGGCATCGTCCTCCGTGCTGACGCCAAGTCTGCTGGCCAGCACCAACCGCACGTCGGTGAGCGCCGCAGCAGTGGGAAGTGCCTCGTCGAGCGAGACGCGCCATTCGGACTCTTCCGCGCTTAGCGCTTCCCACATGCGCTTCAGACGAGCGACCTTGAGGTTGCGCATGTCGTGCTCGGTGAGCCGGCGAAACTCTTGGGCGAGGGCGTCATCGTCTTTGGAGGCATGCGGCAGCAATGCCAGCACGGCGGGGTCGTGGGGAGTCTCGACGCTGTCCGCGATTCCGGCGAGCGACTCCCTGATCATGTCCTCGTCAGACGGTGGGCCAGTCCCCTGGGCGGAAGTGTCACCGTCGTTCGATTCGCTGAAGTGCTCCGCCCCCAACAGCACGGCGACATCGGCAATCAACGTCGCCACTACATCGCGTTCCTCACCATCGAGTCGAGCGACAGCCGCCTCGCCATCAACGACGAACGCTCTCACGCGTCGCTCCGCTGCATGGTGGCATGAAGGCCATACGAATGCATCGCCTGCACGTCGGCTTCCATTTTCTCTCGCGTACCCGAACTCACCACGGACTTCCCGTCATGGTGCACTTCCCACATGCGCGCCTCAGCCACTTCTTGAGTGAACCCAAAGTAGGTACGGAACACGTGGGTGACATACGTCATGAGATTGACGGGGTCGTTCCACACGATCGTCACCCACACATCGTCCACCAGGGTCGCGACAGCGGCCTCGAGTTCGCGTTCTTCCTGGGTCGACACAGGTCTAGCCTACGGGTTGACGCCGACGACGCTCAGGAGCGCGCCAGGCGACGATCAGTCGCCCTCAGGACCGAAGGCAGCGTCCAGAATTTCCTTGCATTCCGGACACACGGGGAATCGCTTGGGGTCACGACCGGGCACCCACACCTTGCCGCACAGCGCAATCACGGGGTCGCCGGACAGTGCCGACTCCATGATCTTGTCCTTCTTCACATAGTGAGAGAAGCGTTCAGCATCGCCGGGCTCGACGAGCTCCTGCTGCTCGACCCGCTCGATCGTGGCGGTGCCGCCCTGCGGCTGGGTCTCGGACTGCGGTGCAACGGGCTCACTCATACTGGACAGTCTACGCGGCGGCCGCTGAGACAACGCTGGTTCACGTGACCGCGCCGATGAGTCGGCCCGAGCGCCGGTCGTAGAGCGCGCCCGCAACCCTCGCTCCCCACACCAACGCAAGTGCACCGATCACCACGCCAGTGACCAGTGCGACCCACCCCCATCCGCTATGGACCGTCAATGCGAGCACCAGCGGCACGGTCACCAACGGCAACACCACCAGCATCCCCAGCGACGAGACCACCTGAGCCAGCAAACTCGCGCCCAGCGACCCAACTTCCGCCCCAAAAGGGTTCTCCCCAGGGCCAGGCGCCCGGTACGGAAACACCACCGCACACACCGCCGACACCCCCAACGTCGCTCCCAGCGTGCCGGCAGCGGCCCCCACCAAGCCAGGCGCATCGGCCCATCGCCCGCTCCACACCAGCACCCCGAGCACTGCCACTCCCGTGGCAGGAGCCGCCCAGATCAGCACCGCTTGGAGGCGCCCCATCATGATGTCGCGGCCACGCGAACCCGACACGATGTCGAGCCACAGCCCGGAGGAATCCAAAGCAACGTCGTTGTGACGCCCCCACCCAATGGACGATGCCAACAACAGGGGCGCAGCGAACGCCCACCTAGGGTCAAGACTCAGCACGGGCATGAGGATCGCGAAGAACACCACGGGAAGCGCCACCACCCCCAGCGCAGCAACGATGTACCGCGCATCCGTGGACCACGAAATCAGCATGCGCGAACGCACGGCCCGCATAGGGCCAGACGCACGCCACCACCCCGAGTTGTTTTCCCCGGCACCTGCCATGACCGCATCAACGCGGCGCTGGCGACCCCCGCCGCGATGCACGGGGTGAACCAGGGCGTGCGCAATGGAGTCCTTCCAGGCCAACGCCAACAGCACCGCGGTTCCCGCCACCACCAGTAGCCGCCACACCGCACCCCACGCGTCTCCTGCCGCCCACACCGCCGGGGCCTGCATGCCAGCACCCAGCGGGGTTCGTCCCAGCCACTCCCCCAGCACCGGCACGGTGCTTTCCAGGCCGCTTTCCAGGCCGTCCCGCAACACCAGCCACGTCACCGAACCCACGACGGCCACCCCGAGCCCGATCGCCAGAAACAACAGCACCCGGGTACGGCGTTCATTGACTGCGCGCGAACTCCACGCCACTGCCACACGGGCGCCGAGCACCATCGTGGCCACCGTCAACAGTCCCCCCACGACGGCAACGGCCTGCGTCCAGCCGGACTCGTATCTCCAGGCGCCTGAAAGAACGGTGAACACCAGCATGAAGAACAGCGCTGGAACCGTCAGAAAGGCCGCGATGATGAGACCCGGAGCGATACGGCGAGCGTCCACTCCCAGGGTGGCGAAGCGGCCGGGGTCCAGGGTGTCTTCCAACCCAGTCACCAACAGCGGCACCACCATCCATCCCGCGGTGCAGACTGCGGCAAAGATCACCAGGATCGTGCCGCGCACATCGGACGTCTCGAAGCCCAGCCACGTTTGTGCCCAAAAAACCATGGGGACCAGCGTCAACGACCACACGGCCCCACCGATGAGCAGCAGCGCCCGCCACCATTCGCGGCGCAGTTGGTGCGCCACCGTGGTGAACTTCAGTTTCAGGATTGTCGCAACCACGACAAGTCCCGTTGATCTGACACATCCCCCACGAGTTCCACGAATCGGTCTTCGAGGTCGCGCCCAGCACGCACCTCGTCCAGCGTTCCGGATGCCAGGATCTGTCCGTGCCCGACGACCGCGACGTGGTCACACAAACGCTCCACGAGCGCCATCACGTGACTCGACATCACGACGGTGCCGCCCGAGGCCACGAACTCCTGCAGGATGCGTCTGATCGCTCCGGCGGAGACGGGGTCGACCGCTTCGAAGGGTTCGTCGAGCACCAGCACCCGCGGCGCGTGAACCAGGGCACACGCGAGGGAGATCTTCTTGGTCATTCCTGCCGAGAAGTCCGTGACGAGCGTGGCTCCGGCGTTGTCAAGATCCAACGCGGCGAGGAGGTCGTCCCGGCGCTGCTTGACGGTGGCTTTGTCGAGCCCACGCATGAGCCCGGCATAGCTGATGAGTTCCCCGCCGGTGAGGCGATCAAAGGTGTGCAGCCCGTCCGGCAGGACCCCGACCAGTGGCTTCGCTTGGGCGGGGTGGCGCCACATGTCGATGCCGTGGATGAGCGCGGTGCCCGTGTCCGGTTCCAAGAGCCCTGTGGCCATGGACAAGGTGGTGGTTTTGCCGGCGCCGTTGGGCCCCACCACCCCATAGAACGAGTGCGTAGGGATGTCGAGGTCGACTCCCGCAACAGCCACCGTGGCGCCGAATCGCTTGGTCAGTCCTCGCAGCGACATCGCGGCGACGGGTGCAGTTGCGGGCGAGCCCATGTGCCTACCCCGCCGCCAACACTAGATATGCGGTGTATCCCAGCCACCCGGAGACCAGCACGGCGCCCTCAAGCCGGTTGATGCGACCGTCGGCCTTCCACCTGAAGCCCATGACCACGAGCACCACCGTGAACGTCATCAGAATGGGGAAGTCTCGCGTCAGCAACTCGTTGCTCACGACCGCGGGGTGGATGAGTCCCGCGATGCCGACCACGCCGAGCGTGTTGAAGAGGTTGGAGCCGATGACGTTGCCCAGCGCGAGGTCGTTCTCGCCCTTGCGCGCGGCCGCGATGGCGGAGGCGAGTTCGGGCGCCGAGGTTCCGATCGCCACGACAGTCAGGCCGATGACGAGGTCCGACCAGCCGAGCGACTCGGCGATCTCCACGGCACCCCACACCAGCAGACGCGAGGACAGCACCAGCAGCACCAGGCCCACGAGCAGCCATATCCAGGCCGCCTTCTTGCTGATGGGGTGCGCGGACGCTTCCTTCTCTACGTCAGCCTCGAGCGGGTCTCCTGACTTGCCCCGTGCGCTCATGATCTGCCAGACGATCAGCGTGACCAGCATGAGCAACATGGCGCCGGCGTCGCCCGAGGACAGCTCGCCGTCGCTCATCAGCAGCCAGGCCGCGGCGGTCACCACGATGAGCAATGGCAGCTCTGTCCGGAGGATTCCTCGCCTGACGATGATGGGGAGGATCAGCGCGGTGGTTCCCAAGATGAGGCCGATGTTCGCAATGTTCGAGCCGAAGGCGTTACCGAGTGCGATTTCAGGGGCGCCGTCTGCGGCGGCGAAGGCGGACACCACCATCTCCGGCATCGACGTTCCAAAACCGATGACGAGCATTCCGATGAGCAGCGGCGCCATACCGAGGTAGCGGGCGACCGCCGATGCGCCGAGGACGAACTTGTCTGCGCTCCAGGCGAGCGCTGCGAGGCCTGCGAGGGCGGCAAGGATGGGGACCAGCATGACGATAAGCGTAATGGCGCGGATATTGCCGCCCTCGCGGCTTTCCCCCGTCCGAGGGGTTTCCTTCTAACCTACGGTCCCGTAGGGTGGGCGGCACGCGCACCGAGCGCACCCGGACACTCGGCTGAGAAGTCGGACACACGCCAACCCAGGAGAGGCATGCCTTCGACTCCTACGCACGATGCGCCCCGCTACCCCGTCAACCACATCACCCACCGCTTCACCGATCTCGCGGCCACCATCCGCGAGATGGGCCTGCTGGAACGCGCTCACTCGTTCTATGTGGGCTACGCGGTGGCGCTGACCGTAGCGCTGGGAGCGCTGGTGACCGGTTTCGTGCTGCTCGGCGACTCGTGGTTCCAACTACTCATTGCCGCCGGATTTGGACTCTTCTTCACTCAGGTGGCGTTCCTGGGCCACGAAGCCTCCCACCGCGCCGTCTTCGCCAAAGGGCCAGCTAATGACCGCTTGGGCAGGGCGCTCTCCGCATTCGTCGTGGGCGTCTCTCACCAGTGGTGGATGACGAAGCACTCTCGCCACCACGCCAACCCGAACAAGCGAGGCGCGGACCCCGACATCGAGAAGGACACCATTTCCTTCCTTGAGGAAGACGCACGCGAGGCGCGCGGACTCATCAAGTGGATCACCGTGCGTCAGGGCTGGCTGTTCTTCCCACTCCTCACCCTGGAGGGGCTCAACCTGCACTACCGCTCGGTGGCGTCGCTGGTAACCCAAGGCACTCGTCGACAGCGCTGGGTGGAACTGCCGCTGATCGCGGCACACTTCGCCGTCTACCTGACGCCGGTGTTTCTGTTCCTGCCGCTGGGCATCGCCTTCGCCTTCGTCGGGGTGCAGCTGGCCGTCTTTGGCGTCTACATGGGCGCCAGTTTTGCGCCCAACCACAAGGGCATGATGATTGTGGACCCCGACGTGAAACTCGACTTCCTTTCCAAGCAGGTGCTGACCAGCCGCAACATCAGCGGAGGCTGGGGCATGAACATCCTGCTGGGCGGGCTCAACTATCAGATCGAACATCACCTGTTCCCCAACATGGCTCGGCCTCACCTCGCACGTACCCGGGAAGTGGTGCGCGAGTACTGCGCTACCCACGACGTGCCCTACACGGAAACCACGCTGATCGAGTCCTACGGCATTGTCATCGCCTACCTCAACCGCGTAGGTCTGGCGGCACGGGACCCGTTCGACTGCCCTGAACGCGTGGCGATGGGCAGGTAATCGCCCTCGTTCGAGCGGAATTTGCCACACTAAAGAGATTGCATACAGGCATGCATGTATTGTGTCCATGAACACTGTTCATGGAGGGGAACATGACCGCACGCATCTCGAAGACGAGGGCGGCCGTAGTGGCCGCGCTCAGTCTGCTACTGACCACGGCAGGACTCCAGGTTCTGGCACCCAGCGCACAAGCAGTCCAACTGCCCAACGGGCTCGTCGGGATCTGCACCGACGCCTCAGGCTCTGGCACCTACACCGGCCACATCGCTGGCTACGCCGGTAGCGGCGGAGCCATCACTGTTCCCGGCACCATCACCGACGACGGCAACACCTGCCCCGTCACCCTGATCAACGCGTGGTCGCTCCACGACAAGGGGATCACCTCTGTCGCTTTGCCATCTCAGGTCACCGACATTGGCAACTACGCCCTCAGCGGCAACCCGCTCGAGTCCATCACCTTCAACGGACCCGTGTGGGTCAGTGCCGCAAGCATCGCACCGTCCAAGCCGGGGCACACGTTCACCGGCTGGTTCACGGCCCCGACCGGCGGCGCTCAAGTGACGTGGTCAGGACAAGCCCCTGCAGGGACCATGTACGCCCGCTATGAAGTCAATCAGTACACGACAACGTTTAACTTCAGCGACGGCGGCACCACGCCCCAACAGTCGGCGCAGTACCCGTACCTCACGTCCTACACAGACATCACCCTGCCTGCAGCCCCCGCGCGTCAGCACTACGTGTCTGAAGGCTGGTACACGCACCCCACCGCGGGCTTTCCCGTCACGAGCGGCGGCACCGTCTACGGCAACACCACGTTCTACCTGCGCTGGACTGCCGCCCAGTACAACGTGACTTTCGACGCCAATGGCGGCTCGGCTGTGGCATCGACCACCACCACGTACCCCGAGGCTCTCTCCTCCCCCAACTCGACGCGAGACCACTACACACTCGCAGGCTGGGAGACGTCCGGTGGAACCCTGTGGAACTTCTCCGACCCCATCGACGCTGACATGACACTCACCGCACGGTGGACGCCAGACGTCTACGGCGTAACGTTCGACTCCGCAGGCGGGAGCGCGGTCGCGGGCCAGAACATCACGTTCCCCGGCACGGCCACGGAGCCTGCCGATCCGACGCGCGACCACTACTCCTTCGATTACTGGGCTTCTGCCGGCGGCGCGGCATGGGACTTTGCCACGACCGTGACCGAGCCCCTGACCCTCACCTCGCAGTGGATCCCGGACATCTACACGGTCACCTTTGACAGTGCAGGCGGAACACCCGTCGCGGACCAGTCCGTGACCTACCCCGATACCGCCACGGCGCCGCCGGTGCCATCACGCGCGGACTACGTTTTCACCGGCTGGGTCGACAGCTCCGACACCCCGTGGGACTTCGCCACCACCGTGACCGACGACACCGCACTGACCGCAACCTGGACCACGGCACATGTCAGCGATGCTCATTTCACCTACACCGCCGATCCCGCGTCAGGGACATTCACCGTGACGGGGCTCACCCCCGAAGGTGCCACGCAGTCCGAGCTGATGGTTCCCGCAACCATCACGGTGGGGGCCCAGAACTTCGCGCTGCGCTTCTTTGCCAACCACCTCTTCGCGCCAGGCTCCCCCATCGAGGCAGTCCACCTTCCAGACAACTCCCACGTGCGAGTCGACAACCTCCACCTGGGCCAACTCGACCGTGAGCATCACACCTTCGACGGTTGGTGGATCGCTACCGGCCCTGCCAGCGCGTTCGAGAGTCCGTTGAGCGCCTACTTCTCGACAACCCAGGTGCACTTTCTCACACACTTTGGTGTTGAGCCGCGGTTCGAGCCCAGGTTCACGCCGCACACCTACACGGTGACGTTCGACTCGGCTGGCGGCTCGGCAGTGGCCCCGCAGGACGTGACCTACCCAGCCCCCGCATCGGCACCTGTAGCCCCCACGAAGGATCACTACACGTTCTCCGGTTGGTCCGACGCGGCTTCCCAGCCGTGGACCTTCCTCAGCATCGTGACGGGACACACGCTGCTGACCGCGCAGTGGACGCCTGTCGAGTACACCGTGACCTTTGACCCTGCCAACGGCACCGCCCCGTGGGCAGCTACCGCTGCCTACCCGGCGCCGCCCGCTGAGCAAGCGACACCTTTCCTCAGCGGTCACACGTTCTCCCACTGGGAGCTCGCCGACGGAAGCGTGTGGGACGCCAGCGCAACAGTGAGCGAAGACCTCGCCCTCACCGCCGTGTACACGGAGAATGAGCGCATTCTTCGCGGCCCTTCCTCAGCCACGCAGGGCGAGCAGATCACGCTCACCGGCAACGGCTTTGACCCCTACGAGACCATCGCAGCAGAGTTGCACTCCACGCCAGTCTCGCTGGGACGCACCACGGCCGATGCGTCAGGCACCTTCACGCTCGCCGTCACCATTCCGGCGGACACCGCGCCGGGAGACCACACGCTGGTACTCACGGCCGGGTCAGGCACGGCGGAGCAAGCGTTCACTGTCACCGCAGCACCGACGGCTGAGTCTGCGGATGGCGAGACCACCTCTGATGGCGGCTCTGACACGGGGGCAAGCGACGCCCCGGCCGGTGCGCAACAGCCCGCACTCGCCAGTACGGGAGCCGCACACACGCGCACACTCGCGTTCGTGGCCTTCCTGCTCCTCGCAGCAGGTGCCGCTGCGCTGATCATCCGCCGCAAGGCCTAACCCCGCTCATCCCCGCACCTGGGCGGTCTCCTACGAGGTCACCCAGGCTGCGGCATACCTCAACCACGATCGTGACTCTTGCACACCCCAACCAAAGGAACCCTATGAAACTCGCGAAGCGAACACTCATGGCGGGGATCGCCCTGGGCGCGGCAGGCCTCCTTGCTGCCGCACCTGCCTCCGCAGTGACCGACACCGGGGGCGCCTACACCTTCGACGTGAACCCTGACAACACGGCGACCGTGACCGGATGTGTGGGTTATCCCTGTCCATCGACGCTCTCCATCCCGGAGAACGTCAATGACGGTACCGACACCTATGTCGTCACCGCCATTGCCGACCAGGCCTTCTACTACGAGTACGCCACCTTGGTGACGATCCCCGACACTGTCCAGAGCATCGGCGCCGAGGCCTTTCGGTACAACCAGTTCGACTCGATCGACTTGCCCGACTCGCTCGTGACACTGGGTGCCCGTGCGTTCGCCAACAACGCATTCACGGACATCACTATCCCCGCGTCGACCACAGTCATCGGGGAGGGTGCATTCACATCACAAGGCTTCAACCTGGAGACAGTCACGTTCGAGGCGCCCTCTCAGCTGACCACGATTGGTCCCAGCGCCTTCTCCGGCGTTGGCCTGTCTGGTTCCGTTGTCCTTCCGGAGTCGGTCACGTCGATCGGTTCCTACGCGTTCTCCTCGAACGCCATCGAGGATTTCACGTTCCCGTCAACACTGACGGCCATCCCCACCGGCGTTCTCACCGAGAACCCCCTCGGGGCCGGCGCGTCATCAACGATCGACATCCCCAGCACCGTCACCACCATCGGCGACAGTGCTTTTTACTCCACCGGTGTTGGGCCCACGGTCGACCTCCCCGACTCACTTTCATCCTTGGGTGTCTCAGCGTTCACCAGCAACGCTTTGACATCCGTCGCGATCCCCTCTGGCCTGACGTCCATCGCGACAGACGCGTTCTATGACAACGACATCACCCACCTCACGATCCCGTCGCACATCACCGAGCTGGGGACATACGCGTTTGGCAACAATCCCCTCGTCACGGCCACGTTCTTGGGCGATGAACCTGTCATGGGAGTGGAAGCACTGCCGACCTCCTGGTTCCCCGAGAGCGGCTTCACCCCGGCAACGGTGACATTCAACGTGGGCAACACCGGGTTTGGCAGCCCCACGTGGAGCCCGTACGGGGCGCTGGACTCGACCGCCTACCCCACCTCACCGGTTGCGACCGTCACGTTCAACACCAACGGCCAGGGCACCGCGCCTGCTGACCAGGATGTGCCCGTGGGCGACACGGCGACGGAACCAGCACCGTTGACCGCCACCGGCCATGACTTCCTGGGGTGGTCCACCGATGCGGCCGGTACGTCGCCGTGGAACTTCGCCTCAGATACAGTCAGCGGTCCCACTACTCTGTACGCCCAGTGGGAGGGCAGCAGCTACGACATCACGTTTGAGTTCGGCCACGGGCTCACGGCTCATGTGACCACAGTCGACCACGGCATGACGGCGACCGCTCCCGTCGCACCGTTCGTCTCCGGCCACCGTTTCGAGGGCTGGCTGCTGTCCGGAGCCGCCGCTGACTTCGCCGCACCCATCACATCGGCCCTCACGTTCGAGGCTGTCTACACCACAAGCGACTACAGCCTGAGGCACCGTCAACCGCTCAGGCAGGTGCGCAGATCGCCGTGACCGGTGCCGGGTTTGACCCGGGTGAAACGGTGACGGTTGAGCTCCACTCCACCCCAGTGACCCTCATGACAGTGACGGCCGATGCCAGCGGTGCGTTCGCCACTCAGGTGACCATCCCTGCCGATGCAAGCGCCGGTGACCATTCGCTGGTCGCGACAGCGGTGAGCGGCAGTGCGTCGTCCCCGGTAACGGTTGAGGTACTGGCAGAGCCCAGCCCCGATGCCACGGCTACCCCTGACCCTTCGCCCACTAGCGACGGCGCAGGTAGCGGCACCGATGAAGGAAGCAGTCAGGATGCCGGCCAGGACACTCGCTCCGGGGAACTGGCGGCGACGGGCGCGAGCAACGTCACCGGACTGCTGTCGATCGCGGTCATGGCGCTGCTTGCCGGTGCCGTGCTCGTCTTGGTCAGGCGCCGGGTGTAGACCGGCTTCCTCGCTTATGCGGGGAACAATGACTCGATCAACGCCACCTGGTCGGAGGAGGGACGCCAATGCGAGGATTTCGCATTCTGCGTGACCTGCTCCGGCCGGGTGGCTCCCGCGATCACCGACGACACCCCGGAATGCGACAGGAACCAGCCGAGCGTCGCTTCCAGCATCGTCACTCCCCAGTCGTCGCACAGGGCCTGGAATGCCTCCATGGCGTCCCAGTCGGCGTTTTGTGCAATGTGGGGGCGAACCTTGGCGATGCGGGAGTCTGCGGGCATGTCCGTGCGGGTGAACTTGCCGGTGAACAGTCCGTTGGCGAGCGGGAAGAACGGCAAGAAGCCTGCGTCGATGTCGTGCGCGGTGGAGAAGCGTCCGTCCTTTTCGACGCCGCGGGCGATCAGGCTCAGTTCATCCTGACTCGAGACGAGGCCCGGCAAGGAGCGAGACTTGGCCGCGGCATCGGCTTCCCGCAGTTGTGCGGCAGTGAACTGCGAGACGCCATACGCGCGAATCTTGCCTTGCTCCACCAACTCCGCGAGCGCGCCGAGCGTGTCCTCAATGGGGACAGAGGGGTCGGGCTGGTGCTGCTGGAACAGGTCCACATAGTCAGTCTGAAGACGGGTGAGCGAAGCGTCGAGCGATGCGCGGAGGTACTCGGGAGATCCCTTGGGGCCGATGCTGTCCAGGGGCGTCGCGACCTCGGTGTAGCCGAACTTGGTGGCGAGGATCACCTCGTCACGGCGGCCGCGCAGCGCAACGCCCATGAGGGTTTCGCTTTCGCCCCATTCGCGGCCATACAGGTCCGCCGTGTCGAGGAAGGTGACGCCTGCGTCGATGGCGGCGTCCAGCACCGCTGTGGTCCCTTCCTGCGTGATGGACACGGTGCCTTCGCGCCCAAAGTTGTTGCACCCCAGTCCCATGGCGGACACGGTGAAGGGAGCGGAGCCAAGTCGTCGCTGTTCCATGAGGTCCACCGTAACCGGCGCATCGCCCCGGCCCCACTTCACTGCCAGGGTGGGACTCCACATCGCTCCGGACGCATGAGTCCGCTAAAGTGTGTGCTGCATGCAGGAACGCTGCATACAGAGACACCAAGGCCGCCGCGAACGCTGAGGGATCGCGGCGGCCTTAGTGCTCACCTAGACAGGGATGAAATCGTGGAGATGGCGGGAATCGAACCCGCGTCCGCATGTACAACGACAGGTCTTCTCCGGGCGCAGTCTGAATAAACAGTGTCTCGGACCCGCACGACTTTCAGACAAGCTGTGCGATAGCCCCAGTCGTCTAAGAGTCCCCCACCGCCCGACGACATGGCGATGGAGCAAGTTCCCTAGATGACGCCAGGAACCAGGACGGGAACTAGCCTGGGCTGACGGACTTCGGGGCTCGCTTAAGCAGCGAGGGCGAAGTCGGTGCGCTTGGAATCGGCACCTATTGGTTTGTCACGGGCGTTAACGAGATAACGTGACGTCCTCGGCCCGCTTCCCCTGAGGAAAGCACACACGTCGAAACCGATCATCCCCTGTGCAGTTGTCCTTCTATTGTACGCACCACCACTGCGCCGGTAAACGCCGTGGCAGGCCGATGCTCTTAGGCCATGTCTCCCAGCCCCAGGAGCACCGTCCACACCCATTGGGCGGCTTCCAGCGCTGGCGGCCGGTCGTCCATGGACAGCCATGCCCCAATGACGCCGATGATCGAGCCGGCTACGCCAGCAGCGACCACGTGTGGGGGCACATCGATCGAGTGGACGCGTTCGTCCTGCGCGGCAGCGATGATCGCCTGGTGCAGTTGCTCGCGCAGGCGCGACAGGACCACGCCGTAGCCGGGCTCGGTGAACACGCGGCGATACAGATCCGCGTGGGCTTCGATGTGGAGCAGGAACTCCACCAAGACCGTGGGGGCACGTTCCGCGGCAGGGTCAATGCCGTCGATTTGGGCGCCGGCTTCGGCGGCGACCATGTCGAGCGCATCGGCGAGCAGGGTCTCCTTGTCGGAGTAGTGCTGATAGAAGGTGGAGCGGTTGACCTCGGCACGTTCGGCGATGTCGGAGACACTGACATGGTCGATGCCGCGCTCGCGGGCAAGGCTGAACAACGCCTCTTGCAGGCGGCGGCGTGTCCTCACGATGCGGGCGTCCATGCGGCCATTGTGCCTGGCGCGCAGCGAAAGCACCAACCGTTAACCGACAGTTGTCGAAAAACTCCTCGCGGCGGGGTTAGACTTACCGTCTGGCACTGTCGCCACCTGCCCTGCACCCCACCCCCGAAAGGCTCAGACGTGGCCAACTTCCTCTTCCGGCTTGGACGCGGGTCCGCCCGCAAGCCGTTTATCGCGATTGTCGCGTGGATCGTCGCACTCGCGGCCTCCGTCGGCGCATTCCTCGCGTTTGGCGGCACCCTCACCGACTCCTTCTCCATCCCTGGCACGGAGACCCAAAAGGTCACCGACCAGCTCTCGCAGGAGCTCGAAGGGCTCGACGGCGCCACCGCGCGGATCGTCTACCAGTCTCAAGATGACGTGGAACTCACCTCTGATCAGCAACAGCAGATCTCAGAGTCGCTCGCTACTGTCGCCGAGTTCGAGTCAGTCTCCGCCGTGATCGACCCGTTCGCGACCACTGCACAGCTCGAGGAACAAGCCGCTCAGCTCGCCGCAGGTGCCGAGCAAATCGAAACCGGCCGCGCGGAACTTGACGCAGGCCAGGAACAACTCGACGCAGCCGCAGCAGAAGCGCAGGCAGGTCAAGAGCAGTTGGATGCCGGCCAGGAGCAGCTCGATGCCGCCATCGCTCAGGCGCAGGAAGCAGGCCAATACGAGGCTGCCAAGGCTCAGTTCGACGCCCAGCAGGCAGAACTCGACACGCAACAAGAACAGCTCACCGCAGGACTCGAAGAACTCGCATCCCAGCAGGCACAGATCGACGCCGGCTACGAAGAACTCGCCGCATCCGAAGAGCAGCTCGCACTGGGCCAGCAGCTCGCTGACAACGCCGCGACCGTGCGTGCAGTTTCCGAAGACGGCACGACCGCGCTTGGTGCAGTCACCTTCGTGGACGACATGCTGACCTTGCCGCAAAGCGACAAAGACGAAGTGATGGAGTCCATCGAAGCGGCACCGCTCGACGGCGTCGACGTGTACTTCTCCTCCGAGATCGCCACCGCGGTGGACGGAATCCTGGGCGTAGGCGAAGTCATCGGTGTGTTTATGGCGCTCGTCGTACTGTTCGTCATGATGCGCGTGGTGTGGCCCGCCGTCACACCGATCATCACCTCCGTCATCGGCGTCGGCGTCGGCGTGACCGCCTCGCTCTCGCTGTCCGGCACGCTCGACATGTCCTCCGTGACCCCCGTGCTCGGCGTCATGCTGGCGCTCGCGGTCGGCATTGACTACGCGCTGTTCATCATCAACCGCCACCGCACCAACCTCAAGCGCGGCATGGAAGTGACCGAGTCGATCGGCCTCGCCAACGGCACCGCAGGAAACGCCGTCGTATTTGCTGGCTCGACCGTGCTCATCGCGCTCTTGGCGCTCAACGTCACGGGCATCCCGTTCATCGGCGTCATGGGCAATGTGGCGGCATTCTGCATCTTCATCGCCGTCCTGGTCGCGATCACCCTGGTGCCCGCCGTCTTGGGACTCATCGGCACTAAGGCCATCTCGCGTCGTTCGCGAGACAAGATCGGTCAGCCCATGGAGCCTGAGGCGCCCTACACCCCCATCAAGACCGGCCAGGCATGGCTTCAGGTCGTGGCCGGTGTGGTGATTCTGGGCATCATCGCCATCCCCGCAGCATCCATGCGCTTGGGCCTTCCCGGAGGAGACCAGGAACTCCCCGACTCCACGCAGTACCAGGCGTACACGATCATTGACGAGAAGTTCGGCGAAGGCCTGAACGGCACCCTCATCGTGACCGCGGATCTTGCGGAAGCCGTCACCGAAGAGCAGGTGCTCGCCACTCAGGTGGAACTCGAGAACGTGCTCATGGAGAACGACACCGTTGCCGCGGTCGCTCCCGCAGGCGTCTCCGAAGACATGGACTTCATGGCGTTCCAGGTCATCCCCACGGAAGGCCCCAACGCGGAGTCCACCGAGGAACTCGTGCACGCCATCCGCGACCTGTCACCTCTGGAGGACGGCACGGAGCTCGGCGTTGCTGGCACCGCATCCGGCAACATCGACATCTCCCAAAAGCTCGCGGATGCACTTCCCGTGTACCTCGCGGTCGTCGTGGGGCTGTCCCTGATCATCCTGATCGTGGTGTTCCGCTCCATCCTGGTCCCCGTGATGGCGACCCTTGGATTCGTGCTGTCGCTGTTCGCAGCCTTCGGCGCCGTCACCGCCGTGTACCAGTGGGGCTGGCTCAGCGACATCTTCGGAATCCACGCACCCGGCCCCATCCTGAGCTTCCTGCCCATCATGCTGACCGGAATCCTGTTCGGTCTCGCGATGGACTACCAGCTCTTCATCACCTCAGGAATGCGGGAGGCCTACGTTCACGGCGCCAACGCCCGTGAATCCGTTGTCGCCGGAATGCGTCACGGCCGCGCAGTCGTGGCTGCGGCCGCCATCATCATGGCGTCCGTCTTCGGCGGCTTCATCTTCTCCCACATCACGATGATTCAGCCCATGGGCTTCGGCCTGGCCATCGGCGTGCTGTTCGACGCGTTCGTGGTCCGCATGCTGATCATCCCGTCGCTCATGCACATCGTGGGTGAGGGCGCCTGGTGGATGCCCAAGTGGCTCGACAAGATCCTGCCCAACGTGGATGTCGAAGGTTCGGCGCTGGAACGTGAGCACCCGCTGCCCGTCGCGGCGGCACCTGCAGCGGACAGCGACACGACAGCCCCCGCAGCCGACACCACCGACACGGGCGACTCCACCAAGTAGCCCGCCCCGGCATCGGACCTCAGCGCCCGGTCTCCCCTCCGGAGGCCGGGCGCTGTTGCGTCCACGCGTTAGGGTCACATCATGGATTCCCTGCTGGACGATGTTCGCCGCCTCCTGCCCCCACGGCACACCCAGGTGTGGGTCGCGATTGCCAAGGACGGCGCAACGGCCAGCCGCACCTACGGGGTCGACGCCGACGCGGACGGCGAGATCGGCTCCATCACCAAAGGCCTCACCGGACTGCTGTATTCGCAGGCACTCGCACGGGACGAGATTGACTCCACGACCCGGCTGGGCGACCTGTTGGACTTGGGCAACTCCCCTGCCGCACATCTACTGCTCGGGGACGTGGCCATCCACCGTTCCGGACTTCCGCGGCTCCCCCGCTTCGATCGCGACAAGCCCATGCGGGCACGCGTGAAAGCAATGAAGAAGGACGGCACGGACCCGTACGGCGACAGCCTTGACGAATGGCTCGCCTACGCACGCGCCACGCGACTCAAGCGGGCGCGCTACCGGTACTCGAATCTGGGCTACTCACTGCTGGGGCACGCGCTCGCAGGGGCTGCAGGCCAGCCGTATGCGGCGCTCCTGGACACGCGCGTGCTGCGGCCCGTGGGCATGCACGAGGCGTATGTCGCAGCCTCCTCGACCGACCTTCGCACCACGGCCGTGGGCGGCGTATCGAAGAAGGGCGTGAGCCAGTCGGCCTGGACCGGTGAAGGCATCGCCCCCGCCGGCATGGTGAGGGCTGGCGCGGACGACCTCGAAGCACTGCTGCGGGGCCTCGCCGGCATCACGGAACTTCCTGGAGCCGATGCGCTGGAACCCCTCGCGAAGGCTCAACCTCCGTCCCTGGTGGGGGCCGCATGGATGACCACTCCCGCACGGGGACGCACCATCACCTGGCACAACGGGATGACGGGCGGATTCGCGTCGTTCGTGGGTGCAGACCGGGAAGCCGGAACTGGTGTCGCAGTGATGTCCGCGGTCGCGTCAGATGTGACCCACTACGGCTTTGCGGCGATTGACTCCGTACTGGCATAGACGCCAGGCACGTGAGACGTGCGACCGTACGGGCCTCCCACCACGGTGTAGGCGATTCCCAAGACCACCAGGCCACCCACCAGGTTTCCTAGCCCCACCCACACCAGCATGGTGCCAAAGGCGGACCACGACACCGTGACGGTGCTGGCACCCACCAGCCCCAAACCAAAGACCGTCATGTTGGCCACGACGTGCTCAAACATCGACGCGATGAAGCCAAAGACGCCCCAGAAGATGATGATGGCTTTGGCGGCCTCACTCTTCACACGTGATGCCGCCCAGATCGCACCGCACACCAGGATGTTGCACATCACCGCGCGGAAGAACATCTCCGTGGGCGTGAAACTCATCTTGAGGGTCAAGGCCCCGTCCAACATTCCCTGCGTGTCTGCGTGGGTGAAGATTCCCGCCATCTTCAACACCCAGGCCAATCCCAGCGAACCCAGCAGGTTCCCCAGCAAGATCGCGCCCAGAGTCCAGGTGGCCTGCCACCACGAAACCACCCGCCGCATCGCCCCCATCGGCAGCGCCATCATCGCGGAGGTCGCCAGCTGCCCGCCGGCGAACACGACAAACGTCAGTGCGATCGCGAAGACTGCGCCGGACACGAGGCGCGTGGCCGCTGACCCCTGCATGAAGAAGG
Organism: Demequina sp. B12; assembly: GCF_028823635.1. GTDB lineage: Bacteria > Actinomycetota > Actinomycetes > Actinomycetales > Demequinaceae > Demequina. Next base: position 346,793 of record NZ_JAPEHU010000003.1, read on the forward strand.
AACCGGCCGCGGAGAACATCACGTAGACGCCAGCACCCACCCACATACCTGCGAGCATTCCTGAGATCAGGAAGCGCCAGGGGTGGTTGCGCGCCTGATGCACCTTGTCGGCCGCGTCCCGCGCCTGATTTTCTACAGCATCGGTGATGGAGAGCATGGAGAAAATGTAGAAGCCCCATGCGTCCGGGATGAGGGCCTTTGGTCCGGGGACGGACTCACGCCACCGTCACGGGCGCTGCGACAGCCACGGGTACCACTACCGGAACCGCGACAGGCACCGGAGGGCGTCTACGCGCAGGTCAGTCGTGGCGGCGCAGGCTCATGGCCCGCTGCGCCTCGCGGTTGTCCTGCTTCTCGCGCAAGGTCTGACGCTTGTCGTAATGCTTCTTGCCTCGACCAATACCAATCTCAATCTTGACGCGCCCCTTCACGAAGTACAGCCGCAGCGGCACAATCGTGAAGCCCTTTTCGCGAGTCTTGATCAAGAGTTGGTCGATCTCCGCATGGTGCAGCAGCAGTTTGCGCTTGCGACGCGGCGCGTGATTGGTCCAGGTTCCTTGCGAGTACTCGGGGATGTGGACGTTGTCCAACCACGCTTCACCGTTCTCGATGTACACGTAGCCGTCCCCGATCGAGGCGCGGCCAGCACGCAGCGCCTTCACCTCGGTACCACGCAACACCAGACCCGCCTCGAAGGTGTCGTCAATGAAGTAGTCATGGCGGGCCGAGCGGTTGCTCGCAATCACCTTGAGCTCCTCAGGCATGGCGCACCTCCTAACCTCACACGTCTTGCGTCACATGAAACAGCCCGCACCACCACGGCACGGACGGGACTTACGAGTCTAGGCGATGTGCGCGGGCGTCATGCGCGGGCAGCAAGCGAGCCGTCCCTGACCACACTCCCGGTGCTCGACGGCGTGTCCGGGCGGACTCGCCGGCGGTTCGGTGCGTGACGTGTCAGGGACGGCTCAGAAGCACCCGGCGCCCCGCGCGCTACGACGAACGCAGCTTGCGCTGTTCCAACTCCCAGTACTCGATGTCGAAGGAGTCCCCTTCCGACACGGGCGAGTATCCGCCCAGCCCCTCGGCCGCCATGATGACGCCCATGGTGTGCAGATAGACGGAGGCCACCAAGCTCGCCTGCGCACGGTCCTTGCCCACGGCAAACATCCGGCCACCGTCCAGCAGGACCCGCGGCTCGGGAGAGAGCATCGAGATGTTCTCCCCGCGCTCGTCACGCCAGCGCTCAAAGTACGCGCCATAGTTCGCGACGTACTGATCGATGTCAGCGGCGGTCGTTCCTAGACATGGCACGCGCTTGGTGTAGATCACGTGCTCGAGCGTGGCCGTTCCGCGCTGCGTGATCGACGGGATGTCATCGCGAGACAAGAACTGGGTGCTGCCTGGAGACGTCACCTCCACCACAGTGCGCGGAGCTCCGGCGGCCTCGCTGATCCGTGCCACCAACGCGGGGTCGGCGTCGGTCGCGCTATCAATCACCGCATCCAGAGCTTCCGACCGTCCCACCGCAATCCCCGTGTGGGCGGCGATGTACTCCTGGGCGCGACGCACCAAAGCAATGTGGTGGGTGTACGCGTCTTCAGCGCGATCAGCGGCGGTGAACAGACCGTGATGACGCAGGACAAGACCGGTAGCGATATCCGCAGCCTCGCCCACAGCGAGCCGCCCCTCACGGACCAGGTCAGCGACCTCACGCGAAAGGTCCAGGCCAGGCTTGAAATAGTCCAGGCGTGCCGTCACCGCCCCCAGCGCGGCATCCACATGGTCCCGCCACCCCACGGCGTTGGTGAGGGTGACGATCGCGTCTGCGTGAGTGTGCAAAACGGTTGCCGCGGGAATCACATGATGCACCGGCGCCTCAATGGACGGCACCTTGGGGGGCACGGCGTCCTGCAACGCTGCCATCGCATCCAGCAAGGCGCCATCTCCCGCAGGCGGGTCTTGCATCAGATCCGCAAGCCCCGCGCGGTCGACGGCAGCAAAACCCTCGACGCTCAAGGTGGCCAGCGAGTAGCCGCTGGCTTTCACGTGGACGGTGTCCGCGTCCTTCCACGAGGTGTTGCCGCCCCCAGCAAGGGCGAGCGAGGAGTGCCCACCTAGCAGGCGTGAAGCCGATGCGCACTCGGCCACGCCTGCGAGCGCAGGGTGGGATCCCATGCCGCCAGCCCCCTCCTGGAGGGCTGACGGCACGGGAAATCCAGGTCCGGGAGCGAACTCAGTCAACGAGCCCGCCGCTGAGGTCCCGGTACATCTCGACGCCGTCCGCGGGGGCAAGGCCCTCGTGAACGACCGCGCGGACGGTGCGGATCATCGCGTCCGGGTTTCCACGCTGGAAGATGTTGCGTCCCATGTCGACGCCGGCGGCCCCCTGGTCGATGGCCTTGTAAGCCATGTCGAGGGCTTCGTCGACGGGCAGCTTCTTGCCACCCGCCATGATGACCGGCACCGGACATGATGAGGTGACAGTTTCGAAGTCCTCATCGCAGTAGTACGTCTTCACCATCTGAGCACCCAGCTCCGCGATGATGCGGGTGGCGAGACGCAGGTAGCGAGCGTCGCGAGTGAGTTCGCGACCCACCGCCGTGACGCCCAGGACCGGGATACCCGCATTGATGCCAGCATCGACCAGGCGCGTCATGTTGTACACGGACTGGGTCTCCCCCGGTCCGCCAACGAACACCTGGACGGCCACGGCGGAAGCGTCGATGCGCACAGCATCGGACATGTCCATCGCGATGCGCTCATCCGACAGGTCCTTCAGGATCGAGGGACCACCGGAGGCACGCACCACCAGCGGCGTTCCGGGGCTCGGCGGAATCGAGGTACGCAGGGCGCCACGGGTAGCCATGAGGGCATCTGCGTGGCGGGCCAGCGGCGCGATGTTCAGGTCAAGGCGCTCCAGGCCCGAGGTGGGGCCCTGGAAGTAACCGTGGTCGAACGCGAGCATGACGGTGCGTCCCGACTCCGGGGAGAAGATGCGTCCCAGACGGTGCTTCATGCCGTAGTCGTACGACTCCGCGCCCTTGACGTGGAACGTGCTTGCCGCCACGGGGGTGTCGGTGTGGAAGCGGTCCGCCTCGAGGTTGCCTTCGAGATCAGCCATGAGTATCAGACTCCTTTGTTGATGCGCTGTGAGTAGCCGTCTTCGGAGAGATCGGGGACAGGCTCTCCAGGGGTCCAGGGCACCTGGACCACGTCGGTGGGGTTCCAAGGCGCCTTGATGAAGAACGCCTTGAAGTTGTCATCGCCGTTGTTGACGAAGTAGTGCATGTCACCTGGGTCGCAACGGACCACATCACCGGGTGACAGGTGGCGCTCTTCGGTGCAGTTGATCCACACGGTCGCGTGACCCTCGACAACGAAGAAGGTCTCCTCGATGTCTGCGTGGAAGTGGTTGCTTGCGTCGTCTCCGGGGCGCAGTCGCACCACACCAAGGTCGGTGCGGGGGCCGCGCATCAGGTATCCGGGGCCGAACTCGCCAAACCGGAACTCGACGTCGTTCCAATCCTTGTATTGCATGCGTTTTACCTCTCTTCGATCATCCGGGAAGCTGTGTCAGGCACCGGGCGCTCGCCACATCGATGTGGTGACGCCCGCGTCCATCAGGGCTAGCTGTGGCGCATATGCGGCCTTCCATTGCTCGCGCACCTCGGTGTAGATGGCGTGGGTGCGCAAGTCAGGTTCGTGGTGGCGGTCCCATGCGGACCAGGCCGTCGCGGCCTCGGCGGGGTCCGCGAACAGTCCGGCGCCAGCCGCTGCGCAGGCTGCGGCACCGCGCGCGGTCGCTTCTGTCTCGACGGGGACTCGCACGGGCCGGCCCAGGACATCGGACACCATCTGAGTCCACACGGGGCTCTTGGCTGCTCCCCCGCCAAAGGCGACGGGAACATCGGCGAGTGTCGCGAACTGTGCCACCAGGTCAAGGTTCTCCGCGGTGACGACCGCAGCGTTTTCCATCAATGACCGGAACATGGCGGCACGCAGGCGCGGTCCACCCTCAAGGTTGAGGTTCAGGAACGACGGCGCGGCATGGCGCCAGGCTCGATAGTTCATGCGATCGGAGAACACGGGGATCACGCCGTCGGAGCCTGGGGGCACCTCTGCAGCGCGGTCCACCAGGTATGTCAGCGGGTCGATGCCGGCCTCCGTAGCGGCGCGCGTTTCCTCACCCGCAAAGGTGTCGCGGAACCACCGAATGGCGGTGCCGGTGTGGAAGGCGATCGCTTCGGCTTGCCACAAGTGCGGCAAGGCTGCGGCGTTAACCCGCACACTCATGTCCGCGGGCACGTGCGGCTGTGACACGTTCACTTCAAGTTGCCAGAATGTGCCGCCAATGACCATCGCCGCACCCGGCTCATTGACGCCGGTGCCGAGCACCGCCAGCTGTGCGTCTCCACCACCAGCAACCACCACGGTCGACGTAGTGAGGCCGGTGTCGGCCGCAGCAGCGGAGGTGACGGGCCCCAGAACAGTGCCGGGCTCCACGACCGGGGGAAGCAGATCGTCACGTACGCCGCACGAGGACGCAAGCGTGGCATCGGCCGCACGGGTGTCGAGCGCCAACATTCCGGAGGTTGAGCCGTTTGACGGCTCTACCGCGGCCACCGAACTGAGCCGGTAGGCGACCCAGTCCGACAACATCACCAGCGTGCGAGCCTGCGCGTAAGTCTCCGGCTGATGCGCTTCCAGCCACTTGAGACGAGGCTGGGCGGCCAGGGCGAAGGTCTGCCCGGAGCCCGCATAGACCCGCTCCTCGAGCTGCGCGTCGACGCCGAGTTCCACCACCTGGTGCTCAGCGCGGGCGTCCACGTTCGCGACAGCCCAAATCTCCTGGCCGTGCTCGTCCAGCACCACGATGCCTTCACGCATCGAAGTCGCGGCAGCGGCGGCGATGCTCGACGCCTCAACACCGGCATCGGCGATCGCGCCCTTGATGCACTCACACACCAGAGCCCAGTTGTGCTCCACGTCGAAGTCCATCGAACCGGGGATGCCCTCGATGGCACGGTGTTCCCATGCGCGGGAGGCGCTGCCGAGCGACTGACCTGCGGCGTTGAAGACGACGGCACGGACGGAGCCGGTGCCAGCATCGATGGCGAGAAGGTTCATCGTTGCTGCCCTGCCTCGTCGAGCAGACGCTCGGCAACATCGTCAGTGGTCACGAGCACGGAGAAGAACCCTCCGCGCAGGGCACCACGCAGAGCATCAAGCTTGTCCAGACCGCCGGCGACACCCACCACGTTCGGGATGGCACGCAAGTCTTCAAGGTCAATACCGATGCGCCGGCGGTGCAATGGCACATCCACAGTGTTGCCATCGGCGTCATAGAAGATGCCGAGCACGTCGCCCACCGCACCAGAGGCTGCGATCTGGGCCATTTCCTCTTCGCCGGTGTACCCCATCTGCACGAGTGTCGGCTGGCCCGCAAGGCCACCAACGGACAGCAGCGCATACTCCACACGCTTGGCGGACTCGAGCGCGTCCTGCACGACCTGCTCCTGACGCAGGGCATCGGCCAGCGTGTCGGTGGAAGCCACCAAAGGCGTGGGCAGGACGGAACTCTTGCGCTCAACGTCCATGTCTCCGGTCGCCAGGCTCAACGTGTTGATGTACGCACCCACGCCACCAGTGAGGGTCGAGATCGCCACGTTGCTCATGAGGTCGGAGTGCAGGGCACGCATGGTCTGGTGGACGGTGTCGCCCCATCCCAGTCCCACGGTTGACCCTGCGGAAAGTCGGTTCTGCAGGAACTGGGCGCCACCGAGGCCCACCCTGCGGTTGGTGTCGCGCTGGGAAACCAGACCGTCAACGGCCGGCGGCAACACAATCACCTCGGACAGTGAGTACGCCTCACGGAGGCGCTGTGCGACACCGAAGGACTCCAGATAGTCGGAGTCGATCGTGAAAGAGACGATGCCGGACTTGCGGGCCTTGTCCAACAGGCGGCCGGCTGAGGCGCGCGACACGTTGAGTTGGCGGGCAATGTCGTCCTGGGTCATGGACTCGACGTAGTAGTACCAGGCTGCTCGCGTGAGCTGTTCTTGTGCTGCCCAGTCGGCGTCGGTTCCGCGCTGCGTGCTCATGGTTTCTCCCAAAGGTGGTGGTGGCGGGTAGGGGTGGCGAGTAAAGAAGGTGTGGTGGGGGCGCAGCCAGGGGGAGGGGAATGCCGCGCCCCCACCGGTCCGTGCGACTAGAAGTCGAAGTCGTCGATGTTGTCCGCGGTGAACACGGTGCGCTCGGGCATCACGATGATGCCGTTGCCATCTGCTTCGTAGTCGTAGCCCTGCACGGAGTTCGGCGAGACCTCGACAGTGCCGATGCCTTCCACGTCGAGCGTGTCGCCGACATTCAGGGTGCCGCCGCCCAGCAGGTGGTTCGCGACTGCCACAGAGAGTTCACCCTGCTTGGTCACGTCCCACAGGCCAAAGCGCTTGACGGTGCCGTCGTTGATGTAGTCACGCATCACGTTCGGGGTGGAGAAGCCCACCACGGTGATGTCTTCGCGGCCCAGGTTCTGGATGGCCTGTGCCGTTCCGGGCAGAGCGTTGGCGTCAGGGCAGATGATCGCGTTGATGTCAGGGTTTGCGTTGATCAGCGCTTCTGCCTGCTGCACGGCCAACTCGGTCTGGTTCTCCGAGAAGATCGTGTCCACGACCTCCCACGAGCTGTCAGACGCGATGATGCTCTTAGCTACCTCGGCCCACTGGTTCTGGTCGGTCACCGTGGGGCTGGAGTAGTGGAACGCAACCTTGGCGGAGTCCTCCAGTGCGATGTCCTCTGTGGTCATCTCCACCAGGAGTTCACCCAGCTGGTCGGGGGTTCCCTGGCTGATGTAGAAGGACCGGCATTCGGGGTTGACGTCCGAGTCCCAGGTCATGACCAGGGCACCGTCGTCCTGGGCGTCACCCAGGACGTTGCACAGGCCGTCAGGCGACACAGCGGACACGATCAGTGCCTCTGCGCCCTGCTGCAGCTGGGAGTTGATGATCTCCACCTGCTTGGCCACGGAGGCCTCGGGCGAGCCGACGTAGGACACGTCGAGTCCGAGTTCGTCGCCGGCTGCTTCCGCACCGGCACCGCCGCTTTCGAAGAAGCCCACACCGGTGAGCTTGGGGATGAAGGCGACCTTGGCGGCCCCTTCGGATGCTGAGCTGTTGCCATCGCTCGAGGCTTCGGCGCCGTCGCTGCCGCCAGCCGAGCAGCCCGCGAGTGCGAGTGCTGCGATGGAAGCGGTGATCAGAGCCTTACGTTGAATCGTCATTGATCTTCCTTACCTCTCTTTTTCTTTCCTCAGTCCAGTCGCTTAAGCATTCGGGGAGGAAGCTGTGGTGGTGCGCTCCGTGGGCTGGAGTGCGGGCTCCTGAGCTGCCACGGCTGCGGCACCTGCGGGGAGCGGGGTGGGCGCGGTGGGACCGTTGGTGGTCCTACTGCGAAGGTTCTTGAGCCGTTCTGAGGTCCGGCCGCTCCACCAGCGCAGCGAGGCGACGATGATGAGCGCGGCGCCGGTTCCGACGGCGACTTCGGATTCGGTGAGCCCTTGGAAGCGCAGGCCCTGCTGGAGGATGCCGACCACGAAGGTGGCGACGATCACGCCGGAGATGCTGCCTTCACCGCCGAACAAGCTGACGCCGCCGATGACCACGAGCGTCAGGACCGGCATGAGGACCGATGCGCCCAGGTCGGAACGTGCGGAGCCCAGGTACGAGGTGAGCAGCACTGCGGCGATGGCCGATGCGAGTCCGGTGAGGGCGTACACCCCGATGGTGATGCGGCTGAGTGGGAATCCTGCGTAGCGGGCGGCTCCTGGGTTGGCACCGAAGAGACGGACGCGACGTCCGAATACGGTGCGTTCGAGCAGGAACCAGAACGCCGCGGCGACCAGGCCGAAGATGATCAGCATGACCGGGATGCCTGCCAGTTCTCCCCCGCCGAGCACGAGGTAGGACTCAGGTAGGCCCGAGATGCCTTCGTAGGCGGAGACACCGAGGAGTCCGGAGAGGGACAGCGCGATGCCGATGAAAAGGAACTGTGTCCCCAGGGTGATCACCATGGGATGGGCTCCGGTGGTGAGGATGGCGGCTGCGTTCGCGATGCCAGCCAGCACACCGACGACGAGTCCCACGATGGCGGCAAGCCAGATGTTGAGCCCCAGCGAGAACGTGACGCCGATGGCGACTGCGGACAGTCCCACGATGGAGCCGATCGAGATGTCGATGCCACCGGTGATCATGACGAGCGCGAGAGCGAGGCCCACGACGCCGAGGTACACGTAGTCGGTGGTGGACTCGATGAGTCGCGACGGTTCCAGGAACGAGGGCGACATCATTCCGAAGATCGCCAGTTCGAGCACCAACACTAGGAGGAGGGCGCTTTCCCAACGCCATGCGGAGCGTAGACGGGTCATCAGAGGTTTCATCGTGCCGCTCCTTCTGGGGTGTCGACTGCCTCGGGGATGGCGTCTGGGGGTGGATTTCGTCGGTAGCGGGCTTCGATGCGGCGGGCTTCGAGGGCCGCACGGACCCGGGCGTCGGTGAACAGGGCCAGGAGGAGGACTGCACCGATGACGGCGTCCGTCCAGTAGCCGGGAACACCCAGGAAGCTCATCGAGGAGGTCACGAGGGTGATGAAGAAGGCACCCAGGCCCGCTCCGTACACGGAACCGGAGCCACCGGTGAGGGCCACGCCGCCGATCACTGCTGCAGCGATGGCGCGCATTTCGATTCCGACGCCGGCTTGGTTACTGACAGAGCCGATCTGAGACAGGAAGACCAGGCCGGCCGAAGCGGCGAGGGTTCCGGACAGTGCGAAGGCTCCCACGACGATGCCGTTGACACGGACGCCGATGAGGCGGGCACCTTCGGCGTTGTCGCCGGTGGCGTAGACGTGGCGGCCGCGACGGGTGCGTCCGAGGAGCAGTCCGAGGCCGATGATGATGGCCGCCGCGAGCCAGACAAGCACTGGCAGACCGAGCAGGTCCGCGCCGGCGATCGCCTTGTACTCCGAGGGAATGGACTCGATCGAGTACCCACCCGTAATGAGGAACGATGCGCCGCGGTAGAGGCCGAGTGTGCCGAGTGTCATCACGATGGACGGCACGTGGCCATAAGCGACGCCGATGCCGTTGACAGCTCCCAGGAGGGCACCGAGCGCGAGGGTGACGACGACCACGATGGGGATGGGCACGCCGTCGCGCAGCATGATGGCTCCCACGATCGCGGTGAGCGCCATGGTGGAGCCGACGGACACGTCGATGTTCTTGGTCATGATGACCACGGCGACACCGGCGGTGAGAAGCGCCAGAATCACGGTGGAGTTGAGCACACGAGCCAGGTTGTTGGGGTCAAGGAAGTTCGGGTCTACGAGGCCGACGACAGCGCCGAAGACGACGATGCCCATGACGGTGACCATTTCGCGTGCCTTGAAGAAGGCGGGGAGCTTCATGCTGCAACTCCTTCGTTGCCGATGCCGAACGCAGCGTTGCGCACGGACTCGAGGGTGACGTCTGCGTGGTCAAGGTGGGTTTCGATGCGCCCTTCCCTCATCACCACGACGGAGGTCGCCATTTGCACGACTTCCTCGAAGTCGGAGGAGATGAGGATGACTGCCACGCCGTCGTCTGCGAGGCCGCGGATGAGGTCGTAGATGTCTTGGCGGGCGGCGACGTCGATGCCACGGGTGGGCTCATCGAGGATGAGCACCTTGGGGGCGGGCGCAAGCACCTTGCCTAGCGCGACTTTCTGCTGGTTTCCGCCGGACAAGTTGCCGACTTTGCGCGTGAGCGACCCGGCCTGGATCACGAGGTCCTCGGAGGCCTTCTGTGCCCAGCCGCGGTCTTGGGTGTTGTCGATGACTCCACCGCGGGACACCTGGTCGAGGACGGTGCACGTGACGTTGTCGATGATGTCGCCCAGGAGGAACACGGCGTGTTCGCGGCGGTCTTCGGGGAGGTACGACAGCCCTTGGGCTTGCATGCTGGCGGGATCAGGCTTGTGGATGACGGTGCCGCACAGTTCGACGGATCCTTCGATGCGGGGCCGGAGTCCGAACACGGTTTCGGCCAGTTCCGTTCGTCCGGAACCGACCACTCCGGCAACGCCGAGGATCTCGCCGGGACGGACGTTGAGCGAGATGTCGCTGAAGCCTTGACCGCTGAGTCCCTCGACGGTGAGCGCCGGGGCAACGCTCTCGTCAAGGGTGAGCGCTGCGGCGCGGCCAGTGTCTTGGCGTGCGTTGGGCACCATCGCTTCGACGATCTCGCCGAGCGTTGTCTCGGCAACGTCGCGTTGCAGGACCATGGCGCCGTCTCGCAACACGGTGACGCGCTGGCACAGTTCGAAGATCTCCGACATGCGGTGTGAGACGTAGAAGATGCCGACGCCCTGGGCCGCGAGGCCGCGCAACTGCACGAAGAGCTGGTCGACTTCGCGTGCGGTCAGCGCTGCGGTGGGTTCGTCCACGATGAGTACCTTGGCGCCACGCATCATGCCCTTGGCGAGTTCCACGAGTTGCTGATCGGAGATCGACAGGTCGCTTGCGCGCAGGTTGAGGTCGATGCTGTGGCCAAGGTTGGCGAAGGTCCGCTCCACTGCTGCTCGGGAGCGGTCACCGTCGGTGACCGCGAGCTGCACGTTTTCGAGGACCGTGAGGTTCCCGAACAGCAGCGGCTCCTGCGGAACTAGGCACACACCAGCGGCCGCAGAGGTGCGGGGGTTGAGCCGTCGAAAGTCTTTTCCTGCGATGGTCATGACGCCGTCATCGGCGGTCTCCACGCCGGTGAGGATCTTCATCAGTGTTGACTTGCCGGCGCCGTTTCCACCCACGAGTGCGTGGATCTCTCCAGCGCGCAGGTCGAGGTCAACACCTTTAAGTACCGGAACGCCACCGAAGGACTTCCACAGGCCGCTGACACGCGCTAGCGTGTCAGTACCTGACTGAGGTCCTGTCTCCGTCTCCATTGACTGTCCTCCAAAGAGCCTCTCTCGCGACTTTGCGAGCATCCGCTCAACCACTGAGCGAATACTCACAGCCTAGCGAGGGGCGAACTCCTTGTGAACCAGATCAGGTGACGATTTGATCACAGAGTGAGCATTTGCTCACGGAGGTGTGCGGGATCAGGACCTCAGTACTACGTGACAGACCTCATTTCAGCGGTCTACCCGCGGGAGACGCGTGGCGTCGTCACTTCCCCAGCATCGTCATGGGGTTAACCGTGGAGCCATTGACATACATCTCAAAGTGGAGATGGCATGCCGTCGAGGTGCCCGTGGTGCCGGAGTACCCCAGGAGGGTGCCCCTCGACACGCTCTGGCCCGAGCTCACGGCAAAGCTTGAGAAGTGGTTGGAGCTCGTCATCACGCTCTTGCCATCCACCGTGCCGTGATCAATCATCACCTGGTTGCCAAAACCACCCTTATAGGTAGCCCACACCACGGTGCCAGGCGCGGTGGCGTAGATCGGCGTTCCGCAGTACGCACGGAAGTCAGTACCCGCGTGAAGGCGCCAGTACTGCAACACCGGGTGATAGCGCATGCCGTAGGAAGAGGTGATGAACACATTCTTCGTGGGGTAGGCAAAGAACCCTGACGAGGAAGCCCCGCCACCCGAGGTTCCCCCACTGGAACCACTACCGGCTTCCGCAGCAGCCTTGTCCTTGGCGTCCTGGAGCGAACTCTCCGCATCGGCCTTGGCAGACTCTGCTTCCTTCTTGGTCTGATAGACCGCAGCGATCTCGTTACGAATCTGCTGCTGCAGGGCATCATTTTCCTGCTGCTGCACGGCGAGCTTCTCACGGTGCGCCTCAAGCTCGGCCTTGACGATCTCCTGCTCGGCAACCAGCGCCTCAACCTCGACCTTGGCGGCTGCGGCTTCCTCACGCAGGCCCTCCAGCTCGACCACCAGTGCATCGGCCTCTACCTTGAGTTCCTCAATGTAGAGCCGGACGGCTTCCTGGCGGGCGCCGCGGTTGCGGTTCACCGCCGCGATCTCGTCCAGTTCCGCCAAGGTGTTGGACTGCACTCGCGATGCCGACTCCTGCGCGGTGTACTCGTCCACAAACTCGCGCGCGTCAGCAGCCCCCAACACGATGCTCAGCGACGCGTTAAGCGACGTGCCTTTGTACTGCTCGTAGGCGATGGCAGCGACCAGTGTTCGCAACTCTTGCGTGCGCTCTTCGTCTTCCTCGATCTGCTTGGTGATGGCCTCGTCTTGCGCCTGCGCAGCCGCCAACTTGTCGGCGACAATCCCCTGCTCCACCACCGCCGCATCGACAGCGGCCTGAGCCTCATCGAGCGCCGCCTGTAGCCCGGGGAGTTGACCATTCAACTCATCGAGGCGTTCCTGTGCCTCAAGGATGTCGGTGTCGGTGGCGTCGATTGCGGAGTCAAGCATCGCTGCTTCATCTTCCGCGGAGGCCTTCTTCTTATTGGCGTCGGAGAGGCTGTCTTGCGCCTTGTCGATGGCGTCTTGCTGCTTCTCGACCTCGTCCTCCCAGTCGGAGATCGAAGCCCCTGCAGACGTCGACAGACCCACGGTGATGCCACCGAGGATGGCGGCAAGCAACACCGCGGCAATGAGGATGAGCTGTCGACGTGCAATGTTCATACGCGCGTGTACCTCTTCAAAGTCAGGAGCGATGCCACGAGCGCCAACGCCACCGCAGCCACAATGAGCCACGGCGCGACAGACCACACGTCGTCACGTCCGATGTAGTCGACCCACGCCACGGAGCCGGTCAGCCATCCCTCCACGAAGTAGCGGACCGCGAGCCACAGGCCCACAATCGCCATGAGCGCACCACCGGTAGCGGCCGCAGCTCCTTCGAGCATGAATGGCGCCTGAATCAGCGATCGTGAGGCGCCCACCATGCGCATGATGTTGGTTTCGCGGCGGCGACTCAAGGCGCTCAGGCGGATCGTCGTCGTGATGAGCAAAACTGCCGTCAGCATCATGATGCCGGCCAGTGCGGCCGCAAGGATGGTGGCGGAGTTCAGCAAGGAGAACAAGTCGTCAAAGACTTCCCGCTGGTCGTAGACGGACTGCACGCCCGGTAGGCCTGCGGTCGCGTCCGCAACAACCTGGAACTCTTCTGGATCGTGCAACTTGACGCGCAGCACGGGAGCGAGCTCCTCAGGCGTCAACTGCGCATAGACACCGGAGTCGTCGGCGGCGACGATGGACTCGTACACCTCTTCACGCGTCTCGACATAGACGGACTGCACCAGATCCGCCACGTTGCCCTCTTCGAGCACCGCGACAATCTCGTCCTGCTGGGCAGTGGTGACGGCACCTTCCGCACAGTTGTCGTCCAGAGCACCCGGTGGGCAGAGGAAGATCGAAACCTCGACTTGCCCGTACCAGGCTTCCTTCAACTGTTGGACCTGCATCTGGGTGAGTGCCGCGGCACCCACAAACGTCAGCGACACAAAGGTCACGAGCGCGACGGACAGCGCCATCGTGGAGTTGCGGCGAAGACCGTTCCAGACCTCGCCCATGATGAATCGCAGGCGCATCAGACGGTCTCCAGTCCGTAGACGCCGCGATCTTGGTCACGCACCAGGTGTCCGCCCTTGAGTTCGATGACGCGCTTGCGCATCTGGTCCACGATCTCGTCGTCGTGGGTCGCCATCAGCACCGTGGTGCCAGTGCGGTTAATACGGTCCAGCAGACGCATGATGCCCACGGAGGTGCCCGGGTCCAGGTTTCCCGTGGGCTCATCGCACAGAAGAATCGGTGGATGGTTCACGAAGGCGCGCGCAATCGCGACGCGCTGCTGTTCACCACCTGACAGTTCGTGCGGTAGCCGGCGTTCCTTGCCTGCCAAGCCCACCAGTTCGAGCATCTCGGGCACCGTGGCCTTGACGTCGCGCTTGGACTTGCCGATCACTTCGAGTGCGAAGGCGACGTTTTGGTACACCGTCTTATTGGGCAGCAGGCGGAAGTCTTGGAACACGGCGCCGATCTCGCGGCGCAGTTGTGGCACGCGCCAGTTCGACAGCCTGTTGAGCTGGCGTCCCGCGACCCAGACGTCTCCGCTGGTGGCGCGTTCCTCACGCAGAATCAGTTTGAGGAACGTGGACTTGCCGGAACCTGAGGAGCCCACCAGGAACACAAAGTCGCCGCGCTCAATCTCTACGTCCACAGCATCCAGTGCCGGTCGGGCACCGCGGGTGTAGACCTTAGAGACATTGTCGAATCGGATCATGAGTCACTTCCGCGCGCGGGGTCGGTCACGCGCATACGCAAGCATCGTAAGAACGTGTCAACCATGCAGTCGGCAGGCGCGCCGGAGTCGGCAGTGTCACATTGGTCACATGCGTTGCCGCAGGCGGCGGGCCGATGCTCTGGCCAAGCCTTCGCCGGCGTGGCACGCTGGCACGATGACAACCCAGGACCGCAACACTCCCGCCCCGGCCGTGCCTGCATTGGTGGAGGCCGCGCTCGCCGACTATCCGGACGCGACGCGGGACCGCGTGCTCCAACTGAGAGAAGTGTTGTGGGAAGTCGTCGCGGCAGAGCCCGCGATTGGTGTCGTAGAGGAGTCGTTGAAATGGGGTCAGCCGAGTTACCGTCCCGCTACCGCCGGCACGGGCACGACCGTACGCATTGATCGGGTCTCAGGAAGCGATGACGTCGCAGTGTTCACGCCCTGCAGCACCAGCCTGGTGGCGGAGTTTCGTGAGGCCCACGGCTCGATCGCTACCTATGACGGCAAACGTGGCGTGATTGTCCCTGCGGAAGGTGAGATCCCACTCCCGGCACTACGTGACCATATGCGGGAAGCGCTGCTGTACTTCCAGCGCTAGTCCTGCTCGCGCTCCTGCTGCTTGCGCCAACGAATGCCAGCATCGATGAAACCATCCAGTTCACCGTCGAAGACGATCGCGGGGTTACCCACCTCGTAGCCGGTGCGTAGGTCCTTGACCAACTGCTGCCCGTAGAGGAAGTAGGAGCGCATTTGGTCGCCCCAACTGGCCGTGATGGTGCCCGCCAGTTCCTTCTTCACGGCGGCTTCTTCTTCCTTCTTCAACAGAAGCAGGCGGGTCTGAAGCACGCGCATGGCTGCGGCACGGTTCTGGATCTGGGACTTTTCGTCCTGCATCGACACCACAATGCCTGTGGGCAGGTGGGTGATGCGGACAGCGGAGTCGGTGGTGTTCACGGACTGACCGCCCGGACCAGAGGATCGGAAGACGTCGATGCGGATGTCGGTCTCGGGGACCTCCACCTCTTGCGCCTCTTCCATGATGGGGATGACTTCCACGGCGGCGAAGCTGGTCTGACGCTTGTCAGCGGATCCAAACGGGCTGATGCGAGCGAGCCGATGCGTGCCTGCCTCAACCGACAACGTTCCATAGGCATACGGCGCGTCCACCTCAAAGGTGGCCGACTTGATTCCCGCGCCCTCCGCATAGGAGGTGTCCATCACCTTGGTGGGATAGTCGTGACGTTCCGCCCAGCGCAGGTACATGCGCAGCAGCATTTCGGCAAAGTCGGTCGCGTCGTCGCCGCCAGCACCCGAGCGGATCGTGACGACCGCGCCACGCTCATCCCATTCGCCCGACATCAGGGTCCGCACTTCCATGGCAGACAGGTCAGCCTTCAACTTGGCGAGGTCCGCGTCTGCTTCCGCTAGCGTCTCTTCGTCTTCCCCCTCAGTGCCTAATTCCACCAGCACTTCAAGGTCATCGATACGGCTACGCATCGTGGTCAGCCGCTCGCGCTCAGCATTGGCACCAGACAACGCGCTCGTCACCTTCTGCGCGTTCTCCTGGTTGTCCCACAGGTCCGGGGCGGCAGCCTGCTCCTCGAGGTCCGCGATGCGTGCTGCGAGCGCTTCAGGGTCGCTCACTGCCTCGATCTGGGTGAAGGTTGCGCGCAGGGCGCTGAGTTCTGCAGGAAAGTCGGTGGCCACGACGCACCAGTCTAGTCGGGCAGCCGTGAACACCCCACCCGTATGCTCATGGCCATGACTGTGGATGCGACGGCACACTCCCCGGCACAGACTTCCCGGGTTCGCATGCTTGCAAAAGTCACTCTTCCTGCGCTGGTCATTGGCGCGATGTGCGGAGTGCTGCTGTGGGCCATCGATGAGGCTGCTGAAGGCGTCACGGTGGTGATGTGGGAGTGGCTTCCGGAGGTCACGGGAATCGACCCCGAGGCACGCTGGTGGCCCATCGTGGTGTTGGGCCTCGCCGGACTCGCCGTCGGCACCGTGATCCGCTACGTGCCGGGCCACGGTGGCTACGACTCCGCCACGACGGAACTGGTGGCCCCTCCCCTGCCCCTGAAGGCACTACCGGGCATCGCACTCGCCCTCATCATTAGCTTGGGCGCTGGCGTCTCCCTGGGCCCAGAAAGCCCCATCATCTCGATCGCGGTGGGACTATCCGTGTGGGGCGTGGCGCGCATCCTGCCCGAGGCGGGACATGGCCAGATACTGCTGGTGGCGGGCGCCGGCATGGTGGGAGCAATGTTCGGCTCCCCCGTCGCCGCCGCGCTACTACTCACGGAAATGGTCGCGGGCCTCAAGGGCGGCGGACTGTTGTGGGACAAGTTGTTCGCTCCCGTGGCCGCAGCGGCCAGCGGTGCATTGGTCGCTCACTGGCTTGGCGTGGCGTTTACTCCGGGCGGCGACTCCGACTACACAGGACCGTCACTCATGGACCTCGCCGTGGGCATTCCGGTGGCGGTAGTCGCGGCCGTCGCTTCACTAGCCGGGGCGTGGCTCATGCCCAAGTTGTGGCACCTCCTGCGCCGGTACCCCAACCCCATTGTCTTCACCACCATCGGCGGCCTTGTGCTGGGAGTCTTGGGCAGCATCGGCGGCCACATCACATTGTTTAAGGGCGCAGCGGAGACGGGTGAGCTCATCGAGCGAGCCAGCGAGTTCTCCTTCTGGGCCCTGTTGGGCTTGGCGTTCATCAAGGTGGCGGCGCTGACGGTGTCCGCGGCTTCTGGGTTCCGCGGCGGACGGATCTTCCCCGCGGTGTTCATCGGTAGCGCGTTTGGCCTCGCCGGGCATGCTCTGGTGCCGGACTCATCGCTGTCGCTGGCGTTGGCCGCCGGCGCGATGGGGTCCATCCTGGCGGTGGGTCGAGACGGCTGGCTCGCCATCTTCATGGGCGTCGCACTCGTCGGAGACGTGACCGTCCTACCGATGATGTGCGTGATCGTCTTGCCAGTGTGGCTGTTCGTGACCTCCGGGCCGGAAATGCTGGTCCACGGCGCTACTGTTCCGCCCAAGGCCGGCCACGCGGCGCCACCGGAACCGCCTCAGTAGCAGCCGCACCGGCATCGGCCGTCCAGAGCACACCACCTCTCCGCGGACATGCGAAACGCCCCTGGTCTCGAGGGGTACTCGAGCCCAGGGGCGTGATTCCCGGCGATCCCCGGGTGAGGGGATGCCGTGGATAGTGCTCGCGGGTTACTTGCGTCCGCGGCCCTTCTTCGCAGGTGCCTTCTCAGCCTTGGCCTCGGCGGGAGCCTCAACCTCGGCGGCGGCCTCGGCCGGAGCCGACTGGCGAGCAACGATGTCCTCGTAGCGGACGCCGTAGTACGCGGCCTGCATCATGATCTTCATGTCGGCGAGCATCGGCAAACGGGGGTTGGCCGGTGCGCACTGGTCTTCGTAGGCGTTGAGTGCCAGGGTGTCGAGCGAACCGATGAAGTCCTCTTCGGCGATGCCCACTTCCTGGAACGAACGCTGGATGCCGACCTTGTCGCGCAGCTCTTCCACAGCGGTGGCGTAGGCCTCGACAGCCTCGTCCGGCGTGGAGTGAGCCAGACCCAGCACCTTGGCGATCTCCTGGAACCGCTCGGGAGCCACGTAGGACTCCTGCTTGGGCCATGAGGTCGGCTTGGTGGGGATCTTGCCGTTGTAACGGATGACGTGCGGCAGGTAGATGGCGTTGGTGCGGCCGTGTGCAACGTGGAAGGTGGAACCCGTCACGTGGCTCATGGCGTGGACCAGACCAAGGAACGCGTTACCGAATGCCATACCCGCCACGGTTGCGGCGTTGTGCATCTTCTCGCGGGCCTTCTCCTGTCCCGGTCCGCCCTTGACCGACTCTTCGATGTACTCGAAGACCATGCGGATGGCCTGGAGAGCCATACCGTCGGTGAAGTCGTTGGCGTAGACCGACACGAACGCCTCGGTGGCGTGCGTCAGAGCGTCGAAGCCGGAGTCCGCAGCCACCACGGCGGGCAGCTTCGAGGTCAGAACCGGGTCAACGATCGCGACGGACGGCGTGAGCGCGTAGTCAGCCAGCGGGTACTTGCGGCCGGTGTCGGTGTCGGTGATGACCGCAAACGGCGTCACCTCTGCACCGGTTCCCGAGGTGGTCGGGATGCAGACCAGCTGTGCCAGTTCGCCCAGCTGGGGGAACGTGAAGGCACGCTTACGGACGTCGAAGAACTTCTCCTTCAGGTCGCTGAAGACCACGTCCGGGTGTTCGTACATGAGCCACATGACCTTCGCGGCGTCCATGGGCGAGCCACCACCGATGGCGATCAAGGTGTCCGGCTTGAAGGCACGCAGGACCTCGGCGCCAGCCTGGACCGTCTTGATCGACGGCTCGGGCTCAACGTTGTCGATGATCTGCACGGAGACCTTGTTGTTGCGGCGGTTCAGCACGTCCAGCACGCGGTCCACAATGCCGATGCGGGTCATGGTGGCGTCGGTGATGATGGTGACGCGCTCCACGTCCGGCATGGACTTGAGGTAGCGGATGGAGTTGGGCTCAAAGTAGGTCTTTGCAGGAACCTTGAACCACTGCATGTTGTTGTTCCTCCGGCCGATGCGCTTGACGTTGATCAGGTTCACTGCGGACACGTTGTTGGACACCGAGTTGTGGCCGTAGGAGCCGCAGCCCAGGGTCAGCGAGGGCAGGAAGGCGTTGTAGATGTCACCGATTCCACCCTGCGACGAAGGCGAGTTGCAGATGATGCGGACTGCCTTGACGCGGCTTCCGAACTCCTTGATGAGGTCCTGGTCGGTGGCGTGGATCGCTGCCGAGTGGCCCAGGCCGTGGAACTCGACCATGCGCTCTGCGTAGTCCAGGCCCTGTTCGGTGGACTCGGACTTCAGCACTGCGAGGACGGGGCACAGCTTTTCGCGGGTCAGGGGCTCCGACTCACCGACGGTGGAGACCTCAGCCAGGATGATCGAGGTGTCGGCGGGGACAGAGAACCCAGCCTGCTCGGCAATCCAGGTGGGGTGCTTACCCACAACGTTCGGGTTGAGCTTGGCGCCGGCGCAGTTTTCGCCGGAGGCGGTCACACCGAAGATGAACTCTTCGAGCTTGGCCTTTTCTTCAGCGTTCACGCGGTAGGCGTGGAGCTTCTGGAACTCTGCGAGTGCCTCGTCGTAGATGGAAGCGTCGATGATCGCGGCCTGCTCCGACGCACACACCATGCCGTTGTCGAAGGCCTTCGAGATGATGATGTCGTTCACCGAACGCTTGAGGTTCGCAGACTCGTGAATGTAGGCGGGCACGTTTCCGGCACCGACACCCAGGGCGGGCTTACCGCAGGAGTAGGCCGCCTTCACCATGGCGTTTCCACCGGTGGCGAGGATCAGCGCAATGCCGTCGTGGTTCATCAGGGCGTTGGTGGCCTCGATGGAGGGGTGCTCGACCCACTGGATGCAGTTCTCGGGGGCGCCTGCCTTGATGGCGGCGTCACGGACGACGCGAGCTGCGGCGACCGAGGACTCCTGGGCGCTGGGGTGGAACGCGAACACGATCGGGTTGCGGGTCTTCAGCGCGACGAGCGACTTGAAGATCGCGGTCGAGGTGGGGTTGGTCACCGGGGTGACTCCACACACGACACCGACGGGCTCTGCGATCTCGGTGATGCCGAGCAGTTCGTCTTCGTGGATGACGCCCACGGTCTTCATGGGGCCCATCGAGTGGGTGACGTGCTCGCAAGCGAAGATGTTCTTGACGGCCTTGTCCTCGAAGACACCGCGGCCCGTTTCGGCCACAGCCTGGAGGGCGAGGTCGCCGTGCTGGCTCAGAGCGGCAACGGATGCCTTCTTGACCAGCAGGTCAACGTCTTCCTGAGTGAAGGCGCTGTAGGCCTGCAGTGCACGCTGGCCGTTCGCTACCAGACGGTCGATCTCTTCAGCAACCGACGGCTGGGCGGCCGTGGGACTGTCGACTGTGGCGGTCATGGTGTTTCTCCCTTGGGTCGCGGATCCCGGGTGGAATCCTGATACTTAGAATCTAGGGCTACCAGCGGGAGGATTCCTGAGGCGTAGGTCCCGCGGGACAAAGGTCCTGCCAGCGGTTTTGGGCGCAAGGGACGGGCCGATGCGCGCCGGGGGTCGTGGCTTGGGGGCCTCTGCTGAGGCCAGGCTCCAGCATGTGACGTCGTTGCGTCCGGTGTCGGGTCGTGCGCGACGCGCTGATACCGGCGTTGGGGCTTTAGAAGACCGTCAGGCCCCGCGCCTCGAACTGGCCGCGCACGCGCTCCACCAGCTCCTTGGAGGGCGGTTCTGTGCCCTCTAAGGCGTAGGTTTCGCCCAACTCATGCCACTTTTCGCGGCCCATTTGGTGGAACGGCAGCACCTCGACCCGCTCAAGCGAGGACAGCGTGGCCGCATAGTCGGCGACCTTTTCGACGTTGTCGAAGTCGTCCGTCAGACCAGGCACGACCACGAAGCGCAACCAGATCGGGATATTGCGTTCCGCCAGCTTGCGGCCAAAAACGAGTGTGGGCTCGAGCAGGCGTCCGGTGACCTTCTTGTAGGTCTCAGGGTCGCCAGACTTGACGTCCAACAGCACCAGGTCGGTGTTGTCGAGCAGATCGTCGGAGGCACGCAGGCCCAGGAATCCTGAGGTGTCGAGTGTGGTGTGAATGCCTTCGGCCTTGCATTCCGCGAAGACTCGTTCGACGAACGAGGCTTGCAGCAGTGCTTCGCCACCGGAGAGGGTTACTCCCCCATCGGACGCTTGGAGAACTGGCTTGTAGCGGCGCACTCGCTTCATCAGGTCGTCGACGTGGACGCGGGTGCCGCGGCGCATTTGCCAGGTGTCGGGGTTGTGGCAGTACAGGCAGCGAAGGGGGCAGCCTGCCAGGAAGAACGTGAGTCGAGTTCCGGGACCGTCGACGGCGGTGACCAACTCCCACGAGTGCACGGATCCCGTGTCGCCGCCCGCTTGCGCGGTACGGCGCAGATCGTCGTCTGCAGCCTCGAGTGGGGGCGTGTTGTGGAGGTCAATGGGGACGGACATGACCTGTGCTCCTTGGGGTGGGAACGAGTGGGGCCTGTGGGCGGAAGCCGCGGCTCCTGTCACCGCACACCGGTGACAGGAGCCGCGCTTCGCTTACAGACTTCCGTGGAAGGTGCGGGAAAGCACGTCGAGCTGCTGCTCGCGGGTGAGGCGGACGAAGTTCACGGCGTAGCCGGACACGCGCACCGTCAGCTGCGGGTAGTTCTCGGGGTGTTCCATCGCGTCTTCGAGGGTTTCGCGGTTCAGAACGTTGACGTTCATGTGGAAGCCCTGCGACACGGTGTAGGCGTCGAGCACACCGACCAGGTTCTTGACCTGCTCAGCCTTGTCCCGGCCCAGTCCGGACGGCACCACAGAGGTGGTCAGCGAGATGCCATCCTCTGCCTGGTCGTACGGAAGCTTCGCGACGGACAGTGCGGAAGCCACGATGCCGTGGGTGTCACGACCGTTCATGGGGTTGGCACCGGGTGCGAAGGGCTCGCCTGCACGGCGACCGTCGGGCGTGTTTCCGGTGTGCTTGCCGTACACCACGTTCGAGGTGATGGTCAGCACCGACTGGGTGTGCTTGGAGTTGCGGTAGGTGGGCTGGCGGCGCACCTTCTCCATGAAGCGACGGACCAGTTCCACGGCGATGTCGTCGGCGCGGTCGTCGTCGTTGCCGTAGGTGGGGTATTCACCTTCGACGTCGTAGTCGACAACCAGGCCGGTTTCGTCGCGCACGGGACGCACGGTGGCGTACTTGATGGCGGACAAGGAGTCCGTGGCGACCGAGAGGCCGGCGATGCCGCAGGCCATGGTGCGCAGGATTTCCTTGTCGTGCAGTGCCATCTCGATGCGCTCGTAGGCGTACTTGTCGTGCATGAAGTGGATGCAGTTGAGGGCGTCCACGTAGGTCTCAGCGAGCCAGTCCAGCAGCGAGTCGTAGGCGTTGAGGGTCTCGTCGAAGTCGAGCACCTCAGCGGTGAGCGGGTTGCTCACGGGGGCGATCTGCTTGCCGGAGATCTCGTCGCGACCACCGTTCACTGCGTACAGGAGCGCCTTGGCGAGGTTGACGCGAGCTCCGAAGAACTGCATCTGCTTGCCGACCTCCATGGCGGACACGCAGCACGCGATAGCGCCGTCGTCACCGCACTGCTGGCGGATCAGAGCGTCGGACTCGTACTGAATCGACGAGGTGTCGATCGAGACCTGGGCACAGTACTCCTTGAAGCCCTGCGGGAGCTGGTCAGACCAGAACACGGTCAGGTTCGGCTCCGGGGCGGGGCCCAAGTTGTACAGGGTCTGCAGGAAGCGGAAGGACGTCTTGGTGACCAGCGGGCGTCCGTCTTCTCCCATACCGCCGATGGACTCGGTCACCCAGGTGGGGTCACCGGAGAACAGGGCGTCGTACTCGGGGGTGCGCAGGAAGCGGACGATGCGCAGCTTGATGACGAAGTCATCGATGATTTCCTGTGCATCGGTCTCGGTGATGGTGCCTTCGGCGAGGTCGCGCTGGGCGTAAATGTCGAGGAAGGTCGAGGTGCGACCCAGCGACATGGCGGCGCCGTTCTGCTCCTTCACTGCGGCAAGGTAGCCGAAGTACAGCCACTGCACTGCTTCACGGAAGTTGCGGGCCGGACCGGAGATGTCGTAGCCGTAGGAGGCCGCCATCTGCTTGAGTTCGTTCAGCGCCTTGATCTGCTCGCTGTTTTCTTCGCGGTCGCGGATCACGTCTTCGACGGAGCGTTCCATGTCCAGCAGAGCACGCTCGCGCTTCTTGCCTGCGATGAGGGCGTCAACGCCGTACAGGGCAACACGGCGGTAGTCGCCGATGATGCGGCCACGGCCGTACGCGTCGGGAAGACCGGTGACGATGTGCGAGCTACGGGCTGCGCGGACGTTCGGAGGGTAAACGTCGAACACACCGTCGTTGTGGGTCTTGCGGTACTTGGTGAAGATGGTCTCGAGCTCGGGGTCCACGTCATAGCCGTAGGTTTCGAGGCTCTTGGCGACCATGCGCCAGCCACCGAACGGCATGATGGCGCGCTTCAGCGGCTCGTCGGTCTGGATACCTTCGATGACGTCTTCGCCGTCGAGCACGTGGCCCGGTGCGTGCGAAGTGATCGAGGAGGGCGTGGTGGCGTCAACGTCGTAGACGCCCTTTTCGCGCTCTGCGGGGAACTTTGCGGCGATGGAGTCCCAGGCGCGGGTGGTGCGCTCAGTGGGTCCCTCAAGGAAGCTGCTGTCGCCTTCATAAGGCGTGTAGTTGGCCTGGATGAAGCCGCGGACGTCGATTCCGTCGGCCCAGGGGCCACGGTCGAAGCCCCTCCACTCGTCCACGTGCGCGAGGTTGTCTGCGCCAGTGCGGGGATCAGTGGTCGTCATGATGGATTTCTCCCTCCGGGGCACGGGGTGAGCGGTGGTTCCGCTAGGGCTCCCGTGCGCTCTTCATCCAAGTTACGCCTGTGTTGTCAATGGTGTTTGGGACCTTCGACCCCAGTGGTCTAGGACCTATGCCACAGCCCCGCCTTGTCGTTGCCGGAACGTGACCTTCACGACAGCTTTTTTGCGGGCGAACCTGGGTTTTTTCCACCGGTTCTCGTTGCCGTGTCGTTGCACTGGCACGTGGACCGGTACGGTGAGCGCATGGCAGCAACGTCGCTCTCATCGTCCCTCATTGTTGATGGCTGGACTCTCACGCATTCCGGTGGCACCGCCCCGGCTGCAGTGGAGGGCGCCACAGTCCCTGCGGACGTGCCCGGCACCACCCATGTGGACTTGTTGAGCGCAGGCCTCATCCCGGATCCTTACCTCTCTACCAATGAAGCAGACTTGGCGTGGATGCATCTGTGCCAGTGGCGTTACGCCACCACGTTTGATGCGGACCCGGTGGAGCCAGGCGAGCGGGTGGATCTGGTCTTTGACGGCCTCGACACGGTCGCGACGGTTCGGCTCAATGGCACCGAGGTTGCGCGCACCAAGAACATGCACCGTTCCTACCGTTTTGATGTCCGCGAGCTTCTCTCTACTGACAGCAACGCGCTCGAAGTCGATTTCGCATCGGCCCTTGAATATGCCCAGAACCTCACGGAGACGTTGGGGCACCGTCCCACCCCCTACCCACACCCCTACCCTGCGGTGCGCAAGATGGCGTGCTCGTTTGGCTGGGACTGGGGCCCAGATTTGCAGACCGCGGGGATCTGGAAGCCGGTCAAGCTGGAACGGTGGAGGACGGCGCGAATCGACACGGTCCGTCCGGTGGTGACCCTCGATGGCTGCAATGGCCGTGTCGAGGCACACGTCACCGTGGAACGCGCCGCCGACTGCGATTTGCATCTGCACGCCACGATTGGCGGTGTGGAGGCGGGCGCCACGATTGTGGCGGGCGAGTCGCAGGGCACTGTGGTGCTCGAGGTTCCTGACGTGGAACGTTGGTGGCCGCGCGGATATGGCGAGGCTCACTTGTATGACTTCGAGTTGACGCTCAGCGCTGGCGAGGGAGCCGATGCGGCGGCGTTGGATTCGTACCGAACTCGCCTGGGTTTCCGCACCGTCGAGGTGGACATGAGTCACGACGGCACGGGGGCGGCATTCACGTTTGTGGTCAACGGCGAGCCGGTCTTTGTGAAGGGCGCCAACTGGATTCCCGACGACCACCTGCTCACGCGGATTACGCGTGACCGGCTGGAGCGGCGCATCACCCAGGCCACCGATGCCCACATGAACCTGCTGCGCATTTGGGGCGGCGGCATCTACGAGTCCGAGGACTTCTACGAGCTCTGTGACGAGGCCGGCGTGATGGTGTGGCAGGACTTCCTGTTCGCCTGCGCCGCCTATGCCGAAGGCGCTCCCCTGCGCGGCGAGGTCGAAGCGGAGGCCCGTGAGGCGATCGTTCGCCTGATGCCGCATGCGTCGCTGGTGTTGTGGAACGGTTCCAACGAGAACATTTGGGGTTGGCACGACTGGAACTGGCAAGGCCACATTGGCGGCGATGGCACGTGGGGCATCGGCTACTACGAGGAACTGCTGCCGGCCTTGGTGGCGGACTTGGATCCCACTCGCACGTACACGCCGTCGTCCCCCTTCAGCCCGCATCAGCCGTACGACACAGTTCACCCCAACGACCCCGCGTGGGGACCTATCCACGAGTGGCAGGTGTGGAACACGCTCGACTACACCCACTACGGCTCGTATGTCCCGCGTTTCTCCTCCGAATATGGGTTCCAGGGCCCGCCCGCGTGGGCCACGTTGACGCGATCGATTCCGGAAGAGGACCGGCATCAGGAATCAGCGGCGTGGTTGGCGCACCAGAAGGCTCACGAGGGCAACGACAAACTCAACCGGGGCTTGCGTCCGCATTTGCCGGCAGGCCGTGACTTTGAGGAGTGGCATTGGGCCACGCAGTTGAACCAGGCGCGCGCTATCCGGTTCGCGATTGAGCACTACCGCTCGTGGTGGCCTCAAACTGCTGGGTCGATCATGTGGCAGCTCAACGACTGCTGGCCAGTCACCTCCTGGGCTGCGGTAGATGGAGACGAGCGTCTCAAGCCTTTGTGGTTTGCGTTGCGTGCGGGATATGCGCCTCGCATTCTGACGTTCCAGCCGCGTGGCGCTGATGGCGAACTCGATACCTCGGGATTGCCGCATGTGGTGGCGGTCAATGACTCGGACGAGGATTGGGATGAGACTCTGACGCTGAGCCGGGTCTCGCTCGATGGCGAAGAGCGGGCTGTCAGCACTGTGCATTTGGCCGTCCCTGCGCGCCAGGCGGTGACGATTCCGGTGCCGTCTCATGTGGTGCACATTGAGGATCCCGCCCGGGAGTTGTTGGTGGCGGACGCCGGTTACGCCGGCGATGAGGATCACGTGCGTGCCGTATGGACCGATGCTGAGGACAAGGACTTTGCACATGCGGCGCGGCCGTTCACCGCAACGGCTGCCGCTGCTGCGGGCGGCTACGAGGTGACGGTGACAGCGCAAGAGTTTGTGCGGGACCTGGCGCTGCTGGCGGACAAAGTTGCGGCTGATGCTGTGGTCTCGGACACGTTGGTGACGTTGCTTCCCGATGAGCGGGTGACGTTCCGGATTGCCACGAGTGCAGATGTGGATCCGCAGGACTTCCTGGGCGAACGAGTGTTGGTGAGCGCGAACTCGCTGGTGGCGGGCGCGCACGACTAGTACGTCGCTAGCTGG
The DNA here is from genome assembly GCF_028823635.1 of Demequina sp. B12. Lineage (GTDB taxonomy): Bacteria > Actinomycetota > Actinomycetes > Actinomycetales > Demequinaceae > Demequina. The sequence goes on from NZ_JAPEHU010000003.1 coordinate 373,219, forward strand.
CGCGTGCGGTGGCGTTCACCTCAAGGGTGATGCCGTCTGACCAAGGTGCGAGCGCGTCGAGGTTGAACAGCAGCGGCACCGTGCGGGCCAGTGTCACACTGGCACTGCGGGTGTCCGCTGCGCTCGCGTCTGTCACGGCAACGCCTGCCACCCAGGCTTCCGGATGGGCGGCGAGGGTGGCGGCCGCTGATTGTCTGATGTGGGATTCGGTCAGGTGCACGGCCTGGGTGACGTCTCCTGGCGGGCGCGGAGCGTTGCCCACTGCCTCGAGGACGGTCTGGTCGGCGAGCGCGAGCAGTCGCATCCGTTGCACGTGAACATCGGTGGCAACAGCGACCACAAGAGCGGCGATCAGGACGATCACCACCCACCCGAGCGCGAACACGGACGCCGCTCCCCTGTCATCTGTGGCGTGGGAGCGGGTGGTTCGCGGCAGCGTGCCGTGAGCAGCGGTGGCCGAACTCATGGTGGGGCCGAGCACATGTGTCATGGGCTTCCCGGGACGTGAGCGGGAGCGGCAGCATCGACGGTCACGACCATCGGAATAGCGCGACGAACCAGATCGGGGACGCCTGGAAGCGGAACGTCGATGCGGACGTGCGCAAGAATCTCCGATCCCGGGGCTAGGCACTCACCTTCACAGGAGAGGGCAAGATCTGGCGGCGTGACACCGAAGTCTTCCGCGATGAGCAGGGCGGACCCGTGTGCCTGCTCCACTCCGGCCTCATACGCGACGAGCGCTGGCGTGCCGTGGTCGATGCTGTCGATACCGGTCGAGACAACCGTCCGCGAAGCGGAGCGGGCGATGGATTCCGCGGCGTAGGTGGCGGCTTGAATCTGGGCCAAGCTGATGATGAGGTACGTGAGCGGGATGAGGGCGAGTACCGCGATGCCAAGGAACTCCACGATCGCTCCCCCGCGGTCATCGGCCACCCGCAACTGACGAGGGCTTCGGACTACCCGCCACCAGCGCGACCTCCGCGAGCGCTGACGGCCCTCCACGCGGCTGCCCATCATGTGCGCCCTTCCTCGATGGCTCGTCCGGTCACTGCAATGCGCCCCGCTCCCCACATGCCCACCAGGGGGACGGGAGCCGACACCGTCACGGACGCGACGGACACGCCGGAGATGGATTCTTCCCGCCCTTCCGCCTCGACACTGATGGACCCGAGCGACTGTTGGGCAAGGTCGATCGCTCGCGCCGCCCCGTCCGCAGGACTCCGGTCCGCGAGCGCAGCATGTTGGGCGCCTGCGCTTGCCGTGGATTGCAGTGTGTTGCGGACGTGGAGAGCGAAGACCAACTGGATGAGTGCCAAGCCGATGATGACCACCATGATGGCAACGCCAAGGAACTCTACGAGGGCGCTGCCCTGGTCGTTGCCCCTAGTTGCCCGTAACCGATTCAATGGCCGAGTCGAAGAGGTTCGATAGCGCAGGCTCAGCGACCGCCCACAGCACCGCCACAAGTCCAGCCGACATCAGCGTGATCAAGACCCACCCGGGCACATCCCCGCGGTCGGAACGGGCGTCAGCGAGTCGTCTCGCGACAGCTCCGGCCGCGCGATCTTTCCAGGTATTTTCCTTCATGTCTTCCTTCTTCAGAGTGGGGCCACGACAACGTTCCGAGACGCCGCGCGGCGATTGCTGATGAGCGGTGGCACTACAGGCGTAGCGCCACCAAGCCGGGAAACACGGCAAAGACCACGGTGACCGGGAGGATCAGGAACACCACGGGGACGAGCATCGCGAGCTCACGTTTTCCGCCCTCCTCGATCAGGGCATCGCGTCGCTGGGTCCGCACGTCCTGAGCTTGTGCCCGCAACACGTGAGACAACGGGGTGCCACGTTCTACTGCGGTCGCGATTCCGTCCGCGAACCGCGAGAGTGCGGGCACGTGGAGGCTCGCGGCCATCTCTTGCAACGCCGCAGGTAGCCGCTGCCCCGCCCGCACGGCGTTGAGCGCTCCGTCGAGTTCTCGACTCATGACTCCATCGGTGAGCCGAACGACGCGTTCGAGTGCAGGCGCCGCGGCCTCGCCTGCGCTTACCGCGAGCGCGAGCAGGTCCGCAATCGCGGGCAACTCTGCGAGGATGTGTCGCCTTCTCACTGCGACTGCGCGGGACAGCAGGGCATCACGCGCGATCACACCCCCAGCGGTGGCCACCACCACGAGAACGGTCAACGACAGCACGCCGGACTGGCGCGTGGCGGACAGGACGAGTGCGGCGAGAAGCCCTGCGCCCATCCCGGCCACACCACACAGCACTTGCTGAGCGCGGTACTGCTCGACAGTGAGGTGACTGCCGCTGCGCCGCAGGCGGGTCCGGATCTGTTCCGTGGGTGATCCGTACCGAGACAGCAGCGGTGATGCGTCACGCACCACGGGGGCGAGGAGGCGTTCCAGAGTGGGCCATGGGGTGACGGTGACTGACCGGCGCGCGATCTCGTCGCTCGCACTCGCTCGCACGTAGGGCGCTATTCGCGCGTCAAAGAGTGTGCGCCGAGAACGCGTCCACAGGTACACGCACCACAGCCCGAGCCCCAGCAGCGAGCCCCACAGCATCGCCTGACCCGTCACCGCAGTACCCGCTGCTCGGTCGTGAGCCGCCCTGCCCTCATCATCAGGCGATATGCCACCACGGTGCACCCGCCGCCCACGCCGAGGACCAGCACACCCGCGGCAGAGTTGTAGGCATCAGCGTTGCCGCCGCGTGCAGCCAGCAGTGCCAACAACACCCAGGGTGCGGCTACAGCCAAGCGCGCGGCGTTCACGGTCCAGCTCTGGCGGGCCTCCAGTTCACCCCGCACCCGCGCATCTTCCCGGAGAAACTCCGCCAAGGTTCGCAACACGTGGCCCACATCGGTCCCGCCCACGTCTCGGGTCAGTCGCAAGGTCTCGACGATGCGGTCAGCGACCGGGTCAGCCAGGCGCGCTTTAAGCAAGTCAAGGCAGTCACCAAACCGGCCCGATGCTCGATAGTCCGCCGCGAACAACACGAACGGCTCACGAAGCTCACGCGGGCCACGCTCGCCCAGTTGAGAGATCGCCTCGGGAAGCGCGAGGCCCGCCCGGATTCCTGACGCCAACGTGTCGACTGCGTCTGGCCACAGATGACGTGCGGCCTGAACCCGTTGACGTGCCCTCATCGCGACTAAAGCAAATGGCGCACGTGAGGCAAGGACGGCGAAGCACAGGGCGATGATCGGAGACCCGGTGAGCCCAAGCGCCACGACCAGCACCAGTGCGCCCAGCGCTACGGCCGTCGCGATCAAGCCCTGGGGAGTGACAGCACCGGCCCCTGCGAGAACCAACCGGTCGGCAGTCCGGGCGTGCCACCCATCACTCCGCACGCGGGCATCCTGAGGCAGTGGCCACCACGACCACCACACCAGACACAGTCCGACACCGAGCACGAGTCCCCACACGGCTCCCATCGCTGCTACACCCCCGACTTCACGAGCACGGTGCCGTCGTGGCGGAAGACCGGCGCCAGGGAAATCACTCCCCCGTCGACGTTCCCCGGCACATGAACGATCTCGTGAACGTACCGGTGGCCCTCGCGCCCGCGCCGCAGATGCACGACCAAGTCAACGGACGCGGCAACGGTGGGGACCACGAAACGATCCGTGACGTTCTCTCCCGCAAGGAGTGGCAGCGTGCACAGTTTGGTGATGGCATCGCGTGCGGAGTTGGCGTGGACAGTACACATGCCGGGCACGCCAGAGTTCAGCGCAATAAGGAGGTCGAGCGCTTCTGCCTCGCGGACCTCCCCCACGATGATGCGGTCTGGCCGCATGCGAAGGGCTTCTTTGACCAGACGCCGCAGCGGAATCTCCCCCGTGCCTTCGAGGGATGACTGCCGGCATTGCAGAGCCACCGTGTCACGGGAGGCGGGAGTGAGTTCGAAGACCTCTTCACATGTGACGACACGCTCGCGGGCGGGCAGTGCGCCCGTCAGTGCGTTGAGCATCGTGGTTTTGCCTGCCTGTGTCGCGCCTGACACCAGAACGTTGGCACCGTCGGCGATGGCACTGGTCAGGAACGCGGCCGCCGGCGACGAGAGACTGCCCAGCGCCACCATGTCCGCCAGCGACGCGGCACGCGCCACAAACTTGCGAATGTTGACGGCCCAGTGCCGGCGAGTGACGTCGGGAATGACCACATGCAGGCGTTCACCGCCAGGCAGGGTCGCATCCACGAACGGTGACGACAGATCGAGTCGACGGCCAGAACTCTTGAGCATGCGCTCCACAAGGTCACGCACGCTGTCATCGGTGAGCAACGTGGTGGTCAGTTCAGAGCGTCCGGCCTTCGCGACAAACACCTGTGTGGGCGAGTTGATCCAGATCTCCTCGACCTCAGGATCATCCAGGTAGCGCTGGAGCGGACCCAAGCCCGCCACCGAGTCCACCACTGACCGCGACAGTGCTGCAGCATCGGCCACCGGAGCCACGCTCCCGGTCAATGACTGCGCATCCCACTGCGCCAGTGCCTCATCCACCATGACCCGCACGGATGCCACGTCTTGGATGGGGTCAACCCCAGTTTCACGAATACGTTGGCGCACCTGAGACTCAATCAGTGCTGCCGCCTCCCCTGTCATAGGCACCGACCCTAGGAAGGTTCACTCACAGACGCGAGAGGGTCAGGACGATCTGTGGATAACTCCCCCACGCCCAGGTCAGCGCGGTGTGCCACCATGAACAGATGTGCGGACGCTACGGGAACTTCCTCACGGAACAGGAACTGGTCGATCACTTCCACATCGCTGCCGTAGCAGACGAGCCGCGCCTGTTCGATCCCAACTGGAACGTCTCCCCTACCCAACTGGTAGCGATCGTGGTGCCAGGCAAGGAAGACGACCCCGGTCGCAGGCTGGAAGCGGCCCGCTGGGGCCTGGTGCCGTCCTGGGCCAAGGACCCCAGCATTGGCTCACGCATGATCAACGCGCGTTCGGAGACCGTGGCAGACAAGCCATCGTTCCGCTCCGCGTTCGCGAAGCGGCGCTGCATTGTTCCGGCAAGTGGCTACTTTGAATGGCAGACCAGCGAGGCTGGCAAGCAGCCGTTCTGGATTCACTCAGCAGACGAGGCCCCGCTGGCGTTTGCGGGACTGTACGAGTTCTGGCGGGACAAAGCCTTGGGCGATGCCGCACCTTGGCTAGTGACGACGACCATCATGACCACCGCGGCCCGTGGGCCCATGCGGGACATCCACGACCGCCAGCCCGTCATGCTGGACCACGATGCGACGGACGCTTGGCTCGATCGTGGCAGCGACCAAGGAACGTTGTTTGATGTGATTTCCGTCCCATCGCCGGAACTTGCCTGGCATCCGGTGCGTCCTGAAGTGGGAAGTCCCAAGAACAACGGGCCGGAAAACGTGGTGCGCTACGTGGCGTAGCACTTACTGCATTGACCTGCGCCGTTGATACGATCAAAGGCACCCGTGTGAACGCACGCCATGGCCAAAGGAGCATCATGATCAGGGTCGGTATCGCGGAAGACGTCGCGGCCAACCGCACAGACCTGCTGAACCATCTGGCCAGGTACTCCGAGGAAAACGGCACCGAGTTCGATATCAGCGAGTACGAGGACGGCGCGGACCTGGTCGAGAACTACCGCCCGCGGTTCGACATCCTGTTCCTCGACGTCGAAATGGCCCGCATGGACGGTCTGGAATCGGCCCGTCGGATCCGCCAAACAGACCCTGAAGTCATCATCATCTTTGTGACCAACATGGCGCAGTACGCCATCAAGGGTTACCAAGTCGACGCGCTGTCCTACTTAGTGAAGCCCGTGCCGTACTTTGCGTTTGCCCAGGAGCTCACCCGGTCGCTGTCCAGGTTGCGCCGTCCCGAAGACGACGCTGTGATGCTGAACGTAGGCGGGCGGGTTGCTCGCCTTGCTGTGGCGGACATCGTGTACGTGGAGTCCGTGAAGCACCGCATCACTGTGCACACGTTGGACTCCGAGTACGCATTCTCCGGCACACTCAAAGCTGTCGAGGAAGAACTGGAAGGCCGCGGGTTCTACCGGTCCAACAACTGTTACATCGTGAACTTGCGGCACGTCACCTCGGTGGAGCCTGCCAGCTGCGTGATGACGGGCGGGGCGGAGCTGGCGGTGAGCCGGCCACGACGTAAGGGCTTCCTCGATGCGCTGACAGACGACGTAGACCGCCGGGCCCGCACATGAACCGCCGCATCCAGGCCCACCCATGATCGTCGACGCACTTCCCGACATCCCGCGCCTGTTCACCGGCATTGCCGAATGGTCGGCCTGCATGGTGTACATCATGTTGATGCGGCCGCGGTGGGGCCGGTGGACCACCGTGGGGCTCTGCGCCGCGGGCCTTCCTGCGCTCATCGGCGTGCAGTTGCTGGCCGAGTCGCTGCCAAATGTGCTGTGGGTCCTGGGCATGGGGAATGGCGGTCGCCGCCATGTTCGGCTTCATTGTGGCGGTGGCCGATGTCCGGCCCCGGGAAGCGGGCGACCTCACGGCGCGCGCATTCGTCCTTGCCGAACTGGTCGCGTCCTTCGAGTGGCAACTCCACGTGTTCTTCTTTGGTGCGGAGAACCGGCCCGCCCTGGAGTATTTGCTCTTGGGCGGCATCTACATTGGCATCTTTGTGGCGGCTTTCCTCGCGGAACGCGGCCACTTCCCGCGCGACAATCCCCTGCCGATCGACACCCGCACACTCATCAGCGTGATTGCTGTCGCGGCCGTGACGTTCTTGATGTCGAATCTGTCGTTCGTGACCACGTCCACACCATTTTCTGGACGCTTGGATCCGGAGGTGTTCTACATCCGCACCCTGGTCGACCTCTGTGGGTTCGTGATCTTGTTCGCGTTACGCGGTCAACGGCTTGAGCTGCACCGCTCCCAAGAAGTCGCCACCATCTCCATGATGCTGTCCAACCAGCGCGAACGATATTTGCAGTCCAAGCACGACATCGATGAGGTCAACCGCAAATATCACGACCTCAAGCACTACATTCATGCGTTCCGTGCCGAACAAGACCCTGGTGAACGCGCCCGGTACATCGACCAACTTGAAGAGTCCATCAAGGGCTTTGAACGCACCACGCTGGATACCGGCAATCCGGTGCTCGACACCATGCTCATGTCCAAGAGCCAGCAAGCCGATCGCTACGACATCACGATGACGATCGTTGCGGACGGGTCGGCTGTGGCGTTCGTGGACGCCATGGACCTGGTCACGATCATCGGCAACGCGCTCGACAACGCCATCGAAGCTGTCTCCAAAGTCCACACCCGCGATCAGCGCCTCATCCGAGTCGCTATTCACCGTCAGGATTCCTTGACGCTGGTTCGCGTCGAAAACTATTTCACCGGCAGCCTCCGCACCGCGCACGGCCTGCCCGTCACGTCCAAGGGCGACTCCCGCCACCACGGCTACGGACTCAAGAACGTGCGCGACACCGCCGAACGGTACGGCGGATCACTCACCGTCCGTGTGGAAGACGACTGGTTTGTGCTCCGTGTCCTGCTTCCCGTCCCCGCCACCAAGAACCGCTCATGAGCGCCCGTACCCGCGCATCGGCCCTCCCCTGGCGCGCCACTGCCACGGTGGCTACAGCCGCTGCACTGAGCTTGTCCGCGTGTAGCGCCGATGCCCCGGTTGAGACTGGCGTCGAGGTGACGGCAGCGGAGGACTCCCCCACGGGCTTCGAGGCCACGTTCCGCTTTGAGGCGCCAGAAGCCGAGCAGGTGTGGCTGGGTGGCGATGTGTATTTCACCCGCCCGGACCTGATTGAGATTCAGGGGTCGCAGTCGTCCTGGCTCGGGGATGAATGGCAGCCGGGAGATGTGTCCCACACGCCCCTGGCCGCCGATCTAGCCCCGCTCACCCAAGGCGACGACGGTGTGTGGGAGATCACCATGGCCGTGCCCGCAGGCATGTGGTCCTACGGGTTCATCACGGAGCCGTGCAGCCTGATCTACCTGTGCTCCATGACCGCAGACCCCACCAACCCTGCGCCACTCGAGCCCACCAGCATCACGTACAGCGCACCGCTCTCTCAGCTGTTTGTCCCCACCGATTCCTCGCATCCCACGTACGACGCCGACACTCAGATCCCCCTCGATGCCGCAAGCCAAGGCACCGTCGAGATGCACACCTACGACTCCACCGTGTCGGTGAGCCCCGCCGGTTCTCACTCACTCGGGGTGTACCTCCCACCCGATTGGGACGCCACCCGCTCCGAGCCGTATCCCCTGCTGGTCTTATCCCACGGAGCAGGTGGTGACGCTGCCTCCTGGTTCAACGACGGCGGGGCCGCCACCCAGTTCGACCACGCCATCGCCTCTGGTGCCATGGAGCCTTTCGTTGCCGTCACGACCGATTTCAATGGCCTGAGCGAGCAAGGAATGACGGACCCAGAGTTCTTCGACCTCTACGCCACGGAGTTGCTCGACAACGTGCTGCCGTATGTCGAAAACACCTTCCACACCACCAGCGACCCTGACCGCCGCGCATTCGTAGGGCTGTCGATGGGTGGGCGCGTGTCCGAACACCTCCTCCACACCCAGCCGGGCCTCTTCGCTGAGTACGGCATCTGGTCCGTTCCCCTCGCTGTTCAGCACACGGCAGCCGCCGATCTGACGGACGCCGCACTGACGGCTGCCGCGACACCTCAGCGAATCCATCTGGGGTCAGGCACAGAAGATGCACTCGCTCCGGATGACGACGTGTTCACCGACTGGGCCGCCGCCTATTCAGCACACGGGACAGACGCCTCCACTTTCATGATTCACGGCGGACACACGTGGTGGGTGTGGCGTCAGATGCTGGCTGACTTCCTCGCAGGGTCCGCGTTCACCCAGTAACAGCGCTACGCGCTACAGCTCGGCCAGGGAGTTGTCTACCAGGCTCAACGCCGACGCAATCGCCATGTGCATGTCCAGGTACTGGTAAGTCCCGAGCCGCCCACCAAAGTGCACCAGAGGTTCTGCCGCCGCCAGGTCACGGTAGGCCGCCAGCCGTTCTCTGTCCGTAGGCGTGTTGATCGGATAGTACGGCTCATCGCCACGGACTGCGGCGCGTGAGAACTCCCGCGCAATCACCGTCTTGTCCTGGGGGTAGTCCCGCTCAGGATGGAAATGCCGGAACTCGTGAATGCGGGTGTACGGCACATCCTCGTCGGCATAGTTCATGACCGAGGTTCCCTGGAAGTCCGCCACCGGCAAGGTCTCCCACTCAAAGTCGATCGTCCGCCACCCCAAGTCGCCTTGCTCGTACCCGAAGTACCGGTCCACCGGACCGGTGAACACCACCGGCACCTGACCGCGTGTGGTGTCCCGCGTCACCACAGCATCGGCGCTCAAGAAATCCTGCCCCAACCTCACGTCAATCCGCGGGTGGTCGATCATGCGTTCAAACCACGCGGTGTAACCGTCCGTGGGCAGACCTTCCCAGGTGTCAGAGAAGTACCGAGTGTCATAGGTGTAGCGCACCGGCAAGCGCGTGATGATGGACGCAGGAAGCTCACGTGGGTCCGTCTGCCACTGCTTAGCGGTGTAGCCCCGAATAAAAGCCTCATACAAAGGACGGCCGATGAGTGACACGCCTTGCTCGTCAAGGTTCTGTGGGGTGCGGCCCGCCATTTCCGCGGCGTGGGACGCGATCAGGTCGCGCGCTGCCTGCGGCCCATGCGCAGACCGGAAGAACTGGTTGATGGTGCCCAACGAGATGGGCATGGGATAAACCTCGCCAGCGTGGGTGGTGAACACCCGGTGCGTGTAGTCCGTGAACGACGTGAAGCGGTTGACGTACTCCCACACGCGAGCGTTCGACGTGTGAAACAGGTGAGCACCGTAGCGGTGGACCTCAATACCCGTATCCGCATCGAACTCCGAGTACGCATTGCCACCAATGTGGTGGCGTTGATCCACCACGGTGACGGTCCGTCCACGCTCCGCCAGCTGCTGGGCTACTGTCAGCCCAAACAGGCCCGCCCCCACCACAACGACGTCGCTCATGGCACCTCCACGTGACCGGTCTGCACTGCCGCTAGTTCAACTGCAACGCCCACGCCGCACTGCGGTACGCCACGGAAGACACCTTGCGTCCCGGACGTCCCGGCAGGTTCACAATCTGCACCAAGGGCGAACGGCGCAGTTTTCGGTACACCACCGGGTCGTCGTAACGCAGTTCCTTCCACATCTGAACCCTACGTTCAAAGTCCTCGTCACGCCCTGACCGCAGCAACATGGTCGAGGAGATCACACAGACAATCCGTAGGTGATGCAGCAAGTAGCGGTACAGCGCCGGCGGCACCTCAAACGGGTTCACTTCAACGTCTGACAGCAGCTTGTTGACCTTCAACTGCTGATCGATCCGCTTGATCATCACCGCCTCATTGACGGACTGATCGGGACGGCCAATGAAGTACCGGTACAGGTCAACATCCAGGTAGTACATCGACTTCACATGCTGAAGCGGCACATACACATACAAGTTGTCCACATAGAAGGTGTGCTCAGGAAGACGCAGCCCGCATTCGCGCAGCACCTCGGTGCGGTACACCAAGGAGTGCATCATCAGGTACTGGCTGGCACGGAACTTGCCCACATCTTCCCAGCCGAACACGCGGCCCAGCGGGAGGACGTTGTGATAGCGGACCGCACGCTTGTACTTGCGGCCCACCTTCTCGTACACAAAGTTGCTGAACACCAAGTCCACGGCATCGGCCTGCGACGCAAAACCACGCAAGGTCTCGAGCAAGGCCACCAGTGCGCCCTGGTCTACCCAGTCGTCACTATCGACAACCTTCAGGTACGTGCCTTGGGCCTCGTCAATGCCGACGTTGATCGTGGAACCGTGACCGCCGTTGGGCTTGTGGATGGCCCGAATGATCCCGGGGTGCTGGGCCGCATAGCGGTCAGCCATCTCCCCGGTCTCATCACGGGAGCCATCGTTGACGATGAGAATCTCGAGGTCCTCGGCACCCACCAGCAGTGAGTCCACGCACCGTTCGAGCCACCCAGCCGCCTGGTAGGCGGGCACAACCACGCTCAGCGTCTTCATGCCATGTGTCCTTACATCAGCGTGACGTGGCGCCGTCGTCGGCGTTGCCGTCACTTCCCACTCGTGCTTGATCTCCACCCTCTGCCGAGTCAACGTCCAGTTCCGCGGCAGCGTCGCCGGTAGCGGGCGTGGAGTGCGTCACAGCTGCACTGGCGGCGGGGACCTCCGCTGCGGCAGCTTCCACTGCCTCATCAGGAACACGCTTGAAGATGATCTTGAAGATCGGGTAGAAGACCCAGAACGAGATCGCCGAGTTGATGATCATCGTCACCACGTCAGCGGTGGTCTCACCGGTCGCACCCCAGCCCAGGGTGTCGATGAAGAAGTCGTACACCGGCACCTTGTAGAAGCCCTGAGCTGCCGCCGCGATGAACGTGATCGCGATGTACGCGATGAAGTACCACATGGCCGCGATCCACGGCGAGGTGTTCGACTTGAAGGTGATGTTGCGCTGCAGGAAGAAGTTGATGATCTGCGCAATGGCCAGCGTGATCTGGACGGACAGGAAGTACGCCAGGCCACCGCCGCCACCGGTGGAGATCTCCCCAGCGGCGTAGTCGAACATGTAGTACTGCGAACCATCGAGGTTGGACCCCACAGGCAGCACCTGGAAGTCCGTGTTCACTAGTTCGGTGCCGCTCAGCCAGCCACGCAGGATGGGCATCATGGCCAGCTGCAACACCGTCACAGCGTTGGAGAACACAAAGAACATCAGGAACTGGGCAGTCCCCGTGTGGCGCTCTTCAAATCGGCGCCACCACTTCGCAATCGCGGACATGGGTGTTCTCCTTTACTGCGGTGCGGCCACGGAGGCCGACGACTCAAGGTCGCGACGTAGTTGGCGCGACGTGGATTGGTTGGCAAAGAAAGCGCGGATCAGGCCGCCCGCGCCCCGGAAGAAGTGGCCGTTCACGATGCGCAGCATCTGGTCCACCATGGAGCTAGACACGGCACCGCCGGTCATCTTTGCCATGGCACGGAACGGCATGTTGTACAGGAAGTACAGGTTGAGGTCCGGCTTACCCTTGCGCTCGGACCGTTCGATCAGGGACCGCAACACGCGCGCACCCACCCGGGCCAGAGGGCTGCGTGCCTCATGCATGGCACGCAAGGGGTCGTTGCGGCGCAAGAACTGAGAAGCCTGCACCTGTGGGTCGCGGCCCAGCAGACGGGTGAACTCAGCGTCAGACACGTCGCGAACGTTGCCACTGGCGTAGGACTCCAACGCAGGGTCGGACGCTTCTACGTCGGTGCCCTCGACCTGGTGCGTCGCGGTCAGACGGTGATCCTGGCTGGAGGCGCCGATGATGATCTGAACCTCGCCCGCCTCGACAGCCCACGCATCGGCCGCCACATCAAAGTGACGGAACGTGTACTGATCAAACGGGATGGTGACACTCGCAGTCTCACCCGGATCCAAAGCGACCTTCGTGAACCCCTTGAGTTCCAGTGCGGGGCGGAAGACTGCTCCACCCTTGCGGCTCACATACAGTTGCGGCACTTCCGCGCCGGCCACATCGCCCGTGTTGGTCACGTTGAAGGTGGCGCCGGCGTCCGTCACGCTCAGGTCGCTGTACTCGAACGCGGTGTAGCTGAGACCAAAGCCGAACGGGAAGCGAACATCGACACCCGTCGTCGCATAGTACCGGTAGCCCACGTACAGGCCTTCGCGGTATTCGGCGTTGCGGCCCACACCCGGGTAGTAGTTGACCGTAGGGGTGTCATCGAGTGTCAACGGGTAGGTTTCCGCCAACCGGCCAGCGGGGTTGGCCTTGCCGGTGAGCAGTTCCACCATTGCTTCAGCTCCGGCCTGGCCGCCCAAGTACCCGTGCAGGACAGCAGCAGCGTCCTCGATCCACGGCATTTCCACGACGGAGCCCGCGGACAACACCACGACCACACGCTTGTTAACTGAACGCAAGCGCGCCAGCAGTTCCGTTTGCGCTTCGTGCATGCGCAGGTGTTCGCGGTCCTTGCCCTCGGACTCCGCAACCTCGTCGAGACCCAAGTACAGGAGCACCACATCGGCTCCCATGGCTGCGTCGACAGCCTGTTCCGTGAGCGCCGCGTCGGCAGTGCCGTCGCGCTTGAAGCCCGGCGCGTACGCCACGACGTCAAGGTCCGATGCACGGAGAGCTTCCAGCGGGGACGTCAACTGGGAGGCGTTCACCAGCGAAGATCCGGCGCCTTGGTAGCGCGGCGTGTCAGCGAAGTCGCCGATCACTGCAACCCGCGTGCTCGCGGCCAGCGGCAGCACCGCGTCCTCGTTGCGGAGCAAAACTGCGGACTCGCGTGCCGCACGACGTGCCAAACGGTGGTGAGCATCCAGGTCCGCAGGACGAGCCTTGCTGCCATCTACCCACTGCCCCAGCGCGCGCAGTTCCTCCACGCGGGCGTCCAGGTCTTCCATGGACAACTCGCCGCGCTCCAGCGCTTCCAGGAGCGCCGGAACCGAGTCCAGGCCAGGGGAAGGCATCTCGAGGCCACCACCCGCACGCACTGCAGCCACCGGGTCGTTGCCGCCGCCCCAGTCAGTGATGACGGCACCGTCGAAGCCCCACTCGTCGCGCAGAATGTCCTTCAACAGGTGCGCGTTCTCGTGAGCGTAGGTGCCGTTGATCTGGTTGTACGCAGACATCACCACGCGTGGCGAGGATTCGCGGACCATAATCTCGAAGCCGGTGAGGTAGATCTCGCGCAGCGTGCGCTCGTCCACCACGGAGTCGGATGCCATGCGGCGGAGTTCTTGGCTGTTGGCCGCGAAGTGCTTGGGGCTGGCAGCCACACCTTGTGACTGGATTCCGCGCACGTAGCCGGCCGCGAGGGTGCCCGACAGGTACGGGTCCTCGGAGAAGTATTCGAAGTTGCGCCCGCACAGCGGCGAACGCTTCACGTTCAGGCCGGGGCCGAGCAGCACATCCACTTCCTGGGATGCGGCCTCAGCACCGAGTGCCTCCCCTACCTCCTGTGCAAGCGTGGTGTCCCAGCTGTTCGCGATCGTCGCGGAGGTCGGGAAGCACGTCGCGGGCTGCGAGGCTGCAATCCCCAGGTGGTCCCCTGACCCGGTCTGCTTGCGCACACCGTGGGGGCCGTCGGCGAAGAACAGGGCACGGATGTCAGCGTGCGGGAAAGCTCGCGACTGCCAGATGTTCTCGCCACTCAGCAGCGCTGCCTTTTCGAGAGTTGTCAGCTCGTGAGACATGAGGTGGGCTCCAGACGGGGACGTCACGGGCGGCGCTGTGGCGCCGTCACCAAAGAAGAGGAAGGATGGGGGGTGGTGCTGGGCCGGCACCGCAATTGCCGGCCCAGCACCCTGTCCGTTGTGGACGAGGTGAGGCGATTAGGCCTCGGATGCCACCGCGGGCTGGCCCTCAGCGGCCTTACCGTGGCGGCGGACGCGAACCACAATCCGGAAGATCCAGAAGGCGATTCCCAGTCCAGCAACGATCGTGATGCCGATCTGCAGGTAGACCCACGTGGGAGGCGTGTAGTCGACCGTGGCACCAGGTGCCAGACCGTTCATCGCGTTGGAGTTCGCCACCGTGTACAGGATGTTGTGGGTGGCTTCACGGATGTCCGTCACTGCCTTCGCGGAGCTGGTGTCTCCGAAGGACTTGGACGGCTGGAACGTCAGCGTGAGGTCAGTACCAGCACTGATGCCCTCGTTGGGGTTCATGTACGGGTAGAGGTTGAAGTCGGAGATCGCGAATCCGTCGAATCCCCACTCCTCACGGAGCACCGTGTCCATGAGCGCTTCCGACCCACCGGCCCAGGTAGCACCGATGCGGTTGAACGAGCTCATCATGCCGCCGGCACCAATCGTGGTCTCGGCAACGGTGCCCTCGTCGTCCGCCAGGTACGTGACGTCCATCGTGATGTTCTTGACACCGATCTCGAAGGGCTTGAGGTAGATCTCGCGGATGACCTGCTCGGTTGCCCAGGTAGCGATGCCGTTGTTGACGCGGTTGGTTTCCTGCTCGTTCATCGCGTAGTGCTTGATCATCGTGTAGACGCCCTTGGTGGCAACACCGTTGGCGACCGAGGTCAGCATCACACCGGACAGGACCGGGTCTTCCGAGTAGTACTCGAAGTTACGTCCACCGAACGGGGTACGGTGCAGGTTCACTGCGGGGGCGTACCAACCGTTGATGCCCTTGAGGATGGCTTCGTTTCCGAGCATTTCACCCATCGCTGCGCCCAGCTCCACGTCCCAGGTCTGAGCAATCAGCACCTGCGAGGGGTAAGCCACGCCGTTGATGGACGAGTTGATGAAGGACGAGAAACCTGCGGGGCCGTCCGGCTCCAGCGTCTGGGGCTTACCGATCGAACCGATAGGTGCGGTCTGGTAGGCGCCGTTGAGGAGCATGTCGGTCATTTCACCGACGGTGAGCGAGTCGAGCAGTTCGTCCCACAGCGGGTCGTCCTTGTCGAGGCCGCGCATGTCGATCAGCGACAGGTCGGAGTTGGCACCGGTCGTGGGCATGTCGCCTTCGAAAGCTTCTGCTTCGGCGTCGTAGTCCCACGCCTCGAAGCCTTCGATGATGGCGTCGCTGGCCACGTACTGCTCCTCGGTGGGAGCGGTCGGGAAGGTGCCGGCGAAGTCTGCACGGGACATCGGCTGGATGGTGCCGTTGGCGCCGTCCTCGGTGAACTGTGCGGAGACGTCGTCGAAGGCGTTGGTCGCGGCAACCTCGTCGGTCGAACGCGGGTTGGACTCGTCGTAGACGACCGTCTCATCGACGGTGTAGACGATGGGCTCGGTGCCCTCGGCGATGGTGTGCGAGTCGTTCTGCACACGCACTTCGTAGTCACCGGCTTCCAGCACGTAGGCGCCGGCGTCCTGGTAGTCGTAGGAAGCCATGTCCTCGACTGCGAAGGAGACGGTCAGCGTTTCGGAAGCACCGGGCTCCAGGAGCGAAGTCTTCACGAAGTCGGTGAGGACTACTTCAGCCTTCTCGATACCGCCCTGGTAGTAGGGGGCGTTGACGTACACCTGGACGACGTCCTTACCTGCCACGTCACCGGTGTTGGTCACGGTCACGTCGACCGAGATTTCGCCGTCGACAGCGCCGAGCTCGGAGCCTGCAATCTCCCAGGCGAAGTCCGTGTAGGACAGGCCGTAGCCGAAGGGGTACACGACTGCTTCGTCATAGTCGATGAAGCCCTCGACGGCTGCGGTCTCGTAGTAGCGGTATCCGTAGTAGATGCCTTCGGTGTAGTTCACGAACGGGGCGTCGGACGTCACCGTGGCGTTCGAGGTGGCGCTTTCCGTCGCGGACACGGGGTAGCTGGCCTCGACGTTGTTGTAGACGAACTCGCCGAAGTTAGCGAAGGTGGGGTCTGCGGTGAAGTCGGCGGACCACAGGTCAACGGTGTGACCGGAGGGGTTCACGTCACCCGAGAGGATGCGGCCCAGGCCGTTGAAGGCCGATGCGCCGGGCGAGCCAGCGAGGAGGATCGCGTCTACGCCTTCGTCGTTCTGCAGTTCACCCATTTCGAGGGTGGTGGAGGCGTTCACGACCACCACGACGGTCTCGAACTCTTCCTTGGCGAGTTCGATGAGGGCCTTCTCGTCCTGGTTCAGTTCGAGCTGGTGCTCACCCTCTTGTGCGCGAGGATCGATGTTCTCGGAGTTAGGGATGTCCAGCATGTCCTGCGCCAGGTCACCACCTTCACCACCGGGACGGCCGATGAACACGACGGCTGCGTCGTTGTACTGAGCGAAGGAGTCGGACACTGCCTCGTATCCTTCGATCGGCATTTCACCGATGGTGAAGGTCGACTCCATCGGGAGGTCCATCTCGATGTGGCCGCGCTTGTTCTCGTCGGCGTAAGTCTCGATTGCGGTGTAGGCCTCATCGTTGATGCCAAAGCCTGCGTTTTCCAGTCCGGCGCGTGCCGTCACCGCAGTGTTGGTGTCGACCGAGCCGGAACCCGATCCACCGAACACTGGGTCAGCAGCTGCGCGGCCCAGCATGGTCAGTTGGGAGGACGAGTCCAGCGGCAGTGCGTCGCCTTCGTTCTTGGCGAGGACGATGCCGCTGGCACCGATCTCCTCGACCAGGTCACGGGCGGCTGCGTCCACCTCGTCCATGTCGGCGTAGTCCGCCTCGTAGTATTCGGTGTCCCACTCGGCGGACTTCTCCGAGTTGGTGAACGTGTACGTTCCGGAACCGAACTGCGAGGCAACCCAGCCACCCGCCACGACCAGGGCCATGTTGGCCACGACGACGATGATCGTCAGCAAGGCAACAACAGGGATCCAGATCGACAGATAGGCCTTGTTGGACATGCGAGCCTTTGCGGCGGCTCCGTCCTTCGGCTTGCGTGATTTCACGACTAGTCTCCTTCAGCCACTTGACGTGGAGGGCGATACTTCAAAACTAGGGAGGGGATGCGGCTCCCGCCCGGCGAGGGAGGGATGAGGGGTGCCGGGCGGGTCAGCCGCGAGCGTCGGAAACCGACGCCACGAGGAACCGAATTATTCGGCAGCCTCGGAGATGTTGCCGTCCTGGTCGATCTGCCAGGTCTGGCCGGTAGCAGCGGACACTGCTTCGATCGTGTAGTTGCCACCATCGATGTTGACGGTGCCGGTGACGCGCTCTGCAGCGTCGGTCTTCACGAACGGCATGACCATCAGGCCGTACTTGACGGTGGGGCTGTCAACGTCGCTGGCCAGCATGACCTGGGCCCAGTCGTCGCCTGCGAGCGCCTCGTCAACGGCAGCCTTTGCGGTCTCCAGGTCGGTGGCCACGTCAACGGCGGCTTCCTGCGACACCTCGGTGTCGGTTCCAGCAGCGCCGTCGTCGCTCGAGCAGGCGGTCAGGCCGAAAGCTCCGGTGGCGGCGATCAGGACGGCGAGGCCGCCAGCCCGCATCTTCTTGGTGTTCATCTCTGCTCCTTATTACTTCACGGGTCTGTGTTTGCGGTATCAGCCCGTTGCTTCTGAGAGGGCGAAGGGCCGGGTGGCCCTTCATGACTGACGGGGTGGCCGGTTCCGGTGAAGGAACCGGCCACCGTCAGTCGTGGTGCCGTGGCCTTACTCGGAGATCACTCCGGAGTAGTTGAGGCCAAAGCCGTAGTCGTAGGCGTTGCCTGCGGCGTCGGTGTAGGGCGTCATGTCCTTCGCGACGTCCTCGTACTGGGCCTCAACCGTGTCCATGTCCGCGGGGAACTGGATGGGCAGGCGACCCGTGGGCTCGTAGCCACCGGTGACGACGTCGTAGACGGCCTGGTCCGAAGTTCCGAAGCTGACCACAATGGCGTCTGCGTCGGACTCGAACTCTGCTGGAACGATCGGGTTGATCGCCTTCAGTACCGACACCACGGGGATGTCCTGTCCGCTGTCCTCGACAGCTGCCACAGCACGCTCGAATGCGTCCAGGTCAGCTTCGTTCGAGATGCGCGAGGTGTTGCCGAAGTACGAACGGTTCTCCTGGGTACCGTCCTCGAGGAGGTCACCACCAATCGACTCCTTGCGGACGTTGTCGCCGTCTGCGGTGTACTCGCGGTACTGCAGGGACATGGGGTACCACTCGTCGGTTTCGGTGTCGTGCCCAGCAGCGGAGAAGTTGTCACCGTTGTTGGGGCTGTCCATGCCCACCAGGACCAGGTCAACGTCACTAAGGTCAGGAGCCGTGTAGGACACGACCTTGCCCTCGTCGTCATACTCGACCTCGTCGGTCACGACATTGCCGAAGTACTGCGCTGCAACGTCAAGGTCCATGGTGGGACCCTCGGAGTAGGTGGCATCGCCGAACAGTCCAGCGTGACCAGTGTCGTAGGACTGGGGGATGTAGACCGTCTTGTCAGACCAGTCGTTGCCCTCGGCGACAACGCCATCGTTCTTGAGCATCACGATCGAAGCCAACTGTGCTTCGTAGCCAGCGTCCACCTTGTCGTCGGAGGCGAGAACTGCTGCCGACTCCTCGGGGTCAAGGTAGGCGTTTTCGTACAGGCCAGCCTGGAAGCTCATGTTCAGGATGCGAGCACCGGACTCCTGGAAGCGGGTCTCCGCGTCCACGTCGCGTTCGCCAGCCTCGTACTGCTCCTGCCAGACCTCGGCGCCTTCGAGAATGTAGGTGGCGTCGTTGACTCCACCGAACATGTCGTGGCCGGTGCCCAGCACGTGTGCGTAGCGCTCAGCAGGGGTCATGTCTTCCGCACCCCATGCCATTCCGAAGAACGCGCCTTCGTCGTTGGATCCGCTCATGACGCCCCAGTCGGTGACGACCACGCCGCCGAAGGCGTTGTCGTCACGCAGGACGGACATGAGACCGGTGTCGTACGCGGTACCGGTGCGGTCTTCGAACAGCGGGTTGCCGTCAGCGTCGAGCGAGATCGAATAGGACGTCATCACTGCGGCCGAGTTGAGCGCTCCCTGGAACACGGAAATGTGCTCGTCCAGGTTGTCGCCGGGGTACACACCGTACTTACCGGTGTAGGTGTGGGACTCGCGTCCACCTTCACCCGGTCCGTCACCGGCCCAGTGCTTGATCATGGCGTTGACGGACTCGTCACCCCACTCAGCTTCACCGTCCGAGCCCTGGAACCCGTCCACGTAGGCCGCTGAGAGTTCGGCAGACTGAGCAGCATCCTCACCGAAGGTTCCGCCGACACGAAGCCAGCGCGGCTCGGTGGCGAGGTCAATCTGCGGGCTCAAAGCTGTGGCGATACCCAAGGCGCGGTACTCGGCCGAAGCCATCTCACCGAACTTCTTGGTGTGCTCGGCATCAAAAGTCGCGGCAAGACCCAAGTTGGAGGGCCACCGGGAGATGTCGGCGCCGTCTGCGTTGTATCCACCAGAACCTGCGGTCGAACGCGGGTCGGAAGCGAAGTTCACGGGCACGTAGGGGGTGTCCTCGGTAGCGAGGGTCTCGACGTAGGCCTGCATTTCGTTGACCCACGGCACGGTGACGCCTGCGTCCGAGCCGGCAGCGTTCAGCACTGCACGGAGGTTGGACTCCTCGAGGTACGTCTTCTGTGCGTCGGTCAGACCGTCTGCGGGCGAACGCTCGTGCGAGCTGAACAGCATCAGGCCCGCGATCTGCTCGATCGACATCTGAGATGCGAGGTCCGTGGCACGAACCTCGGAGTCTTCACGCCAGTCTTCCCACGTGTCGAGTTCGCCGTTGCCGTTCATGTCCTTGAACGCGTAGGTGGATCCGTCAATCTCTTCTTCGAGCAGCTCAACGCCGCCCTCAGCCGAGTAGGACAGCGTGGTGCCGTCGGGGTTCTCCACTACGACAAAGTCGGTGGTGCCGTCGGAGACTTCACGCGTGGTGTAGTCGCCTGCGGCAACGGTGGGCTCATCGCTCGGGGTGGTGTCAGTGTCGCCGTTGTCCGTGGAACAACCAGCCACAGCGAGAGCAAAGATGCCAAAGAACGCTGTGGAGCGTGCAATGCGCGTGCCTCTCATCACTTCTCACCTTCCTGGAAGTAGGTCATGCTGCTTCTCCTCCTTGAGTCGCGAGCGATTTCCCTGTACCTGCGGCCATCCGCAGGCTGTGGGTTCGCCATCTTTCGTCGTCGAACCCGCACCGCGCGGGTTCCGCATCCTGCGCTGGAAGGCGTACCGGGGGCGTCATTGCCGAGGTGACCTCGATGTGACCACACGCATCCAGCGGGATGTACAGCGAGTACATCAACGAACCTCACGGGGTATTTGCTGGAAGACACAACCTGTCGTTACAGACGCATAACCTGTCGCTCCCGTAACACGGCCGTGACAAGCCGTAACCGTTCTGTGATGTGCCTTTGCTAAGGCTTGACGTGCCGAAAGGCAGGGCGTCTAGGCGCGTCGCACCGTCAGATCACCAGCGAGGACCTCGCGTTCGCCGTCGCGCGTCGCCACCAGCAACGCGCCAGAGTCAGACAACCCCGTGACCCGGCCCTTCACGTCTTCTCCCCCGGGCATCGCGACCGTGACATCCCAGCCCACGGAAGCACATACGGACTCCACCGCCGCGTGTACGCGCGGAAGGTCGGCATCGGCTTCCCACATCGCGACCGCGTCATGCAGATGCGCCACCAATGAACGGAACAACGCCACACGGTCCAAGCGGGTCGCGCCCAGCGTCGCTAGGGAAGCCGCGTGCGGGACGGGCAGTTCCGCCGATGACTGCGACACATTGACACCGATGCCTGCCACGATCGCAGGTTCGTCGTCCACACCGGAACGCGGCACCATCTCGCACAGAATCCCGACGACCTTGCGCCAGCGTCCCCAGCCAGGGATCGCCTTGGCGCCGGCCTCGACCACCACATCATTCGGCCACTTCAGGTATGCCCCCACACCCGCATCGCGCAACGCCATCACCGTGGCATAGCCCGTCACCAACGGCGCCCACCCTAGAGAGTCCCCGGGGACGGTGGGCCGTAAGAGAAACGAGGCCGTCAACGCCGCCCCTTGCGGGGTCGCCCACGCCCGGCCTGCACGTCCGCGGCCTGCCGTCTGATGGTCAGTGACGACCGCACTCACCTCAGGCCACTCATCGGGTTCCCGACGCGCCGCATCCAGCAGCACCGTGTTGGTCGACGGGGACGTCGCCGTCACCTCAAGGCGCGCCAACTGACGCCCCGGCCCCACCAACCCGGCCAGGGCATCGGCCGTCAACGGCTGACGCGAGGCGGAGACGGATGCAGACGAGGATGGGGTCACCCGGCTAGGCTAGCCGCCGAAGCCACAGCACAAGGAGCATCGTGACGGATCCCCAACCCACCGCGACCACTGCCGGAGCGCTGGACAACCTCCGCGCCAAGGTCGATGAAGCCGTGACCCAGCGGGAAGCGACCGCTGCCGACAAGCAGCATGCACGCGGCAAAAAGACCGCCCGCGAACGCATCGAGCAACTCCTCGATGACGGCTCCTTTGTTGAACTCGACGCGTTGGCCCGCCACCGCAGCCGCAACTTTGGCCTCGACAAGAACCGTCCCTACGGCGATGGCGTCGTCACCGGCTACGGCACCATCGACGGCCGTCAGGTTGCCGTCTATAGCCAAGACTTCACCGTCTTTGGCGGATCGCTCGGCGAGGTCCACGGTCAGAAGATCACTAAAGTGCAGGACTTCGCACTCCGCACAGGTGTTCCCCTCATCGGCATTTCTGACGGCGGCGGCGCCCGCATCCAAGAAGGCGTGGCCGCACTGACGCAGTTCGCGGAAATCTTCCGCCGCAACGTCGCTGCGTCCGGAGTCATCCCCCAGATCTCGATCATCCTGGGCCCCTCAGCGGGCGGCGCCGTGTACTCCCCCGCTCTGACGGACTTCATCGTGATGGCGGACGGCACCAGCCAGATGTTCATCACTGGCCCCGACGTCATCAAGTCAGTCACGGGCGAGAACGTCACCTTCGAAGAACTCGGCGGCGGACACACCCACAATGCCAAGTCCGGAGTTGCCCACTACCTGGCCTCTGACGAGGACGACGCCCTCGAGTACGTCCAGCACCTCATCCAGTTCCTGCCGGGCAACAACCTGTCCGACGCTCCCAGCTGGGATGCGGAAGCGGACCTCGAGCGCACCGACGAGGACCTCGCACTCGACACCCTGGTCCCTGACTCCCCCAACCAGCCCTACGACATGAAGACTGTGGTCGAGACCGTGCTGGACGACGGCGAGTTCTTCGAGATCCAACCGCTGTTCGCCCCCAACGTCCTCGTAGGGTTTGGCCACATCGAGGGCCACTCCGTGGGAATCGTCGCCAACCAGCCCCAGTCCATGGCTGGAACGCTCGACATCAACGCCTCAGAAAAGGCCGCACGGTTCGTGCGCACCTGCGACGCCTTCAACATTCCGGTCATCACGTTCGTGGATGTGCCCGGCTTCCTCCCTGGCGTCAACCAGGAGCACCAGGGCATCATCCGCCGCGGCGCCAAGCTCATCTACGCGTACGCGGAAGCGACCGTTCCCCTGGTGACTGTCATCACCCGCAAGGCCTACGGCGGCGCTTACATTGTGATGGCCTCCAAGCAGTTGGGCGCAGACATCAACCTGGCCTGGCCCACCGCCCAGATTGCCGTGATGGGCGCCGGCGGTGCCGTCAACATCCTGCAGCGTCGCACCCTGGCCAAGGTTGCCGACGACGGCGGTGACGTCGAGGCCGAACGCGCTCGCCTGACCGCTGAGTACGAAGACGAGATCGTCAACCCGTACGACGCCGCTGACCGCGGATACGTCGATGCGGTGATCGAGCCGTCCGAAACGCGCGAGCAGATCACCCGCGCCCTGCGGGCCTTGCGCACCAAGCGCGCGTCCCTGCCGCCCAAGAAGCACGGGAACATCCCGCTATGAGCGAGTTCGGACCGGAAGACCCCTTCGCGCAGGCCGCCGGCTTGCGTGTGGTGTCGGGCTCGCCCGACGAGGCGGAACTCGCGGCGCTCGTTGCTGGCGTGGTCGCTGTCACCTCCGCCAACGCGGACGACGACGCGCCGGGCTCCCCCACATCGGCCTGGATGGACCGCACCCGCACGCTGCGCGGCTCGCATCGCAACCTTCCGCTGGGCCGTGGCGACGGCGCGTGGCGCCACTCCCTCAGGTAGGGCCGATGTCCGGCGTACGTGCCGTAGGAAAACTGGCTGTGGGTGCCGCGGTGTTCGCTGCGGGGCCACAGATCGTGGCGCGCACCGTCACGACTGGCGACCGCCACCCGGCGGATTCGTCCGCGTTCACCCCCGCAGATGCTGCACTCGTGTTGGGTGCACGCGTGTGGGAAGACGGTCGTCCTAGCCTGTTCCTGCGCCAGCGGGTCGAGGCTGCAGCACAGCTGTATGCCGCGGGCCATGTCAGCCGACTCGTGCTGACCGGCGCGGGACGGAACCGGGAAGGCTTGGACGAAACCGCCTCAATGCACCGCACCGCGCGCGACCTGGGCATACCCGAGGAAGCCCTCCTGCGCGACCCGTATGGGCACGACACCCGAGCATCGGCTCGCAATGCCCGCGACGCGGGAGTGACCAGCGCCATTGTCTGCACACAGGAGTTCCACCTGCCGCGTGCCATGTGGCTGTGCCGGTCCGTGGGGCTCGAGGTTCAGGGGGCATACCCGCCCGTGCTGTGGACGCGTCACCACACCGCCCGCGGCTACGTGCGTGAACTCCCCGCAAGTTGGAAGGCAGCACTCGAGATCGTGCGCGACGCCGCGCTGGAGGACGTTCCGCGGTAACGGTCTGGACGCAACGAGGTCTCTAGGCCCAGGCTCAAGCGCGCCGTTACGATAGTGCTCGTGACCGCCAGCCCCACCAGCATGCTCAGCACCCAGGACGAACTCCTGTGGCGCCGCTTCACCGCGGTGCTGGCGACCGTTCCCGCCGCACTCGATGAACGCTTGCGTGACGTGACGGGGCTCAACCACCACCAGTTCAGCATTCTCGCCATGCTCGCGTCCCGCCCGGACCGAACACTGCAGATGGCGAACGTCGCGAAGGCCACGGACTCGTCGCTGTCGCGACTGTCACATACGGTGACGAAGCTCGAGGCAGCCGGTCTCGTGACTCGGCGCACGTGCGATCACGACCGACGAGCGTCCTGGGCTGTGCTCACTGATCAAGGCCTCGCTGTGGTCGCCGACGCCAGCGACAAGTACGACGCCCTCAAGCGCGAAGTGCTCGTGGACCGCGTGCCGGAACAGGTCCGTCCGCAGTTGACGGCACTCCTGACGGCGTTGTTGCCGGATGCCGTTGCGGAGCAGTGCACAGAGTTCGACGCGGATCTGACGCGCTAGTCGCGGGCGGCCGCCTCGATGGTGGTCAGGATTCCGTGGAGTTGCTCGATCTGTTCATCGCTCAGCACATGAATGTGAGCCACAAAACTCTGCTCCGCTTCCGCGATCGCCCCATTCACCACGACCTCACCGGCTGGCGTCAACGACAGTAGTCGCACACGACCATCGGCGTCGGATGCCCTGCGCTCAACCCAGCCGCGATCGACGAGTCGTTGCACCACTCCCGTGGTGATGTTGGGCTTGAGCCCCATCGCCTCGGCAGCGTCCGCGGTGGGGGTTCCCGGGTTTGCATGCAAGAACAACAGCAGGTGGAACTGCACCGGTGTGAGGTTAGCGCTCACCAAAGTGCGGGATTGCGCGCGCATCGAGGTACGTATGAGGCGTCCCTCCACCTCAAGCACTGCAGCCACAAGATCGTCGCGACCCATCATCACTCCTGCTAAAACAGCCTCCCGCACACCACGGAAAGCCATCAACTCAATAGTTCACGTAACGCGAACTTGATACTTCCGCTAACGCGAACTATTCTGGCCAAATCCCACTGCCGGGACACTCTCCAACCCCATTGTCTCAGGAGCCTGCATGCCAACTCCAGCACCTCCATCGTCCACTCTCGCCGAGGCTCTCAGCGAGGGCATCTCAGAGTCGACCTACCGCAAACGCTGGGCAATCCTGGCCACCCTGTGCTTTGGCCTCATGACCGCGATGATCGCGAACATGAGCCTCAACCTGGCACTGCCAGAACTCGCGGTGGAGTTCTCCATGACCCAGCTGGAGCTCACCTGGGTTGTCGAAGCATTCGTCCTCGTGTTCGCATCGCTCCTGTTCATTGCCTCGGCCGTCGCCGACCGCTACGGACGCAAACGCGTGATGAACATCGGCCTCGTGATCTTTGTCGCAGCATCGCTCTACGCCCCATTCTTCGCTTCCACCGCAGGTGAGCTCATTGCGTCGCGCGCGATCATGGGCATCGGCGGCGCACTCGTCCTCCCCACCACGCTGTCACTGGTCAACGTGGTCTTCCCCGCCAAGGAACGCCCCAAGGCCATCGCCATTTGGGCTGCGGTGGCGGGCGTGGGAATGATGATTGGATCGGTCCTCACCGGACTCCTGCTGCACTACTTTGACTGGCAGGCGGCATTCCTCCTGGGCGCCGGATTTGGCGTGGTGGCCATCCCCGTTGCCATGCGCATCGTCCCTGAGTCCGTCGACGAGAAGGCCACCCCGGTCGACTGGACCGGCGGCCTTTTCGTGACGCTCGCTCTTGCTGGAATCGTGTACACGATTATGGAAGCACCCTCCCACGGCTGGGAGACCCCAACGATCAGCGCGGCGTGCATCGGCATGATCGCTCTCGCCTTGTTTATCTGGTGGGAGAACCGCGTGAAGCACCCCATGCTGGACCTCAGCCTCTTCAAGCGCCGGCGCTTCACCTTGTCCGCTATCGCGGTGACGCTGACATTCTTCGCGATGATTGGCGCGTTCTACTCCTTGACGCAGATCTTCCAACTCGTCATGGGCTACAACGAACTCACCAGCGCGCTTGCCATGATTCCTCCGATGTTGCCGATGATGATCCTGGGCCCACTCGTTCCACGTCTGGTCGAGAAGGTCGGCACTCGCTGGACAATTGTGCCCGGATTAGTGGTGATTGCCGGTGGGTTCCTCCTCATGACCACCTGGCCTACCGTGCCGTCGTACTGGGATTTCCTCATTGCGATGTCGCTGGTGATCACGGGCATGGCGCTTGTCGTGACGCCCGCAACCAACATGCTGATGGCGTCAGTGCCGCGTAACCGTTCCGGAATGGGTTCGGCCATGAATGACACGACCCGTGAGCTGGGAGGGTCGCTGGGCATCGCCCTGCTGGGCTCGCTGATCGCGAATCAGTACACCTCCGGGATAGCCGATGTTGCCGAGTCCATCCCCGGGGAGGCAGGCGGTGCAGTGCAAGACTCACTTGCGGGCGCCGTGGCGGTGACCGATGCGATGGCAGAGCAAGGCGGGGACGCGGCGACTGCTGCGGCTCAGGTTTTGGATGCGGCTCAGACTGCGTTCATGGACGCCAGCCAGCACGCGATGCTCATCTCCGCGATCATTGCGGGCGCAATGGCGTTGCTGATGCTCGTGACGTTGCCACGCGGGGACAAGGCGCTGTCTGCAGATCCCGGCCACTCGCTCGAGGAGACCGAAGAACTGCACACTCAGTAACCCCCATTTTCCCGCCAAATGGCTCCATTTGGCTGTTACAGCTGGCTAAAACAGCCATTTCGTGCCACTAGAGGCCGATGCGGGGGCGGCCTTCAGTCGCTGCGGGTCGGGCCGATGCGCGCCGGGGATAGGGTCAAGGCATGACCGTTCCGCTCATCCTTGCCTCACAGTCCCCTGCCCGGCTCGCGACCTTGCGATCGGCCGGAGTGGAGCCTGAGGTGATCGTGTCTGGGGTGGACGAGGACGCGGTCCTCGAGCGCCTGCGCGAACTCCACCCGGACGCCGGGCCAGCCGATGCGGTGTTGGCGTTGGCGCGTGCGAAGGCTGAGCACGTGGCTGGGATGTATGACACCGAGGGCATGGTGCTGGGGTGCGACTCGATGCTGGAGTTTGAGGGCGAGATTTACGGCAAGCCGGGGACCGCGGAGGTGGCGCGGGAGCGGTGGCGCCGGATGCGCGGAAACGCGGGCGTGCTGCACACCGGCCATTGGCTGGTCGATGACCGTGATGATGGCACGCGCGGAACGGTGGGCGCCTCGTCGTCGACGACGGTTCACTTTGGGGACCTCAGCGATGAAGAGATCGACGCCTACGTCGCGACGGGTGAGCCGTTGCAGGTCGCGGGCGGGTTTACCGTGGATGGATTGGGCGGCCCGTACATTGATGCGATCGATGGCGACTTTCATGGAGTCGTGGGGGTCTCGTTGCCGCTGCTGCGGGCGCTGCTCGCGGAGTTCCAGGTGGCGTTCCATATGCTCAGATCCCCCGCATGATTGTGGAGTTGCCACAACCTACGCCCCCGTAGCCCAAGGATAAGTCAAATCGTTTGTGGATACCCTACAAACGGACATCAGCCCGGTGTGAGCGCCTTCCAAACTTAACGTGCGCACATCCACAACTCAGTACCGAGCCCAACCCAGGCGCTACGGTGACGGGGTGCATGCCTTTTCGTCTGTCCTCATCGCCAACCGCGGCGAAATCGCTGTCCGTGTGATTCGCGCTTGCGCTGACGCTGGACTGCGGTCCATCGCTGTCTACGCCGAGCCCGACCGCGACGCCCAGCACGTCCGTTTGGCGGACGATGCCTATGCGCTTGGTGGCGAGACCGCGGGGCAGACGTATCTCGACATCGCGAAGATCATTGACGTGGCCCGGCGTTCCGGCGCTGAGGCCATTCACCCGGGCTATGGGTTCCTGTCGGAGAACGCTGAGTTTGCTCGCGCCGTTATCGATGCTGGGCTCACCTGGATTGGCCCTCCCCCAGCAGCCATCGAGGGACTGGGAGACAAGGTCAGCGCGCGTCACATCGCGCAGCGTGCGGGTGCCCCTTTGGTCCCCGGTACCAAGGATCCGGTGGCGAACGCCGATGAGGTGCTGGCCTTCGCGGACGAGCACGGCTTGCCCGTAGCGATCAAGGCCGCCTTCGGTGGCGGTGGGCGCGGCCTCAAGGTGGCGCGCACGCGGGAAGAGATTCCTGAGCTCTTTGATTCTGCGACCCGCGAGGCTGTTGCCGCGTTTGGTCGTGGCGAGTGCTTCGTGGAGCGTTTCTTGGACAAGCCCCGCCATGTGGAGACGCAGTGCTTGGCGGATACTCACGGCAACGTCGTGGTGGTGTCCACCCGTGACTGTTCGTTGCAGCGCCGTCACCAGAAGCTTGTCGAGGAGGCTCCTGCCCCGTTCTTGACTGACGAGCAGAATGCGCGGCTGGTGGAGTCTAGCCAGGCCATTTTGCGCGAGGCTGGCTATGTGGGGGCTGGTACCTGCGAGTTCTTGGTGGGCGTCGATGGCACGATCTCCTTCCTTGAGGTCAACACACGTTTGCAGGTGGAACACCCCGTCACGGAGGAAGTGACGGGAGTGGACTTGGTGCGGGAGCAGTTCCGCATTGCTGCCGGCGATCCCATTCAGAACCTGTCGCCTGAGGTGCGCGGGCATTCCCTGGAGTTCCGCATCAACGGCGAGGACCCGGGCCGCAACTTCATGCCCGCGCCGGGCCGCATCTCGGAACTGCGTTTCCCCTCCGGTCCTGGCGTGCGCGTCGACGCTGGCGTGGTCGAGGGCGACACGGTGTCAGGGAACTTCGACTCGATGATCGCGAAGGTTATTGTCACGGGCGCCACGCGCGATGAGGCGCTGCAGCGGGCGCGTCGTGCGCTTGCTGAGATGTCGGTCGAGGGCATCCCTACTGTGGTGCCCTTCCACCGCGCCGTGCTGGACGCGCCGGAGTTTGCCGCTGCGGGCGGCCGGTTTGGCGTCTACACCACCTGGATTGAGTCCGAGTTTGCGGACACCGTCGCCACGCTCGGTAGCGCTGGTGCGGGTGCCGAGTCGGTGGCCGATGCCGCCGCTACGGAGCGTGTGGTCGTGGAGGTGGGCGGTAAGCGCCTTGAGGTGGTGCTACCTGCGTCCTTGGCTCAGGCGGGACGCGCGAATGCGCGTCGCGGCGGTCCTGCGCGTCGGTCGGCACGCAAGTCTGGGCCTGCCCGTGCCGCATCGGGCACCTCGTTGACGTCCCCGATGCAAGGCACGATCGTGAAGATCGCGGTCGACGAGGGGGCCACGGTTGCCGAGGGTGACCTGATTGTGGTGCTGGAAGCGATGAAGATGGAGCAGCCGTTGGTGGCGCATAAGGCTGGCACGATTGCTGGCTTGTCTCACGCGGTGGGCGCGTCGGTGAGTTCCGGCACAGTCATCTGCGACATCGCTGACGCGTAGGTACTCTCCACAGCCTGTTCGGCTCGTGTCCGTGCTGGGCGGCGGACCGGAGTACGGTGACAAGCATGACCGATGCTCGTCGCTCACTTGGCCTGATTGCTGTTGCGTCGTGGCTGCTGATTGATTCGTTGAGGGCTGCGGGTCCGTTGTTGTGGGACTTGTCGGACCCTTCCCCTACTCCTGCGCTGATTGCGGTGGGCGCGGTGGCTGCAGCCGGTGCGGGTATTGCTTGGTTGGCGTCCGTTGCCGCCCAGTTCTTCAGTCATGGCGGGACCGTGTGGTTCATGCTGGCGGTGACCGCTGGCTTCCGGTTTGCTCTTCCGGCCTTGGACGGCGTGTGGCTTATTGGGGCGGGCTTGTATCTTGCCGCCTTGGCTCTTGCCACGGTGGTGCTGGCGGCTCGGGCAACGTTGGGCAGCGGTAATGGTCCGGCATTGTTGGCGGGAACGGCGTTGGGTGCCGCGGCGGCGGTCGCGGAGCAGGCGTTCCTTCGCACTCTCGATGCGGTGTGGCGGACTGATGTGTGGGGTTGGGCAGCGCTTGGTGTCGTTTTCGTGCTCGCCATGTTCAATGGTTGGCGTTGTCACGACTTGAAGCCAGCCGCGAATGTCCGGGGCTGGTGGGCGTACGGCCTGTATTGGGCGCTGGTGATCTACGCGTTCGCGAATCTGGGTTACGTCGCGTCGGAGAGTGAGATGCGGCTGTCGGTTGCCGCTCCTTTGGCGATTGTGGGCCTGCTGGCCGGCGCTCGGTTGGCTTCTGCAGCGGGGGTGTTTCCTGGAGCGTTGCGCATTGGTCTGATGACGGTGGGCGCGGCTTCGCTTGCGGTGATGGCGTTGGTGCCGGGGACGGCCGCATTGGTGGCATTGCCATTGGCGGCGGCGCTCAGCACCTTGGCGGCGGCGTTGATGATGCGTGCAGAGAAGGGCAGCACGCTGCGCAGTTTGGGTGCCTGGGCGGTGTTTGTGGCTGCTGTGGTGGTGCCGTTGTTGGCGGTGGAGGTCGACAGAGTTGCGGCGTTGCCGGTGCGCCATGGGGTGTTGATGGCGACGGTGGGTATTGCGTTGATGATGGGCGGCTCGTTGGCTGCCTGGCATGAGCGTGCTGGCCACACGGTGGTCAGGGGTGTGTTGCCACGGATCGCGGTCGGCGTAGTGGTGGCCGCGGGGGCGAGCTGGTGGACGTACTCCTCATTTGAGCAGGACCGCCTGTACTCCGAGGACTTCCTGGCAACGCCGCAGGTGACGTCATGGAACGTTCATCACGGGGTGACGTCGAGCGAGAATGGCGGGCCTGCGCTGGATCCCGTGGCAATCGCTCAGACGCTGCGCGATAACCCTGCCGACGTGGTGATGCTGCAGGAGGTTGACCGGGGTTCGCTGCTGTCTGGCGGACTGGACATGGTGGAGTTCCTTGCGGGTGAGCTGCAGTTGCCGTACTCGTATGCCGGCAGTCACACGTCGCAGACCGGCAATGCGATCATCACGTCCCGGCCGCACGACGGGGTGCGGGCGTTGGAACTCGATAGTGAGAGCGGTCCGCAGCGAGGGGCCCTTGCGGTGACGTTCATGGGTGCCACGTATGTGTCGACGCAGTTCGATGCTTCCGCTACCGCGGATGAGCGTGCGGAGCATGCGCGCGAGTTGGCGCAGTGGAGCGGCACTATTGGACCGGTCGTGATCGGTGGCGACTTTGGTGACACTGCGGGCTCTGCCACGGTGGAAGCGCTGCAGGGTACGGGTTTTGTACTGGCCTCGCAGGCGCTGCCGGCCGATGCGACGCTCACCATGGGAGACCGTGAGGACTTCTTGGTGGGCCGTGAAGTGACGATGGAGGACGTCGCCGTGGTGGACGTCCCGTGGTCGGACCATCCGCCGCTGACCGCGCATGTCCTCACGGGTCTGGGTGGGGACCTCGCGCCGCACGCCGACTAGCACCACACACGGTCACACGCCGACTAGCACCACACACCGCCACACCCCAACGCGGGGCGGCTAACTGCGACTAGCGTCACCCAGGTGGTGGAGTCTGCGGGCGACTTCTGCCGTGGTGCCTGCCAGTGACGGGTAGACCGTGAACACTGCGGCGACGTCGTCAACCGTCAGGTGATGAGTAACGGCGAGGGCCAGAGGGAAGATGTGTTCGCTAGCTCGGGAACCGACGATGACGGCTCCGAGCACTTGACCCGTGACGGTGTGGCCGAAGATCTTGACGAACCCTTGATCGATTCCCAGCATCTTGGCGCGGGGGTTGCGGGCTAGGTCTAGACGTGACACCTCGTAGAAGATTCCGCGAGCGCGCAGGTCGTCTTCTGAGGCCCCTACGGTCGCGATTTCTGGTGCGGTGAATACTGCGGAGGAGACGTGGCGGAGGTCGAGCGGGGTGACCGCGTCTCCCAGTGCGTGCGCCATCGCGATGCGGCCTTGGGTGGCCGCGACGGACGCCAGGGGCAGGACTCCAGTGCAGTCGCCGGCTGCGTAGATGCCGCGGGCGCTCGTGCGCGAGACACGGTCTACCTGAATGTAGCCGCGCTCGTCGACCTCGACACCTGCTTCAGCGAGGCCCAGGTCCTCGGTGTTGGGGACGGATCCCACCGCCATGAGGCAATGGCTGCCGTGGACCACGCGTCCGTCGGCGAGCGTCACGTCCACGCCGTCGGCAGTGGCGACGGCGCTGGCGGCACGGGTTCCGCCTAGGACGGTCATGCCTCGTTCGGCGAAGACTTCTTGGATGAGTGCGGCGGCCTCAGGGTCTTCTTTGGACAGGACCCGGTCGCCTGACGAGACGAGCGTGACATGGGAGCCCAGCAGGCTGTAGGCGCCTGCAAACTCGGCGCCGGTAACTCCGGAGCCCACCACAATCAGGTGTTCGGGGAGTTCGGTGAGGTTGTAGAGCTGAGTCCAGGTGAGGATGCGGGTGCCGTCGGGTTCGGCGCTGGGAACCACACGCGGCCGGGCCCCCACGGCCAACAGCACCACGTCGGGGCGGAGGGTCTCGTCCCCGATCTGGACCCCACCATCGGCCGTCAAGACTCCGGTGCCGTCGATGACGGTGATGTCGTTCTTGGCCATGCGTGCAGCGATGTCGCTGGATTGCTTGGCGACCAGGCCACGGATGCGGGTGTTGACGGCAGCCATGTCCACGG
This sequence comes from Demequina sp. B12, assembly GCF_028823635.1. GTDB lineage: Bacteria > Actinomycetota > Actinomycetes > Actinomycetales > Demequinaceae > Demequina. Next base: position 406,064 of record NZ_JAPEHU010000003.1, read on the forward strand.
AGAGGTGTGGCCCGTCTCCGTCAGCGGATGTGTCTCCGGCGCGGATGCCGAGCTGGGGGGCGCGGTCGGCGATGGTGCGCCATTCGGCGGTGGCGATGACGGTTTTGGATGGCACCACGTCGGTGAGGACGGCGTTGCCACCCATCCCCTGGCGTTCGATGAGTGTGACCTCGGCACCTGCCTTGCGGGCCACGAGTGCCGCCTCGTAGCCTCCGGGGCCGCCACCAATGATCGCCACAGTCGTTGTCGCCATGGTGACCATTGTCACCCATATGTGTCAGGCGAAACGTCCACGAATCGGGTTACGCTCGAGTCATGACTGAAGCTGCTGCTCGCGCCTCTGAGGCTGCCGCTGCCCTTGCTGCTGCGACTGGTGTCGAGACTCACGACATCGCTCTTGTGCTCGGATCTGGGTGGGGAGGTGCGGCTGACCTCATTGGCGAGGAAGTCGCATCAGTACCTGCCAATGAGATCCCTGGTTTCGCTGGCCATGTGGTGGCCGGCCATCACCCCACGCTGCGTTCACTGCGCACGGCCGATGGTCGTGCCGTCCTGGTTTTGGGTGCTCGCCAGCACTTTTACCAGGTAAGAGACGCCGGGAAGGTGGCGCACGGGGTTCGGACGGCTGCGGCCGCTGGCTGCAAGCAGTTGGTGTTGACGAACGGCTGTGGGTCGACCAATCCTGACGTGGGCCCCGGTTCTGTGGTGCTGCTCACGGACCACATCAACCTGACGGGGACGACTCCTCTTGAAGGCGCCACGTTTGTGGACATGACGCAGACGTATTCGCCTCGCTTGCGTGCGCTCGCCAAGGAAATCGATGGAGGCCTCAAGGACGGCGTGTACGCGCAGTTCACGGGCCCCCAGTACGAGACTCCTGCCGAGGTCAAGATGGCATCGATTCTGGGTGCTGACTTGGTGGGAATGTCGACTGCACTGGAAGCGATCGCCGCCCGCGAGGCTGGCTTGGAAATTCTGGGCTTGTCGCTGGTGACGAACCTTGCGGCCGGCATCGGCGGGGAAACCTTGAACCATCAGGAGGTTCTCGACGAGGGCGCCGCGGCGGCGCCACGGATCTCTCGCCTTCTGGCCGATGTGGTGGAGCGCATGTCATGAGCGACGTGACCACCCTGATCGAGCGTGCAGAACTGTGGGCTCACGACGACCCTGACGAGGCCACACGGGCCGAGCTAGAGGCCGTGATCGTGGCGGCGAAGGCCGGCTACGACGACGCTATCCGTGATCTCCGCGACCGGTTCTTGGGGATGCTGGAGTTCGGCACTGCAGGACTGCGTGGAGCGTTGGGCGCAGGTCCCAACCGGATGAACCGCGCGGTCGTGATTCGCGCTGCTGCGGGACTCGCGCGTTACCTGACGGACGCCCTTGAGGCCGCTGGTGAAGAGCCGCGCGCCACCGTGACGATCGGCTACGACGCTCGTCACGGCTCGTATGACTTCGCAGTGGACACCGCTGCCGTCATGACCGCTGCGGGACACCGCGCAGTTCTCATGCCCCGCCTCTACCCCACGCCCCTCTTGGCTTACACCGTGCGGGCATTGAACGCCGATGCTGGGGTCATGGTGACCGCGTCCCACAACCCCCCGCAGGACAACGGCTACAAGGTTTACCTGGGTGGACGCGTGGTTCCTGGCGATGGCGACGGAGCTCAGATTGTGCCGCCGTTCGACGCTGAGATCGCCTCCCGGATCGCTCAGGTGTCCGCAGTCGCCGACGTGCCGCGCGCCACGTCCGGATGGGAACTCATCAGCGATGAGGTTCCCTTCAACTACGTCTCTGCTGCGGCATCGCTCGTGGGCGCCGCCCCTGAGGACGGCTCGCGCGGCAATGTGCGCATCGTCCTGACGCCGTTGCATGGCGTGGGAGGGGACAGCGTTGAGGCCGTCCTCAGCTCCGCGGGGTTCGGCGACTTGCATACCGTCCCCACTCAGGCGGTCCCCGATGGCGACTTCCCCACCGTGTCCTTCCCCAACCCGGAAGAACCCGGCGCTATCGACCTCGCGCTGGAACTGGCGACTGAGGTGGATGCGGACGTCGTGATCGCCAACGATCCCGATGCGGACCGTTGCGCTGTCGCAACCAAGATCGGCGGCGTGTGGACCATGCTGCACGGCGATGTCGTGGGCTCACTGCTCGGCGAACGTGTGGCCGCACGCGGCGGGCACCCCCAAGGTGCTGTGCTCGCGAACTCGATTGTGTCGTCCCGAATGCTGGCGCGTATCGCCGAACGCCACGGGCTGCGTCACGCGCACACGCTCACGGGCTTCAAGTGGATTGCTCGTGAGCCGGGCCTGGTTTACGGCTATGAGGAAGCCCTTGGCTACTGCGTGGCTCCGGACTTGGTGCGTGACAAGGATGGCGTCACTGCCGCTGTGCTGGTCGCTGATTTTGTTGCGGAACTCAAGCAGTCGGGACGCACCCTTGAGGATGCGATCGATGATCTCGCTCGCGACTACGGCGTCCACTTGACGCGACAGGTGTCGGGGCGCTTCAGCGACCTGTCACTGATTCCCGCACTGATGTCGAAGCTCCTGGACAACCCGCCCGCAACGTTGGCGGGCTCCCCGGTAGCCCAGACCGACGACATGAACGAGGGCCTCCACGGGCTCCCGCCCACCAACGGCCTGCACTTGGCGACGGAGTCGGGCGCACGCGTCATCATCAGGCCCTCGGGCACGGAACCCAAGATCAAGGCCTACCTGGAAGTCATCGAGGAGCCCACCGCCGACGTCGCGGGCGCACGCGCTCGCGCGGAAGAAGCCATGACTGCGCTGGAAGCCGATGTGAGGTCGGCCTTGGGCCTCTAGCCCCAAGCTTTCTCCCCTGGCCGTAGATACGCGGCGGGGTTGGAACGCAACGACGGTCCTGGCCGTCACCTACGGGTGACGCCCAGGACCGTTGTCGTTGCAGGGTGTGGGCTTAGTAGCCGCCATCCCCGGCATCGGCCGACACGACGCCGTCCAGGCCGTCGAGCACTGCACGCGTGCCAGACAGTCCCAAACGGGACGCACCCGCGGCGATCATGGCGAGCGCAGCATCGGCAGTCCGAATGCCACCGGAAGCCTTGACGCCCAACGCGTCTCCCACTGTCTCCCGCATCAAGCGCACCGCATGCTCAGTTGCGCCGCCGGTGCTGTGAAACCCGGTGGAGGTCTTCACAAAGTGCGCGCCCGCTGCAGCGGAGGCCTTGCAGGCGCCCACGATGCCGTCGTCGCTGAGCGCCGCGGACTCGATGATGACCTTGAGGATCTTGTCGTCGGGGATCACGGCCCGCACGGCGGCAACATCCTTCTCGATGTCACCAAAGCGACCCTCGATAGCCGCAGCAACATCGATCACCATGTCCACCTCATCAGCACCCTGGTCGATGCTCAGCGCGGCCTCAGCGGCCTTGATCTGGGAGTAGTGCTTGCCGGAGGGGAACCCGCAAACAGTGGCGACTGCGACACCTTCCGGGACCTCCACCGGAAGCATCAGTGGTGACACGCAAATGGAGAACACCCCCAACTCCCCTGCCTCAACGGCGAGCGCGGCAACATCGGCTGCGGTCGACTCGGGCTTCAACAGCGTGTGGTCAACGTAGCGAGCCAGTTCAGCACGGGTGAGCGTCATGCGGTCTCTCCTTGGGGTTGCGGGCCCCGGATCAGGGCCATTCCTCTGACACCAGCCTACGTCTGCGGCGGGCGCGACGGGGCGTCGACACCAGCGTGCACGTCGAGGAGGGCCGATGCTGCGAGTGGCCACGCGGTGAAGAGTGTGAGATCCTCGGGTCCAGAGCCTGACCTTGGCTCCCGGACGAGGGTGACGTACCCGGCAACGCGACAAGACGTCACATAGGGAGCCCCTCATGCCATGGGTCATTCTTGTTCTGTCAGGCGTCCTCGAAGCCGTATGGGCCACTGCCCTGTCGCGGTCGGAGGGTTTCACCAAACTCTGGCCGTCGGCCGTGTTCGTCGTGGCCCTCATCGCCAGCATGGCTGGCCTTGCGTGGGCACTCAAGACACTTCCCGTTGGCACCGCCTACGCCGTGTGGGTGGGCATCGGTGCGGCACTGACCGCGATCTGGGCGATGGCCAGCGGTGCTGAAGCATTCTCCATCGTGCGCGTGCTGCTCATTCTGGGCATCGTGGGTTGCGTCGCGGGGCTGAAGCTCACGCACTGAGCGGACCGGGCGGTGCCGGAATGCGCCCCGCAACTACGGCCAGAACGCCCAGCGCCCTTTCCCCCCGCCGCGTTTTTACGGCCAGGGGAAAGGGCGCTGGTGAGGCGGTTGCGAACGCTACAGCTCGATGCCGTACGCCAACATCTGGAAAACTCCAGGGCTCGGCCGATGTCAACCAGAACGCCGACGTTACTTGCCTACTTCGCGCGGCGGCGAGAGACACGTTGCCGCTGGTACCACCACCCGCCAACGCAGCAAGCCACCATGAAGTACAGCGGCCACTGCCACACGACACCGTAGATATACCAGGAGGTGAAAAGTCCCGCCGCGACCCCTAGGGCCAGCGAGACTAGTAGGGACCCGACCTGGACGTTTCCTTTCAACACGAGACTTCCTTCCACCGTAGTTGCGCCGCGAGAGTCACGGCCGTGGGGTAATAGGGGTGCGAGATCTGCACGCAACGACCACGCGACTTAGCACTATTGAAGGTTCGATCGATAGAGGTCGCGAAAGCCCCAATCGCCGCAATGCACACAGCACCAGCCACCTGGCCAAACCCTGGAATGAAGGGGCAGACACCTGAGACGAGCGTTCCATACGGCGTGTATCCAGCGATGCGACTTGTCTCACTCTTCGAGTACTTCAAGTAGACCGCCCAACCAAACGAAACCTTCGGGTCTGCGGTGATGGGGTAGGCGCTGCTAGCGCTGTGTTCCACGTGCTGAAC
>NZ_JAPEHU010000036.1 GCF_028823635.1 Demequina sp. B12
CACTTTCTACACCTGAAGCTATATTTAAACAGCCTATTCGGCTTATGGGACGAAGATTTTCACCCATTGTTGAGGAGTTGGTGCGAGATAGCTCAATAGTTGTCAGTAGCAACAATAACAATGCTGTAAAAAATATTTCACAGGAGTTGCCTGCTACTAGTAAATTAGACAAACGGTATGATACAGATTCTTTATATTTCTCTGAAGTCATAAGTGGAGTTTTTGATAGT
>NZ_JAPEHU010000037.1 GCF_028823635.1 Demequina sp. B12
ATGGTCAAATGCGTCACGATTGATGCAGTCGATTCCATGCAGTGTCATTGAATGCAGTGGATTCCATGCAGCATGGTAAAATGCATCCCGATTGATGCAGTGGATTCCATGCAGTGTCATTGAATGCAGTGGATTCCATGCAGCATGGTAAAATGCATCCCAATTGAACGCAGTGCATTCCATGCAGCGGAATTAAATTGATCCCGATTGAATGCAGTGGATTCGATGC
>NZ_JAPEHU010000038.1 GCF_028823635.1 Demequina sp. B12
TTTTAGTGGCTCTGTTGGCACTTTAGTTGTGACCCAAAACTTTGCAGGACTCTGGGCTGATGGGCGCTATTGGGTACAAGCCGAACAACAACTCGCTGGAACTGGCTTTCAATTACAAAAACTGACCAGTGATGAATCTTCTACACATCTCGCATGGATTGAGAAAAATCTACTGGCTGGTTCGGTTATTTCAGTAAATGGGCAAACACTTTCAATCCAGCAATTTA
>NZ_JAPEHU010000039.1 GCF_028823635.1 Demequina sp. B12
GAGTCGACCCCTAAGGCGAGGCCGAAAGGCGTAGTCGATGGGAAAATGGTTAATATTCCATTACTTCTGTGTAATGCGATGAGAGGACGGAGAAGGCTAAATCAGCCTGGCGTTGGTTGTCCAGGTGAAAGGATGTAGGCATGTATCTTAGGCAAATCCGGGGTACTCTATGCTGAGATCTGATAGCAAGCTGTACTTGTACAGCGAAGTGGTTGATGCCATGCTT
>NZ_JAPEHU010000040.1 GCF_028823635.1 Demequina sp. B12
TTGCGGCAATTAAGGAATATCACCTTAATATTAATGAACAACAGGTCAATGTTACGGGCAAACCCCTTAAACGAATTACCGTAAATGGAAAATTTATAGCACCACTCCTTGAGTTTGAAGAGGGGGATGAGGCTGTTATTCACGTCCATAACCAATTAAAGAATCAAGATACCTCTTTACACTGGCATGGGTTATTACTGCCAGGACTAATGGATGGTGTGCC
>NZ_JAPEHU010000041.1 GCF_028823635.1 Demequina sp. B12
TAGCTTATAGCTTTTAAATATTCATCATAGAGTAGCTCATTCAAAACATAGATTTAAAGCATCATAATTAGGGCTCATATCATTTCATCAAATTCAATTGCTCATCATGAGCTCATATCATACATAATAGCCCTCTTTTCATTTTCAAACATAGCTTTAAAGCATCATCAATCATAATATGCATGCTTTATCACATATCATATCTTAAAGGAGTTCATTATA
>NZ_JAPEHU010000042.1 GCF_028823635.1 Demequina sp. B12
GAGTAAAAGTACTATATGAACTCAAAACATGTGATGAAACAATGACATGGATCATGGACATAGTGGCAATAGACCATTACTGACATATAAGACCATGTGAGCTACTACATGAAATCCAACATAACCCCCTACGTTGGCACGGGGAGACCATTTGCCGGGTGGAACTTTGTCAACTTCGCATGCATCTTAGTAACATAAATGGCTTACGTGGATCCACTAGCC
>NZ_JAPEHU010000043.1 GCF_028823635.1 Demequina sp. B12
CACTGCATTCAATCATGCTGCATAAAATCCACTGCATTCAATAGGGTTCCATTTCTTCATGCTGCATGGAATCCACTGCATTCAATCACGCTGCATGGAATCCACTGCATTCAATCGGGATGCATTTTACCAGGCTGCATGGAATCCACTGCATTCAATCACGCTGCATGGAATCCACTGCATTCAATCGGGATGCATTTTACCACGCTGCATGGAATCCA
>NZ_JAPEHU010000044.1 GCF_028823635.1 Demequina sp. B12
CCCGCGACCCTCACCTTGGCAAGGTGATGCTCTACCAACTGAGCCACGTCCGCATGGTGCCGAAACTGTGTTTCGAACCGAGGAAAACTATAGCGGATGCTGGTGGTGTCTCATGACCATTTCCCGGTGAAGAGTCCGATTCTCGCAGTGTCCGGGGAACAAAGAAGCCGCTCCCGAAGGAGCGGCTTGTGTGGTGGGCGATACTGGGATCGAACCAGT
>NZ_JAPEHU010000045.1 GCF_028823635.1 Demequina sp. B12
GCATCTTCGGGTGTGAGCTGTGTGCCATTTGAAAACTAAGTCGGAGGCCAAGCGGTCTTAGGAAGACAAGCTTGACAGGCAACTCCTTGGCTCACAAGCGGAGGCCAAGCGGTCTTAGGAAGACAAGCTTGACAGGCAACTCCTTGGCTCACAGAACGACATGGCTACGATCCGACTTAACCACTCAGATTCATCTTCACCCTCAGGTTGGGAACCA
>NZ_JAPEHU010000004.1 GCF_028823635.1 Demequina sp. B12
GCGCCCCAACATCTCGTAATGAATAGGTCAAGGGTTCGATTCCCTTAGGCGGCTCAGATAAAGCCCCCGGTAGCCTCACGGCTCCCGGGGGCTTTGCTGTGGGTGGGGGCGGTCAGGTCGCGGAGCGTTTCTTGTCGCTGGTGCTGGTGAGGCCGCTTCCGGCGAGACGGTCACGGAGCCGGTCGCGCCGCGCCTGCACTCGTTGTCCACGTTCGTTGGCGCGTTCGCGTTTGCGTCCCTTGTAGAACCGGCGTGCCCAGAACGACTCTGGTCGGGCAAGTCGCAGCGTGCCTACGAGCGCGACACCGGGGATGAGCAGTCCGGACAGCCCCATCAGGAGTTTGCCCTTGAGGAGGCACAGGACGACTGTCAAGATGTGGGTTGCGACGATGATGACGAACGTGGTCCACCCTTGTTCGTTGAGGTCGGTGGAGTCCACTCCCAGCGGGGACGACCCCAGGATCAACACGGTGCCGACCACGAGTGCGACCAGTACCGCATCGATGGATTTGCGGCCTTCCTCTGACCAGTACACATCTTCCAGGTGGAGCCACAGGGCAAACTCGTCCAGCGCAAGCGCGGTCCCCGCACCGAACAGCACGGCCAAGATTTCTAGCCACGGTGAGTCTGGTCGATACCGGAAGGACAGCACACCGGTCATGAGGACCAGAAGGATCCCCCAGACTTGGTGATGCACGTGCACGCCGCCGATGTGCACGTTCTTGATCGCCCCGCCCTCGGTGGGTGTGCCGGCGACTTCTCGCCGTCGAATCTTGACGGTGACCCAGCGGGTGACAGCAAACGTGATCGTGAACCCTGCGATGAGCCACAATGCGGCGATGCGCCCGGAATCGAGCAGGGGCTGCTCTGCCGTCGCGGTCGCGACAACGGTGGGGAAGAACACGGGCCCGCCTCCTAGCGATGCAACGGGGGCATCGACTTCAGATTAGCGATGGTTGTCCTGATGCGCCGCGGCGGACGTCAGGCTACTTGCTGACGCGGGCCTTGCGCCCGTTGAACGTCACGACGTCGCCGTCGTGGAGTTGGCGTCCGCGGCGCTCATCGACCTCATCGTTCACCAGGACAAGGCCCTCGCGGATGACTTCCTTGGCCTCACCGCCGGAGTCGACCAGGCCCGCGAGTTGCAGGAACTGGCCAAGCCGGATGCCTTCGCCTCCGGTGGGGATGTCGTCGATCGGAGCAGATTTCGCCATGCCCGCATGCTATCCGGCGGACCACCTGTCGCACACCTGGGGCCACTGTGGGGGGTGGGGCTCGTGGGGTTGCCCATCAGTCACAGCGGCAACTCTCGCCCCAGCCGTGCGATCACCGGTACAGGGAGTGTCATGACCGGCACAGGGAGTGCGCACACCGGCTACCAGGCAGGAGCACCGATGCCGGGGATACCCTGGCCTTATGGTCCCAGGCTCCGTACGGAGGGTGTCGCAGACGATGAGGCGAGCGGCGGGAACGTTTGCTGCCACGCGGTATCCGGCTGGGTATCACGGTGACTATCAGGGGGATGCCGGGTTCTTCGAGGGTTGGTACGTGAAACTCGTGTCCGCTGACCGCAGTGCGCGGCTTGCGTTGATTCCGGGCATTTTCAAGGCTAGCGATCGTGGCGCTCGTGGCGAGGAAGCTCAGGACGAAGCCTTCGTTCAAGTCCTTGATGGCATCACGGGCGAGTCTTGGTATGAGACGTTCCCGGCCTCTCAGTTCCGTGCGGATCCGCGCGTGTTCGACGTCACGTTGTGGGGGCCTGGCGGTGAGGGTCATGGCACTGGGGATGTGCCGCTCGCTGGCGCTGCAGTCTCTACCCCGGTGCAGCGCTTCGACGAGCGTGGCCTGTCTGTTGACCTCGCGGGTCCTCAGCTCAGCGGGTCGGTTCGCTATACCAGTCCACTTGATCCATGGCCGGTGACGATGAGTGAACCCGGTGTGATGGGGCGCTATGCGTGGGTGCCGGTGATGGAGTGCTATCACGGGCTGGTGTCTTTTGGGCATGGGCTTGAGGGGACGTTGACGCTCGGGGACCAGGAACTGGACTTCACGGGTGGGCGCGGGTACATCGAGAAGGACTGGGGGCGGGCGTTCCCGCAGGGATATGTGTGGATGCAGACCCATCATTTCGATACGCCGGGTGTGAGCCTGTCTGCTTCGATCGCGACCATTCCGTGGGGCCGGAGTCGTTTCCAGGGCTTCATTGTGGGACTCCGGATAGCTAACTCCGCCCAGGACACCTTGCACAAGTTCGCGACCTACACGGGCGCCCGCACCACTGTCGTGGAGATTGACGATGCGTCCGTGCGGTGGGAGATGAAGGCCAAGTCCGGTGACCGGCTCCGACTGTGGGCGGAGCGGCGGCGGGGTGGGTTGTTGCATGCGCCGGTGCGCACGCAGATGCACCGGCGGGTGGAGGAGACGCTTGACGCGCGGGTGCATGTGGAACTCGTTGGCGCGGACGGCACGGAGTTGTTCGCCGGCACGGGGGAGGCGGCAGGTTTGGAGGTCCATGGCGATCTTGCGGAGTTGGTCGCATTGAGTGGGCGTCCTTCCCGGTAGGTTGGCTGCTATGCGAGCCCTGTGGCGGAAGTTGCCGTTGACGGAGACGGTGCGCGGTCGGGACGCGTGGGGTGCCGTCCTCCTGGTGGTGGCCATCGTCACGGTGGTGTTGTCTACGGACAGTGCTGAGGCGCTCGCGACCGCGGATTTCGCGGCGGCGGTTCTGGCTAGCGGGGCGCTGGCGTGGCGACGTGACGCTCCAGTGTGGGTGCTGGCGGGCGCTGTGGCGTTGTTCGCGGTGGCAACGGCGTTAAGCGAGTCGGTGTCGCTGGCGTTTGTGCCGTTGGTGGTTGCGGTGTACTCCGCGGCGGCGTGGACGCGGTCGGTGCGCATCGCTCTTGAGTCGGTACTGGCGGCGTGGGCGCTGAGCGTGGTGGCAGTGGCCTGGGGGTCGGTGGCCACGAGCGAGTTGGTGATTTCCGCTGGTGCCTGGCTGGGTGCTGCGGGTGCGATTGGTGTCGCGGCGCAGTTGTACCGGGCTGGGGTGGAGAAGGAACGCGAGCGTGCGCTCCGGGCGGAAGAGGCCCAGGATGCGCTCGCGCAGCAGCGCGTGGCGCAGGAGCGGTTGCGCATTGCGCGGGATCTTCATGACGCGGTGGGTCACCATGTGGCGGTGATGACGGTGCAGGCGGGGCTTGCTCAGCATCTGCTCGGTTCCGATCCGGACAAGGCCGGCGAGGCTTTGGAGCGGGTGCATGAGGCGGGCGCGCGGGTGATGGACGAACTTCCGGTGATGTTGCGCGTTCTGCGTCAGGACGGTGACGAGGACTCCCGCCCCGCCCCCGGGGTGGCGCTGGTGCCTGATCTGGTGGCGGATGCGCGTCAGGCCGGGCTGGACGTGACCTACGAGCCCGAGTCTCTGCCTGGTCTCTCGACGGCGACGGATATGGCCGCGTACCGAGTTGTGCAGGAGGCCCTCACGAATGCGCGCAAGTATGGCGTGGGGGCGGCCGCGTTGAGGGTTGCGATGGAGGACGGGGCTGTGGTGGTGGAGGTGCGTAACCACGTCGCGCAGCGGGCCGATGCTCGCGACGGCTCGGGTGCAGGTTGGGGCTTGGTGGGGATGCGGGAACGTGTGGGGGCGGCTGATGGCAGCGTAGAGGTGGGGCGTGACGGCGAGGAGTTTGTGGTGAGAGCGGTGCTGCCGGTGAGGACGGCACCGTTGAGTGAGGGTGAGACAGCGTGACTGTGCGGGTGGTGGTGGCTGACGACCAGGACCTGATTCGTGGTGGTTTTGTCGCGATCTTGGACTCCAGCGAAGACATTGACGTGGTGGGGGAGGCGGCTGATGGTCAGGCTGCTGTGGACGCGGCGCGCGAACTGAAGCCCGATGTTGTGGTGATGGATGTTCGGATGCCTGGCATGGATGGCCTGGAAGCTACTGAGCTCATCGGGAAGGATCCGGACCTTGCTGCGGTACGGGTCCTGGTGTTGACCACGTTCGAAGAGGACGCGTACGTGTTGCGTGCTTTGCAGGCGGGGGCCAGTGGTTTCCTAGGCAAGGGCGTGAAGCCTGCGGAGTTGGTTGATGCGGTGCGGACGGTCGCGGCAGGTGACCAGTTGTTGTCGCCGCGTGCGACGCGCAGCGTGATCGCGCAGGTCACCGCGCCTGGGCGTGCGCCGTCGGTGGCGGGCGACGTCTTCAAGGACTTGACGGAGCGCGAACGCGAAGTGGTGTTGCTGGTGGCGCAGGGCCTCAGCAATGACCAGATCGCTGAGCAGCTGTTTGTGAGTCCGCTCACGGCAAAGACACACGTGAACCGCGCCATGATGAAGGTGGGTGCCAGGGACCGCGCGCAACTCGTCGTGGCCGCGTATCAGGCAGGTGGAGTGAACGCCGAGTAGGGCACGTACTGCGAACGCAGTACGCACAAGTGTCTGCGTCTGGACGATGTGCATCGTGCCTGGAAAGAGAAGACTTGAGTCATCGCCGTACAGGCGAGTAGTCCAGACTCAAGGAGAGAATCATGGGTACCGCACCCGCCGCATCGGCCCCTAAGAATGTGGCCGCAGCCAAGCCTGACCTGCCGTTCTACAACGCCAGCCCTGTGGCGATCAGTACGGGCAAGTGGCTCGTGGTGGTGGCGGCATGCGCGCTGTCGTATGTGCAGTTGGTCGCGGTGCCGCTTCCAGGCTCGGCGGCCTTTCAGAACTGGGCGCACGCGATCCTGTTCCCCGTCATTCCGTTGATCGCGCTGGCCTGGGCGGCGCCCGCGGGGTGGACGGCGATCTTCCGTAGGGTGCGCCCGCGTGATGTGGGTGCGATGTTCGGCTTCGCGGCGATCAATCTGGTGGCGACGTTGGGCATTGCTGCGGTTCTGGGCCGGTTCATCGAACTCGAAACTAACCCCATCGGAGACACGCTTGCTGCGCTCACTGCTGGCGAGCGGGTGTCGGCGTATGCCGCGTCCATCCCCCAGCTGATTGGTGAGGAACTGGTGACGATCCTGCCGCTGTTGGCGATTGTGTCGATCCTGGTGCGCTCCTTCCGCTGGTCGCGGGGTGCCGCTGTGACGGTGGCGTGGCTGGTGACTGCCACAACGTTTGCTGCGATGCACCTGCCCACCTATGGCTGGAATGTCATCCAGTGCTTCGCGGTCATCGGAGTGGCCCGCCTGATTTTGTCGCTCGCGTACCTCAAGACCAAGAACCTGTGGGTCTCCGCCGGCGCACACATCATCAATGACTGGGTGTTGTTCACACTGCCCCTGGTGACAGCAGGCCTGGTGTTCCTCGTCTAAGACTTCCCCGGATCGGCGCTCGTTCGGGAGGGCAGCGCCACAGGCGGCCCCGTTGCGATGGTGACGGGGCCGCCACTTTTGTGCGAAGGGGGTTGCACACCGGCCGTGAGCATGTGACGATGACGATATATCGTTCACAGTCGCTGAGAGGCGAACGTTATGACGTAGACGATGGTCATCACGGACTCCAGGAGGACATCATGAATGACACCCACCGCTCCGCCAGCGGACGCTCCGCCCGCGAAAGCTTCACCCACGCCACCGACGCCATGTGGGACGCCATGGACTCACTCCGTGCTGGCTTTGACAAGAAAGTGGGCACACGGATGGGGCGCGGAGACGTACGCGCCGCCGTCCTAGCCCTGCTCCTTGAAGAGCCGATGCACGGGTATCAGATCATCCGCGAGATCCAGGAGCGCACGGAAGGACGCTGGAAGCCGTCCGCCGGTTCCGTGTACCCCACGCTTCAGCTGCTCGCTGACGAAGGCCTCGTGACCGCTGAACTCAGCCAGGACCGCAAGACCTACTCCCTTACCGCGGACGCTCAGGATGAGGCGGAAGCCGCTGCAGCATCGGCTCCCTGGATCAAGGATGACGAGGAAACGGAAGGCCGCCCCTTCGGAGCGCTCTCCAAAGCCGGACTGGACCTGGCCCAGGCCACCGCAGAGGTCGCACGCATCGGGTCCGCGGAGCAGCAGAAGGCCACTATCGAGGCGCTCGACGAGGCACGACGTAAGATTTACTCCATCCTTGCCCAGGGCTGACCGGATGCCCGGCGGCGGGGTTAAGGAGAGTTGATGCCCCACGCCAACAAGGCTCGCTACCGGCGCATTCTGCGGTTCGCCGCCCGTCACCTGGTGGCGACGTGGTGGTTCGACATCATGTTGCCCAGCATCGGCCTGGGCTCCATTGGCGACCGCAACCGCACCAAGCGCTTCCAGAACTTTGCACGCAAGTTCCGGGCGCTCGCGGTGGACCTGGGCGGCCTGATGATCAAGGTGGGGCAGTTCATGTCTTCCCGCCTGGACGTCCTGCCGCCAGAGATGACCAAGGAGCTGGAAGGTCTCCAGGACGAGGTTCCGGCGGTGCCTTTTGAACAGATGCGCGCCGTCGCGGAGCGGCAACTCGGCATGCCCTTGGAGTCCGTCTTCGCGACCTTTGACCCCGAGCCCGTGGCCGCCGCATCGTTGGGACAGGCTTACCGTGCACGTCTCACGGACGCCGATGCCGCAGACGCCGGGTTCGCCGGCGTCGTGGTTAAGATTCAACGCCCCGGCATCAGCGAGATCGTCGAGGTCGACCTCGCTGCCCTCCGTGTCGTGGGCCGGTGGCTGAACCGTGTCCGCGCGGTCTACCGCCGCGTCAATGCGCCGGGGCTAGTGGAAGAGTTCGCCGTCACCAGTCTCAAAGAGATCGACTATCTCAACGAGGCTTCCAACGCTGAACGCTTTGCCGACAACTTCGCCAACGATCCGCGTGTGCGAGTGCCCGGCATTGCGTGGGAACGTTCCACACGCAGCGTGCTCACCCTGGAAGACGTGAGCGCCATCAAAATCACTGACCGTCACGGACTCCGTGCCGCCGGCATCGACCCTTCACAGGTGGCGCACGTGTTCGCTGCCGTCATGTTCGACCAGTTCTTCGAGCACGGGTTCTTCCACGCCGACCCCCACCCCGGCAACATGTTCGTGCGGCCCACGCCCGGCGAGGGTGAACTGGGGTGGGAACTGACGTTTGTGGACTTCGGGATGATGGGCGAAATCCCCGACCACCTGCGGTCCGCGATGCGCGCCCTCATCATCGCTTCGGCGGCGCGTGACGGCCGCGGCATGGTCAAGGCATTTGAGCAGGCCGGAGTGTTGCTACCCAACGCCGATGTCCACGAACTCGAACGTGTCATGACGCAAGTGTTCGCACGGTTCGGCGGTATGGGGGTCGCCGAACTGAGGGAGCTTGACCCGCGCCAGTTCCGCGACTTCGCGATGGAGTTTGGCGACGTCCTTGTCCAGATGCCTTTCCAACTTCCGGAGGACTACCTGCTGTTGATTCGTGCAGTGTCGCTCACGTCCGGCGTGGCCACCGCGCTTGATGCGGTCTACAACGCGTGGGACACGCTCGAACCGTACGCCGCGCAACTCCTCCGTGAGGAAAGCGGCAAACTTGCCGGAGACCTGGTGAAGGATGTGGGGGAGATGGCCAGCATTGCGTGGCGCCTCCCCGGCCGTATCGACGCGGTGCTGCAGACCGTGGAAGACGGCCGCATCGGCGTCGTCGCCCCCAAGGTAGAAAGCGCGATGAACCGGCTCGAGCACACGGGACGCCGGCTCATTTCGGCCATGATCTTTGGCGCCCTGCTGGTTTCCGGAGCGCTGGTCCATGGCATGAGTCCGGGCCTGGGGGTCACCCTGATGGTGGGCTCCGTCGTGCCCCTGCTGCATGTGGTGTTTGGGCGCCGCAACTGGCATTGAGCCGCGGCAACTTCCTATGGGCGCGCGGCCAGCCAATCCAGCGTGGCGCGCACCCCGCCAAACGTGAACAGGTGCATGGACACGTCGCCGTGAACGCGGGGATCGAGTCCGTCCTGCACCGCGCTGAGGAACTCGTCGGGTCCAGCCGTGCCCAGCATCGACCCGATGGACGTGCCGTACTTCCGGGCTAGGCCCGCGCTGGAGCCAATCCCCACCCGCTTGGCAAAGCCCAACAGGCGCGCCACGCCCATAGGGCCGGGCGCTCCTACCCGCACCGGAGCCCAGATGTGGCGTTGGCGCAGCTCTGCCACCCACGCCAGCAGCACGTCCGCATCGAAACACACCTGGGTGGAGATCGACGGCGAGATTCCCTGAACCTCCAGCGCTGACACCTTGGCCGCCAACTCAGCCCATAGCACCTCGTCCGGAATGTCAGGGTGGCCTTCGGGATAGCCGCCCACGCCAGCATCGGCCACATGGTGGCGTGCCAGCACGCCCGATTCGATGAGGTCGCGCGCGCTGCTGTAGGGCCCGGCGGGACGGCGCGGATCGCCACCGATCACGAACACCGAGCGTTGGGCCGATGCGTGGGCCAGGCCGCTGACGGCGTCTTCCAGTTCCGTGGGGCTGGTGAAGCGGCGGGCGGCCAGGTGGGGGACCGGCGTGAGGCCGTGTGCAACGAGTTCCGAGGCGGTGGCGCGCCGCGAGTCCGGGGACTCCGTGCCGAGCGCGGTCACGTGGATACGTGTCCCGGGCTGCACGTGCGCGGCGATGGTGGGCACGAGCGGAAGATCCGTAGCGGAGATCTCGAGTGAGAGGTCCGCGAGGACGGCGTCGTGGCCGTTCATCGGGCACCTCCTGTGCAGTCTGTGCGCGGTCCGAGTCCGCGACCAGAAGAGTGTAGCCGCCCGAGTGTGGTGCTACTCGCTGTCTGCAGGGACCGTGACTGTGGTCTCCTCTACGGGGATCACCTGCACGGTGATGGCCACATCCGAGTCAAGCTCCTTCTTGAAGCTCTGCTGCAAACCTTGGGGTGCGGGCGCAGTGCCGGTGCCGATCAGTGCGACGGTGACGTGGTCGGCTTCCACGGTGATGTTCTGCACCACCAACCCGGAATCCTCGCCAAGCCACTCATCGACCACGCGTTGCGACACTGTTTGCAGGGAGGCTGTCTTCAACAGGCCCTGCGACGTGAACATCAGGGGCACCAGAATCACAGCGGCCAGCGCGACAAACGGAATGACGGTGGTGAGGATGCCCGATGCGCGGTGCTGGAGCGCTGCCGGACGTGCGAACCCCGTCAGCACAAACACGGCACAGGCGGCCAACACGATGGCCACAAAGTTGGTGAGGAACAGCAGGAACGCGCCAGAGGCGTCCTCGATTCGGCCAGCGCCCAGGCAGACACCCACCACAGATAGCGGCGGCACCAACGCCACCGCGATCGCGACACCTGCAATGGAGCCAGACACCCGTTTGTCGACGGTGGCGAAGGCGCCTGCTGCGCCCGCTGCCAGCGCGATCAACATGTCCACAATGGCCGGGTTCACACGGGACACGATCTGCGTGTTCGTGTCGATCGCCACGGCGACCGGAGCCCACGCCGCAAGCCCATACGAAAGCGCGATCGAGACCGCCACACCTAGCCCTACGAGGAGCGCAGAATCCAGCGCGCGGCGCTTCCACCCGTTCACAATGGCGCCTGCGAGTCCCAGGATGGGGCTCATCAGGGGCGCGACCAGCATGGCGCCAATCACCACTGCGGTGGAATCGGCCAAGACCGCGAACGTCGCAATCGCGACGGACAGCACCAACATGACCCACCAGGCGGACCGCTTGGACAGGCGGCCAGGGGACTCGTAATACAACGTTTGCGCAAGCTCCCGGCGGTGTTCTTGGCCGATGTCCGAGTTCTTGATCCAGTCCCACAGCACCGTGGGGATGTCGTCGGTGGACGGGTCCGCGGTGGTGGGAACGTCGCCTTCCGCACGGCGCAAGCCCCGTGTGACGAGCAGTAGCCCCAGCACGATTGCCGCGACTGCCACCCCGGAGATCAGCGCATTGGTCACTTGGAACGGGGCCCGTTCCGCAAGGACGCCAATCGCGATGGCGGTGATGCCACCAGTGATGCGCACGCCCTTGTGATCGATATCGCGGTTGGTGAGTGCACGGACGACCACTACGGCGCCCCGGATCGCCAAGTAGATGCCCAAGAACCCCACGATGATTGCCAGGCTGAGTCCTGCGCCCGTGGGTTCCACCAGGGTCACGATCGCCAGAAACGTAGCAAACACAAGGCTGATGAGGCCGCGTAGCAGGGACCAGAACCGGTTGCGTGACTTGCGTTGCCGCGCTTTCCCGCGCAGCGCGAAGACGATGTCGAGGACTCCATTGAGGGCGATCGCTACGAATGCGATGGTGCTCAGGGCCAGGGTCGCGAGGTCCGGCAACAGCAGAATGATGGCGCCAGTGATGGTCGCTATCAGGCCCTTGAGGGATGCCGGGTTGGCGATGGCGGCTGAACCTTTGCGCATGCGCGCGATCAGTGCGTCTTCAGCCTTGCTGCGGTCCGGCGACATCTAGTTCTCCCTCTAGCGATGCGCTCATAGTACGGCTGTGGACAACGGCTGTCTTTTTCTCGCTTTCTGTGACATTCGTCACTAGAATCGAATGACCATTGGCGGAGGGATGAGGGCACACTATGGGGGCTTGGGTTGGGCCTGCGCGGGCATGCGCGGGCGTGGGAGTGTTGGCACTTGCGTTGGCGGCCTGCACGTCGGATCCGGAGCCTGCGGTGACGTCCAGCGGCGCCACCACGCAAAGCGCGATTCCCGCACCAGATGTCAGCATCTCCGCGTCTCCGTTGATCCCCAACGTGGCGACCGCCGCTGACATTGCTACCGCCACGTCGGGCGAGGTCACGGTGTATGACTCGCCCGACGGGGAAGAGCAGGAACTGATTGCAGCAGAGGACGTGCTGACGGTGCCTGACGCGACCCCATTGACTTTCTTGGTGAAGCGTTCACAGGGTGAGTGGCTTGAGGTGTATCTCCCGGTGCGCCCGAATGGGTCAACCGGCTGGATTCAGGCTGCTGACGTGTCTGTGTCGAGCACAGACTTCCGCGTGGAGATCGGCCTCGAGGACTTCACTCTCACCGTATATCAGGGCTCCGATGCCGTGTTGTCGACGCCGATTGGTGTGGGCACGTCCGATCGGCCTACGCCTGGCGGTGTCTACTACATTCGCGAGCTCTTGCAGCCCGACACCGACGACGGTCCGTATGGGCCTTATGCGTACGGCTTGTCCGGGTACTCGCCTGTACTCGACTCTTTCAATGGCGGGGAAGCCATCATCGGCATGCATGGCACTAACGAACCTGACTCGATTGGTGAGTACGTGTCATCCGGCTGCATCCGCATGTCCAATGACGCGGTGACGGAGCTCGTGACCGAGGTTGGCCTTCCTCTCGGCACTCCCGTGTACATCTCTGAGGATGCCGCTCCCGTCGAAGACGTCTAGAAACGTCGTATCTGCGCTGCTGTGAGCGGCCTGGAGTTCTCTGTAAGGCTTTGAGAGCGCATTTCACGTCACGTTGAGGGCTTTTCCGCAGTGACTGTTGCGTGGATGCCGTGCGATGTGGCGAATCTGTGTGCTCACGTGAGGACGCCCTCCCCGCGAAACTGAGGTTCGCGGGGAGGGCGCCTGTGATGCGGCTGAGGGGGGAATCAGCCGGTGTAGGTGATCACCGTTGCTCCAACGGGCGTGGCCGCGGATGCGACGGCGCTCACGGTCTGTACCGGGTTGGCGTTGCACTCCGGGGTGGCCGGTGGGTAGTTCGCCTCGATCTCAAGTTCGGGGTTCACTTCGACCTTGATGGTCATTCCCAGTCGGGTCCAACCGAAGTTGTCAGTGCCAACCGTGACCCACTCGCCGTCCTCGAGTGCCCATCCCGGCCAGCCGGTGGGAACGAACGAGTTCGCGTCATAGGGGTCGACTTCTGTGTAGCCCTCGGCAGGCTCCACGGATGCTCCTGGCCAGAGGACTCGACCGCTCACGGTTCCGTCTTCGCCAAGCATGATGGGCTCGGGGACCTCGTAGGTTTCTCCGTTGGTGCCGATCAGCGTCACCTTGACGGTGCCGTCACCTTCGTAGCTTCCAGCGGGGTCTGTCAGCACGATGCTGTAGTCGATCCACGGGGCGTCGGCCACACATTCGGTGCTGATGAACGAGGCTCCCAGATCGGACTCTGGTCCGTCACAGGCGGGATCTTCTGAGGGGTACGCTGCGACGTCGAACTCCACGGAGGGGTTGATGTCGAGCGTCACCTTCATGCCGTCGCGGGTCCAACCGAAGTTGTCGTTACCCACGTTGGTGTACTCGCCGGATTCTTCCAGGACGTATCCGGGCCAGTTCTGAGGTGACTCCGACGCTCCGGGCCACAGCATCTGACCCTTCCAGGTGTGCGTCTTGGTGTCACTGTCGTAGCTGTACTCGATTCCGTCTTGTGATGCCAGGGCCAGAGCCACGGGCTCAAGCTCGTGCATCAGCGCCGGGTCGGCATCGTCGATGAACGTGAACCGTGCGCCATCGTTGAAGTCAACTTCATCGAAGTCGTCCTTCACGGAGATGGTGTAGTTCAGGTACGGAACACCGTCGACACACACGCCGCTCAGGACGTCGGGGTCAATCTCCGCGCACTCCACGTCGGGGCGTTCAATGGTGAACTCCTTGTTGTAGATAGCCCGGTGGATTTCGTCGACAGTCTCGAACCCGTAGGTGCCGTGTCCCAAGCCACTCAGGTCCAGATCGTGGAGTCCTCCACCTTCGAGGACTTCGAGCAGGACCGGGATGACTCCTTCCGCGGCGGGCAGGCCCGATGCGTCGAGGTAGACCTTGTCGAAGCCTTCTCCGTTCTGCACCAACTTGTACAGGCGGAGCTTGACGTCGCCTGCTCCTGTGGCTGCCCGGTAGGCGGCGCTGATGGTGCCACCGTCGGGGTCCTCACAGGTCACAGGGGTGGAGGTCACTTCGATCTCCTGCTCGACCGGGTCACATCCGGTTCCCCAGATGGCTGCGTTGAGCGGTGTCCAGTTCACACCGGGGTGTGCCACTGGCACGCCGTACCACTCCTCGTCGATCGGCGGAACGATGTAGTTCCAACTCTCGACTGACCATCCGGCGACCAGTTCATCTGCAGCGTTGAAGGGTGCCCAGGGGAACCCGAACACTGTCTGCCAGAACTTCCAGTCCTCGCTGTTCCAGTTTGCCTTCCAGTACAGGGTCTCGAGGGACCAACCGTCTTCCTCTTCATTGTTCGGGACGCAGACCTCGACCTGACCGCCAGGCTTGAAGCAGTCGTTGGGATCGCCGGTCCAGTCGGTGTACTTCACGAACCGCTTCTTCTCCCAGGGGTAGAGGGCCAGGGGCTCCCAGTCGGAGGCGTTGCCGTCGAGTTCTGTGGGGCAGTACTCGTCGGGGTACTCGCAACCGTTCCTCAGGAAGTCCTTGAACTCCCCGTAGCTCCAGTCGTCCCAGTTCATTCCGGCGTAGGTGAACTCGTAGTCACCAGAACCGAAGTTGAACGGCGGGATGATGTCCTCGTCGTGGTCACCGTGGTAGAAGTTCAGGTCGGAGCCGCCCTGGGTGAACCAGGACTTGTTGCCGACCGTCATCCACGCGACCGTTGTCGGGTAGAGCTTGCCATTGTCCTTCGCGTGGCAGATCTTGATGTCATCCTTAGTGACCTTGCACTTGCCGTTCACGGGAAGCGGTGCGTCGGAGTAGAAGTCTGCGTACTCCTGCTCGGTGACTGACTTCTTGAACCACCAGCCGCCTTGTGAGCCGGGTCCGCTGGAGAACGCGGTCTGGGGACCTTCTCCGTTGCTGCCCTTCTCTACGCAGATGTCGACGTTGTTCTGGCACCCGTTCTTCAAGTACTTGTTGAACTTGTAGTCGTTCCATCCGCCCCAGTTGCTAGCGGAGTAGGACTTGTAGGTGGCATTCAGGTGGTCGAGCACGTCGAATGCCGGGTGGATGGTCCCTGCGGGGATCGGGTCTGGGGTCACGGTGTGTGACTCTTCGCCCTTGTAGTTCTTCAGGTAGGTCCACTCGATCACTCCGGGAGTGAAGCCTGATGCTGTCTGATCTGACGGCAAGCAGACCGGAACCTCACCGGAGGCTTCGCAGTCTCCGCTGTAGTAGAACTTCCAGTTCACCACGATCGCAGAGTCCTCAGGGCCACCGTCCCATTCGAGGGTGTCACCCAGGTTCTCGTACACCTCTTCCTTGGCGTCGGTGTTGATCTTGTACCAGTCCTTCTGGACCCAGACGCCACATGGCGGCTCGTACTCGCAGTCCACCCGCTGTTGCGGGAAGGCGTTGGCATTGATGTCGGGCATCTTGTTCAGGCCGGGTGTTCCGAGGTGCCAGTTCGCCTTGGTGAAGTCCATGCCGGAAGGCATCTCCCAGCAGACCACCTCGGTGTACTCACAGGCTGCGGCACCCAGCTCTTCGTCCCACAACTTGTGGATCTCAGGGTTGTAGTCCGCTTCCCGGACTCCCATGGGAGCCCAGGTCCAGCCACCCTTGTCCCAGACCTTCTTGCAGATCTCGAGGTCGTACTCACAGCCGTTCGCGAAGAACTCTTCGTTTCCGTCCCAGTTCTTTCCTGGGTAGGCGGTGGTGGTGGACTCGTACGTGGTGCCGTGCTTGACCTCGAACGGCGGAACGATGTCGTCCTTGTGCCAGTAGCCGTTGTGGTCCTTGAACTCGAAGTAGTAACCACCGTCGTTCTTCTTCACGGTCACCCAGTCCGAAGTCAGGGTGTACTCGTTGGAGTTCTTGTCCTTGTGGCACAGGTCGACTTCGACCTTGCACTTGCTGCGGTCGTAGTCGTCGTTGTCGTCATCGTCGCCGCCGCCGTGGCGGAAGGTGGTTGCTGACTGGTCGACGTCGACGTTGTCGTTGATCAGTTCGCAGATGTCCTCGGGCAGTTCACAGCCGTTGGCGAAGATCCACTGGCCGTAGTCGTCCCAGTTCTTTCCTGGGTAGGCGGTGGTGGTGGATTCGTAGGTGGTGCCGTGCTTGACCTCGAATGGAGGAACGATGTCCTTGTCGTGGTCCCCGTGGTCCTTGAACTCGAAGTAGTAGCCACCGTCGTTCTTCTTGACGGTCACCCAGTCCGAGGTCGACGAGAACTTGTCCTTCCTGTTGTCCCAGTGGCACAGGTCGACTTCGACCTTGCACTTGCTGCGGTCGTAGTCGTCGTTGTCGTCATCGTCGTCGCCGCCGTGGCGGAAGGTGGTTGCTGACTGGTCGACGTCGACGTTGTCGTTGATCAGTTCGCAGATGTCCTCGGGCAGTTCACAGCCGTTGGCGAAGATCCACTGGCCGTAGTCGTCCCAGTTCTTTCCTGGGTAGGCGGTGGTGGTGGATTCGTAGGTGGTGCCGTGCTTGACCTCGAATGGAGGAACGATGTCCTTGTCGTGGTCCCCGTGGTCCTTGAACTCGAAGTAGTAGCCACCGTCGTTCTTCTTGACGGTCACCCAGTCCGAGGTCGACGAGAACTTGTCCTTCCTGTTGTCCCAGTGGCACAGGTCGACTTCGACCTTGCACTTGCTGCGGTCGTAGTCGTCGTTGTCGTCATCGTCGTCCGTGGCGGAAGGTGGTTGCTGACTGGTCGACGTCGACGTTGTCGTTGATCAGTTCACACACGTCCTCCGGTGGCTGACACCCGCTGTCTAGGATCGCCTGTCCACCGTCTTCCAAGTTGTAACCGGCGAAGTTGTACAGGACTCCTCCGCCTGCGTCGTGAACAGTGAACGCTGGGATGATGTCGTCGATGTGGACGCCCTTTTGCGAGCCGTGACCATTCCCAGAGGTTTCGTCGTCGAACTCGATTGGGTCGAGGTTGTCGCCGCCGGTTTGGAGCTTGTTGCCGATCGCGTGCCACGAGATCGTGATTTCCACATACTCCTTAGCTCCGTTGTTTGCGTGGCAGATCGTGACTTTGCCGGTGGCTTCACCGCAGGGCTTGTCGCCTGCGACGGGTCGGGGGTTGTCCTTGTACTCGTCGTTGGCTTGTTCTTCCGTGACACTGACGACGGTCCACTTGCCCTGAACCTTCTTGCAGATGTCGACGTATGTCGGCTCTTCGCATCCGTTCTCGTCGTCACCGCCGTAGTAGAAATACCACTGGCCAGAGGCGACTGTCAGTGCGTCGTCTTCCCATGAGTCTCCGCCATTGTGGGTGAGGATCCCGTCCTCGATCACTGCGTCGATCGCTTCACGAGTTCCGAGGTACTTGTCTACCTGATACCAGGTGCATTCCTCGATCTTGTCCCTGAGGCGGCGATCGGTAGCCTCACCTTTGCCGACGAGTGTCTGGTTGCCGGGGTTGTCGTTGCAGGAGTAGGTGCCGGCGTTCTGGCCGTAAACACCCGCTGTCGTCGCATTGAACTTGTCGCACTCGCCGTTGATCTTCCAGGTGTACCACTCGTGGTAAACACGGACACGCTCGCTGCTCTCGTCGTCTGTGCTTTCAGGGGCGAGCGACTTGGCGCTCGGGGCTTCGGGGCTCTTTTCTTCGGTAGCGGGAGGCTCTTCGCTTTCGGTGCTGTCTTCCGTGGCTGAGTCCTCGGCAGGAGGAGCGCGGTCTTCCTCGGTCGACTCGTCGCTACCAGTCCCGTCCTCTGTGCTTTCGGCGGGTGCCTCTTCTTCCGTACCGGCGTCATCGCCAGTATCTGTGGACTCTTCAGAGGTGGCAGGAGGCTGTTCAGTGCTGCCACCTCCGCCGTCATCGCCGCCTCCACCGTCATCGGTGGGTGTCGCTGACGGATCAGCGGTGGCTTCTTTATGGAGTGCTTGGAACACCTTCAGCCCTGTTCCAAGATCTGCCGCGTTGGCGGGAATGGCCCACCCCACGATTGCTAGCGCTGTCGCAGACAATACTGCTGCGATCTTTACCCTCAGCTTCATTATTCTCTTGCCTCCCCGTCGAGGCTGGGTGTCCCCCAAATGGCACCCCAGGTCACCTCAACATGCCTTCAACGCTAGTGAGATTTCTCACATGCGCAACGTGAGCATGTGACGGAAGTGACGCATGTGACAGCAAGTGGCTCGTGTGGCAAAAATCACACGATTATTTCCACAATCGTGACCTTAGTCCGTGGTAGCGACACTAAAGCGTTACTCAGCCTGCCCGGGAAACAGTTCGGGCCCCACTGCCGTAGCAGTGGGGCCCGAAGGTGCCGGAGTGCTCATTGAGGTGTGATGAGCACCCGCGTATTACCCGGTGTAGGTCACGGTGCCTCGCACAGGGGTGGCGGCAGGTGCGGCTCCAGTGCTGGTGACGGCGCCGGCACTGAGCACGCCGCTGGCGGTCACGATGGGGTCCTCGTCCTCTGACGCGTTACCGCTGTCTTCCGCAGGAGCCTCAGGCTGAGGCGATTCCTCGGCCGGGGGCTCTTCCTCCGCGGGAGGTTCTTCACTGGGGGGCTCTTCCTCAGCAGGGGGCTCTTCGCCCGCTGGCGGTGCGGGAGGGGTCTGGTCGTCCGCGCAACTGCGGTTGGTGTCGTATGCCGTCCACATCGTGACGGCGTCTGCAGGGAACTGGTAGCCCGGCTGGGGGAATGCCTCGATGACGTACTGGCCGCCGTAGACAGCGGAGAGGGCCCAGTCGATTCCTTCGGCTTCGTCGTCGTAGGTCCACGCGCCGTCCTCGGCTTCGCAGTCTTCGACCCACACGGGCGTGGGCACCACGACGGTTTCGAGGCAGTCCGCACCGTTGTAGTCCGCTCCGGACTTCGCGGTGTCCTTGCCGCTGGCGATGAGGTCGTCTCCACCCCAGATGATCTTTGCTTTGACGTCCTTGCGTTCGGTCTCGACCACGGTTTGACCGTCGGCGGTTGCGGTGTCAGTGAGCACGCGCTTCCAAGAGCCGCCCTTCTTATAGAAGAGGGTGAACTCCACGTCGCGGGTGCTGGTGTTGGTGACGGTCCACGTG
Organism: Demequina sp. B12; assembly: GCF_028823635.1. Lineage (GTDB taxonomy): Bacteria > Actinomycetota > Actinomycetes > Actinomycetales > Demequinaceae > Demequina. Next base: position 17,776 of record NZ_JAPEHU010000004.1, read on the forward strand.
TTGGTGTCGTCGGGCTCGCATGCGGGCACGTAAGAGAGCGACAGGTCGATCTCGGCAGGCTCGCCGGAGGGGCCGCCGCAGTTGCTGCCACCGGTGTAGTGGAAGTACCACTCCTTGGTGAGGCCCCAGTCTTCGCCGTGGTCCAGCTGGTTGTCGGCCACGACGGCATTGATCTTGCTCGTCTTGCCGACCATCTTGTCGACCTGGTACCACGTGCACTCTTGGAGGCCGTCGACCTTGTCGTGAGAGTTCTTGCCTACCAACGTCTGGGGCCACATCGTGGTGGCGGGGGAGTCGTTGCAGGCCGTGGATCCGTAGACGTCCCAATTGACGTGGTCGGTGGCTTTCCCTGTGGTCCACGCATCATTGCCGCCGTCGGCGTCAAACTTGGGGCATCCGGGCGCTGGGATTTCCCACGTGACCCACTGGGTGGTGGTGCCGGACGACTGGTCGTTGTCGCCTCCCTTGGATCCGCCGGCGTGAGCCGCAGGTGCTGCGAGTCCGACCACGGCGAGGGCGATGGCGCTTGCCAGCGCGATCGCTCGTCTGCGAAGTTTCATTGATTCCTCCATGCCGTGGCTGGGTGTCCGTGTGACTCCCCCTCAGCGCCAGGGCTGGACCAGACAACAGTGACATATTTCACAGAATCAACTTGCGGGTGTTGCTGATGTGACTGGAGTGACAACTGAGTGATGATGTGGCAAAAGTCACACGAATCGAGCAGGGTTATCCACATCACTCTCACTATTGGGAACGAGCAAGCAGGGATTCGCGGGCCAGTGCGTCAGTCTCGCAGCCCTCTCCAGGGCCGCCAGCTGCGCCAAACCTTGCCGCGGACAACAAGTGGAACAATGACCCCGTGACGATCGCACCTGAGCACACGGACTTGACGGCGCTCTTGCGTGCCGCCGTCGACGGAGAAGTCGACGACTCCGCCCGCAGGCGAGCTGAATACTCCACGGACGCGTCCAACTATCGAGTCCCACCCCAGGTCGTCGTCTTCCCCCGCGATGCCAGCGATCTGTTGGCCGCGCTTGAAGCTGCCCGCGTTGCCCGCGCCCCCGTCACCATGCGAGGCGGAGGTACCAGCGTTGCTGGCAACAGCATCGGCCCTTCCGTGGTGATCGACACCAGCCGCTACATGAACCGTGTCCTCAGCATCGACACGGAAGCGCGCACCGCGCGCGTGCAACCAGGACTGGTGTTGAGCGAACTCCAGAAGGCCGCCGCGCCCCAGGGTCTGCGCTTTGGGCCGGACCCCTCTACTACCACTAGGGCCACCCTGGGCGGGCTGATCGGCAACAATGCCTGTGGCCCTCACGCCGTGGCCTACGGCAAGACGTCGGACAACGTCATCGAACTGGACGCGGTGCTCGGAAGCGGCCAACGCATCACCGCACAACGTAAGGGCGTCGACACCGTTCCGGGGCTGAAAGACCTCGTCAACGCCAACCTGAGCCTCATCCGTACCGAGTTCGGTCGTTTCGACCGCCAAGTCAGCGGCTACTCGCTTCAGCACCTGCTCCCAGAACTGGGTGGAGATCTCGCCAAGTTCCTCGTGGGAACGGAAGGCACCCTCGCGACGACGCTCGAAGCCACCGTTGCCCTGGTGCCGATCGCTCCCGTGCGGATCACCGCAGCCTTCGGTTACGACGACATGCCCGCCGCCGCAGACGCCGTCATGCCGATCATGGCCCACAAGCCCCACGCCGTCGAAGGTCTTGACGCGCGACTCATCGACCGCATCCGTGCCGCCAAGGGCGACCAAGCAATCCCCGCTCTGCCGCCGGGTGCAGGGTGGTTGTTCGTGGAAGTCGGTGCTGACACAGAAGACCAAGCTCAAGAGATCTTGGCCGCGATTAAGGCCGATGCCGGGACCAGTTCCGTCGCCGTCTTCACCGATGCGGGGGAGGCCGCACGGTTGTGGGCGATCCGTGCGGACGGCGCCGGACTCGCAGGCCGCAGCGTGGACAACAAGGAATGCTGGCCCGGCTGGGAAGATGCGGCCGTGCCGCCGGAGCGCCTGGGGCAGTACCTGCGCGACTTCGACGAGCTGATGGCCCGCCACGAGGTCACCGGGCAGCCCTTCGGCCACTTCGGTGACGGCTGCATCCACGTGCGTCTCGACATTCCCTTGCAGGACAGCGGTCAGCCGTTACGCGCCTTCATGGAGGACGCCGCGGCGCTGGTCACCAGTCACGGTGGTTCCCTGTCCGGAGAACACGGAGACGGTCGCGCGCGCGGAGAACTCCTCCACCACATGTACTCGCCCGAAGCGCTCGCGTTGTTTGGCCAGGTCAAGGCGTTGTTCGACCCAGCAGGACACCTCAATCCCGGCATTATGGTGGACCCGGCTCCGCTCGACCAGGACTTGCGGCGCCCCACGGCACCCCGGACCCCCGCCACGGACGGTTTCGCGTTCGCCCACGATCACGGCGACCTGTCAGAAGCGCTGCACCGCTGCACCGGCGTGGGCAAGTGCAGGGCCGATGCGATCGGTTCCGGATCAGGCTTCATGTGTCCCTCGTATCAAGCGACCAAGGATGAGAAGGACGTGACGCGTGGTCGTGCCCGGGTCCTGCAAGAAGCGATCAACGGCCAGCTCATCGGCGGACTCGCGGCACCCGAGGTCCGCGAGAGCCTCGACCTCTGCCTGTCGTGCAAGGCCTGCTCTTCCGACTGCCCCTCCGGAATCGACATGGCCGCCTACAAGTCGGAGGCGCTCCACCGCACCTACCAAGGCAAGCTGCGGCCCGTCACCCACTACAGCATCGGCTGGCTTCCCCGGTGGCTCAAGGTCGTTGGCGTCGCCCCGCGACTGATCAACGCGATCCTCAAACCGCGCTGGATCCAGAGGCTCGCCGTCTCCACCGCAGGCATGGACAGCCGCCGCCACCTGCCCACGTTCGCCACGACCCCGTTCCGGAAGAGCGCGGCAGCCAAGGCCCGCCGGGCATCGGCCCGCTCCTCCTCGACACGGGCCGAGTCCGCTACCGAACGCCGCGTAGTGTTGTGGGCAGACTCGTTCACCGACGGGCTCGACGCCCAAGTGCCGGAAGCGATCGTCACGGTGTTGGAAGACGCGGGCTTCGAAGTCGTGATCCCCGACCAGTCTGCGTGCTGTGGAGTCACATGGATCTCCACGGGCCAACTCGACGGCGCACGCAAGCAGCTCACCAGGCTCCTCGAAGTCCTGGGCCCGGTGGCGGTGAACTCCATCCCCATCATCGGCATCGAACCGTCGTGCACGGCGGTGCTGCGTGGAGACCTGGTCGAGCTCTTGCCCAATGACCCGCGCGCCCACGCCGTCGCCAACGGGATCTACACCCTCGCCGAAGTCCTCACCGGACGCGCCCCCGTCAAGCCGCGCGCCACCTGGGAACTACCGCGACTCGACGACGTCACCGCGGTTGTCCAACCTCACTGCCACCAATACTCCGTAACCGGATTCACCGCAGACCGGGAACTCCTCAAAGCTGCCGGAGCGACCATCACCGAAACCTCCGGATGCTGCGGACTAGCCGGTAACTGGGGCACCGAGAAGGGCCACTACGACACCTCCGTGGCGGTCGCAGAGAACTCGCTCCTGCCCGCGCTACGGAGCGCCCCCGAGGACGCGATCTACCTGGCAGACGGCGTGAGTTGCCGTACCCAGGCAGAAGACCTGCACGGTACGCGCGGCATGCACGTCGCCGAACTCTTGGCACAGCGCGTCGAGCGCCGCACAGCGGGAGCGGGCGAATGAGCGCCGGGCCGATGCGACGGCGCACTGTGGCGCTTGTGGCGGTGGGTGCCCTGTTGCTCGCGGGCTGCACCCAGTCATCGTCCAGCGTGGACCTGCCTTCCGCTGCCGACTACGAGACGGAACTGTTGGGGGCAGTGAACGCCCTGCGGGTGGAGGAAGGCGTTGCAGTCCTCCAGACATCCGAGTGTCTATCCGGCCACGCGCGCGACCGCGCCGCCCAGCTACCCGGTGCCGTCGAGGTGCCGCGCGAAGACCTCCCCGCCGACTGTGGCGACTACGACTATGCAGGGGAGAACGTGTCTCGCTCCGACCAGATCCCCGTTGATGTGGTCGACCAATGGGCGTCGAACTCCACGCAGTACCCGAACCTGGTGGACCCCGCCTTCGAGATCGCAGGGGTAGGTTGCGTGCCGGTATCCGCCGCGGACAATTCCGAGATTGCCACTGGAGACGACTCGGTAGGCGGGATGGCCTGCTCGATGATCTTCCAGGGATACACCCCGTGAGCCGCCCAGGCCGTATCGCCGTGACGGGGGTCATCGGTGTCACGCTCATACTCGCCGCGTGCCAAAGCGGCGGTACCCCGAGGCCGGCGACGACGCCCGCAGAATCCCGCGACACCGCGGCGTACGCACTGGAGGTGTTCGATGCCGTCAACACCGAGCGGAAAGCGGGCTCCCTCGAGGCGCTTACCTGGGACGAATGCTTGAAAGACGCGGCAGCACCCCGAGCCGCAACCGCTGCAGGCGCAGACGACCTGCAACACGAAGCGCTCCTGGTGGGATGTGGGGACGGCGCGCGGACCGGCGAAAACCTCAGCCGACTCGACGCCACCCCCGCGGAAGTCGTGGAGCGTTGGATGGAGTCCGCGGGCCACCGTGCCAACATCCTTGACGAAGGGTTCACCGTCGGCGCCGTGTCCTGCGTGGCAGCAACGGCGATCGTCACCTGCTCATTCTTGGCGCAAGAACCCCGGTAGCCGTCAGCGCGGCTCAGTCATGAGCCACCGTGCGATGGTCTGGCAGTCCTCATCGATCATGGAATAGGCCTTCGCGTAGGCGGCCGCATTCTTGCGGTACGGATCTGGAATGTCGCGAATCCCCGCAGCCGTCAGATGGCCCCGGAGAGGCTGTAATGCCGCCGGCAATGCGCTGATCCGGGCCTTCACATCGGCCCCCTCAAGCGGAACTCCTAGGCGTGCCGCCGTCGCCAACTCTCCCAAGGCAAACGTCTTCTTCATCGCCGTTGGCGCCATCTTGACGACCTCCGTGCGGTGCGCCACCGTCATCGTCGCAATGACCTCGGCTTCCCTGACCGTGGCGGGCGTCAACTGGTGAGCGCGGTGGCAGCGTGCGTCGAAGCCGCTGGCATCAAGGTGAGCAAGCATCGGCTCTGGGACTTGCCCGTCTGGCACGGCATGGGTGCCTGCGCTCGCCGGACGCACCACATCCCCCAGGTACGCTCGTAGCAGGACCGCAGCCGCAGGCGACCGGCAGATGTTGCCCGTGCATACGGTCAGGATCTTGGTCACAGTGACTCCGTCTCTCGTCGCAAAGGAGACCCCTCCGAATGTCCGGACACCAGGGAAGTCCCACGGTACCGTCGCCGCCCCCAGGCGCACAGGAGTCCACCCCTCCAACGAACAAGCGCCGCCGTGTGTGGCCGTGGGTGACCATGGGGTTCGTCACACTCGTGCTGGTGTGGGTGGGGCTCCTGGGGTGGGATGCCTGGAAACTCCAAGGCGCGGCCACCGACCTCGAAGCACACGCTTCCGCCGCGCAAGAAGCGGTTCGCAACAGAGACGCCGATGCGTTGAGCGCCCACGTTCTTGACGTCCAGCACGCTGCCGACGACTTCGCTGCCCACGCCTCCGGGCCGCACTGGGCAGTGGCGTCCTGGATTCCATGGGTCAAAGATCAGACGGTGCCGGTGCAGCAAGCGGGCGCATCCGTGGGGGCGCTCGCTGACGGTGCGCTCGAACCGCTGGCCCAGATCGATGACCTGTCCGTCCTGGAAGTCCCGCCCATCGACAACGGCCGGATCGACCCATACGTGCTAGAGCCCTACCGGGAGACGTTGGCGGGCGCGGCAACCACCATCGAGACGGAGCTGGCGGCCCTGGACGGTCTAGACACCTCCCGCACCATCGGCTTGGTCGCCGACCAAGTCACACGCCTCACGAGCGAGATGGAGCAGGTGGGCTACCTGATCCAAGGCGCCCACGTGGCCGCGGAACTGCTGCCCGCAATGCTCGGTGCCGACGGCGAGCGAACCTACGCAGTCATGGTGCAGAACAATGCCGAGCCCCGAACCTCCGGCGGCATCCCCGGCGCCATCCTGGAGATGTCCATCGACGACGGACTGATGACGTTGGTGCAGTACGAGTCTGCTGCCGCCATGGCTACCCCGCAGGATGCTGTCGCGGAACTAACGGAGGACGAACAGCGCATCTTCACCGAACGTATGGCCTGGTATCCGCAGGACGTGAACTTCACTCCCGAGTTCCCCCGCGCGGCCGAGTTGATGAGCGCGTTTTGGGAACGCGAGTTCGGCGACGCGCCCGATGGTGTGCTGTCCGTGGACCCGGTGGCGCTGCAATACATGCTGGCCGGCATGGAGCCAACTGATGTTGCGGGCGTCACCATTACAGGCGACAACGTGGCTCAGATCATGCTCAACCAGGTGTATTTCGAGTTCGAGGACCCCGACCAGTCGGATGCGTTTTTCGCGCTCGCCGCCAGCACCTTGTTTGGAGACCTGTTGTCGTCCCAGAACTCGGCACTGGCGCCTGGGCTTGAGCGGGCTGCTGCCGAAGGGCGTCTGGCGCTGTGGTCCGCAGACGCCGACGAACAAGCGCTGCTTGCGACCACAGGAATCGACGGCGACTTCATGAAGCGTGACGATGCCCTGGGTGTGTTCCTCAATGACGGTTCGGGGTCGAAGATCGGCTACTACATCGACGATGAAGTGGAGACCGTGGTGGAACAGTGCTCCAACGGGGATGTGGTGCGGGCCTCGGTGAGCATCGAGTTGAGACACGGACTCGATGCAGAATCGAGTTCCGATCTTCCCTGGTATATCTCGGGAGGCGGGGTGTACGTCCCAGAGTCGGAGTTCCACGCCAATGTCCTGGTCTACCCGCCGGTGGGCATGGGGATCGACGGCGTCACTGTCGATGGCGAAACCGCCACCTTCCATCCTGAACATCACCATGGGCGAGCGTTGGGCGCATCGCGCGTGGTGCTGTCACCGGGGGATTCGACTGTCGTGACTTACGAGCTGTCCTCCACTGCATGGGGTGTTGCCGTGCCCCCTACTGTCATCACCCCTGGTCCCACGAGTGGGATGTTCGTCACACAGGAGCTTGTCAGCGCGCCGGATTGTTAGAATTGTGTGCGGTGGAGACCATTCCGCGCACAGTAGTTCAAGCAGGTTGAGGAAACATGATCCGTCGTATTGCAGCTCTTGGTGCCGCCGTGGCATTGACTCTGGGTGTCCCCGTAGCCGCGGTTGCTGACGAGTACCCCGCTCCCGAAGCAGACCTCGAGTGCTCGACGCAGCAGACGCCTGTCGTCACCGACTTCACCTGCACGGTGTTCGGCGAAGAGGGCGACGACGCACAGATCCAGACAGAGTTTGATGGTGCCGATGCCACGATCGCTGGCGCGCAGGTCTCCGAGGTCAAAACCATCGTGGATGGTAAGGCCACCTGGACGGTGCACGCCCCTGACGTCACCGGCCCCATCACGATTGTGGGCTACACCGCTGAGGTTGCTATCGACACCACGGCGACCGTGATGGTGATTGACGCTGGCGTTGACAGCGGCGCAGAAGACGGAACCGGGTCGGAGGCGAGCAACAACCTGCCCGCGACCGGTGCGTCCAACAGTGCCCCGCTGATCGTCGGATCCGTGGTGCTGGTTGCGGCAGGAACGTTCGTCGTGATCATCGCGGTGCGCCGCCGCCGGCGCGAACAAGAGGCCTGAACTTCCGGGGGGTATCCGTGACTGACGCAGGCAACACCCCCGGGGCTGCGTCGACGGAGCGCATGGGCGGGGGGCACGGCTGGGCCCGCAAGTACCGCCGCCGCCTACTAGTGACGGACGTCATCGTCATCGCTGCCATCATGCTTGTGGCTCACCTGGTGCGTTTTGGTCCAGATTTCTTTGAGCCAGTCGCGGGCCCGTCCGCGCCCGCCTACTGGTTTGTCACCTTGGCGATCTCTGTGCTGTGGGCAGTCCAGATGGTGGGAGCCAAAGCGTACGAGGTCCGCGTGCTGGGCCATGGTCCACAAGAGTTTCAACGCATTCTGCGTGCTGCCTTCCGGACCTTCGCTGCTATCGCGATTGTGGGCTTTCTGACGCAGTGGGAAATCAGTCGCGGGTACCTGCTGTTCGCGCTACCACTAGGAACTCTCGCCTTGATGGGTGGACGGGCCTTGTGGCGTCTCAAGGTCCACCACCAGCGGGACCGTGGCTATCTGCTGGCGCAGGCGATCGTGGTTGGCCCGCTCAAGCAGTCTGAAGAAATGATTCGACGCCTCAGGCGCGCGCGACGTGCGGGATACAACGTCATCGGCGTGTGTCTGCCTCCCACCAGCCGGGGTGAACTTGCCGACGATGTTGCTGACGTGCCGGTTCTCGGTTCGATCCTGGATGCTCCGGAGATTGCCAAACAGGTGGACGCGGAGTTTCTGATCTTGTCGGGCACGGACGAGATGTCGACCACGGAAGCGCGCCGGTTGGGGTGGGCGCTCGAAGGCAGCGGTGTGGGGCTCATCATCGCGCCCGCGATGGCCGAGGTCACGGGTCCCCGTGTCGTTGTCAGTCCCGTCGAGGGTTTGCCGCTGCTTCACGTGGATGAGCCTCAGTTCCGTGGCGGCAAGTTTGTCCTGAAGTACACCGTGGACCGCGTGTGGGGGGTCTTGGGACTGATCCTTGCTGCAGTGCCGATGCTTGTGATCGCCATAGCGGTGAAGGCCACGAGTCCGGGACCGGTGTTCTTTAGACAAACCAGGGTGGGTCTCAACCACCGTGAGTTCACCATGCTGAAGTTCCGTTCCATGTACACGGATGCGGACCAGCGCGCGGCCGAGCTGGAACGCCGTGAGGACGATCCTGGGAACGAAGTGCTGTTCAAGATGCGTGACGATCCGCGGGTGACCTCTGTGGGGAGGTTCCTGCGGCGTTTCTCGCTTGATGAGCTGCCCCAACTGATCAACGTGGTTCGGGGAGACATGGCGATCGTGGGGCCGCGTCCGCCTCTGCCGAGTGAGGTGGAGCAGTGGGGCCACGATGTGGCGCGGCGTCAGTTGGTGAAGCCGGGACTTACTGGTCTGTGGCAGGTGTCGGGACGGTCTGACCTGGACTGGGAGCAGAGTGTCCGGCTTGACCTGTACTACGCGGAGAACTGGTCGATCGGTGGGGACACCGTGATTGTGTTGCGTACCGTCTGGGCCGTGATCGCAGGCAAGGGCGCGTACTAGCGCTGCTGTCTATCCGCGCAAACTGTCGCGGTGTTTGCGGTACCACGCAACGGTGCGTTCCATGCCTTCGGTGAGGCCGATGCCGGCTTCCCACCCGCTGTCACGCAGCGTGGAGATGTCCAAGAGCTTTTGGGGGGTTCCGTCGGGTTTGGAGGTGTCCCATGCGGTGGTGCCGTTGAAGCCCGTCACTTCCGCGATGGTGTGGGCGATCTCCTTGATGGTGACGTCTGTGCCCGTGCCGACATTCACTTGGGTGGGGCCGTCATAGTGTTCCAGGAGGTGCAGGCACGCGGCGGCCATGTCGTCCGCGTGCATGAACTCGCGCCGGGGCGAGCCGGTGCCCCAGTTGGTGACGGTGCTTGCCCCAGCCCTGACGGCTTCGTCGTAGCGGCGGATGAGCGCGGGGAGTACGTGGGAACCTTGCGGGGAGAAATTGTCGTTCGGCCCGTACAGGTTGGTGGGCATCGCGGAGATCCACGGCACGCCGTACTGACGCCGCGCTGCCTGAACGTGCAGGATTCCTGCAATCTTCGCGATGGCGTAGGCGTCGTTGGTGGGTTCCAGGTGTCCCGTCAGGAGCGAGTCTTCCCGTATGGGTTGTGCTGCAAGTTTGGGGTAGATGCAGCTCGATCCAAGGAACAGGAGGCGTTCCACGCCCACGTCGAGCGCGGCGTCAATCACGTTGGTCTGGATCCTGATGTTGTCTGACAGGAAGTCCACCGGGTACGTGTTGTTGGCAAGGATGCCGCCCACTTTCGCGGCGGCCAGCATCACGTAGCGGGGCTGGGCGCTTCGCATGTACGCAAAGGTCGCGTCACGGTCTTTGAGGTCAAGCTCGGTGGAAGCCGCGCCGCGCAGGTGGGTGAAGCCTTGGGTTTCAAGGTGACGCCAGACCGCCGAGCCCACGAGACCTCGATGCCCCGCGACGTAGAACGTGGAGTCCCGGTCAAGCGGGCCGGGGGTGAACGCGGTCGAGCCCACGGTTACGCATCCCAACTGGGGAGGTCAACACGGTCGATCCAGGGAGTTCCTTGGTGGGCAAGTTCCTGCATGTCCGCTTCCACCATGAGCCGCGCGAGTTCGGGCCCATGCACGGTCGCCTTCCAGCCCAGTTCGCGCTCGGCTTTGCTGGCGTCTCCGATGAGCGCATCGACCTCGGTGGGGCGTAGGTAGCGTTCGTCGAACTTCACGTGGTCGCGCCACTGCAGGCCGGCAGCGTCAAACGCGCCTTCCAAGAACTGTTCCACGGTGATACCCACGCCCGTCGCGAGTACATAGTCCGTAGGAGCATCGGCCTGCAAAGTGCGCCACATTCCCTCGACGTACTCGGGTGCGTAGCCCCAGTCTCTGATCGCGTCCAAGTTGCCCAGATACAGGCTCTCTTGCAGGCCGGCCTGAATGCGCGCCACCGCGCGGGTGATCTTGCGTGTCACAAAGGTCTCGCCGCGGCGCGGAGACTCGTGATTGAACAGGATCCCGTTCACGGCGTACATGTCGTAAGCCTCGCGGTAGTTCCGGGTCATCCAGTACGAGTAGACCTTGGCTGCACCGTACGGGCTGCGTGGATAAAACGGGGTGTCCTCACCCTGGGGCGGGGGCGTTGCACCAAACATTTCCGACGTCGAGGCTTGATAGATCCTGGTGTCGATTCCCGCTTTGCGCACCGCCTCCAACATGCGGGTAGTGCCCAAGCCGGTGACGTCGCCAGTGTGCTGCGGCTCATCGAAGCTGACGCGCACATGCGATTGGGCAGCAAGGTTGTAGACCTCGTCAGGGTTGATGTCCGACAACAAACTCACCAAGCGGGAGCCATCGGACAAGTCGCCGTAGTGCAAATGCAGGCGCACGCCCTTGTCGTGCGGGTCTTCATAGAGGTGGTCGATGCGGCTGGTGTTGAAGGTGGAGGCGCGCCGAATCAGCCCGTGGACCTCGTAGCCTTTGCGAAGCAACAACTCAGCAAGGTAGGAGCCATCCTGGCCGGTAATTCCGGTGATGAATGCGGTTTTGCTCATTCGCCTGCCCTCCTCAAGATCGCAGGAGTACGACGCTCGGTTGCAAGTGTTGCAACTGCATCGCCGAACTCTTTAAGAATGCTGTCATAAGTGCGGAGCCCGAGCACCTCTCGAGGACCGTCGTAGGTGACAGTGTCGCCATCGCGGCACTGTTGCATGAATCGCGCAACTTGGTCATGTGAGGCCGCAATCCAAGGCTGCATGAAGTCGGCGAAGTTTGGCTGGTTGAGGCCCCGAGTGGACTTGAAGGCAGCAAGATCCGGCAGAACAAGCAGGATCGGCTTGTTGAGGTGCATAAATTCAACCCAAACACTCGAGTAGTCGCTCACCATTCCATTCGCAGCGCCGATGAGTCCGTAGAAGGGGACACGAGCTGCAGCCAGCTCGGCATCAGTGATGATGCGCATGCCCATCTGGCTCCAGTCGAACGAATCCAGTGGGTGCGGCTTGACGACGATGGTGACTCCGTTGTCTTCGGCAGCCCGTCGCAACGTCTCCATCACTTCACTATGTGTGACGGCTGAGAACGGGGTGCCATCGTGGAGGGCCGCGTGATGGGTAGCCGTGGACTCCCTGTAGGTCGGAAGCCATAGGACGTAGGGGGCAGAAATGTTGAGTCGTTCTGCGGCAAGTCCGGTCTGCTCAGGGCTCATGAGGGCCTCACGAGGATTCCCTGGGATAACACGTGGATCCCGCATCGATAGGTCCTCGATGATCTGCGGAATCCATGAGGTGGCGTTCGAAGCGATCGCGTTCGCCCCGATGCGGTTGCGAAACTCCTGGTTTGCGGTTCGCTTGGGCCCGTAGCCATGCCAGAGGTTGACATGCATGCGTCTGCCAGCCGGGCGCGGTGATGTCGCAAATCCGTGTGTGTAGAGGACAAGGCTGTCCTGGATCACGTGACGAAGGTCGCTTCTCCGCTGCCTCCGTTCCACTGTGATGTTCTCCGGGAGGATCGCGTGTCCCAGCCACGAGTTGACTGTCTCAAGATGGCGCCCGGTCAGCGCGGTGTCGGAGGTCAACAGGTCGACAGGCGATTCCGTCCGCCTCGCAACAGCTATGGCTGCGACAATCGCATTCTCATCTGTTGCTGGGTGCCCCACAACACACACGCGTGGCCTTGCCGGAGTCAGCCTCATCGCAGTCCGAACTGCGTGTGTCAAGAACTCCATTGAGCGCTCCCTGGATCTCAGACTCTCGTGACGTCGCGCTTGAGCGCCTCCGACCATTGCGCAAGCGCGTCACGGGCACCGAACTTGTGTTGTGCATAGCGTGCAGCGTTCAAGCCGAGTGCCTTGGCGCGGTCTGGATCTCGCCGCAGATCGTCGAGAGCGGACGCCAACGCTGCGCCATCGCCAGAGGGAACGACGAGTCCCGCGCGTGACTCTCCAATGATGCGTGCAACGATCCCGTTGGGGTCCACGCAAGCCACTACAGGGCGTCCGGCCACCAGGTAACTGGTGAGTTTGCTGGGCGTGGCCATCTCACGTACTCCTGGAAGTTCGTTCACGAGTAGGGCATCGGCGGCGACAAGGGCCAGGGGAAAAGTGTCCTCCGGCAGCGGGTCCACGAACGAAACGTTCGTCGCGTCGTGTGCTTGCTCTTCTAGCGAGTGCCGCTCAGCACCATCGCCTACGAAGTAAAACGCCAGCGAAGGAGCGGACTGAGCCGCGATCTCGGCAGAATCGAGGACAGTCCGAAGGCCTTGCTTGACGCCCATGTTGCCTGCGTGCAAACCGATAAAAGCGTTGGTTGGCCAGCCCAAAGTGCGGCGGGCTTCCTCTTGGCTCGTCGATCTCGTCGTGATGTGCGTCCAGTTCTTGATGACTTGGACACGTGATTCAGGCATGCGCAGCTGCGCGACGATCTGTCTCGACATTGCCTCATCTATCGTGACGACCGTGTGGCACCTGCGCAGGGTCCATCCCTCGATGAAAGCCATGATGCGTATCGTTCGCCGACTGGCTCCGGATGTCTCGGCAAGGCCGACGGTGTAGAGGTCTTGGACCCATGCGACGCGATGAGCGCGGCGATACAACAAGGCACGAAGAGCCACGATGGCGCTCGCGAAAAGGGCCGGCGACACAATGAGGATCGTGTCGGGGCGGTGCCACCCGGACAACACGGCTCGCAGTCCGTACGAGACCTCGGACAGCACCCGGCGGAGGCCGCGGGGAGGGTTGGGAACGTAATGGGCGCAACGCTTGACCGAGAGGCGCGGGTTCTGCGGTGTTCCCGCATGGAGGTCTGCCTGCTTGTCGCGGCGCCATGCTGGATAGTGTGGGTACGTGGTGACAACCCTGACGTCATTTTCTGTGCGCGCTAGATCGGACGCGAGAGCGGACGTATACGGGGCGATCCCCGTCGTTTCCGGCGCAAAGTTGAGACCTAAAATAGTGACTCGCACACCCTCACACTACTTCCCAATCTGTTTGGAGAGGTGACGCATGTCAGAGCGTGACGTACCGTCAGATATACCTGTTGTGCCTTTAGGGCGCGCACCGGGGTCACGCGAGTCTTGGGGCAGGTCTACCGCAGTGATGATTCTGTGGGGGATCGCTGAGCTTCTGTTCGTCACAAATCCAATGCAAGTGTCATCTCGGATTCGTGTGAGTGTGCTGAGGATGTTTGGTGCGTCCATTGGGACGGGGGTGGTTTTTCGCCCGCGGACCCGAGTTCACTCGCCGTGGAACCTTGAGATAGGAAACGACTGCTGGATCGGGGACGGAGTGTGGTTCCACAACCAGGGCAACATACGCATCGGTCGTGATGTCGTGATCTCCCAGGGTTCATTCCTCACCACAGGTTCTCATCGTCACGCTACGGATATGGGGCTTGTGGTCAAACCTATTACGGTCGACGACGGGGTTTGGGTGACGAGCCGGTGCATGATCTTGGGTGGTGCTCAGGTCGGACGTTCAGTTCTAGTCCGTCCCATGACGGTGGTGCATGGCAACGTCGCTGATGGACTGGTGGTTCAGGGGAATCCAATGAAGGTAGTGGGCAAGCGCTTCCCGACGGAGAGGCCTTGAGCATGAGAATCCTGCAAGTCGTGACGCTTGTCTCACCCGACTCCGCGTACGGCGGACCGTTGCGTGTAGCGGTCAACCAGGTACGGGAGCTCAGGGCCAGAGGTCATGAGGTTGAACTAGTCGCGAGTTACCGAGGTTACGAGAATCCGCCGCATGAGGTCGACGACGTCACCATCACGGCCTTCCCCGCGCGGCAGGTGTTGCCAGGGTTGGGCTTCGCCGGAGTAGCGTCCCCCTCGATGATGAAGTGGCTTCGACGGCACCGTCGTGACTTCGACGTCGTTCACATTCACTACGCTCGCGACCTGGTTGCTGTGCCTGCAGCTACGGTGTTTCGCGGGGTAGACGTGAAGGTGGTCCTTCAATGTCACGGCATGGTTGACCCCACGACTCGGGTTTTGGGCAAGCTTCTTGATGCAGGGTTCACTCGGCGTCACCTGCGGCGTGCCGCTGCAGTTTGCTATCTCACGGATCGCGAAGCACAGGAGCTCGTTGAGGTGGCCGGTTCGGGAGTTCAACTTCAGCGGCTTACCAACGGCGTGCCTCGCGTAGCCAGCCAAAAGCAGTGGTCTGACGTTGCGTCAACGGAGTTCATCTTCATCAGTCGACTCCATCACCGGAAGCGGCCTACAGCGTTGCTCGAAGGCGTGGTCGCACTACGGAAGCAGGGCCACTCGGTCGTCGGCGTGGTTGCTGGGCCGGACGAGGGTGAAGGACCGCGCGTTCAGCGTTTGGTTGACGAGTACCCCATGTGGTTGAGCCGAGAGCCGGCACTGGCGAGCGACGAGGTCAGCCAGCGACTCCTGAATGCAGACGTCTTTGTGCTGCCGTCGAGGGACGAACCCTTCCCCATGGCGGTCTTGGAAGCGATGTCGGTCGGGTTGCCGGTCATCGTCGCAGAGTCGTGCGGGTTGTCCACAGCGGTCCGCAGCGCCGACGCTGGGATCGTGGTACGCGACGATCTGTCTGATCTTCCAGAAGCGATGGAGACACTCGCTGACAGCCTGCGTGCGCGAGTGCAGCGCGGGGCGAACGCGACAGCACTGGTGGCACGAGAGTTCTCGATGGGGCACATTGTGGACCGACTGGAGTCCGTGTATGGGAAGTGGGGCTAATGAAGGTAGTCCTGACGCAGTCGTATGTCCCCGAGTACAGGATCCCGCTGTTCAATGCCATCGCTACGCGTCTCTCGGATGCAGGGGCAGAGTTCGTTGTTGCCGCGGGGAAGCCTTCGCGACTTCAAGCGCAGCGAGGTGACGAATCTAGGGGTGGCCCCTGGCACCGGGACGTTCCTTCCCGGGCCCTGAACCTAGGCGGCAGGCTTGTGCGATGCCGCACGTTGCCTCGCGACCTCAAGGGAGCGGACGTCCTCGTCACCGAGTTTGATGCAAAGAACATGCTTGCGTGGGGCGTTCCTCCTCATGGTGCGCGCAAAGTCGTGCTGTGGGGGCACGGCAAGCCGTACGTGACGCGCACCAATCGTGTGAACGAACAGCTGAAGCGACTACTCGTATCGCGCGTGGCCGGCGTGATGACGTACACGGAGGGCGGCCGTGACCATGTGGTCAGATCCTTGGGTGGCGATCCCGATTCTGTTGTCGCAATCGGAAATGCTGTGGATACCCACGTGGCGCGTCGCGCGCGGATGGAAGCGGCTAGTAGCGGTGAAGGCGACGACTTGCGTCAACGCTTGGGCGGCGGACCCCACGCGCTTTACGTGGGTGGCCTTGACGCCTCGAAGCGCATTGACTTCTTGATCGCGGCAGCACAAGCCCTACGAGGACTTAATGATGGCTCTCGATTGATCGTGTGTGGGGACGGAGTCGAACGTGCGCGTGTGGAAGAAGCCGCCGCGGCCGGCGACGTGCATTTCGTTGGACGCGTTGGCAGGAGTCAACTCGGTGCCGTGTCTGCGAGCGCGTCCGCCATCTGGGTTCCTGGACGCGTGGGACTCGTAGCGGTCGATGCGGTTGCTTTGGGTTTGCCGCTCTACACGACAGACTACGCATTCCACGCTCCAGAGATTGAGTTTCTCCGAGAGCCGTGGCTACAGAAACTTCCCGATGACCCTCAGGCCTTTGCCTCCGCGGCGCTGACACTCATGGAGAGTCCGCTTCGGGGCGAGCCTGAGCTGCTTTACGACGTTGATGACGTAGCGCAGAACTTCGTGAACTGTGTGCTGAGAGTTGGGTCGTTGCGCCCGTAGTGACTACCCGGTTGGAGTGCGCCCGCGCGTAGCTCGATGCACGCTGAACGGGAGGTTTGTGATTTCCGGGCAGGGAGCGAGTGCTGCTCCACCAAACGACGGCGACAATGACGGCGAAACCTGCCATTGCTTGAAGTAGCGATCCACGCATGAGAATGATCGTGTAGAAGGGCAGCACGCAGGCGAGTGGAGTCGGCAGTCCGCCTATCGCAATACTGGCGTGAGATGCACGATCGAGCTTCTCAAACACGTAGCCAAGTACTCCGAAGGTGCAGGCTACGCCAGCGATCCCGAAGTTGATGTAGGCCTCGGCCTGCAGGGGGGCTGAGAGGTTGGTGAAGTTATACCCCTCGTGTTCGGCGAGCAAGACTCCTGTGTCGAGCGGCTTGCTCGGCCACAAGGCTCGAGGCACGAAGAACATGACGCTTCCAAGAAGTTGATAGCCCCAGGTGAGGCCCTCCGAACTGACATACCCGACTGTGTTCGCCAGCTGTGCAAACGCGTCAAAGTCGCCAGACGTGAGTGCGTCCGAAACGCCTTCGCGTTCGACCGAAGTGTCGAGAGTGTGCCGGAACGTATCGAGGATCGGGAAAAGTACCACCATGGCGATGGGAGCCGTGAATGCGGCCAGGCGAAACCGGTGGACTGTGCTGAAAGCA
Source organism: Demequina sp. B12 (assembly GCF_028823635.1). Taxonomy (GTDB): domain Bacteria; phylum Actinomycetota; class Actinomycetes; order Actinomycetales; family Demequinaceae; genus Demequina. The sequence goes on from NZ_JAPEHU010000004.1 coordinate 34,915, forward strand.
CCCACGGCAGCAAGTAGTGCCAAGGCCGCCGTGCCGAAGGAGTAACGGGACGAACTGATCGGGTTGATAACGAAGAGCACCGCTGCTACACCAGTCCACAAAAGCAGGGGATTGACCGCAGAGCCCTGCCGCAGTGCTGCCCTCCGCGCAACCAGGCCACACACCACCGCGGCCATGAGCCCTAGCGTCGCAACGTCAGCGAAGATGACATTGACCGCGGAGTCGCCAAGCGCCTCGGACTTGAGGTCGCCCGAGTCCTCTCGAGATTGCAGGAATGCCCTTGGCGAAACAATGGCGACGTAAGCTGCCGCAACTGCGAGACAAGCAACTACTGCGACCGTGGTCCGGCGCCCAGATATCGCTCGGACTCGCTGTGCAGGCCCGGCGACTGCACCGGCGGGATTGTCTCGCACAAGGCGGGAACCCACGAGCAGGCCGAGCATTGAGAGCAATACGAGCGCAGCCGCTTCATCGAAGTACTGCACGGGCAGGGTAGGGATGTTGCCGACGTGCCCGACTCGCAGCTGGACGAGTGGTGCGACGCCTAGGAACAGGTAGATGAACATCCATGTCGTCATCTGATACAGCCGCACCTTGCGCGCCGACAGGAGCCGCGCGTACTCGACACTCGAGACGATGATTACGAGTGACAGGAGCAGTTCCGCAATCGAGTTCGCGCTTGCTGGTGTGAAACGGAAAATGGCGGCTAGTGTCATCGCACCAAATAGCGTCACGACCGCCATGCCCCACCAAGGGTCTACGAGCGTAGCCTTCGCGCGGTGAGGGGCTACGCGTTTGTAGTGCGACACGTTGCCCACCTCTCCGCTTCGCAAAGGACCGCACGAGCGTGCTCTCGTGTCTGGTCGTGTCCAGGCTTTCCCAGACTATCTGTTGTGCCGGTGGCGACGCTGAACGGTGCGCTAACGCGTGATGCGGGTCCGACGAATGCTGGCAAGGAGGAGTGCTGCTTGGACTGCGTAGGAGGCGCCGAGCGCTACAGCTGCTGCGGGTGCGCCGCCTAGTGCGGTTCCTGCGGCTACGCCGATCACGCATGTCATCGATCCCACCAACGCCGCGGTTGCAACTGCGCGCGGGTGTCCGGCGCCCTGGAGGATCGCGCCACACAACTGTGAACAGGTGGCCAGAGGCAGTCCCAGCATCGCGATTTGGATGGTGAGGACTGCGGGTTCATACTGGGCCCCCAGCAGCCATGGCACCACCCAGGGCGTGACGAGTGCGGCGGCGCCGTAGCCCGCCACGCTTACCGCTGAGACGAGCCACATGATGCGCACTGCCCGGCGTGGTGAGGTGCCCTCAGGACGCGCGACGGCGGGCATGAGTACGCCGGCCAGCGCGTCGGGCAGGAGGCGTAGGGGGCCGATGAGTCGGCTGGTGAGTCCGTAGTAGGCCCCTGCGGTCGCGCCACCAACGGTGGATGCGATGGCAGCGTCAAGGTTGCGAACTTGGGCGGAGAGGGTGTTCACCCAGAAGGGGCGCCCAGAAACCACGGCTACGGTCAGCGACTCTCGGGTGGGACGGGCTCGGGGGCTGAGGTGAGTGCCGGAGAGATGATGTGCGACTCCAAGACCGACGGAGACTGCCACGAGGTCGGCGAGGACATATGCCGCCATGCTGCCCGCGCTGAACAGAATGGCGATGCCGAAGCCAGCAAACGTTGTCACTCGGCGCAGGAGGTACACCCGTGCAGCCTGGTCCGCACGGCCATGCGCCGTCGACACCCCCAACCGCACAATCATGTTCTTTTCCGCCCCTGCCATTACGGCAAGCACCACCGCCCACGCGGGAACAGCGGTCGTTGCGGCCAGGACAGCCATGACGGCGCCGTAGACGACAGCGATGAGGACTGAACTGAGATCAGCCGCGGTCGCCACGGCACGCGCGAGTGTGGGGTTGGTGGTCGTGGCTGACGTGCGAATCAGCAAGCCGCCAAGTCCAAAGTCGCCCGCAGCTTGCACCACCATCGTGATGCCCAACAGCGAAGTGAGTAGCGCCATCTCCGCCAAGCTCGAGTGGCGTGCCACGAGCGCGATAGTGACAGCTTGCACTCCGGCAGTCAGCACCCGGCCGGTGCTGAGCCAGGCAAACTGCCACCTTAGACGCATACTCGTACACTAGCCGTGCAAGTCGGCGGTGCCGCCGACGGAAGGGTGGACTCGCTCGTGTCGGGACCAGTAGGTGACGCGCTCCCGTTGCGCGCTGCGGTGCCGCTCGCGACTGCGTTAGTGATGCATCGGGCCGAATCCGTGGGCGTGCGTGCCCTCGTCATCAAAGGAATCTCCGCAGAAGTCCATGGCCTTCGTCAACCCCGCGTGAGCGCTGACGTTGACGTCTTAGTTGACCCCGCCGGTTACGACACTCTCCTTGAGTCCCTCGCCCAGGCGGGGTGGGCGCCTCGCCCCATGTATGCGGTGTCGGCCAACCTTGACCCGCATTCGGAGTCATTGATCCATGCACAGTGGCCGTGTGACATTGACTTGCACCGACGCTTTCCGGGTTTCTTGGAGGATCCTCAGGCGACCTTTGAAGCGCTGTGGGCACTCAGGGAACATGTCGAAGTCGCGGGCCGTGATGTCTGGATCCCCAACCGTGCCGGAGCCATCCAAGTGGGAGCCTTGCATGCCCTACGCACTGTCGACGCCGGCCCCCGCATGGACACTGAACTCGACATGATTGTTGACGTCATCGCGGAGTTGGAGCCTGACGAGCGCGACGCACTGGTTGACTTGGCATTCCAGACGGGAGCGGTAGGCCCGCTGGTGGAGACGTTCTCGCGCGCGGGGGTAGCGGTCGACGTGCCTGACAGTCCGCAGTTGCGCGCGTGGAATGCGCGCAGACTCGCAGGCCCCGTGTTCGCAGGAAACCTAGTGTCAGGCATGCGCGGGAAGCCGTGGTCTGAACGCTGCCGTCTGTGGCGGTTGGCTTTGTGGCCCAGCGCTGCGGAGTTGCGGGCTGTGGACCCCGGATTGGGTGACTCCAGCCGTGCGCTCGTGGCTGCACGGGTCCGTCGGTGGGGCCGTGGGGTGTGGCAGCTTCCGCGTGCGCTCAAGGCGGCGTGGGCGGCACGGTCAGGGCGTCGTTCATGAGTGCCCTGCGCAAGGCTCCGGACCTAGCCGAGGTCTCGCTAGGTGGCGCTGTGTACCTGCTGGCACTGAGCAGGCTCGATGATGACCAGACACCGACCGTGTTGGAGGGCAGCGCTCAGGACATCTGGGCCAGAGTTGACGGCGTCCGATCGGTGACGGAGATTGGGGAGTCGTTGCTGACGGGAAATGCGGACCTTGACGCGAGAATCCGGACCGATGTGCTGGCCTTTGTTGAAGGGCTGCGTCAGCGCGGTTTCCTGGAATAGGCGCACTCTCAAGTAGCCTGGCAAGTAGCAGGTTGCGATTGGAGTGGCCATGGAACTGAGTGACTTTGGCAAGGTGTTCCGCGCCTATTGGGTCGCGATCGTACTTGCCACGCTGTTGGGCGGGGCACTCGCATATGGCTACACGCTCACGCAGCCGAAGGTTTACACCGCGAACGCTTCCGCCATCATCACTACAGGTGTCAGTGAGGACATCAACCAAGCGCTGATTGGTGACAACTACGCAAAGTCGCGAGTGCAGTCGTACCTCGACATTGGTCAATCGCGAGCTGTGGCGGAGTACGTCATCGACGATTTGGGGCTGACGTCATCTTCGGATTCGCTTGTGGGCCGGGTGTCAGTCAGCAATCCGGATGACTCTGCTGTTCTTCAAGTCAGTGCGACTGGGGCCTCGCCGGAAGAAGCGCAAGAGTTGGCCGAGTCGTGGGTGGCGGGGATGAGTCAGGCCGTGGCCATGTTGGAGAACGGCGTGACCGACCCCGCCGATCTTCCAGCAAACGACGCGAGCGTGGTGCGTCTGCAGACTTTGGATTCGGCGACACTGCCCGGATCTCCGAGTTCGCCAAACGTCCGCTTTGCCGTGGCGTTGGGACTGGTGCTGGGATTCGCGGCGGGTGTGACCTACGCCTTGATCCGTGCGGCGCTGGACCGCAGACTGCGCACTCCTGAGTCGGTGACCAAGGAGTTCACGCTGCCGGTGCTTGGCGCGGTGCCGTTTGATGCGGACATCGCGAAGAACGGCATTGTGAAGGCGAGCCCGGACTTTGCGACGGAGGAGTCGATCCGCGAACTGCGGACCAACTTGCAGTTCATGGATGTGGACAATCCGCCGCGCCTCATTGTGGTGACGAGCCCGCTTCCCGGAGACGGCAAGTCCACGATCACCATCAAGCTCGCTCAGGCGATCTCAGAGTCGGGGCAGAAGGTGATCATCGTGGATGGTGATCTGCGGCGCTCGCGAGTGGTGGACTATTTGGGCTTGGTGAAGGGGGCTGGCCTCACGGATGTGTTGGTTGGCCGCGCCACGCTCGATGATGTGTTGCAGCCTTACGGCACGTCCGGAGACTTGTGGGTCCTCGGCTCCGGTTCTACGCCGCCGAACCCGTCTGAGCTGCTGGGGTCAACCCTCATGCAGGACACGTTGCGGAGCCTGGACTCGAGCGCCATCATCCTGATCGACGCCCCGCCTCTGATCCCCGTCACCGACGCGGCGATCCTGACGGCACGTACCGATGGCGCTTTGGTGGTGGCGCGGGCAGGCAAGACCACCGTTGACATCCTCGATAGGTCGCTCCAGAGCATCGACAAGGTGAAGGGTCGCGCCCTGGGCGTCATCCTCACCGGGATGTCTCGCAAGGGGCCTGATTCGCACTATTACGGCTACTCCTATGAGTATGCCGACGCGGGAAAGCCGGGCAGGCCGCGAGTCAAGCGGTCTAAGGCGCCGGGCGCGGGACGGTAGCCATGTCCACCGCTGCGCATGCCCCGTTTCGTGTGCTGATGGTGGGTCGCACGGGTGTGTTCATGGCTCCCGTCGCTGAACGGTTGATGCGACTTCAGCTCGCTGAACGTGCCATTCCCCTGAACGCCATCCGCGTTGTCAGTGCTGGTGTGGAGGTGTGTGATGGAAAACCCATGGAGGTGCGGAGCGCCGAGGCAATTACGCGTCACGGCGGCAACCCTGATGGCTATGTGGCGCGCACACTGAACCGCGCGTTGGTTGATCGTGCGGACATGATCATCACTGCCCGTATGGACGTTCACGACGATGTGGTCGAGCAGTTCCCCAGTGCGGAGTCCCGCACTTTCACCATTTCGGAGATTGGGCATCTCTACAGCGAGGTCGCAGAGATGGCGCCGCTCGCAGAACACCCTGGGTTGTTGAGTCGGAGGCGTTCTGCTGTGGCCGTGGACCCGGACTTCGACCTTGATGACGAGGCCTACGACGACGAGCAGGAGCGCCGGCTCTTCGAACGCATTGCCTTCGCGTGCGACTGGCTGGCCGATGTGTGGGCCGCGATCGTCCCCGGAGCCGGTGCGGCATCGGGGACGGGCTCTGCGCGGTCCACGACGGTCGACATCGATGCCTTTGGTGTGGCGGTGCGGCTGGTGTGTGACGGGGACGATCCTGAGCGCCTAGCGCGGGCGGTGGGTCTGGTGTGGAGCCGGCTGGTCCGCCAGGACCCTCGTGAGCCTGAGGTCACGGTTCATGTGTCGGTTCTTGACCGCCATGAGGACCGTGTGGGGGCACGTCGTGCGGGGCATCTGGCGTACGCGACGATAGACGAGGCTCTCCACCATCTGACGTCGACTGTGACGGTGCGGGCGATTGATGCGCGGGCGGGGCAACTGGTGATGCTGCATGCGGCGGCCGTGGCATTGCCGGATGGGCGTGCGGTGGGGTTCGTGGCGCCGTCGGGGACTGGCAAGACCACCCTGGCTCGTGTCTTGGGCGCACACTTTGGTTATGTCACGGATGAAACCTTGGCTGTTGACTTCCGGCAGCGGGTGTTCCCGTACCCCAAGCCGTTGTCGATCATTACGGACCCGGAGTTGGGGATGAAGGAGCAGTGGTCGGCGGACTCGTTGGATCTTCTGCCTGCTCCTGCGCAGGTCCGGTTGACGCGGTTGGTGTTGTTGGAACGCATCCCTGGCCGGGTGGGGCCGCCGCGGTTTGAAGGCATTCCGTTGCTTCGGGGCCTCGCAGAGGTTGCGTCTCAGGTGTCGTATTTGCCGCGTCTACCCGGGAAGTTGCATGATCTCGCGGATCTTGCCGAGGCGGTGGGGGGTCTGGTGCGGCTGACTTACGCCGATGCTGCCGATGTGGTGGGCGTGGTTCCTGCGCTTGTGGCGGGCGAGCAGGGAGGTGGGGGGCGATGAAGCCACCTCCTCCGCAGCCCCCGTTGTCCTTGCCGGCCGATGCCGTGGTGACGTCGCGGGCTGACGACTTCTTGGAACGGGACGGCGAGATGCTGGTGTTGGCGGGTTCTCATGTGTACCTGCTGTCGCCGGTGGCGGCGGAAGCGATGCGTGTGGCGTGGGGTGGGGTGCCCGTTGCAGAGCTTCAGGTGGCGTTGGTGGAAGTTTTTGGTAAGCCCAGTACGGGCAATATTCATGAGGTGCTGATGGCGATTCTTGCGCCGTTGGTCGACCAGGGGTTGATGGTGCATTCATCCGGTCGATGAGTGGTGCCCGTTTTATCCGTTCTCACGATTGGAAACGCCGAATCGCGTCATAGTGAGTTTTCTCACACCTCTCATTGCTTAAGATGAGCAACCGCGAGAACTTTTCGCACCAGCGTGCGCCTGTCCGTCGCACGCTGTGACCCGGTCGCAAGGCCGGATATGAGGGAACGCTGAGGACGATGGCAACCGCACTTGATTTTGATGCGCCTGCGCCCGCACACGCAGGTGGACTTTCTCGACGCCGTGTTTTGGTGGGAGCGGCCTGGCTGGCCCCCACTATCGTGGCGGCGTCTGCTGCGCCGGCGTTCGCCGCCTCAGAAGCGCCTTCGCCACAAGGCACGCTGGTGAACAATGTGCGCGGTCATGACCGCAAGAGCTACAGCGTCGATGGCGTGGGGTCTGTCAGGGCTCAAACGCTCAGTACATATCTGCAGTACAAGCCGCTCCAGGAAAACCCCCCCGCCGCGAGTCTGGTGGACGTGTGGGTGACGATCGAGGTCAACAACGTCACCAGTCCGCTGATGTGGGGCATCAACAATGCTGTAGGGATCCCGTCCACCTACGCCTGGCAGGTTCGGGGGACTCCTCAGCTGGTGAATGGCGTGTTTACTGCCACCTTGGGCTTTGTGGGCGGCACCGTGACGTATCCCATCCCGCCGTGGTCGGGTGGGAACCTTGACAACTTGTGGGTGCGGGTGTCGAGTGCGGCAACTCGTGTGCGCCTCAATGCGTATGCCATTGATGCGAATGGTGCCACGTTGGTGACGCCCGGGGTGATTGCCTAGCGGGGTGTGCTCTGACCGCATGTCGGACTCTGTTTCCTACCTCAACATTCCGGGTTAAAATGGACTGACTCAAGCAAGGGGGCGCGGCCTCCTGTGGGGCTGCGCCAACAACTCATGTCAGGGAATGTTGACCATGTCTGCCTCGCCGAACGCTTCTTCTTTTCAGGTGTCACGCCGCAACGTCGTTCGCGGCATCGCTTGGGCTACACCCGCGATTGTCTTCGCATCGGCCGCGCCTGCAGCAGCAGCGTCCCTCACTGGCGGTAGTGGCGTCGAGTTCTTGAGCGCCTCAGCGGTATACGTGGACGCGTTCAGCAACTCCACCTCTGGCGAGACCATCCACGCGGTGTCCGCCCAGGTCAACATCCAGAATCAGCAGGTCTACCCCGTGGACGCGTCGCCCGTGAACTCCATGGTGCTCACGGTATCGATGCCCGTTGGCACGCTGACGGATCCCGCGTGGGGCTTGAACTCGGATCGGCATGAAGGCGTCGACCAAACCGGTTGGAGTCTTCCAGCGGGTGTCAGTGGGCCCACGATCTCTGGTGGATACGCCCATTTCACTTTCCACTGGACGGGATCACTGGCGGCGTATCAAGGTGATCAGCCCACGGTGTGGGTGCAGGTGTCGGGCCCTGAAGTCGTGGGCGAGAACGTCTCCGGTAACGTCAGCGCCATTCACGAAAGCGGGGACACCAGCAGTGATGCGGGCCTCGTCGCGGTTTCGCCCGACAACACCTGACCGTGGTGAGAATGCTCACACCGGGCGTGGGACTCACGTCTGGGGGACTTTCCAGGGTGCTCGTCGTAACCTGAAGGGTACCTGCCAGTTGAGGAGGCCCCTGTGAGTCACGACGAACCGATGCGCATGTCGCGCCGTTCGGTGCTGGGTGCTGCCCTGTGGGCCGCGCCGGCCATCGTGGTGGCGACGGGCGTGCCCGCGCGTGCAGCGTCTGGCGACAACGTGTATGTCGACGACGTCCTGATCTTCAACAATGTGACGCTTTACCCGGAGAACAATGGCGCTATTGGCGGCAACTTTTCCTACCGTGTGGACTGGACGGATGGCTTCCCCGAAGGTGAACTGGCGCAGTGCACGTGGAATGTCACGGCAACCAAGAATGACGACCCTGACGTTTCTCTCTCCGCGGGAGGCACTGAGTACCTCCCCAACGCGGGCACGAGCGCGAACCACGAGTTTGAACTCACTGACGTGCCGCCGGGGGACTACACGTTTGTGGTCACGGTGACGGCCACTGTCACGGACCCGGAGACGGGTACCACCTACTACACCACCACCGAGGAAGTGCAGACGGTCACGGTCGTCTAGCCGCGGCGGAACCTACAGTCCGCGCTCGAACTCTTCCATGAACGCGTTGAGTTGCCCGGATTCCACCAGGAACCCGTCGTGGCCCACAGGGGAGTGCACGACCTTCACGCCCAGCGATCCTGACATTGCGGCGTCGAGGCGCTGGGAGTTCTTGAGCGGGTACAGGCGGTCGGAGTCCACCGCGATGACGAGTGCGGGATCTGTGTACCGCGCGAGCGCGGTCTCGACGCCGCCGCGGTCGCGGCCCACGTCGTGGGACTGAATTGACTGTGCCAACCGCACATAGGTGTTGGCGTCGAAGCGCCGCGCGAGCTTTCTGGCGTGGTGCTGCAAGTAGCTTTGGATGGCGAACAGTCCACCCTTGCCCAGGGGGTCGCCGCCTTCTTGGTAGTTGCGCCCAAACCGCTCCTGGAGTTCGCTTTCGGAACGGTAGGTGGTGTGCGCGATCATGCGCGCAATGCCGATTCCCACGTGTGGTCCGTCGCCGTCAGCGGCTCCGTAGTAGTCGCCGCTGCGGAACTTCGGGTCGGCCATGATGGCTGCCACCTGCGCTGTGGACCATGCGATTTGGTCGGCGCTCGTGGCAGCGGTGGAGCCCACAGGTGCGATGGCACCCACGCGGCCGGGAGCCATCACAGTCCATTCGATGGCGCGCATGCCACCCATGGAGGGGCCGGCGATGAGGCGCCAGCGGTCAATGCCGAGGTGGTCTGCGAGGCGGATCTCTGCGGAGACCATGTCGCGCATGGTGACGTAGGGGAAGCGGGAGCCCCACGGCTTGCCGTCTTCGGGGTGTGCGGAAGCGGGGCCGGTGGTGCCCTGGCAGCCGCCAACGACGTTGGCGGACACGATGAAGTGGCGTGCGGGGTCGATGGGCTTGCCTGGCCCCACCATGGCGTTCCACCAGCCGCCGGTGTGGTGGCCGGGTTCCGCGGGTCCCCACACATGGCTGTCGCCGGTCAGTGCGTGTGCAATGTAGACGGCGTTGTCTTTGGCGGCGTTGAGTTCGCCCCACGTCTCGTATGCCACGGTGACGTTGGGAAGGACGCCCATGGGGTCTGCCTCAAGCGGGAGGTCGCCTAGTGCGAAGAACTGTCGGCGGCCTGGATGGTCGCCTTCGCGCCATGCTGCCGATGCGGGAATGGGCGCGCCGGGGCCGGGCCCCTGATCCGCCGCCCATGCGTCTGATTCGATGCCGTCGTCATCCATACCGGAAACCACACTAGGGCACGTGGGCCGGTGTCCGTAGCCTTCCTGGTTGCGGGTAAGTGACGGAGGCGGCCCGATGCTGGGTCAGGCTTGGCCTGTGCGAAGGCTCACAGAGGGGTAGCGAATCCGGCCCTGTCGTGTTTATCATTTGACAGATGAGTCGCATGTGACAGGTGTGACAACTGTGACGACTGGGCTGAGGGGCCCCTGAAGGCGAGCAATATGGCATTTCGAGACCGCACCCACCGCATGATCGCGCGCGTTGCCGTGCCCACTCTCGTCACCGCCTTTGCCGTTGGCACACTCACAGCCATCCCCAGCACCCCGGCCCTGGCCTCGGACTACCCAGGTGAAGACGACATCGCCGCGGCACGCGCCGCAGCATCGGACGCCGCCGCCACCGTCGCCGACCTCGACGCAGCGGTCGCCGGCCTCGAAGCCGCACTAGCGGACGCGCAAGTCGCGGCCCTCATTGCCCAAGAAGACTTCATCGTCGCCCAAGAAGCCTCCACAGTCGCCCAAGAAGAACTCGCTGCCGCACAAAAAGCCGCAGACGACGCCGATGCTGCCCTCGCACTCGCACGGCAAGGCCTCGCCGGCGCAGCGATGGCGTCCTACCGCAACGCAGGTTCGATGAACCAACTCGAAGCCATCACCCAAGCAAACGGCTTTGACGAGGTCATCACCCGCCACGAAGCAATCGACCGCGCAAGCGCCGAAGCCGACGTCACGGTCCAAGAAGTACGTGCCGCAGAGCTCGTCTCCGAAACAATGCGCAAGCGCGCCGAGTCCGCAGCCACCAAAGCCAAGGACGCTGAAGAAGCTGCCGCAACTGCCGCACAGGACGCCGAAGCCACCCGCTCCGCAGCCGACCAAGCCGTCTCCGATGCCGCTGCGGCACAATCCGCCGCAATCACCCGCCTTGCGCAACTCCGTGGTGTCACCGAGGAACTGGAACAAGAACGCCAAGACGGACTGGCAGCAGAGCGGGCCGCACGGGCTCAAGCCGAGTTCGAAGCCGAGCAAGAGCGGTTGGAAAAAGAGGCCGAAAACAACGCCTCCGAAACGTCAAACAATGCAGGTGGGTCGAACAACTCAGGCAACACAGGGTCCACGTCGACTCCCAAGCCGACCGCAACATCGACCCCCAAGCCCACCGCCACCTCCACGTCGAAACCGGAACCTACGGAGACCAAGACCCCCGAACCGGAGCCCACTGAAACTCAAACTCCGGACCCGCAGCCCACGGAGACCAAGACTCCCGAACCCAAGCCCACCGCGACCAAAACTCCGGACCCGGAACCCACCACTGACCCCGAACCTGCACCCGGCTGGTCGTCCTCCGCCTCGCAAGGCGCATCGGCCGCGGCCTGGGCGCAAACCAAGGTGGGTGCGCCCTACCAACTGGGCGGCAACGGCCCTGCATACGACTGTTCAGGTCTGACCATGGCCGCGTGGAGCCAAGCCGGGCACTACATCACCCGGTCATCGCGTTCGCAGTACCAAGCCGTGAACCACGTGTCGTACTCCCAAATCCGTCCCGGAGACCTCGTGTTCTGGGGATCAGGAAAGAATGCGTCCCGGATCTACCACGTCGCGATCTACATCGGTGGTGGCAAGGTCATGGAAGCAACCACACCAGGCAACACCGCCAAGGTTCGTTCCATGTACAACTGGGCTGTGGGCGACATGATGCCGTACGTGGGCCGGCCCTAAGCGCACGGGTCACCACCCCGCCCCCGCAACGCGAAATGGCACCATTTCGCTGTTATCGCTCTACGTAACAGCGAGATGGTGCCATTTGGCGTGAAAAAGATGCTCGGGGAGTGGGGTCCCTAGTGCTGCGGCGGGTACAGCGGGTTCATGTGCGCAAACTCGGTGCCAGCGGCACGTTCGAATGAGCCGCGGATCTCCTGCTCGGCCTCCTCGCGGGACACCCAGTGTGCGCCCTCCACGGACTTGCCGGGCTCCAGGTCCTTGTAGACCTCGAAGAAGTGCTGCACTTCCAGGCGGTGGAAGTCCGACACATCGTCCAGCTCGCGACGCCACGTCTGGCGCTGGTCACCCACCGGCACGCACAGCACCTTGTCGTCACCGCCGGCCTCGTCGCGCATGCGGAACATACCTAACGCGCGGCACCGAATCTGGCAGCCGGGGAAGGTGGGCTCTTCAAGAAGTACCAGGGCGTCCAAGGGGTCGCCGTCTTCACCGAGGGTGCCGTCAATGAACCCATAGTCGTCGGGGTAACGAGTCGAGGTGAAGAGCATGCGATCAAGTCGGATTCGACCGGTGTGGTGGTCAACCTCGTACTTGTTTCGCGATCCCTTAGGGATCTCGATAGTGACATCGAATTCCATAGCATTCCTAAGCGTCGTCGATGAGTGTGCTGGGTACTAGTGTGGCCCATGAAGAAGGGTGATGTGTGCGCACAAAGGTGACAGTTGGGATCTTGGTCCCGGCTTTAGTGGTCGTTGGTGTTGGAGGCTATGCGGTTGCGGACGCCTACGACATCGTGCCCGGATGGGTCACCGCGGCACCCATTCCGCCGTCTCCCGCGCCTTTCCTGAGCGCCCAACCCGTCACCGCCGCATCGCCGCAAGCGTCTGCCGTGACAGAGGTCAGCGACACCGCTCCGATGCCTGACGCATCGGCCGTCCAAGAACTTGCTCAAGCGTTGCGCGACGACGCCCGCACCGGAGAATCGACGAACGTCTCCGTCATCGACCTCCTCACCGGCGAAACCATCGTGGACCTGGACGCCACCGACACCCAAGTCCCGGCCTCCACCACCAAACTGCTCACCGCAGTCGCCGCCGTCGCGGAACTTGGGCCCGACTACACGATGACCACCTCCGTCGCCTGGGACGCCACCACCCGCACCCTCACCCTCATCGCCGGCGGCGACATGATGCTGGCGGCCGATGCCGGGCACGGGGGAGCGGAAGCGTCACCCAACGGATGGGCCGGCATGGGCGACCTCACCGACGCAGTCGTGAGCGCTGTGGGCGAGGACGTCCTCACGTCAGGCGCCATCCGTGTTGAGGTCGACGACTCCGTGTTCGAAGCGCCCGCCATCAACCCCGAATGGCCCCAGTACGCACTCGACGTGGGCTACGTCGCTCCCGCCTCCGGGCTCGCCGTCAACGTGGCACGCAAGACCGACGAACACTACGCACCACGCTTCGAAGACCCCTCACTGGCCGCCGGAGACGTGTTCGTCGGACGCCTCACGGAACGTGGCATTGACGCAGGTGCTGCTTCTCGGGCCGAAGAGCCCACCACCGCATCGGCCATCGCAAGTGTCGAAGGTGCACCCCTGTGGCTCGTCTCCCAACTACTGCTCGAAGAATCCGACAACACCGTGTCCGAGATCGTCTCACTCGTCCACGCGCTTGAAGTGGGCAAACCCACCACCGCCGAAGGTGCGGCAGCCGCCACCATCGCCGCGCTCAAGAACATGGGCGTCAACGTCAGCGGACTCAAGCTCTACGACGGCGCCGGGTTCTCCGAAAACAACCGCATCTCACCCCTGCATTTAGCCGACACCGTCCGCCTGGCGTACGCGCACGACGCGACCGCCGACATCCTGGACTGGCTACCCATCTCCGCCCTCACCGGCACCCTCGACGCCCGCATGATCGACACTTCCGCCGCCGGCCAAGTCCGCGCCAAGACCGGCTCACTGACCGGGGTCACCACCCTCGCCGGCGCCATCCAAACAGCAGACGGTCGCTGGCTCGCCTTCGCCACCCTCATGGACGGAATGCCTTACGGACAGGACCGGCCCAAGGCTGCTTTGGACGAGTTCCTAGTGGCTTTGGCACAATGTGGGTGTGAAGGTTAAGGGGGCGCTCAACGCTCGAGGCGACGCATGACGGGACCACACCCCTCAGTCGCCGCTATTCGCAACGCCGTACGCGAATCACTCGACGTGTGCGACATCGGCACCCGCATCTGGGTGGCATGCTCCGGTGGGCCTGACTCGCTCGCCCTCGCTGCCGCCGCAGGCTTCGCGGGACGCAAAGATGGCTACCTCACTGGAGCCATCATCGTCGACCACGGGCTCCAGCCGGACTCCGCTCAAGTCGCCGAGCGTGCCGCCGCCCAAGTCCGCCGCGCAGGGGTCCACACCGTGTTCATCGAACGCGTCACAGTCGGACGCGAAGGCGGGCTCGAATCCGCAGCACGCAACGCGCGGTATCAGGCGCTTAACGACCGGATCGACGCCGAAGGTGGACTCAACCCACAACTCCTCACCGGTCACACCATGGACGACCAAGCCGAAACGGTGCTGCTTGCCCTTGCCCGTGGTTCCGGAGCACGCGCCCTCGCCGGCATCCCCGCCCGCCGTGGCCGCATCGTCCGTCCGTTTTTGTCGCTGCGCCGCAAAGACACCATCGCCGCCTGCCAGGCGCTCGGGCTCGACCCCTGGCATGACCCCACGAACGTCGCCACCGACGGGCCCCGCCGGTCCGCGTTGCGCACCAAAGTCATGCCCGCCCTCGTAGACGTGCTCGGCCCCGGAGTCGTGTCTGGACTCGCACGCTCCGCAGCGTTGCTTCAAGCCGACGCCGACGAACTCGACCGGCAAACCCGGTCCGCGCTCGGCGCCGGCAGCACCGGTCCAGACGAATGGACCTGCGACTCCCTCGCGGCCCTACCCGACGCGATCCGCTCCCGCATGATCAAGATGATGGTGGAAGGACGCGGCGTCGGGCCGCTCACCGCCGCCCACGTGGGAGCCATCGACCAACTCGTCATCGGATACCGCGGCCAAGGCGCCGTTTCCCTCCCCGGAGGATTCGAAGCGCGGCGCGAGTATGGCAGGCTTGTCATCTCCCACCCGTCGCGGCGCTCAAACGACCGCCCGTAACCGCATCGGCCCGTGTAGCCCACCCTCACCGCATGGAGGAAAACCCCGTGGATGCCCACTACGACATGGACGACTTCACCAAGGTGATCGTCAGCGAAAACGAGATCTCCCGCAAACTCGACGAACTCGGTGAGCAGATCCGTGCTGACTACGAAGGCCGTGACGTCCTGCTCGTAGGTGTCCTGAAGGGCGCCGTCATGGTGATGGCGGACCTTGCTCGCCGTATGCCCCCGTCGTTCCAGATGGACTGGATGGCGGTGTCTTCCTATGGCTCGGGCACCAAGTCCTCTGGCGTGGTCCGTATCCTCAAGGACCTCGACACGGACCTCACCGGCCGTGACGTCTTGATCGTGGAAGACGTGATCGACTCCGGCATCACTCTGCATTGGTTGTTGGGCAACCTGCGGTCACGCGGAGCTGCGTCCGTTGAGGTGATGTCGCTGCTGCGCAAGCCGGATGCCGTCCAGGTCGAGCTCGACGTCAAATACGTGGGCTTCGACATCCCATCCGACTTCGTGGTCGGTTATGGCTTGGACTTTGCGGAGAAGTACCGCACGCTGCCGTTCGTCGCCATCCTCAAGCCCGAGGTCTACCAGGGCGACTAACTGCCTGGTGTAGTGCTACTTGCCGTCAAGTCGGTTTGGCACACGACTGTGACTGGTGTGAGCCGAGTGCCGGGTGTGCAAGGCACACCACGCACACGTGCCACACCCGCCACACGTATGTGTCAAACCGACTCTGTGGGCACGTGAGATCGCTGGAAGTTGAGTCCAGGTATCGCCCCGCCGCAGGCCCCGTTGTGCACAGGCGCAAGCCCGGTACCGGCCTGTCCACGAATCGGCGGGATTGTGCCGCCGCGGCTAGCGGCGTGATCCAGCCTTGCCGGGTGAAGATCGTGAGCGTGCTTCAATCCTTCGGGGGAGTTGCGCATCGGGCGACGCTGGAAAGGCGTGGTGTGGCCGCTGATGCTATTGCCGATGCGATGCAGTGCGGAGCCGTGGTCCGCCCGCATCGCGGCGTTTTCATGCTCCCGGGAACGCCGTCAGACCGTGTGCTCGCCTGCTATTTCCGTGCTCGTATGACGTGCGTATCGGCGGCCCTACGTCATGAACTTCCCCTGGTAAGCGTGCCGTCTCACGTGCATCTTGAAGTGAACTCGGACCGGGGAGGACGTTATGCCCCATCCGCGGCGCGGGATGCGACCACAATGCACAGGCTTGCGAGTCACACGCCGGGTCCGTGGTTGGTGTCGCCACTGCGTGCGCTCGACGTTGCGGGCCGATGCGCGGGCACAGTGGAACACTTGGCGATGGTTGACGCGGCCTTGCGTTTGAACAAGATCGCGCCAAGCGATCTGGAGGCGATGGAGGTCTCTGACGCCGGCAGAGTCGCGTATCTCAGGGAGCATTCGACGCCCACGGCAGGGTCGCTACCGGAGACTTTCATGAGGGTCGGGATGCGGGCGGCAGGGCTGCATGTGGAGCCGCAGGTGAGCTTTCGCGGTGTTGGCCGTGTCGATTTCCTTGTGAACCGCAGACTGATTGTTGAGTGTGACGGACGCCGCTATCACTCCGACGAGCGTCAGTTCAGCCTGGACCGCCGTCGGGACCGGGCGCTGTCGGCACTCGGATATCGCGTGCTGCGCTTCACGTACGCCGATGCTGTCCACCACACGCGTGCATCGGTCCACGAGGTGCAATCCGTCTTGTGTGTAGAGGCGATCTCAAGTCGCTTTGGCACACGCCTGTGACTGATGGTTCAGGTGTGCCGCATGGGGGAGTCTCGATTGCCACATGCGTCACCTGCGCATCACCTCTGTGTCAAACCGACTCTCACTCGGGGCTGACACGAACGCCCTGAGCGAAACGTTGGACAGCGCCCCGTCACACTCGCGTAGGCTCGGACCACCATGAAGAATGCCTTCAGTCTGCGTCGTCTCATTCCGCTGATCCTGCTTGCTGTCCTCTTGGGTTGGCTGATTTCTGGCCTCTTTGCGCCCCAAGTGCAGCGCATCGACACGTCTCAGGGCCTCGCGGTCCTGGAGACGGGCTTGGTGGACCAAGCCAAGATTGTCGATCGCGATCAGCGCGTTGAACTGGTCCTGAGCGAGTCGTGGGCGGACAACTTGCCCGAGGACGCGCCCGAGGAGTGGGCTGACTACCCGGCCAAGGTTGAGTTCTTTTATGTGGCGCCGCAGGGTGAGCAGATTGTTGACACGGTCGCGTCTGCTGATCCGCCGCAGGGGTATGACTCGGAGGTGCCGCAGACCTCGATCTGGAGCACGCTGCTGTTCACGTTCCTGCCGATCTTGCTGCTGGTGGGTCTGTTCTGGTTCTTGATGTCGTCGATGCAGGGTGGCGGCGGAAAGATCATGCAGTTCGGTAAGTCGAAGGCTTCCATGGTGAGCCCCGACACCCCGACTGTGAAGTTTGATGACGTGGCTGGTGTTGACGAGGCTGTCGACGAGCTGCGTGAGATTCAGGAGTTCTTGGAAAGCCCCGCGAAGTTCCAGGCGGTGGGCGCCAAGATCCCCAAGGGTGTGCTGCTGTATGGCCCGCCCGGAACGGGTAAGACTCTGCTGGCCCGCGCTGTTGCGGGTGAGGCGGGCGTGCCGTTCTTCCACATTTCTGGTTCTGACTTTGTCGAGATGTTTGTGGGTGTGGGCGCGAGCCGCGTTCGCGACCTGTTTGAGCAGGCCAAGAAGAACGCTCCGGCGATCATCTTTGTCGATGAGATCGACGCGGTGGGTCGTCATCGAGGCGCGGGCATGGGCGGTGGCCACGATGAGCGTGAGCAGACCCTGAACCAGATGCTGGTGGAGATGGATGGCTTCGACTCCACGACGAACGTCATCATCATTGCGGCAACGAACCGTCCCGACATTCTGGACCCGGCGTTGCTGCGTCCCGGTCGTTTTGACCGTCAGGTGGGCGTTGATGGCCCTGACTTGAAGGGTCGTTTGAAGGTCTTGGAGGTGCACTCCAAGGGCAAGCCGATGTCCCCAGAGGTGGACTTGGACGCGATTGCGCGCCGTACGCCTGGGTTCACGGGTGCGGACTTGGCGAACGTGCTGAACGAGGCGGCGCTGTTGACGGCCCGTAAGGATGCGCAGCTGATTGGGCCTCACGAGTTGGATGAGGCCATTGACCGTGTCATCGCTGGGCCGCAGAAGCGGACCCGTGTGATGAACGATCATGACAAGACGGTGACGGCGTATCACGAGGGCGGTCACGCGTTGGTGGCGGCAGCCATGAACTTCACGGATCCGGTCACGAAGGTGACGATTCTGCCGCGTGGTCGTGCTTTGGGCTACACGATGGTGATGCCGCAGGAGGACCGCTATTCCAAGACGCGTAACCAGTTGCTCGATAACTTGGCGTACGCGATGGGTGGCCGTGTCGCGGAGGAACTCGTGTTTGGCGACCCGAGCACCGGTGCGAGCAACGACATTTCTCAGGCGACGGACACTGCACGTCAGATGGTGACGGAGTACGGCATGTCGACTGACATTGGTTCGGTGCGTCTGGCGGGAAGCTCTGGCGAGGTGTTCTTGGGTCGTGACATGGGTCATGGCCGGGACTACTCGGAGTCGAGCGCGGCGATCGTGGACCGCGAGGTTCGCACCTTGATGGACAACGCGATGGCTGAGGCCACGAAGGCGTTGCAGGCCAACCGTGGCATTTTGGACGTGCTTGCCAAGGAACTCCTGGAGAAGGAGACCTTGAATGAGAAGGAGCTTGCGGAGCTCTTCAAGGACGTCAAGAAGATCGCGAAGCGTAAGCACTGGGTGTCGGGTGACTGGGCCCCCAAGACGGCGCCGCGCAAGAGGCCGGTGACTGCTCCCGCACCGCCCAAGGAAGAGCCGAAGGACACGGTGGGCACGGAGGAGCCGGTGGACGCTGTTGAGGCCTCGGCAGTACGGGCCGATGCTGGGGATGCGTCTGCGACGTCCGTGGCGGACGATGCCAGCCAGGACCGCCCGGTGCAGGACCGCCCGGTGCAGGATGGCGCGGCTCAGGATGGTGGCGAAGCGTCGGGCAAGGACGCGACGTCATGACGGAGCCGACGACGGCGAACGGTGGTGCCGCTAGTGGTGAGTCCCGGGTGCCGGTGGATGCTGATCCGGTGGTCTCGTCTGCGCATGGTGTGGATCATGCGCGTGCCCAGGCTGCGGTGCGCGAGTTGCTGCTCGCGATTGGGGAGGACCCTGAGCGTGACGGTTTGAAGGACACTCCTGCGCGCGTGGCACGGGCGTATGAGGAGTTCTTCGCGGGCTTGCATCAGGATCCGGGTGAGGTCTTGAGCACGGTGTTTGAGCTGGGTCATGAAGAGATGATCTTGGTGAAGGACATTGAGTTGTACTCGATGTGTGAGCATCATTTGGTGCCTTTCCACGGGGTCGCGCATGTCGCGTACATTCCGGGCGATGACGGTCGCATCACTGGTTTGAGTAAGTTGGCTCGCTTGGTTGAGTTGTATGCGCGCCGCCCCCAAGTCCAGGAACGTCTCACCACGCAGGTGGCGGATGCGCTGGTCAAGCACCTTGGTGCCCGCGGCGTGATTGTGGTCGTGGAGGCCGAGCACCTGTGCATGTCGATGCGTGGGATCCGCAAGCCGGGTTCGCGCACGGTGACCAGTGCGGTGCGCGGCATTATGCGAGACGCCGCCACCCGTGCGGAGGCCATGAGTCTCATCGTCGGAAAGTAGGCGGTCGTGACGCTCGTCATGGGCATCGTCAACGTCACCCCGGATAGTTTCAGCGATGGGGGACGGTGGGCGTCGGCCGATGCCGCGATTGAGCAGGGCCTTCGGCTCGCCCGGCAGGGTGCGGACATCATCGATGTGGGCGGCGAGTCAACCCGTCCGGGCGCGGCGCCGGTAGACCGTGCCGAGGAACACGCGCGGGTCGTGCCGGTCGTTGAGGCTCTGACGGCTGAAGGTCTGACGGTGTCGATCGACACCATGTGGGCGTCAACTGCTCAGGCTGCCGTGGCTGCTGGCGCTTCGCTCGTCAACGATGTGTCGGGGGGTCTAGCCGATCCGGTGATGGCGTCCACGGTCGCGGATGCGGGCTGTGACTTTGTGGCGATGCATTGGCGGGCCCCGTCAGCCCTCATGGATGCGCGCGACTCGTATGTCGATGTCGTGGCGGAGGTCCGTGATGAACTGGCCGCGCGGCTTGACGCGCTGACCGCGGCGGGTATTGACGCGCAGCGGATCATTCTTGATCCCGGTCTTGGTTTCTCCAAGGTCGGTGAGTCGAACTGGCCGCTGTTGGCGAACATCGGCGCGTGGGCGGGGGATGCCAGGGTGCTGATCGGTGCGTCGCGCAAGCGGTTTCTGGGGGCCGCGATTGCGGTGCCGGGTTTGGCACACCCGGAGCCGGAGGGTCGCGATCATGCGACGACTGCGGTGACGACTTTGTGTGCGGACCGTGGTGTGTGGGGGGTTCGAGTTCACGATGCTCAGGCGGCGGCTGACGCAATTGCGGTCGTGTCTGCTTGGCAGAACGCCTTTGACACGGAAGAGTAACGACCATGACAGTGCAAGTGCGCCCGTATGTGAAAGACGGCATCGAGCTGGACCAGATCGCGGTGGAGGGGATCCGCGTCACCGGTCATCACGGAGTGTTTGACGCGGAACGTGAGACTGGTCAGGTGTTTATGGCCGATGTCGTGGTGCATGTGAATGCCCGCACGGCTGGCGCCAACGATGACTTGACGGCCACGGTGAACTACTCGGATTTGGCCGATGCCGTGGCTGAGGTTTTGGCGGGGCAGCCGGCGCTGTTGATTGAGTCGGTGGCGGAGCGGATTGCGCGCGTGGCTCTGGAGTTTGATGGCGTGTATTGCGCTGATGTGACGGTCCACAAGCCGCAGGCGCCGTTGCATGTGGAGTTTAAGGATGTGGCCGTCACGATCCGTCGTGATCTGCGTGATGGCGGGTTGTGGGCGGACAAGCGCATTGGTTCGTCGGCGGGTGCTTCGGATGATCCGTTCGATCCGGGTGCGGGTCCTGTGCGTGATGAGTTGGATCGCCGTCCGCTTCAGCCCGCGAAGGTGCTGCTCGCGTTGGGCGGCAACTTGGGGGATGTGGAGCCGACGCTGCGTCAGGCTGTCAGCGATTTGCATCGGGTGACTGGTGTTGAGGTCAAGTCCGCGTCTCCGTTGGTGCGGTCGACTCCTGAGGGTGGGGCTGATCAGCCGGATTATTTGAACGCGGTGGTGCGCATTGAGACGTCGATGTCTCCGCGCGAACTGTTGGCCGCATGCCAGGGCATTGAGATGGTGCATGGTCGGGACCGCACGGACCCTACGGGTAACCGCACTCTTGATATCGACATCGTGGCGTATGGGGATCTTGTGGCGACTACGTGGGATTTGGTGTTGCCCCATCCGCGTGCCCATCAGCGCCCGTTTGTGTTGTTGCCATGGTCGGCGATGGAGCCCGATGCTGTGTTGACTCCGCACGGTCGTGTGGCGGATCTGGCGCGGACGGCCGGTACGGAGGGTGTGGCGTTGGTCGATGACCGGTGGCCGCGCCCGCAGGCCGACCCGACCGCCCCGTCGGCCGCATCGGCTCCTCCTGCGCAGTAGGACTGCGGCATGCAGGTGTTGACGTGGCAGCGCCTCACGTTGGTGGGGTTGGTGTCGCTTGCGCTGGTGTGGCTGGGGATCCGTTTGTGGGATTCTTCAGGTAGCACGCCGCCTCATGTGCCGTGGAGTGCGTCGGTGATCGCGTTGGTTGCTGGCGGTGTCGCTTTGTGGTTGGGGTGGCAGGTGCGACGTTTCTTGAAGGGTAAGCGCCCGGATCTGTCGCCGTTGAGGGCTGCCCGGACTGCGGTGTATGCGCAAGCGTGTGCCCTGGTGGGTGTGGTGTTGGCCGGTGGCTATGGCGGTTTTGCGTTGGGCTTGTTGGACGGCTGGTCGCATACTCCTCGCCGCGAGGTGATTGTGTCAGCGTTGATTGCGGCGGGGTCCGCGTTGGTGTTGATGGCTGCCGGGGTGGTGGCGGAGCGGTGGTGCCGTCATAGCGACGAGGACGATGACCGCAAGGAAGCAAGTCCCGCCTAGCGCGCCTGCGGCGTCGGCGCCACCTGGCAGACTTGTGCCATGACCTGGTATCACCCTGACAGCACTGACTGGACGTATGTGTCGCGTTCGTTGATTCCGGCGCGCATCATCACGTTGTGGATCTGGATTGCGGTTCCTGCGATTGCGCTTGTGGTCGTGGGTGCGTTGACGTCTCCGTGGGTGTTTGCGGGGTTGGCGGTGTTGCTGCTCGTGGGGTTGTGGGGCTCGTGGGTGGTGGTGCGTCAGGTGACGGCGCATGCGTGGATGGAGCGCGAAGACGACCTGGTAGTGAAGAAGGGTCGCTTGTGGCGGTCGGTCACGGTGGTGCCTTATGGGCGCATGCAGTATGTGGAGGTGTCGGCGGGCCCGTTGGCGCGTGCGTTTGGCATTGCGACGGTCCAGCTGCACACGGCGTCGCCGGGTACTGATGCGGCTATTGCGGGGGTTCCGGCGGAGGAAGCGGCGCGTTTGCGTGACCGGTTGTCGAGCCGTGGCGAAGCGCAGTTGGCTGGACTATGAACGATCCTTTTGTGGTGAATCCGCAGCCGGGGTTGGTGTTCCGGGCCCCTCGGGAGTGGACGCGTTTGCATCCTGTGTCGCCGTTGCTGGGTGGCTGGGCTGTGATGGGTGCCGTGGTGGCGATTGCTGCGTACAACATCTTGCCGGAGTGGCTGGGTGGCTCGGATGCGGTGAAGGACACGGTGTCCTATATCTGGGGCTCGATCCTGTGGGTTGCGGTGGGGGTGTTGCTCCTCATTGGCATCGTGATTGCGATGGGGTACGCGCAGTGGCGGGTGAATGAGTATCGGTTGTCGGATACTGCGGTGGAGGAGCGCAAGGGCATCCTCATGAAGCAGCATCGGCAGGCCCGTCTGGACCGCCTGCAGGCGGTCGATGTGGTGCAGCCGCTGCTGGCGAGGATCTTTGGTTTCGCTTCCCTCAAGATTGAGGTTGCGGGTGGCGCAGAGTCCGGCATCGAGTTGCAGTTCATGCGGCTGGGGGATGCGGAGGCAATGCGCAATGAGTTGTTGGCGCTCGCGGCGGGCGTGAAGCGCGCGAAAGCGCAGGGCCTGGACGCGTCTGTGGACGCGGTGGTCGCGGGTGCGGGGGTGGCGCCTGGGGCGCCGTTCCCGGGGGCCGATGCCATGGGCACGCAGGCCCCGGTCGTTCAGACACCGGATGGTCACGTGCCGCGCGACGACAGCAGCGGTGCTGCGACGTACGCTGCCGCGGGATCGCTGCGTGATGTGGCGCGTCCGTTTGAGCGTGGGGTAGCAGAGGTTGCGGAGACCCCGGAGCGCGAGATCTATCACGTGGAGGTCAAGCGCCTCCTGATGTCGATTGTGTTGTCTGCCGGCTTCTGGTGGATGTTGTCGATTCCAGTGATCGTGATCATCTCGATCATTGTTGCTGGGGGAGGGTCGCTCACAGCGCTGCTGGCCGCGACCGGTGGTGGCTTGGTGGCCATTCTTCCTGCGGTGCTTGCGGTGGGTGGTTACGCGTGGAACGAGTTGAACTCTGGCTTCAACTTCCGCGCTGCGTTGTCGGAGGACGGCATTCGTCTGCGTCATGGGTTGACGGAGACTCGCCGTCAGACGTTGCCCCCCGGCCGTATCCAGGCGGTGAAGTTTAAGCAGGGCTTGTTGTGGCGTAAGCGTGATTGGTGGAAGGTCACCATCAATGTTGCGGGGTACCAGGATGAGGCCGAAAAGGTCTCAACGTTGCTTCCGGTGGGCGACCGTCAAGACGCGTTGACGGCATTGTGGATGGTGTTGCCGGACTTGGGCGATCCTGATCCTGCGGGCACGGTGTCGCTGGCGTTGTCCGGCACGGGTGAGGATGGCGGTTTCACGGGAGTTCCGCAGCGTGCGCGCTTGTTTGACCCGCTGCAGTGGCGCAACCGTGGGGTGCGTGCCACGGACCGGGCGTTGTTCATTCGTCGTGGATGGCTCACTCGTGAAGTGTGTGTGGTGCCGCACGAGCGCACGCAGTCCTTGGGAATCTCGCAGGGCCCGTTACAGCGTGCCCGGCATGTCGCTGATGTCCAGGTTCACTCCACGAATGGTCCGGTGAGGCCGGTAGCGCGGCACCTCGATGTGGAGGACGCTGTCGCGTTGCTGGATGCTCAGGCTGCGCGGGCTGCGGAAGGACGTAAGCATCAGACCCCGGAGCAGTGGATGTCTGCGGTGGGTCTCCGTGACTAGGCCGGGCAGGCTCAAGGTTGGCGTTGTTGGCGCCGGCCGGGTGGGCGCGGTTCTGGCGGCGGCGCTTCGGGCCGCTCAGCACCAGGTGGTGGGCGCCACGGGTGTGTCGGAGGAATCGTTGTCGCGCATCGACGCCTTGCTGCCTGGCGTGCCTGTGATGGAGCCCCAGGACGTCGTGCGGGAAGCGGATGTGGTGTTGCTGACCGTGCCGGATGACTCGATTGCTGCTGTTGCCGCAGGTTTGGCTCACCTGGACGTGTGGCGTGCGGGCCAGATCGTGATTCATGCGTCGGGGCGCTGGGGTGTGGGTGCGCTCGCGGATGCCGCCGCGAAGGGTGTGATGCCGCTGGCGATCCATCCTGCGATGACGTTCACTGGTACCTCTTTGGACCTGAGCCGGATGACGGGGGCGGCGTTTGCGGTGACGGCAGCCGCTCCGTTGTTGCCCATTGCGCAAGCCTTGGTGGTGGAGATGGGAGGCGAGCCGGTCGTGGTTGAGGAGGAGGACCGGCCGGCCTATCACGCGGCATTGGTCCATGGGGCGAACCACGTCGTGACGGCGTTGTCGCAATCTGCGAGCGTGCTGTCGCGCATCGGGGTCGACGATCCCGCACGGGTGTTGGGCCCGTTGGCGCATGCGTCGGTTGACAACGCGTTGGGTGAGGCACCGGGGGCGGTGGCGACGTTGACGGGTCCAGTGGTGCGCGGGGACGCGGGGACCGTGGCGGCGCATATCGCTGCCCTGGGATCTCAGCCAGAGGCACGGCAGGCGTACCGGGCGATGGCGCGCGCCACCGCTGATCTTGCGTTGAGCGGGGGCCGGATCAGTCCCGCGGCGTATGCCGATGTGATTGCGGCGTTGGGAGTGGAACCGTGATTGTTGCTCGGACTGCGGAGGAGCTGGCGGCGGTGCCGCACCATGGCACGCGAGTGGTCGTGATGACGATGGGTGCGTTGCATGACGGACACCTGGCGTTGGTGCGGCGTGCGCAAGAGCTGGGCGATCAGGTGGTGGTCACCATCTTTGTGAACCCCTTGCAGTTCAATGAGGCCGCTGATTACGAACGGTATCCACGCACGCTTGAGGCGGACTGTGCGTTGCTTGAGTCCCTGGGTGTCGACGCGGTGTTCGCCCCCGGTGACGAGGTCATGTACCCCGCTGGTGTTCCTGTGGTGTCGGTGAGTGCTGGCGTCATTGGCACGGTGTTGGAGGGTGCGGCGCGTCCGGGTCATTTCGACGGTGTGGTGACGGTGGTGGCGAAGCTGCTGAACCTGACGCAACCGCAGGTGGCGGTCTTTGGTGCGAAGGACGCGCAACAGGTCATTGCTGTGCGGGCTTTGGTGCGCGACTTGAACTTCCCGGTTGCTATCGCGACTGCGTCCACGGTGAGGGATCCGGACGGGCTTGCCCAGTCCAGCCGCAACGTGTTTCTGTCACCCTCGGAGCGGGAATCTGCCCTGGCATTGTCGCGTTCTTTGCAGGAGGCCGATGCTGCTGCTCAGGCGGGGCGGAGCCTCGCGGACGTCGTGGCGGCGGGGCGTGAGGTCCTGTCGCGGGCGGCGGGCGTGGAGGTGGATTACTTCTCCGCGTTGAACCCCGCGGACGCAAGCGAAGTTCAGGGCGACTACCGTGGAGAGGTAGTGATCGCTGTGGCGGCCCATGTGGGAGCCACGCGTCTGATTGATAACGTCACCACGCGCATCGGCCCTCCAGAGGGTGCGGTAGGCGCGGAAGGAGAACTGCAGTGACTTCCCTGCAACGGCCCATGATGATCGCGAAGATCCACCGGGCCACCGTCACCCAGGCGGACCTTCACTATGTGGGGTCCATCACGATCGACGCCACGCTCATGGAGCATGCCGATCTCTTGCCGGGCCAGCAAGTGGATGTTGTTGACGTCACGAATGGTGCCCGACTGACGACGTATGCGATTCCTGGAGAGCCCGGCAGCGGCCAGATCTGTATCAACGGGGCTGCGGCCCATTTGGTGGATCCGGGCGATGTCATCATCATCATCGCTTACGGCATGCTCGCTGATGCTGAGGCTCGGACGTTTGAGCCGCATGTGGTGTTTGTTGATGCGGAGAACCGCATCATCCAGGAATGTGACGATCCGGGTTCCGTTCCTGACGGTTATGGCTTGGAACGGTCCGGTGTGCCGGTGCACGATTTCCATCAGCGTGGCTGGGATGCGTACAAGACCGACCAGTAGCGGGCCAGGGACCATCGGGTGTCTGTCCCGGGTGGGGCGGCACTAGGTTGTCTTCATGACTTCGTTCGTGCGGCGTTTGGCTGCCCCAGAACCGGGCTGGACTATCAATGCAGATGTCATTGTGGTGGGCTCGGGCATCGCGGGCCTCACAGCAGCTTTGGAGCTGCGCACCAAGGTGGATCGCGTTTTGGTGGTCACGAAGGGTGTGCTGAGTTCGGGTTCGACAGTGTGGGCACAGGGCGGTATTGCGGCGGCGCTGCACCCTGAGGACACTCCTGAGGAGCACTTCGAGGACACCCTCACGGCGGGCGTGGGGCTGTGTTCTGAAGAGTCGGTGCGTGCGCTGGTCACCGAGGGGCCTGACCGGGTGCGTGAACTCGTGGGTCGCGGCGCGAACTTCGACACGGGCCCCGATGGTGGGATCACGTTGACACGTGAGGGTGGCCATCATCGGGATCGCATCGCCCATGCAGGCGGCGACGCCACGGGGGCGGAGATTTCCCGGGCGCTCATTTCTCATCTGGATACGGTGCGCAACGATCCGGGCATCGAGGTCATCGAGCATGCGATGGTCGTCGACCTCCTCACGGCTGCTCCGGATGCTGATGGTCGCCCTGGCCCGGTTTGTGGGGTGACGTTGCACATCATTGGTGAGGGTTCCCGTGATGGCGTCGGTGCCGCATTGGCGAAGTCAGTGATTATTGCCACCGGTGGCATTGGCCAGGTGTTCCGTGCCTCGACGAATCCGACCTCGTCGACGGGTGATGGTTTGGCTGCGGCGCTGCGTGCGGGTGCTGCGGTGGCGGACTTGGAGTTTGTGCAGTTCCATCCCACGGTGTTGTGGCAGGGGGCCGCGGCGCGTGGTCAGCAAGCGTTGATCTCTGAGGCGGTTCGCGGCGAGGGGGCTTACCTGCTGAATGCCGATGGTGAGCGGTTCATGGTGGGGCGTCATCCGATGGCCGAGTTGGCTCCGCGCGATGTGGTGAGCCGGGGCATCGTGGCCATGATGGAAGAGGAGGACTCGGAGAACGTGTTCCTCGACTGTCGTCATCTGGGCGGCGCCTTCCTGCAGGACCGTTTCCCGACCATCTTTGAGCGACTTGCGGAGCAGGGCGTCGATATGGCGCATGACCTGATCCCGGTGGCTCCGGCCCAGCACTATCACTCGGGCGGCATTCTCACGGATTTGCGGGGGCGCTCAACGCAGGCGGGCTTGTATGCGATTGGTGAGGCGGCGTGCACGGGCGTGCACGGGGCGAACCGGTTGGCGTCGAACTCATTGCTGGAGGGGTTGGTGTTTGGCAAGCGTGCGGCGGCCGATGCTGCGGCGACAGTTGCCAGTGGCACGGTACGGCAGCACGAACCTGTCGACAGGCCTGGTCCTACGGCGTTGGTGCCAGCAGCGACGAGGACTCAGATTCAGACGATTACCCAGCGCGGAGCGGGCCCGTTGCGTGATGCGGAGGGCTTGACTCGGGCAGGGGAGAAGCTAGCGAGGATCCGCCAGCGCTATCAGACGGAACCGGCGGCGTCGGGTGCTCCGCAGATCGCTGAGTGGGAGTCGTCGAACGTCTTGGCGACAGCATCGTCCCTGGTGGCGGTGGCTTTGGAGCGGCAGGAGACCCGCGGCGGTCACGTGCGTGAGGACTTTCCGGAGACGGACAACCTGCACTGGCGGGTGCGGGTGGCGGCTCACCTGAATGCGGATGGCGATCTGAACGTGGTGCATGCGCCGCTTGAGTTGGGCTAGTCGCGTCGTTACATAGTTGAGACTTGTTTAGTCAACATTGACTATGTTACCTTCGCTCCACCAGTCAACGGTGATTGGTAGACGAAGGGAATACCCATGGCTCACACGTCCCCGGGAAGCCATCGCTTCCGTGGTGCCAGCACGGTTTCCACCGCTCTCGCCGCCGCAGTGCTGCTCACTGCATGCGGCTCGAACGTGGAAGCAACGTCATCTGCGCAAGGCGCAGCTGACGTCTCCGACGCCTGCACTCGCAACCAAGAGGCCGGCACCATCACCTACATCTCCGGCTACGGATACTCTGCCTCCGCCGGCCAGCTCGACGTGTTCCTCGCGGAGGAACTCGGTTACTTCGACGACCTATGCCTTGACGTCGAGATCAACGCCTCAGGTGCCAACGGCCAGCAGCTCGTGTCCTCCGGCCAAGCCCAGTTCACTGCACTCGGATCTGCCTCTGACGTGATGCTGGCTGCCGCCAACAGCGACAACCTCACAGCCGTCGCCACGTACGGCACCACCCCGCCCTTCTCCATCTTTGGCAACGAGAAGCTGGACAGCCTCACCGACCTCGAAGGTGGGTCACTGGGCTACTTCATCAACCTCACGCCCATCGCGATCGGCATGCTCGATGCTGCCGGCGTCGACATGGACCAGGTCGAGCAGATCAAGATGACCAACTACGACCCCACGGTGGTGGTGCGCGAACAGGTCGACGCGATCGTCGGCTACGCCTCGAACCAGCCGGAAGCGTTGCGCGCAGCGGAACTCCCGTTCAGCGAGTTCTTGCCCTCCGACCTGGGCGTGGAAGGCACCTACAACGTGATGGAAGTCAACACTGCCTTCCTCGAGGAGAACCGCGAGGTCGCTGCCGACTTCATGCGCGCCTCCCTCAAAGCGCTGCAGTACTGCCTCGACGAAACCGACGCCTGCATCGACACCATCGCCCGGCTCGCCGAGGAAGGCGACCAAGGTGCAGCCTTCCCGCGCGAACAGTTGGCACGTACCTGGGCAGTCGAGTCCGCATGGGTCCGCACCTCCGAAGGTGGCGCTCCCGGAGTGCAGCAGGCAGCCCTGTGGGAGCCTGAGCGCGACCTCATCCTCCAATACGCACTCGTGGACTCCCTTCCAGAGATCACGGACATGATGGACGAGTCACTGGTGGCTGACCTCTACGCTGACGGCGAGCTCATCTGGGAGGCCCACCAGTGATGGCCGCCGCTCACGGAGGCGTCCGCGTACGGCACGTCTCCAAGTCCTTTCACGTCGACGGGCAAGCAGTGCCCGCACTGTCGGACGTGTCGCTCTCCATCGGTATGGGCGAGTTCGTGTCCGTCATCGGCCCCAGCGGATGTGGCAAGTCCACACTGCTGAAAGTCGTGGCGGGCCTCGTCGACGCTGACTCCGGCGACGTCACGGTCGACGGCGAAAGCGTCAAAGCCGCATCGGCAGAAAAGAAGATTGGTCTGGTGCCGCAGTCGCCCGCGCTACTGCCGTGGCGCACGGTGCTGGAAAACGTCACGCTGCCGCTACAAATCAACAAGTCCGGTAACGAAGGGCGCGACCTGCGCGACCCTAAGGAACTCCTGGAGATGTTCGGCCTGGGAAAGGCCATGAACAAGTATCCCATGCAGCTATCCGGAGGCATGCAGCAGCGGGCCGCGATCGCACGTGCGTTCGTGTTTGACCCCGCCATCATGCTGATGGACGAGCCGTTCTCCGCACTCGACGAGATGAACCGCGACCTTCAGCGCCTCGCGCTCGTGGACTTCTGGCAGTCCAACCGCAAGGCCGTCATGTTCGTCACCCACTCCGTGCCAGAAGCAATCATGCTGTCGGACCGGATCGTCGTGATGGCGGCCCACCCGGGGCGAATCGCAGCCATCATCGATGTGCCCCTTCCGCGGCCTCGCACCGAAGCCACCTACGCGACGGACGAGTTCCGTGACCTCGAAGGCCACGTTCGTCAGGTCCTGCGCGACCAGATGGAGGTGGCTCATGTCTGATGTGACTGTCTCCCGTGTCGCTCGTGTCTCTCGCGCATCGGCTTCCCGCAAGGTGCCACGTTGGATGCACTGGCGTGCCTGGCTGCCAACCACGGTGATGTTCGCCTGTGTTGCCGTGCTGTGGCAGGTGGTCGCCTTCTCGAACCCCTACGTCCTGCCCACGCTTGGCGACATTGGGTCGAGCCTGGTGAACGACGCCGGCATGTACTGGTCGAACTTCCTCATCACCTTGCAAGAGATCGTGGTGGGTGCCGGAGCGGGAATCCTCGCCGGGTTTGCGCTCGCCGTCGTGATGGCCGAGTTCCGCATCGTGGAACGTGCCGTGATGCCGCTCGTGGTCATCATCATGGTGACCCCCATCGTGGCAATCGCACCTGCGCTGGTGGTGGCGTTCGGGTTCGGCATGATCCCCAAGTACATCGTGACGGGCCTGGTGGTGTTCTTCCCCATGTTGGTGAACTCCCTGGCAGGTTTGCGCAACGTGGACCAGCGTGCGCTTGACGTGATGAAGACCCTGCATGCCAGCCGCCTAGAAGTGTTCCGGTTCCTGCGCCTGCCCGGCTGTATGCCGTACGTGTTCGCTGGCTTGCGCATCGCCCTGCCCATGGCCGTCGTGGGTGCCGCCGTCGCCGAGTTTGTGGCGGCCGGTCAGCAGGCCGGGCTCGGCTCGCTTGTCACCACGTCCGCCGCACAAGCCAACCTCGCAGTGACCTGGGGTGCGATCACCCTGCTCGCTCAAACCGGTGTGATGCTCGTCATCCTCCACGCAGTAGTGCGCAAGCGCGTCCTGTGGTGGAGCGAAGACGACGTCACCGCCCGCTAACCACACTCTGTCGACAGATCCCGCCGCGCCCCTCGATGGCGTGGGCGGAATCTGTCGACCCCTCCCACACCCACGAACCCTGAAGGAAAGGTCCTCTCATGTCTAAGCGCTTCAGCCTGGGACTGTTCGAAAACGCCCAAGCCAACGACTCCGGAACCGCCACCTGGCGTCACCCCGACAACCGCCGCTCCGAGTTCGACTCCCTGGATTACTGGCGTGCGAACGCAAAACTCGCAGAAGAGGCAGGCTTTGACTTCATGTTCCTGGCCGATGCTTGGGGCTGGGCCGACGTCAACGGCGAACGGCCGGAAGTCTGCACCGTGGAAGGACTGGACCTACCGCGCCTGGATCCGGCGATCGTGATCGCTGCGCTGATCGGCGAGACCGAGCGGTTGGGGCTGGTCGTGACGGGATCGACCCTGCTGGAGCCCCCGTACTCCTTTGCCCGACGGATGGCGACCTTGGACATTCTGTCTGGTGGGCGCATCGGCTGGAATGTGGTGACTACTGGAACTGCTGACACCGCCGTACAGGCGTTCGGTGTGGACATGGTTGCCCACGACGAGCGCTACGTGATGGCCGATGAGTTCATGGACGTGGTCTATCAGCTGTGGGAGGGCGCCTGGGATGAGGGCGCCTTGGAGCGGGACAAGGACGGCCGGTTCGCTGATCCTGCGAAGGTGCACCGCATTGCGCACGAAGGAAAGTACTTCCGTTCCCATGGGTTCGGCAACACGGCGCGTTCCCCGCAGGGAACCCCGGTGCTGTTCCAGGCGGGGGCGTCGCCTGCTGGGCGCGCGTTTGGCGGCAAGCACGGTGAGGCAATCTTTGTAGGGTCGGGGTCGGTGGAGCAGTTGCGCGAGCACTCCGCAGCTATTCGTGAACAGGCCGCGGCGAACGGTCGCGATCCGCGTAGCGTCAAGATCATGTCGGCCTTTGCTGCAGTCGTGGGTGCCACTGAGGAAGAGGCGCAAGCAAAATACGCGTCCGTTGCGGACGCGCAAACGCCGGACGTCACCGTGGCGTCGTACGCCTGGTTCACCGGGCTTGACTTGTCGGAGTACCCGCACGACACCCCCATGACAGATTTGTCGACGGAACTGTCGCAGACCCAGGTCGCGCGTTTCGCGGGCAAGACCGTGGGGGATGTGTTGCGTGACTGGCACGCCCACGGTGTGGGTGCCCGCCCGGTGGTGGGCACACCGGAACAGATTGCCGACACCATGTGTGCGCTCGCTGAGGGTGCGGACTTGGACGGCTTCCTCTTCGCGCCGGTGATCCCACCGGCTTCCACGGAGGACTTTGTAGAGCACGTGATGCCGCTACTGCGGGAGCGTGGTGTGATCGCCTCTCCCTCCCAGGAGGTCACCACCTTGCGCGAGCGTCTCACGGGCGCCTCCTCGCCGGCTCTGCCCAAGTCTCACCCCGGCGCTACGTACCGGAACTCCTAAGGAGAGTCGCGATGCCTGGTCCTGTCGTCGTTGTCGGTAGTGCGAATGTTGACCGCGTTGTCTCTGTGGCCCGTCCCCCTCAGGTGGGCGAGACATTGTTGGGTGAGCATGCGGGCCGATTCGCGGGCGGCAAGGGTCTCAACCAGGCCATCGCGGCGGCGAAGAGCGCTGCCCCGACCGTGCTGTGCGCGGCGGTCGGGGCAGACGCTGACGGAGATTTGCTTCAGCAGGCGGTGAGTGCGGCTGGAGTGGAGGGGGCTTTGGTGCGGGCGGCCGATGCTGCGACAGGGGTGGCGCACATTCTGAGCTTCCCGGATGGCGACAACTCGATCGTGGTGGCCCAGGGGGCCAACGGCAAGTTGTCTGTTGCGGATGCGCGGGCTGCGGTCGCTGGGGCGAGTGTGGTGGTGGTGCCTCTTGAAGTGCCGCTTGAGGTCGCGGGTGCGGCGTTGGAGGCGGGGCAGGCGAGTGGCGCTGTGACGGTGCTCAATGCGGCACCCGCGCACGCTGAGGCCTTGGGCCTGGTGCGGCACGCCTCCGTCGTCGTCGTCAACGAGTCGGAGTGTGAGGCGCTTGGGGGTGCTGCGGCGTTGGTGGCCGCTGGCGTTCAGGATGTCATTGTGACGTTGGGCGCGCGTGGTGCTGCCTGGCACCGCAGGCATCACATGGAGTCGTTTCCGGCTTTCCCCATTGTTCCCGTGGACACCACGGGTGCTGGCGACGCCTTTTGTGGTGCCCTTGCTGCGGCGTTGTGGGCGGGGGAACCGATGCCTGAGGCGATCCGGCGGGGGTCGGCCGCTGGCGCGTTGACGGCATTGTCGGCGGGTGCCAACACTGCGGACATTGGCCCGGAGGCCGTGGCAGCGCTCATGGAGCGTGGGGACTGATGTCCTTGTGGCGTGGCGGTCTACTCTTCGCCAGCGAAGGTGTATTCGCCTGCGCGGAGTCTTTCCAGGAGTGCGTTTGCCCAGGTCTTTTCTGCGCTGAGGCGGGCGGTGGAGAGGTCGAAGATTTCTCGCACGTAGTCGGGGGTAGTTTCCGAGCTGAGGGTGTCTTCCACGTTGAAGCCGTTGGATGTGATGATCGCATCGGACTTGGCGATGCGGTGTTCCAGACCGCTGATGACTTCGTCGCGGCTCAGCAGGAACATGAACGAGGCGACGGTCATGATGGCTTGGGTGTCGAAGGGGGCGACATTCCACAGGCGGTCACGAAGCATCCGGTTGAGTTCTACTTCTCCCGCTGGGGTGATCGAGTAGGTGGTGCGGGCGGGGCGTTTGCCTTCGGTTTCGGTGCCGCTTTCGACGATGTATCCGTCGACTTCGAGGGCCCGCAGGGCGTTGTAGATGGACCCGGGTTGGATGTTCGCCCATTGGTCGACCATCCAGGTCATGAGTTCTCGACGCAGGAAGTAGCCGTGTACCGGCTGGAACTGCTTGACGGCCCCCAGGACAACCAGTCGCGTCGTTGACATGCGGTCATGCTACCGGCACGCCGCTCCACATTCATTGCTCGAATCGCACAGCACTAGTACATTGGTTATTAGTCAAAGTTGACTAACGAAAGGGATGGTTCCCATGGTGTCCCCGCCAGCACGTCAGGACCACGCACGATCACTCCGCGAAGCCTTCTCGCTCTACCCCACCGGAGTCGTCGCGCTCGCGGCGTCCATCGGTGGCGAGCGCGTGGGCATGGCAGTGAACTCGTTCACTTCCGTCTCGCTCGACCCCGCGCTTGTCGCCGTCAGCGCGGCTCGCACCTCCCGCACCTGGCCCCGCCTCTCCGCCGCACCCGAGCTGGGGATGAGCGTGCTCGCTGACCACCACGGCGACCTCAGCCGACGCCTTGCATCCCGCGAAGGCGACCGCTTTGCCGGTCACCGCTGGACGGACACCCCGGGCGGCGCACTCCTCTTGGAGGGGGCGGCACTGTGGCTGTCCTGCCGACCCCACAGCCGCTTCGACGGCGGCGACCACGAGATCGCGCTATACGAAATCGTGGACGTCGAAGTGTTCTCCCAGGTGCGCCCGCTGGTCTTTCACCAAAGTCAGTACCGCGCCATCGAACACCCCGAGCAGCCCGCACGCACCGCCGCGGCTTCGTAACGCCGCCTACGCGAGCGAGGACAGCGCATCATGGTGTGGGCACACGACCCCTCTGCAGCCTCACCACCGCCGGTGGACGGCATGACGGGCCTGTCCGGGACCGTCGTCCACGGACAGGGAAGAGGCACCGGTTTGGGCTTCCCCACCGCCAACATCGACTGCCCAACACACCAGTTGCCCGCAGACGGGATCTACGCCGGGGTGGTCCACGTGGAACACGACCCCGTGCTGCGCTCCGCTGTCATGAGCGTGGGCTCAAACCCCACCTTCGGCAACCACCTCTCCCGCCGGCTGGAAGTCCACCTGATCGACTTCGATGGCGACCTGTACGGCCAACGCCTCGTCGTAGACCTTCTGCTCAGAATGCGCCCCATGGAACGCTACGACGGCGCCGAAGTGATGGTCCAGCAGGCGCTCGCGGACCTGGAACGGTGCCGCGCGCTGTTTGCGGCGTTGAATGCGCAGTCGTACGACGGCGTGCCGGTCCGCGACTTGGAGTGTTGGTGAGTCCCGTGGGACTTGCGGCCCTCCATGGCTCTCATGAAGCGCGCGTACCCTGTAAGCCGTGACTGAACACTCCGCTGCGACTCACCCTGAAGATCTTCCCCAAGACCGACCGCTGTCGGTGTCTTGGCTTGCCGGCGCGGTAGCGCAGGCCCTCGACGAGGACTTGGGTGATGATCCTGGCCGTGACGTCACCACGCAGGCCACCATCGATGCCGCGGCAATCGTTTCCGGGGACATTGTGATGCGTGAGGCGGGAGTGATCGCCGGCCTGCCAGTGATCGCTGAGACCCTGACGCAGGTCGCTGACCGTCTCAATGTGAAGCGCCCCTCCGTTGAGGTACATGTGTCCGACGGTGACCGGGTCGCTGCAGGCACGGCGGTGGCGTCGATTTCCGGTTCTGGACACGTGGTCCTCATCGCTGAGCGCACGATCTTGAACTTCTTGTCCCGAGCCTCCGGGGTGGCGTCTCACACCCGGCGTTGGGCCGATGCTCTGGAGGGCACCAGCGCTGCCGTCCTGGATACGCGCAAGACCACTCCGGGGTTGCGGGAGTTGGAGAAGTACGCCGTGCGTTGCGGCGGCGGAACCAACAAGCGCTTTGGTTTGTATGACTGCGCGATGGTGAAGGACAACCACATCGTGGCCGCGGGTTCGGTGGCCGATGCCGTGGTGGCGATCGCTCGCCAGTTCCCCGGGGTGCCAGTGCAGGTGGAAGTGGAGACGGAGGCGCAGGCGCTTGAGGCGCTTGAGGCCGGCGCGCGTTTCCTCATGATCGACAACATGGCGCCGGAGCCGATGCGTGAGCTCGTGACCACTATCCGTGCCCGGGAGTCAGTGGTGGGCAAGGTGCGGCTCGAAGCAACGGGCGGGCTGACGCTCGATACCGCTCGCGACGTGGCGCTGACCGGGGTTGATTACATGTCGGTGGGTGGTCTCACTCACTCCAGCCCCATCATTGATTTGGGTCTCGACCTGGCGTAGCGAAGTTCTGGCGGCGGTGCCGCAGTGCTCGTGGGTGCTGCGCGAATGCGCGAGGCGTGTCCGCCGGTACCCTAGAGGGCGTGAATGACACCACCTCCACTCCCGACCAGGACGTTCCCGAGCAGATGCGTGTGCGTCGCGAGAAGCGCGACCGCCTGATCGCGGAAGGCGGGCAGGC
Source organism: Demequina sp. B12 (assembly GCF_028823635.1). Lineage (GTDB taxonomy): Bacteria > Actinomycetota > Actinomycetes > Actinomycetales > Demequinaceae > Demequina. Next base: position 70,971 of record NZ_JAPEHU010000004.1, read on the forward strand.
GTACCCCGTGTCGGTGCCCCGCACTCACGAGATCGCTGATGTGAAGCGTGACTACTCCCACCTTGACGACGGTCAGGAGACCGAGGACACGGTGGCGGTTGCCGGGCGTGTGGTCTTTGTGCGCAATACGGGCAAGCTGTGCTTTGCGGCTATTCAGGATGGCGCCGGCGAGCGCCTCCAGGTCATGGTGAGCCTGGCTGAGGTGGGCGAGGATTCGCTCGCCGCGTTTAAGGCCGATGTTGACTTGGGCGATCACCTGTTTGCCAAGGGTCGTGCCATTAAGTCCAAGCGCGGCGAGGTTTCCGTGTTTGTTTCCGAGTGGTCGATTGCCGCGAAGGCGCTGCGTCCGCTTCCGGTGCTGCACAAGGAACTGTCGGAAGAGTCGCGAGTGCGCCAACGCTATGTGGACCTCATTGCGCGCCCGCTTGCACGTGACACGGTTCGCAACCGTGCACATGTGATGCGTTCGCTGCGGGAGTCTCTCCATTCGCGCGGGTTTATTGAGATCGAGACGCCGATGCTGCAGACGCAGCCCGGTGGTGCCGCAGCGCGTCCGTTTGTGACGCACATGAACGCCTATGACATTGACTTGTACATGCGGATCGCGCCGGAGTTGTTCCTCAAGCGCGCAGTCGTGGGCGGTGTGGAGAAGGTCTTCGAAATTAACCGGAACTTCCGTAATGAAGGCGCTGACTCGTCGCACTCGCCGGAGTTCTCGATGCTTGAGGCGTATGAGGCGTACGGCGACTACAACACGATGGCGACGCTGACACGCGAGCTGATTCAGGGCGCCGCGCAGGACGTGTTCGGCACCACGACGGTCACTCTCGCGGACGGCGAAGAGTACGACCTGGGTGGCGAGTGGACTGAACTCACCATGTACGGCTCGTTGTCGGAGGCGATGGGTGAAGAGGTCACCCCGGAAGCTTCGGTCGAGCAGCTGCAGGCCTGGTGCGACAAGGTCGACGTGTCCGTTGACCCCAAGCGTGTGAACCACGGCAAGTTGGTCGAGGAACTGTGGGAGCACTATGTCGGCAACGACCTGACTGCGCCCACGTTCGTGCGTGACTTCCCGGTAGAGACCAGCCCGTTGACGCGTGACCATCGCTCTCTCGAAGGAGTCGTGGAGAAGTGGGACCTGTACGTACGCGGCTTCGAACTGGCCACGGCCTATTCGGAGCTGGTCGATCCGGTCATTCAGCGCGAACGTTTTGAGCAGCAGGCGCGCATGGCTGCTCAAGGCGACGATGAGGCCATGCCTCTCGACGAGGACTTCCTGACCGCGATGGAGTACGCCATGCCTCCCGCCGGAGGTATGGGTATGGGTATGGACCGTCTTCTCATGGCGCTCACCGGTTTGGGTATTCGCGAGACGATTACCTTCCCGTTGGTGAAGCCGAGCGACGTCTGATGCCCACCTGGCAGGCCGTAGCGATTGGCATCATTCCCTCCATTGGGGTGGGGCTGGTGTTCTGGTTCGCGATGCGTGCTGTGGTGAGGGCTGACCGTAATGAACGTGCTGCGCTAGCAAAGGCAGATGCGGAGCAGTCTGCGGAGCGTGCCCAGAGCGAAACCAATGCGGTGCCGGATGCCGACGTGCGTAGCGCGGCCTCCGACGGAGAAAGCCAGGACTGAATCTCGTTCCGGCATTCGTTTTCCACAATGGTATTCCTGCGGTTGACGTAAATGCTGGAAATGTGTGACGCTGAAGACACTCTTTTAGGAAAGGAAGTCTGATGGCACAGAAGGTTCAGGTTATCCTCGTCGACGACGTCGACGGTGGTCCTGCGGACGAGACGATTAATTTCTCACTCGACGGCGTGAACTATGAAGTTGATCTTTCCTCCGCTCACGCGAAGGAACTGCGCCAGTCGTTCGAGACGTGGACAGCGGTTGCCCGTAAGACCTCGAACCGTCGTAGCGCCAGTCGGGGTCGTGGTCAGGACACCGCCAAGATTCGCGCATGGGCCAAGCAGAATGGGTACGCCGTTTCCGAGCGCGGCCGCATTTCTGCCGAGGTTCGCGAGGCTTACGCCAAGGCGAACTAAGTCGAGTTGATGTGAGTGACGGCTTCGGTCCCTTGGATGGGGCCGGGGCCGTCTTTCGTCGCCGCGGTGAGGCGACGCGACAGGGAAGAGGGAGACATGACTGACAACGTCTGGTGGGGAACGTACCCCGAGGCGGGACTGGGTTCGCCCACGGGTGTCGGAGAAGGTATCTGGCGACAGACGCCTCAGGATGCGGCGCTTGCCTTAGAGCTTCCCGCGCCGTCGTTCATGGTTTTGCATCCCTCGCTTCCGCTGTTGTACGCCGTCAGCGAGGAAGACGAATCCGTCGTCCATGCGGTCGACGTCAGCGAGCCAGCAGCGCCGCGCGTCGTGAGTTCCGTAGCAACACTCGGCGCGGGTGCCTGTCACGTGCTGATAGCAGCCGATGCACGCACGCTCTACGTCAGTCACTACACGTCCGGCACGCTTGCCGTGGTGTCGGTGGGAGAGGACGGGCACTTCACCGACGACTCACCGGCACAGGTTTTCTCTCACCAAGGATCTGGTCCGAACGCAGACCGGCAGGACGCTCCGCATGCCCACTTCGCTGGCTTCGGCCCAGGTGGACACCATGTGCTGGTCGCCGATCTCGGCACCGATGAGTTGCGCCGCTATGCGCTGCGACCGGACGGGCTCCTCGACAACCACGGCGTTGCTGCCCGGCTTCCGGGCGGTTCAGGTCCTCGCCACTTCGTGGTGAACGGTGACCTCATCTATGTGGCGTGCGAACTGACCGGCACCCTCGTCACCCTGCGATGGGACGCCCACGCCGGCGAAGCAGAGGCCATCGACATTCAGGACGTGACCACCGCGCCGCCTCGGACCGCAGACCAGAACTACCCGTCCCACCTGATCCTTCACGACTCGCTCCTCTTGACCGGGGTCAGGGGCGCTGACGTCATCTCGGTTCACGACCTGTCCCCAGAAGGGCACTTGAACTACCGCACGGCGTTCGACGCCGGCCACTGGCCGAGGCACTTCGCCATCAACGGTGACACGCTGCACGTGGGCGCGGAGCGCGGCCACGAAGTCCGCGCCTACGCTCTTGCGGATGTTGAGGCCCTCGATCCCGAACAGGAAGTCGGCCAGGTCGTCACGCTCGCGCATGCTGCAGCCGCTCTCCCCAGCCCCGCCTTCGCCATCGGTCACCGCGGCTCAGGCACGTTCCGCGCGTAACTGACCCCAGCATCGGCCCGCCACACGGGAGGCACCAAGGTCCCACTGACCACGGTAGGGAACGGCGCTAGGCTAAATCCATGACCTACACACTGATCCTGCTTCGCCACGGCGAAAGCGAGTGGAACGCAAAGAACCTGTTCACCGGCTGGGTGGACGTCGAACTCAACGAAAAGGGCTGGGGCGAAGCCAAGCGCGGCGGCGAGCTGCTCAAGGCTGAAGGTGTCCTGCCTGACGTTGTTCACACGTCGCTGCTGCGTCGCGCCATCATGACCGCGAACCTGGCGCTGGACGCCGCCGACCGTCACTGGATCCCCGTCAAGCGTGACTGGCGCCTCAACGAGCGTCACTACGGAGACCTCCAGGGCAAGAACAAGGCCGAAACCCTCGAACAGTTCGGCGAAGAGCAGTTCATGACCTGGCGCCGTTCCTACGACGTGCCGCCGCCCGTGATCTCGGAAGACAACAAGTTCGGCCAGGCCGGCGACCCCCGCTACGCGGGCGAGCCCGTGCCGCAGACCGAATGCCTCAAGGACGTGCTTGAGCGTGCGCTGCCCTACTGGGAAGGCGAGATCGTTCCGGACCTCAAGGCCGGCAAGACCGTGCTGGTCGCCGCACACGGCAACTCGCTGCGTGCCATCATCAAGCACCTCGACGGCATCGCCGATGACGACATCGTGGGCGTCAACGTTCCTACCGGCATCCCGCTGGTGTACGAACTCGACGAGGAAACCCTCAAGCCCGTCACGGCTGGTGGAACCTACCTCGACGCAGATGCCGCGGCCGCTGCCATTCAGGCAGTCGCCAACCAGGGCAAGAAGTAACGTTTCGCGGCACTAGCCGCAACGAATGAAGGCCCCCAGCCACAGTGGCTGGGGGCCTTCATGCATGCCAGGCGAGCGCCGGGCATCTGCGTTAGAAGTGCGAACGCGATCCGGTGTGGTCGCCCGTCACCAAGTACACAATCTGGCGGGACACGGAGACCGCGTGGTCACCGAAGCGCTCAAAGAACCGCGCCATCAGCGCGATGTCCAACGTCTCCTGAACGGAACCGGTGTAGCCGCTCTCCAGCAGCGTCTTGTACGACGCCGAGTGCAACTGGTCCAGTTCGTCATCGTCGGAAACGATGCCGGCCGCGACGTTCAGGTCACGGTCCTCCAGCAGAGTCACCACTTCACCGGCCGCGCGCTTGGCGGCTTCCGTCATACCCGTGATGATCTCGAGGTGGCCCTCGGGGATCGCGGATTCCGGGTAGGCGCGGCGTGCGCTTTCGGCGATGTGCTGAGCAAGGTCTCCCATGCGCTCAAGCGACGCGGAGATGCGCAGCGACGAGATGATGGTGCGCAGGTCAAGACCCACGGGCTGCTGCTGAGCGATCAGCAGCACACAACGCTCGTCTACGGTGGCTTCCAGCTCGTCGAGCTTGGCGTCGTCAGCAATCACCTTCTGGGCAAGGTCTACGTTTTGTGTGAGCAGGGCCTCGGAAGCGCGCGTAATTGCGGACTCCACGTGGCGGCTCATCTGGATGAGGTCGTCGGCCAGTTCCGACATCTCTGCGGTGAACAGCGTGCGCATGACTCTCCTTCAGTGTCGCGTCGCACCCTAGTCTGTCACTCCCCGTTGCTGGGGACGATGCGAAGCGACAGACACGCGGTAAACATCCGGTGACGTGAGGGAAACTTTCGGTGAACTCCCTGAGCCGTCGATACTGTGGCCATATGACCCCCGAGATGTGGCTTGCCGTTGCTGCTGGTTTCGTGCTTGGCGCTGCTGTGGTGGGACTGGGCTTCTTGCGCCGCGAAAAGGCGGTGGCTCAGGCCGGCACGCTGATTCCACACCGCACCAGGGAAGTGCTGTCTGCATTGCAGTCGGGCACGGTCATTGTGCGCCGGGACCGTCGGTCTGCATTCTCGAACCCCACGGCTGCGGCCTTGGGAGTTGCGCGTCCGGACGGCGCGCTACACCCCGGCGTTGCCGATCTCGCGGAGGCCGCGTGGGCGGCAGACGCACCCGTCGAGGACGAGGTTGTGGTGAGCCGTGGCGTGCTGGGAGTGTCGTCGATTGTTCACGTGCGCGTCACCCCGTTGCGACACGACCTGGCCCTGGCCATCGCCAACGACAACACCGAGCAGCGTGCCGCCGAACAGACGCGCCGCGAGTTCGCCATCAACGTGTCCCACGAACTGAAGACCCCGGTCGGGGCGCTGTCGTTGCTGGCGGAGACCATCGAGGACAACGCGGACGACACCGAGATGGTCCGGGACTTCGCCAAGAAGATCCGCAAGGAAACCCGCCGCCTCACCAAGTTGATCCACGAGATCATCCAGATTTCCCGTATCCAAGGTGGCGAGTCCGTCCTGGAGTTCGAGGAAGTTCCGCTCGCAGAAGTCATCGAGGAAGTGGTCGAGGGCGCGCATGTCACGGCAGAAGCACGCGGCCTTGAGGTGGGTGCCGACGTGTCCGCACGCCCCACGATCATGGGCGACCGCGACCTTCTCGTGATGGCGTTGCGGAACTTGGTCGAAAACGCCATCAACTACTCGGAGCCTGGCGCACACGTCACCGTCTCCCTCGCAGCCGAGGACGATGTCGCGGTCGTGAAGGTGATCGACGCTGGCATCGGCATTGCGTCAGAAGACCAGGAGCGAATCTTTGAGCGCTTCTACCGCGCCGACCCCGCTCGTTCTCGCGAGACCGGTGGTACCGGTCTCGGCTTGTCCATTGTGAAGCACGTCGTACTCCAGCACTCCGGAGTTGTTGATGTGTGGTCCAAGCCCACTGTGGGTTCTACCTTTACCGTCCGTCTCACCATCCACCGGGAGGAACAGTGACCGAGGCGCGCATCCTTGTCGTCGAAGACGAGGAGTCGTATCGTGATTCCCTGAAGTACCTGCTACGTCGCGAAGGATTTGAAGTCCTTCTCGCAGAGAATGGCCAGCAGGGAGTTGACGCCTTTGTGCGCGATGGCGCCGATGTGGTGTTGCTCGATCTTATGTTGCCGCGCATGTCAGGTACTGAGGTGTTCCGCGAGATCCGCGAGCGTTCCAACGTCCCCATCATCATGGTGACGGCCAAAGACGATCAGGTCGACAAGATCATTGGCCTCGAGCTGGGTGCGGATGACTATGTGACGAAGCCGTACAGCGCGCGTGAACTTGTGGCACGCATTCGCGCGGTGTTGCGCCGTCAGGGAGCTGGATCCACGGATATCCCGGACGAGCCCGAACGGCTCACCGTCGCGGGTCTCACGATGGACCCGGAGCGCCTGTCGGTCACACGTGGCGATGAGGTGCAGAACCTGCCGCCCAAAGAGTTCGCGTTGTTGTACTTGTTGGCGCAGAACCACGGACGTGTGCTGCCACGTCAGGTCATTATCGACCGGGTGTGGGGTGCCGATTACTTTGGCGACACCAAGACGCTCGATGTCCACATCAAGCGCTTGCGCGGCCGGATCGAAGCTGATCCGTCTGTCCCCGTGCTGATTCAGACGGTTCGTGGAGTGGGCTACACCTTCGAGGGCTAGCCCGCCGCCCCCTTTCCGCCGCCTCTTTCTCCGTCAAATGGCTCCATTTGGTGGTTTTAGTTGACTAAGACCACCGTTTCTTTCCACTAGGGACGATGCTGGCATAGGTCAGCGATGGGTGCGTGGGGTGGCAGAGGGCTACCGGACCCCACCCGGGCCGCTCCCAGTGGCGCCCACCTCCCAAGCGTGTTTACCTAACGTTCATCGGAACTTCAGTTTTACCCCTAGGTCCCGTTACCTGCCGTCCCTACGTTGGTTGATGTCCGGCACAAGGCCGGAAGTTCCCTAAGACTTCAAACAAGTGAGGACCACCACTGTGAAGATCATGACCCGCACCGGAGCCGTCGCATCGGCCGCTGCGCTCACCTTCGCTCTCGCCGCTTGCTCGCCTTCGAACGAGCAGCCCACCGAGTCCGCAGAGTCCACCTCGACCGCCACCGCTGGCACTGAGGAGACCTCCACTGTCACCATCGCCGGCAACCTTCAGGGTGCCGGTGCTTCGTCGCAGGAGTCCGCGATGGACGCCTGGCGCGCAGAGTTCCAGAACGCCAACGCTGAGGTCACGGTGGGCTACGACCCCGTCGGCTCCGGTGGCGGCATCGAGCAGTTCCTGTCGGGTGCTGTTCCCTTCGCCGGCTCGGACGGTCTCCTTGACGCCTCCGAGTACGAGCAGGCCGTGCAGCAGTGCGACGGTGACGGTGGCGCTTACCACCTCCCCATGTACATCTCGCCTGTTGCAGTGATCTTCAACATCGACGGCGTTGACTCGCTCAACCTTGACGCTGCCACCATTGCAGGCATCTTCGATGGCACCGTGACCACTTGGGATGACGAGGCCATCGCTTCGCAGAACGAGGGCGTCGAGCTGCCTTCCTCCACCATCACCGTGGTGCACCGTTCGGACTCGTCCGGTACGTCGGAGAACTTCACCGACTACCTTGAGCAGGCATCGGACGGCGCATGGCCGTACGAGGCTTCCAAGGAGTTCCCCGAGACCTCCGCACAGCGCGTGGGTGCTGACGGCACCTCGGCTGTTGTCGACAACGTGACCACCACTGCGAACTCGATTGGCTACGCCGACGCTTCGCGTGCCGGTTCGCTGGGTACCGTCGCCATCAAGGTCGGCGACGAGTACGTGCCGTTCTCGCCTGAGGCAGCCGCGAACATCGTTTCTGCTTCGCCGCTGTCGGCAGAGGCCAACGGTGAGAACGACCTCGCATACGAGATCGACCGCACCACGACCGACTCCTCGGCCTACCCGCTGACCCTCGTGAGCTACCACATCGTCTGCTCGCAGTACGACGACGAGACCGAGCGCACGCTGGTCACCGAGTTCGAGAAGTTCGTTGCTTCGGAAGCTGGCCAGCAGGCATCGGCCACTGCCGCAGGCTCCGCCCCGCTGACCGCTGAACTGTCCGCCCAGATCACCGCGATCTTGGACGGCATTGCAGCGAACGCCTAAGCACTAGGCCCCCATGGTGGTGGGCTCACCCGTTAGGGTGAGTCCACCACTTCCATTCCAGTGATCACACAATTGAGGGAGACCTACACGTGACCACGAGCCCGTCGTCCACTGGCGTTGAGCCAGCGGAAAGCGACTACGGTACGCATCCTGGCGCAGCGGCCAACCGGATCTTTAAGGGACTGTCCACCGGTGCCGGTGCGCTGATTCTTGTGACGTTGGCAGCCGTTGCGACGTTCCTTTTGGTGGAGGCATGGCCTGCCTTCACGATGTCGTCTGCGGAACTTGGTGAAACGGTCTCCTTCATCAAGCCTGACAATGGTCAGTCGCTGATGCAGATCATCGGCTACCTGGTGTACGGCACCTTGGTGATGTCTGCGATCGCGCTGATCATTGCTACCCCGGTGTCGATCGGGATTGCGTTGTTCATTTCGCATTACGCGCCCCGACGGCTCGCGCAGACGCTCGGCTACCTGATTGACCTGCTCGCTGCGGTGCCGTCCGTGGTGTACGGCTTGTGGGGCGTCGCGATTTTGGTGCCGTTCCTTGAACCGTTCTTCCAGTTCCTTGCGGACTACCTAGGCTTCATTCCGATCTTTGCGCCGCCGGAGTCTGGTGAGATCTTCACTGGCCGAGTGGCGATGGCTGCCGGCATTGTGTTGGCCATCATGATCCTGCCGATCATCACCGCCGTGTCCCGTGAGGTCTTCCTGCAGACCCCCACCCTTCACGAAGAAGCGGCGCTCGCGATGGGCGCCACGCGGTGGGAAATGATCAAGATGGCCGTGTTCCCGTTTGGCCGTTCCGGAATGGTCGGAGCGACGATGCTGGGGTTGGGTCGTGCGCTCGGCGAGACGATGGCGGTGCTGATGATCATCAGTCCCGGACTGACGTTCTCGCCCAACATTTTGCAACCGAATCAGCACAACACGGTCGCTGGTTACATTGCGCTGCAGTTCCCAGAAGCGAACTCGATGGGTGTGAACTCCCTGATCGCGATGGGTCTGGCGCTGTTTGTCATCACCTTGCTCGTCAACATGCTTGCGCGTTGGATTGTGTCGCGCCGTAGCGAATTCTCGGGAGCGAACTAATGGCTACGACCGTAGAGAGCCCCTTGGGCCAAATCTCGCGATCACGCCGCGTCAAGAACCGCGTGATGACCATCACGATGTATGCGGCATTCGTGCTCGCTGTCATTCCGTTGGTGTGGCTGCTGGCAACGGTGGTCATCAAGGGTATGGACCGCTTCTTTGTGTCCGATGCTGCGGGGGCCGATGCCGGCTTCAACTTGGAGTTCTTGAACCAGACCATGCGTGGTGTCTTCGGTTCGGAGGCACCGTACGGCGGTATCGCTCACGCTGTCACGGGTTCGTTGATGATGACGCTCGCTGCGACCGTGATCTCGGTGCCGGTGGGCTTGTTGACTGCCATCTACTTGGTCGAATACGGCAAGGGCAAGCTGCAGAAGGGCATCCGCTTCTTCGTTGACGTGATGACGGGAATCCCGTCCATCGTCGCCGGTTTGTTCGCATACTCGTTGTTCGCCATCACCGTGGGGCCCGGCACCAAGCTCGGCATCGTGGGTGCGATTGCGTTGTCTGTGTTGATGATTCCGGTCGTGGTGCGTTCCAGCGAGGAGATGCTGCAGCTGGTTCCGAACGAGTTGCGCGAAGCGTCGTATGCGCTGGGTGTGCCCAAGTGGCTGACAGTCATCAAGGTGGTGCTGCGTACCTCGATCGCGGGTATCACCACGGGCGTCACGCTCGCGATTGCGCGTGTCATCGGTGAGACAGCGCCGCTGCTGGTGGCAGTAGGTGTGTCCGACTCACTCAACTGGAACCTGTTTGAGGGGCGCATGATGTCGCTCCCGGTGTACATCATCTCCGAGTACGAAAAGGGCCTCCTGCCGTGTGACACCGCCACGTGTGTCGCGGAGATCGCTCAGTATCGCGCCTGGGGCGCCGCACTCGTCCTCATTCTCATCGTCATGGGCCTGAACCTCATCGCCCGCCTCATCGCCAAGTACTTCTCCCCGAAGAGCGGCCGCTAAGGGCCGAGCAAGATCGGAGCATTCTGTGTCTAAGCGCATCGACATCAACAACCTGAACGTCTACTACGGCCAGTTCCTGGCGGTCGAAGACGTGTCACTGTCGATCGAACCCAAGTCCGTCACCGCCTTCATCGGCCCGTCGGGATGTGGCAAGTCCACGTTCCTGCGGACCCTGAACCGTATGCACGAGGTCATTCCCGGCGCCCGCGTCGAGGGTGAAGTGCTCATGGACGGCGTCGACCTGTACGGCAAGGACGTGGACCCGGTGACGGTGCGCCGTCACGTCGGTATGGTCTTCCAGCGTCCCAACCCGTTCCCGACCATGTCGATCGCGGAGAACGTGCTCGCTGGCTTCCGCCTCAACAATAAGCGTGTCTCCCGTTCCGAGGCCGATGAGCTCGTTGAGACCTCGCTGCGTGGCGCGAACCTGTGGGATGAGGTCAAGGACCGTCTGGACAAGCCTGGCTCGTCACTGTCTGGTGGTCAGCAGCAGCGTCTGTGCATCGCGCGTGCCATTGCCATCAAGCCGGACGTGTTGTTGATGGATGAGCCTTGCTCGGCTCTGGACCCGATCTCTACGCTCGCGATCGAGGACCTGATCGCTGAGTTGAAGGACCAGTACACGATCGTGATCGTGACCCACAACATGCAGCAGGCCGCGCGTGTGTCTGACCGTACCGCGTTCTTCAACATCGCTGGCACGGGCAAGCCCGGCAAGCTGATCGAGATGAATGACACCAAGGTCATGTTCGCTACGCCGTCGGAGAAGGCCACCGAGGACTACATCTCGGGCCGCTTCGGGTAAAACTTCCTTCTCTGGAAGACGGGCGTCGCGACCTCACCGGTCGCGACGCCCTTTTGCTGTCTCCAGCATCGTCCTACACGCGCTTTCTCCGCGCCTACCCCGTCAGGGGGCTCCTAGTGGAACAAAATCGCTGTTATCGCCGGCTAAAACAGGCAAATGGAGCCATTTGACGCGGATGGGGCGGCGAGCGGGGAGGTGGTTAGCCGATCGAGTCGACGAGCTCCTGGTACTCGGGCAGCGTGCCATCGAGGATCGGAACGTCCTTGGAGTAGCTCTGGCCGCCCATGACGTCGAAGGTGGCGGTGGCGAGCAGGCCCGGCTGCGCTGTTGCAGTACCCGAGACCTCGGTGTCGCCGTCTTCGGGGCTGAGCTTGATGGTCTCGCCAGCGGCAACGGACAACTGTGTGGTGGTGGCGTTGTCGAAGGTGACCACGAGGTCGATGTCTTCGTCGCCACTGTTCACGAGGGTGCCGATCATCGTGGCGGGGCTGTCGACAGCCTCCGCAATCACGATCAGGTTCAGTGCCTCAACATCTCCCGCGATGACCTGCGTGCCGTCTGAGGCCGCGTAGTTCTCGTGGGTAGTGATGGGGTTGACGTAGGAGCATCCGGCGAGTGCGGCGGCTGCCAGAGCGGTCGTCGCAATGGCGGCGGGGACGGTGTGCTTCACTGCGTGGGCCTTTCACGGGGACGGGGACGAAAATAAGGATACTGGTCGCGCGTGAATGCCGGGAACGGCGCGTCGTTCCCAGCCCCGGATGAATGCCCCTGTTAATGCAACGGGCCCGGTGGTAGAATCGTTCCGACACGAAGGGGCTCATTTCACATGAACTTTGCCGTCGGCGAGACCGTCGTCTACCCGCACCACGGTGCGGCTGAAATCCAGGACATCAAGAAGCGCGTCATCAAGGGCGAGGAGAAGACGTACCTCAAGCTCAAGGTGGCGCAGGGTGACCTCACTATTGAGGTGCCTGCGGAGAACGTTGACCTGGTCGGCGTCCGTGACGTGGTTGACAAGGAAGGCCTGGAGAAGGTTTTCGATGTCCTGCGTGAGCCCTACGTAGAGGAGCCGACCAACTGGTCGCGCCGCTACAAGGCCAATGTCGAGAAGCTTGCTTCGGGTGACGTGATTCGCGTTGCCGAAGTGGTGCGCGACCTTTCGCGCCGCGACACCGACAAGGGCCTGTCCGCTGGCGAGAAGCGCATGTTGCACAAGGCTCGTCAGATTCTCGTGAGCGAGCTTGCGCTTGCCGAGAAGTGCGACGAAGAGACCGCTGAGGCCCGCTTGGACCAGGTTCTCGCCTCGTGACTGTTGCGGCGGTCATCACGGCCGCCGGTTCCGGATCTCGGCTTGGTGCTGAGGTGCCCAAAGCGCTCGTCCCTATTCAGGGGCGGGCGCTTGTCGTATGGGCGACGGACACGGTCCGGCAGGTGGCCGATGCCATCGTCGTGACAGCTCCCGCCTCCCACCTTGATGAGTTCCGTGCGGCTTTGCCTGACGTCACAGTGGTGGCCGGCGGCAGCACCCGTCAAGACTCAGTGGCGAGGGGGCTTGCGGCGTTGCCGGAGGGGTCCAGCATCGTGCTCATTCATGATGCGGCCCGCGCCTTCCAACCCGCGAGCGTGATGCAGACCGCGATCGACGCCGTGCGGGCAGGTGCAGACGGGGCTGTTCCCGTGGTTCCGGTGGTGGACACGTTGGTGGAAGTTGGTGCGGACAACCCGGCCACGGCATCGGCCCCTGAACTGGGCGCCACCGTGGATCGTGAGGGTTTGCGTGCGGTGCAGACGCCGCAGGTGTTGACGGTGGAGGCGGCGTTGGCGGCACATTCGAGTGGCGTGACAGGGGCCACGGACGACGCCCAGTTGGCGAAGGCTGCGGGCTTCACCGTGGTGGAGGTGCCTGGTGATGAGCGGGGTTTCAAAGTGACGCGGCCACTGGACGTGGCACTTGCTGTGCATGTCGCAGGCTTGATGGAGGATGCATGATTCCGCGGACTGGTATTGGCGTGGATGTTCACGGCTTTGGCGGTGACGGGGTGCTGGCCATCGCGGGTCTCACCTGGCCAGGGGAGACGCCGCTGAGCGGTCACTCGGACGGCGATGTGGCGGCACATGCCGCGTGTGACGCGTTGCTGAGCGCGACAGCCCTGGGTGACTTGGGGTCCAACTTCGGTACGGACCGGCCCGAATGGGCGGGAGCCGCGGGTACCGCACTGCTTGCCGAAACCGCGAAGCGTGTGCGCGTCGCAGGGTTTGAGATTGGCAATGTCGCGATTCAGGTGATCGGCAATCGGCCAAAGTTGTCGCCTCGCAGGGCAGAGGCGGAGGCCGTACTGAGTGAGGCCATCGGCGCCCCGGTGACTGTCAGCGCCACGACGACCGATGGTTTGGGTTTGACGGGTCGTGGTGAGGGTGTGGCTGCGATCGCGACCGCGCTGGTTGTTCCTGCACAGTCCCGGTAGCCTGGCTGCGTGACTTTGCGCCTTTTTGATACCGCCACCCGCACCGAGCGTGACTTTGTGCCGCTCGAGCCTGGGAAGGTGGGCATCTACCTGTGTGGACCGACCGTTCAGAGTTCGCCGCACGTGGGGCATCTGCGCAGCGCAGTCGCGTTTGATGTGTTGCAGCGTTGGCTGGAACGCAACGGCACCACGGTCACGATGGTGCGCAACGTCACGGACATTGATGACAAGACGCTCGCAAAGGCGGCCGATGCTGGCACGCCATGGTGGGCGTGGGCGCTGAAGCATGAGCGTGAGTTTCAGGCGGCGTACGCTGCGGTGGGGGTGTTGCCACCGGCGGCAGAGCCGCGTGCGACGGGCCACATCCCGGAGATCCTTGCGCTCGTGGAGCGTCTGATTGAGCTGGGCCACGCGTATGAGCAGGACGGCTCGGTGTACTTCGATGTGCGTTCGTATGCGGATTACGGCTCGTTGACGCGTCAGGCGCTTGAGGATTTGACGCCTGCGCCGGACGCTCCTTCGGATGACAAGCGGGATCCGCGTGACTTCGCGTTGTGGAAGGCCCGCAAGGCTGGTGAGCCGGAGACGGCTGCGTGGGACTCGCCATGGGGTCCGGGACGGCCTGGTTGGCACATTGAGTGCTCGGCGATGGCGCGGCGCTTCTTGGGTGACGCGTTCGACATTCACGGTGGCGGTCTGGACTTGCGTTTCCCGCATCATGAGAACGAGCAGGCGCAGTCTCGCGGCGCCGGCTACGACTTTGCGAACGTGTGGATGCATTCCGCGTGGGTGACGCAGTCGGGCGCGAAGATGTCGAAGTCATTGGGCAATGGCTTGTTGGTGTCGGAGGTGTTGTCGCGTTACCCCGCGGCGGCGCTGCGGTTGGCGTTGGCGCAGGTGCATTACCGATCCATGCTGGAGTATTCCGAGCAGACGATGGAGGACGCGACTGCCACGTGGGCGCGTCTGTCGGGCTTTGTTCAGCGGGCTTCTGATCGTGTGGGCGCGGTGACGGCCGATGCCGTGGCGAGCGCCGTTCTCCCTGAGCCTTTCGTCGAGGCGATGGATGATGACTTGTCTGTGCCGCGTGCGTTGGCTCACGTTCATGAGACGGTCCGTGCCGGTAATGCGGCGTTGACGTCGGGGGACGAGGCCGCGGTGTCGGAGGCGCTGGTGACGGTGCGCGCAATGCTGGACGTGTTGGGTCTTGACCCGGCTTCTGAGTGCTGGGCAACGTCGGATAACGGTGCCTCGGTTGCTATGACGGCGTTGGACTCACTGGTGCAGGCCGACATTGCCGCTCGTGCGGCTGCGCGTGAGGCCAAGGACTGGGCCACGGCGGACGAGATCCGTGACCGTTTGGGTGCTGCGGGCATTGTGATTGAGGATGGTGCTGACGGCGCACGCTGGTCGCTGCAGGACTAGTCTCGGTCGGCTGATCGGTGGCGCGGGGCGCCGCAGATGAGCCTGTCACGCCATGCGGCGACTACCCTTGTCTCATGGCTGGAAACTCGAAGCGCCGCGGCGCCACTCGCAACGCGGGTTCTAAGAAGGGCGCAACCGTCGGTACTGGCGGTCACGGACGCAAGGCGCTTGAGGGCAAGGGCCCTACCCCTCGGGCAGAGGACCGCCCCAACCACAAGGCGTATAAGGCTAAGAAGCGCGCAGAGGCTGAGGCCGCGAAGCGTCCGCAGGTGAGGCGCGCCGGTCCGCGGGACAAGACGTCCACGTCCCATGAGCTGGTGGTAGGACGTAACAGTGTGGTCGAGGCGTTGCGGTCGCACATGCCGGCGTTGGCGCTGTTCGTGTACAACCGCATCGATGCTGATGACCGGGTGACGGAGATCGTGTCACTGGCCGTGGAGCATGGCATCGAGGTGCGTGAGGTTCCCAGGACCACTTTGGACACGCTCGCTGGAGGTAGCCCTCACCAGGGTGTGGCGTTGGAGGTTCCGCCGTACGAGTATGCGGAGCCTGAGGACTTGTTGGAGGCGGACGGCCGTCAGTTGATCGTCGCCCTGGACGGCATTCAGGATCCGCGCAACTTGGGTGCGATCATGCGTTCCGCTGCTGCCTTTGGCGCTACCGGTGTGCTGGTGCCCGAGCGGCGTGCTGCAGGTGTGACCGTGGCGGCGTGGAAGGTGTCCGCGGGTGCTGCGGCACGTCTTCCTGTGGCACGGGCCACCAACCTGACCCGCGCGCTCGAGGCATACAAGAAGGCCGGGCTGTTCGTGATCGGTTTGGACGCGCACGGCGAGGTCGACCTTCACCAGTCGGAACTGTTGGATGGCCCGCTCGTGATCGTGGCCGGCGCGGAGGGTGCGGGCTTGTCGCGTCTGGTGCGGGAGACGTGCGATCAGATTGTGTCGATTCCCATTGGTGGCGAAACGGAGTCCCTGAACGCGTCGGTCGCCGCGTCAATCGCTTTGTATGAGGCGTCCCAGCGCGGCTAGAACGCAGCGCACTACCGCTTCTCCGTGCTGGTGCCGGTGTCGATGGTTCCTGTGGTGATGCGCGGGGACGAGCGGGGTAACTGCCAGGCCTGAATGGCTCGAGTTTCTGTCCCCGTTTCGGCGTCACCTTCAGCGCCGATGGCTTGGCCCAAAACTGCCTGCTCGTCGGGTCGGTTGGGCAGGACGTTTTTGACGTAGGACGCGACTGCTTCGGGCATCGTCACATCGGAGCGCTTCTCTGCCAGGAACCACCGGTGGTCCAGGACCTCGTGGAACACCTGGGCCGGTTCCAACTTGCGACGGAACTCTCGTGGCACCGCGCGCACGGTGGGTTCGAAGACTCGTGCAAGCCATTCGTGTGCGACGAAAGACTCGTCTTCATCGGGGCTGAAGACGGCACGGAACTCGTCGAGGTCGTTGAGCAGGCGCCGTGCCTGGTTTTCTTGCACGTCCAATCCGGTGAGGCGCAGGAGCCTGCGGGAGTGGTGCCCGGCATCCACGACCTTGGGGCGGATGGATAGCTCGCGCCCGTCGCCGGTCTGGGTCATGTCGAGTTCGGCGACATCGAAGCCTAGTTCGTTGAGCGCCTTCACACGTTCGGCAACGTGGTACCGAATGTTGTCTTTGAACGTTTCCTTGCCGGTGAGCGTGGACCACAGCTCCTTGTAGCGCTCTTCGATGCGGTCGCCCAGTTCGAGCGGATCCACCGCGTCGTCGAGTTCCTCGGCGGCCTGGAGGTCGAACATTTCACCGATGATGTTGGTGCGTGCAAGGTCGATGTCGTACGCACGCTGCCCGGGGGTGAGATGCGTGTGGAGGTCTCCCGTCTCAGCATCGACGAGGTAGGCGGAGAATGCTTCTGCATCGCGCCGGAAGAGGGCGTTCGAGAGGGAGACGTCGCCCCAGTAGAAGCCCAGCAGGTGCAGGCGTACCAGGAGTACTGCGAGCGCATCGGTGAGCCGGTCCAGGGTGTCGGAGCGCAGAGCTTGGCTGAAGAGCGCGCGGTACGGCAGGGAGAACTGCAAGTGCTCGGTGACGAGTGCGGCAGCGAGTTCATTGCCATCGGCGTCGACACGGCCGTCGACGACGGCGAACGGGGTGACGCAGGGCGCGCCCATGCGGCCCAGCTCCTTCAGCATGTCGAACTCGCGGTGCGCGATCGGCCCGACCGTTTCTTTCACTGCGAGGACTCTGCCGTTGAACCGCACGAACCGGACAACGTGACGAGAGATTCCGCGGGGCAGTGCTGCGAGAGTGTCGTCCGGCCAGGTTTCGAGCGGAGTCGACCAGGGCAGGTCCAACAGTTCAGGGTTCACCGCGCCGGTGATGTTGAGCGCCATGTGTCCATCGTAGGCGGGCAAGGTCCCGTGTTCCTGCCGTGATGGGGGACCAGGTGGAAGCCTTGCGTTGGCGGGGAAAACACTGAAGGGGCGGCCCGTGTGGACCGCCCCTTCAGTGGTGTCTGCTTCAGGCGTCGCGCCTGGTGCAGGGATGCTTACTTGGCAGTGTGGACTGCGCCCGACAGACGGTCGCCCGATGCCGACGAGAAAACGTGCTGCTCGCCCTCGCGGATCTTGACCCACACAGCGTCGCCCTTGGCGGGGACGTCACGGGGGTCGATACGGACGATGACTTCGGAGTCACCGGCGTCGAAGTGGATCTCGCCAGCGCCGGGAGCGCCGGAGGGGATCGAGCCGTAGACGAAGGCGTCCGAACCGAGTTCCTCGACGACGTCGACGGTGATGGGGAAGGCGCCTTCGGTGTTGGGCGACACGCGGTCGAGCGACTCGGGGCGGAAGCCCAGCACGACCTTGTTGTGGTCTTCGGCCTTGAGGCCTGCGACAGCCTCACGGTTCAGTGCGACCTGGCCGTTACCGATCTGGGCGAAGCCACCGTTGACCGAGTAGGTGCCGATGTTCATGGCGGGCGAGCCGATGAAGCCTGCAACGAAGACGTTCGCGGGGGCGTCGTACATGTCGCGGGGGGTGCCGACCTGCTGGAGCAGACCGTCCTTGAGGACTGCGATGCGGTCACCCATGGTCAGTGCCTCGACCTGGTCGTGGGTCACGTAGACGGTGGTGGTGCCCAGGCGGCGCTGCAGTGCAGCGATCTGGGTACGGGTCTGGACGCGGAGCTTGGCGTCGAGGTTCGACAGCGGCTCGTCCATGAGGAACACCTGCGGCTGGCGCACGATGGCACGACCCATGGCGACACGCTGACGCTGACCACCGGACAGAGCCTTGGGCTTGCGGTCCAGGTACTCGGTCAGGTCAAGGATCTTCGCGGCAGCTTCAACGCGCTGGCGGATTTCTGCCTTGTCGACCTTGGCGATCTTCAGGGCGAAGCCCATGTTGTCGGCCACAGTCATGTGGGGGTAGAGCGCGTAGGACTGGAACACCATGGCGATGTCGCGGTCCTTGGGCTGCACGTGAGTGACGTCGCGGTCGCCAACCCAGATGGATCCGGCGTCGATGTCCTCGAGGCCTGCGAGCATGCGCAGCGAGGTCGACTTACCGCAACCGGAGGGGCCGACGAGGACGAGGAACTCGCCGTCAGCAATGTCGAGCTCGAGAGCGTCGACAGCCGGGCGCTCGGTGCCCGGGTAAATACGCGAAGCCTTGTCAAAAGTAACGGTGGCCATGAAAGGTCCCTTCACTGGCAGGTACGTGCCAGACGATCCGTGGTGAAGAGTGCCGGTGTGGTGTCCACAATGACACTAACTCCAGCAGGTGTTGCTGAAGTTGGACATATCTTCTCACATGGTTTGCCCTCATCCAACCGGCCTGGCTGTAGCGTGATAGCCATGGCAGGAGTGGCGCGCGACGTTGGTGAACAGATCGGCGGCTACACCATTGTTGATCACTTGGGCAGGGGCGGCTCCGGGGCGGTCTACAAGGTGGTGGACGACGGGGGTGGCGAGGCTGCGCTGAAGTTGGTGGACGCGAAGGCGGACGATGTTGCCGCTGAGCGTTTGGCGCGCGAGGTGCGGGCCTTGCAGTCGATGGATCACCCCGCGGTTCCGGCCATTTTGGATGCCGAACTCGACGGGGACGAGACCTTCGTGGTCTTTGAGTACATCCCGGGGGTGAGCTTGTGGGACTACGTTCAGGACAATGGCCCGCTGGCGGGGAAGGCGTTGGCGGACTTCGCTGACCGGACGTCGTCGGCGTTGGAGGCCGTGCATGCCACAGGTGCGATCCACCGTGACGTGACGCCGTCGAACATCATGATGGGGCCTGAGGGTCCGGTGTTGATCGACTTTGGTTTGGCGCATCGGGAAACCGATAGTCGTCTCACGCGGGACGGGCTGGTGTCGGGGACGGCAGGCTATGTCGCGCCTGAGGTGATCGACGGTGAGGAGCCCGGGGCACTCGCGGATCGCTGGTCGTGGGCAGCCACGGTCGCGTATGCGATGACGGGCAAGGCCCCGTTTGGCTCGGGCACCGGTGCGATTTCGCGCACGCTTGAGGCGCAGGTGGAGCTGCCGGACGTTCCGGGAGCCGATGCGGTCAAGGCTGCGTTGGGGCGCGACATTGCGGCGCGCCCAGGGCCGCGCGATGTGGTGGCGGCGTTGCGCGGAGCCACGGTGGTGTTGCCGGTGCCGGACGAGATTCCGGCGACGGCGGTCGCTGCGGTTGCCCCGACTGCGGTGATGGGGTCCGGCCCTCGCAGCCCAGAGACCTTCGACGCGGCGGCCTTTGGCTCCACGGAGTCGGGAGAGGGAGCCGATGCGACGGAGATGCTTGACTCCCGTGTGGGGGCTGACGATGACCCGGACTTCGACGGCGACGTCGTGGGCGATGAGGGGGCGGTTGGCGACGAGGATGAGGCACCCACTACGGATGAGCTTCTTCCCCCGGCGCCGCGTCGCAAGGTGATGATCGCCGCCTTGGCAGCGGCTACTGCATCGACTGCGGCTCTCGCGCCGTTTGTGGCGTTCCTGGTGATGGCGCTGGCCGCAATCTTGGCGCGTGCCATCCAACGACGGGCACTTGCCATCGCGGTTTCCCGTGCCAAGCGCGGACCGCGACGCGGCGACGCGGCCCTCCAGACCATTGGCCTGCCGTGGCACGTGTTGAGGGCAGCCGGTGAAGCCTTGCCTGCGATCATCCTCGCGGGTGTGGTGGGCGTAGGTGTCGGCACGCTGGGCTGGTGGCTCGTGACCAGTCAGGACCTGGCCGGAGCGAGCGTTGAAGCCACGACTTGGGGTCAAGCCGCCGCGCTCTTCGCTGGAGGCGTGGCGGCAGCGATCGCTATGTGGTGGGGTCCGTGGGCAGAACTCACTCGTGAAGGTGCGCATCGGCTGGCTTCCATGGTGGCACCGTCGCGGGGCCCAGTGACGGCATGGGTGGTCGTGTCGCTCGTGGGACTCGCTGTCGTCGTGCTGTCCGTCTACCTGCTGGCACCACCACTGTGGTGGCCACTGCCGCGCGCCCCCGGAGCCTAAAAACAGCATCGGCCCTGGTGAAGTGGCCACCCGCAGGGAACAATGGTGTGACCCTGTACGTTGGGGCCACGACAGCGGTTCCGTGACGGAACCGCTTCGCAATGGGTGAGGGAGTCAGATCAATGACGTTCGCGGACCGCTTCCGTGTGGCGCAGCCATGGCTGTCGCTGCTGGTGCGACTGGGCATGGCAGGCATCCTGATTGCCGCCGCGATCCCCAAGATGCAAGACATCCCGCAATCGATCATTGCGGTGCGCGCTTACCGACTGCTTCCCGAAGCGGTCGTGCCCCTCGTGGGCACCATGCTGCCGTTTGTGGAACTTGCGCTCGCGGCGTGGCTACTGCTGGGCCTGTACACGCGGTGGGCTGCCGGCGCCTGGCTGGTGTTCATGGCCGCCTTCACCTTTGGCGTGATCTGGGCGTGGGCCAACGGTCTTTCCATTGACTGTGGCTGCTTTGGTGGCGGCGGCGAAGTGGAAGAAGGCACCGCGACGTACGGCGCTCACCTCCTTGAACGCGCAGCATTCATTGCGCTCGGCTTGTTCCTGGTGATCTGGCCGCGCTCGAAGTTCTCTCTAGACTCCTGGGTGGCACCCGCGCCGTCCGCAGAAGAAGCAGACGAACTCACCGAGTCCGTCGATACGCACGAATGACCCTGAGGTAAGGAAAGCCCCATGGCAAAGAAGAATCAGCAGTCCAGCAACAGCAAGGCCGCTGCCGCTCGCGCACAGGCGCAGGCGCAGGTGCGGGCGCAGGAACGTAAGACCGGAGTCATCATCGCCGCCGTGGTCGGCGTCGTGGTGCTGGTTCTCGCGGGCCTGGTGATGTTCATCGTGAACTCGGGCAAGGTTCCCGGCCTCGATGAGTCTGGCGCTGTGCTGCCCGCAGGTTCGGATGAGACCGGCGGCATCGCTGTCGGTACCGCTGGAGTGGTGGGCGAGGACGTCCCTGACGACGTCACGCGAGTGGACGTCTACCTCGACTTTATGTGCCCCATCTGTCACCAGTTTGAGCAGACCAACGGTGAAGACCTGAGCGAACTGCGCGAGTCCGGCGAGATTGCCCTGTACTACCACCCCATCTCCATCCTTGACCGTTACTCCTTGGGCACGCAGTACTCGACGCGTAGCGCGAACGCGGCGGCGACGGTTGCGGACCGCGCGCCCGAGTCCTTCCTTGACTTCGTCGAGGCCCTCTACCTGAACCAGCCCGCTGAGAACACTGAAGGGTTGACCGACGAGCAGATCGAGCAGATCGCGATCGACGCAGGTGTCCCCGAGGGCGTTGCCGCTCAGTTCGAAGACGGCGACTTCAACAAGTGGGTGATTGCGGCAAGCGACCGTTCCTCGCAGGACGGACTGTCCGGCACCCCGTCGATCCACATCGCCGAAGCTGGCCAGACCTTCGACGAAGGCGCCATGGTTCCGCAGACCGAGGTGCCGTTCATGCAGGCAGGCGTTCTGCGCGCGCACCTGGAGAGCCTGTCGTAAGGGTTTCCACCCGTGAGGGATACCGGCTTCGTGCCCTTGAGGCTACGGAGCCGGTATCCTCGTGGAGCGGCGTTTGCGCGTCGCATGCTGGCATGGCGCAATTGGTAGCGCACCCGACTTGTAATCGGGCGGTTGCGGGTTCAAGTCCCGCTGCCAGCTCTCTACAGCAGTCCTGACCCCCACCGAATGGGTGGCGCGCCCTGCGCTTGGAGTGCGGCGTTGACACGCGAGAACGGCTGCGAACCGAAGAACCCCCGGTGTGCGCTCAGCGGACTGGGATGGGCGCTCGCCACCACAGGGATGTCGCCGAGCAGCGGTGCGAGAGACTGCGCATCGTTCCCCCACAAGACTGCGACGAGCGGTCCGCTCCGTTTCCCCAACGCCGCAATCGTGGCTTCCGTGACCTGTTCCCAGCCGATGCCGCGATGGCTTCCCGCTTGTCCTTTCCCCGCCCGCACGGTGAGGACACGGTTGAGCAGCAGGACTCCCTGCTCCGCCCAGTGGCTGAGGTCGCCGTCGTGCAGGAACTCACCGGTGTCGTCGTGAAGTTCACGCGCGATATTGCGCAGGGATGGCGGGAGCCGATGTCCGGGTGCAACGGAGAAACTCAGTCCCACGGCGTCGCCCGGGGTGGGGTAGGGGTCTTGACCCACGATGAGGACGCGCACCTCAGCGAGAGGCGTGGTGTAGGCGCGCATGACGGTGGAGGGCTCCGGAAGCCAGGCGCGTCCCGCTTGGGCTTCCTGCTCGAGGTGTGCACTGATGCCAGCAAACGTGGGTGCCAACGGTTCCAAGATGGGGCGCCAGTCGGAAGCGATGGACTGGTCCCACACGAACGTCATGCGTGCCACCCTAGCCTCGCCCGCGCATGTTTTCCCCAGCCTGGGGACCCGTCGGAGCGGGAGAATGACACCTGTGTATCTCACCGATTACGCTGGGGGCCACATTCACGGGCGGAGGCTGACATGACGGGTGCTGACGGCACGCAGTCCATGCTGTCCGCCCAAGACAAGGCGGTCCTTGCGATGGAAGGCCGATGGTGGTCGTCAGCAAGTGCCAAAGAAGACGCAATTCGTGACGAGTTGTCGATGTCAGCCACTCACTACTACCAAGTGCTGGGGGCGCTACTCGAATCGCCTGCGGCACTCGAACACGCCCCGATGGTAGTGACGAGACTCCAACGTTTGCGCGACTCGCGTAGGCGTGGGTCGGCACGTGCATGGACCTCAACGAGTGCAGGTTAGGGTGTGACGCGTGGCAAAGGATGCACCAGTGTTTGAACCTGACGAGTTCGACCATCTTGCTCAGAGCTCTGGGCCGGTTGGCGTCCACCGTGCGCCCCGGCCATGGTGGTCGAAGGTGCTTCCTCCCCTGATCGCGTTCGTGATCGCGGGCCTTGTGGCCTACGGAATCGCGATGATCCTGTGGAACTTGGGCCAGGGCGGTGACGATGAAGCGGAGCCTTCAGTCACGGTGACGGCTTCTGCAGATCCTTCAGCCGAGCCCACGACGTCGCCGTCGTCTGATCCTTCGACCTCGCCTTCTGACGAGCCCTCGAGTTCTCCCACCCCGACTCCCACGGAGTCTCCGGAACCGGAGCCTGTCATCGAATACGGTGCGCAGGTCCACGTCCGCAATGGTGCCGGGATCCAGGGCCTTGCGGGTGAACAGCAAGCCGAGCTTGAAGCGGTTGGGTACACCAACCTTGCTGCGAACAACATCTCTTCGTCGCTGATCCCGAACGGTGTGAACACCGTTGTCTACGGGGACGATGCCTTGGCTGACACAGCTCAGGACATCGCCGACACCTTGGGTATCGACGCTGTCCAGGGCGGCGGAACGCCAGGTGGCGCTGAGATTGAGGTTCTGCTGGAATCCAACCCTGGGTGATCCCGAAGTCTGACGCAGGGGCTCTGCTTGTGCGCCCTGGGTGAACAGACGGTGGCAGTGGTTTGCACTCGGCAGGGGAGAGTGCCAGAATCGCTTTAGCACTCCCTACCCGAGAGTGCTAAGAGAATTCGGCTTCGCAGTCGAGATGCCTCTCCTCGTCGTGACGTGAACGGCGCGGATGGCATCGTCCGTCGCGGGCGACTAGCAAGCCACCGTCATCGAAAGAGGATTCACACCTATGGCAAAGCAGATTGCCTTCGATGAGGAGGCCCGTCGCGGTATGGAGCGGGGCATGAACGCCCTCGCTGACGCCGTGAAGGTCACCCTCGGCCCCAAGGGCCGCAACGTTGTGCTCGAGAAGAAGTGGGGCGCTCCCACCATCACGAACGATGGTGTGTCGATCGCCAAGGAGATCGAGCTGTCGGAGCCTTACGAGAAGATCGGCGCCGAGCTCGTCAAGGAAGTTGCCAAGAAGACTGACGACGTCGCGGGTGACGGCACCACCACCGCCACCGTGCTCGCTCAGGCACTCGTGCGCGAGGGTCTGCGCAACGTCTCCGCTGGCGCCAACCCGATCGCGCTGAAGAAGGGCATCGAGAAGGCTGTCGCCGCCGTGACCGAGGAGCTCCTCGCGTCCGCCAAGGAGATCGAGACCAAGGAGCAGATCGCTGCTACCGCTGGTATCTCCGCCGGTGACCCCGCTATTGGTGAACTCATTGCCGAGGCCATGGACAAGGTCGGCAAGGAAGGTGTCATCACCGTTGAAGAGGCTTACCAGTTCGGTCTTGAGCTTGAGCTCACCGAAGGTATGCGCTTCGACAAGGGCTACCTGAACCCTTACTTCGTCACCGACGCTGAGCGCCAGGAAGCCGTCCTCGAAGACGCTTACGTGCTGCTCGTCGAGTCGAAGATCTCGTCCCTCAAGGACCTGCTGCCCATCCTCGAGAAGATCATGCAGGCGGGCAAGCCCCTCGCGATCATCGCTGAGGACGTGGACGGCGAAGCACTCGCCGCTCTGGTCGTCAACAAGCTGCGCGGCAACCTGAAGGTTGTGGCTGTCAAGGCTCCTGGCTTTGGTGACCGTCGCAAGGCAATGCTGCAGGACATGGCTATCCTCACCGGTGGCCAGGTCATCTCCGAGTCCGTGGGTCTCTCGCTCGAGAGCGCCGGTCTGGAACTGCTGGGTCAGGCACGCAAGGTCGTCGTCACCAAGGACGACACCACCATTGTTGACGGTGCAGGCTCCGAGGACCAGGTTGCTGGCCGCGTGAACCAGATCCGTGCCGAGATCGACAACTCCGACTCGGACTACGACCGCGAGAAGCTCCAGGAGCGCCTCGCCAAGCTGGCTGGCGGCGTTGCCGTCATCAAGGCCGGTGCGGCCACCGAGGTTGAGCTCAAGGAACGCAAGCACCGCATTGAGGACGCTGTCCGCAACGCTAAGGCTGCTGTGGAAGAGGGAATCGTCGCCGGTGGTGGCGTTGCCCTGATCCAGGCTGGTACCGCTTCGCTGCCGTCGCTCGAGCTTGAAGGTGACGAGGCCACTGGTGCTCGCATCGTCGAGTCCGCGATCACGGCTCCGCTGCGCCAGATCGCCGTCAACGCTGGCCTTGAGGGTGGCGTTGTCGTCGAGAAGGTCAAGGGACTCGAGACCGGCCACGGCCTGAACGCCGCAACCGGCGTGTACGAGGACCTGCTTGCTGCTGGCGTCAACGACCCGGTCAAGGTGACTCGTTCCGCTCTGCAGAACGCTGCGTCGATCGCGGCTCTGTTCCTCACGACCGAAGCTGTCGTGGCGGACATCCCCGAGCCCGAGCCGGCCATGCCGGCCGGCGGCGGCGACATGGGCGGCATGGGCTTCTAAGCCTCACCGCCAGCGTTCGCGCTGACTGACACGAGACCCCCAGGGCTGATGCCCTGGGGGTCTCGTTGCGTTCCGGGGGTGTGGCGAGATGTGTGCGTTGCGCGCGGGGCCCACGCGGGGCATAGACCCGCGGCTACAGGCGACGTTGAGCGGCGGTGACCCGCAGTCCTGAGTCGCGGAGCCTGCGGACCAGTTCACGTGCGTCGAGTAGTTCGGCACCGAGCGCGAGCAACGTGGGATGTAGCTCTGCGGGGACGTCGTAGTGGTCGCGATCGAAGGCGCGGGCTGGGATGCCAGCCGCGCGGGCGAGAGCATGGAGTTCGTCTAGGGACTGATCAGAGACCATGTGGCCCCACACCTTGCCGTGGCGGGGCCACAGCGGCGGGTCGATGAGCACGGTCACGAGCCCGAGCCTACGCGTGGCAGGCCCGGGCTCGTTGCAGCGGGCGTCAGTTAGCGTGCGCTGAACAGGCGGGACGCGGTGTCTTCCGCCGTAGCGTAGGTCTGTGCGGCCTGGTTGAGCGCTGTGGAGAGTGACTCCAGAGCGGTTTCCACCTGGGCCTGGGCGCCGCGCCATTGGTCCAGGACGACGGCGTAAGCCGCAGATGCGTTGCCCTGCCAGGTGCCCTCCAAGGCGGTGAGGTGGCCCATCATTGCCGAGACCTCTGCGCGAATGGACTCTCCGGTGACGTGCGCCTGTGAAGCGGCGCTGGCGACCTGGGCGCTGTCGACGTTGAACTGACTCATGTGGTTCTCCTTGCGGTCGGGTTGTTGACCCTTATGACGGTAGGGAGAGGTGAGTGCGCGGCGCCGGTCCGGCCTTGCATCTGGGGATAGCTGAGCGCCGGACGCGGACCTGGGGAAAGCCGCGCCACCCGGGGCGCGCAGTGGCGGGGGAGTTAGGCAGCCGATGCTGCGGCTATGTCGCGTTCAAGACGAGACAGTTCCGCGGTCACGTTCTCGCGTGCTTGTCGTTCCCAGCCCCTGGCGAGCGGTGACAGGTAGATGCTGTCGCGGGCCATGAGTCGCTTCAGGATGCGGTGACGCGTCTCCAAGTACTCGAGCGGCGCTACGTGTGCGTACTCCTGGCGGACCTGGTCGGTGTAGACCTTGTAGCGCTGAGGTTCGGTGGCGAGGACAGCGAGGTCTGCGTCGGACAGGACTGCTGCGTCCAGGTCGCGCAGTGAAGGGCTGTGACGTTCCAGGCCTTGGACGAGCGCCACCACCTGCTCCACCGGCTTCTCGTCAACGCCGAGCGCGGTCAGTTCCTCGCGCGCGTACTCGGCGCTAGCAGCCTCGTTCTCGCCGAGTCGACTGTCTTTGGCTGCGGCCCGCTCCTCGGCGTCAAACACTGCGCCGTGATACCAGGCCGCGAGGCGCACCAGGTGAGGCCGGGCGGCTTCTTGCTGAAGCTCGTCGACGCGTTGGAGAAGGTCGATCAGGTGGCCGATGCTGTGGAACCGGCGATCTGGCTCGGTCCAGCGCTCGATCAGGCGATCCGCCGCTGCGTCGATAGTGGAGGCGGAAGCTGTCGCTCCCGCTGCGATGGCGGACCGTTGAAAGGCAGGAACCAGCCACTCGGGAACCGGCACTACGCCACCTCACTTTTATGCCTCGTACGTCAGTCCTGCTTGTCACCAGTGTGCTACCTGGATTGGCTCGCTGGCAAACCGTGCCCCAGGACTCAGAGTGCTCCTGTGGATGACAGCTAGACTGAGGGTGCGCCGAACTCGCGGCGCCAGAGATTTTCAGTGAGGTTGATGTGCCCACCGGTCGTGTGAAGTTCTTCGACGCAGACAAGGGTTTCGGCTTCATCGCCAGTGACGATGGCGGTGAGGTGTTCCTGCACGCCTCTGCGCTCCCCGCAGGCGTGACCGCTCCCCGACAGGGAACCCGTGTGGACTTCTCGGTGGCGGATGGCCGCCGTGGCCCGTCCGCGCTGTCGGTCACGCTGATCGATCCCGCTCCGTCGGTGTCGCAGGGGCTGCGCAAGAAGCCTGACGAGATGACGGTCATCGTCGAAGACCTCATCAAGATGCTTGATGGGGTGTCGAACTCGCTGCGCAAGGGTCACTACCCGGACCAGGCTCGGGGCAAGAAGGTGGCGTCCGTCCTGCGGGCTGTCGCCGATCAACTGGAGGCGTGATCGAGTTTCATGGACACAGTTCTGGACAAGGCTGTCGACCTTGCGCGTGATGTCGCAGTTGAGGTCGCCGAGGATGCCGTGTGGGTGGGCGAGTACCTGGGTGTGAATGATGTGGCGGACCGCCTCGTCACCCACCAGTTCGCATGCGCCATGCCTGGCTACCGTGGCTGGGTCTGGGCTGTGACGCTGTCCCGCGCGCCGCGTGGCCGTGAGGCCGCCGTGTGCGAGGCTCACTTGGTTCCTGCGGACGATGCTCTGTTGGCGCCCGCATGGATTCCGTGGGCGGACCGGATTCGTCCCGGTGACCTTGAGCCTTCGATGGTGCTGCCCAAGATTGTCGAGGACGTCCGGCTTGAGCCTGGCTATGAGCTGCACGGTGAGGACGAGGACGCCCTGGAGATCTGGGAGTTGGGGTTGGGGCGCGAGCGTGTCTTGGCACCTGAGGGCCGCAACGGTGCTGCGGAACGTTGGTACCGCGGTTCTCACGGTCCCACCGCTTCTAGCGCCGTGGCATCGGCTTCTCCGTGCTCGACCTGCGCCTTCTTTATCCCGCTGACTGGTTCGCTACGGACCACCTTTGGTGCGTGCTCGAACGAGTGGTCGCCCTCGGACGGCAAGGTTGTCTCTGTCGATCACGGTTGCGGGGCGCACTCGCAGACGGACATCGAGCGCCAAGGCACCAAGTGGCCTGACCCGGACCCCGTTTTCGACACGGACGCCGTGGCGTCGCTGACACTGGAGACGCCGGAAGACACCGTTGAGGAAGCCGCGCCGGACAAGGACGCCGCTCCCGAAGCATCGGCCGATGCTGCCGCGCCTGAGCCGGAAGGCGACGCCGTCCTCGAGGCTGAGCCCACGTCTGTCGTCACGGCAGAGACTGAGGTTGCGCCCGAGGCCTCCGCCCAGAGTGCTTCCGCCGTTGAGGCGCCCGCAGAAGACGCTCCCGCCGAGGAATCCCCCGCGAACTAGGACGTGGCCCAGGGACCGCGGTCTACTGGAAGTTGACCGTCGAGTACCAGGTGTTGCCGTCGGCTGTGACCGCCATGCCAGCGCCCATGACAGACCAGGCCGGGTTCATGATGTTCAAGCAGTGGCCGTTGGAGTACATCCACTCATAGTGCGCCTTCGCCGCTGCGGCGCTTTGGGAGTGCCCGCGCGAGGCGTAACTGACTGCCACGTTCTCCCCGCCCGCAGGACGGTTGGGGTTGTGGCGCATGGCGTCGATGAGAGCGTCGGTCTGGGAGTCTTCCGCTGCCATCGTCTGGGACCACGAGGTCGCCGCCGATGCCAGTGAACCCGACCAGGACAAAGGTGCGATTCCGAGCCGCGCGCGTTCTTGGTTCGCGGCCGCGAGCATGCCTTGCGGACTGCTAGCCGAGAACGGGCTCGACGGGGAAGCGCAGTATGAGGTGTACGACTGCGTTGCAGGAGCGCTCTTCGTGGAGCCAGACGACGTAGAGCCACCGCTCGTGCCCGCGGAGGTATTGCCACTGCCGCCAGTCGAGGCCTTGCTGCCAGTCGATGCGTTGCCGCCGGTGCTGTTAGCAGCAACCGGGGCGGGGGTCACGACGGGCTCTGGGGGCAGAGAAACGGAGACCTGCGGCACTGCGATGCCGTAGTCAGCGCCGAGCGCATCGGAGCCTGCCGTCACTGACTCGATTGACGCATCGGCCGTGGTGACGGCCTGCGCCACAGCATCAGCGGAGCCGGCCTCGACGACTGTGTTGCCCTGCCAGGCGCCAGCGGCAGCACCGGTGGTGGCAACAACTGCGACGGGAAGAGCTGTGAGCAAGAGGGCACTGAGGGGGAATCGGCGTGCGGGTCGGGTCCCGGTGTCCTCTTGCGTGGGCGTCATGTCAGCGTTCTCTCCAAAAGCCAGTCAAGGCAACGTGTCAGCGCGGTGACGTCATCCGGATCGACGGCGGGGAACATCCCCACCCGAATCTGGTTGCGCCCGAGCTTCCTATAAGGGTCGATGTCGACCACACCGTGAGCGCGCAACGTCGAGACGAGCGATGATGCGTCTACCGGTGGAGTCAGGTCGACCGTAGCGACCACCTGGGAACGCTGGGAAGGAACTGTGACAAATGCCTCAGCAGCGGACACTGCGTCTGCCCAGGTATAGATGCGCTGTGCGGACTCCGCGGTACGGGCCGTCGTGAAGTCCATGCCGCCATTGCTGAGCATCCATTCCAGCTGGTTGCGCATCATCACCAGGGGCGCGACCGCAGGCGTGTTGTAGGTCTGGTCCTTACGCGAGTTGTCGACCGCGGTCTTGAGGTCGAGCGAAGCCGGAATGTAACGCCCGCTCGCGGCGATGCGTTCAATACGTTCGATCGCGGCCGGCGACACCAACGCAAACCAGATTCCGCCATCGGAACCGAAGCTCTTCTGTGGCGCAAAGTAGTAGACGTCCGTCTGGGTCACGTCAAGCGCCAGGCCTCCCGCAGCCGACGTGCCGTCGATCACTGTCAGAGCGCCCTCGGATCCTGCAAGACGCTGGACCGGCGCCATCGCACCCGTCGAGGTCTCGTTGTGTGGCCACGCGTACACATCGACGCCGTCGCTCAAACGCGGTGTCGCAATCTGACCCGCGGGAGCGTTCACGACGTCGGGGTCGTCGAGGTGCGGGGCCGATCGTGTGACTTCTGCAAACTTCGCACCGAACTCACCAAAGGTGCAGTGCTGCGCTTTGCGTTCCACAAGAGAGAAAGCCGCGGCATCCCAAAACGACGTAGACCCACCGTTGCCGAGCAGAACCTCGTAGCCATCGGGCAGCTCGTATAGCTCCGCGAGCATGCGCCGCACGTCGCCCACCACGCCGCGCACCGGCGCCTGGCGGTGGGATGTGCCCAAGACCGTGGGCTGGGCGTCAACGATGGCCTGAATCTGAGCGTCCCGCACGCGTGACGGTCCCGAACCAAAACGGCCGTCGGCGGGCAGCAACTCAGCGGGAATAGTGAGTTCAGTCGACATGGCTACAGCGTAGTGGTGCGCCCAATGGCAGACTTGCGCCTGTGCATCTGATCAGTCCAGTACTTCGTGACTATGCGTGGGGGACCCACGACGACATTCCTCGAATGCTCGAAGTCGAGCCCACCGGCGGGCCAGTCGCGGAGGCCTGGTGGGGTGCACATGACTCCGGTCCCTCGCAGGCCGACATGGACGGGGCGCTGTGTGCGCTTGATGAAGCGATCGCCCGCGAACCCGAGTCGATGCTGGGTGCGCGGGCGGTCAAGCGCTGGGGCGACCGCCTTCCTTACCTGTTGAAGGTCCTGTCGATTGGCAAGCCGTTGTCGATCCAGGTTCATCCCACGCTGGCACAGGCGCGTGAGGGGTTTGCACGTGAACAGCGCGGCACTGGCGGCGCGCCTCATCACTTCCTCGACCCGTTCCACAAGCCAGAGATGGTGGTGGCGATCACGCGCATGGAGGTGCTGTCTGGCGTGCGGCCTATCGAGGCCACCGCTTCCGATCTGCGGGCGCTGAAGACGGGTCGTGCGCTGGGCCTGGCATCGTCCCTTGAGAACTCGGGAGACGTTCGCGACTTCATCCGAGGTGCGTTGTCGGGCGGGGTCGATCAAGAAACGCTGGAGGCGCTCGCGCGCCTCGGAGCGAACGCAGACCCGTCGAGCTCGCTCGCTGCTGCTGCCCGGGCACTCCGCCACTTCCCAGGCGATGCGGGTGCGATCGTGGCGCTCGGTATGCATGCGGTGCGGCTGGAGCCGGGAGACGCCGTCTTTGTGGGCGCAGGAGTGCTGCACTCGTACCAGTCAGGCATGGGCCTGGAGATCATGGCCAACTCTGACAACGTGGTCCGCGCCGGCCTTACGCCAAAGACGGTCAACGTCCCGCTGCTGCTTGACCTCCTGAACCCGGAAGCCTGCGATCCGGTGGGGCCGCAGGTGCGTTTCGACGGGGCAGCACGGCACCTGATCACTCCCGCAGACGAGTTCGCACTCACCATCATCAACGACGGGCGAGTGAACGTGGCGGCCGGACCGCGCATCGTCCTGTGTGTGCGTGGTGAATGCCATCTGGTTGCTGGTGGTCGCGAGTTGACGTTGACTCACGGGCAGGCAGCTTTTGTCCGAGACAGCCTCGGTCAACTGGAACTTTCGGTCGACGGGGGTGCTGTTGTTGCGCGCACTCCCTATGAGACGGAGCGCCCTGTCACACACGCGGGCTAATCTGGAGCGCATGAGCGAGCGGATTTCCGTTTTTGGTACGGGGTACCTGGGTGCCACCCACGCGGCTGGAATGGCTGAGTTGGGGCACGAGGTTGTCGGCGTTGATATTGATCCTGAGAAAGTTGCCCGCCTGTCGCGCGGGGAACTTCCGTTCTACGAACCCGGTCTGCCGGAACTCGTGCGCAAACACGTGGACTCCGGCCGCCTACGGTTCACCACAGATGCTTCCGTCGCCGCAGAGTTTGCCGATGTCCACTTTGTTGGTGTGGGTACTCCACAGAAGCAGGGTGAGTACGCGGCGGACGTGAGTCAGGTTGAAGCGGTCATTGAGACGCTCGGGCCGATGCTCGACCGTCCTGCCACGATCTTTGGCAAGTCGACGGTGCCCGTGGGAACCGCTCAGCGTCTTGCGGACCGTTTGCGAGAGATTGCCCCGGCAGGCGAAGACGTCTACTTGGGATGGAATCCCGAGTTCCTGCGTGAGGGCTTCGCGGTCGAGGACACGCTGCGTCCCGACCGCATCGTTCTGGGTGTGGACCGCGATCGGCCGGGAACGGTAGAAGAAGTCGCGCGCCGGGTCTACGCCGACATGCTTGACCGCGACACGCCGTTCTTGGTGACGGACTTCGCTACGTCGGAGTTGGTCAAGGTCAGCGCCAATGCTTTCTTGGCGACCAAGATCAGTTTCATCAACGCCATCGCAGAGGTGTGTGAAGCGTCTGGCGCCGATGTCCGGGACCTTGCCGACGCGATCGGTCACGATGAGCGCATCGGGCGTAAGTTCTTGGGCGCTGGTTTGGGCTTCGGTGGGGGATGCCTGCCCAAGGACATTCGTGCGTTCATGGCGCGCGCCAGCGAGTTGGGCGTGGACCAAGCGCTGATGTTCCTCCGGGAAGTTGACGGGGTCAACATGCGGCGCCGCGAGCATGCAGTCACGCTCGCTGACGACCTCGTGGGCGGTTTGAGCGGCGCCACTGTGGCGGTTCTTGGCGCCGCTTTCAAGCCCAACAGTGACGACATTCGTGATTCGCCGGCGCTGGACGTTGCGGGCACTCTCCATTTGCGTGGCGCGCAGGTACGTGTCCACGACCCGGAAGCGAACGCGAATGCTGCCCGCGTGTGGCCCACCCTGACGTATGTGGACGATCCCATTGAGGCGTGCACCGGTGCGGACCTGGTGATTGTTGCTACTGAGTGGAAGCAGTTCCGCGACCTTGACCCGGCAACGGTCAAGGCGGTGGTGAACGAGGCCCGCATCATCGACGGTCGCAACTGCTTGCCGGCGCAAGAGTGGATCAATGCGGGTTGGCAGTACCGGGGCATGGGAAGGCACTCGCAGTGACTGATCTGATTGACACCACAGAGATGTACCTGAGGACCATCTACGAGTTGATCGAGGACGGCGTAGTCCCGATGCGTGCCCGCATCGCGGAGCAACTCGATCACTCCGGTCCCACGGTCTCGCAGACGGTGGCACGCATGGAGCGCGACGGTCTCGTGGTTGTTACGCCTGACCGTCACCTTGAACTCACGCCAGAGGGACTGGAGCTCGCGACGCGCGTGATGCGTAAGCACCGCCTCGCTGAGCGACTCCTGACTGATGTCATTGGGCTGGACTTGCCCTATGTCCATGAGGAAGCGTGCCGGTGGGAGCACGTGATGAGTGACCGGGTGGAGCGGCGGCTCGTCGAAATGCTCGACGACCCGCGGGTATCGCCTTACGGAAACCCCATCCCCGGACTGGGGGAGTTGGGGCTTGCAGAGTCCTCAGATTCGGTGGAGCGGCCCGTGGTGTCGATGGAATCTGTCGCAATTTCTGAAGTGACCAAGTTCACTGTGACGCGGATCGGGGAGGGGCCTCAAGCGGCTCATGGCTTCCTGGATCAAGCGGTTGCAATTGGCCTTGTGCCTGGGGCGACGGTGCGGATCCGACGTTCTGAGAAGCATGTGGTGACAACGGTGGGAGACGAGTCGCTCGAGCTCAGCGTGGATGCTGCTCGGCACGTCTTTGGAGTTGTCGACTTGGTAAATCGTCACGATTAGGTAACATGGGCGACTAGCACTAGAGAGGACATGACCTCGTCAGGTCCCCCTGCTGATGGCACTTGGAGTTCCCTCCAAGGCGGCAGGAGAGCCGGGAACATCGACGCGCTGGAATGAGAGCCGCGCGGAAGGAACACAGCATCTTGAGGTACGGATACATGCGCGCCAGGACGCGTGCGGTTGCGGCTACGGCCGGCGCTGCGCTCGTTGTGGTGCCCCTCACGGGAGCTGCTGCGGCGGCCCTCGTCACACAAGACATCGTCCCCAGCAACCCGTTGGCAGAGTCGGCGACCATTGAGGACGCCGCCGCGGCAGATATCGCCGCTTCGGTCACGGCAGCTGATGAGGCCGGTTACGACGTCGACACCCCTGACGTCGAGTTTTCGGCCAACCCGGAGCCCGTTTACACGCCTCCGCCCACCACGACCACCACCGAGTCCAACTCGGGCACCTCGACGTCAAACTCGTCCGGTGCGCGTGAGGTATCGAACTCGGCGTCGGTGTCGGCAGCGATCTCTGGTTCTGCCGTGATCGCTGAGGCCTCGAAGTACGTGGGCGTGCCCTACGTCTCCGGTGGCTCGTCGCCGTCCGGCTTCGACTGCTCGGGCTTCACCTCGTACGTGTACGGCCAGCTCGGCATTTCGTTGCCGCGTTCGTCCGGCGCCTACTACAACGTGGGTACTCGCGTGTCGAGCCCGCAGCCTGGCGACATCATCGTGACGCCCGGTCACGTGGGTATCTACGCAGGCCCGAACCTGCAGATCGACGCACCGCGTCCCGGTAAGACCATCCAGTTCCGTCCGATCTGGCAGTCGAACCCCACGTACGTGCGCGTGACTGGCTAACGCCGCCTCGTTTTGTCGCAACGGCCGCCTCCCCCCCCCGGGGGGGGGGTGCCCCGTTGTCGTTTTCCGACCATCCGTAGTTTTCAAACAGTGTTTGTAAAAACTGATGGGGTCCGCGTATGGTGATCTCATGCGAGTCAATGACGCTTCCCGACTGAACCGTTCCGTCTCCGTCATGGGGCAGGGCTGCTGGCAGCTCGGCTCCGACTGGGGAGACGTCGATGCCGACACGGCAGCGGGCATCCTCAGCGCCGCAGTCGACCGCGGAGTGACGTTCTTCGACACCGCCGACGTCTACGGCGACGGACGCTCAGAACTCGCTGTGGGCCGCTTTATGGCGGACCACGCCGGTGACCGCATCACCGTCGCCACCAAGATGGGACGGCGCGCCAACCCGCACGTCGCGGAGGCCTACACTCTCGACAACTTCCGTCGCTGGACCGATCGTTCGCGCGAAAATCTTGGGGTCGACACGCTCGACCTCGTCCAACTGCACTGCCCGCCCACGGAGGTCTACGACGACCCCGCCACGTATGAAGCGCTACGGGTGCTCGTGGAAGAAGGGCGCATCTCGCGCTGGGGTGTCTCCGTGGAGACCTGCGACCAGGCGTTGCGTGCCCTCCAGGAGCCAGACCTCGCCAGCATCCAGATCATCCTCAACATCTTCCGCCGCAAACCACTCGACGCCGTGGTTCCCCAAGCCCAGGACCAAGGCGTCGCGATCATTGCCCGCATCCCCCTGGCATCGGGCCTCCTGTCCGGAAAGTTCGACGAGGCCACCACGTTTGCACCCGACGACCACCGCACCTACAACCGCGACGGCCAGGTTTTCGACATCGGTGAGACGTTCTCGGGCGTGCCTTACGACGTAGGCGTGCGCGCGGCCCGTGAGGTCGCGGACCTCACGCCCGACGGGTGGAGCACCGCTCAGCTCGCGCTTGCCTGGATCGCCACCGTGGGCGCGACCACCATCATCCCCGGCGCCACCAGCGTGGCGCAGGCCGCCAACAACGCCGATGCCGGCTCCCTGCCGGAACTCGACTCCACGCTCCTTGACGCCCTGGAACAGGTGTATCGCACCCACATCGAGGAACACGTCGCCGGACGCTGGTAAGCCCCGCCCCGCCGCCAGGGTCATCCCGCAAGCGGCGGTGACCGGTGTGTCGCGCCGTACCGGGTACCCTGGTAGGCGCCCCACGCGCCTGTAGCTCAGGGGATAGAGCACCGCTCTCCTAAAGCGGGTGTCGGCAGTTCGAATCTGCCCAGGCGCACTCCACCGGCCCTGAGACTCTGTAGTGTGGCGATGTCGACTTACCGCGAGTCTTTTAGGGGGACCCATGTTGATCAGTCATCACCGCACCGCCGCCATTGTGGGCTTGGCCGTCCTGACGCTCGGCGTCGCGGGCTGCTCGTCCGACGCTGACGACGCTGCACCCACCACCGAGTCCACGGTGGAGTCCACGGCCACGGCAGGGGAATCCACCGCTGAGACCACGGAAGAGTCAACTGACTCCGCCGACAGTGGTGCAGGCTCGTCTGACAGTGACGCTGCAGCATCGTCCAGTGAAGCGCTTGACGAGTTCGTAGCGACGTTGCAGGAGAACGCCGACACGATGCTTGCGGGCACAGAGGACGTGTACCTCGACTTCGCTATTGAGGCGACTCACCCCGGCACGGTCGAGTACATCTACACCTTTGCCGACGAGGTTGACCCTGCGGTTGCTGCCGACGGTTTCGAGTCCACTTTGGAGACCTTCCAGGAACTCACGGACTCGGCGGCGTTCCCTGAGATGGAGGCCTTTGGCATCACCGAAGACCCCCGCATCATTTATACGTACCTCAACCCTGACGGCTCCGAGGTGTGGACCCACGAGTTCGTTCCATCGAGCTAGATTCAGGTCTCTTGCGTCCGTTTTGACGTAGAGGCCACTGTGGTCTCACAATCTCCTCCAGCGGTGCGCGTCGGCTGACTAAGTGGGCGCGCACTGTCCGGATTTTTCCTCAGATGGCTCCATTCGGTTGTTTTAGTGAACTAAGACAACCAAATGGAGCCATTTGACGGTTCTGGGAGCGGCGTGGTGGTCCACCCTGAGCCGTGGTCCTAGGTACCGTAGGACAGTGGTGGACTTCATCGGGCGCTCCCTAGTCGCGGACGCACTTCAAGAGTGGCGAGAGCAACTCCAAGCGCGCGCGACTGTGTCCCCGCTGCGAGACCTGGTCGCCACCCAGGCGGACCTCATCGACCTGCGCCACTCCCACCCCTCAGGCCTTGCGCAACTGTTCGCGGCACGCCCCACCGCGTTGACCTCGCTGGTCCGCGAAGAACAAGCGGTCGAAGGCGCGTTGACCAAGGGCCGCGCCATCATCGACGAAGCTGAACGAGTCAAGGCCGCGACCGGCGCCTGGACAGCCGCGCTCGCTGTGGGCACCGCATGCTGGCGCGAAGCCAGTCACGACGTTGAGATGCCGATCCTGTTGCGCGCCGTGGAACTGGACCGGCATCGCGAACGTGACCTGCACATCACGCTGCGCAACGAGATCTGGATCAACCCCGTGATCGTGTCCCTCCTGCGTGAGCGGGCCGCGCAAGCCGGCTGGGAGAACCCGCCGGCGCTGCCGCAGATCACCCCGGGACGCGACTTTGACCCACGTCCGCTGTGGGACGCGGTCGGTGACCGCAGCGACCTCCTGGGGGACACACTCGAGGTGCGCAACCGCCTCATCCTGGGCGCCTACGACGACCCCGAGCAGCGCCTCCTCGACGACCTTGATGACCTGGACTCCGTCATCGGCGCCTCACCCATCCTGGCCGCTGCCGCAGGGGACCGCGACGCTCTCGCCACCCTCAGCGAACCGCTCCCGGCTTTCCCCAAGGGCGACCGGGACCCGTTCGGCGAGCGTGGCATCGGCGATCTTGATGACGTGACGTTCGCGGCGCTGGATCTGATTGCGACCGGTCGAGACGTGTTCCTGGGAACCCCTCCCGGTTCGGATGCGATTGGTATCGCGGCCGCGATCGCTGCCGACGGGGCGGCCTCCGGCAGGACCGTCGCTGTCGTGGGTGGTCAGGACCGGGCCCTGCACAATGTGGGACGCAAGCTTGCGGAGTGGGGTGCTGGCGACATCGTCGTGGACGGTACGGAAGCGGCGTGGAACACCAGTGCGCGTTCGCGGCTTCTGGAAGCGATCACGATGGGCACCCCGCAGGTGGACGATGCCGCTGTTCGCACGTCGGGTGAGGCGCTGGTGCGTGCCCGTGCCGACTTGCACCGTCGCTTCGATGCCCTGCACCGGACGTACCGTCCGTGGGGCGTGAGCGCCTTCGAGTCGGTCCAGGCCATTGTGCGGATCACGACCGCTGACCCGGCGCCGCAGACGTCGACGCGGTTGGGGGCCGATGCTGGCGCCATCGTCGCGGATCATGGT
Source organism: Demequina sp. B12 (assembly GCF_028823635.1). Lineage (GTDB taxonomy): Bacteria > Actinomycetota > Actinomycetes > Actinomycetales > Demequinaceae > Demequina. The sequence goes on from NZ_JAPEHU010000004.1 coordinate 109,294, forward strand.
TTCGCTTCCGTGTCCGCGGCAATCGCACGGGCGTTGGCACCCGAGGACGCCGACGAGGCGGCTGTCGCGAAGCAGGCCGATGCTGCCGCCGCGGTGACACGCGATGACGACACGGAGCCGTGGTGGTCAGGGCACGCTGAGGAAAGTGAGGGCGCGCGTCTCGATGAGGCGCTTGCGACTTTCTTGGGCCGTTCCGTTCCCAAGCTGCGTTCTGAGGCAGCGATCGCTGCCCACGAGACCGGTATTGACGAGGCGAACTCGTTGGCGGTGTGGGCTGATCAGGTGCAGATGTTCGCTGACCTGCGCAGCATCCTTGAGACATTTTCGCCGGCTGTGTTCCACCGTTCGCTTCACGACCTGGTGGCGGCATCCGCGCCGCACAGTTCACCCAAGTATGTGGACATTCCGCGGCGGGACCGCCGTGCCTTGATGCGTCGCGCGGTGGAGTTGCTGCGCCCGGGTCGCGGCAAGGAGCACATCCACGAAGACCTGGTGAAGGCTCACGATCTTGCACTGCGGTGGCGGTCCCACTGTTCCGCTGGCGGCTGGCCCGTGGTTCCTGACGACTACGACATTTTCATCGACCGCATCGAAAAGGCGCAGGCGGAGTGGGACACCATCGCTGACGTGGTTGCGGCCGTCGCCGATGTTGATGACCTCGCCACGCATTCGTGGGAGGAACTGGTCGAGACGCTTGATCGTCTCGCGCTGGGCGTGCCCGGTTCGCTTGAGTCGTCCGATGTCGACGACCTCGACATTGATGTCGACAGCGGCGGGTTTGCCGCGTTGGTCGCTGACTTGCGTGCGCGTGATGCGTCGGGTGTGCAGATTCGCCGCGACTTGGAGTTCGCCTGGTGGGCTGCCGCGTTTGACAGCATCGTGATGGCGGACCCCACGTTGACGGAGTACGGCGCCATCGGTGCTGCTGTCGAGGAGTTCCGTAAGCGAGATCTGGATTTCTCTGCTGCGCGGGTGGGTCCGCTGATGCGGGCCGCTGCGGAGCGGCGTCGGAGTGCGATTGCGCGCCACCCTGATATGGCACGTGACCTGTTTGCCGCCCTCGTGGAGGGCAAGGATGCCTCGTACAAGGAGTTGTGGCGCGACTTTGCGCCGTTGGTGACGTCGTTGCGTCCCGTGGTGTTGGCGAAGGCCGAGCAGGTCTCGCACCTGGCGCCGTCTTCGCTGTCCATTGATGTGGCAGTGGTGGTGGCGGGTGAATCCCTCGCTTTGGCCGAGTTGGTGCCCACGCTCGCCCGCGCCAAGCAGGTTGTGGTGTTGGGCGACGCGCACGCGGCAACCCGGTCCGCGATCGCGGCGCTCGCGACGCTGTTGCCGCAGGTCACGTTGCATGCCATGGCTCAGCCGCGCGATCCCCGTGTCAGCACGGTGTTGAGCGAGATTGCGTACGGGCGTGCCTTGCCCACCCAGCCTGCGGCGCACGGCGCCGGTACGTTGCGCGTGGAGTGGGTCACCGCTTCCGGACAAGTAGCCGATGCTGCAGGCGAGCAGCCTGGCGCCTCCACCTCCGCTGCGGAGGTCAGGGCGGTGGCCGCGTACGTCGAGCAGCGGATGGCGGCGGGCAAGCACCGCAGCCTTGCGATCGTCACGGGATCTGTGGTGCATGCCGAGGCGGTGCGTGCGGAACTCGAGGCGCGTTCCGCGAAGCTGTCCGCTGCCGTAGAGATTGAGCCGTTGGGTGAAGTCGCGGGGATGGCCGCACACGAAGTTGTGGTGTCGTTGGGCTACGCCCGCGACGAGGACGGCAACCTGCCTCCGCATCTGGGCGCGTTGTCCGAGCCGTGGGGTCGCCAGGCCGTGGTCCAGGCTCTGGTGGCTTCGCGTGAGGACGTCACGATCTTCTCGACGCTGAGCGTGGACGACCTAGGGGAGTGCGGTGCTTCCGCCGCCAGTGGCGTGGAGGACTTCCGTGAGTTGCTGCGGGTCTCCGCGTCAGCTCCTGTGGCGCCGGAACGTCCAGAGCCCGCCCCCAGTGACTGGTTGTTGGCCGATGTTGCGCAGCGTTTGCGCCACGAGGGCTACAAGGTGCGTGTGCGCTACGGCAAAGCCACTGACGCTATCCCCATGGTGGTAGCGGGGCCACACGAGCGTGACTACAGCGTGGCGATCGTGACAGACGAGGCTTCCAGCGCGGGGTCAGTGTCGTTGCGTGACCGGGTCCGGTGGCAGCGCTCTCAACTGGAGCGACTGGGTTGGACCGTGGTGCCGTTGTGGACCCTCGACGTGTTTATGGACCCCGACTCCGCGGCCGCCCAGGTCCGTGCAGCATTGCCGGAGAACGACCCCAGCCCGCAAGTCGAACAGGGAAGCCTGGACCTTGACCTGCCAGAGCCACCGGTGGACTACCCGGAGGTGGAGCCCGAAGCAGTGCCACAGCGGCCAGAACCAGAACCGATGACCTTGGGACTGAGCACCATGATGGTGGAGTCCGCGATTGATGCGGCTTCTGTGCCCTTCGACTTTGAGGCTGAGGTGGAGACCGTGCAGGAGCAGGACGAGGCCGGCGAGGTCGGCGAGGTCGGCGAAGCCGGTGAAGTCGATCAGAACGTAGAACCGGATGCCGATGCGGCCGCGGTTGACGACGGCGAGCCAGAGGACTCCGAAGGAGACGCAGACGGAGAGGCGGATCCAGAATCCGACCCTGACGCCGGAGCTGAGGATGTCGAGACTGAGGACTTCGATACCGAGGACGTCGAAACTGAGGACGCCGATGACCCGCAGCCTGCCAAGCCGGAGCCAGTGGTGAAGCCCACGAGCGCATCGGCCCGTGCCGCCGGTGCTGACCGACCGCTGATTCCTACGCGTGCGTGGGAAGACGAAGACGCCGGTTGGGGTGGGGGCAGTTCAGGGTCGCGTGATGACGACATCCTGCGGGAGAAGCCACCGCACTGGTAAACGGTGGCCGCGCGTCCGGTGAGGACTTGGACTGTCCGGTCAGGACTTGGATTTGGCGGCGGCCCGCGAGTCCGTCCGGTAGAAGCCTGAACCCTTGAACGTCACACCCACGTTGCCGAACACGCGGCGGAGCGATCCAGAGCAGGCGGGGCAGGTGACGAGCGCGTCGTCGTGAATCGACTGCACCTCGTCAAAGCGGTGGTCGCAGTCGCGACAGGCATACGAGTACGTGGGCATGGGCCGTATTCTACGCGGGCAACGAGGTGATCCCTTGTGGCGTGATGACGGCGTTCACGGGGCGGTCGTGAGACTCGCGCGGCAAATGGGTGCCGTCCACATGGAACTCCGAGGTAAACGTCAACGCCACCACGGGCGCTTCCGGACGTGCTTGGGCCAGGGCACGGTCGTACCAGCCGCCACCTTGGCCCAAGCGCGTGCCGTACTGATCGACGGCAAGCGCGGGCACCACCACGACATCGGCCTGGGCGAGCGCCTCACTGGGCAGGAACGTGCCGGACGGCTCCGGAGGGCGGCCCGGAGCGCGTTCTACTAGGTCGTCGGAACTGACGTAGACACCCCATCCGCGCTGAAGTCCGTCACCCAGGCACGGCACCAGGACGGTGATGTCACGTTCGTGGAGGGCCTCGATCAGGGGCAAGGTTCCCGGCTCGTGGGGCCGTGAGGCGTAGACAGAGACACAGCTTGCTGCCTGAATGGAGGGCAGTTGGAGGACCTGATCGCGGAGTTGGAGCGCGAGTTCCTCATTGCGACGCACGGAGCGGTGGAGCCTTGCCTTCCGTACCGACGCCCGCAAGTGCGCTTTGGCGTCCTCAGGAGCTTCGACGTGACTATGGCTCGGCTGCGAGGTCATGCCCACCATTGTGTCAGGTTTTCGTAAACGTTCGGTATCGCCAGCGTCACGCCAACGGCGAACAGCGCGGCCACTTGCTCGGGCAGGCTGGGGGCGCAACAATGCCAATCGTGACTGTCAGAAGCCTCACCGACCATAAGCGTGCGGTGAGTGCTGCGCTCGCACGCAACCCTGCTCTCGATGTGTTGATCGCCGACGCGGTGGGCGGCACCCTCGCCGAGGACATCATCGCCCCACGCGACCTACCCGCCGTTCCCGTGGCCGCATGTGACGGCTATGCGGTGGCCAGTGCGGATGTGCAGAGCGAGTCCACCACCCTCGTGGTCTCCCACGACGTGAGTTTCGATGATCGATCACCTCGCACCCACGTCCCTGGAACAGCCGCCCGGGTGCCGTCGGGCGCGCCGCTGCCGCGGGGAGCCGATGCTGTGGTGCCGTCCTCGCGGACGGACCTGGGGGTGGCGCGCGTCGCGATCTCTGGTGCGGTCGACAGCGGCCAGTACGTGACGGGCGCAGGCGCGTATGTGCGCGCAGGAACCGTGGTCGTCGACGCGGGCACGCAGTTGGGGCCGCGCCAAGTGGGGGTGGCGGCAGCATTGGGTCGTCCCCGCCTCACGGTGCATCCCGTGCCGCGCGTGGTGATCCTTTCCGTGGGTGATGAGCTCATTGATCCGGGCGCTCGCCGGCCGGGCGGCGGTGTTCCGGATGCGAACAGTCACGTGTTGGCGGGCCTGGTGAGGGAAGCCGGTGCACAGGCGTTCCGGGTGGGACCGGTGCCGGATGAACCCTTGGCGCTACGCCGTGCGATCGAGGATCAGTTGGTCCGTGCCGACGTGCTCCTCACCACAGGTGGATTGTCGGGCGGCCCCCGTGACACCGTGCCGCAGGTCATGCAGCGCCTGGGCTCGTTCGAGTTGGTTGACGTCGCGCTCTCTCCCGGTGGCCGCCAAGGGTTGGGAGCCATCGACATGGGTGACCGTCACATTCCCGTGGTGTCGCTGTCGGGCACCCCCGCAGCAGCCGTGGTCGGGTTTGAGGCATGCGTGTGGCCCGCCCTACGGGACATGTGTGGGTACGCGCAACGTGAGCGCGACACCTACATGGCGACCGTGGGGGAGCCGTGGACCGCGACCGAAGGTGCCGTGACCGCCACTCCCGTACGCATCACCCGTCACGACGGGGGACGCATCGCGGAGGCGCTCGGCGACGGGTCTCTCACCCTCGATGCGCTCGCCCAGGCCGACGCCCTCGCGTGGACCGGACCAGAAACCGGCCATGTCGAGACCGGCATGCGCATCCACTGTTCTCGCTGGTAAGACCGATGCGACCACAGACACTGACGCGGGGGCCCCTGGAAGTTCGGCCGCTGTCACGCGGAGACGAACTCGACTGGATCGACATCCGCCAGCGCAACCGGCGCTGGCTCCAGCCGTGGGAGGCGACCACCCCTCCCGGTAGTGCCCCAGCATCGGCTTCCTTCGCCACGATCGTGCGCCGGGACCGCAAACAATGGCGCAACGACACGGGGTACCCCGCGGTCGCCACCTTCGATGGTGATTTGGTGGCGAGGGTGTCGATCTATGGCATCCAGTGGGGCGCTGCGCGGTGGGGGTCGCTCGGATATTGGATCGACGAAGGGCATGCGGGGCGGGGCATCGTCCCCACGGCGGTCGCGATGCTGTCATCGATGGCCTTCGACCGTGGGCTTCACCGGCTCGAAATTGCGGTGCGTCCCGAGAACGAACGATCTGTTGCTGTCGCCCGCAAACTGGGGTTCGCCGAGGAAGGAATGCGGCGCTCCTATCTGTTCATCGACGGGCAGTGGCGGGACCACCTGATCTTTGCTCGGACTCAAGACCAGCCCCGGGTGGGCCGATATTGGGGGCAAGGCCACTGACACGCCGCGCGCCTGCACGCTTCCATGCGCGCGTGGCCGTACCGTCGTCCCCATGGTGCCCGTCGGAATTCTTGCGATCATCGCCCTTGGCTTGGTGGTGGCATACGTTCTTCCGCAGCGCATCAAGGAGCGCGGCGACTACGCCCTTGTCCGGACAGAGGACCGTTACAGCGCTCAAATGCGCGTCGTGAAATCCTCTGCCGAGCGCCTAGAGAAGGCCGCGACCCGCCCCTCGACCGACTCCGGACAGGTGCCGCTCCTCTCCACGGGTGCCGTGCGTGCCCAGCAGGTCAGCGAGCAGGCCGCAGCCCGTGTCGCGACCCGTCGAGCCGAGACTCAGTCCCGCCCCGCAGGCCCCCTTGACCAGGCTGCCGTGTTTGCCCAGCGTGAACGCCTCCGTGTGCGCCGGGACCGCGCCGCTGTGCTGGCGGAGCGTGCCGCACAGGCGCGCCGCCGCCTCGTTGTCGCAGGTGGCGCCTTGGTGATTGCCCTGGTGAGCTGGGGCTTTGTTGCTTTTGCTGCCGCTTCTCCGGTTATCGGCATCATGTCGACCGGAATGCTGGCGGGTGTTCTGGGTGCGGGAGCTCGTGCCGCCGCATCCCAGCGCAAGGCGGACGAACGCATCATGATGGTGTCCCGCGAGGTCGAAGCCGCCGCCACCGCGACGCAGGCCCTGCGTGTGGTGAGCCGTGAACGTGCCGCCGGCCTGGAAGTCGAGCCGTCAGATGTCGCCACGCAGGCCATTCGCATCGTGACGTCCGAAGACTTGGCCCCGCTCACGGCCCCGGCCCCTGTCGCCGAGGACAAGCCCGCCGCATCGTCGACGGGTAAGCGAGCGGCGGAACAGTCGGCCGCATGGTCGCCGCGCGAAATGCCAGCCCCGTCATACACGTTGAAGCCCACGGTGCGTCAGCGTGAAGCCCGCCCCATTTCTACCCAGGACTATGACGCAGCACTTGCCCGTGCCCGTCGTTGGGGTCAGGCTCGCGAGGAGGACGCTGCCGCATCGGCTCCCCTCGCGACCGGTGTTGCTACCTCCGCTACGGGCGTCGCTACCGCAGGTGTTGCGGCGAGCGAGCCCGAGACGGAAGCCGCCACCACGACTGCGGCTCTGGACGCGATCCTTGCGCGTCGCCGCCGCGCCTCGGCCTAAAGCTTTCCCGCCAAATGGCTCCATTTGGCTGTTTTAGCTAGCTATAACAACCAAATGGAGCCATTTGACGGTGAACGGGGGGGGGGGGGAGGGGTGGCTACCGGTGCGCGGGGAGGTTGCCGGTGAGCCGGGTCTGGCCCGCGAACTCCATGAGCCGATCAAAAACCCGCTCGCGGTCAAACTGCAGACCAAACTGCCGTGCCCGCTCGCGATGTGAGGCGCGTTGAGCGTCCGACATCCCCAGTACAGCCTCATCGAGCGCCCCCGCGATCGCGTGCGGTGCATCCACAGGCACCATCAACGCCGTGCCGCCCACCGCTTCCGGAATGCCGCCGGTCGCGCACGTGATGACGGGCCCGCCCCCGGCGAGCATGTTCTCCACGAGGGCGATGCCGAACGTCTCCGTGAACTCCGGGCGCGGCTTGGACGGCAGGACGTACGCGGCACAGCCGGCCATGAGGTGGGGCTTTTCTTCATCGCCCACGTCGTCCAAGAAGGTGATGCGGTGGGAAGCGGCCGATGCTGCGGCGTAGTCGCGTAGGTGGGCGGCATCGGGTCCTCGTCCGGCGATGATGAGGCGCCTTGAGTGTTGCGTCATGGATGCCGCGTAGCCGTCGATGAGGTCCTCGACCCCTTTGGCGGCGCCTAGACGGGACAGGAACAGGATGTAGCTGCCTGGGGTGAGGCCGCGGGCTTGGAGCATGGTCGCCGTGACGGCTGGGTTGAGGGCGGTATAGGCCGAGGTGTCGATGGCGGGGTAGGAGACCCCCACTCGTGCGGCGCACTGGGCGGCAAATGTGGTGCTGTGCTTGGCGTCGATGGATGCGGCCGCTTCAACGATGACTTGCTTGGTGTACTCCGACACCGCGACGCAGTGGTCCTGAGCCAAGTAGCTGGACAAGACGTGTGCGGCGGCGCCAAAACGGTCGTCTTCGACGCACGCGCGCACCACATCGGTGACGTCGGACCCAACGGCCTCCGCAATGGTGGTGACGTTCACCGGGAGCCCGGTGGCGTGGGCTGCTCGCACAGCGTCGGTCACGGCGATGGTGTGCGGTGAGAGGTAGAGCGACACGCATACGGTGGGCACGCCGTCCGTGAACAGCTCGATGAGGCGCCCGGTGAGGCCAGCCTGGTAGCGGCCGTCCGGAATCTTGTATCCGCCCACAGGGCCGGGACGCTCCACCGTGATGCCAGGCGAGTACGGCAACACCGTGTCGAGGGGCTTCAACGGTAGGCCAGTCTGTTCCAGCCGTTCCAGCGGCCACGTCAGGATCCGGACATCGTCAAAGCCGCGCGTGAGCGCCACCTCCGCGAGGTTGCGTGCCTCTCCCGAGTGGCCACAAATCACAGGATCCGCACGCACCACGATGACGAGCCGACGCTGGGGTTGGGTCTGCTGGAGGGACCCGGGCCGATGCTGGGGCTGAGGAGCGGTCATGACGTGACCTCCGATCCGGCTGAGGAGTCCGCCGTGGGCTGCGTTGGGCTGGGCGGCGTTGGGCTGGGTGGGGTCCACGACGGGGGGCGGTGTGCGTGGCCCCAGTCGCTGGGTTGTGGGCCGAGTGTGAGGTGGAGCCTGCCGCCTTCATGCAGTGAGGCGGCGTCGATCCACGCGGCGGTCAGGGGCTGGCCGTTGAAGCTCGCGGATTGGATGTACTGCACCGGCCCGCCCGGGACGGGTTCCACAAACCCCGAGGTATCGATGCTGAGGGTGCCGTGCGCCATCGCCACGGTCGCGTAATGGAAGGACGGCGGGTGGATCAGAAACACCGACTGGCCCGCGACCGGGAAGATCCCCAGCGACGCCCACACATACCAACTGGACAAGCCCCCAGAATCGTCATTGCCGGGCAGGCCGCCTCGGCCCGTCCCGAACTGCTGGTTGACGATCGCGTGGACAACTTCCGCAGTGCGATCGGGCCGGCCCGCATAGTGGTACGCCCACGGTGCATCCATGTCGGGCTCATTGTTGAGCCCTTCAAAACGTGCCAGCGCGTAACCCTGCGCCATCTCCTCCGCGGACGGGTTGACCCCCGGCTGGGCCACGGCATCGGCCCCCATCCCAAAGAACTGATCCAGAAGGGCCACGAACGCTTCATCACCACCACCCAGGGCGATCCGCTCCGCCATCGTGTGCAGCAGCCGGAACGAGTAGTTCGCGGCGGTGCCCTCGTAGAACGTCGAGTCCACGAGCATGCCATCGTCCCCAAATGCGGACGTCCAATGCTGGGCCAAGCGCTCAAACTCTGCCGCCAGGGCATCGTCCCCCACCAGGCGTGCGACCGCGGTGGTGCACCAGTATCCGTACGCCAAGTCCAAGGTGTGACTGATGGGATGCGTGACTCCACGCAGCAGGTAGTCCTCGCCGTAGGTCCGGCGCAGGTCTGCCGCTAAGTGCACGAGCGCCCATTCCCAGTCGATGCCGGGCACGCCCAGCCGCGCCAGGTCCGCCAGGAAGGTGTGCGCCAACGCGGAACCCTGCCGCCCAAACCTGTCCGAGCCGCGCGCCATCCGGTAGCCGATAGGCAAGTTGCCCTCTTGCTCGCAAATAGTGAGCAGCGCATTCGCTAACTCGACAGCCCGCTCGGGCGCCAGTGCCGTGAGCAACGGCAGTTGGGTGCGATAGATGTCCCACATGGTCGAGATGTCGAACACCCATGGACCCTTGGTGGGCCAGAACGGGCTTTCGTCCGCGGCAAACGACGGTTTGATCAGCGAGTGGTAGACGGCGGTCGCGAACACTTCCCGGCGCTCGCGGTTGTCGGTGTGGACGTGGATGCGGTTCACCATGGAGTCCCAGGCGGCGCGCGTCTGCGTGACACGGCGGTCGAATGCGGGAGCAGCCGCGCCACAGTCACGTTCCAGGTTCTTGCGCGCCTGTTCCACACCCCGCAGCGAGAACCCCATGCGCAGCTCCACCTGCTGGCCTTCGGTGGTGGGGCCGGCCCACATGAATCCGAACGGCCGCAAGGTGGTGGGCCGGATGTGATCGAAGGCCAGGGTGGAGCCGCCGGGCATGAGGCGGCGGTCGTACCACAGCAGTTGCCGCCAGGTTTCGACATCGCATTCGATGTGAACGGCCAGCGGGGCGCCTTCCACCACGATCTCGCCTTGCACCACGCCGGGCTCCACGGACTCCAGGTGGGCGCGCAGTGGGACGGTCGCGCCATAGGGAATGGCCAGGCCGCCCATGGACATGTCCACCACCACGCGCGCGTCCGGGTGGGCGGGAAAGGTGTAGCGGTGGACGGCGCTTTTGGGGCCTACCGTGAGTTCCGCGACCACACCGGAGTCCAGGCGCGTTCGGTACCAGCCGGGCGTGGCTTCCTCATCGGACAGCGCCCAGGTGCGCCCCAGGGCGTCCAGCGACTCCAGCATGGGGGTCACGCGCATGTAGTTGTAGTACTTGCGGATAGCGCCTGTTCCGGACTGCTGAAAATGGGTGAAGCCGCTGGCGACGAGTGACTGGTGAATCTGCTCCGGCACGCCCTCCGTTGACAGGTCGTACAGGCCGTAACCCGTGGGGTACGCCCCCGAGTAGGCGGCTGCACTCACCATCCCCAACGGATGCGTTGCCCCCGGATGAGTGTTGCCGATCAGCGGCTTGGGAGCCCACCACGTGGCCGCCAACCCAGACCGTGGCGGCAAGTCCGTGACATCCACACCGATGAACGGATCCACATGGTCCAACATGCGCACCTCCCGTGCGGGGCCGGCGAGGATGCGCCGTCACCCTATGCCTGTGACGGTAGGCGGCTCGCGTTCCAAGCGCATTTCGGGAGTGTGAAGGTTCGCTTAACGCACTGAAGGGCCGATGCCCAGGTGCAGCGCCGTATGGCGGCCCGGGCATCGGCCCTCCAAAGAAAGACCAGAAGCGGTGAGGTGGTTAGCCCTCGATCACCGTGGTTAGCCGTCGATGACCGTGTGGTGGGGGTCGGCAGCGTTGCTGGACTCGCCCACCTTGGGAAGGTTCCTGCCCAACGCGAACGCCTGTACCAGGCCCACGATGCCGATCAGGATGAATGTCACACCGGTCATCACCACCAGCGCCAGCGCGCTCCACGACGGCACCACAATCACCACCAAACCAGCAAAGATGCCCAGGCCGCCGCGAATGTACGCGCCGGTGGCATGCTGTGAACGGCCCGCCTGCGCGAGCGTCGCCACACCTTCAATGATCCAGCCCATGCCGATCAAAATCACCACGATCAGCGTCAGCACACCTGTGGCCGCCGCCAGGTTCTTCAGCATCAGCACGCCGCCCAGCAGCAAGAAGATGCCCACGATCATGTTGAGAATGCGGAAGCCGCTGGACACGTCACGGGAGAAGATCCCAGTCGCGGTGCGCACCATGCCGGTCACCACAAAGAAGATGCCCGCAAAGACCGCCAACACTGACAGCGACTTGCCCGGCCACACCAACAGCGCAATACCGATGGCAACACCCACACCGCCCAGTACACCCATCGTAATGCGTGCAGCGTTCACCGCACGGCGGGTCAACTGCTCCGGATCGATCGCAAGATCATCGTTGAACGGCATCGACATCAGTTCCTCCTGGAGTGTCCGTGGGGCCTACCGTCAGCCTAGTGGCGGCGGCCGATGCGACCCGGGAGGCGCGTAGGTGGCCATGGGTGTGTGGTGGGGAGGCGCCTGACGGCTTGTGGCGGTGGGGCAGGGGTTGTGTGGCGGTAGCGTCCCAAGTGGTAATCTGTCTGAGCATTCTGGGGCTGTGGCGCAGTTGGTAGCGCGTCTCGTTCGCAATGAGAAGGTCAGGGGTTCGATTCCCCTCAGCTCCACCAAGATTTTTCTTATCTGCCAAGGCCGGAACCGTCAGGTTCCGGCCTTTACTTATGCACGGCACGGCAGCCGTGCCGTGTCAGTGCTTGTCGGTAGCGTTGCTTCATCACCCCACGCAGGAACTGTCGGGGCGCGCGCGAAGGAGAGCACTGACCTTGACCCCTACGACTACGGAAGCGCAGCGGACTGAGCTTCATAAGACCATCTGGCGCATCGCGAATGATCTGCGCGGCAGTGTGGATGGTTGGGACTTCAAGACGTACGTGCTGGGCATGTTGTTCTACCGGTTTATCTCGGAGAACTTGACGGCGTATCTGAACCGTGGAGAGCACGCGGTGGGGGACACGTCGTTTGACTATGCGCATCTGGACGATGCCCAAGCGGAGTTTGGGCGTGAGGAGACGGTGAGGGAGAAGGGTTTCTACATCCTGCCCTCGGAACTGTTCCAGAACGTCCGCCGCAACGCCCCCCACGACCCGAACTTGAACGAGACGCTTGAGAGCATCTTCAAGGACATTGAAGGCTCTGCGTTGGGGCATGACAGTGAGGGCGATCTGAAGGGGTTGTTCGACGATCTAGATGTCAACAGTTCCAAGCTGGGCAACACGGTGGCCAAGCGCAACGAGAAGCTGGTGAAGCTGCTCGATGCGATTGGGGAGTTGCCGTTGGGGAACTTTGGGGACAACTCCATTGACCTCTTTGGGGATGCTTACGAGTACCTGATGCAGATGTATGCCTCCCAGGCAGGCAAGTCCGGTGGCGAGTACTACACGCCGCAGGAGGTCTCGGAGGTCCTTGCGCGCATCACGGTTGCGGGTAAGTCCAGCGTGAACAAGGTGTATGACCCGGCGGCGGGCTCTGGTTCGCTCTTGCTGAAGTTCGCGAAGGTGCTGGGTACTGAGAACGTGGGTGGGTTCTACGGTCAGGAGATCAACCTGACTACGTTCAACCTTGCGCGTATCAACATGTTCCTTCACGACGTGAACTACGAGAAGTTCTCCATCGCCCACGGTGACACACTGCTGGACCCTCAGCATTGGGATGATGAGCCGTTTGAAGCGATCGTCTCCAACCCCCCGTACTCGATTAAGTGGGAGGGGGACGCCAACCCGCTGCTCATCAACGATGAGCGCTTTGCTCCGGCGGGGGTGTTGGCTCCTAAGTCCAAGGCGGACCTGGCGTTCACCATGCACATTTTGTCGTGGCTGGCCGTGAACGGTACTGCGGCGATCGTCGAGTTCCCCGGTGTGTTGTACCGCGGCGGTGCCGAGGCAAAGATCCGCAAGTATCTGATCGACAACAACTATGTGGATGCCGTCATCCAGCTACCGCCAGACCTGTTCTTTGGAACCACGATCGCGACTTGCATCATCGTGCTCAAGAAGTCCAAGCGGGACAACTCGGTGCTGTTCTTGGATGCGTCACAACAGTTCACCCGTGTGGGCAACAAGAACCGCCTCACGTCCAAGCACCAGCAGTTTGTGCTCGACACGCTCGCTGCGCGCGAGGACGTGGCACACATGGCGGCATTGGTGGGCAACGATGCGATTGGTGACAACGACTACAACATCGCCGTGTCCAGCTATGTAGAGGCGGAGGACACCCGCGAAGAAGTGGACATTGTTGAACTGAACGCGGAGATCGCCCAGATCGTGGCCCGCCAGGCGGAGCTCAGGACTTCGATCGACGCGATCGTCGCGGATCTTGAGGGGGGAACCGAGTGACCATGGACGCGGAGCAGGTGCGGGAGGGATTCCGCAACGCCTATCTCACTGTGCTGCAACAGGACCGCGATCTCTTGCTGTGGGATTCCAGCGAACGGTCCTTGACCCACCGCTTGGCCGTCTACCTGGAGCGGGAGTTCCCCGGCTATCACGTGGATTGCGAGTACAACAGGGACCGCGGTGGGTCCGCACGCAAGGTGCTGAGCGACGCGCAGGGCACGGGCCGTGTGTTCCCGGACATCGTGGTCCACCGGCGCGGCGGGGACGACAACGTGCTGGTGGTCGAAGCGAAGAAGTGGGGTCGCGACGGCGACAACGACATCGCACGCTTGGAAGGGTTCCGGCGTGATTTGGGTTACCTGTACGGGGCGTTCGTGGAGTTCCCGGTGGGGCCGTCCGTTGATGACCGCATGCCGGGCAAGGTCCGTTTCCTGGGGGAGAACGGGCAGCTTGAGGACTTGTTCTGATGACTGAAAGCGCGAACGGCGAGATTGTCCTGTACCAACGCGAGGATGGTTCTCCTGGCATTGAGGTGCAGGTTGAGGGCGGCACGGTGTGGCTGACCCAGCAGCAGATCGCTGACGTGTTTCAGACCTCGCGCGAGAACATCACGATGCACTTGCGCAATGTCTACGACGAGGGCGAACTCAGCGCTGAGGCAACTAGTAAGGAATCCTTACAAGTTCGAACCGAGGGTGCCCGGCAGGTCAAGCGCTCTGTGCTCCTGTACAACCTGGACGCGATCATCTCTGTGGGTTACCGCGTCAAGAGTGCGGTGGCTACGCGCTTCCGCATCTGGGCCACGGACCGTCTGCGTGAGTACCTGGTCAAGGGTTTCACCATGGATGACGCCAAGCTCAAAGAGTTGGGTGGCGGCATCTATTGGCGTGAACTGCTGGAGCGCATTCGGGATATCCGCAGTTCCGAGAAGGTCATGCACCGTCAACTGCTTGACCTGTATGCCACGAGCGTGGATTACGACCCTTCTGCGCAGGACACCAAGCAGTTCTTCAGTGTGGTGCAGAACAAGTTCCACTTTGCTGCGCACGGTCATACTGCCGCGGAGGTGGTGGCGGAGCGCGCCGATGCTTCTCAGCCACACATGGGCTTGACTAACTTCAAGGGCGAACGGCCCCACAAGTCGGAGGTCTCGGTAGCGAAGAATTACCTGACCGAGGCTGAACTGAAGCGCCTCAACCGCTTGGTCTCCGCATACTTTGATGCGGCCGAGTTCAGGGCCATGAGCCACCAGCCCACCTACATGAAGGACTGGCTGGAACACTTGGACCGCATGTTCACCGCCATGGATGCGGACGTTCTGGACAACGCGGGCACCGTCAGCCAGGCGCAGGCCAAGCAGGTTGCCGAGCAGGCGTATGAGGACTTCCGCCATACAGCCGATGCTTCGGAGGCCGCCGTAGAACGCGCCTACCTGGACGCGGTGAAAGACGCGGAGCGCCGGATCGAAGGGGGCAACAAGTGAGCCGGATCGATGACCTGATTGCTGAGCACTGTCCTGATGGCGTGGAGTTCAAGCCGCTTGGTGACATCGCAGCTTTGGTTCGTGGGAACGGAATGCCTAAGTCGGTGCTCACCGATGAAGGTGTGGGCGCTATCCACTACGGTCAGATCTACACCCGCTACGGGGTGTGGACCGAGACCACGTTGTCTTATGTAGCTCCTGAGACGGCGGCGCGGCTCGCTACTGCTGAGCCGGGGGACATCATCATCACCAACACAAGTGAGAACATCGACGATGTCTGCAAAGCCGTCGCCTGGCTGGGTTCATCTCCAATCGTGACAGGGGGCCACGCAACGATCATTCGGCACAGCCTGGACCCCAAGTACCTGTCCTACTGGTTTCAATCTCCTGGGTTCGCCAAACAGAAACGTGCGCTTGCGACCGGCACAAAGGTGATTGATGTCTCGGCCAAGCAACTACACAAGGTCCGGGTACCGGTGCCGCCGCTTGAGGTGCAGCGCGAGATCGTGCGAATCTTGGACAAGTTCACTGCGCTAGAGGCGGAGCTGGAGGCGGAGCTGGAGGCTCGGCGGACGCAGTATGCCCACTACCGTGATCAGTTGATCCAGGCGGCGGATGCCACCGCGCCGTTAGGTCTCCCTATCGCGGAACTCGCTGGCGATGGCTACTTCGGAGATGGCGATTGGGTCGAATCGAAGGACCAAGACCCTAGCGGGGAAGTGCGCCTAACGCAGCTCGCCGATGTTGGAGTTGGAGAGTTTCGGGACCGCAGTGACCGATGGATGCGGCAGGACCAGGCTGCCCGGCTCAACTGCACTTTGCTGAAACCTGGAGACATTCTGATCGCGAGGATGCCGTCGCCATTGGGCCGCGCGTGTCAGGTACCCGACGGAGTTGGTGCGGCCGCAACGGTGGTGGATGTCGCCATTCTTCGATCGAGCAGAAGCGATGTAGTTCCCCGGTATGTCATGCACGCGCTGAACTCGCATCCCGTCCGGAAGCAGATGCTCGCATTTCAGAGCGGCGGCACTCGGCAGCGCATTTCCCGAACAAACCTTGGGAAGATCTTGGTCCCTCTGCCGACGCTGCATGAGCAGCGTCGGATCGCTTCGGAGCTTGACGAGTTCGATGCGCTGGTGAACGACCTCAGTGTTGGTCTCCCTGCGGAACTCGCGGCTCGGCGCAAGCAGTATGAGTACTATCGCGACAAGCTGTTGACCTTCAAGGAGGCGGGTCGTGACTGAGGCACCTGCACGCAAGTACGACCCCATCGCGGTGTCCTCAGAAAGCACCGTGGTCGCCGAGTATGAAGCGGAGCCAGCAGCATCGGCCGCCTACCAATCCGAGTCCGCCCTCGAACAAGAGTTCATCCGGCTCCTGCAAACCCAGGCCTACGAACACCTGCCCATCACGTCAGAGGCTCAACTCGTCGCCAACCTGCGCGCCCAGTTGGAAGCCCTCAACGTCATCGGCTTCACTGACTCAGAATGGGAACGGTTCTTCGCCGCCAGCATTGCCGGCAAGAACGACGGCATAGTTGAGAAAACCGTCCGCATCCAAGAAGACCACGTCCAAGTCCTCAAACGCGACGACGGCACCACCAAAAACATCACCCTGCTAGACAAGACGAACATCCACAACAACCGTCTGCAAGTCATCAACCAGTACGAGGTAGACCGCGGCGAAGGCGGCGCCAACCATGCCAACCGCTACGACGTCACCGTCCTAGTCAACGGCCTGCCCATGGTGCACATCGAACTCAAACGCCGCGGCGTGGACATCCGCGAAGCGTTCAACCAAATCAACCGCTACCAACGCGACAGCTTCTGGGCAGGCTCCGGACTGTTCGAGTACGTGCAACTGTTCGTCATCACCAACGGCACCCGCACCAAGTACTACTCCAACACCACCCGCAACGCCCACCTCAAAGAGGCTTCGAAGCCAGGCAAGGGACGTAAAACCAGCAACAGTTTCGAGTTCACGTCCTGGTGGGCCGATGCCCAAAACAAGCCGATCACGGACCTCACGTCATTCGCGAAAACCTTCTTCGCCAAGCACACCCTGCTGAACATCCTCACCCGCTACTGCGTCCTCACCGCCGACCGCCTACTGCTGGTCATGAGGCCCTACCAAATCGTCGCCACCGAACGCATCCTGCAACGCATCGACGTGTCCACCACGCCAGGCAACAGCAAGCCGCTCGGGACCGTCGCGGCAGGTGGCTATGTGTGGCACACCACCGGCTCAGGCAAAACCCTCACGTCGTTCAAAACCGCGCAGCTCGCATCAAAGATGGACAGCGTGGACAAAGTGCTGTTCGTTGTGGACCGCAAAGACCTCGACTACCAAACCATGCGCGAGTACGACCGGTTCGAGAAAGGCTCGGCGAACTCGAACGCCTCAACCGCGGTGCTGAAGAAGCAACTCGAGGACCCAAACGCACGGATCATCATCACCACCATTCAGAAGCTCGCCAACTTTGTCAGCGCAAACAAAGGGCACAGCATCTACTCGGGGCACAATGTCCTGATCTTCGACGAATGCCACCGCTCCCAGTTCGGAGACATGCACTCCGCGATCACCAAGGCATTCAAGCGCTACAACCTGTTCGGCTTCACCGGCACACCCATCTTCGCCGCGAACGCAGGGTCCAGCGGAAGCCCAGGCATGCGGACCACCGAACAAGCCTTTGGCCACAAACTCCACACGTACACCATCGTGGACGCCATCACCGACAAGAACGTGCTGCCGTTCCGCATCGACTACGTCAAGTCAATCCGCGTAGGCAACGTAGCCGACGCCCAAGTTCCTGCCATCGACACCGAGCGTGCGCTGCTGTCCTCCCAACGCATCAGTGAAATCGTGAAGTACACGCTGGAACACTTTGACCAGAAAACCAAGCGCGCCATCAGCTACGAACACTCCGTAGTCACCAACGTTCCCGCCTCCACACGCACCCGCAAACAAGCCGGCGCCATCAGCGAACGCAAGCGAGTCCGCGGCTTCAATGCCATCTTCGCCACCAGCTCCATCGAAGCGGCAACGCGGTACTACTTTGCCTTCAACCACGCGCAGCAGGACTTGCCGGCGGAGCGGCGGCTCAAGATCGGGATGATCTACTCCTACGGCGCCAACGACAACCCGGACGACACCAGCCTTGCCGAGGAATCCTTCGACGCCCTCGCTTTGAGTCGTGATGCGCGCACCCAACTTGAGATCGCCATCAACGACTACAACGGCATGTTCGGCACCAGTTACGACACCAGTGCGGACAAGTTCCAGAACTACTACAAAGACCTCTCGCAACGGCTCAAGAACCGTGAACTCGACATGGTCATTGTGGTCAACATGTTCCTCACCGGATTTGACGCCACCACACTGAACACGTTGTTCGTGGACAAAAACCTGCGAGCCCACGGCCTCATCCAGGCATACTCCCGTACCAACCGCATCCTCAACTCCGTCAAGACCTACGGCAACATCGTCGCGTTCCGTGACCTCCAAGAAGAAACCAACAGCGCTCTAGAACTGTTTGGCAACAAAGACGCTCGCGGCATCGTCCTGCTCAAGCCCTACGGCGACTACTACACGGAGTACGCCAGCAAGGTCATTGAACTGCTGGACCGCTTCCCGCCCGGACAGCAGATCATCGGCGAAGCTGCCCAGAAGGACTTCATCGCGCTTTACGGCGCCATCCTGCGCCTGGCAAACATCCTGACCTCATTCGACGAGTTCGCGGGTAACGAGATCCTCACCCCCCGCCAAAGCCAGGACTACCGCAGCGACTACCTAGACCTCTACGCCGAGTACCGGCGCGTAGGTGACGCCGACAAGGAAGTCATCAACGACGACGTTGTCTTCGAGATCGAACTGATCAAACAAGTCGAAATCAACGTGGACTACATCCTCATGCTGGTCGACAAGTACCGGGCCAGCAACGGCGACGGCGACGACAAAGAAGTACAAGCCGAAATCTCGCGTGCCGTGGACGCCAGCCCCTCGCTACGTAACAAACGCGACCTGATCGAAGAGTTTGTGCGAAGGGTCAGCGGCGATGGAACCGTCGACGACGAATGGCAAGCCTTCATCGCAGCGCGACGCGAATCAGAACTCGAGGCGATCATCGCGGACGAAGGCCTGCGCGCCGACGAGGCCCGTGTGTTTGTCGAAACCGCCTTCCGCGACGGCGCGCTCCGCACCACCGGCACTGCGATCACCCGAGTCTTGCCGCCGGTCTCCCGGTTCAGTCCGGACGGGGGACACGGGGAGAAGAAGCAGCGTGTCATTGAGAAGCTCGGAAACTACTTCGAACGGTTCTTCGGACTAGGGAAGGCAGAGTAATCATCGTGGCCAGGTTCGGTATGACCCACGACGACGAGCAGAAGCTCGAATCCGAGGTGGTCGAAAACGGTGTCGAGCGAGGCTTCCTTCGCCCGCTTGGGGTTAAGGTTGCCGACTTCGCGCCGAATGACGCGGTGCTCACTGTGTACCCGACGAACACGCTCGAGGGTCACGAGAGGTGTGGAGAGCCAAAGTACGAGCAAATCAAGAGCATCGAGATCGAGTTTAGGACAGTTCCGTCGGACCTTGCGGAGGCCCTTGAACTACTGCCACCCGGCCTAGTGAAGGATCCGCGATACGGCCTCGGGTTCCTGAAGGACGCCAACCGTCTCGTGCGGATGATCGAGAAGCACTCAAAGTGCCGTGCGATTAGGTTGAGCCTTTCGGGCGACCTGGGCGTCGACGGCGACACCTTCCGGATTCCGCTCTCGGAGTTTGACGCTCTTTGGAGTGAGCTGATGAGGGTGATCAGCCGATCGCAAGACGCCACCAGTCGAGTGAAGACTGCGGTCACGCAGGACGCTCTCAAGGATGCGCTCGGTCTGCCGCCCGGCAAATACGAGGGAGGTCGCCATGCGCACTCCAAGTTCGTGGAGCGCGAGGCGGCTGGTGAGGCGATCGTGTCGGCAGCGGACGGCGAGTCGATCGTCGACTCCCTTACGTCGAGGCCGAGCGAAGTACTCGGAACTGTTAGCCCGGTGAAATTGAAGCAGCTGCAGCAAGATGTCGAGCTCGTCAATCTTGATCGCCTGATCGATTCGTTCCGGTCTATGCTCAAGCGGCGTCTTACGGAAGAGAAATGGCAGCAGTTCTTCGACGACAACGCGTTCGCTCTGCAACAGGTCTTCGGTGCGCCACTGGTACGCATTCAGTCAAGGGCGAACGTTGGTGGGACGGGGATTGACGGTGCATCCGGGAAGATAGCTGACTATCTTGTCCGGCATTCGTTGACCAACAACATCGCCCTAGTGGAGATCAAGCGGCCGGACACGAAGTTGCTCGCCAAGACTGCCTATCGATCAGGTGTCTATCCGGCGTCTCGCGAGTTGAGCGGTGCGATCACCCAGGTATTGGACCAGCGTTACCATGCGACGCAGGAGTTCCTGACTCTCAAGGCGAACTCGCGGCAGTGGGATCTTGAGTCTCACAGTGTTGCTTGCTTCGTCGTAGCGGGAAGAGTTCCTGCAGCACCTGACTTAGACCAGCAGAAGTCGCTGTCTCTCATCCGTGAGAACTCGAAGAACGTCACCATCATCACCTACGACGAAGTTCTAGAACGCATGGTCCAACTCCGAGACTTCCTCGGCGCCAGCGATGATGCTTCTGAGGGGGAGGATTCGCGTTGAGAATCCAGCGATTGACCATCGAGAACTTCCGAGGCGTCAAGGCGCTCGATTGGACGCTGCCGATGGACCAGCGTCTGGTCGCACTGATAGGCCCCGGTGACAGCGGCAAGTCCACCATCCTCGAGGCCGTTCACTGGCTTCTTGGGGACCGATGGAGCATCCCGGTGTCCGACACTGACTTCTTCGGAGTTGACCTATCGCAGACGATCAGGATTCAGGCGGTTCTCGTTGGCCTCCCGGACGCACTCAAGCGCGACACTGCATTCGGCTTGTGGCTGAGTGGCGTCGATAGCACCGGAGCGCTGCATCAAGATCCCGACGATACTCATACGCCGGCGCTCATCGCCGTCCTCACGATCGATGACTCGCTCGAGCCGCACTGGTCTGTTGAAAGAGTCGACGGTCAATCTCAGCTACTCACCTCCGCCCAGCGACGGCACTTCTCCACGTTCAAGGTTGACGACCGTACTGATGCCCAGTTGCGATGGAGCCGCGCTTCAGCGCTTGGTCGAATGTCACAGCGTGACGGAGCTGACCGCGACGCACTCGCAGCAGCGTCACGTGCGGCTCAGCAAGCAATTGTCGATCACGAGAGCTCACCGCTGTCCGACCTCGCCGAGAAGGTCCAGAAGCGCGCCAATATGATCGGCGGCGGCCGCTTCTCAGACATAAAGCCAGGCCTCGACACTTCTCGCTCATCAATGGGGGCAGGACTCGCGCTCTACGAAGGCGCCATCCCGCTCGCAAGCTTTGGACTTGGCAGCCGCAGGCTCGCGAGCCTGGCGGTACAACAGCTGGCTTCAGGCGAGCGGTCGGTGGCAGTGATTGACGAACTTGAGGAGGGCCTCGAGCCGCACCGAGCAGTTCGGCTGCTCCAGTACCTCCGGGACGATGATGCCTACTCTCAGGTTCTAGTCACCACGCACTCGCCTGTCGTGGTGGAGCAGGCGAAGACCGAGAACCTCGCGACCGTGCAGTCAGACAGCGGAGTCGTAACTGTCACAACGTTGTCCGGCTCGACGGCCGTGCTTCAGCGGCTACGGCGTTCCCGCCCGTCGTCACTGCTTGCCCGTCGCGTCGTGGTCGCTGAGGGCAAAACTGAGCACGGCGTCTTGCTTGCTTGCCTCGACGATTGGGACGAAGCGCGCTCCTCGGTTGGACTTTCTACGTCGGCGGGCGAGGGCGTCGCGATTCAGGACGCGCAGGGCGGATCAGAAGTGGCCCCCAAAGCCTCCGCGCTCCATAGCCTGGGATATGCCGTCGCCGGCTTCATGGATGCCGATGACCCAAGCGTCGATGTCGCTGTGCAGGAGGCTCTCGACGCCGGAGTGCAGATTGTCCGCTGGGAGCCGGGCAACAGCATCGAGGACCAAGCCTGTTCCGGGCTCAGCTGGAAAGGTTTGTCGAAGTTCATTGCGCTTGGGGTGGAGCGACGAGCAGCGGAGAGCACGGTCCTCGATGATCTCAACGTCGACCACTCTGAGAATCGTGTGACTTCTCTCGACGCCGCCGATTGGCAGGCGCAAGGCATCACGCTCGAGCAGGCGCGGGACAGAGTTGCGACTGCCGCCAACAAGAGAAAGTGGTTCAAGGAAGTCGAAGATGGTCGTGCCCTTGGCGAATGGTTGCTCGGGTACCGCACCCAACCAGCGTTAGAAGCAACGATTCAGCGCCTCAACGAAATCTATGCGTTCTGCTATCCAGCAGCGCCAGTAGTACCAGGCGCTGCAGTAGACAGTGGCGATACCAGCGACGAGGACGCGCAGGGCCAAGAAGACGCCGCCGATGGATGACGTTCTACGGGCACAGGCCGGGGCACTGCTTGAGTCGGCACCGGCATCGGTTGAGATGCCCGCTGGAGCGGGAAAGACGCACCTCCTCGCGTCCGCCGTCGCGGTTGCGGCAGAGCGGGGTCATCGCTCGCTAGTCCTTACCCACACCAACGCTGGCGTCGACGCTATCCGTCGGCGACTGAAGGTTTTCGGAGTGCCAAGCGGCATGGCGCGAGTCGAGACCATTACAAGTTGGGCGTTCTCGCTCGTGCGCGCGTATCCGACTCTCGCTGACGTCGTCGTGTCGGATACGCCCGACTGGTCCGAGTCGGAGCACTACGTGGGAGGAGCGTCTCGTGCGGCGCGAGCGTTGGCAGTAGCCGAGGTCCATTCGTTGAGCTTCGAGTACGTCTTCGTGGACGAGTATCAGGATTGCACCCTCACCCATCATGAGTTTGTACTGGCGATCGTATCGGCGGTTCCAAAGACGATCGTGCTGGGTGACCGTCTGCAGGCCATATTCGGCTTCGCAGGCGTGCTCGCAGACTGGGAGTCAGATGTTCTCCCACGCTTTCCAGAGTTCGAAATCGATGTTAGTCCGCAACGTTGGCGAGGCCACAATGAGCCTCTCGGGGACTGGCTCCTCAAGCTTCGTGCGGAACTCCAAGACGGCTCCACAGTTGACTTCGGAGTCTTCTCGACTCCCGGACTCCAGTGGAGCGGTGACACAAGCGTCGCTGCGCTGGCTGCTGCTGCCCATAGCCATCGCGACTTCGATGAGACCGTGGTGCTACTCGACAAGTGGCCACGTACGGTAGCCAGGCACGCGAGTCGGCTCGGTGGCTCGTACTCGGTCATGGAAGACATCAACGGCAACTTCATGCGTGAACAGATCGGTGGAAACGCGGCGAGAGGGATCCCGGGTATTCCGCTCGAAGGAGATCCTCACCTCGCACTGTGGCTCGCTCGGTTCACCAAGGCCTGCACGATCGGCTATGCCGACCTAGACTCGACGGTCCTGGGGCGACTTGAGCGCAATCAGTCACTATCGGGTCTTGCAAGAGCTGAGATTCAGCCGGCAGTTGAGGCTCTAGAGCGCCTGCGGGTGACGCCCACCTATGCGGAACTTGGACTAGTCGCGCGGGAGCTTAGCGCGGTTGACTCGATCAAGACCTACAGGTGGGAGGCGTGGAATGACACGCTTCAGGCGATCCACATGTCGGCGGAGAACGCCGAGACTCCGCTGGAGAACCTCGGGCGGGTGCGTGAGCGCCTGAGGCGACAGGGCAGGCGGAGTCATGCCCGAATCGCGTCGCGAACGCTCCTCGTGAAGGGTCTTGAATACGATCACGTGATCATCGCGGATCTGTCGCAGTTCACCGACCCGCGCAATCTATACGTCGCACTCTCGCGGGCGCGCAAGACCATCACGATCATCGGAGCCCGTTCAGCGATCGATCTGGAAGTTGAGACTTTCGATCATTCATGAGGGCTCCTGATGCGGACCCCGGCTCTGCGGAGTTGGCTTGCGATTGTTGCGGCGTCGAAACCCAGCCTCGCCCCGACGGTGGCGAGTGAGAGCCCAGAGTCGTAGAGCGCGTGAGCTTGGCTCACGTGCTCACTGGTCATGAAGTGCGTCCGGACCGGCACGTCGTGGCGATCGAGAATCGCGGTCACCGTCGTGCGGTGCAATTTGAACTCCCGGGCAACTGCGTTGATCGTCTTCCCTGCCTGATACAGCCGTACGACCTCTAGCTGCTCCTCGGGGGCCAGACGACGTTGCACCTGAGATCGGCTTCGTGGTTGCGCGAGAGTCGCGGGCTCGGGAGCCCAGCGACCCGGCTCCAACAGGGGTGAGCATTTTCCGGACTCCCACTCAGAGAGGTCCACTCATGAAAGCCGCCTGTCGATCGGGCGGCTTTCGTCGTTTCTGGTGAATACCACGTGGCCCACCGCCTGGGGGCGCCGCCCTCCGAACCCCGGCCCAGCATCGGCTGAAGCCCGTCCGGCATCGGCCCACCCCAGCATCGGCCCTCACCGCTGTTTCCCCACACTCTTCGCAAACCTGACAGAATGCTGGGAGTTTGTGTGCCGTGGGAACCTTCTGGGAATCCCATGGGTTAGACGACTATGACCACCGTCCGGTCACGTATGGCTGGACGCCACCTGACCCTCGGACCGAGGGAACGCTAGGAGTAATCCTTTGAGGACCTCTCACAAGAGCGCCGTTGCCGCGCTCGGCATCGCAGCCCTGCTGGGTTTGACCGCATGCTCCGCAGACGCTGAAGGCGACGCCGAGTCGACCGTGTCACCCACCACCTCCGCCACCGCCACGGAAGCTCCCGAGCCCACCGAGGCAGACATCGCGGCAGTGGACTCGATCGTGTGGAACGAAGACGAGGACGGCGTGCCCGTACTCGAGTTCGAAGACGGCCTCGAAGTGTCCACCACCGTGGAGCGCGTCGTGTCCGAAGGTGACGGTGAAGTGCTGGAAGACGGCATGTACATCAACCTGCACTTCATCGGCTTTGATGGTGCAGACGGTGCCGTGGCCTACGACACGTACTCGTCGGGCGGAACTCAGGCTTACAAGCTCGTTGACGGGGCCATGGCTCCGGCGCTCTACGACGCATTGATCGGCAAGACCGTGGGCAGCCAGCTCATCCTCGCCGAAACCTATGAAACCACCGACGCCGAAACCGGCGAAGCCGTGCAGGTGTCCTCGTTCACTGCGGTGACGATCGACTCGATCAACACCGTCCTCGACAAGGCCGAAGGCGAAGCAGTCGACCCTGTGGACGGCCTGCCCGTCGTCACCCTCGACGACTCCGGCGCACCGTCCGTGGAAATCCCCGACGCTGATGCGCCCACCGAACTGGTGTCCCAAACCCTCATCGAAGGTGAAGGCGACGTTGTCGAAAGCGACGACTACCTGGTCGTGAACTACAGCGGCTGGCTGTGGAGCGACGGCACCTCGTTCGACTCCTCCTGGGACCGCGGCACCCCCGCCGAGTTCTCCCTCACCAGCGTCATCGAAGGCTGGACCGAAGGCCTTGCCGGCCACACCGTCGGCAGCCAGGTCCTCCTGGTGATCCCCCCGGAGATGGGCTACGGCGACGAAGACTCCGCTTCGATCCCCGGCGGCTCCACCCTCGTGTTCGTCGTGGACATCCTGGGCGTGCTGTAACACTTCCGCAAGACCAACAAAAGGGCCGATGCCCGGGTTACGTGCCGTATGGCGCCCCCGGGCATCGGCCCTTCTTGTTGTTGCCTTGAGTTAGGCGGTGGCGGCGTCCTTGTCCGTGGTGCCCTGTTCGTCCTCGGCTGTTTCGAGCTCTGCGACGACGTCGTAGGTGCGTCCGGTGTTCTTCGCGATGGCGGTGAACAGTGCGGCGACGGGCAGCGCCATGAAGGCGCCCATGGGTCCGGCGATCGCACCACCTGCCATGGCGCCACCGAACGCGACCGCACCGTTAAGTTCCATGGTCTTGGAGGACAAACGCGGGTTGAGAATGTAGTTTTCGATCTGCTGGTAGACGATCACGTACGCCACCAGGATCAGCGTGGGCACAAAACCCTCGACGGCGAGCATCACGAGTGACGGAATGATCGCACCCAAGTACGTTCCGATGAACGGAATGAACTCGGACACAAAACCCATGAACAGTGCCATCGGCAACGCGTACACGAGCGGCATTCCCACCAGCAGCATCACAAAGAATGCGCCCGTGCCGCACACGATCATGAGCAGCAAGCGTGAGTAGAAGTAGCCGCCGGTCTGTTCGATCGAGGTGCGGGCAACCCAGCCCACGACCTTCTGGCGCTCCGGGGGCATGCGGCGCATGATGGTGCGCAACAGGCGCGGGAAGTCTGCGGCAAAGTAGAACGTGAACGTCAAGATCGTGAAGACGTCAAACACTAGGCCCAGGCCGGAGGACAAGATTCCGAGGACGTTGTCGCCCCAGCTTTGAATGGCTTTCAGGACTGGTGCGGTTGCTTCTTCTGCGGCGCCCGTGTCGATGATGTCTGCGCCAAAGTAATCCGACGCCCACGTGTTGAGGTTGCTCAGCCATTCCGTGAAGTGCGCGCTCACAGCAGACGCAAACTGCACGATCGCGGGAATGAGGAACGCGACCATGAGGATCATCGCGACTAGCGCTGACAGGAAGATGATTCCCACCGCCGCACCACGTTTCATGTGGAAACGCCGGACCAGCGCCTCCACGCCAGGAATGATCGCCAATGCAAAGAACAAGGAGATCAGCAGAATGCCCAGGAGGTGACGCAACTCCATCACGATGGACACGCCCAGCGCGGCGAGCACGACCACCACCACGACCTTCCAGGCGCTCATCCACACAAACTTGTTGACCCACCGCGGCGGCGTACCGTCATTGCGTTCCTCTTGCACAGACTGGGCGGCATGCACCACCGCGGACGGCACCTTCGTGTGGCCGGACCGTGGGCTGCGTGTGACGTTGGCGTCGCTCATGGCACCCATCGTGCCAGTGCCCGGCCCATGCGGAGGTGAAGCGGGCCGATGTTGTGGTCAGGCGCCCGTCGCCGTGGGGCTTTTGTGGTGGTCGTGGACGGTCTGGGCGGAATGTCAGGGGTCGATGGTTGAGTAGCAACATGGCCATCGACACCGCTGAGATCGACCTTGTGACAGCGCGCGTTCGCGTGCTTGCAGGTGCGGATGTTGCCGGTGTCACCCGTGACCAGTTGCTTGACGTCCAGGAAGCGGTGGCGCGGCTCGAACGAGTGGTGGGCGCTCTGGGTTCGCGTGTGGCTGGGGAAGTGGCACGTCGCTCCACAGCCGATGCGCCCGGCGGCGGCTTTGCCCGGCGCGAAGGCCACGGCGATGCCACCTCCATGGTCGCCTCAGTGCGGGGCGCGTCCAAGGCAACGGCACGCCGCGCGATTGACGCGGGTGCCGCTTTCGACGCCATCGAGACGGAGACGCCGGGGCCCGGAGCGCCACGTCAACGCGAACGCTATCCCCACGTGGCGCGTGCCCAAGTGGAGGGGCACTTGTCGGTCGAATCCGCGGGGCTGATCTGCTCGGCCCTCACCGAGCTTGCCGAACACGTCGACACCGCCGCCCTGCTGGATCTTGAGGAGCGACTGGTGGCGAAGGCCACGGGCCTTGCCGCACACCAGGTGCGGCGGATCGTGAGCCGTGCCATCGCTCGGGCATCGGATGCTGCCCGCGAGCGTCGCGAACGTAAGAACCATGACGACCGCTACTTCGCCTTCAAGGAAGACCACCAAGGCGTCGTGACATTCCACGGGCGCCTCGACGTGGTGAGTGCGGCGCCAGTGCTGACGGTGCTCGAACAGATCGTGACACGGGATATGCGGGCACGCCGTGGCCAAGACCCATCCGCGATGGACCAGCGGACCGTGGGGCAGATGAGAGCCGATGCCCTGGTAGAGATGTCGCGCCACACCCTGGGATGCGACCACAAAGATGCCTCCGGTGTACGCACGACCGTGGTGGTGCGGATGGGGTTGGCCGATCTCCTGTCTGGAACGGGTTTGGGGAGCATTGACGGCATCGATGCCCCCGTGTCGGTCGGAGAGCTGCGCCGACTCACCGCGGATGCCGGACTGATCCCCCAAGTGTTGGGTGGCGAAAGCGACATCCTCGACCAAGGCCGGCGCGTCCGAATGTTCACCCGCGCCCAACGCCTGGCGCTCCTCGAAAGGGACGGCGGCTGCGCCAAATGCCATGCCCCGCCGGAACACTGCGAAGCCCACCACATCGACTGGTGGCAACACGGCGGCACTACCAACATCAGCAACGGAGTAATGCTGTGTACACGGTGCCACCACGACATCCACAGGCAAAGTTGGGGCATCCGTGCCACGCCCACATCGGTGCAGTTCGTTCCACCGACATCTATCGACCCAACCCGCCAGGTGAGCGAAGGTGGCCGGCGCGCGCTCGACGTACTTGCGCCAGGCGTACCTGCGCCAGACGTGCTCGGGCTAGCTGGACCCGCGCTAGATGTGGCGCCGCCCGAACCGCCCGGACCAGAACCCGGTACGCGACCTGGTAGTGCGCCCGATGGGGTGTACGTTGGCGGGCCTGATGGGGAGTCCTGCGGGCCGCCCACGGAGCAAGAGCGCGCACTCGTGCGCTACTGGGAAGAGCAAGTGCGTGCCACCGAACCCATGCCCGAGTGGATAGGCGAATCCGACCTCTGGGACCCCGTGATCGATGGACCGTTCGCGCGCGAGCCAGCCCTCAGCGCGTAGTTGCGGCGGAAGTCATGGTGGTGAGACCGTTCTCCGCGGTGCCCGTGTGCGGTTATCGTCCGGTGGCCGCGCCCACGCGCTGGACCGCAGCAGAGCCTTCAGTCGACTCTGTAGTCGAGTCTGCAGCCGAGCTTGCAGCCGTAGCCGCGACTCCGCCCATGCCGATCAACGAAAACAAGTCGCGCGGGTCCTCCGGCTCCGCCACCAAGTCCAGCTCTCCGGCATACGGTGTGCCGCCCACGGCATCGGTCAGGTGCGCCAAAGCCGTCAGGTCCTCCAGCGCGAATCCCACGGAGTCGAACACAGTGACCTGCTCGGCACTGGTGCGGCCGGGCGCCTCGCCGGTGATGACGCGCCACATTTCGGTCACGGGGAAATCGGCGGGGAGGTGCTGAATCTCGCCCTCGATCCGGCTTTGCGGCTCGTACTCCACAAACACGCTGGCACGTCGCAAGATGTCGGTGTCGAGCTCTGTCTTGCCGGGGCAGTCGCCGCCGATCGCGTTCAGGTGCATGCCGGGCTTCACCCAGTCGTTGTGCACGATTGTCGCCAGCGTCTTGTCGGCGGTCGCGGTGGTGATGATGTCCGCGCCGCGGCAGGCGTCCTCGGCGCTCGTGGCGCGCACCACCTCGAATCCCAGGGGTTCCAAGTTGCGCTGGACCTTGTCCATGGCCCCGGGGTCGGTGTCCCAGATTCGCAACCGGTTGATGCCCATGACCGCACGCATGCCGAGCGCCTGGAACTCGCTTTGGGAGCCGTTCCCGAGCAACGCCATGACCTCCGAATCGGGGCGGGCCAGGTGACGGGCGACCATGGCAGACGTCGCCGCGGTGCGTAGCGCGGTGAGCAGCGTCATCTCGGCGATCAGGATCGGATAGCCCGTGTGGACATCCGCGTATGCGCCAAAGGCCGTGACGGTTTGCAGGCCCCGTGCTGGATTGGAGGGGTGACCGTTGACGTATTTGAACGCATACCGGTCGGCGTCGGCGATCGGCATTAGCTCGATCACGCCAATCGGGGAGTGTGCGGCGATGCGCTCCACTTTGTCGAACTGGTTCCAGCGGGCGTAATCGCGTTCAAGCCGCGCAGCAATGTCCGCGATGGCCTTGTCAGCGCCAGTGTCACGGATCCATGCGCTCATACGGGGAACGTCAACAAGCATCACCATGGGGACTACTCCTTCTGCGTCGCGGTGCCGGTATGTGGTGGTCACCTCCTTGACTTCCAGGTTCTCAGGGAATGTGAGCACTTACCTGGCCTTCGGCGCGGGATCCGTGCGAGCATCAAAGAGTAAGCGCAGGAATCGAGCGTCATGCGCAGAGAAGGGGCGTGGCTCATGGATGGTTTGGATCGCAAGCTGCTGGACTTGTTGCGTGCGGATGGGCGCGCCCCGTATGCGGAACTGGGGGACCGCATCGGCTTGTCAGCGTCGGCGGTGAAGCGGCGCGTGGACCGCATGGTTGCGGATGGCGTGATTCGCGGGTTCACGGTGTTGACCGACCCCGAGGCCGTCGGGCACAGCACGGAGGCGTACGTTGAGCTGTTCTGTCGCGGAATCGTGGGGCCATCCGAACTCACCCGCATCCTCAAGGACATTCCTGAAGTCATTGAAGCGACGACGGTCACCGGTCACGCCGATGCCATCGTGACGTTGCGGGCAAAGGACCCGCAGGACTTGGAGCGGGCGCTGGAGAAGGTGAGGTCTCCGCAGCAGGTGGACTCGACGCGTTCGGCGATCGTGCTGTCGCGGCTGATTGAGCGCCGCGCCCACTAGCCCGCGCCCGCTAGGCCGGGCCCATTAGCCCGCGCCCACGAGCGTCGCGCGTGTAGTGAGGTGCGTGAGTCGTGCACCGAGTGCTAGGCCCCCGCGCGCTAGTCGTGCACCGAGTGTTGGGTGCCGCGTGCGGGCGGGGTGTAGGTGCAGGTATCGCCCGCGCAGTGGTGAGGTTTGGTGCGGGCGAACCGCTGCGCGAGGGCGCACCCCAGGCAGAACCCGAATGCGGTCTCGGCGTACAGCAGCGCAAGGCACAGGCCGCACAGTGTGAGGGCCACAGCGGCAGGCAGTCCCAGCCATCCCAGCGCGAAGCATCCGGCGAGCGCCATTCCTAGGCCCATACGCCAGGCAAGGACCTTGGAGCTCGCGTCGACCCATTCGGGGCGTTGGCGGCGCGTCAACCAGCTCCCCATCATCAGAGTGGGGGTCCAGGCGGTGCCGACAAACAGACGCGTCATCATCTCGAACGCGAAGAACACGCCGAACATTTGCATGGGTCGCAACGTCCCTGTGGTCATGGCCCACATCCAGGCGCTGAAGCCCGCGAGGAACAGGATTCCGGCCGATGCGCGCACGGCGCGTTCGTTGATGACGGGCACCGTGAGACCGTCCACCCACTGGCCAATAGTGGGAGGTTCGTGGTCCAGGTGGGAGGCGGCGCTGCCGTGTGGGCGTTGCGGGTGCTGCGGTTCGCGTGGTGATGCGGGAGGCTGGGGAGAGTGGGACGTCATTGCGCAAAGATACCCCAGGGGGTATATTGTTTGCGAGTCAACAACGACCACCACCGTCAACTACGAAGGAGACCACCTATGTGTGCACGAGTGTCATGTGATGTATGCGGTAAGCCCACCTGGGCAGGTTGCGGCCAGCACGTCGAAGAAGCGCTCCAGGGCGTTCCCGCAGACCAGCGCTGCCCCGGCCACGCTTGATGGCCACCGGTCGTCAGCACAAGCCCTCGGCACGGCTCCGCGTCCTGGGTGCCGGCATCGGCGCCGCGGTCGTGGTCGCGCTGGGAGGCTGCGCTCCCTCCGCTGATGCCGCCGACCAAGCGCTCGCCCTCGACGCGGACACCGTCATCATCGACGTCCGTACGCCCGCCGAGTTCTCGGAAGGACACCTGGAGGGCGCGGTCAACATCGACCTCCAGTCCGCAGACTTCGACGCCCAGATCGCAGGCCTGGACCAGGACGAGGATTACCTTGTCTACTGCCGCTCAGGCAACAGGTCTGCCCAGGCGGCGTCCGTGATGGAAGCCCAAGGGCTGACTGTTCAGGATGCGGGCGGGCTCACCGACGCGGCCTCGTCCACCGGGCTCGACATCACCCAATAGTCGCAGCGAACCAGTAGCCGCAGCGAACCAGTAGCCGTCGCGCTCCACGAACACCACGGTTGCCTGGCTGGGGTCACACCCAGCTAGGCAACCACATGTGGAGTTGCCAGTAGCGGAACGGAATGGGCTCACCCGTCCAGATAGGCGCGAAGAAGCCCGCGACCACCAACACTGCGGCCACGAACACCACGCAGATGATCGCGCCCGGTGGCCACCAAGCACCGTGAAGCCGTGCCGGTTGCGCCAGTCGCTTCATCGCCCACACCACCATCAGAACCAAGAACGGCGCCATGGTGACGGTGTAGAAGGTGAAGATCGTGCGCTCGGCGAACGGCAGCCACGGCACCCATGCGGCCAGGTAGCCCGCGGTGACGGTGAGTGCCAGCATGTCGCGATGCCGGAAGATGCGCCACAGTGCGTACAGCAGTACGGCCGCGCCCACCCACCACAGCAGCGGGTGGCCGATGGCGTGGATGGCGGACACGCATCGTTCCGCCCCGCAGTCCACATCGGTGACGTCTTCAAAGTAGAACGCGGTGGGACGCAGTTGCAGCGGCCATCCCCAGGGGCTCGACTCGTAGTTGTGAGGAGAGTCGAGGCCGCGGTGGAAGTCCCACATCTGCTGGTGGTAGTGCACCAGCGAGTTCAACGAGTCGGGCAACCACGTGAAGCCTTCGCCCGGGTGATCTTCTGCCCAGTGGCGTCCCCATGACTTGTCCGCCTGGAACCACGGGATCCATGACGCCAGGTAGACCAGGGGGATCACGATCAGGGTCGCAAAGAATGCGGGGATGGCGCGAACGAAGCCACCCATGAACCAGTTTTCGTAGCCGGCCTTATGGCGGTCGTACCAATCCCATGCCACGGACAAGATCAGGAACGCCGCCGCAAAGTACAGCCCGTTCCATTTGACGGACACGGCCAAGCCGAATGCCACCAGTGCAGCCCACCGCCACCAGCGGATGCCTGTGTTGGGGCCGGCGCCAGGAATGAGAGACCCCACCCCCAGGTTGAGCTCCACTCGTTGCCGCGCGGCGGCTGCCTGGATTTTTCGCCAGGTGACGTGCCTATCCACGATCAACAGGCCAAAGGCCATCACTACAAAGAACGTCAAGAAGATGTCCAGCAGCGCCGTCCGCGACAGCACCACGTGTTCGCCATCGACGGCCAAGAACAGTCCCGCTACCAAACCCCACAGCGTGGAGCGCAGCAAGTGGCGCGCAATGAACGCGATCATCAGCACGGTCGCGACTCCCACGAGCGCCGCCATGAACCGCCACCCGTAGGCGGACGGCCCAAAGAGCTTCATGCCGAACCCGATCATCAGTTTCCCGATGTTCGGATGCACCACGTAGTCGCCCTCGGATGTCAGTTGTGAGAAGTCGCCATTCGCGAAGTCCTGGTTCTCGCCGCCCCATTCGCCTTCATAGCCGATGGTGATGAGGGAGTAAGCGCCGCGCGCATAGAAGACTTCATCGAACACCAGCGCTTGGGGGTAGCCCAGGTTTCCGAACCGCATCACCGCGGCTACGACGCCCACGATGGAAGCCATCAGAGTTACGCGCCATCGCCATAAGAATCCGACCATCACAGTGGGAGCCTACTGTGTGGTGTGTCCGCGCGGGAGGGGCCGCTGTGCGACGCTGGTGACATGACCGGTCGCCTCACCCTCGCTGCTACCCCTATTGGCAACGCGGGAGACGCATCGGCTCGCCTCCGTGAAGCCCTCAGTGGCGCCGATGTGGTGGCGGCCGAAGACACGCGACGGTTGCGCGATTTGGCTCGCCGTTTGGACGTGTCGGTGACGGCGGAACTCATCGCCGTTCATGACCACAATGAGCGCGACCGGGCCGATGACTTGGTGGCGCGCGCCCAGTCTGGCCAGTGGGTGGTCGTCGTCTCAGATGCTGGGATGCCCACGGTGTCCGATCCGGGCTTCCGCGTGGTGGAAGCGGCCGCCCGCGCCCACGTCACGGTGGAGGTGTTGCCTGGCCCCAGCGCGGTGTTGACCGCGCTCGCGTTGTCCGGGTTGCCCACCGATCGGTTCTGCTTTGAGGGTTTCCTGCCCCGCAAGGACGGCGAGCGGGCCCGGGCGCTGACGGCGCTCGCTACCGAGCCACGCACCATGGTCTTCTTTGAGGCGCCCCACCGTGTGGCCGCTACCTTGGCCGCAATGGCCGATGCGTGGGGCAGTGACCGGCCTGCTGCGGTGTCGCGTGAACTCACCAAAACGTATGAGGAAACCCGACGCGGCACCGTGGGGGAGTTGGCTTCGTGGGCCGATGCGGGGGTCAAGGGCGAGATCGTCATCACTGTGGCGGGGCGTGCCGCACAGGCGCCAACGGTGGAGTCGCTGGTGGACGAGGCGCTTAGCCGGGTCGCGGAGGGGGAGCGCGCGAAGGATGTTGTCGCTGACCTCGCCACGACCGCTGGCGTTCCGCGTCGCGAACTTTACAACGCGGTCCTTGCTGCGCGAGGCGACCGGCAATGATTCGGGGTCGTCCCTCACATGTGCGCAAACATCGGCGGCCTTTCCCCTGGGCCACGGGCCTTGTGGTCGTGGTGGCGGTGCTCGCCGGAACTGCCGCTGCCAGAACGCATGACGCTGTCCTGGATGGGGGGTCCGTGGCCGGAGTCTTCGGCGATGCCGTTGAGGCTCTCGATCTCGCAACGGACACTCAGGTCACGGTATCCGCTCCGGTGATCGATGCGGTGACCGCAGGCGAGGTGTCGTCCGCGCCGATGCCCGTGCCCCAGGTCAGTCAGAAGCCGTGGAGTCAGCACAGCCTGGACGATCCGGCGTCTCTGTGGGTCGTGGTGAACAAGGCGCGTCCGCTGGACCCGCTCGATTATGTCCCGACTGGCATGACCAGCGTGGGTGGCGTGCAGATGGTGGCGGAGGCAGCCGAAGCAATGGAGCAGATGCGTGCCGCCGCCGCCCAGGCGGGTGCGTCGTTCTCGATTTCCAACGCCTACCGGCCGTACAGCGAGCAGCGTTATCTCCACAGCCAGTACCAGGCTGAGTTCGGTACAGCGATCACGGACCGCGGCTCGTTACGGCCCGGCTACTCCGAACATCAGACGGGCCTCGCCGCCGATGTCTACGCCAGCGCGGCCTGCCGCATCAAGACCTGCTTTGCAGATGAGACCGCTGGGCGATGGATTGCGGATCACGCCCACGAGTTTGGTTTCGTGGTGCGCTACCCCGTCGGACTGGAGGCCACCACCGGGATCCGGTACGAGCCGTGGCACGTGCGCTACGTGGGTGTGGACCTTGCTGCAGCGCTTGTGGAGTCGGGTCAGACGATGGAACAGTTCTTTGGCCTGCCGGCAGCGCCCGACTACCTGGACTAGCCCGACCACCTGAACTAGGAAGTTGCGCCGGATGCGCGGGGCTTGACCGGTACCTCTTGTCGCTGGGCGAGCGCCTCGTTGACGGCAGGGTCGTCCAGTGCGGCGAGCCACTGCACCAGTGCGTCGTAGGTAGCGGGGTTGGCTGCCACGGCAGGCCGGAGCACTGGCACGTTGGCTGCGATCCACTGCAGTTGCTCTGCTGGCGTTGCCGGCGAGTGTGCCGCAGCCACCATGTGCGGGTCCAGGCCTGAGGCGGGTGGGCGTGCGGCCTTCGCTTCGGAGTAGAACCGACGCATGGGCGCGGGAACAGTGACGGCGAGCGCCACGATGATGGGGACGGCCACCATGGGGATTACGTATTGCCGGCTGGGGGTCACGTACGGCACAGCCAGCATGATTGCTGTCGCGATCAGCCCCAAGACGAGTGCCACGCCCACAATGACGGCGACCGGAATGCGACTGCGTGTGGGCACCACCACGGCGGCGATCGCGGCGACGACGAAGAGGCCGGCAATGAGTGTGCAGGTCACGAGGTCGACCATGATCGCCCACCACGGGACGTTCATTCCCTGGGACAACAGCACAGTGATGCTGAAGGAGCCGAGCATGATCGCCGATGCCGCGAGCAGATACGTCACGGCAGCCACGTACATGCGTGGTGCTTCGACTGGTCCGGTCGCTGCGCGGAATCCCGGTGAGGCGTAGAGCGCTCCTGCGGCGACGAGGAACAAGGTCAAGCCGTAGGCGCCCATGTGCGTTGTCTCGAAGACTTGGCTGGTGTCGATGTAGAAGGTCTCAGGCACGATGTCGTAGAGGATGCCTTGAACAGCGCCCATAGCCGCGGCCGGGCCTGCCCACGCCACGACGGCGAGACCGCCCGCAGCCGATGCGCGCCACGAGGGGAGTGCAAGCACAATCGACGCCAGCACGAATAGGAACGCCGTGAACACCTCAGCGGCTTGGTAACGACCGGACAAGTAGTCGCCCCAGTCGCCAGAGATGGCCGAGATTGTGAAAATGAAGGCTACGACCGTGATCACGACCCCGACGGTGGTGATGACGCGGGCCGTGATGAGGCTGATGCGCGCGGGCTTGGTGGGGTCCGGCAGGTCGTTGAGCTCCGCCTGCCTGGGCTGGGCCGCGAGCAGCGCACCCGCAAAGGCGAGTGCCATGCCGATCCCCATCCCTGTGGCAATCCAGGAGTCACCGGCCACATCAATCGCGATAGAGACAGCCACCATGAGGACGAGGGGCACATTCATTGCGGCGCGCGTCAGCATGACCGCGCCGGTGCTCCAGTGGGGAACAACACCCGAACGGTGCAGATACGTGGTCGTGAGGGACAGGACGCTCAACACGATGCAGGCGGCCATGAGAGCCGTGTTGAGCACCGAGCGGTCTCCCAAGAGGGAATGTGAATCCCATGGCAAGAGAGTCGCACTAGTCAGGGCTACGAATGCGACGGCATCGCGCACATAGTCGCCCCGTGTCATGCGGTCAAAGGTGTGCCGCACTGTGGTGGATTGTGGCGGTGTGGTGTGAAGCGGCGGTGCATCTGAGCCGGCGTGAGCCATGTGTGAGTGTCCTTCAGCTTGAACTCTGAGGATCGAGCCTTCGCCGCTGTCTCGAGCGACCTTCCCCCTGTGCGTCGCTGTCCGTCGTGATGCATCACCAGGCTCACGTGTGACACGGAACGGACAGTCGGGACGATGCTACACAGCGGCGGGAGCGCCGGCGCGGCTGCCGCACGGAGACGGTGCCCGCACTGTCCCGGCGCAGCGGTCACTAGGATGGTCCGCATGTCACGCATTCTCTCCGCTGTCGCTTGGCCGTATGCCAACGGTCCTCGCCACATTGGCCACGTTGCCGGTTTTGGCGTCCCCTCCGACGTTTTCAGCCGCTACATGCGAATGCAAGGGCACGACGTGTTGATGGTGTCGGGCACCGATGAGCACGGCACCCCCATCCTGGTTCAGGCGGACCAGGAAGGCGTGAATCCTCAGGAACTTGCAGACCGTTACAACCGGGTCATTGTTGAAGACTTGGTGTCGCTGGGCCTGTCCTATGACTTGTTCACCCGCACGACCACCGGCAACCACTACAAGGTCGCTCAAGCACTGTTTAAGGCTGTTCACTCGAATGGCTACATGATTGAGAAGACCACCCGTGGCGCCATCTCGCCTTCGACCGGTCGCACGCTGCCGGACCGGTACATCGAGGGTACGTGTCCCATCTGTGACTCTGACGGCGCTCGCGGCGACCAGTGCGACAACTGCGGCAACCAGCTTGATGCCGCCGAACTAAAGAACCCTGTTTCCCGTATCAACGGTGAGACTCCCAAGTTCATCGAGACCGAGCACTTCTTCCTCGATCTGCCAGCGCTCGCGGGGCCGTTGACTGAATGGCTGGGCGCACGTCACGGCTGGCGTCCCAACGTCCTGAACTTCTCCCTGAACTTGTTGCAGGATGTGCGTCCGCGCGCGATGACGCGCGACATTGACTGGGGTATCCCCGTTCCGCTTGAGGGCTGGGAGTCCAACCCCAACAAGCGTCTGTATGTGTGGTTCGATGCGGTGATCGGCTACTTGTCGGCGTCGATCGAGTGGGCCCGCCGCGAAGGTGAGCCCGATGCGTGGCGCCAGTGGTGGAATGATCCGGAGACGCTGTCCTACTACTTCATGGGTAAGGACAACATCACCTTCCACTCGCAGATTTGGCCTGGCGAGCTGCTCGCTGCCAACGGGCGTGGCTCGAAGGGCGGCAACATCAGTGAGTTCGGTGACTTGCAGCTTCCCACTGAAGTGGTGTCGAGCGAGTTCCTCACCATGGAGTCCGCGAAGTTCTCCTCGAGCCGTGGCCACGTGATCTACGTGCGCGACATGTTGGCGCGCTATCAGCCCGATGCGCTGCGCTACTTCATTGCCGTCGCCGGTCCCGAAAGCCACGACTCAGACTTCACCTGGTCGGAGTTCAAGCGCCGTACCAACGATGAGTTGGTGGCGGGCTGGGGCAACCTGGTGAACCGTACTGCGTCGCTGCTGCACAAGAACGTGGGAGAGATTCCCGAACTGACCGACCTGCAGGACGTTGACCGTGCCGCGCTGGAACAGTCCGGTGCTGCGTTCGGCAAGGTGGGCGACCTCATTGGTGCGCAGCGCCAGCGGGCCGCCATCACTGAGGCGATGCGTGTGGTGGGCGAGGCCAACAAGTACCTGGCCGACACTGCGCCGTGGAAGCTCAAGAACGAAAACCCCGAGCGGATGAAGACGGTCCTGGGTGTGGCCGCGCAGTTGATCTCTGACGCGAACACCATGCTGTCGCCGTTCCTGCCGCACTCGGCTCAGAAGGTTCACGAGACCTTCGGCGGCACCGGAGTTTTTGCGCCCATGCCGCAGATGAATGAAGTCGAGGACCTCGATCTGGCTGACCGGCACTACCCGGTGATCCAGGGCGACTACTCGGGTGTGAAGGACACGTGGGCTCGCCGCGCGGTAGTGCCCGGCACTCCGGTGGCGCAGCCTTCGCCTGTGTTCGTGAAGCTCGACGATTCCATTGTCGAAGAGGAACTTGCGCGAATGGACGGCGACGACGCGTGACCCGCGCCGGCCAGTGGCCGCCCGCGCCGGCACCGCTTCCTGCGCCTCTGGTCGACAACCACTGCCACCTGGAGTACCCCGCAGGGGACGAGCCACGGTCCGTTGAGGACAGGTTGGCCGATGCTGCGGCGACGGGCGTCACCCGGGTGGTGCAGGTCGGCTGTGAGGTGGAGTCTGCCGAGTGGACCGTTGACGCGGTACAGAGGTACCCCCAGATGGTGGGTGGCGTCGCCATTCATCCCAATGAGGCCGCGCGCCTGGATGCGGTGGGCGAGTACGACGCTGCTTTCGAGC
The DNA here is from genome assembly GCF_028823635.1 of Demequina sp. B12. Lineage (GTDB taxonomy): Bacteria > Actinomycetota > Actinomycetes > Actinomycetales > Demequinaceae > Demequina. The sequence continues at coordinate 148,206 of NZ_JAPEHU010000004.1, forward strand.
GCATCGCTGATCTGGCACGAGCTGACCGGATTCGCGTGGTGTCGGAGACGGGCCTGGATTTCTTCCGGACCGGTCCTGACGGTGTGGATGCCCAGGTGAGGGCGTTCCGCGACCACATTGCGTTGGCGAAGGAACTCGGCCTGCCGATGCAGATCCATGACCGGGACGCCCATGCGGAGGTCCTGGAGGTTCTGGATCGCGATGGAGCCCCGGAACAGACGGTGTTCCACTGCTTCTCTGGGGATGCCGGCCTGGCTCAGTTGGCGGTGCAGCGCGGCTGGTTCCTGTCATATGCGGGCACAGTGACGTTCAAGAATGCCGGCGGCCTGCGCGCGGCGCTTGCGGTGACGCCCCTGAGCCAGGTGCTGATTGAGACGGACTCGCCGTTCCTGACAGCCCACCCTCACCGCGGCACGCCTAACCATCCGGCGCTCGCGGCTTTGACTGCGCGCACGGTCGCGGAGGTGTTGGAGACGGACCTCGCGACGGTATGCGCAACAGTGTCGGAAACCTCAAGTCAGTTGTATGGCCCCTGGTAGATCTCCATTCTCACACTCTGGCTGACGTTCGCAGAAGTGTGACGCAGATCACTTGGGGTGGCATCTTTGCGGGACGCTGTGAGATAAAGGGGCGTTCGTCGTTATGGTTTCGTTACCGCAAGGGCGCTACCGTAACGAGCAGGAAAGGACCGAAAGTTTGAGCTACCGACGCAATACGCCCGCCCCTGGCGGACGCCGCGAGACGCGCTACAAGTCCCGCTTCCGCCGCCGCACCGTGGGCACCGTGGGAGCTGGTGTCGCACTGACCGCTTTCGCAGTCGGGTCGTTCGCCTCTGTAGGTGTGAACGCCTGGGCTGCCCCCGATTCCCAGTCTTCGATCGCGACTGCTGACGCTACTGTCGCTCCGGTCGAAGCCACTGGTGCTGACCTCCGTGTCGTTACCCAGACCGAAGAGGTCACGATCGAGCACGGCTCGGTCGAAGAAAAGGACTACTCGACGTTGTCCGGCAACGAGTCCGTGGTGACCGAAGGCCAGGACGGCACCGCTGTGGTGTCGTACCAAGTCACGCTCAAGGACGGCGTTGAGGTGGAGCGTTCCGAGTCGATGACCGTGGTCGTCGAAGAACCCGTGGATGAAGTCGTGTCCGTGGGCGCCATGTCGATCCCCACGTCGACCTCGAACGCCGGTACCAACCGCGCGATCGGCCAGGAGATGGCGGCCGCGCAGGGGTGGACCGGTGACCAGTGGCAGTGCTTGAACGCGCTGTGGACCAAGGAGTCCAACTGGAACTCCAACGCCACGAACCCGTCATCCGGTGCGCACGGAATCCCGCAGGCGCTGCCTGGTTCCAAGATGGCGTCGCACGGTTCGGACTGGGCGACCAACCCTGCTACCCAGATCAGCTGGGGATTGTCGTACATCAAGGGCCGTTACGGTTCGCCGTGTTCGGCATGGGGCCACTCGCAGAGCGTCGGCTGGTACTAAACCTTGGCCGAACTCCTCGGCCCGTCGGACATCCGCACGCTCGCGGAATCCCTCGGGACTGCTCCCACCAAGAAGTGGGGACAGAACTTTGTGGTGGACGCCGGTACGGTGCGCAGGATTGTGCGCATTGCTGGGGTGGACGCTGGCGACCATGTCGTCGAGGTAGGCCCAGGGTTGGGGTCGTTGACTCTGGCTTTGTTGGAGTCGGGCGCACACGTCACGGCGGTGGAGATCGATCCCATCTTGGCGAAGGCCCTGCCGGACACGGTGGCGCAACGTGCCCCCGAGGCCGCTGACCGCTTGACTGTGATCCACCAAGACGCGCTCAAAGTGGACTCGCTTCCCGCGCCGCCCAAGGCGTTGGTCGCCAACCTGCCGTACAACGTGTCGGTGCCGGTGATTCTGCATTTCTTGGAGATTTTCCCCACCCTCGAACGCGTCCTCGTGATGGTGCAGGCGGAGGTCGCTGACCGGTTGGCCGCGGGACCGGGGTCGCGCACCTACGGCATCCCATCCGCGAAGGGCGCCTGGTATTGCGACATTCGCCGGGCAGGGGATGTGAAGCGCGCAGTGTTCTGGCCGGTGCCGCGAGTGGACTCCGCGCTCGTGCTGATGGAGCGGCGGGACATCCCCACCACCACGGCGAGCCGTGAAGAGGTGTTCGCGGTGATCGACGCGGCCTTCGCGCAGCGTCGCAAGGGACTGCGGGGCGCGCTTTCCGGTATCGCCGGATCCGCCGCTGCCGCAGAAGAAGCCCTGACATCTGTTGGCATTGCGCCACTCACTCGCGGCGAACAGCTCGACATTCACGACTTCACTCGCATCGCCGAAGCCCTCCGCTCCTAGTCGCTGCGCAGGCCGCGCATCGGCCCGAAGTCTGGGAGAGTTATCCGCATGAGTCGTTCCGTGTCCGTCCGCGCGCCAGGAAAAATCAACCTCCAACTGGCCGTGGGACCCCTGGGAGACGACGGATATCACCCGTTGGCAACCGTGTTCCAGGCCGTGGACTTGTACGAGACGGTGACGGCCACTCCCCGGGAGGATTCGGCGCTGGTGGTGACGGTGGAGGCACCGCGCGCCTTGGGAATCGATATTTCTGGTGTGCCCACAGGCCCCGACAACCTCGCGGTCAAGGCGGCGCTTGAACTGCGCGCCTACTTTGGTGTGGACTACGGCGCCGACCTGCACCTGCGTAAGGGAGTCCCTGTCGCGGGCGGCATGGCCGGCGGAAGCGCCGATGCTGCAGCAGCCTTGGTGGCGTGCGCGGAGGCCTGGGAGTTGGGTGCGGGGCGTGGCGAGCTCCACAAGATTGCGGCCAGGGTGGGTGCGGACGTGCCGTTCAGCCTTCACGGCCACACAGCGGTAGGTCTAGGCCGCGGCAGCGACCTCTCGCCAGCGATGGTGCGCGGCGAGTTTCACTGGGTTCTCGCTACGCAGGACCACGGACTGTCCACGCCGGAGGCGTATGCGACGTTCGACGCTGAAGTGGAGTCGGGCGCGCGTCCCGCTGCGGAGCCACACATCAATCGTGAACTGATGGCGGCTCTCATGGCGGGAGATGCCGAACGCCTCGGTGCCGCACTGTCGAACGATCTGCAGTCGGCTGCGCTCACGAATGCCCCACATCTGCATCGGGTGATGGAGGCTGCGCATGAGGCGGAAGCGCTAGGAGTCATCGTGTCGGGCTCCGGGCCCACCGTGGCGGCCCTGGGGCGTTCGCGCCAACACGCGCTGGCCATTGCCGCCCACCTACGGGCGGCTGAGGTTGCGCACATGGTGCTCACCGCATCGGCCCCTGCGCCGGGCGCCACCATCGTGACGTGACGAGGCCACGTCCTGATAGCGACGCCCGGTAGGGGCGTCAGGTTAGTTCTTGTCCCGCGCGAGTGCGTCGCGGATTTCCATCAGCAGCTCGACCTCGGTCGGGCCGGCTTCTTCGACAACCTCGTCGGACTTCTTGCGACGTTCAGCGAGCTTGTTCATGGGCACGATGATCAGGAAGTAGATCGCGGCCGCCACGCACACGAACGTGAACAGTGCGTCGAGCACTAGGCCCAGGCTGAACTGTGCGCCATTGACCTCGAAGTTGCCCACGGCGGCCAGGTTGGGCTCTCCGAATACTGCGGCGATCAGCGGGGTGATGATGCCGTCGACCACGGCGGTGACGATCGCAGTGAATGCTGCGCCGATGACAACGGCGACCGCAAGGTCGACCACGTTGCCGCGGGTGATGAACTCCTTGAAACCCTGGAGCATGATTCCTCTTCTCACTTTGATAAGCGGGGATGCTTGTGAGACGAGAATAGGCTGGTAGAGCCCCCTAGTCGACGGGCGGCATCACGGGATCACGTTCAAAGTTCGACAACCCGTTCCACGCCAGGTTCACCAAGTGAGCCGCGACCTCGTCCTTACTGGGTTCGCGTACCTCTGCCCAGTGCTGTCCGGTGAGCGCCACCATGCCCACGAGCATCTGCGAGTAGATCGGCGCGGTGGCGGGATCAAGGCCACGCTTCACAAACTGGTGGGCCAGGAGATACTCGACCTGGTTGGCCACGTCGCCGATGAGTGACGAGAACGTTCCGGTTGATTGGGCGACAGGGGAGTCGCGCACCAAAATCCGGAATCCATCAGGGGAAGATTCGATGTAATCGAGCAGTGCTCGCGCCGCACGTTCCACGAGTTGGCGCGGGTGACCGCGTTCCGACAGTGCCCCGGATAGCGCACCCAGAAGTGCTTCGACTTCGCGGTCCACGATGACCGCATACACACCTTCTTTTCCGCCAAAGTGCTCGTAGACCACGGGTTTTGAGACGTCTGCTCGTGCCGCAATCTCCTCCACAGAGGTGCCTTCAAAGCCTCGCTCGGCGAACAGTGTGCGGGACACCGTGAGGAGCTGTTCGCGACGCTCTTTTGCGGTCATTCGGGCGCGCACAGGCTTACGAGATTCTTCGGTCACGTTTCTAGTGTGCCGTGAATCCTGGCAGACTGGTCCACCGTGGCATCATTGATGGTCCACGTTCCGCCCTGGTGTAACGGCAGCACGCAGGCCTTTGGAGCCTCGCAGTACAGGTTCGAATCCTGTGGGCGGAGCCATTCACGGCCCGGCCGGTGACGCGTCTTCGCGATCACTGGACCGGGCCGTGTGGCATGTCTGGGGTGGTGTCCGCCAGTCCCGTGTTCGGCATCCTGAGCCAGGAAAGGGCCGATGCGAGGAAGCGCAGGCGGGCTCGCGGCAGGTAGAGTAGGCGTCACCATCTTTCGCCCAGACCTGAAGGGGGTCCGGTGAGTCGGATTCGACCCGCCGCCGTGATGATTCTCGCGGCCGGGGCAGGCACCCGGATGAAGTCCGCTACCCCAAAGGTCCTCCATTCGATCGCTGGCCGATCGTTGGTGGGCCATGCACTTGCAGCTGCCTACGAGCTCGATCCTCAGCGGGTCGTGGTGGTGGTGCGGCACGAGCGCGACAAGGTAGCCGGTCACATCTCACAGATCGCGCCACATGCCCTCCTCGCTGACCAAGACGACATTCCAGGCACTGGACGTGCAGCGTTTTGCGGCTTGTCCGCTCTTGACGCGACTGCTGTCGCTGCGCAGGTTGCCGCGGGTGCCGTCGGTGACACCGCCGTCCTGGACACCCAAGCGGAGGGCGCCATCGTTGTGACGAGTGGCGACGTGCCGCTCGTGGACGGTGAGCTCCTGGGTGCGCTCGTTGACTCTCACGCCGACGCTGGCGCGGCCGTGACGGTGATGACCGCGAAGGTTCCCGATCCCACGGGTTACGGCCGTGTGGTGCGGGACGCTGGCACGGATGAGGTGCTCGCGATCGTGGAGCACAAGGACGCCTCTGAGGCTGAACGCGAGATCGATGAGATCAACTCCGGCATCTACGTGTTTGATGCCGCGGTCTTGCGTGGTGCGCTGGCACAGATCGGTCAGGACAACGCTCAGGGCGAGATGTACCTCCCGGACGTCTTGGAGATTGCACGCCGCGAGGGTGGACGTACTCACGCGTTTGTGGCCCCCGAGGCCGGTGCTGTCGAAGGCGTGAATGACCGTGTGCAGTTGGCGCAGTTGGGTCGTGAACTGAACGCGCGCATCGTCACTGGCTGGATGCGCGAAGGCGTCACCATTCAGGATCCCGCGACTACGTGGATCGATGCTGACGTGCAGTTGGCGGCGGATGTCACGGTGCTTCCTGGTACTCAGCTCAAGGGCGCAACTGTGGTGGCCTCCGGTGCCACGGTCGGTCCTGACACGACTTTGACGGACGTACAGGTGGGCGCTGGCGCCACTGTCATCCGCACTCATGGCTCGGCTTCCGTCATTGATGAAGACGCGACGGTCGGGCCTTTTGCCTACCTGCGACCGGGCACACACCTCGGCACGGATGGCAAGATCGGCGCATTTGTCGAAACGAAGAACGCCTCCATTGGCGCTCATTCCAAGGTCCCCCACCTGAGTTACGTGGGTGACGCCACCATTGGCGAGCACTCGAACATTGGCGCTGCCACGATCTTCGTGAACTACGACGGCGTGAACAAGCACCACAGCACTATCGGAAGTCACGTGCGCATCGGCTCCGACAACTCGTTGATTGCTCCTTTGGAGATCGGCGATGGTGCTTATACGGGAGCAGGTGCCGTGATCCGGCGCGATGTTCCTGCCGGAGCGTTGGGACGCAACAGTTCGCCCCAGCAGGTCGTTGAGGGATGGGTACTCGACCGTCGCCCCGGGACCAAGTCCGCTTCCGCCGCACAGGAAGCACTTCGCACTCACGATGATGGACTGTCGGAGGGCGCTCGCGTCGAGCGTGCTGCGGCCAACAAGAAGACTGAAGGAGAGTCATGAGCTCAGAGATCTCGCATGCGAGCGAGAAGCGGATGGTGCTGGCCGGAGGCCGTGCCCACCCGGAGCTTGCCCAGGCCGTAGCCCAGGAGATGGGTATCGAGCTGCTGCCGACCACCGCGTACACCTTCGCCAATGGCGAGCTGTATGTGCGCTTTGGTGAGTCGGTCCGTGGCGCCGACGCGTTTGTGTTGCAGTCTCACGCTGCCCCGATCAATGAAGCGATCATGGAGCAGCTCATCATGGTGGACGCGCTCAAGCGTGCGTCGGCCAAGCGGGTCACGGTCATCATGCCTTGCTACGGCTACGCCCGTCAGGATAAGAAGCACAAGGGCCGCGAGCCCATCTCGGCTCGTCTCATGGCAGATCTGTTCAAGACCGCGGGTGCGGACCGCATCATGTCGGTTGACCTCCACACCTCGCAGATTCAGGGCTTCTTCGATGGCCCCGTGGATCACCTGTGGGCCATGCCGCTGCTCGCGCAGTACGTCCGGACCCGCGTGGCTCCCGACAACCTGACGATTGTGTCGCCCGATGCTGGCCGCGTGCGTCTCGCAGATCAGTGGTCCGACCACCTGGGTGCGCCGCTGGCGATCATCCACAAGCGTCGCGACCCGTCCGTTCCTAACCAGGTCAAGGTTCACGAGCTGGTCGGTGAGGTGCAGGGCCGTACGTGTGTGCTGGTGGACGACATGATCGACACCGGTGGCACCATCGTCCAGGCTGCAGAGGCACTGTTTGAGAATGGCGCCAAGGAAGTGATCGTGGCGTCGACTCACGGCCTGCTGTCCGGTCCTGCGGTGGAGCGTCTGCGTGACTCGGGTATCTCTGAGGTCGTCATCACGGACACGCTGCCCATCGATGAGGACAAGAAGTTTGACTCCCTCACGGTGCTGTCGATTGCGCCGCTGCTGGCGCGTGCGGTGCGTGAGGTCTTCGACGACGGTTCGGTGACCAGCCTGTTCCAGGGCAACGTCTGAGTTTTCTGTACTGACACGAATGCCGTCATCCCTCACGGGGTGGCGGCATTCGTGCGTGTAACGCCGCGCTGGGCCTGTGGTGGTGCTTGTGACCAGGGACGATGCGTGGTGGGGGATGGGCGCCTAGGCCTTTGGTCACCCTTGGGTTGCGTGCGGCGGCCCTAGCCTGCGATGCGACAGCAAAGTCGCTACGTTGCAGGGGTAATAATGTTCCAAAGGTGGAATCAACAACTTACCAGTGCGCCGCGTGTGTCGCGGCGTCCGGCCAGAAGGAAACTCGGCGCTCTCGCACTCGCGGGCGCGAGTGCACTTGCCTTGTCTGGCTGCGGTACCGGTGGGCACATCGACGGCGGTGAGGCTAGCCTCGCACTGCCTGAACTCGGTGGAGTCACCACGTCCTCGGGCATGTCCGGGACGGTATTGCTCATGGTGGGACTCGCGATCACGGTGCTCGGCCTCGCCTTCGGCGTCACCGTTCTTCGCCAGATCCGTAATCTTCCCGTCCATGAGTCCATGCGCAAGGTGTCGGAACTGATTTACGCCACCTCCAAGGCGTACCTGATTCAGCAGGGCAAGTTCCTGATGATGCTGTGGCTCGTGATCGCGGCCGTCATCGTCCTGTACTACGGCGTCCTCGTGGGTTTCGCCTGGGGTCGCACGGCCACGGTGATCGCTTTCAGCCTGATCGGTATGGCGGGTTCGTATTCGGTGGCGTGGTTCGGTATCCGCGTCAACACCTATGCGAACTCCCGCACGTCCTTCGCTGCCCTCGATGGCAAGCCGCTGGCAGTTCACCGCATCCCTTTGAAGGCCGGCATGAGCATCGGCATGGTGCTGATCAGCCTCGAGCTGCTGATGATGCTCGTCATCTTGCTGTTCCTGCCGCGTGACATCGCGGGAGCCTGCTTCATCGGCTTCGCCATCGGTGAGTCTCTTGGTGCCGCCGCCCTCCGTATCGCGGGAGGTATCTTCACCAAGATCGCGGACATCGGCTCAGACCTCATGAAGATCGCCTTCAAGATCAAGGAGGACGATGCGCGTAACCCCGGCGTCATCGCCGACTGCACGGGCGACAACGCAGGTGACTCGGTAGGCCCGTCTGCCGACGGTTTCGAAACGTACGGCGTCACAGGTGTGGCACTCGTGACCTTCTTGCTGCTTGCGGTGCACGACCCGGCAACCCAGGCGGCCTTGCTGGTGTGGATCTTTGTGGTGCGTGCGGCGATGCTTCTCGCCTCCGCCGCGTCCTACCTGGCAAATGATGCCTGGGTGAAGGCCCGGTACCGCGATGCTGACCGGATGAACTTCGAACACCCGCTGACGTCGCTGGTGTGGCTCACCTCCGTGGTGTCGATCGTCGCCACCTACCTGAGCGCCTACTGGGTCATCGGTGACATGCAGGACGGCATGTGGTGGAAGCTGTCGACCATCGTGTCCTGTGGAACTCTCGCCGGTGCTCTGATCCCGGAACTGGTGAAGGTCTTCACGTCCACCTCCAGCCGCCACGTCCGCGAGGTCGTGAAGAGTTCGCGTGAAGGCGGCGCATCGCTGAACATCCTGTCCGGCCTGGTGGCAGGTAACTTCTCTGGCTACTGGCTGGGCATGGCGATCGTGGCGCTCATGGGCGCATCGTTCCTTATCTCCGGCATGGGTCTGGAAGAACTCATGCTGGCTCCGGCAGTGTTCGCCTTCGGTCTGGTGGCGTTCGGCTTCCTGGGAATGGGTCCGGTCACGATTGCGGTTGACTCCTACGGTCCCGTGACGGACAACGCGCAAAGCGTGTACGAACTGTCGCAGATCGAGGACATCGATGGCATCGATGCGGAACTCGAGCGTGACTTCGGAATCCGCGCGGAGTGGGAGCCTGCCAAGCGCATGCTCGAAGAGAACGACGGCGCCGGCAACACCTTCAAGGCAACCGCTAAGCCGGTGTTGATCGGAACTGCCGTGGTGGGCGCCACCACCATGATCTTCTCGATCATCATTTCGCTCACGGACGGTCTCACCACCGGCATCGAGAACCTGTCGCTGGTCCACCCGCCGTTCCTGCTGGGACTGATTGCCGGTGGTGCCACCATCTTCTGGTTCACTGGCGCCTCAATCCAGGCGGTCACGACGGGTTCGTACCGTGCGGTGGAGTACATCAAGGACACCATCAAGCTCGACGGTGTCACGAAGGCCTCCACCGAGGATTCGCGCAAGGTTGTGGAGATCTGCACCCAGTACGCGCAGTTGGGTATGTTGAACATCTTCCTCGCGGTGTTCTTCGCCACGTTGGCCTACGCGTTCGTGGAGCCGTACTTCTTCATCGGCTACCTGATCTCGATCGCACTGTTTGGTCTTTACCAGGCCATCTTCATGGCGAACGCAGGTGGCGCATGGGACAACGCGAAGAAGATCGTGGAAGTTGATCTTCATGCAAAGAACACGCCGCTGCATGAGGCCACCATTGTGGGTGACACCGTCGGTGACCCCTACAAGGACACCTCGTCTGTGGCCCTGAACCCAGTCATCAAGTTCACGACCCTGTTCGGGTTGCTTGCCGTGGAGCTCGCGGTGGGGCTCACCCATCAAGGCAACCAGGCCCTCGTGTACTGGCTCGCGGCTGGCTTCTTCGCCGTCTCTGTGTTCTTCGTCCACCGCTCCTTCTACGGGATGCGCATCAAGGCAAGCCTGACCGGCGACGACGAAGACGAGGTCACCACTGACTCGCCCTCTACGGATGGTGATGACGCTGCGGCTCGCACAGCCTCAGGTGACACTGACGTAGAAGCCAAGAAGGCTTCACTGGAGGAGGCTCACTAATGGACCGGCTCGCAATCATCTGTGACGGCATCACCGTTGCCGATGGCAGGGTTGCGGGCCACGATGCAGGAGCGACGCTGGTGCGCCGGCTCTTGCGACTCTTTCCTGGCGCTGCGCTCGTGGGACCACGAGCGCAGCGCGGGGAAGGCTTTGAAGTAGTGCCGCTCGAGTTGGTCGACCCGCGCCGGACACTCGTCATCAACATGGATGTCGTGACGTCGCCTTCGGTCTGGCGAACCTTGTCCGTGGGCGGAATCGAACCAAGCATCGTGAACTTTGTGTGGTGGAACACCACGCAGTTCACCCACCCCGTGCAGCGACTCTCACTCGCGTTGTCGTGCGCACTGTTCCCCACGTTCGCGAACTCACGCCGAACCGCCACGGAAATCAGCGAGATCGTCGCATCGGCCACTGTGCCCGCGGTCGCCGACAAAGCCCGCATCGACTGGGCGAACCTCGGTATCCGGCTCAACCACGTGCAAGCACGCGAAACTCCCCACACCCCGGTCGTGCTGTACCCCGCCATCAGACTGTCGCCGCGCAAGCGGCCAGAGTTGTTCCTGGACGTCGTGGACCGCGTCCGTCGCCACACACCCATCCAGGTGGAGATGCGTCTGGAAGAGTCCCACCTCATTTCCGAACGCGCTATCCGCCTGTCCCGCAAAGAGTGGGCATGGGTGGGTCCGCTGACCGCGACCCGTGAGGACTATTACTACCGGCTCGCCCGCACCACGGCGTTTCTTGCCACCGCGCAGGACGAGTCCTACGGCCTGGAGTACGTCGAAGCGATGGTCGCGGGAGCCGTGGGTGTGTTCCCCGATCTGCCCTGGGCACGTGCGCTCCTGCCAGACAAGTACCCCCTGCTGTACGCGGATGTGCGGGAAGCGGAACAACTCCTCACTCGGGCAGTCACCGATTCCGACGGCTGCCGCGCACAACTCGACGCCGCCGCGGGTGGCAACTTCGCGCGCTGGCTGCGCGAACGCCACGACGACACTCAGTTCGAAGAGGGCTTCGTGGCTGCGCTGGAACGCTGGTTTCCTGGCGCAAGCCTGATCGCCAAAGCCGAACCCTCATAGCCGAACTCGCCAACGGACCCCACAACAGGTATCCTGTTCCAGTTCCACGGCGAGGCTAGGCCCATCAGGGCGCTGGCGTGATCGACGCGGCAGTGTGATTGTTGATGCCTGCCTTGCCTGGCTCCACACACTGATCACTCCCAAGGAGAACCCCATGGCTGACAAGCTGGTGCTCGCCGCAGAGGCGCGCAACGAATTCGGTAAGGGCTCGGCACGCCGCGCTCGCGTTGCTGGCAAGATCCCCGCCGTCCTTTACGGTCACGGCACCGACCCCGTGCACATGCTGCTGCCCGGTCACGAGACCATGATGGCGCTCAAGCACCCCAACGCACTGCTCGCGATCCAGCTCGACGGCAAGGAAGAGCTCGCCGTCGCCAAGGACATCCAGCGCGACCCCATCAAGCCCGTCATCGACCACGTTGACCTGCTGCTCGTCAAGAAGGGTGAGAAGATCACCGTTGACGTGCCCGTCCACGTTGAAGGCGAGTCCGCACCCGGCACCATCCACGTGCTCGAGAACGCATCGCTCCAGGTGCTGGCCGAGGCCACCCACCTGCCCGAGGTCCTCACCGTCAACATCGAAGGCATGGAAGAGGGCGACAAGAAGGTTGCCTCCGACCTCGAGCTGCCCAAGGGCACCGAGCTTGCTGGTGACCCCGAACTGCTGATCATCCACATCTCGGTTCCGCGCACCGCCGCTGCCGAGGACGAGGCTCCCGCCGCAGCGAGCGCCGAAGAGGCCGCTGCCGAGGGCGAAGAGGCGTAAGCGCTTCCCGCTTCACACTGATCTGTACCGCATCGCGCCCGTCACCATCGGTGGCGGGCGCGATGCGCTTTCTTACTCGAATCTGGAGGGTCAACGATGTCGCTGTTCGCAAGACTCGGATGGTCGCGGGACACTAGCAAGGACAAGAAAGGCGACAACGTGAGCGCACTGATCGTGGGACTGGGTAACCCCGGTGAGAACTATGCGGGAACCCGCCACAACATCGGCCAGATGGTCGCAGACGAACTCGCGTCCCGCGGAAGCGCGTCGCTCAGCGTGCACAAGAAGTCCCGCACCCGCGCCGCAACCGTGCGGCTCGGCGGTGAAGCGGTCGTGGTCGCGGTACCGATGTCGTACATGAATGTCTCCGGCGGGCCCGTCCATGCACTCGCCAACTACCAGTCCGTAGCCCCGCGCGATGTCGTCGTCGTCCACGACGAGCTCGACATCCCGTTCGGAGAAGTCAAAATCAAACGTGGCGGCGGCTCCGGCGGACACAATGGCCTCAAAGACATCACCAAAGCCCTGGGCACCCCAGACTATGTACGGATCCGGGTGGGCATCGGCCGTCCTCCAGGCCGCATGGATGCGGCAACCTTTGTGCTCAAGCCGTTCTCCGCAGCCGAACGCAAAGAACTCGACCTGCTGATCTCGCGCGCCGCAGACGCCGCCGAAGCAGTCGTGACGGACGGACTCGAGGCCGCGCAGCAATACTTCCACTCGCCACGCTAAGAACAGCCAAACAAACTCACGGGAATGGACAGCACCCCCATGAGCGTCATTAGTATCGAAGCAGGTAGTACCGAGGGTTCCTGCCACACCTAGCGTGCGGCTAGCCCACCCGTTTGTGACCGTGCCCTATCCCGAACCTCAAGGGAGTAAGCATGACCGCCCAGTGGACCATCCCCGCAACCCCCGACCGCACCTACGCCGCAGCACTGTTCGACCTTGACGGGGTGCTCACCCCCACCGCTGAGGTCCACATGAAGGCGTGGGCTGCGATGTTCACTCAGTACTTTGACCGCCACGGCATCACCCCGCAGTACACCGATGCCGACTACTTTGCGTACGTCGACGGCAAGCCCCGCTATGACGGAGTGGACGCATGCCTGCGGTCGCGCGGCGTGGAACTGCCATGGGGAGAACCGACCGACACTGCCGGCACCGAGACCGTGTGCGGCATCGGCAACGTGAAGAATGACGCGTTCATGGAGGTGCTGCGGCGCGACGGCGTTGACCCCTACCCAGGGTCGCTCCGCCTCGTACTCCACCTCGCCCACACGGGCGTGCCGATGGCCGTCGTCTCCAGCTCACGCAACGCCACGGAAGTCTTGGCGGCATCGGCCCTCAGCACGTACTTCCCCGTGGTCGTGGACGGCAACACGGTCGCCGCAGAAGGAATCGCGGGCAAACCCGCCCCGGACATGTTCACCCTGGCCGCCCAGCGGCTCGGCGTTGAGACGGCCGATGCCGTGGTGATCGAAGACGCATTCAGCGGAGTGGAGGCGGGCGCGGCTGGCGACTTCGGTCTGGTCGTTGGCGTGAACAGGGGAGCGGGCGCGGACGAGTTACTGGCGCGTGGCGCCGAGATTGTGGTGGACGACCTTGAGGAGTTGATGGCATGAAGGCGGCACAACGTGGCAACGGAGACACCTCGGCTCCGGACTACATGGACCGGCTCAGGTTCCCCGTCGACCCGTGGCGACTGATCGAGAACGAGTTCTCCAAGGATGACCTGGGTGTGACCGAGACCCTGTTCGCGGTCGGCAACGGATACCTGGGGTTGCGCGGCAACGTCGAAGACGGCCACGACGCGCACGCCCACGGCACGTTCATCAACGGCTTCCACGAGACCTGGGACATCCAGCACGCAGAAGAGGCCTACGGATTCGCGCGCACCGGGCAGACCATCGTCAACGTCCCCGACGCCAAGATCATCCGTCTGTACGTCAACGACGAGCCGCTGCTGTTGTCCACCGCTGACCTCATCGAATACGAACGCGTGCTCGACATGCGCGAAGGCGTCATCACCCGCGAACTGCTGTGGCGTACACCCTCAGGTAACCGCGTGCGAGTCCGGTCGCGACGCATGGTGTCGTTCTCCCAGCGCCACCTGGCTGTCATGACCTACGAGGTGGAACTGCTGGATTCGGCTGCTCCGATCGCGCTGTCCTCCCAACTCCTCAACCGCCAAGCGGGACTCGACGAGTACCGTGCCACACCGGTGCATTCCGGAATGCTTGACCCGCGCAAAGGCTCCAACTTGGAAGAACGCGTGCTGGAGCCGCGTCTGCAGCACGCCGATGGCCCCCGCGTTGTCCTGGGGTACAAGGCGAAGAACTCCCACATGACTCTCGCCGCCGCGATGGAACACACCGTGGACTACGACGGCAAGTACGACATGGTCGAGGAGGTGGATCCTGACTACGCCAAGCATGTGTTCCGCACCCGAATGGAACCCGGCCAGACCTTCAGCCTGACCAAAGTCGTCAGCTATCACACGTCCCGCCTGGTCCCGCCGCGGGAACTCGCCGACCGCTGCCACCGCACCCTGGACCGTGTCCAGGCCGAGGGTGTCGAGACACAGTTCGAACACCAGCGCGGCTGGCTCGAAGACTTTTGGAACCGGTCCGATGTCGAAGTCGAAGGACTCGACCACATCCAGCAGGCGGTGCGCTGGAACCTGTTCCAGCTGGCGCAGGCCGCCGCCCGCGGTGACGGGCTGGGAGTGCCCGCGAAGGGTGTGACAGGTTCCGGCTACGGAGGCCATTACTTCTGGGACTCCGAGGTGTATGTGATGCCGTTCTTCACATACACGTCGCCCATCATTGCCCGCAACGCGCTGCGCTACCGCTACCAGATGCTGCCCGCAGCCCGGCGCCGTGCCGGTGAACTCGCTCAGCACGGCGCGTTGTATCCGTGGCGCACCATCAATGGTGAGGAAGCATCGGCGTACTATGCGGCAGGAACCGCGCAGTATCACATCGACGCAGATATCTCCTATGCGATCGACAAGTATGTGCGCGCCACCGGCGACGACGAGTTCCTGGCGCGCAACGGCATCGACATCCTTGTCGAAACCGCACGTATGTGGGCGGACCTAGGGTTCTGGCGCAAGGTGGAAGGCAAGGGGGAGTCCTTCCGTATCCACGGAGTGACCGGCCCCGACGAGTACACCACCGTCGTCAACGACAACCTGTACACCAACGTGATGGCCCGCTTCAATCTGCGCTGCGCCGCCCAAGCCGTGCAGAAACTCAAGGACCGATGGCCCGAACAGCACGACAAAATGGTGGCCCGCCTCAACCTCACCGAGCACGAGGTCACCGAATGGACGCGTGCTGCCGACGGCATGGCCGTGCTGTGGGATGACCTCCTGGGTATCCACCCGCAGGACGCGCTGTTCAACGAGCGCGAGGTCTGGGACCTGGCGAACACCCCACCGGAGAAGCGGCCGCTCCTGCTGCACTTCCACCCGCTGGTGATCTACCGCTTCCAGGTTCTCAAGCAGGCCGATGTGGTGCTCGCGTTGTTCCTCCAAGGCGAGCACTTCACACCTGAGCAAAAACGCAAGGACTTCGAGTACTACGACCCGATCACGACGGGTGACTCGACTCTGTCGGGCGTGGTGCAGTCGATCATCGCGGCCGAGGTGGGCTACCACGAGCTTGCCCTGCGGTACTTCTGGGACAGCCTGTACGTGGACCTGGGAGACCTTCACGACAACGCCGCCGATGGCGTCCACACGGCGTCGACCGGTGGCGTGTGGTCTGCACTGGTGTACGGCTTTGGTGGCTTCCGCGACCACGGCGACGTGCTGCGCTTTGATCCCCGCCTGCCTGAGGGCTGGACGTCGCTGACGTTCCGGCTCACGCAGCGAGGCACCCGAGTGAAGGTGACTGTGCGTGAAGAGTCCATCGCGTTCGCGATCGAGGAAGGCCCCGGCCTGACTATTGATGTCCGCGGTGAGCGCCACAGCCTGACTCAGTTGTCGGAACTTGAGGTGCCGTTGGACGGTCAGGGGGAACGCATTCCGGGCGCCCCCGATGCGGAGGCCTTCCACGGGACGGTGCGTGCCGATGGAACGGTCATCACGCCGTCCTTGCCCACGGAGATCGCCGAGACCTCTGAGTTTGAGCTCCCGGAGTCAGGGCAGTTGCACCCGCAGTAAACGTGGCGGCGGCCCGCGCTTACCTGCCCGCCCCCGCCCCGCCGCCGCCGTACGCGTCAAATGGCTCCATTTAGCTGTTTTAGTGAGCTAAAACAGCTAAATGGAGCCATTTGACGGAAGAGGGAGGGCGCAGAGGTGCACTCTGGTGGCGGCCATCGCCGATGCTGTTAGCGGTGGGTGACGCGTGCCAGGAACTCTTGGGTTTCCGGCTGCTGAGGGCTGTCGAAGATCGCTTCCGGGGTGCCCGCCTCGATGATCCTGCCGCCGTGCATGAACACCACGCGGTCCGCGACTTCACGAGCGAAGGCCATCTCGTGGGTGGCCATCAGGATCGTGGAGCCGGCGTCCTTCAGCCCGCGAACCAAGTCGAGCACCTCGCCGACCAGCATGGGGTCCAGCGCGGACGTGATTTCGTCCAGGAGCAGGAGTTCCGGGTCCGTCATGATGGCGCGCACGATCGCAACACGCTGCTGCTGGCCGCCGGAGAGTCGGTCGGGGTAGTCGCGGAGCTTCTCGCCCAAGCCAAAGCGCTCCAGAAGCTCGGTTCCGCGTGCGCGGGCAGAGTCAGCGTCTTCTCCGTGGACCTTGCGGGCCGCGAGGGTGACGTTGTCGATGACCCGCATGTGGGGGAACAGGTTGAACTGCTGGAACACCACACCGATGCGCGCGCGCACGGCGTCCGTGTCGATGCGGGGGTCGGTGATGTCGTCGCCGGACAGCAGAATCTGGCCGTCGTCCACACGCTCGATGAGGTTGATGGTGCGAAGGAGGGTGGACTTGCCGGAGCCGGAGGCCCCGATCAACACCACGACATCGTGATTGTTGAGGGTCAGGTCCACGCCCTGGAGCACAGCATTGTCACCAAAGCTCTTCCAGACGTTGCGGACGTCGAGGACGCTCATACGACGCCTCCGATCTGCTCGCGGCTGTTCATGCGCGCGGCGACGTAGTCGGTCAGGCGGGTCAGAGGAACGGAGATCACGATGAAGAGCAGTGCTGCGATCACGTATGGCGTGAAGTTGTACGTCGCAGCGACCTCAATCTGTGCGGCGCGGATCGCGTCCACGGCACCGAGCACGGAGATCAGGCCCACATCCTTCTGCATCGACACAAAGTCGTTCATGAGGGCGGGAATCACGCGGCGCACACCCTGAGGAATGACGACCATACGCAGCGTTTTTCCGTGGCTGAGTCCAAGCGAGCGCGCGGCAATGCGCTGGGACGAGTGCACGGATTCGATGCCGGCGCGGAGCACCTCAGCGACGTAGGCGGAGTAGCACAGCGTGATGGAGATGGTGCCCCACACGGCGGCGTCCATGCGGGGAAAGATGTCGAGCGCGGGGATGCCGAAGCCCACCAGGAACAGCACGATGAGCACGGGTACGCCGCGGAACATATCGACGTAGATGGTGGCGAGTGCGCGCAGCGGGAACCAGACCGGGCCGCGCAGCGAACGTAGGACCGCCAGCAGGGTGCCGAACACGGCGACACCGATCGCGGCGAAGAACAACGCCCGGATGTTGAGCCACAGGCCCTCGAGAATCGAGGGGAAGGCGTCTTTGCCGATTTCCCAGTTGAAGAACGTGTACTTCACGTCCTCCCAGCCGGGAGTGTTGACCAGGACAACCCACACGACGGCCACGAAGGCCACCGTGGAGGTCACCGCGATGAGGATGGAGCGCCGGGAGGCGTTGCTCCGGTAGTGGCGACGTTCGAGCTCGAGCTCACTGACCTGATGCGCCTGCGGCGCTCCATCCGTCATGCGGCGATCCTGTTAGTTGAGGACGGGCACGTCGACCGCGGTCGACAGCCACTCGGTTTCGATGGCAGCGAGGGTGCCGTCTGCGTCGAGTGCGTCAACGGCAGCGGTCACGGCCTCGGTGTTGGGCGAGTCCTTGGGCAGGACGAAGCCGAAGTCGTCGCCGAACAGGCGCGAGGTGACCTGGCCCACGACAATCGCGTTGTCGAGTTCGACGTCCGTCAGGTAGAACGCGGAGGGGAGGTCGATGACGAACGCGTCAACCTGGCCCGAGTTGTAGGCGGCGACGGTGTCTTCTGCGGAGTTGAAGACGGCCAGGGCGTCCTTGCCGATCTCCTGCTCTGCGACGGTGTAGCTGGTGGTGCCGGAGGGCACGCCCAGCTTGTAGCCCGCGAGGTCTGCGAGAGTGTCGGCGCCAGCAAGCGTCGAGTCGGCGTCCGCGATGATCGCCTGGGTGGTGGTGTAGTACGGCGAGGAGAAATCCACGGCGTTCTTACGCTCGTCGGTGATGGAGAACTGCTGGATGTTCATGTCCCAGTCCTTGGGGCCGGGCGCGATGGCCGACTCGAAGGACGTGCGGACCCAGACGACCTGCTCGGGGGTGTAGCCGAGCTCTTCTGCCACGGCGTATGCCACAGCGGACTCGAAGCCTTCACCGTTGGCGGGGTCGTCGTTCACCATCCAGGGCTGGTAGACGGGGTTTCCGGTAGCGATAGTGAGGACTCCGTCGGTAACGGTGTCCAGGGGCGCTTCGCCGGTGACGGTCGAGGTCGCGGTCGACTCGGGGGTTCCGGTCGCGGCGTCGGTGGGGGTTGCCGAGGTGTCAGCGTCGCTGGCCGACGAGCAGCCGGCGAGTGCGAGGGCGGACACGGCGACGGCCACGAGGGAGGCGCGGCTCAGGGTGCGTGCAGTCATGCTTTCTCCAGATTGTTCAGGTGAGGCGGAGCGGGGTCGACGCTGATCGCTCCCTGATAGCGCCGTTAAGTCTAACGGTCAGCGGCGAGCGCCCAGTCGGCAAAGTCGAATCCGGGGCTGACCACGCAACTGACGAGCACCTCGTCGCTCGCCGCGAGGCGTGCGGCTTGCCACGTTCCCGCTGGTACGACGGCCATGGGTACGTGGCCAGCCGTGAGGTCTGGGCCCAGAATGAAGGTTTCCACAGCATCGGCCGGTTGCTGGCCTTCGCCGCCCAGGCGCAGTTCGAGCGTGCCTGGACCGTGCCACAGCCAAAGTTCGTCGGAGCTGACCACGTGCCAGGCGGATTCTTCACCGGGCGGTAGCAGGTAGTGGATGCAGGTGGCTGCGGGACGGATCCCGCCGGCGGTGTCCACGGGGACGGCGCCGGTCCAGACGCGGCGAAACCATCCACCTTCGGGGTGGGGTTTCAGGCCCAGGGCCGATGCTGTGGTTGGCGTGGCGTTCATCCCGTTACTCCTGTTTCGGTGCGGAACCGTTCGGTGGTGTGGCGGACTCGGCCGGCGGTGACGGTTGCGGCGGTGTGGCCGTCGCCTGCTTCTGCGAGTGTCTGGATGGTGGACGGGATGTCTGTCACGGGGACGTCGAAGAACGCGAGGTCTGCCATGGCGCCGACTGCGAGGTAGCCGGTGCGGCGGGGGCCTTCGTCGATTCCCATGGCGTGTGCGCCGCCCAAGGTGGCGGCGGTGAGGAGGCGTTCCGCGAGGTCGTCGTGGGAGTAGCCCTGGTTGCGTGCGATCGCCATGAGCGTCGCGACTTCACCCATGGGGTCCAGTGACGGGGATGAGGACAGCGAGTCTGTGCCGATTGCGATGGGGCTGCCTTCGCGTAGGTAGGCGGCGATGGGTGGGTTGTCCAGGCCGATGATCTCGTTGGAGCGGGGGCACAGAGCCACGGTGGTGCCGCGTGCGCGCAGGATGGCGCGGTCGCGTTCGGACATGTAGACGCCGTGTGCCACGTGGCAGTCGGGCCCCAACACGCCCAAGTGGTCCACGTAGTCCGTGGCGGAGGTGCCGTAGCCCGCTTGACGCAGTTCTCGCAGGCTTCCCAGACCTTGTGACTGCCAGGGCCCCAGGTCCGCTTCGAACTCGCGTTCAATGCCGGATTCGCCTAGGTGGATGTGGATGCGGCGGCCACGTTCGCGGACGATGTCCGGGATTTCCAGCAGCGGCACAATCTCAAGCGAGTACGGGGCGTGGGGGCTGAGCCCGGAGCCGGGACGGTCGGGCATGGAGTCCAGGGCTGCTTCAACTTCTGCGCGGCCGTGCTTGCGCCATTCGTCGTTGGACCAGTCGATGACTTCCCAGTACGCGATTCCTGCTAGCCCAGCGTCGTGGAGCGCGGTGGCGGCTTCAGGGTTGGTCACGATGTCCGCGGCAGCGGTGACGCCTGCGGCGATCATCATCTGCGCACCGGCAGCCGCGTCTGCAGCCCAGTCGTGTGCGCGGGCGTACACGGGGTTGAAGCCGGTGACCCAGTCTTCGAACCCGTTGTACTGGCGGGTCGCTACTTCCGCCATGCCGGTGTACTGCAGGTGTGTGTGGGCGTTGACGAGTCCAGGCATGAGGACGCCGGGCCAGCGCACATGTTCGACGGGGATGCCGCGTTCTGCGAGGGACGCTTCAACCCAGGAGCGTTCGCCTACGTGCAGGATGCGTTCGCCGCGCACCGCGATCGCGCCGTCCAGGATGGGTGGGGCGGTGATGGGGAGGACAAGGTCCGCTGAGTACAGCGTGACGGGGAACGTTGCCATCGGTTCTCCTTAAGAGCCGTCAGGGGAGGGGAAGGGTGGGCGGCCAACGGTGTAGCGCGGGGAACGCCAGTCCGTGCTTCCGGCCGATGCGCGGGTCGCGCCAGGTTCGAGTGCGATGCCACGTACGTGGGCTGCGGTGGCGGCGACGTGCGTGACCGCCGAGTCTGACAGGGGGTGGACACCGACGGTGGGCCGGGTTTGCACTACTTCTGCGATGGCCGCGAGTTGGGTCGCAAAAGACAGGTCCATGATCTCGATGGGGTTGCCTTCTGCGGCGGTGACGTTGATGCATCCGCCACGGTCCACGATCAGGGTTCCGGTGGCGGTGCGTTCCACATGGGGTGCGACGGGTGTGAGCGCACCGTGCCAGGCAATCTCGCCGGGCACGCCGCCGGCGACTGCGACGGCGGCTGCGGCATCCGTCAGGTCTGCGCTGACCGTTGCCGGCCATCCGGTTGCGGACACCACGAGCGCTCCCTCAGCCAGGGCATCGGCGGTGTCGACGCGGAAGCCGTCGTGGAGTGCCAGCAACGCTCGGGCCGGGTCAATCTCGCTGACGGACACGTCCACGCCGAGTGCCCGCAGATGCGCGGCCACGCCTACTCCCACCGGCCCATACCCGATGACCAGGGCGGGCTGATCGCGGACAGATACCCCGGCATCGGCCAACAGGTCTGCGATGGCGAGCACGCAGCTTTGGCCGGTGCCATAGCGGTTGTCGAAGCCGGTCTTGGTGATGGCGTCGTTCACAGCGATCACCCCCGTGGCGAGCACTCCCGCGTCTTGCATATGGCGCAAGGGGGCGAGTCCGCTGGTGGTTTCTTCGGTGGCGCCTATCCAGCGGCTCACCTGATGGGGGCGGTGTTCGTGGGATAGGCGGGTGATGTGCGAGCCGTCGTCGACCAGCACATCGAAGCCGCGGTCAATGAACTGCAGCGCGGCCTCGAGCTCCTGCGCGGGGGTGACCTCGGCGGATGCGTCGACGGGTACCCC
Source organism: Demequina sp. B12 (assembly GCF_028823635.1). Lineage (GTDB taxonomy): Bacteria > Actinomycetota > Actinomycetes > Actinomycetales > Demequinaceae > Demequina. The sequence continues at coordinate 169,817 of NZ_JAPEHU010000004.1, forward strand.
GCGGTCACGCAGTGCCTGTGCCACGGCAGTGTCGGTTTCGTCCGGGTGGGCGTACACCGCGACCGTTGCGCCGGCCTGAGCCAAGAGCAGGGCCAAGTTCGCAGTCTTGGGCTCGAGCGTCATCGACACCCCGACCGACAGGCCGCGCACCGTCCCTTGTTGGGCGAGTTCGGCGGCAATCGCGGTGGAGACGGGCATGTGTGCGGCGGCGAAGTCGAGGCGGCCTGCAGCGTCCCCACGCCCGCCTGTGGGCTCACCGCCCATGGTGATGGCGCCGGTGTCGATGTCGAATACGACCGTGTCGCGGGTGAGGTCCCGCTCCGCGTGGGCCGGGGCGTCAGTCACGTCGACGCGGGCACCCATCGCCGCAAGCATGCCGGTGAGGGCTTCCGCCACGGGCCCTTCACCGGCGACTCGCATGGGTCGTCCGGCGATGAGCAGGTTGGTGTCGGAGGCGAAGCGACGCAGCAGTCGCTCCGCATCGCTGCGCGCATCGGTCATATCCACAAGTCTAAGTTCCCTGGCCTGACGCACACGCTTCGCACCTGGGAACGTAGGATGAGCACGCCGGAAATTCCGGTCCTTTGGCATGCCTGGAGAAGCGTGAACCAGCCACTGAGCAGCCTGCTGCAGCACCTGACCTTGCCGTCGATTGGTGATGGAGCGCACCTCACCGCACCCGCGTCCGCTGGCCCCGCGATTGCCGCGGCGCAAAGCGTCACCGCTGGGGACCCTGACGGCGGACCCGTGCTGATCGTGACCGCGTCCGGCGGGGACGCCGACACCTTCGCCGCCGCCCTGAGTGCTTTCCGCGATCCGGCGCGCATCTCCGTCATGCCCGCCTGGGAGACGCTTCCCCACGAGCGCCTGAGCCCACGCTCGGACACCGTGGCACGCCGGCTCGCCACCCTGCGCCGCCTGGTGCATCCCCAGGAGGTCCAGAAGGAAGCGGGACTGCCGCCGCTTGAGTTCGTGGTGGCTCCGATCCGTGCGTTGTTGCAGCCACTTGTGGCGGGGCTGGCAGACCTGGAACCCGTCCACGTCGCCGTGGGGGAGGAGCGCGACCTCACCGAGTTGACGGAGGCGCTCGCGGCCGCCGCCTACACGCGGGTGGACATGGTGGAGCGGCGCGGCGAGTTCGCGGTCCGTGGCGGCATCGTGGACGTATTCGCGCCCACCGATCCGCACCCGGTGCGCATCGAGTTCTTTGGCGATGAGGTAGATGCGATCCGGTCCTTCTCCATCGCGGATCAGCGGTCCTTGGAGCCGGTAGAGCGCCTGTGGGCGCCGCCGTGCCGTGAACTCCTGCTGACGCCCACGGTGCGTGCCAAGGCGAGTGCCTTGGTGGACACGTTGCCTACTGCCGCGGACATGCTGACCCGCATCGCGGACGGTCAGGCAGTCGAGGGCATGGAGTCCCTGATTCCGCTACTCGTGGAGCGACTGCAGCCGCTCCCGGAGGTCCTGCCGCGCCACACGCGCGTGCTGTTGGTGGAACCCGAACGACTCGCTCGTAGGGCGGAGGACTTGGCCCGCACGGCAGACGAGTTCCTGGCGGCAGCCTGGGTGTCGGCAGCGGCCGGGGCGGACAGCCCGCTGGAGCCCTCCGAAGGCTCGTTCCTGAGCCTGGACCAGTTGCGTGAATCCGCCGACGAGCGAGGCATCACCGTCAGCACCATGGGGCCCTTCGGTGGGGCCGATGCCGCGGGCACCGCCTTGCACGACCTTGAGGGGCACCGTGGTCGCCTGCGGGAGGCACTCGACCTGCTGCGTCGTCGCCTGAACGAGGGCTGGCATGTGGTCGTGACGGCCGCGGGAACGGGTTCCGCGCATCGGCTTGCGGAGCAGTTGGCTGATGCCGACATCCCTGCCCGCGTCCAGACCGAGTATGAGCCCATCGAGGGCGCCATCTCCGTGGTGCCGCAGATCACGGGTGCGGGATTCTTCAGCGAGGGCGACCGCGTTTTGGTCATGCACGAGGCGGACCTGACGGGGCGTGCCGCGGTGGCCGCGGGGCCCAAGGTGAAGGTCCCCAGCCGCAGGCGCAATGCGGTGGATCCGCTGCAGCTGCGCACCGGTGACTTTGTGGTGCATGAGGCTCATGGTGTGGGTCGCTTCGTGGAACTCACCAAGCGTAATGTGCGCGGCATTGAACGTGAGTATTTGGTGATTGAGTACGCGCCGTCGAAGCGCGGTGGACCGGCGGACCGCCTTTCGGTTCCCACCGATCAGCTTGATCAGGTCACCAAGTATGTGGGCGGTGAAGCGCCCTCCGTCAACAAGATGGGTGGCTCCGACTGGGCCAAGACCAAGACGCGTGCGCGCAAGGCAGTGAAGGAGATCGCTGCCGAACTGATTCGCCTCTACAGCGCCCGCATGGCGACCACGGGCCGCGAGTTTGCTCCGGACACCCCATGGCAGCGCGAACTGGAAGAGGCCTTCCCGTTTGTGGAGACCCCGGACCAGTTGTCCACCATTGATGAGGTCAAGGGGGACATGGAGCGTTCCGTGCCCATGGACCGTCTGGTGTGCGGCGATGTGGGCTTTGGAAAGACGGAGATTGCGGTGCGGGCCGCGTTCAAAGCCATTCAGGACGGGACTCAGGTGGCGGTGCTGTGCCCCACCACGTTGTTGGTGAAACAACACGTGGACACGTTCACGGATCGTTTTGCGCAGTTCCCCGTCACCGTGAAGGCGCTGTCGCGTTTCCAGACGGATAAGGAAGCGAAAGAGATCATCGAGGGGCTGGCCGACGGTTCAGTGGACTTGGTCATTGGTACACACAGGCTGATCACCGGCCAGGTGCGTTTCAAGAACCTGGGAATGGTCATCATTGATGAGGAACAGCGCTTTGGTGTGGAACACAAGGAGACCTTGAAGGCTCTGCGCACTGATGTCGATGTGTTGGCAATGTCGGCCACACCCATCCCGCGCACCTTGGAGATGGCGGTGACGGGCATCCGTGAGATGTCGACGCTGGCGACGCCGCCGGAGGAGCGTCACCCCATCCTCACCTATGTGGGACCGCATGAGAACCCGCAGGTGGCGGCCGCGATCAGGCGTGAACTGTTGCGCGACGGCCAGGTGTTCTACATCCACAACTCGGTGAAGACCATCACGTCTGCCGCGAAACGTCTCAGCGAACTCGTTCCGGAGGCACGCATTGCCGTGGCTCACGGTCAGATGAGCGAAAAGCAACTCGAACAGGTAATTGTCGACTACTACGACAAGCGCTACGACGTCCTGGTGTGCACCACGATCGTGGAGACAGGCCTGGACATCTCCAACGCGAACACGCTTGTCGTGGAGCGGGCCGACAAGTTCGGGCTGAGCCAACTCCACCAGCTGCGCGGACGTGTGGGCCGTGGCCGCGAACGTGCGTACGCCTACTTCCTGTACCCGCCGGACCGCACCCTCACGGAGACGGCTCACGACCGTTTGCAGACCATCGCCGCGAACACTGACTTGGGTGCGGGCATGGCAGTCGCGATGAAGGACCTAGAGATCCGCGGCGCCGGAAACCTGTTGGGCGCCGAACAGTCCGGCCACATTGAGGGCGTGGGCTTCGACTTGTACATCCGCATGGTGGGAGAGGCGGTGGCGTCGTTCCGTGGCGAGGGTGAGGAGGAACGCGCCCCCATGACGATCGACCTGCCCATCGACGCCCACATCCCAGAGGCGTACATCGAGCACGAACGTTTGCGCCTGGAGGCGTACCGAAAGATTGCCGATGCCGCCGACACCTCCGCTCTTGAGGCGGTGCGTGAGGAACTTCAGGACCGGTACGGCAATCTGCCGGAGCCTGTCGAGAACCTGTTCGAAGTGGCGAAGCTGCGCACCGAGGTCCGCGAGACCGGTGTCCAGGACATCGTGGCGCAGGGGAAGTTCGTCCGCTTCAGTCCACTCGAACTGCCCGACTCCGCGGCGATGCGGATGACCCGGATTTACCCGGGAACGCTCATCAAGCCTGCAGTCCGCCAGATCTTGGTCCCGGCCCCGATGACGGCTCGAGTGGGCGGCAAACCTGTCGAAGGGCTCGAGGTTTTGGCGTGGGTGAGGCAAGTCATTTCGGCCACGCAGGGAGCGCAAGTAGGATGACCACCATGACGACCCCCCGACGCCGACGTTCCCTAGCCGGTGCCCTTGCGGCCACGGCGATCGTGCTCACCGGATGTGCCGTTCCTGGTCAGGAAGGTTCGCCTGCGAGCGCCGTCGAGATTGACGACACTGTCATCACCAACGACCGCGTTGCGGACCTCTACCAGGCGTGGACCACGGAGGGTCACGTGTCGATTGACCGTCGCGCTGTCATCACTCTCGAGGTGTTGCGAGAGCCGATGCTGGAGCAGATTGCGGACCTGGGTCTGACGTACAGCCGAGAGGACCTGTATAACCTCGCCTCCGCGCTGAAGGTGTCCGAGGGTGTGGAGGGCGAGCCCAGCGAAGAGCTCGTGGATGGCTTGGAAGCCGCCTACCTGCTGAGCGCCTTCGCGATCCTGGACACCACGGGCGAAGCGATCGCAGACATGTCGAACCACATCGCCACGGAAGCCGTGACGTCCAACCGCACCGGTGAATGGGACGAGGTCGCATTCGCGGAATCGCTCGCACTGGTCGCCCCCACCGCCTTGAACAAGGCCCAAGCAGGCGAAGCGACCTGGATGACGGAGTTCTCCGGCGCCAACGGATTCGTGGACGCAGACGAGCCCTGGATCGCCGGTGAGTGAAGCCCTCACCCAACTGGTTGAGGTGATGGATCGCCTCCGGTCCCCGGGCGGTTGTCCCTGGGATGCGGAGCAGACTCACGAGACGCTCGTGAAGCATGCGATCGAAGAAGCGTACGAGCTTGCGGAAGCAGTCGAGGACGGCACCCGCGACGACCTGCGCGAAGAACTCGGGGACGTCCTGCTACAGGTGGTGTTCCACGCCCGTGTCGCGCAGGACCACGCCACCGATCCCTTCAGCATCGACGAGATCGCCCAGGCGGTCACCGACAAACTGATCGAACGTCACCCCCACGTGTTCGGAGACGACCCGGCCCAAACATCGGCCGAAGTCTTCGCCAACTGGGAAGACATCAAGAAGAAGACCAAAGGGCGCGAGTCTGTGATGGACGGCATCCCCGTCGCACAGCCCGCGCTCGCCCGCGCGCAGAAAGTGATCTCGCGCGCGGCCAAAGCGGGACTGCAGGTGAACGATCCCGCCGGTGTTGGCATCGGCCATCAGCTACTGGAACTGGTGGCGCGCGCCCAAGCCGAAGGAGTGGACGCCGAGGGCGCCTTGCGTGACGCAGTACGACAGTACGAGAGCGCTGCACGCGAGGCGGAAACGGCCGCCACCGAAGGTTCACCCAACTAGGACGTTTGTCAGGGCGCGCCCCTCCATGAGCGCGGCTAGACTCACGAAGAGAAATCCACATACAACTGAAGGAGCATCATGGCGAGCATTGAGGCCGTTGGCGCACGCGAGATTCTTGACTCGCGCGGCAACCCCACCGTCGAGGTCGAGGTCGCGCTGGAGGACGGCACGTTCGCACGTGCAGCAGTTCCGTCGGGCGCATCGACCGGAGCCTTCGAGGCTGTTGAGCGTCGTGACGGCGACAAGAGCCGTTACCTGGGCAAGGGTGTCGAGCAGGCCGTTGACGCGGTCATCGACGACATCGCCCCCGAAATCGTTGGTCTTGACGCCACCGAGCAGCGCCTGATCGACCAGACCATGCTGGACCTGGACGGCACCGACAACAAGGGCAAGCTGGGCGCGAACGCCATCCTTGGTGTGTCGCTCGCAGTTGCCAAGGCCGCTGCCGACTCGGCCGACCTGGCCCTGTTCCGTTACATCGGTGGCCCGAACGCACACGTTCTGCCCGTCCCGATGATGAACATCCTCAACGGTGGATCGCACGCCGACTCCAACGTTGACATCCAGGAGTTCATGATCGCCCCCGTTGGCGCTCCCACCTTCCGTGAGGCCTACCGCTACGGCGCTGAGGTCTACCACGCCCTGAAGTCCGTGCTCAAGGAGCGCGGCCTGGCCACCGGCCTGGGCGACGAGGGTGGCTTCGCTCCCAACCTTGAGTCGAACCGTGCCGCTCTGGACCTGATCATCGTCGCGATCGAGAAGGCCGGCTTCAAGCCCGGTGAGGACATTGCCCTCGCACTCGACGTGGCAGCGACTGAGTTCTTCAAGGACGGCGCTTACCAGTTCGAAGGCGAAGCCAAGTCGGGTGCCGACATGATCGCCTACTACGAGCAGCTCGTTGCTGACTACCCGCTGGTCTCCATCGAAGACCCGCTGTCGGAAGACGAGTGGGCCGACTGGTCCGCACTGGTGGCCGCTGTCGGCGACAAGACCCAGATCGTCGGAGACGACCTGTTCGTCACGAACCCCACGCGCCTCCAGCGCGGTATCGACGAGAAGTCGGCCAACGCCCTGCTCGTGAAGCTGAACCAGATCGGTTCGCTGACCGAGACCATCGACGCTGTGTCGCTCGCCACCCGCGCTGGCTTCACCTCGATGGTGTCGCACCGCTCCGGTGAGACCGAGGACGTCACGATCGCTGACCTGGTCGTCGCACTCAACACCGGCCAGATCAAGACCGGTGCACCTGCACGTGGAGAGCGCATCGCTAAGTACAACCAGCTGCTGCGCATCGAAGAGGAACTGGACGACACCGCCGTTTACGCCGGCAAGTCCGCCTTCCCGCGTTCGTACCCCGCGTAAGGCACGCTGTGTGTAGTGGTCAGCCACGCTGACCGCTACCGGCTCAGGGCCGCGATTCCTTCGGGAGTCGCGGCCCTGAGGCATTTTTGGACATATCGGACAATCGTGGTGCGAATCACACGACTCGCGGTTCCGCCCTGAGCAAACCACCCCTGACCGCGGGAGACAATGGCGACGTGACTGCTCCCCGTCGACCCGGTGCTCCGCGCTCGTCAGCGCGCTCATCGTCGCGTCCGGCGAGCGATCCGCAGCGTCGCACCCGTGCCGCAGGGCCGAGCTCGCAGGCCGGCTCGTCGCGTTCGCAGGGCGGGTCACCGCGCTCACAGCGCCCCGGGGCGAGCCGTCCCGCCAACCGCGCGTCCTCAGGCACGTCTCCGTCAAAGCCCCAGGCGAGCACGGCCAAGGGCGGAAGCAAAGGCTCCGCGGGTAAGGCTTCAGCCGCGCCTCGTATCGAGGCGGCAAGCGCGCAAGGGTCCTGGGCGGCGATGCTGACATGGCGTACGGCCGTGATTGTCATTGTGGTGATTTCTGCGTTCGCGGTGGTGACACCCACGGTTCGCGCTTACCTGGATCAGCAAGCCATGCTCAATAGTTTGCGCGCTGATGCCGCGACAGCGCAGGCGGAGGTCGACGATCTGACCGCGGAGGTCGCGCGTTGGGACGATCCTGCCTACGTGGTGGCGCAGGCTCGCGAGCGATTGGCCTACGTGTTCCCCGGGGAGACGCCCTACCGCGTGGTCGATCCTGAAGTTGCGGCCGATCAGCAGGAAGACGCCGCGGCATCAGAGGTCGACGCCGCCGGAACTCCGCTGCAGCCTTGGTACGACACGTTGTGGGACTCGATGGTCGATGCAGGGGGAGACGACCCTGCTGTGGAGGATGCGCCAGCCGCGGAACCCGCGACCGTGGATTCCACCGGGACGAACGAGCCGGTGACCACCGTAGACTTTGGAGGGTGAAAACCCCTGACGTGACCGATGCCGACATCTCCGCCCTGCGCCAGCAACTGGGACGCGAACCCCGGGGAGTAGTCGCGATCGCGGCACGTTGCGTGTGTGGACGCCCCACGGTCGTGCACACGGCCCCTCGCCTTCCTGACGGCACGCCATTCCCCACGCAGTACTACTTGACGCACCCCGATGCTGTCAGCGCCGTGTCGACGTTGGAAGCCAACGGCGTCATGAAAGACATGACTGCGGCGTTGGGTGAGGATGAGGATCTGGCCGCTCAGTACCGTGCTGCGCACGAGCGCTATCTCGAAGAGCGCTACGCCATGGACGATGTGCCGGAGATCCACGGCATCTCCGCAGGAGGGATGCCCGACCGTGTGAAGTGCCTCCACGTGCTCGTGGGCCATTCCTTGGCTGCGGGACCGGGCGTGAACCCGTTGGGGGATCAGGCGTTGGCGTTGATTGCCCACCAGTGGACCCCGGAACGATGCACCTGTGACCTGGGGGACGCCCCCGCGACAAACACTGTGGAGGACAACGCATGACCCGTGTGGCCGCGATCGACTGTGGAACCAACTCGATTCGTCTGCTGATTGCCGATGTCGCTGCTGACGGTCAGTCGCTGACCGACGTGGTGCGCCTCATGAAGGTGGTGCGGTTGGGTCAGGGCGTGGACCGCACGGGGCAGTTCGCTCCGGAGGCGCTTGAGCGGACGTTGGCTGCCACCGATGAGTATGCGGCGCTGTGCCGCGCGCACGGCGTGGAAGCGATCCGGTTCGTTGCGACCTCTGCCACCAGAGACGCGTCCAATCGAGACGAGTTCATTGCGGGTGTGAAGGAACGTCTGGGCGTGGAGCCGGAGGTGGTCTCGGGTGAAGAAGAGGCCGCGCTGAGTTTCCGTGGAGCGGTCTCCGTGGTGGCCGATGACCTGGTGCCGCCGTATCTGGTCGTGGACCTGGGCGGTGGGTCCACTGAGATGGTCTTGGGTGAGCGTGGTCCTGCAGGCGCCCATTCGATGGATGTGGGGTGCGTCCGCATGACGGAGCGCCACCTGGCCGCGAACCCGCCTTCGGATGTGCAGATCGATGCTGCGGTCGCCGATGTCCAGGCTGCGCTGGATGCGGCGATCAAGGATGTTCCTGTGGCACAGACCCGTGCTCTGGTGGGCCTGGCCGGGTCTATCACGACTGTCACCGCTCAGGCCCTGGGGCTCCAGCAGTACGACCGGGACCGTATCAATGGCGCTCGCCTCACTGTCGATGAGGTGGTTGCTGCGTGCAACGCCCTGCTGCATGCGTCGCGAGAAGAACGCGAAGCGATGCCGTTTATGCACCCTGGACGCGTTGACGTCATTGGCGCGGGCGCGCTGGTGTGGCGCGAGGTGGTGCTGCGTGTTCAGGCGGAGGTGCGGGCCGCTGGTGGCGAACTTGAAGAGGCCGTGACGAGCGAGCACGACATCCTTGACGGCATCGCGTTCTCCGCGGCGGCACGTATCTAGAACCCTCGCGGGATTGCTGTGGCCCATGCCAGTCGCCTGCGCTGCGTGAGGCGACTGGCGTGGGATACGGCACAATCGTGGGGCATGCCCTCGTAGCCCAATTGGCAGAGGCAGCCGACTTAAAATCGGCCAAGTGCGGGTTCGAGTCCCGCCGGGGGCACCAGTGGCGTGAGAAGCGTCACGCCCTGAGCGAATCACCCCCACGGACGATGGTTCGGGGTGGGACGTGCCTTGTATCCTGAACCGGACTCAGTTCCACCTCGAGGAGGACCACATGTCCAGCCCCGTCTTCAGTGGCGCCAACAGTGCTTTCAAGCCTGGTGCCACCATCAACCCCGACGGCTCCACCGTTTCCGCGGATGAGCTTCAGCAGCACTTCAACTCGCCAGCCGCGACCCCCATGGATGCGGGACGCATGAGCTACGAAGGCGTGACGTCCAAGACGGCCGCCATGATCATCCTGGCGTTCATCCTTGCCGCGCCGGGCTACATGTTCTTCTCCCCCGCCGGCCTGATCGTGTCCGCGATTGTGGGCATGGTGCTGGGCTTGGTCCTGGCGTTCAAGAAGACCACCCCGCCCGCACTCGCGATCATCTACGCAGGTGTCGAGGGTTACTTCCTGGGCTCACTGACCTCGTATGTGGAGACCGCCTTTGATGCTCAGGGCGCGGGCCTGCAGGCGCTGTTGGCCACTGCCGTGACTTTCGGTGTGTGCCTCACGCTGTACCGTTCGGGCAAGTTGCGTTACACGCCCAAGATGCGCAAGTTCCTCCTCATTGGTGGAATCTCCTACCTGCTGTTCTCCCTGGTGAACGTAGGAATGATGGTCTTTGGCGCCACGGACTCCGCGTGGGGATTGCGCTCGGAGTACGAGATCATGGGCCTTCCGTTGGGCGTGTTGATTGGCGCGTTCGCGGTCATCCTGGCGTGTGTCTCGCTGATCTCCGACTTTGACTTCATTGAGAATGGTGTCAAGCGTGGCCTTCCCGCCAAGTACGAGTGGACGGCAGCGTTCGGACTTGTGGTGACCCTGGTGTGGATGTACACCGAGTTCTTGCGCATCATCGCTTTGCTTCAAGGCCGCGACTAGTCTCTGCGCGAGTCCTGCCTGTGGATGAGCCCCACGACCTTTGGGTCGTGGGGCTCATCTCGTTGTAGCGTGGCCTCGGCGTCGCATCGGCCCTTGTCTCCGGAGCTACCGGCACGCCACGTCCGTTGTTGTCTAGCACCGTGAGGCACCGATGCCGCTGTTTGACCTTCCGCTTCCCTCGCTGGAGTCCTACCGTCCCGCGGTACACGAGCCGCAGTTCTTTGACGAGTTCTGGTCTTCGACGCTTGCGCAGGCACGTGAACACGACGGAGAGTTGATGTTGGCGGACGCTGGGTGGGACTTGGCCCAGGTGAGCATCCGCGATGTGATTTTCCCGGGCTTTGGTGGTCACCCCATTCGTGGGTGGTACGTCAGGCCACGGGGCGTGCAACAGGCGTTGCCGTGCATCGTGGAGGTGTCGGGCTACGGAGGTGGACGCGGACACGCCCTGGAACGCACCTTCTGGGCCACTGCCGGCTATGCGCACTTCTTCATGGACACGCGCGGCCAGGGGCACGGCTGGGGCAATGGGGGAGACACGCCCGATCCGGTGGGATCAGGGGCGAGCGCATCCGGGTTCATGACCCGTGGCATTGAGGACCCTTCCGACTACTACTACCGCCGAGTCTTCACCGATGCGGTGCGCGCCGTCGATGCAGCGCGGTCGCTTCCTGGCGTCGACGAGTCTGCCGTGTTCTTCTCCGGCGCCTCGCAAGGCGGCGGTATCGCGTTGGCGGTTGCCGGGCTTGCGGAGGGCCTTGCTGGCGTCATGGCCGATGTCCCATTCTTGTGCCACTTTGAGCGCGCCGTCGATATCACTGACGAGTTCCCCTACGGAGAGATCGTGAAGTACCTGGCGGTGCGGCGCGGGGACCGCACGCGAGTGTTCGAGACTCTCAGCTACTTTGACGGTGTCAACCACGCCAAGCGCGCCACGGCTCCGCTACTGGCGTCAGTGGCATTGCGTGATCCGGTATGCCCACCGTCCACGGGATACGCGGCATTCAACTGGTACGGAGACCGTGCCGCGCACACGCCTGCCAAGCACATGCAGGTGTGGCACGACAACACGCATGAAGGAGGAGCGGTTCACCAACTCGCGCAGCAGCTCCAGTTTGTGCGGAGCATCGCACAGCAGTAACCGGTGCGCGGTTACGCGTAGGACGCCTGGCAGAAGCCGTGATTGCAGTACCCGCCGGGATTCTTGTGGAGGTAGCCCTGGTGGTAGTCCTCGGCGTAATAGAACGTTCCGTCGCCCGCTTCCGTAGCGGGAGCGATCTGTGTGGTGATGGTGCCGTAACCCTGCTCCGATAGCGCTTCTTGGTACTTGTCTCGCGAGGCGCGGGCAGCATCGGCCTGTTCCGGGGTCGTGGTGAAGATGGCGGACCTGTACTGGGTGCCGATGTCTCCGCCCTGGCGATTAGCTGTCGTGGGGTCGTGGTTCTCCCAGAACGCCTTCAGCAAGGTGTCGACATTGACCTTGGCGGGGTCGTAGACGACCTGCACAGTCTCGGCATGCCCGGTCTTCGCGGTACACGTTTCTTCGTAGGTGGGGTTGGGGGTCCAGCCGCCCATGTAACCCACCGCCGTGGAATACACGCCCGGGGTTTGCCAGAAGATTCGTTCGGAGCCCCAGAAACAGCCCATACCGAAGTAGATGACTTCCGTGCCCTCCGGCCAGGGGCCTTGCAGCGGCGTCCCGAGCACGACGTGCGTGTCAGCGACGGGGAGAGCTACCGGCCTACCGGGCATCGCTTGGTCCGCGGTGATCATGGTGGTCTTGTCGAATCCGAAGATCATGACTGCTCCTTGGGCGGTGCGAACGATTGATGGTCAGTCCAACGCTGTCAGGGGCGCGTCTGTTCCTCGTGCGGCGGGTCCAGTCGGAATGTCCCATGCGCGCGCTAGGCTCGCTTTATGCCTGATCCTACCCAGGAGCCCGTCACGGATACGCGTGCGCCCCAGCCAGCTGCGCCAGCACCACGCGACGCAGTCTTGACCCGTGTGCCACTGGCGTTGAGGATCTCGGCCGCATGGTCGTGGCGACTCATCGTGCTGGGGATTGTGGTGAGCTTCCTGTTCTGGACGTTCACCTCGTTGGCCACGTTGTTTGTGCCGCTCATCATTGCCTTGCTGATTGCCGCTCCGATGGAGCGCCTCGTGCACCACATGAACAAGATCGGCATCCCGCGTGGCTTGGGTGCGCTCTTGGCGATCTTGGTGCTGCTGGGCGTCGTGAGCTTCTTGCTGGGAGCGGCATCCACGTCGATCATTTCCGGCTTTGACGACCTACGTGAGACCGCCTTGGAGGGTTTCCGTACCTTCACCGACTGGTTGGCTACCGGACCGCTTCATATGGGCCAGGAGCAACTCGACGAGATCATTGGCAGGGTCCAGTCTCAGTTGAGCGACAACGCATGGGGCTTGGCCAGCGGTGCGCTGGGTGCGGCGTCCACCATCGGCGGCCTGGTCGCTGGAACCGTGATTGCGGTCTTCGCTTTGTTCTTCTTCCTGCGTGACGGGCGCAAGCTGTGGCTGTGGGGCGTCACGCTGCTGCCCAATGACGTCGAAAAGCGCACCGACGAGGCCGGCATGCACGCCTGGAAGACGTTGCGCCGCTACACCCAAACCACAGTGTTTGTGGCGTTCGTTGACGCGGTTGGCATCGGTGTGGGTGCATGGATCCTTGGCGTTCCGCTCGCCCTGCCCATCGGCATCTTGGTCTTCCTGTTCTCCTTCATCCCGATGTTCGGCGCCACCTTGTCGGGTGCCATCGCCTCGCTTGTGGCGCTCGTGGATGGCGGATGGACAACGGCGCTCATCATGCTGGGCATCGTGCTGCTGGTGCAGCAACTGGAGGGCAACGTCCTCTACCCGTGGCTGTTCGGCAAGGCACTGTCGCTGCACCCGCTGGTGGTGTTGCTGACGATCTCCGCCGGAACCCTCACCCTGGGCTTGGTGGGAGCCATCATCGCCGTGCCCATCGTCTCCTTCATCTACGCCTTTGGCCGCGCGCTCAGCGCAAGCTACAAGCCCGACGAGGAAGAAGTGCCCCCGATCACCTCGCAGGTGCCGGTGTTCGCGGAACGCTCACGCGAAGCAGTGCGTCGTGCGCGCACCGCAATCACCCGGACCGGGGAGGTCCGAGTGCATCACGACGGGGCCACGACCGCCCAGCCCACCGAGGGACGCGATGAAGGTGTCGAACGCAGCGGTGACAGCGCTACCGATGCCGGTGAAGCCGATCATGTGGAAGAGGCCCGGCCCACCACTGGCACCATCCGAGTGCGCAAGCCCAAGGGTGGATCGGCGACTGACGGTGAGAACGGTGAGCCACGTTCCTGACGCCCCCAGCCGCGGTCTGATCTGTGCGTATTGGGACGCAGGCGTATGCCGTTCATGCTCGCTCATCTCGCAGCCGTACGCGACACAGGTCTCAGGTAAGGACGTGCAGGTACGTGCAGCCCTAGGGGAGCGTGCCGCAGACGCTCAGTGGTTGACCCCGTGCCTCAGCGCGGTCGGTGGCTTCCGCAACAAGGCCAAGATGGTGGTCGCCGGAACCATGGACGAACCCACGCTTGGCATCCTCGACGACCACGGTCACGGCGTCGACCTGCGCGAATGTGGGCTGTATCCCGCCGCGATCACGGACGCGCTGCCGGTGCTCGCTCAGTTCATCACGCGGGCACGCCTGGAGCCGTACTCCGTGCCGGACCGGCGCGGTGAGCTCAAGCACCTGCTCGTGACGGCCGCTTCCACCGGTGACCTGCTCCTTCGGTTCGTCATGCGCTCCACAGAAGCCCACACCCGACTCGTCAAACATCTGCCCTGGTTGCAGGACCGTCTTCCCCACCTGCGTGTGGCAACGCTCAACGTGCTGCCTGAGCACCGTGCCGTCACGGAGGGTGAGCGAGAAATCGTGCTCACTGCCGAGTCGACTCTTGCCATGCCGCTCGGCGACCTGTCGCTCCACCTGGGTCCACGGAGCTTCTTCCAAACCAACACTGCCGTCGCAACCGACCTGTACGCCCAGGTCCGGGAGTGGATTGACTCGCGTGCACCGTCCTCGTTGTGGGATCTGTATTGCGGAGTCGGTGGGTTCGCGTTGCACTGCCTGGCCGCTACCCGCGCGGTGGTGGGCGTCGAAGTGAGCGAGGAAGCCATCGTTTCCGCTGAGCGTTCCCGTGCGGAGGCCCTCGCGGCCGGGATGCCTGGCGCTGATGGCGTGACCTTGATCGCGGCCGATGCCGGGGCCTGGGCCATGAGCCAAACGCAGATGCCCGATGCAGTGATCGTGAACCCGCCGCGCCGGGGTGTGGGAGCGGAGTTCGCGGCCTGGTTAGAAGGCAGCGGAATCGAGACGATCGTGTACTCGAGCTGCAATCCGGCGACCTTGGCGCGGGATCTCGCGGCGATGCCGTCCTACCGAGTGGAGCAGGGGCGGCTGTTCGATATGTTCCCGCACACCGGCCATATGGAGGTCGCGGTGCTGTTGGTTCGCGCGACGCCATAGGACGCGTGAGAGTCCGCGGGAGTCGCTAGACATGACAACGGCCCACCAGACGCGGCGAGCGTCCGGCGGGCCGTTCGTGTGTGGCGAAGGTGTTAGCCGCTGAAGGGCTCCACCGTGATCACCTTCACGGGAATCTCATTGCCGTTGGGGGCAGTGTAGGAAGTCTCGTCACCGGCGCTCTTGCCGATCAGTGCAGACCCGAGCGGCGACTGGGCGCTGAACACGTCAATGTCCGTGCCGCCTGCGACCTCGCGAGAGCCCACCAGGAAGCGCATCTCGCGTCCCATCACCTCAGCGGTGACGACGCAGCCGGACGCGACTTCGGATGCAGTGCTTGCCTCGCCCACGGTTGCGTTCTGCAGGATGTGACGCAGCTGCTCGATACGAGCCTCCTGCTTTGCCTGCTCCTCACGCGCTGCGTGATAGCCGCCGTTCTCCTTGAGGTCGCCTTCTTGGCGGCGCTCGTCGATCTCTTTGGCGATAGCGGCACGGCCCTCGCCTGCGAGGTGGTCGTACTCGGCCTGCAGGCGGTCCAAGGCTTCCTGGGTAAGCCAGGTGCCAGTCGTCTCAGTCACGAGATCCTCCTTAGTGGACGTGACTGGACAGAATAACAACAGGTGACGCTAAACAGAAGTTTCCGGCCGTGTACGCGTGCCATGGGACGCACGCAGGCGACACGCCTGCAGACGGCGATGCTCGCCTAGCGGGGCACGTCGCAGTAGTTGACCTCTGCCGTGGTGGCTTCTTCCACGGTGGTGATGGGGACGGTGAGACGCTGGCTTTCGCCTTCAGCGGGGTCAACCGTGACAGTCGCGACACCCACCTCCGCGAAGCTGGTGTTCATGGCGCGGACCTGACACTCCACGGTCTCATCGGTATACAGGTGGACGTCGAACGTCACTTCCGCATCTGTCGCGGAGTCGATGGAGAATCCCACGGTGGCCCAGCGGGCGGCCTGGTCTGCTTGGCCCACGCCGTACCACGTCGCGATTCCGGTGAGTGCCACCAGTCCCACTGTCACCCAGGTCCATCCTTTTTTGGACAGGTGGGGGACAGCGTCCGAGAGTTCTTCCTCGGTTTCGTGGTCGGGTGCGTTGCTCATCATGAGGCAGGATAGTTCACGGAAAGGGGCCTACTCGTGACGAGCTTTACCGGAGGGCCGGGATTCGCGGCTTTCGTAGTGACATTTGTCCTGGTCGCAGCGGCAATCGTGCTGTTCTTGTCGTTGTCCAAGCACCTGCGGAAGGTGCGCACGCGCCCACCCGAGGATGACGAAGCGGCCACGGGAACCACGCTAAGCGTTGAAGACGACCAAGGCGATGGCGATGAAGTGGCAGAAGAACCCCGCGATCGTTAACGCGTGGAAGATCTCGTGGAAGCCGAAGTACCTGGTTGAACCACGAGGCCACTTGGTGCCGTAGATGACTGCACCCACCGTGTAGCACAAGCCGCCCACGATGATCAGGGTGACAACAGCCGCGCCGCCCGCTCGGTAGAACGGGCCGATGTATCCCATCGCGACCCAACCCAGCGCCACATACAGAGGCACATACAGCCATCGCGGTGCACTGAGCCAGAAGATTCTGAGCAAGAGCCCCACGAGGGCTCCGGACCACACCACGATCAGCACCGTGAGCCGGGTTGTGCCGTCAAGGAGGAGCACCGTCAGAGGCGTGTAGGTGCCCGCGATAATGAGGAAGATGTTGGCGTGGTCCATGCGGCGTAGCACGGCCTTGGTCGTAGGCGACCAATCCCCGCGGTGATACACCGCAGAGGTGCCAAACAACATGACGGCAGTGAGCGTAAACACTGCTGTCGACACCCGTCCGGCCAACGTGGGAGCAAACACCACGAGGACCATTCCGGCAATCAAGGCGATGGGGGCGGCGCCTAAATGGAGCCAGCCCCGCATGAGCGGCTTCGCTGGGTCAGGCAGGTTGTCGGCCATAAACCTACGATACCGTAGGTTATGAGGTGGCGGTACCGTTGTCCCACCCCCCCGGATTCGCCGATGGAGAGGACAACACGTGGGCCTTCGCGAACTCCTGTACCGCAAGTACGAACGCGATATCGAGCACACCCTCCGCACCGAAGGAAACGTCCCCCGGCACATCGGCGTCATCCTCGACGGCAACCGGCGCTGGGCCAAGCAAAGCGGCGCCTCACCAGCCGACGGGCATCGCAAAGGCGCGGACAAGATCCAAGACCTCCTCGAGTGGTCCGCGGACATCGGCGTCGAAGTGGTGACCCTGTGGCTGCTGTCCACCGACAACCTCGAACGCCCCGCCGACGAACTCGAGCCACTGCTTGACATCATCTGCACCGCGACCGAACGCCTCGCCGCTGACGGCCGTTGGCGCATCCAGCACGTCGGCTCCGCGGAACTCCTGCCCCGCGACACCACCGACCGCATCTGCGCAGCCGTCGACAAGTCCTCCGAGGCCACTGCACTCCACGTCAACGTCGCAGTCGGGTATGGCGGCCGGCACGAAATCGCCGATGCCGTGCGTTCCTTCCTCCGCGCTGGCAGCGCAGCAGGCAAGACCCTGGACGAACTCGCAGATGAGTTCTCGGTCGAACACATCGGGGAACACCTCTACACCAAAGGCCAACCCGACCCAGACTTGCTGATCCGCACCTCCGGTGAGCAACGCCTGTCCGGGTTCCTGCTGTGGCAGTCCGCCCACACCGAGTTCTACTTCTGCGACGCCTACTGGCCTGACTTCCGCCGGGTCGACTTCCTGCGCGCCGTCCGCTCCTTCTCTCAACGGGAACGTCGCCACGGGCGCTAACCCGCATCGGCTCGCCACGCCCGAACTCGTGTGTGTCGAACATGTGTCCACCGGAGTGTCGCGCACTCGTGAGCGATGACCGGGCGTAGCGTCCGAAACGTGGGAACAACACTCACCCGCACCGACCCGATGCGGGACTGACACCGACCGCCGTGGAGCGGTCGGCGCGGCACCGCCCCCCCCCCCGCGCGCCGCCGGGGCCCCCCGCGGGGGGGGGGGGGGCTAGCCGCTCCACGGCCTAACCCCGGGAGCGCCACGTGACCACCACCGAGTTCGACACCACACCATCCATCAACGCTGAGGCCGCAACCGAGCTGCGGACCTTCGTGCTCGACACCTCCGTCCTGCTGTCCGATCCAGGCGCACTCAAGCGCTTCGCTGAGCACTCGGTCGTGTTGCCCGTGGTGGTGATCACAGAACTGGAAGCCAAACGCCACCACCCCGAGCTGGGCTACTTTGCGCGGTCGGCGTTGCGAATGCTTGACCAGTTCCGCGTCAAGCACGGCAAACTCGACGAACCTGTGGCGGCCAATGAGGCGGGCGGCAGTATTCGCGTCGAACTGAACCACACAGATCAAAGCGTGCTGCCCTCAGGATTCCGGCTGGGTGACAACGACACTCGCATCCTGGCCGTTGCCGCGAACCTCAAGGCCGAGGGCCACAGCGTGGTTGTCGTCTCGAAGGACCTGCCGATGCGCGTCAAGGCCTCCGCGCTAGGGATCGAGGCGGAGGAGTACCGTGCAGAACTCGCGGTTGATTCCGGGTGGACCGGCATGCGGGAAATCCAGCTCACCGACGAGCAAATATCCTCCCTCTACGAGACCGAACACGTAGACCCCGTCACGGCCGAGCAGTGTGGGGAAGACACTGCAAGCCTCCCCGTCCACACCGGCCTGGTCATCCAGTCCCCACGCGGTTCCGCCCTTGGACGGGTCACGGACCACGGCGGCATCCAGTTGGTGCGCGGCGACCAGGAAGTGTTCGGAGTGCACGGACGGTCCGCGGAACAGCGCGTCGCGATCGACCTCCTGCTGGACGAAACCGTGGGGATCGTCTCCATGGGTGGCCGTGCCGGAACCGGAAAGAGCGCCTTGGCCCTATGCGCGGGCCTCGAAGCGGTGATGGAACGCCGTCAGCACAAGAAGATCATGGTGTTCCGCCCGCTCTACGCCGTTGGTGGCCAAGACTTGGGATACCTGCCGGGCTCCGAGACAGAAAAGATGAACCCCTGGGCGCAAGCCGTATTCGACACGCTTGGCGCGATGGTGTCCAGCGAAGTCGTCGAGGAAGTGATGGCCCGCGGCATGCTCGAGGTCCTGCCGCTGACCCACATCCGCGGCCGATCATTGCATGACGCGTTCGTCATTGTGGACGAGGCCCAATCGCTTGAACGCAACGTGCTGCTCACGATGTTGAGCCGCATCGGCCAAGACTCGCGTGTAGTGCTGACTCACGACGTGGCACAACGCGACAACTTGCGAGTGGGGCGCCACGACGGTGTGGCCGCCGTGATTGAGGCTCTCAAAGGCCACCCGCTGTTCGCGCACGTGACGTTGGAACGCTCGGAGCGGTCCGCGGTGGCTGCGCTGGTCACGGACATGCTGGAACGCCTCGACCTCTAGCCTGTAGCCCGCCCTGCCCCCTCCCCGTCAAATGGAGCCATCTTCCTGTTGTAGCTAACTAAAACCACCAAACGGAGCCATTTGACGGAGGGGGGAGGTCGGAGCAAGTGGGAGGGGGCTACAGCCCCAGCTCCTGGAGGTAGGGCTCTAGTTCCAGCCAGTTCACCTCGTCGGGACGGTTCTCGTCCCAGATCTCCAAGTAGCGGGCCTTCTGCTCATCGGTGAGCGCTTCCCACTTCTTGAGTTGTTCTTCCTGGTCCACGTGCCAGTAGCCAACGATGCGGTAGAGGCTGTGGTGGCGAGCCCAGCTGTCGCGGATGAATGCCCGCGCGCGGCGCGATTCGGCGCTTTCGCACGCCACCCACACATAGGTGTCGCCCTCGGGAACCTCGAGCCGGCCCATCGCACTGACCAGTGCTGAGGGGCCGCGTCCATTGCCCGACACCCGCCACTCCACGTTCACGGTGGCGGGGGACGGCAACGCGATGGCGTCGTCGGTGGAAATCAGTTCGATGAGGACGTCGAAGGTCTCGTTCGGCGACGCTTCTTCAAGGATGCGAGCCACGGCGGGCAGGCCGGTCGCGTCAGCGATCAGCAGCCGCCGCGTGGAGCCCTCTGGAGGGCTGTAATACCCGTGGGGGGTGCTGACAGCGACCGTGTCGCCCGGAGTGGTGGTCTTCGCCCACGTGGCACCCAGCCCGTGCCCGTGCGTCACCACATCCAGCACCAGGCTGGGGCCGGCAGGATCCCACCGGCGGATCGTGTAATGGCGGGCAATGTCGTGATCGTCTTCCCACCCATCCGCAGGGTTGTCCCCGGGAATGTGGACGTGGACAAACTCGTCGGCTTTGCCGGTGGATTCCCACGCCCGCAACGACTCTCCGGTCAGGGCGACGCGGCGAAGGTTGGGGCTGAGGTGTTCTGTTGCGGCAACGGTGACGACGAACGAGTCAGTCATGGTGTCTCCTGACACTGGTGGGGACTGCGGGTGGTGAGGGCCGATGCTCGGGTGAGTGAGGCATCGGCCCTCACCGGTAGACGCGGTAGACGCGTCCGTGGAGAGTTAGCCCTCCGAGGAGAAGGGCACAACCTCGGTGGCGGGGTCGCCGTCGAGGGCGGACTCAAGCATCGGCACGAACGCGTCGAGGGCGAACTCGATCGACGAGGGGGAGTTCGCGAAGAACGCGCCCTCGAGGATGGAGTCGGTCAGCCACACGTTGCCGCCCACCGTGGTGGTGTTGAGCGAGTCGAACAGCGGAAGTGCTTCGAGCGACTGCTGAGTGGTGGGGTCGGTTGCGACCTGCCACACGATCGAGTCGAGTTCACCCAGGACGTCGAGCTGCTCGGCGCTGATCTGCATCCAAGCGGACTCGGTGCCTTCGATGGAGGCGACGTCGAGGCCCACGTTCGCGAGGAACTGGTTACGGGTGTCCGATGCGGCGTAGACGAAGGCCTGGCCCTCGTAGTAGCCGCCCACCTGGGAGGTGAGACCTTCCCACTCGGGGTGAGCATCACGAACCTCAGCGAACTGAGCATCGAGGTCGGCAATGATCTCTTCGGCCTTGTCGGTGGTGCCGGTGGCCTGGGCCAGCAGCGTCAGCTCGTCGGCGAGGGTGACACCCCATTCGACGGTCTCATTGCCGTCGGAGTCCGTTGCGGGGCGGGTGACCACAGGGGCGATGCCGGACAGGAGTTCATACTCCTCAGGCGTCATTTCGTGGTTGGGGTAGGTCGCGACGATGAGGTCGGGCGAGAACGCGGCGATGGCCTCGGCGTCGTAGGTGGTGGTGCCAGGCTCGAAGAGTTCGGGCTCGGCGCCTGCGGCGATGCGAGCTTCGTCTGCCCAGGGGCCGGTGCCGTTGTCGTAGCCCTGCCAGGAGACGGGAACGGCGACGGGGGCGACGCCGAGCGAGTACAGGTACTCGTGCTCGTGCGAGCCGAGCGTGACGACGCGCTGGGGCTCTTCGTCAATGGTGACCTCGCCCATGGCGGTGTCGAGGGTCACGGGGAAGCCTGCGGCCGCTTCGGTGGTGGCGCCCGCGGTGGCGGTCGAGTCCGTCCCGTCGTTGGCCTCGGAGTCGGAGGCGCAAGCGGACAGCACGAGCGCTGCGGCGGCCGCCATGGTGACGGCGGGGATTCCGCGCTTGATGTCCATGAACATCGGGGTTCCTTATCTGTTGGGGTGGGTCGTACCGGTCGGTGACGAGGAGAGTCCTGCTGTGGCCAGCAGGTGGGCGACGACGCAGGCGGCCGATGCGGCAACGGCAGCGTCGTCAAGTTCGGTGGGGGTGGAGGCGCCGGACTGGTCGCGCACGGCGACGACGGACACGCCAAGGTCTGCGTCGGCGCGCACGAGTGCTTGCAGCGGGGCTTTGGTGTGGCCTGCTTCGCGCAGCGTCTCTACGGTCATCGGTGCGGGGAGGGGAGAGACAAACCAGCGCGCGGCGGCCTTGCCGGTGCGGCCGTTGCTGATGAGGCCAGTGATGTGGTCGGCGTTCGGGATCGTGAGGGTGGCGTGGTCGAGACCGCTGCCGTCCAAGAACTGGTCGATGACGAGGCTGCGGAAGGTATGTCCGCACATGGTGGCGTCGTCGCTGTCACCTGCAATCACGGACTGGTCCGGAAGGGTGAGGTGCACGGCGACGCCGGGGACTGCGGCCACGAGTGCTGCTGCGGAGCGGATGTACGGAGCGGTGACGGTCATTCGCTGTCTCCTGGTCCTTGAGCAGGGACGATGATGGGCGTTCCGGTGACGGGGTCGGGGAACACGCGGGCGTCAATGGTGAAGACGTCGCTGACGAGTTCTTGGGTGAAGACGTCCGTGGGGTTGCCCGAGGCTGCCACTTTCCCGTCTCGCATCGCGATGACGTGGTGGGCGTACCGTGCCGCCTGGTGCAGGTCGTGCACCACCATCACGATGGTGCGGCTCTGACGCGTGTTGAGGCGGTGCAGGAGGTCGAGCACCTCGTACTGGTGGGCGATGTCGAGGTATGTCGTGGGCTCGTCCAGCAGCATGAGCGGCGTGTCTTGGGCGAGTGCGAGGGCGATCCAGGCGCGTTGGCGTTGGCCGCCGGAAAGTTCGTCGACGACGGAGTCTTGGATGGAAGTGAGGTTGGTGGAGTGCAGGGCACTCATCACCGCGGTTTCGTCAGCGGCCGACCAGGGGCGCAGCACCTTCTGGTGGGGGGTGCGGCCACGGGCGACGAGTTCTTTGACGGTGATCCCCGCGGGCGCGATGGGGGACTGGGGGAGAAGGCCAACTCGTCGAGCTACTTCTTTGGTGGGGATCGAGTGAATGTCCTCACCGTCGAGTGCCACGGTGCCGTGGGACGGGTTCAGGAGGCGTACGAGCGCGCGCAGGAGAGTGGACTTGCCGCAACCGTTGGGGCCGACGATCGCGGTGATCTTGCCGTCGGGGATCTCCACGTTGACGCCATGGACAATAGGGGTGTCGCCATAGCCGATGACGGCGTTGGTGGTCTGGAGTCTGCTCACTGTGTGCCTCCTTTGGATGCGCGCCACACCAACCACAAGAGGTAGGGGGCGCCAACCGCGGCGGTGAAGATTCCTACGGGGAACTGCAAAGTTGCGGGCATGAGCTGGGACGCCTGGTCTGCGGCAAGCAGGAGGACAGCGCCCATGAGCGCGGACGGGATGAGGGTGACGCCTGCGTTGCGGGTGAGGCGGAGTGCGAGGGCGGGGGCGACAAGGGCGATGAATGCAATGGGGCCACAGATGGCGGTGGCGGCAGCGGCGAGGAGCACCGAGCTGACAGCGAGGATCGCGCGTGAGCGTGCCACGGGGATGCCGAGGGCGCGGGCGGTGTCGTCCCCCATCTCCATGGTGCGGAGGGCACGGGCATGCCACAGGATGATCGGGACGAGCACGCCCAGGATGGTGGCGGCCACGGTGACGTGGGTCCAGGTGCGCCCGGTGGTAGAGCCGACGAGCCATCCCAGAGCCGTGCCTGCGTCGTGGACGTCCATGCGGGTGAGGAGGTACTGGGTGACGGACTGGGCGACGAAGCCCATGCCGATGCCCGCAAGGATCAGGCGCAGGGGAACGATGCCGCGCTTCCATGCCAACGCGAAGATGAGGAGCGAAATCAGTAGTCCGCCGACGGCGGCGCCCGCCGCGGTGATCCATAGCGATCCGCCGCCGACGAGCCACATGGTGATGACTGCACCAGTGCTGGCTCCTGCGCTGATGCCGATGAAGTCGGGCGATGCGAGCGGGTTGCGGGTCAGCGATTGCAGAATCGCGCCGGAGAGGCCGAGGGTTGCGCCCACCAGGATCGCGGTGAAGGCGCGCGGTGCGCGGACCTGGCCCACGATGAAGTCTCCGGGCGCGCCCACGGGGATGCCGACGGAGGCTTTGAGGGAGTCGAGCACGCCGATGTCGGCTTTGCCTTGTACGAGCGCAAAGATGAACAGCCCGGCGAGTACGGCGAAGAGGGCTAGGCCCACGGCGAAGGTGCGCTGGTGGGTGGTGATCCCCAGCGGGCCGATGCGCAGAATCTTCACAGTTCCACCACCTTCATGCGGCGGGCCATGATGGCGAAGATGAGGCCTCCGATGAACGCCGTGGTGATGCCGACGCCGATTTCCGACGGCGGGGCCACGACGCGGCCGATGACGTCGCATACCAGCACGAGTGTGGCGCCTCCGAAGGCACTGACGACGAGCAACCAGGGCAGCGACGCACCGACGAGCGCACGTGCGACGTGGGGGACCGCAAGGCCAACGAAAACGATGGGGCCCGCAGCTGCGGTGGCCGATGCTGCCAGCAGGGTGACGATGATGATGGTGATCACTCTGGTGGCGGTGATGTTGATGCCTAGGGCGCGTGCGGTGTCTTCTCCCAGGCTCACGGCTTGGAGTTGGCGGGAGAACAGCAGTCCTGCGCCGATCGCGACCAGCACGATTGGGATCAGGGTGGTGATGTCTTCGCTTTGCCGTCCCGTGAGGGAACCTGCAACCCAGAGTCGGTACTGGTCCAGGGTGGCGTCGTTGGTGAGGAGGACGGCGTTGGTGATCGACGTGATGAGCGCGGTGAACGCGACACCTGCGAGGGCTAGGCGCACGGGGGCGCCTGCGGCGGCTCCTCGCGCGCCGATCGCGTAGACGATCACTGCGGCGATTCCTGCGCCGACGAACGCCACGGGGACTTGTGCGGCGAAGCCCGTGATTCCCAAGGTGGGCGCGATGACGACGGCCAGTGAGGCTCCGGCGTTGATGCCGAGCAGACCGGGGTCCGCAAACGGGTTACGCGTCAACGACTGCATGAGTGCGCCTGCAATGCCCAGCGCCGCTCCGGCGAGGACGGCGATGACGGTGCGGGAGACCCGGAGTTCCCGCACGATGAGCTGTTCGGGGTCCTCGGGATTGAAGGCGAAGAGCGCTTCTCCCACGGTGCCCAGGTCAATAGACCGTGAGCCGATGGCCAGCGACAGTGCGACAGCGATCACCAATGCCGCGGCGGCAGCAGTCGCTATCAGGGCACGCCGAGGCATGAGGCTCCTTGGTGAGGGGTGGGCGCACATCGCAGTACACCGCTACGTAACGTAGGTAAGGCTCACCTAAGGTAAATCATCGAAGGGGAATAATGCAACGCGCGAGTGATGGAATCCGCACCTGCTGTTGCACGGACGATCTGGGACGCGCTGGTCTACCAGTGCAAAAGCGCTAGGCGTTGTGTTCGAGGCTCGACGCGGATTCGTCAGAAAACTCAATTTCGTCGGCTGGGCAAGCGTCGACGGGCATGTCAACATCGATGCCGTAGAGCGCGCGAATGGCACCGAGGTATCGGTCGGCCTGGCCCGCCTGTGCATGCTCACGAGCACGCACTGTGGGGGTGTGAAGCAGCGTCCGGGCAAAGCGCCGCAGCGACTGTTCCACAGCATCGGCCTGCGCCACGGTTTCTTCGGAAGCGCCGGGGCCAGGCTTCACCCGTCCCAGTTCCTTCTCCAAGATTCCAAACACGTGCTCTCGCAAGGCCACCACGGCGGGATCGAGTGCACGGGCGCTCTCGCCGTCGCCAAAGCGCGCCACGGCGTGAGCCACGATGGACCGGGCGGCGTCAATCGACGTCACAGACTCGCCCGGGGCTTGGGCCCCGACGGACTCCAAGTTGATGACGTGGACGCCGCGCAGCTCGGCGACGCCGGGGGCGACATCGCGGTGCAGTGCAAGATCCACCAAGGTGACAGGCCGGGATGATTCTGCACGAGCGGCAGAAACCATCGCGGGCGTCAACACGATCGACTCTCCGCCGGAGCACGCCAGCACCATGTCAACGTCGGCCAGCGCAGCCTTGAGGCCATCGATGTCGAGGGACCGCAGACCATGGCGAGCGCCAAATTCGTCGCCACGTCCCGAGGGCGAGTACACCCCCACAATGTCGACGCCGCGCGTCAGGAGCGACCCCACACCTGTCTCCGCGAGCGCGCCCGTCCCAATGAGGAGGGCCTTGGCGCGAGGCCAATCGACAGTTGACGAGGCCAAGTCGAACGCGACCGACACCACAGAACGGCCCGAGGTTCCCAAACCTGTGGAGGATGCCACGACTCGGGACGTTCTCAACGCAGACTGGAAAAGCCGGTCCAACAGCGGCGACACATGGTGGCTGGCCTGCGCATCAATGTGGGCGCGACGGACCTGCCCGGAAATCTCGCGTTCGCCGACCACCATAGATTCGAGTCCTGTGGCGACCGACAGCAGGTGGTGGACCGCGTCGTCGCCTTCATAGGTGGCGAGCGCCTGCTCAATAGCACTTCGATCCAGGGATGATGTACGCTCAAGCGCGTCGATCACTGCGGCGCGACCGGACTGGACATCGTCCACTTCCAGGTACACCTCGAAACGGTTGCACGTCGGAAGCACGACGGCACCACGGACCGGGGAGTCGCCTTGCACCACCGACGTTCCCAACGCATCCGAACCAACGCTGAGTTGCTCGAGGACGGTGAGATCACGGTTGTGGTGACTGGCGACTAGAGACATCAGCACCACCCCTCCATTCTGACATGCGCGCGACTCAGGGCAGAATCGAGACATGACCGCTTCCGTGTTGCCCGCTTCTCACCCCCTCGCGACTGGTGCTACTGCGAACTCCCCGCTCGTGGCGGCGCTCCAGGGACGTCAGCCTTCGCACAGGCCTGTGTGGTTCATGCGGCAGGCGGGACGGTCCTTGCCGGAGTACCTGGAAGCGCGCAAGGGCACGCAGATGTTGGAGGCATGTCTGACGCCTGCGCTCGCGGCTGAAATCACCTTGCAGCCGGTACGCCGCTATGGCGTCGATGCGGCGATTTTCTTTTCCGACATTGTGGTGCCGATGCGCGTGGCGGGTGTGGGCGTGGAGATTGAACCGGGCGTGGGTCCGGTGTTTGCTCACCCCATCCGGACTATGGCCGATGTTGAGGCGCTGCCGAACTTGGGCGTCACCGGAGATGGAGGCGCCTTCGATGTGGCGCTTGCTCCTATCCGTGATGCTGTGGCGTTGACGGTCGCGCAGTTGGGTTCCACGCCGTTGATTGGTTTCGCGGGCGCGCCGTTTACTTTGGCGGCGTACATGGTGCAGGGGCGGCCGTCGCGCGACCATATGGCGGCGCGTGAGTTGATGCACGCGGATCCTGCCACGTGGGAGGCGCTGGTGGCGTGGACGTCTAAGGCTGCCGGTCTGTTCTTGCGTGCGCAGGTGCTGGCGGGGGCGTCCGCAGTGCAGCTGTTTGATTCGTGGGCTGGGTCGCTGTCGGAACAGGCGTATGTGGCGAACTGCGCGGGCGGTTCCCGCACCGCTCTGACTGCCGTGGCGGATCTGCCGGTGCCCCGTATCCACTTTGCGGCCAACGCGGGTCATCTGCTTGACGCGCTCGGCGCTGCTGGCGCAACCGCACTGGGGGTCGACTACCGGGTGCCGTTGGACCGCGCGGTTGCCGTGACCGGCGGGCGTTTCCCGCTGCAAGGAAACATTGATCCGGCGATGCTTGCCGCGCCCCCCGAGGTGTTGGCGGCGCATGTTCAGGACGTACTCGACCGCGGCTCTGAGGCTCCCGGGCACGTCGTGAACTTGGGTCACGGTATGCCGCCGCACGCTAATCCCGATGTGGTGAAGTCGATCGTGGACCAGGTGCATGAGCGTGGCTAAGCCGCGCACCTGGATCGTTATTGGGGCAGGCCCGGCGGGGTTGTTGGCTGCGCGCCGGCTGGCTTCTTACGGCCACGACGTGACGGTCTTGGAAGCCGAGTCTGAGGTGGGGGGACGCGTCTCCCGCACTCGGGTTGACGGGCTCGACATGGATGCTGGCGCGGAGTCGTTCGCGACTCGTGGCGGCTATGTGGAGACGCTTGTCCGCGACCTGGGCTTGGGAGACAAACTGGTGACGCCTGCGGGCGCGCCTGCGTGGGTCGTCAGCCCGGACCGCGCATATCCGATGCCCAGCGCAGGTTGGTTGGGCGTGCCGACGGTGTCGTTGGCTCGAGATGTGCGCAAGGCGCTGGGGTGGTCTGGTGCGCTGCGAGCCGCTGTAGAGCGGTTCATGCCGCCGGAACCCATTGCCCCTGATGACTCCTTGGGCAAGATCGCCCGCAAGCGCCTGGGGGACGCGGCTGTGGACCGGCTCATGTCGCCCGTCGTGAGCGGCATCTTCTCCCGTCCCGTTGATGACCTTCGTATCGACGCTGCGGCCGCGGGCCTCGCGGCGGAAGTGTCCGAGGTGGGCCTGGTGCGCGCCGCCGCACGGCGTCGCGCGGCAGCCCCGGCCGGTTCGGCTGTGATGGGTCTCGACGGTGGCATTTTTCAACTCACGCATGCCCTTGCCGCACAGGCCCAGGCCGCTGGCGTGCGGATCGTGACCGATGCCCCCGTGTACTCCCTGACACGCAAGACCCGCCGCTGGAATGTCGTCACCGACGGCCACAAGTGGAAGGCCGACGCTGTGGTGGTTGCCGCGTCACGTCCCGTGGCGGCGGCGCTCGTGCCACAGATTGAGCGGGCTCCGGACAAGCAGGTCGCGCTCGTGACGCTGTCCCTCGATGCGCCTGCGCTGGACCGCCAGCCACGTGGTTCCGGGGTTCTCGCAGTCGGCGATGTGACCCGTGCCAAGGCCCTCACTCATGCGAGTGCCAAATGGGCGTGGGTGGCGCGCGAAGCTCCGGAACGCCACCTGGTGCGGTTGTCCTACAACTTGGAAACAGCGGAGGACCTCAGCCCTCATGCAGTGGCCGATGCCTCGCGCCTGTTGGGCGTGGAACTCACCGACGCACAGGTGAGGGATCTGGTGCAGGTCACCTGGCATGACGCCGCTCCCACGCGCCCAGGGGACCGTGAGCCTGTTCCGGGCTTGCACCTAGTCGGTGCCGCCGCAGGGTTTTCTGGTTTGGCTGCGATTGTTGACGACGACGCCCGCTCCACGCTGGGGGCTCCTGAGGAGTAGCCGGGGCGTGGAGGATGCACCACGCCGCCACCTAGGACCAAAGTCCCGCTTTTGTGGTCGGTGTGGTGAGGGGTGGTGCGCGCCCATACCCAGCATCGGCCTATCCCTGTCATCCAATTTCACACGCGCGCATGCTCGGGTCACAATGGACCAATGAGCGATCAGCCCCATGGCTTCACCCTGTTTTCGGTCCTAGACGGATTCCTCGACGCGCCCGACGATGAACTTGCTGAAGTGGTCGAACACTTCGACGCAGCAGTCGAGGAACTCGCCGCACACGACGTGGTGCTGCGAGGCATCTACGACGTCTCCGGTATGCGTGCCGACGGCACCGTGATGCTGTGGCTGCACGGTCCCGACCTCGCTGACCTGCAACTGGCGTTGCGTGAACTCCGCGCCACGGAACTGTTGGCCGACACGAAGCTGACCTGGTCCGCTGCAGGCGTGCACCGCCCCGCCGAGTTCAACCGGGCCCACGTTCCCGGCTTCTTGCGTGGCGAGCACGCCCGCGACTGGCTCACGGTGTACCCGTTCGTGCGTTCCTACGACTGGTACTTGCTCAGTGACGAAGAGCGCGGTCAGATGCTGCGCGAACACGGCATGAAGGGCGCCAAGTTCAAGGGAGTCGTGGCGAACACTGTTGCCGCCTTCGCGTTGGGCGACTACGAGTGGCTGCTGCCCATGGAAGCCGATGACGTCCTGGACTTGGTCGACATGATGCGCGACCTTCGCTACACGGAGGCACGCCGTCACGTCCGCGAAGAGTTGCCGTTCTACACCGGCCGCCGGATCGAAACCGCGGAGGCTGTGGAGGTTCTGGCCTCATGACCGACACGCTTGCTCCCCTCGACGCCGCCGCGCGCGTCCTCGATGCCGACACCTATGACTGTATTCTGCTGGCAGGCTTCGGCGGCCCCGAAGGCCAAGACGACGTCATCCCGTACCTGCGCAACGTGACCGCAGGCCGTGGCGTGCCGGACGAACGCCTCGAAGAGGTGTCCCACCACTACCGTCACTTTGGCGGCATCAGCCCCATCAATGAGCAGAACCGTGATCTGAAGGCCGCTTTGGAGCAGGAGATCGCCAAGCGTGGACTCGACCTGCCCGTCTACTGGGGCAACCGCTTCTGGGCGCCGTATTTCACCGATGCGCTCAAGGAGTTGCACGAGGACGGCCACCGCAAGGTGCTGGTGCTGGTCACGACTGCGTTCAGCTCGTACTCGGGGTGCCGTGCCTACCGCGAAGACCTCGCCACGGCGTTGGCGGACACCGGTCTGACCGACGAACTGCGACTGGACAAAATCCGCCAGTACTTTGACCACCCCGGTTTTGTGAAGCCCAACATCGATGCTGTTCTCAACGGCCTTCGCGAACTCAAGGCGGCAGGCAAAGCGGAGAACGCGCACGTGATGTTCGCGACCCACTCCATCCCGACCGCCGCGGCCGATGTGTCCGGACCCCGTGAAGCCCGCCCGGACGGCACACCCGTCCCCACCGGTGGCGGTGAGGAATGGTATGCCGGCGGCGGTTGGTATGTGGACCAGCAGCGTGCCGTGTCCGCGCTGGTGATGGACGCTGTCGAGCAGGAGTTCCCCGGAACGCCCTGGTCGCTGGTCTTCCAGTCCCGCTCCGGAGACCCCAGCATCCCGTGGCTTGAGCCCGACATCAACGACGCCATCGAAGCCCTCGACGACTCCGTCACCGGACTCGTGATCTCTCCGATTGGGTTCGTGTCCGACCACATGGAAGTGGCTTGGGACCTCGACAACGAGGCCAAGGAAACCTGCGACGAACGAGACTTGGCCATGGTGCGTGTTCCGACCGTCGGTGTGGACCCACAGTTCGTGTCCGGACTCATCGACTTGGTGGAAGAACGCCACGTGGCCGCAGCGGGGGACACCCCTAGGGCGCGTGAGGCGCTGACTGACCTGGGCCCCTGGCAGGACGTCTGCC
Organism: Demequina sp. B12; assembly: GCF_028823635.1. GTDB lineage: Bacteria > Actinomycetota > Actinomycetes > Actinomycetales > Demequinaceae > Demequina. The sequence goes on from NZ_JAPEHU010000004.1 coordinate 200,388, forward strand.
CTGCCAACTGCTGCATGACCCGCAAGCCCAAGCCGACCGTGTCATCGGCGGCTGCTGACGGCGGCATCGGCGCTTAACTCCACTCGACAACGCACGACGCGCTGGCGTCACCGTCCGTGAAGGGCAGTGAAACCAGCGCGTCGTTGTCGTTGGAGGGGAGCCGATGCGAGGCGTGAGCGCGGAGTTAGTACTCCAGCGTGCATTCGGCCAAGATGTCTTCTTCCGTCTCGCGTACAGGCGAGGGGGTGACGCTTGGCTCAGGGTCAGAGGCGTTCGACGCGGTTTCCGTGGCGTCTCCGGTATCGATGACCGACTCAGTGGTCGCCGTCTCTGCGGATGAGTCAGCGGCGTCCGCGTTGGTCGTGGAGTCCGCATCGCCTTCTGCCTCCGGGGTGGGGGTGGCAGAAGGGGTGGTCTCAACGTTTTCTTCCGCGGACTCGATGGGGACGTCGTCGATCAGCGCCTGCCACATCTGCGTTGCTGCGGGTTCATCCCACAGCACGTCGCCCGAGCCGTCACCGGCGTACTTCCATGGAACGGTGTAGAAGTTCAGTTCTGATGTGTTGAAGCTGCGCAGGCTGTATAGCAAGCCCACAAGGTTGTCGATCTTGCCCAACTCCGAGTCCATTGAGACAGACTCGGCGCCGGCACGTAGCAACTGGGTGAGCGAGGGCAGGTCCGTCAGCACGTTTGAGCCCAGCACCTTGCGCGCCAGGTTGGTGAGGAGTTCTTGCTGGCGTTCGATGCGTGACAGGTCTGTGCCGTCTCCACCAAGGCCTTGGCCGGTGCGTGCCCGCGCGAAGGCCAGGGCGGTCTCGCCGTCAAGGGTCTGAGCGCCAGCCTCAAGGTTAAGGTTCGCCTTCGGCGCGTACATGTCTTGGGTGATGCACATGGGAACGCCACCCATCGCATCCACCATGTTCTGGAAGCCTGAGAAGTCCACCATGATGAAGTGGCCGTTGAACTCCAGGTCAGTGAGGTCGGTGATGGTGCGCATCACGCATGCGGCGCCTTCACCGCGGTCGCCGTTGATGCCGCCGTTCGCGAGCGCGATGTTGAACTTTCCAGTCCAGCCGGGCACCACTGTGCCGTCGTACAGCTCGCAGTCGGAGACGCGGACGCGTGAGTCGCGGGGAATCGACACGACGTCAACGCGAGTGCGGTCCGCAGAGATGTGGACCACCATGGTGGTGTCTCCGCGCATACCCTCAGCGACACGCCCGCCAATCTCGCCGTTTTCGTCGTTGCGTTCGTCGGTGCCGATGACAACGATGTTGATGGCTTCGCCGCCTGCAAAGTCTGTGGGAACGTACTCGTCATTGGCTTCGCCGTCCGTCCCGGCTGCAATGGTGCGGGTGTCGTAGCGGTCGATGGCGCCCTGCGCATTGGTGACGTATGCGCCACCAAGGACGATGCTGAAGCCAGCGATGGCGGCCACCGAGGCTAGGGCGGTGGTGAGGACGCTGCTGCGGGGCATGCGCGAGCCGTGGCGGGCGCGCAACCGGGCGGTGCGTGTACTCAAGCTGGTCCTCCTGTGGGCCACGGGCCGGGCATCGCGTGCACGTGCGCGTCAGTGTCTGCGTCGATAACGCGCCACGCGTGAGGTCGGTTCCCCCTCGCGTGCGGTCGTCGGGCAATCAGTTGGTCGTCGTCGTTGGCTCAGGCGCTGGCTCGTCGGTGCTGCTGTCCCAATCTGACGAGGCATCGCCTTCGGCGTCCAGGGTAATAGGTTCATCGGCACGCAACTGTTCGAACATGAGTTCCGCGTCTTCCGTGGGCAACACATTGAGCCGATCCTCGGTGTAAACCCACGGCACGGTGAAGAAACTGAAATCGTCCTCGGGTGTATTGCGCAGGCTTGCTGCCAGCGACAATACGAACTCCACTTGGCCCAGTTCGGGGTCGGTGGTCAGAGACTCGGAGGCTGCGCGCAAGAACTTCGTGAGCGCGGTTGCGTCCGTCAGCAGATTCTGCGTGAAGATCGTGTGGATCATGGCGTCGAGCAGTTGTTGCTGGCGTTCGATGCGTTGAAGGTCGGAACCCGAGACGTCACCCACTTCCGCGGTGCGCAGGCGCGCGTACCCGAGCGCTTCCTCGCCGTTGAGTGTCTGCCAGCCCGCTTCGAGTTCGAGGTTGGCTTTGGAGGACACGATGTCGGTCGGGATGTACATCTCGACACCACCCAGGGCGTCCACCATGTCGATGAATCCTGCGAAGTCCACGACTGCCCAGTGGTCGATCGGGACCTGTGCCTCCTGCTGGATGGTGTTGATGGTGCAGGCGGCTGCTTCTGCGGCGTTGCCGTTCTTTCCGCCGTTGGAAAAGGCGATGTTGAAGTCGCCGTACCCGCCTGTGACCGTTTCGCCATCAAGCAGCGCGCAGTCGGGGATGGTGACCTGCATGTCGCGGGGGATCGAGATCATGTCCACACGTGAACGGTCGCCAGCGACATGGGCGATGATCGTGGTGTCGTTGCGCATGCCCCCGGTGACGTCGCCGCCGATCTCGGCGTTTTCCCCGTCACGTACGTCGGAGCCCATGAGCAGAATGTTCAGCGCCCCCGTTTCTGCGACCTCAATGTCGATGTCGTCGACAATGTGGTCAACGTCCTGAGTCGTGATCGCGCCTTCGATTTGCTGGCTGACGGTACCGGCGTAGACCACAACGAAACCGGCGATCGCCGCGATGGCAGCGGTCACGATGGGGATGGTGCGCGGTGCGTGGGCGCGTGCACTGTGGCGCAGCGGAGCGTGGCGGTCATGTGAAGCGTCCGCGGGCATCAGGTCACCCGAGGGGGGAGTAGCCGGATGGCCATCGCTCATCGTCGAACCCTTCGTCACTGTGGAGCCTTCCCCTCAGTCTAGGGAAGCCAGTGGGGACGCGGCACCTCGGTTAGGCTCACCGAGTGATCGAACTGCCCCCTTTGCCGCCCTTGCCCGCCGTCAGCATCGTGGTGCCCATCCGCAATGAGGCGCCGTACTTGGAAGATTCGGTGCAGGCGATGCTGGATTGCGGGTATCGCGGGGAGCTTGAGGTGATCCTCGCGGTGGCGCCTTCGGACGATGACACGGAGGCCATCGCTACTGCACTCGCCAACGATCCTCGGGTCAGCGTTGTGCCGAACCCGTCGGGAAAGACCCCTGATGGGCTGAACGCGGCGATCTCCGCGGCCCGTCACGATGTTTTGATCCGGATGGACGGCCACGCGCGCATGCCTCAGGGGTATGTCGACGCGGCTGTGGAGGCGCTTCGCGAAACGGGAGCGGCGAATGTGGGCGGACGGATGGTGCCGCAGGCTTCCGAACCGTTCGCGAAGGCGATCGCAGTGGCGATGTCGTCAGTGTGGGGCCTAGGCGGTGCAGGGCATCGCCAGGGCGGCACCGCCGGTCCTGCGGAGTCCGTGTACTTGGGGAGCTTCCGCCGGGAAGCTGTTGAGGCCGTCGGGCTCTACGACTCGCACTTTGTGCGCGCGCAGGACTGGGAGCTGAACTATCGCCTGCGGCAGGCAGGCTACGGGATCTGGTTTGTGCCTGAGATGCAGGTGCCGTACTCGCCGCGCACGTCCTGGCGGGCGCTTGCTCGACAGTTTTTCTTGACGGGGCAGTGGCGCCGCGAAGTGGTCAAACGCTATCCCGATACTCGTTCGCTCAGGTATCTCGCGGCACCTGTGTTGACGCTCGCGCTCGCTGTGGGGGTCGTGGCGGGGGTGGTCGGTTTTGTCCTGAGCAACCCTGTTTTGCTGGCAGGATGGCTCATTCCGCTTGCTTATGCCGGGGGGCTGCTGGTCGCAACGGCGAGCTTGTTCTCCAGGGCCGGTGCTAGCGCGGCTCTTCGCTTGCCCGTGGTGTTGGCCACAATGCACCTTGCGTGGGGTGCGGGATTTGTGCGTTCCACGCGTTAGTCTCGACTTGACGCATGGGGATTACACGGGTGTAATTCTTGCAGGCAGAGATATCTGTCGAAGCGATCGGAGGACGGCCAATGTGGAATATCTACGAAGGTGCAGTGCCCTCTGACGCAGGGAGGCCCTCACCCTCACTTGCTTCCGTTGTGGACATCTTCAGCGGGGTCGAGGATGACGGGCCTTTGGCATGGCAGGAGCGCGCACTGTGTGCTCAGACCGATCCCGAGGCGTTCTTTCCAGAAAAGGGCGGCTCAACGCGTGAAGCAAAGAAGGTTTGCGCGTCTTGTGATGTGCGGTCTGAGTGCTTGGATTACGCACTCGAAAATGACGAACGTTTTGGCATCTGGGGTGGATTGTCGGAGCGGGAGCGGCGCAAGTTGAAGCGCCGCGCTGTCTAGCCGGTCGGCCTGCGTGGGACGGTCATGAGTCCAGCGCGCCTGCATGTGCGCGCGGTGGTGGTCAGTGATGGAGGTTCTCCTCGCCTGGCCACGGTCCTCGACGCTGTCGCGACCCAAGACCCTGTCCCTGACTTCATTGAACTTCTGCTGGTCGGCAACGCCGAGGCTCCCGCGACCCTTCCCGCGCACGTCAGTGTTCACCGGGTTGAGGCATCGGACCTCACGGGCGCGTTGCGCCACCACGTGTCGGCCACTGCCGCCGCCCCCGGTGAACTGCTGTGGCTCCTCCATGACGACTCCGCCCCCGAACCGGGTGCCCTAGGCCTGCTGCTCGCGACGGCGCGTAAGCGACACCGCGCAGGTGTGGTGGGTGCCAGTCAGGTGCAATGGGACGATCCGTCGAGGCTGGTCTCGATGGGAATCACCACGACTCGTGGTGGTGCGCGCCGGCTCACTCTGGTCGAAGAGGGAGACATCGACCAGGGGCAGTACAACGATCGTGATGACGTCCTTGCGGTGTCGCTTGCGGGCGCGTTGGTGCGCCGAGAAGTGTGGGATCACCTCGACGGCTTGGACCCGGCCTACGACGGTTGGGGCGACAGCCTCGACTTCTGTCGCCGAGTGTGGCGTGCCGAGTGGGATGTCGTGGTCGTGCCCCGGGCCCGAGTGCGGCACGCGCAGGAAAGCCTGAACGGTGGCCGTGGGGGCGCAGGAACGCGCCGCTCCACGTATGGCCCCCGACGCGCGATGGAGTGGTACCACGCACTGGTGTACGCCCGCTGGTGGATGATCCTCCCGCTGCTGCTTGCCTCCGTGGGTTCAGCGCTCGGGCGAGTGGTATTGCGGACTGCGCAAAACGTGCCCAGGGTCGCGGGGGCCGATGCTTGGGTTCCGGTTCGAGTCCTCGCGCTGCTTCCGCGGTTGCCGCGGTCCCGGCAAAGGGTGGCGCGGGCGGGGCTACGCGGCACGGCTGCGCGGACGGTGGAACGCCCCTTGTTGGCAACTCCGCGTCAGGTCCGGGCTGAGACGCGTAGCCGCGAGTGGGGGGCCTATGAGAGTTGGCGGGCCGCGGCGACTCCGCCCGAGCTTGTGCGCCGTGAGTTGACTCATGCTGCGCGCCGCCGCCGCCTGATGTTGGTCGCGGTGGCGGTAGCGGCGACGGTGGTCGCCGTGCTGCGTCACCCCGACTGGGTTGGCGGTGTGTTCACGGGACGGATGCTCGCTTCAGAAGCGTTGGGCGTGACCGACGTGGGCTGGTACGACCTGTGGGCCAGGGGTCTGGGCGGCTGGACGGAGCAGGGGCTGGGTGCTCCTGCGATCGACAGCGGCCTGTCGCTCCTGTTGCTTCCGTTGGCTTTCTTCCCCGGCGGTCTGGCCGTGGGTCTGGGCCTATTGTTGACGTTCCTACCGTTGTGGTCGGCCCTGGGAGCGTGGGCAGCCGCAGGCACCCTCACCCGCTCAAATGTGGTGCGTGCACTTGCTGCGTTGACCTACGCCCTCGCGCCTTTCGCGGTGCAGACCTGGGATCAAGGCCGGATCGGTGCCGCGTTGGTCCATGTGGCTGTGCCGTGGGTCGTGTTTGGCATCATTCGCGGTGGTGGTTGGCACTGCGGCGAGCGGATTGCCGTGGGCGAGGAGTTCCCTGCGCAGCGCGTCGCGTCGCCGAGCGCGGCTGCCGGCGCTGCGACGGCCGCTCTCGTTGCCGTCCTGGCTGCGCCCGTGCTGTGGTTCCCGTTGGTCGCAGGATTGACGGTCCTGGCTCTCACTGCGCGACGCTATCGCGGCCGATGGTGGGCGGTGACACTTCCCGTCGTGATCGTCGGAGTGCCTGGCCTCGTCGCCATGGTGAGGCAGGGGAGTATCAGCCACGACGCGTGGACCGTGATGGTGAGGGAGCCCGGACCGTCGCTGTCGAACTCGGCAAGTGCGCTCGACACGTTCCTCTCGGGGCAGGGACACGTGATGTCCACCGCCAGCATGGTGACGGACTCGTGGTGGTCCGCATCGGCCCTAGTGGTCCCGGCAGTGCTCGTGGTCGCGGTCGTGATGAGTTTCCTGGGCCGCCAGTGGATTCCGAGTGCCGTGGGTGTCGGGATGGTCGTGGTCGGCGTGGTGGTCGGCGCGGCGAGTGCTGCGACAGTGGTCTCTCCCGACTTGGGTGCAGGCACCGCACAAGCGAACGGCTGGGCGGGGCCAGGGCTATCCATCGCGCTCATGGGAGCGATCATCGTGATCGCTGCCGCCTCACGAGGCCTGTGGGATGTGGGCACCGGCCGCACGCGTGCCGCCACGCGTTCAATCCAGGGGATTGCCGCGGCAAGCGTCGCGATCGTGGTGGTCGGCCATGCCACGGCAGTGGCGTGGCCCGGCGACGCGGGCCGCGATATCACCGCCGTGTCCCGTGATGCGATCCCTTTGGTCGCGGCTCTTGAACTGGAGCAACCCACGCGCCAACGAGTGCTCATTCTTGACGACGCTGACGACCAGATTGTCGCCAGCCTCCACTCGAGTGATGGCACCGATGTCGTGAGCACCGCGGGCGAGCTGGTGGCTGGAGACCTTTCGGCTATTCGTACGAGCGGCGTCGCTGTCGTGGGCATCGACTCGCTTGACGAGACCATCGCTGGCCTGGTGGGAGGCGCGGCAGAAGCGCCAGCACAACTTGCTCAGTGGGGCATCGGAGTGGTGGTGGCTGCGCCTGGTGCCGAACGCGCGGTCTCCGCACTGTCGCAGTCGGACGCACTCCAACTCCTGGGATCGTCTGACCGCGGAACATCCTGGAAAGTCGCGCGGCCTGACAGCGACGTGCCGGTCTCACGGGCGTGGGTGGAGTCAGCATCGGCCCAGGATGACGGCTCAGCGTCCGTACCGCTGGTGGCACTGGCGATGGGCCGGACGTCGGGCACCGCCACTCTCGATGAACCGGTCACCGGCACGGTCGTGGTTGCCGTGAGTGACGACGACGCGTGGACCGCAACGCTCAACGGGCGTGCGTTGGACAAGGTCGAGGACGACCTCGGACGGGCAGCCTTCGCGATCGAAGGCTCCGGCGAGCTGGTCGTGAGCTTTGACGACAGCGGTCACCGCGCCTGGTGGTGGGTATCAATGTTGGCGTTGATGTGGTGTGCGATCGGTGCAGTGCCGCTGCCGACGCGTTCGTTCAAGGAGGGTCGCGAATGAGACGCATTGCGTGGACTGCCGCTGTCCCTGGGGTGCTTGCCGTGGGGGCGGTCGTTGCTGCGTCAGTTGTTGAGCTGCCGTCCGCGAGCGCTCCAGACGTTCCCGAACCGCACACGGTTCAGGTGGCACCGGCCGTTCAGCCTGCGGTATGTCCCGGCCCGCTCGAGATCCCCGTGGGAGAGATTGAGTCCGGCGATGAGGACCTTGACTCTGGCTCTGATGATCGGGTGCTGTGGATGTCGGCCCCGTCGCTGTTTGAGGTAGGCCAGGGGGTCGCCGCAGATGCGACCGTGGTGACCCAGACCGAGCGTGTGGGTGGGGGCGACATCGAGTCGCTCGCGGCACTGACCTGCGCTCCGCCGGTGCAGGACCAGTGGATCGTCGCCGGGTCCACCGCATTGGGATCGAGTTCGCGCTTGGTGCTGTCGAACCCCTCCCAGGCATCGGTCAGGGTCACGGTCTCGCTCTACGGCCCCTTGGCTTTCGAGGGCCGCGAAACGATCAGCATGGCTGTGGGGCCGCGCTCCCAACATGAAGTGCTGTTGGAGGCCATTGAGCCTGAGGTGCCGGGGCTAGCCATGCGAGTTGAGGCCGGAGGTGTGGGCATTGTTGCGGCGCTCCAGGACTCCAGATTGGACGGCTTCGTTGCCGCGGGCACCGACTGGGGTACCCGTGCCGCGTACGGCACGGACATAGCCATTCCTATCGCTGGGCCGGTCTCAGACGAGACTCCTGGCACCCTTCGGTTGATTTCTCCCTACGACGCGAGTGTTCAGGTCTCACTGATCGACGAGTCTGGCGCTCAGCGGTGGCTCGATGATCAGGCGCTGGAACTCGAAGCGGGGCTTGTGACCGACGTGGCGATTCCCGCACAGTCGGGTGCTGCGATCACGGTGACTTCTGACGTGCCCGTTGCGGCGGCGGCTTTGACCCGCACCTCCTATGAGCGTGGCGACGAAGACGACACCGGTACGGACATGGCATGGACCCCTGCGCAACAGGCCGATGGCGACACGGCTCGCGCGGTGGTGGTGCCGGAGGGCGAGGTGACGGTCGTGGCCGTTGCCACCAGTACGGGCAGGTTGGTGTTGACCGATGTTGACGGGGAACCTGTGGTGGATGAGGCGATGCGGCCGGACACCTACCGCGAGTTCTCGATCGATGTACCCGCGGGAACTACGCTGACCGGTTCCGACGACATCACCTGGGCCCTGCGCGTGACGGACGATGGCTACGTGACCACCGTGACGCCCCGTCCTGTTGAGCGTGAGCCGCACGATGTCAGTGTCGCGCACGGTTCGTACACCGGCGCTGATCACCCGTAGCGCTCGCTGCGGCGCCGCGTCTTAGCCGCCGTAGTCGGGGTCGATGTCCTCGGGACGTCGACCCACCAGGTATGCGACGTTTTCCGCGACCACGTCCCGTACCCATTGAGCGAGTTCGTCGCCTTGTGCTCGCTGCTCCATGGGGCGTCTGTAGAGGACGATCCGAGCGGGCTGGCCCATGTCAGCCGGGAACAGCCTTGCGAGCGGAATGCCGTCTTCCCAGGGAGTGGGGTCGCTTGGCGGGACGTCTTCCGTGCCGAACTCCAGCTTGCCCCAGGCTTTGCCCCACTGGGGTTCGAGCCGGCTTGCAGCTTCACGCACATAGTCATCGAAGGTGTCGGCGCGTGACTTCCAGGCGGGCGCGCTGTAGGGCAAGAGGGGTGCTCTGAGGCCCCTGCCGTGACGGTCTCGCCTACCCATGTGGTGAGGCTACCGCGCGCACCTCGGCGCGCCTGACACGGACACGGCGCGGGCGCGGGGTAGCGTCCAATGCGTGAAGTCCAGCCGTCAGTGTTCCCGTACCAGTTGCGACCGTCCAGCGGCCGCGACGTTGACCTATGTCTATGAGGATTCGACGGTGGTCGTGGGTCAAATGGCGGCGACGGCCGAGCCTCACAGCTATGACCTGTGCGCACACCACGCTGAGCGGTTCACCGCTCCACGCGGTTGGGACGTGGTGCATATCCATCAAGACTTGGTCGACCCCGGCCCGAGCTCTGATGACCTCGACGCGTTGGCGCGTGCGGTGCGTGAGGCTGGCCGCCCTGTGCCCCCTGTGGCACCTCCAGCGGCCCCTGTGGCGTCTGAGCCACGCCGCGGCCATCTGCGAGTCGTCTCTTCCGACCTGTAACCGGCTAGCCTGGTCCGGTGACTGACGCACCTGACCTGACCGGCCTGATCAAGGCGTACGACGTTCGCGGCATCGTAGGCGAGTCCCTCACCACCGCAGTGGCGCAAGCGATTGGCGCGGCCTTCGCTGATGCGGTGGTGCTGCCGGATGGCGAGACCACCGTGGTGATCGGACACGACATGCGCGACTCCGGTCCGGGTCTTGCCGAGGCTCTCGCGACCGGTCTCACGGACCGCAGCGTTGACGTGGTCCACATTGGTCTGTGCTCCACGGACGGGCTGTATCACGCGTCCGGGGTGTTGGACCTTCCAGGCGTCATGATCACGGCTTCCCACAACCCAGCGGAGTACAACGGCATGAAGATGTGCCGTTCACGTGCACGTGCCGTGGGGGAGAACACAGGCCTGGGAGATGTCCGGACGCTTGCGTCGCGCTATCTCGGATCCGGTTATGAGAAAGCCGATGCCGTGGGCGCGTCTTCCGAGCGCGACATGCTGGGGGAGTACGCTCAGTTCTTGCGTGGCTTGGTGCCGCTGGAGGGGGTCCGGCCCCTCAAGGTCGTGGTGGATGCTGCCAACGCGATGGGGGGCTATACGGTCCCTGCAGTGCTCGGGACGGACGCCGGTCTGCCGGCGCTGCCGCTCGAGATCATCCCGTTGTACTTCGAACTGGATGGCACCTTCCCCAACCATGAGGCCAACCCGCTGGATCCTGCCAACATGGTTGATCTGCAGGCCGCAGTCCGTGAGCACGGCGCGGACATCGGTCTCGCTTTCGATGGCGACGCGGACCGTTGCTTTGCGGTGGATGAGCGCGGCGAGGTGGTCCCAGCTTCAGCGATCACGGCGCTCGTGGGTTTGCGCGAAACGGCGCGCGAGTCGCGCTCGGGTGGTCACGCCACGGTCATTCACAACCTCATTTCTTCCCGCGCGGTACCCGAGCAGTTGCGTGCGGCAGGCGCGACCCCCGTCCGGTCGCGCGTGGGACACAGCTTCATCAAGGCGCAGATGGCCCAGGAGAACGCGATCTTTGGTGGCGAGCACTCGGCTCACTTCTATTTCCGGGACTTCTTCTACGCCGACTCAGGCATGCTTGCAGCGATGCATGTGCTGGCGGCGCTGGGATCGCAGGAAGGCACGTTGTCAGCACTCCTTGAGGTGCATGACCCGTATGCGGCGTCGGGGGAGATCAACTCGACTGTCGTGGATGCCGATGCTGCTCGCGAACGGGTGCGGGAGGCCTTTGCCCAGGAGGGTGCGAGCGAGGACTACCTCGACGGCATGACGTTGGACCATTGGGACAGCGAGCCGCGATGGTGGCTGAACGTCCGCGCTTCCAACACGGAACCGTTGCTGCGACTCAATGTCGAGGCCGCCGACGCCGCCACGATGGCTGAGATTCGTGACCGGGCGCTGGCATTGATTCGCGAGGGGTGACGTGACCAGCGAGGGCCAGCGCGAACCCACCGCAGTCGCCGAGACTGCCGGAGGGAGCAAAGCGATCCTCGCCGCACTGACCGCCAACCTCGGCATCGGTGTGACCAAGCTTGGTGCCTGGATGCTCACGGGTGCCTCGTCGATGTTGGCAGAGGCGATCCACTCCGTCGTTGACTCTGGCAACCAGATCCTGCTGCTGGTGGGAAAGCGGCAGGCGCGGCGCGCTGCCGACGACACCCACCCGTTTGGGTATGCCCGCAGCCGGTACTACTTTGCGTTCCTGGTGGCCGTCATGCTGTTCACTGCCGGCGGCCTGTTTTCGTTGTTCGAGGCGTGGGAGAAGGCACAGAACCCGGAGCCTTTGGAGAGCTGGGTATGGGTGCCGATCGTTGTGCTGCTGGTGGCCCTCGCGATGGAAGGCGCTTCGCTCCGGACCGCTATTCGTGAGGCGAATGAGGTCCGGGGAGATCTGGGCTGGTTTGAGTACATCCGCCGGTCGCGATCCCCGGAGATTCCGGTGATCTTGCTGGAAGACACCGCCGCACTGGTCGGCTTGGTGTTTGCCTTGTTCGGCATCTCGATGACAGTGGTGACAGGCGACGGCATCTGGGATGCCGTGGGCACGGGCCTCATTGGAGTCCTGCTGCTCACCAATGCCATCATCCTCGCCAGGGAGACCAAGTCACTGTTGATGGGGGAGTCCGCCACCGCGGAGGATTTGGCTCTCATCCGGGCGGCGTTCGCAGCGTCGCGCCTGACCGATATCATCCACTTGCGCACCATGCACCTCGGACCTGACGACCTGATGGTCGCCGCCAAGGTGGGGGTGCCGCCCCACTCGACAATCGAGGACATCGCGCGCGACGTTGATGACTTAGAGCGCCGAATCCGCGGGTCGGTACCGGTTGCTCGCCTGATCTTTATCGAACCTGACCTACGACACGTCCTCAAGGAGCCTGACGCGTGACCAACCTCGACTATGTCATTGCCGACCTTTCCCTCGCGGAAGCGGGTCGCCACCAGATCCGTTTGGCGGAGATCGAAATGCCGGGCCTCACAGGTCTGCGTGACGAGTTCGGCGACAGCCAGCCGCTTAAGGGAGCCCGCATCGCGGGATCGTTGCACATGACGACCCAGACCGCGGTGCTGATCGAAACCCTGACCGCACTTGGAGCGCAGGTCCGCTGGGCGTCGTGCAACATTTTCTCTACGCAGGACGATGCTGCGGCCGCGATCGTAGTCGGCCCCGGTACGTACTCCGCTCCTGCAGGGGTGCCCGTGTTCGCTGTCAAGGGCGAGTCAATCGACGAGTACTGGCAGTACACCGACCAGATCCTCACGTGGGAGGGGCACGACGGCCCTACGATCATCCTCGATGACGGCGGCGACGCCACCCTCTTGGTACACGAAGGAGTGAAGGCGGAGAAGGACGGCTTCGTTCCGCCTCCCGTTGACGAGGACGACCCCGCCTACAACGCTGAAGTGGAAGGGATGCGCAAGGTTCTGCGCCGCTCACTGGAAGCCGACCCCACCCGTTTCACCCGTATGGCAGCGGGGATCGTTGGCGTCAGCGAAGAGACCACCACCGGTGTGCACCGCCTCGACCAGATGCACGCACGAGGCGAGCTGCTGTTCCCCGCGATCAACGTCAATGACTCTGTCACGAAGTCGAAGTTCGACAACCGTTACGGCATCCGTCACTCGTTGCCCGACGGCATCAACCGCGCGACCGACGTCCTCATGGGCGGCAAGGTGGCCTTCGTCGCCGGTTACGGCGACGTGGGCAAGGGCGCCGCAGAGGCACTGCGCGGCCAAGGTGCACGAGTCATCGTGTCCGAGGTTGACCCCATCTGCGCACTCCAGGCTGTCATGGACGGCTACGAAGTGGCCCGCATTGAGGACGTCGTGGAGCGCGCCGACTTCTTCATCACCACCACGGGCAACAAGGACATCATCCGGGTGGAACACATGGCCGCGATGAAGGACAAGGCCATCGTGGGTAACGTCGGTCACTTCGACAACGAGATCGACATGGCAGGTCTGGCCCGCTCCGGCGCTAAGCACCAGCCCATCAAGCCGCAGGTAGACGAATGGACCTTCGCTGACGGCCACTCCGTCATCATCCTGTCCGAAGGCCGCCTCCTGAACTTGGGCAACGCCACCGGCCACCCCTCGTTTGTGATGTCTACTTCCTTCGCCAACCAGGTGCTGGCACAGATCGAACTGTGGATCAACCTCGACGCATACCCCTTGGGTGTCCACCGACTCCCCAAGGTGCTGGACGAGAAGGTAGCCCGTACCCACCTTGACGCACTCGGCGTGAAGCTCACCGAACTGTCACAAGACCAGGCCGACTACCTGGGCGTCCCCCAACACGGCCCGTTCAAGGCCGAGCACTACCGCTACTAGCGGACGCCGACTACGAGTCGGAGAGCCCGTACGGAAGTCGCGTCATACGTGCAGTTTCTGCCGTATGGCGCGACTGACGGTGCATCTCCAGGCCGAACTCGCGGCGAGACCTCTCCGCGAGGACCGCAGCAATGAGGTACTCGGGGTGCGTGCCAGCGGGCGCAGCGGGGGAAACGTAATCGGCCACGGCCGCGCCCAACTCGGTGCCGAGTCGCGCACGTGACTCAGGACGCAGTCCGGGCGCCCGTCCCAGGAAAGTCCGGCACGTGAGCGCCAGGCCATCGGGAAGGCGACGGATATCTGCGGCACGTGCCCACGGCGCTAGATGGGGCGGCATCATCACGGGCGGCAGCGCCTTCCCGGCCCCGCGCACGCGCATCGCGTACGTTCCGGCCAGGATGTCGCCCACCCGCTTTCCTCGAGCAGACAGCGCAGATGTGGTGACGGCCACCAATCCAAAGGTGAAGTAAATCTCGCCGATCGCCGTGAACGACCGAATGAACGCATGCCGGAATGACACAGGCCCGCCATCGTCACGGACCACGCGCACTCCGGCAGCCAGGCGCCCCAGGGAGTAGCCCCGCGTGAACGTCTCGATCAGTGCCGGAATCACCGCGAAGCACACGACCAGCGTGGCGATTGCGACTGCGGCCCCGGCCGCCGAGTTCATGACTTGCCCCAAGGTGGCGTCGAGGCCCGTCACGATCAGCATCGTTCCGCAAAAGTAGACAATCGTGTCGATCGCGCCGGACAACATCCGCATCGTGACCGGGGCTGCGCCCGTGCTGAGGGCGACACCTTCGCCGATGACGATCTCGTCTTCATTCACAGCGCTCACCCCCGGGTTGGTCGTTGTATGGCATCGTAGCGGCGTGGACCTTGATGCTTTCACTCGCGCCAGAGAACCTCGGTGGGCGAGACTGCGGGAGTTGGCCCGGTCGCGCCGTCTCACAGGTGCCGAAGCCGATGAACTGACGCGGCTGTATCAATCGACCGCCGCAGACTTGGCGGCGGTCCGGTCCAGTGCCCCCGACCCCACGGTGGTGAGCCGCCTCTCGATCGCGCTCGCGAGCGCCCGCGTGTGGTTGACGGGTGGCCACGAATCCTCGACCAGGTCTGTGCGGCACTTCATCACCAGGAGCCTTCCCGCAGCGCTGTACCGGGTCCGCTGGTGGGGTGTCATCGTGTCACTTTCGGTGGTGCTCGGTGGGGCAATCTGTGCCTGGTGGCTGCTGTCGAATCCGGACGCGATGGCGATGATCGGCTCGCCATCCGAGCGCGAGGCGATCGCGAGTTTCGAGTTCGCCAACTACTACGTCGAATACGACTCCGGATCATTCGCCGCGCAAGTGTGGACGAACAACTGGTTCATCGCGGCGCAGTGTATTGCTCTGGGGATCACCGGCTTCTACCCGCTGTATTTGCTGTTCAACACGGTGCTGCAGCTCGGTGTGGCGGCCGCGGTGATGGCGGAGGCCGGCTACCTGGGCATCTTCTTCCAGCTCATCAGCCCGCACGGACTCCTGGAACTGTCAGCCGTGTTCGTGGCGGCCGGAGCAGGACTGCGACTGTTCTGGACGTTGCTGGCGCCAGGAGGCCGTCCGCGTGGCCTTGCCCTGGCACAAGAGGGCCGTACCGCTTTCGGTGTCGCCATCGGTCTTGCGGTGGTGCTGTTGATCTCGGGCCTGATCGAGGGATTCATTACGGGTGCCGCGATCCCCTGGTCGATCAAGGTGGGCATCGGCGTGATTGCTTGCGCGGCGTTCTGGATGTACGTGTTTGTCGCTGGTCGAGCTGCGGTACGGGAGTCCGTCGACGGTGACGTGGACGGAGACTTTGCGACGGCGAAGGTCGCGATCGCTTCCTAAGCGGCTGTGGCAGTCACGGCGCAGGTGCCGTGAGAATCGTTAGAGGCGGCCCGATGCCTTCAGCGCCAAGTAGCGGTCGGCGACCTCGGGGGCGAGCTCATCCGGGTGTGCCGTCACCACATCGGCGCCGCATTGACGCAGACGCGCGATGACAGCATCGCGTTCGAGTGAAGCACGAGCGGCTGCGGCCGCCGAGTACACGTCGCTGACATCCTCGCGGCCCTGGGCGAGTTCCACTTCGGTGGGGTCCTCCACGGAACCCACGACCACCAGATGCTTGCGGCTCAGGGCTTCCACGGCCTCGACGAGTCCAGAGTCCACCGCAGTCACATCGACGGAAGTCAGGACGACAACGAGTGCCCGCTGACTTACTCGCGACTGCACGAGCCGCACCACGGCGGGCCAGTCGGGTTCCACCAGTGACGGTTCGATGGTGGACAGCGCGTCTGCGAGTTGCGGCATCACCGTCGGGCCTGTCACCCCGATGGCCCGAGCACGCTCGGTACGGTCAAACGCTGACACCTGCACCCGGTCTCCTGCGCGTGTCGCAAGAGCCGTCAGCAGCAGTGCGGCCTCCATTGATGCATCCAGCCGGGGAGCATCGCCCATTCTGATGGCCGCCGTGCGTCCCGTTTCGAGGATCGTGATGACACGCCGGTCACGTTCGGGGCGGTACGTCTTGACCAGGACATCGGCCCGGCGTGCCGAGGCCCGCCAGTCGATGCTGCGGACATCGTCGCCTTCGACGTACTCGCGTAGGGAGTCGAACTCCGAACCTGCACCTTTGAGCTGGACCGCGGTATTGCCTTCGATCTCGCGCAGGCGCGCCATGCGCGAGGGGAGGTGACGACGGGAGGCGAACTCCGGCAGGACCCGGACCGAGCCCGGAACCTCGACCGATCGTTGCCGCCCCGCCAGGCGCATCGGCCCTTCAGACCTCATTGTCACGCGGTCTGCAGCACGGTCACCGCGGCGAGTGGGAGTCAGAGCCGTGCGGAACCGCACCGCTTCGCCGGCCCGGAGCGTGTACCGATGCCGAGTTTCATCCGCCCCCGCGGACGGCTGCCATGCGTCGCGAATAGCGCCCCTCATGCGGCGCTTGCCCAAGTTCGCTACCTCAAGTTCGGCTGCCGTGGACTCCGTCAATCGCACCGCGCGCGGCAGGTGGCGGCGCACTCCGAGTGCGGTCACCTTGGGCGCCATCCACGCGTCCACACAGGCCAACACCACCACCATGATGATCCACGCCCACGCAAAGGCGCGCGAATGTGCCCACACCGCAGGCACGGCACCCAATGCCGACAGCAGGACGGTCCATCCGGTGATGTACATGATTAGCGCGGGACGGGAACGGAGGCGAGCACGGAGGACAGCACGGTGGATGCGGTGACGCCTTCCAACTCAGCTTCCGCGAGGAGCTGCATCCGGTGGGCGAGCGTCCAGTGCGCGAGAGCCTTCACATCGTCTGGCGTCACGAAGTCGCCGCCGCGCATCCATGCCCAGGCGCGAGCAGTGTTCATGAGCGCCGTCGCGCCGCGGGGGGAAACGCCGACGTTCACGGACGCTGCTTCGCGGGTGGCACGGCAGATGTCCACGATGTACCCGGCTACCTCGTCAGAGATTGCCACCTGACGGACCTCGGCACGTGCCTGCTCCAGGTCGGTGGCGCCAGCCACTGCCGTCACGCCCGCGGCGGCAAGGTCGCGGGGGTCGAAGCCCTGAGCATGGCGGCGCACCACATCGATTTCGGCGTCGCGCGCGGGCAACTCCACGGGAAGTTTCAGGAGGAAGCGGTCCAGCTGGGCTTCGGGCAGCGGGTATGTGCCCGCGTACTCGACCGGGTTCTGGGTCGCGATCACCAGGAAGGGGTCGGGAAGTCCACGAGGCTCGCCGTCGACGGTGACCTGGCGCTCTTCCATCGCTTCCAGGAGCGATGACTGAGTCTTCGGGGGTGTGCGGTTGATCTCGTCGGCGAGCAGCAGGTTCGTGAAGATGGGGCCCTCACGGAACGAGAACGCTGCGGTGCGGGCGTCGTAGACCAGGGACCCGGTGACATCTCCAGGCATGAGGTCGGGCGTGAACTGCACGCGGGAGAACTCGAGGTCAAGCGACCGGGACAGAGCGCGCACGAGCAGCGTCTTGGCTACTCCGGGAACGCCTTCGAGGAGGACGTGTCCGCGACATAGGAGGGCGATCACGAGGCCCGTGAGAACTTGGTCTTGGCCGACGACGGCACGCGACACTTCGGTACGGACGTTGCCCAGTGCGGTCCGTGCTTGCGCCCCCGCAGACAGCGCAGGTGGAGCGGAGGTGTCCGTGGGTTGAGGGGCAGGAGTGCTGTCGGTCACGGTCGGTGAACCTCGCTTTCCAGGGAGTCGAGCTCCTTGATCAGGGTCATCATGTCAGCGTTCGAGTGGGGCAGCGGCCCTGTCAGTAGTGCCGCGACGTGTTCCCGCGGTCTGCCAGTAGCGCGCTGGGTGGCATCAATGAGCGCGTCAGCAGGCGCGGTGCGTGGGACACCAAGGCGGCGGCCGATGCGGACCGCGGCTTGCGCCCGCAGGGATGCGCCGGCGTGGGCGTGTGCATTGGCCCTGCGGTACAGGCGCGCGCGGCCCTTGACCGCTTCTGCACCTGGCACCACGACTGGTAGGGGTTCGGGAACGAGGCGCCCGAAGCGGCGTCCCCGCCACCACGCGGCGACGAGCACGGTGAGTCCCAAGATGAACAGGACTGGCATGAACCAGGGCGGGAGGAGGTCTGAGGTGGTGGGGACGGCGGGTGCGGCTGTCTCGTCGCCGTCGTCTCCGTCGCCGCCGGTCCACGGCGGCATCGACAGATCGTAGAAACTGCCGACGTACCACGCGACGTGGGGGTGGTGGCCTAGCGCACGCAGCGCCAAGGCTGCGTTGCCCTCGGTGGCGAGGTCCGCGTTCGTCACGAGCGCAGCGGAAGCGATGATCCGGACCGTCGAAGCCTCAGCGCCGCTCCCGCGTTCATGCGCCACGTAAGCGCTTGAGCCGTCCACCGTGAAGCACTGCTCCGTCTGCGGCGACTCCGGGAACTGCACTCCCGCCGTGACCGTCACCGTGCCGGCGGCAAGGGCGTCGGGATCGTCGCAGGTCGCGGCTGCCGGCTGCGACGGGATGTAGGACGATGCCGTGGCATCGGGCCCACCGAGGAGGTCGACCACGCCGTAGTCCGCGCCCAGGAAGATGATGTCTCCTGGATAGGCCAACACGGCCTCAATCTGGTCGTAGCTCAAGTTCTCTGGGGAAGCGATCACCAGCGTCGTGTGGGCAGCGTCGTCAATCTCGAGACCCGACAGCGTGTCCGCGTGGGTGACGGTGACACCCTGATCGCCAAGGATCTGCGCCGCCGCGCGTGCGCCATCGGGCCCCGGGTTGGCCGGGGACAATGGCGTGCCGTCCTCGGGCTGCGAGGTGATCGCGAGGACCCCGATGATCAGCATGAGCACGACGACCGCGGCGACGACCAAGGGATGCTGCCGCAGCGTGGCGCCAGCACCTTGGGTAGGCGACGCCTGCACGTAGGTCGCGGTCATGCCGAGACCACCGCCTGACGTCGAGTGTTCCGGAGGTCTTTCTCTAGGGACGCCGCATGCTCCCAGGCTGCCTTGTCCAGTCCGCCGTCGCCGTAACGCGCCTCATCGAAGAGTTGCGCGGCCCCGGCAGCTCGGCCAGCGGCCAACGGCAGCCTGTCCACAGCAGTCGCTGCCTCGTGTGCTGTGGTTCCCGCCGTCAGATCAATGGCGCCGCGTTCGTCCAGCCCCCGGACCAAGGCGCGGAACATCTCCATCGTCGCGAGATCCCAGTTGTCGCGCTGCGCTGCCGCGTGTGCGGCAGCGCGCATCTGCTCTGCGGACCGCGTATCTCCGGGCTCGAATGCTGCTTCAGAAGCGGACACACCGGACCGGCGCATCGGCCCCATCACAATCCAGATCACGACGCCCACGATCACCGCGGTCACCGCGATTGCGATGAGCACTGCGGTCAGCGGGAACCCGGATGCGACGGCACCTGCGTTGTCGAGCAGTTCGTTGAACCACTCCATCACGCGTTCGTACCAGGGCTGGCCTTCTTCCCTGTACTCGGGTCGGGAGAGTTCTTCCTCCGCCCATCGACGCGCTTCGTCTGCGTCCGGGGTGACGATGGTGGACAGCGGCATCGGCTAGTGATGTCCCGCCATCATGCGAGCCTCAGCTGCGCGCGCAAGGTCCATGTCGAATCCTTCGTGGCGCATCCGGGCGTCGATGTAGATCAGCGCATATACCCCGCCCATGTACATGTACGTGAGCGCGAGGCTCACGATGTACGTGAGTCCGTAGAGCACCACGAACGCCAGAATGACGGCGATCTCTGACTCGGGCATGAACAGCACCACGAAGATGGCCCCGAACTGTCCCACGGACTGGAAGATGCCCGCGATGACGCTGATGAGTACTGCGCACACGAACACGATCAGGACTGACCACCAGAACCGGCCCTTGATCAGCAGGCGGGTGCGACGGAACGCGGCGCGGAAGGACACGTTCTCCATCACGATGATGGCGCGCGCGATTCCCTGAAACATGGTGATCATGAAGAACGCCGGCAACGCGACAATGAACAGCAGCGCCATGGAGATGGTGAGCCCGGCTACCCCCGCGGCGGGGTCGCCCGCCAGGGCCAGCAGCATTGGCAAGAATGCCAGCACCATGACTCCGAGCATGAGCGCGCCTGCCACCAGGTAGAGCACGATGAGCGAGCCGAGGCGACGCTTCACGAGAGCCCAGGCGCCACCGACAGAGAGCTTCTCTCCCATGACGGCGCGGGACACACCCGGCGCAACGAACGCGCCTGCAAGGACGTCAGTGGCGAAGATCGAAGCCAGAGCGATGATTCCCAACACAATGGTGAGACCCGACAGAGATGCTGGGACGTCTCCGGCGGGCAGGATCGCGAGCGCGGGATCTCCAAAGTAGGACCACATCGCCACGAGCATCACGGCCACGGAGAACACCGTGAGGAGTACGGGCGCACCCAAAACCGGTCCGCGCGCAAATCGCATGGCCTTCAACGGCGCCGACAGGAAGTCTCCGAAGGACATCGGCCTCAACGGGATGATCCCTGGCTGCCAGGAACGGAAACTTGGGATCGCCTGCGGTCCCGGAGGTGAGGCGTGCGCTCCCGGCTGCGAGGTGCCATACGCCCCCGGGCTATACGTGCCTGGTGCAGGCGGAGGCGGGGTCGGCGGCATCTGCGGTGCTGGGTTTGCTGGGGCCACTGGGGCGGGGCCAGCGGCGGGTGCAGCATCCGGTGCTGGCGTTGGTGCAGCGCCGGGTGCGGCTCCTTGCCAGGCATGCTGTTCTGGCGGCTGCGGTGGTGTTGCGGTCATGACCCCCACTTTCGGTAACCAGGCCCATCCTGCCATGTCAACGGGCCGCTGAACGGTGAGTCCCCAGGTGGTGCACCAGACTCATGGCAAGATTGCCGTATGACGGCACGCATCTTGGTGGTCGACGACGATCCTGCAGTGGCGGAGATGACGGGAATCGTTCTCCGCGGCGACGGGTTCGACCCTGTTTTCTGTGATCACGGCGACAAGGCGGTAGAAGCGTTCAGGGACCTCAACCCTGACGTGATCCTGCTGGACCTCATGCTGCCGGGACGTTCGGGCATCGACATCTGCCGTGAGATCCGGGCCGAGTCCGGGGTCCCCATCATCATGCTGACCGCGAAGTCGGACACAGTGGATGTGGTGCTGGGGCTGGAGTCCGGCGCGGACGACTACATCCCTAAGCCCTTCAAGCCCCGCGAACTGATCGCGCGAGTGCGTGCACGCCTACGCCGCAACGACAACGCGGTGCCTGCGGTGGTGCGCATCGGCGACCTGGAGATCGACGTGACCGGACACCGCGTGACGCGTGACGGTGCCGTGATTCCGCTGACGCCACTCGAGTTTGATGTGTTGGTGACGCTTGCGCGGGCCCCGGGCCAGGTGTTCACCCGGGAAGTGCTCCTTGAAGACGTATGGGGTTACCGTCACGCTGCGGACACGCGTTTGGTCAACGTCCACATTCAGCGTCTGCGCGCCAAGATCGAGAAGGACCCGGAGCACCCGGAGATCATTCAGACCGTTCGCGGAGTCGGGTACAAAGCCGGCGCGCATCAGTCGTGACCGCGTCTGGCCGTTCGTGGGGTGCCACCGTGGTGGCTCCGTTGCGGACGCTAGGACGCCGGTGGTCGCGATCGCTGTCGCTGCGCATCGTGACGTCGACTCTGGTGGTCGGCATTGGCACAGTGCTCGCGCTTGGTGCGTACGTCACTGACGAAATTCGGGACGGCTTGGTCGATGGCCGGGTGGAGCGAGTCCTGTCGGAAAGCGCCCGCGATTCGGCGATTGCCCAGGAACGAGCCGACACCACGACCGCTGTGAACCCGGCGGAGATGCAGCAGTTCGTGTACGACCTCATGCTGGAACTGCGTGCGCTGGGTGGCGAGAACCGTGGCCTCGTCATGTTGCGCGACCCTGCCAACACGTCCTCGATCCCGTTGACCGTAGGTGAGTCCACGACGGGTGTGGCGGACATTCGCGATGCGATTTCTCCGGACATGCGTGAAGCGGTTGAGGGGGACATGACGCAGCCGTGGCAGTTCGTCCAGCTGCCGGGCACGGAGACCCCTGGCATCGTGGTGGGGTCCAGTCTGAACCTTGGGGTGGCGGGCCCCTATGAGCTGTACTTCGTGTACTCCATGGCGGACGAGCAGGCCACCTTGGCGTTGATCCAACGTGTCCTGGCGTTGGGTGCCGTTGTTCTGGTGGGCTTGGTGGTGCTGATGACGTGGTTCGTCACCGCCCAAGCAGTGCGACCGGTGCGCCGGGCATCCCGTGTGGCGTCACGGCTGGCGGAGGGACGGCTCAGCGAACGCATGACGGTGCGTGGGCATGATGAGATGGCGACCCTGGCCCAGACCTTCAACGACATGGCGGAGTCATTGCAACGTCAGATCACCCGTATGGAGCGGATGTCGCGTCTGCAGCGCCGCTTCGTCTCGGATGTCTCTCATGAGCTGCGTACGCCATTGACGACCATCCGGATGGCATCGGACGTGTTGTACGACGCTCGAGAGGACTTCCCACCGGCGGTGGCGCGTTCGTCGGAGCTCCTCATCAACCAGCTTGATCGCTTTGAAGCGCTGCTGGCGGACCTGTTGGAAATCTCCCGCATCGATGCAGGCTCGGCTCAACTGGAGTTCGAGAGGATGGATGTGGCAGACGTAGTTCGTGATGAGGTGGAGGCGATGCTGCCTGTCGCCCAAGAGCTGGGCGTGCCGTTGCGTCTGCGTGTGTCCGAAGGGGAGCACACGGCGTCGATCGACCGCCCCCGCGTGGGCCGAATCCTGCGCAACTTGCTGTCGAACGCGATCGAGCACGCGCAAGAGACCTCCGTTGACGTGTCGGTGCGGTCGGACCGACGTTCCACCGCAGTGGTGGTACGGGACCACGGCGTGGGCTTGACGCCGCAACAAGTGGATCGGGTTTTTGACCGGTTCTGGAGGGCCGATGCGGCGCGCGCCCGAACCATGGGCGGCACCGGCTTGGGGCTATCCATTGCATTGGAAGACGCGCAGCTGCATGGTGGAGAACTCGAAGTGTGGGGTTCTCCAGGGCAGGGCGCCAGTTTTCGGTTGCTGCTGCCGCGCACTCACGAGGGGATCGGCAAGAATCAGCCGTTGCCTTTGGTCATGAGGCAAGGGTCCTTTGATGAAGTGGGGCCTGAAGTGGAGTTCCCCGGGGTCGACTTGCCTGAGCCGGAGGAGGACCGATGAACCGCGCGATGGTGGCAGGGATGGCTGCGCTCGCAGTCACGCTGACGGCGTGTGCCGCGATTCCCACGGAAGGGGAGGTCGCGGAGGGCAACGGCGAAGTGCTTCCCGTGGCTCCCTTTGAACCCATTCTCTCGGGGCCTGCCCCTGAGGATGGCCCCGCGGCGATCGTGACAGGCTTTCTGACGGCATCGGCCGGTGGAGTGGCGACTGACTTCACGGTGGCGCGCCAGTTCCTCACCGACGAGGCTGCCGCCCAATGGGACCCGGGCGCTCAGACGATTGTGTATTCCTCCGGCGCCGTCGCACCTGAGTGGGACGAGGAAAGTCACACCGTGGCGTACGAGGTGCCATTGGACTCGACACTGGACGACTCAGGGTTGCGTTCCGACGCCACCGAAGGAGACGTGGTGCAACTGGTGTTCGAGATGACGGAAGTCGACGGCCAGTGGCGTATCTCCGAACTGGCAGATGGCGTGGTCGTGACTGCCGCCAACTTCCAGAGTTTCTACCGCCAAGTTCCCCTGGTGTTCGCGACATCGGACTTGAGCATGGCGACCAGTGAACTGCGATGGCTGCCGGATAACTTTGCGGCCACTGCGGCAGCACGTGAGCTGGTGCAGGGGCCGTCCGCGTGGCTGGCCGATGCTGTCGAGACGGGTTTCCCCGCGACGGCCGCGCTGGCAGTGGAGTCAGTGGTGGTGGACGGTGGGGTCGCGACGGTGGATCTCACCGCGCAATCGGCGGGAACGTTGACCGAACGAGCGCTCGCTGATGAGCAGTTGCGTTTGACGCTGTCGTCATTGCCAGATGTCACGTCCGTCGACGTACGCATCGGTGGACTGCCGATCTCCGATGAAGTGGAGATTGAC
This sequence comes from Demequina sp. B12, assembly GCF_028823635.1. Taxonomy (GTDB): domain Bacteria; phylum Actinomycetota; class Actinomycetes; order Actinomycetales; family Demequinaceae; genus Demequina. The sequence continues at coordinate 224,456 of NZ_JAPEHU010000004.1, forward strand.
CTCGACCCCGTGCCAGTGCCTGATCGCTATGCAGCCGTCATTGTCGACAACCGCCTGGGCTTGTGGAATGGCGAGGAAGTGCGCATCACACCAGGGGAGATCGGGCTACTGCCGGAGGGCACGCGCGGTGTCGCGCGGAACTACGACGGAAGCTCCACGGCCTTTGTGACCGGCGAAGGAGTGTCAGTCACGCGCGCCTTGGCTGGCGGTTGGGATGCCGCCGTGCCAGCCGATGCTGCGAGCGACGCCACCGACGTGGTGGAGTCGACCCTGGTGTTCGCCGCCAACGATGCCGTGGACCCGAGCTTCGACCGGTACGGCGACTTGTGGGTCGCTCGGCAGGCCGGCGGTGGACTGCAGGTCGTCACGACCGACGGCGAGACGATCACGCTAGGCGCCGACTGGTTGTCGGGGCGCTCCATCAACGCCGTGTCGGTGTCTCCCTCCGGCACATACGTTGCGGTGCAGTCCCGCACCGGAGGGCAACCCATTCTTGAAGTAGTGGCCGTGGTCCGTGACTCTGCAGGGGTTCCGCTCGCCCTGGGAGAACCCAAGCCGGTGGGTCCAGGGGTAGGACTGGGCGTCGACATTTCCTGGGTCGATGACCTGACGTTTGCCGTGCTGGGCGAGCCTGTCGAGGGAAGCGCATCGCCGCTATGGACGGTCACCGTGGGGGGCGCTACCGCGGCGCTCGCGACCGTGCGTGACGCGGTAAGCGTCTCGGCACGTTCTGGAGTGACGTCCTTGGTGGTTGCCTCCGCAGAGGGCACAGTCGAAGAGCGGTCCGGAACCTCGTGGTCGCAGGTGCTTGAGGGAATTACCGACATCGCGTACGCAGGGTAGCTCCTCCGCATTCACTGCCGTCCCCAAGCCTTTGCCAACGGTCGGGTGTACACGGCCGCTGTCCTTGCCCTTGCCCGGCTCGCCGTCCCTCCGGTGCCCTGGAGCCATGCAACCCCTGGGTGTTTCTATCCGCAGCGTCCTGAACCAAGCGGTTCGGGACGTGACCCGGCTCGCGGTCCCCACCGCATGTCCAGGATGCGGACTCTACGACGTGATCGTGTGCGAGGAATGTGCAGCCCTGTGGTGGGAGTCCCCGTTGAGATGCGAGTCGGGTGCACCCCGACTCACCATCGACGACCAACCCCTGTTTCCGGTGTGGAGCTGCACCGACCTGCAGGGAGCCTCCCACGAGATGGTGGGGGCGTGGAAAGACGGACGCCGCCGCGACCTCGACCGCTTCTTCCACGCCACGATGGTCCGTGCAGCACGTCACCTGCGTGACAGCGGCGCCATCCCTGGCAGTGCCCGTGCCCCGGCGGTCGTGCCCGTGCCGTCACGCCCACGATCCATCGCTGCACGCGGCGCAGACCTCACAGCGCTCCTCGCCCGCGGAGCCGCCACGGGACTCGGCACCACTGCGCTGCGTCGGAGTATGACACTCGGTGCAGGGGAATCCCGCGGTGGCTCCACCAGAGACCGATGGCGCTCCACGCATGGAGCCGTCCGTGTACGCGCCGTGCCACCCGCATCGGTCCTCCTCGTGGACGACGTCGTCACGACCGGCGCGACCCTCGCGGCCTGTGCGTTGGCTCTGCGCGAACACCACGTGCAGGTACACGGCGCGCTGGTGTTGGCATGTGCCTAACGTCCTCGCATCGGCTCACATTTCGGTCTAATGTGGACCTACAACGTCGACGGTCACCCGTCGCACCTTCACAGCCAGGGAGGTGATGCCAGCAGGCGCGAGAGGCGCCGCCGTGAATCACCCTGGCCGGAGAGCGGATTCGCCCCGGCCCCCACCGCAATGCGAAGGAGCTGCACCATGGACATCGCCATCGTCGGACGCCACACCAAGGTCTCTGAAGAGATGCGCACCACGATCTTCGAGAAGATGGAAAAGGTCGAGGAAGTTGCCCCCAAGATGAACCGAGCAGAGGTTCACGTGGTCCATGAACGCAACCCTCACTTGTCGGGGAACCGCGAGAAGGTGGAGATTACCCTCCACGGTCCCCGCGGGATCCTCCGCGCTGAAGCTGACGCTGACGACCGGCTCATTGCTCTCGACCGCGCTCAAGCACGGATCCTTGAGCAACTGCGCAAGCGCCGCGAACGTCACTCCAAGCGCCACAACAACAAGCCGTCTCTCCACGCCGTCGTCGCAGACCTCGCGTCACAAGAGTCCGCAGCATCGGCCCCAGAGCCTGACGAAGCCGCTTCCGTACAGGCATGGGAAGGTGCTCCAGAAGGCCACACGCGCGAGGTTGCCATCGACGGCACCCCGATCGTGATCCGCTCCAAGACACACGACGGTGTTCCCATGACGGTGTCTGAGGCAATCGACCAGATGGAACTGGTGGGGCACGACTTCTACCTCTTCCACGACTCCGAGTCGAACCTCCCCTCCGCCGTGTACCGCCGCCGCGGCTGGACCTATGGCGTGATCCACCTTGAAACCGACCATGCCGAGGTCGTCGCCGAGGCAGCCCAGGCCTAGCCAGTTCCGGACCCAGCAGTAAAAGAGGTCCGCACCACCCCCAAGCGAAACCTCGCTACAGGGCGGAGGTGCGGGCCTCTTGCGTTGCGCCAACAGCGAGACGTTCGAGTCGCAGTGCGCTAACGGCCTACGATGGACCAGGATCCAACCTAAAGCTTGAGGAGTCACTTCGTGTCTGTGCTCGACCGCATCGTCAGGATGGGAGAGGGACGCCAGCTGCGCCGCCTCAACAAGATCGTCACCCTGACCAACTCCTTGGAGAGTGTGTACGAGGAACTGAGTGACGCAGAGCTGCGTGAACTCACCACCGAGTTCAGGAAGCGAGTCGACGACGGCGAGTCGCTCGAGTCCCTGATGCCGGAGGCCTTCGCCGCTGTGCGTGAAGCCTCCCGCCGTACCCTCGGCATGCGTCACTTCGACGTGCAGATTCTTGGTGGTGCCGCGCTCCACGGCGGCGACATCGCGGAAATGAAGACCGGTGAAGGTAAGACCCTGGTCGCGACCCTGCCCGCGTACCTCAACGCGCTTGAGGGCAAGGGCGTTCACATCGTTACCGTGAACGACTACCTGGCCTCCTACCAGTCTGAACTGATGGGCCGAGTGTTCCGGTTCCTGGGACTCCAAACCGGCTGCATCCTGTCCGGCATGTCCTCCGAAGACCGCCGCGAGCAGTACGCCGCGGACATCACCTACGGCACGAACAACGAGTTCGGCTTCGACCATCTACGCGACAACATGGCGCTCGACGCCAAGAACCTGGTTCACCGCGGCTACAACTACGCGATCGTCGATGAGGTCGACTCGATTCTGATCGATGAAGCCCGTACCCCGCTCATCATCTCTGGCCCCTCGTCCGCAGATCACGGTCGTTGGTACACCGAGTTCGCGCGCATCGCCCGTGAACTGGTTGCGGAAGAGGACTACGAGGTAGAAGAGAAGAAGCGCACCGTCGGAATGCTCGAACCGGGCATCGAGAAGGTGGAGAAAGCGCTCGGGATCGACAACCTGTACGACCCTGCCAACACCCCTCTGATCGGCTTCCTCAACAACGCCGTGAAGGCAAAGGAACTGTTCCGCCGCGACCGCGACTATGTGATCCAGAACGGGGACGTGGACATCGTCGACGAGCACACCGGTCGACTCCTCAAGGGCCGGCGCTACTCCGACGGACTCCACCAGGCCATCGAGGCCAAAGAAGGCGTACAGATCAAGGCGGAGAACCAGACGTACGCCTCGATTACCCTCCAGAACTACTTCCGTCAGTACTCCAAGCTCGCGGGCATGACCGGTACCGCACAGACGGAAGCCGCAGAACTGAACGCCACGTACGGCATGGGCGTGGTGCCCATTCCCACCAACAAGCCCATGATCCGCATGGACAAGGCTGACCTGCTGTACAAGACCGAGGCAGCGAAGTTTGCCGCAGTGATCGACGACATCTTGGAACGCCACGACAAGGGCCAGCCGGTGCTGGTGGGCACCGTGTCCGTGGAGAAGTCCGAGCGCCTGTCCAAGGAGTTGCGCAAGCGCGGCATCCAGCACTCGGTGTTGAACGCCAAGCAGCACGCGCAAGAGGCCGTCATCGTGGCCGAAGCGGGCCGCAAGGGGGCTGTGACAGTCGCCACCAACATGGCCGGTCGCGGAACCGACATCATGCTGGGCGGTAACCCCGAGTTCCGTGCTGTGCAGGAGATGACAGCTCGCGGACTCGATCCTCAGGAGAATCCTGAAGAGTACGAGCGCGTGTGGGACGAGGTTCTTCAGCAGGCCAAGGACGACGTCACGGCGGAGCACGACGAAGTTCTCGAAGCCGGTGGACTCTACGTGCTGGGCACCGAACGTCACGAGTCGCGCCGCATCGACAACCAGCTTCGTGGCCGCTCTGGTCGTCAGGGTGACCCAGGTGAGTCGCGCTTCTACCTGTCGCTTGAAGACGACCTGATGCGTATGTTCCAGTCCGGAATGGCTGCGGCGATGATGAACTCGTCGGCGATTCCAGACGACATGCCCATTGAGTCCAAGGTCTTGACTCGTGGAGTGCGGAGCGCCCAGGCTCAGCTCGAGGGCCGTAACGCGGAGATTCGCAAGAACATCCTGAAGTACGACGACGTGATGAGCTCCCAGCGTTCGGTGATTTACGCGGAGCGTCGCCGCGTGCTCGATGGTGAAGAGTTCGAGACTCAGGTCAACTCCTTCATTGAGGACGTAGTGGGTGCCTATGTGCGCTCCGCAACGTTGGTGGGTAGCCCCGAGGACTGGGACCTTGAAGCACTCTGGAAGGACCTCCGTGCTGTGTACCCGGTGTCGCTCACCGAGGAAGAGCTCATCGAAGAAGCCGGCGGTGTGGATCTGCTGACCCCGGGCTTCCTCGAGCGTGAACTCGTGGCGGACGCCAAGGTCCAGTACGAAGCCGTCGAGGAGCGCCTTGGAGAAGAGATCCTGCGGACGGTGGAACGCCAGGTTGTGCTGCAGGTGTTGGACGCCAAGTGGCGCGAACATCTGTACGAAATGGACTACCTCAAGGAAGGCATCGGCCTGCGTTCGATGGGTCAGCGCGACCCGTTGACGGAGTACCAGCGCGAGGGCTACCAGCTCTTCCAAGCCATGACGGACGGAATCAAGGAACAGTCCATCCAGGTCCTGTACCGCGTGGAAAAGCGCCAGCCAGAGCCGCAGGCTCAGGCTCAGGTCACGGCCGACTCTGCCGCGGCGACTGCCGCATCCGCCCAGCCACAGCGTCGTCCGGTGTCGACACAGTCGGCAACGCCGGGCGCTTTGATGCAGTCGTCGATGGGTGCATTGACGTATTCCGGACCGTCGGAAGACGGCACGGCAACGGTGAAGAAGCCCAAGGACGGCGGAAAGGCCAAGCCCGAGGACGACGGCGCCACCTTCCCCGGCACCGCCAAGAACTCGCCGTGCCCCTGTGGATCAGGGAAGAAGTACAAGATGTGTCACGGCAAGAACGAAGACGACTAAGCCGCACCTTTCACAAGACATCGATGTGAGTTGCGAGCCAGCGGCCGTGGACGGTCTCTAACCGGATCGCCACGGCCCTGGAGCGTCCCGCAATGTTGACGATGACGGCGGCCTCCGCCGCGTCTTCTGAGACTCGTTCGACGCGGATGCGTTGCACGTGGGCGATCACGGGTGTCCGCCCGGCACGTCGTGCGAGAGAGCGTTGCTTCTCTAGTCTCTGGCGCGTTTCCGGGGAGACCCACCGGTATATCGACTGAAGAGAGTCTCCGCCGACGACGGCTTCTGCCGTGACTTTCGCCAACGTGCAGGCCAAGGGCGAGGGGTTGCCGAGTTGCGTCTTGGGGCGAACCCACGGATGTGCGGCGCTGGTGGATACGAGGGGCTGCGCACTCATGCTCGCCACCCTTCTGGGAGTTCCAAGGTGTCTCCGGGATGGATGAGCCCCGGATCATCGCCCACCGCCTCACGGTTGTGGTCATAGAGGTCTCGCCATGCGTCATTGATCTCGGCAGCGGATCCGTCTGTGACGCCATGGTCGGCGGCAATGGACCACAGGGAGTCTCCCGGTGCCACGGTGACCGTGGGGGTTGCCTCCGAGTCAGGTGCTTCGGATGCGGCGGCAATGGGGGTGACTGCCAGCGGTGCAGCGGAGTGGGAGCGCGGTTCTTCGTGAACGGTTTCTACGTGGACCCAACCCGCGTTGTCGGGAGCGGGGTCGGTTGCTGCGATGGCGGGCACGGCGGCGCCGGAGGCGACGGCAGCTCCCAGTGAGGCGCCGACTACCTTGCGCCACGTCGCAGGGGCGATGCGTGACACGAATGCCCAGCCGCTTCTACTTGACGACGTGAGGATGAACAGCGCGCCAGTCAGGGTGAGGTACAGCCCGATGAGAGTGCCTGCGGCGCCGCACGTGATGGCGACCAGGTCGTCGATGCGCCAAGGGCCATAGCCGCCTTGGAGGGGCGTGGACTGAGCCAGCGATTGCGTGAGCCACGCGAGGCACCAGGTGAGCGCGCCGGTCGCGATGACCAGGACACTAGCGCGGGCGAAACCGAGGGCACGTCGAAAGTGGGAACTGTTCATGAGGTCTTCCAATGCCATTTGATGTTGTTTGATAACATTAGATGTACTTCACTCTTCTTCTCAGTGTCCATGGCAACCCGGAAAATGTGGATAAGTCGGACAGTCATGAGGGGTGTCACTACCGTGACCTCATGCGTTGGGAGTCGTTGTTCGCGGACCTCGAGAACCAAATGGTCGCCGCTGAGGAGGAAGACCGGAGGGCAGACGTCAGCGCCCGCACCAGGTCAGACAGGGCTTCCGTGGAACTCGTGGGCAGGTTGCTCGCCTCGGTGGGCCGCCCGCTCCAGGTCCTGACGTCTGATGGAAGGAGCGTGGAGGGCGTGCTCACGGAGGCGTGCGGTGCGTGGGCGCTACTCGTGGACGCGCAGCACCGCGAACACCTCATCCCGCTCGCCCAGATCGCCGGGCTAGTCGGGGCTGCCGCGTTCGTCGCGCCCGCAGGCGTGGTCGACCGGCGCCTCACACTGGCCAGCGCACTGCGAGCCATTGCACGCGACCGCGCGCGCGTCGAGGTCGTGACGCAGGGCTACTGCTGGTGGGGCGTCATCAATGCGGTGGGAAGTGACCACTGCGACCTTGACCGCAGCCGGGATACCGGGGCCGCAAGTCGTGCCGGGGTGACAGTGCCCTTCCACACCCTGGTGAGGATCTCATCGACCCCCTGGGGTTAAGCGTCTTCGCGTGTCTTCTCCCGCGTGACGGCGTACTGGCGGGCGATGTAGGACTCAAGCTCAGCTGCCTCGACGCGCCAAATGCCACGCCCCCCTACCTGAATGGCGGGGAGTTCTCCGCTGCGCACCAAGGAGTACGCCTGCTGTGCAGAGATGTTGAGGATGTCCTGCACATCTTCGAGTTTTAGGAAGCGCGGAGCCATGTCGCCATTGTGACACGGGGGCAGTGGTGCCCACCGTTGTCCACAGGGCCTTGTCGGCCCTTCGCGCGCCGGGCATTCTGTCCAGGTGGTGACCCGAGGTCGTACGGCGACCACACCCATATGAAGGGGGAAACTGATGGGAAGTTCTGGGACAGTTGCGGGACGGGTACGACGGCCATCGTGGCGCGATCCGCGGCTGCTGGTCGGTATCGCATTGATCGCGTTGGCCGTGGCTGGAGTGTCGATGGCGTTGCGCTCGGCCGACGAGACCCTTCCGTATTACGTGGCGACCGAGGCGCTGCCACCAGGTGCGGTGGTGTCGGAGGAGAACACTCGCGTCGCCTACGTCCAGGTGGATCACGACATCTATTGGGAGGCGGGGCCGGAGGCGCCCTGGGGGTCCGTCGTGACCCGCACGGTCGGAGCCGGGGAACTGCTGCCCGTGGGCGCGCTTGCGGAGGACGCGAGCGTCCACGTCCGGTCCGTGGGGATTCGAGTGAGCACCGCGGTTGCAGAGGATATCGACCGCGGCACCGTGGTCGACGTGTGGCTGACAACGCCAGCGACTAATGAGCAGGAGACCTCGACCGTGTTGGTGGGGGAGCAGCTCGTCGTCGCGGACGTGGAACGCGACAGTGGCCTGGGAGCCTCGGGACACGTCACGGTTCATATCGTCGTGCCTGATGCCGATGTCGCGGCCTTCCTGCAGGCGACCTCGGGCGACGGAGTCTTAACCGTCGTGGGCCTGGGGGACGTGTAGTGGCTGTCCACGGCGTCATCGTCGCGCTCACCGGTGACCTCGAGGCACGGGCGTGCGCTGAACTGGATCAAGCACCTGAGCTCTCAGTCGTGAGCCGATGCGCGGATCTGGTGGAGGCTGAAGCCGCGGCCCAAAGCGGGCTGGGGTCGGTGGTCGTGGTGATGGAGCAGCCATCGCTGACGCGGTCGGTGGTGCAGGCGATGGCAGGCTGCGTGGTCGTGGCTGTCGCAGCAGACCGTGACGGGGCCGCTCGGTTGCAGGCCTTGGGAATCGCCCATGTGCTGACGACCACGGATCCCGGCCCGCTCGTCGAGGGCGTGCTGGCGGCCGTGTCACAACCGGCGGTGAGGTCGTCACCCCAGGTTGCGCGGCCGGCAGATGCGGGGCGTGGCCGAATGATGGCGGTGTGGGGGCCAACGGGAGCTCCCGGCCGCACCACGGTAGCGGTCAATGTGGGCGCAGAGCTTGCTGCCCGCGGTCTCGAGACGCTCGTGATTGACGCGGATACCTATGGTGGCGCTGTGGCGCAGGCATGCGGGCTGCTTGACGAGGCGCCCGGGCTCGTGGCTGTCGCACGAGCGTGTGCGGCAGGTACCGCTGAACCAGCACTCATCGACATGCATGCCCACCGGGTGGGACCTGGGTTGCGTGTCCTTGCAGGTATCTCCCGGCCTCAACGGTGGCCCGAGGTGCCGGGGGTTGCGCTCGATGTGGTGTGGGAGTTGGCGCGCCGGTGCGCCGATGTCGTGGTGGTGGACGCGGGGTTTGGCCTCGATCAGGACGAAGAACTCACGTTTGATACGCGTGCCCCGCAACGCCACGGAGCGACCCTTTCGGCGCTGGCCGCAGCGGACACTGTCGTGGCGGTGGGCTCTGCCGAGCCGGTGAGCGTGCAACGCCTCATCCAGGGCTTGGAAACCCTTCGCCAGGTAGTGCCGCATGATCCTGTCGTGGTGGTGAACCGAGTACGTCCCGAGGTCGCTGGACCTCAACCGGAACAGACTCTCGCGGATGCGCTGGTGCGTTATGCGGGTGTGAGTGAGGCGTTCATGCTTCCGTGGGATCCGCGATCCGCCGATGCCGCGACGTTGTCTGGGCAGACTCTCGCGGAGCGAGTCCCGCGTTCGCGGCTGCGCAAGGCGGTTGCGGGTGTGGCCGCTGCTCTTGACGAAGGTCTGCCTGCTCCGGCGCGGAATACGAGCATCGCCGCACCGCTCCTGACACACTGAAACCATGCGCGTGTATGTTCCGGCGACTCTTGCTGATCTTGACGCTAGTGTGACTGGCGGTCTTGAGGTGGAACGTGCTTTTGCGGTGACGCCACGGCTTCTCGACATTTCATCCTTGGAGGATGAGGAGGAACTGGCGGAGCAGGTGCGCGATATCGCCGCTGCGGCGTCCATTGAGACCCGTGGGGCTGACCTGCGAGCGGTCCTTGTCGTTGACTTTTCGCGGGCCGACGTGCGCGAGGTCGCCGGTGACCACCCTGCGGCGGTGGCATTGAGCGGCAAGGTGGTGCCTAGTGACGTGGTGTGCGCTTTTGTCGATGAGGTGGAGGCAGCCGATGCTGTGGCGCGTGCCGCAAGGGGACACGAGTCGGCTTGGGATGACCTGGCTGAGCGCGATCTCTTGTGGTGGGACTCGTCGGAGTTCGCGCAGATTCCCCGGCCTGAGTAGGGGACAGACGGGCTCTGAAGCCCTCTGGTCGGCTCTCGTGGCTGAGCGCGTCAGCGTGACGTGAGCGCTGAGATCACCTTCGGATGCAGGATCCCGTTGGTGGCGACCGCGTCACCTCCGTGAGGGCCGGGGGCGCCGGCAATGGAGGTGAAGACACCGCCAGCTTCCTCCACGATCGGCACGAGCGCTGCCATGTCGTGCAGTGCGAGTTCGGGCTCACAGGCGATGTCGACAGCCCCTTCAGCGACCATCATGTAGCTCCAGAAGTCACCGAATGCGCGCGTGCGCCACAGCGACCTGGTGAGGTCCAAGAAGTGGGGGAGTAGCCCGCGCTCTTCCCAGCCGCTGAGCGAGGAGTATGACAGTGACGCTTCCGCGAGGTCGCCGGTTGGTGACACCTGAAGCCGCGTTGCCGACTCAGGTGCATGACCGCGCCAGGCGCCTTCACCGCGGGCAGCGAACCAGCGCCGGCCCAATGCGGGAGCGGAAACCACCCCCACGACCGGGACACCGTCGTCGAGCAAAGAGATCAGCGTCGCCCATGCAGGGACCGACCGGATGTAGTTCTTGGTGCCGTCGATCGGGTCTACGACCCACTGGCGCCGGGAGTCCCCCACTGCGCCGAACTCTTCGCCGAGCACGGCGTCCTCGGGGCGTTCCTGCGCGAGGACGTCACGTACTAGGCGCTCGGCCTCCCGATCGATCGCCGTCACGGGAGTGTCGTCCTCCTTCAACTCGACGGTCAGGTCTGCCGAGTCGAAGTTTGCCAAGGTCAGCTCGTCCGCGGCATCGGCGATACGAAGCGCGAGCGCGAGGTCGGACGAGTACGAGCCAGAAGTCATAGGGCCAGGCTAGCGGCTGGAGTTGCTGTCCGAACGCGAGGCGAGGAGCCGGCGAATCGAGTCCACCCGCGCGCGTTCGGACTCGCTCGTCGCCCACGCGTCGAGCTCGCATCCGGCCTCTGCGGACTCGTGGGTACATCCGCGAGGGCAGTGGTCCGCGGCGGCTTGTGCCACGTCGGGGAAGGCCGCGATGAAGTGGTCGGGATCAACGTGCGCGAGCCCAAAGGACCGTACGCCGGGGGTGTCGATGATGCGCCCGCCATCGGGGAGGTCGAACGCCACCGCCGAGGTCGAGGTATGGCGGCCACGCCCGGTGACGTCGTTGACGTGTCCGGTGGCACGCCCTGCGTCGGGGACCAGGGCATTGACAAGCGTGGACTTGCCGACGCCTGAGTAGCCGACCAAGACGGACTCGCGGTCATCGAGCAGGTCTTTGAGCGTGTCGATGCCGGTGAACTCGGCATGGTCGTCCGTCACGCTCATGGTGGTGACCAACACCGTGACGCCGAGTGGCTCATAGGCGGCACGGAGTTCTTCGGCACTGCCGAGATCTCCTTTGGTGAGGATCAGGAGCGCGTCCATGCCGGCGTCGAAGGCCGCCACCAGGCAGCGGTCAATCATGCGGGGGTTGGGATCGGGGTCCGCTAGTGCTGTCACGATCCCTAGTTGCTGAGCATTGGCGACGATGACCCGTTCGGTGGGGTCCGTGTCGTCGGCTGTGCGCCGGAGCTCGGTAGCGCGGGGCTCGCGGCGGACGATCCGAGCCAGCGTGCCGTCTGCGCCGGTGGTGTCGCCGACCAGGCCGACTCTGTCGCCGATGACTAGCCCGCGGCGACCTAGCTCGCGGGCCTTGACCGCAATCACCTCCGTGCCGTCGTTGAGGTGAGTTGTAAACCGGCCGCGGTCGACGCCCACCACCACCCCAGAGATGGCGTCTTCATGGAGGGGACGCCGTTTGGAGCGGGGACGCGAACCTTTGCCGGGACGCACTTTCGCGTCCGACTCGTCGTAGCGGCTCCAGTCGCTCACTGGTGCAGCATGTCCTTCCACATCTGAGGGAAGTCAGGCATGGTCTTCGCCGTGGTGCCCACATGCAGAATGTCGATGCCATCCACCGCAAGGCCGATCACTGCGGCAAAGGTCGCCATACGGTGATCGTGGTAGCTGTCCATGACGGCGGGCTTCAGGCCGGTGAGCGGGCGTCCGTCGAACGTGAGCGAGTCGTCGCCGGCGAGGCATCGTCCGCCTACGCGGTCCACCTCGGTGGAGATTGCTGCAAGTCGGTCCGTTTCGTGTCCACGCAGGTGGGCGATTCCGGTGAGCACCGATGGCGCATCTGCGAGTGCGCACAGTGCCGCGATCGTGGGTGTGATTTCGCCGGCGGGTGACAGGTCGGCGTCAATGCCGTCGATCTGACCCTCGGCAAGACCAGGCGCCGTGACGCTCAGCACATCTCCGTCGAGGGTGCAGGTGGCGCCCATCCGTTCCAGGATCTGGGGGAAGAGCGCACCCGGTTGCGTGGTGGTGGACGGCCAGCCAGGAATGCGGACGGTGCCGCCTGCGACCAGCGGTGCGGCGATGAACGGCCCGGCGTTGGACAGGTCGGGTTCTACGCGGACGTCGCCCAAGGAGATCGTTCCGGGGTGGACTACCCAGGTGCAGGAGTCGGGCTGATCCACGCGCACGCCAGCGTTGCGTAGCGTCTCGCAGGTCATGTCGATGTGCGGCAGGCTTGGCAGGTTGTCGCCGACGTGGCGGACGGTGAGTCCGTGGGGCAGGCGGGGAGCGACCAGCAACAACGCCGTCACGAACTGAGAGCTGGCCGATGCGTCGACGTCGACCTCGGCAGCGATTTGGGTGGGCGGGGTGATGGTGAACGGGAGCGTGCCGCGGCCGTCGTCCTCAACGGTGGCGCCCAGGGCCCGTAGCGCTTCTAGCAGCGGCCCCATGGGTCGGACCCGAGCCTCCTCGTCGCCGTCGAAGGTGACGGGAGCATCGGCCAAGAGAACCAGCGGCGGCACGAACCTCATGACGGTCCCGGCAAGTCCGGTAAACACGTGTCCACCGCCGCGCAGGGGGGCAGGCGTGACAGTCCAGTGCGGCCCGGAGTCATCGACGGAGACCCCCAACTCGCGGAGCGCGGCGATCATGAGGTCGGAGTCTCGCGAACGGAGTCCGCCGCGGATCGTCACGGGAGCATCGGCAAGCGCAGCCAAGGGCAGGAATCTGTTCGTGAGCGACTTCGATCCCGGCACTTCGACAGTGGCGTCAAGGGGAGCGGACGCTACGGGCGCACGCCAGACTTCTCCAGGGCCGGTGCCCTGGGGCAGGGGTGCGGTCATTTCTTGGAAGCGGAGACAACGGCGCCGCGGCGCGTCTTCTTGGCTTCGACGGTTGCCTTGCCCGAGGACTTGGCGCTCTTGGCGGCCGCCTTGTCCTTCTTGACCTGTGCCTTTTCTTTCTTGACCTTGGCACGTGCCTTGCGCTTGGGGTTGTGGCCGGCCGTCGCCGCCAGCAGAGTGCCACCCAGGAGGGACACGTTCCGAAGGAAGAACTCCATCTGTTCTTCCTTCTTTTCTTCGTCTGTCTCCAGCCAGAACGGACGTCCAGCGGCAACCGTCGCGGCAGTCAAGCCTGCGAGCACCAGTCCTGCGGTGCGTGGGGTGCGAGACAGCGCCAGGACGCTCGCGGCCACGATCGTGGCCGCGCCGTGAGCCTTCACGATGTCGGTGGTTTTCACCCCTTCAACGCCGGCTTCGGCGAGTGCGGGCTCGATCACGGGAGCAGCGCGCTCGGCACGCTTCTCGGGCTCCAGCACTGACTGGACACCCCCGTAGACGAACCATGTGGCGAGCAGAGGCCTGGCGATGACTCGGAGCATGGTCTTACGCTACCAACTCGCCGTTCCCCCGTCAGGTGTTGGGGAGGGAATGTCCCGCAAGGTAGGTGCGTTGACCCTCGCATGACGACACTCGCCACCGCGCCCGCTGCCACGCTGCAGGAGACTCGCCGTGGTGGAGTAGGCTCCCCTCGCATGAGCGAAACTGCGTTGGACTTTGAAGTCGAGGCGCTGTCCTACATGGATCAGTTGTATGGCGCCGCTCTTCGCATGACCCGTAACGGGGCCGATGCCGAGGACCTTGTTCAGGAAACCTACGCCAAGGCGTTTGCAGCCCAAGACAAGTTCACACCCGGCACCAACCTGAAGGCGTGGTTGTACCGGATTCAGACCAACGCCTTCATCAACACCTATCGCAAGAAGCAGCGCGAACCCAAGAGGTCCGATGCCGAGCAGGTCGAAGATTGGCAGCTCGCCGCCGCCGCGGAGCACACCAGTTCTGGACTGGCCTCCGCTGAGCAGGAGGCTCTCGACGGTCTGGGCGACGACGAGGTGAAGCAGGCCCTGAACGACCTGCCTGAAGATTTCAGAATGGCGGTGTACCTCTCTGACGTGGAGGGGTTCGCCTACAAGGAGATCGCAGAAATCATGGATACGCCTGTCGGCACCGTGATGTCTCGACTCCACCGGGGAAGGAAGCTTCTGCGGGAGAAGCTATCGGAGTATGCGGCAGAGCGTGGATTCCGCGATAAGCGCGCCGCCAGCAAGACAGTGAAGGAGGTGTGACATGGCAGGAGGAGATTGCTCAGAGGCGCTCGACCGACTCTTCGAGTACATCGACGACGAGCTTCCTCAGGAGGAAGTGCAGAAGATCGGCGCACACCTGAAGTCGTGTCCGCCGTGCGAAGCGGAGCACCAGATCAAAGAGAAGATCAAGGCTCTTACCTCGCGCACGGGTGGTGACAAGGCTCCCGAGGATCTGCGTGCACGCGTCCTCGCATCCTTGCGCGCCGTCCGCGAGGACGCCTAGACCACGCTGCCGCCCCTAGCCGCCATTGGCTAGGGGCTACGCGCATCGGCCTGATACGACAAAGGCCGCATCGACAATGCCGATGCGGCCTTCAACCTGAGATCTCAGGAACGTCTTATGCGTTGGGACGCTTGCCGTGGTTGGCTCCACTCTTGGCGCGTGCCTTGCGCTTACGGCCTCGCTTGCTCATGAGCTCCCCCTTTCTGACGCGGGTGACTACGTGACCCCCTATCTTCCCACATCCGAGTTCCTGCAAATGCCGCGCTGGCACTAGTCTCACTCAAGACGCATTCCATATGTGCCGATGGAGACTTACGTGAGTGATGAGCCAGTATCTGTGATCCCCTTCCTGCACGCTTTGGCGAGCACGGGTGGATCTGACCTGCATTGCAAGGTGGGGTCTGCCCCGCGTATCCGTGTTGACGGTCGCCTGCGCAAGCTGCAGGTTCCGCCGCTGACACCAGCCGACACCCGCAACATGGTGGCGCAGGTGCTGCCAGAAGACCTGGTGGCACAGTTCCGCGACACCCACGAGGCGGACTTCGCGTTCTCGCTGTCCGGCGTGGGACGCTTCCGTGTGAACGCCTATGTGGCGCGCGGCACCGACTGCCTGGTGTTCCGCCGGGTCGCCGTTGGAGCGCAACCGTGGGAAGACTTGGGTCTCCCGCAGGTGATCGCTGACCTCGCGCTGGAGCCCCGTGGCCTGGTCCTCGTGACTGGCCCCACCGGTTCCGGTAAGACCACCACCCTGGCGTCGATGATTGACCTCATCAACACGTACCGTGAAGTCAACATCATCACGATCGAAGACCCCATCGAGGTGCTTCACCAGGACAAGAAAGCCATCATCTCGCAGCGTGAAGTCCGCTCCGACACGATGGACTTCACCGCAGCGCTTCGTGGCGCGATGCGTCAGGACCCCGACGTCATCATGGTCGGTGAGATGCGCGACATCGAGACGGTCCGTGCGGCCCTGTCAGCCGCAGAAACAGGCCACCTCGTTCTCGCGACACTGCACACTGTTGACGCCCAAGACACGATCAACCGCATCGTCGACTTCTTCACCCCGCACGAGCAGAGTCAGGTGCGTGCCACACTCGCACAGACCCTGCGCGGCATCGTCTCCCAGCGCCTGGTGCGCAAGGGCGACGGCACAGGACGCACCCTCGCCGCCGAAGTCATGGTGAACCACGGACGTACTGCCGAAGCGATCATCGATCCTTCGAGCCAGCCGCCCATCACCGACCTCATCGCCGAAGGTGAGTACTACAAGATGCAGACCTTCGACCAGCACCTCTTCGCGCTGGTCCGCGACGGTCTCGTGTCCGTGGACGACGCTGTGGCCATCGCGTCGCGTCCACACGACCTCACGGTCACACTGAAGAACTCCGGTGTGATTGCGTAAGCGACACAGCTCACACGCGTGAGGGGCGGGTATCCACGATGGATACCCGCCCCTCACGCGTTTCGGTTTGAGGTGCTTGACGCCTACTGAGGCCCCGGCTCGACTCCCAGCCAGTCGTGCCATGTCGAGTGCAGCACCAGCCACGCCATCAGACCGTAGCCAGCCTGGAGAGGCACTTCGCCGCCGCTGGTGTCCATATCGGTTGCCCACTGCTCATGGCGGGCAAGCGGGCCAAACATGTCGATGAACGGCACCGCGCGCCGTGCTGCCGCTTCGTCACACAGGGCCGCATATTCGGCAAGCGACTGACGGTCCACGGCAGTGACCGGAGGCGGGCCCGCCATCATGATGGAGAAGCCCAATGCAGCAGCGCGGTCCAGGGTGTTAGCCAAGTGCAGCCGCGTCATGGTGGGGGAGACCCCCCTGCTCAGATCATGGCGTCCGAGCGCGAACAGCACATAGTTGTCCGCTTCTTTGAGTCCGTCAGGCCCCAGGCGACGCAGCGCCTCAGAGTCCCATCTGCTCGACAACTCTGCAGTCGTCTCACCTGGCACAGCGAGGGTGTGGAACCGCATGTCCTTCGCCAACGGCAAGGTACGCGCCGCCACTCGACCCGACCACCCCAGTGCTTTGGGGTCGCCGTGGCCGGCGGTCAGCTCGTCACCAACAAAGAAGACGTTCTTCATCGTGCAAATGCTCGCTTCACCAAGTCTTCCTGCTCTTCCTTGTGTCGTGAACTGAGGCCCGAGGCCGGGGACGCCGAGGCAGGACGGGTCACCCCGTGCACCTCACGCTCGACAACGTGCGGCAGGGCGTGTGCGAGGTAACTCCACGCGCCCTGGTTACGTGGCTCTTCCTGAACCCAGATGAGTTCCGCATCCCCGTACGGGGCAAGCGCCGCATCAATCGACTGCTTGTCCAACGGATACAACTGCTCGAGTCGCACAATCGCCGTGGTGGTGTCACCGCTCTTCTCGCGCTCGGCAGCCAAATCGTAGTAGACCTTGCCTGCGCACATGAGGACACGTTCTACACCCGCGGGATCGATCGTGTCTGGCACCGCGGGCTCAAACGTGCCGTGGGTGAAGTCCTCCACCGCGGACTGTGCGGCACGCAGACGCAGCATCGACTTGGGGGTGAACACCACCAGCGGCTTGCGCGGACGTTCATACGCCTGGCGGCGCAGCAAGTGGAAGTAGCTCGCAGGCGTCGACGGCATGGCCGCGATCATGTTCTCCTCAGCGCACAACTGCAAGAACCGCTCCACTCGTGCAGACGAGTGGTCCGGGCCCTGGCCTTCATAGCCGTGGGGCAGCAGCAGCACCACGGAGGATGACTGCCCCCACTTCTGCTCAGCCGAGGAAATGAACTCGTCGATGATGGTCTGCGCCCCGTTGACGAAGTCGCCAAACTGCGCCTCCCACAGCACCAGAGCATCGGGCCGCTCCACGGAATAGCCGTACTCGAAGCCGAGGCAGGCATACTCGCTCAGCGAGGAGTCGTAGATGTGCATCCGTGCCTGGTCGGCGCTGAGATACAGCAGCGGTGTCCACTCGGCACCCGTAGCGCGATCGTGGAACACCGCGTGGCGCTGCACAAACGTGCCGCGGCGGGCGTCCTGACCCGCAATGCGGACAGGGGTGCCTTCCTGCAGCAGCGAACCGAAGGCGAGAAGCTCTCCGTAACCCCAATCAATGCCGCCCTCGCGGCTCATTGCCTCGCGGCGTTCCAGCAGCTTGGCAAGCTTGGGGTGAACCTGGAAACTCTCGGGCGGTCGGGTGTGAGCCCGACCGATGCGTTCAATCTGGCTCGCGCTCACCGCCGTCTGCCATCCGACCATCACACCGGCGTCGGACGACTGGCTTGAGGGCAGTTCCAGTCCGGAGATCGACTCCGTGTCCGTGCCTTGGAAGCCATCACGCGTCTCAAGGAAGACACGCTCCAGCTGCGCCAAGTAGTCCTGAGACACGGCCTCTGCCTCTTCGGTGGTGATATCACCGCGACGAATCAGGGACTCGGTGTAGAGGTGGCGGACGGACCGCTTGGCCTCGATGAGGTCGTACATGCGCGGCTGGGTCATCGAGGGGTCGTCGCCCTCGTTGTGGCCACGGCGGCGGTAGCAGACCATGTCGATGATGACGTCGCGTCCAAAGGCCTCGCGGTACTCGAACGCCAGGCGTGCGGTGCGCGCACAGGACTCAGGGTCATCCCCGTTCACGTGGAAGATCGGGATCTGGTAGCCCTTAGCGATGTCCGTGCAGTAGCGAGTCGAGCGCGAGTCACCGGGACCGGTGGTGAAGCCCACCTGGTTGTTGATGATGACGTGAACCGTGCCACCGGTCTTGTAGCCGCGCAGGCCGGACAGGTTCAGCGTCTCCATCACGATGCCCTGGCCGGCGAAGGCCGCGTCGCCGTGAACCAGCACGGGAAGAACGGGGTAGCCGTCGGTTGCGGGGTCGGCGCTCAACGCATCGAGCTTGGCGCGCACGATCCCTTCGAGAACGGGGTTGACCGCTTCCAGGTGCGAAGGGTTCGCCGCCAGGTAGACGTTGGTGGTCTGGCCGGACTCGGCGGTGAAGACGCCCTCGGTTCCGAGGTGGTACTTCACATCGCCGGACCCTTGCACGGAGCCAGGGACCGCGGTGCCGTCGAACTCGGAGAAGATCTGCGAGTAGGACTTGCCTGCCAGGTTCGCGAGCACGTTGAGACGGCCGCGGTGTGCCATGCCGATGCAGACTTCCTGGATGCCAGACTCGGCTGCCGACGACATGACGGCATCGAGCAGCGGGATCAGAGATTCTCCGCCTTCGAGGGAGAAGCGCTTCTGGCCCACATACTTGGTCTGCAGGAACGCCTCGAATGCTTCCGCTGCGTTGAGGCGTCGCAGGATGCGCAGGTGCTCTTCGCGGCTGGGCTTGGTGTAGTCCACCTCGAGGCGCTCTTGCAGCCACGCGCGCTGGGCGCGGTCCGCAATGTGCATGTACTCCACGCCGACGGTGCGGCAGTAGGCATCGCGCAGGCGTCCCAGAACTTCCCGCATCTTCCATTCGGCACGTCCACCAAACTCGGCGGTGGCGTACACCCGGTCGAGGTCCCACAGCGTGAGCCCATGCGTTTGTACGTCCAGGTCGGGGTGCTTGCGTAGGCGGGTGGACAGCGGGTCCACGTCTGCCATGAGGTGGCCGCGCGAGCGGTAGGCGTGAATCAACTCCGCGATACGTGCTGGCTTCGCGGCCTCCGCGGTTTCGTTCGTGGCGGCATCCTGGATCCAGCGGACGGGCTCGTAGGGCACGCGCAGTGCGACGAACACGCGGTCATAGAAGCCGTCCATGCCCAGGAGCTTGCGGTGGACCAGCGCCAGGAACTCGCCCGACTGCGCACCCTGGATGACACGGTGGTCGTAGGTGGACGTCAGCGTCATGACCTTCGACACACCCAAACGTGCAATGGTCTCTGCCGACGCGCCCTGGTATTCGGCGGGGTAGTCCATCGCCCCCACACCGATGATCGAGCCTTGGCCCTTCATGAGGCGCGGCACGGAGTGCACAGTGCCAATCGTGCCGGGGTTGGTGAGGGTGATGGTGGTGTCCTGGAAATCGACCGCCTGGAGCGTGCCGGCACGGGCGCGCTTCACCACGTCCTCGTACGCAGACCAGAACTTCGCGAAATCCATGTCATCGGCGTGCTTGATGTTCGGCACGAGGAGCTGGCGGGAGCCATCGCTCTTGGCCAGGTCGATCGCGAGACCGAAGTTCACGCTTTCAGGTGCGCGGACCGCGGGCTTGCCGTCGTCATCGGCGAAAGCGACGTTCATCGCGGGGAACTGTGCGAGCGCCTCGACGATCGCGAAACCGATCAGGTGCGTGAAACTCACCTTGCCGCCGCGAGTGCGGGCCAGGTGGTTGTTGATCACGATGCGGTTGTCCATGATCAGCTTGGCGGGGATGGTGCGCACCGAGGTTGCCGTCGGCACCTCGAGGCTTGCCTCCATGTTGGTGACCACGCGAGCAGCGGGGCCACGCAGACGCGTCACCCCGTGCTGGACGTCCTTGGCGTTGAGCGCCTCGTGATCGTCCTTCTGCAAGTAGGTCGCGATCGGTGCCTGTGTGGTGGCGATGGGCTGTGTCGCTGCGTGTTCCGTTGGTGCCGGTTCCCCAGGAGGGTCGGCTGGTGTGGTCGCGGCGGGCAGCGCCGATGCGGGCGTTGGCTCAGCGGCGTTGGCCTGCGTCGCTGCAGGCGGAGAAACCGGAGCCTCAGGAGTGGAAGCCACGGGTGCGCCGTCCGATGCGGAGACATCGGTGGAGGCCGGGGCTATCTGCACCGGCTCCGGCAGGTGGCTGGTTTCGTGCGAGCCGGGGTTGGGTGCCGCGGCTTCGGCTTGGGGCTGGGGGGCGGAGGAGTCCTGCGAACTTTCAGCGGGGGACTGAGAGTGTGCCGGGGATCCAGCTGCACGGTGTCCCTGGAGAATGAGCGAAGCGACCGTGGGCGCTCCCTCTTCTCGAGTCACAGTCATGCGGTCGGAGCCGGTTGCGCTGGTGTCAGTGGACACGTCGGGGCCGCTCACTTTCTTGGCGCCAGTGCGTCAGATACGTCGATGTTCTTGGGCCCAAGCCTAGACGTTTTCTGAGCGCGTTTGTGACCGCCTCTCGGACTTTTGCCGGGGCCTTGCCAGGCCTTTGCTAGGACACGTCCCGGCGCGTCATCCGAACCCACCCGATAGCGCTGGCGACCAGGGCGTACGCCAACAGAACGGCGAAACCTGCCCACGGTGACAACAGGTCGCCCGAGTCCATCGCCGAGTAGAGGCTTGCGCCTACCATCGCGTCTCCGGCCGCGCCCGGCAAGAAGGCGCCAACGGGCTGAAGCGGCTCGACGAAGCCCAGCGCCAGGCGCACGATCGGCTCGGCCAACTGCGTCCACCCGATCAGCAAGATGATGACCAAGACTTGACTTGGCATTGCCGTGCCTAGACCTACTCCGACGACTCCCCAGACCGCGAGCGCCGCCACGCCCATCGCAATCGACGACCAAGTGGCAGGGTCGTCGAGCCCGGTGGGCATGTCAGCAATGGTGAGTGCAGCCGCTCCTGTCGCGACTCCCATCACCATGGCCACCAGGCCATAGGCGACTTCAAACGGCACCACCGCGATGAGCTTGGCAAGAATCAGCCGGCCCCGACGCGGGTCCATGAGTAGCGTGGTGTCGATGGTGCGGTGACGGTACTCCTGCGTGACCGACAGTGCGCCCAGGACGGCAGGGAAAACGTATCCGAGTGATACGGGAAGGCTGTAGACCATCAGTGCCACATCCTGCGGGTCCATCCCCTCAAACCCTGACTGGACAGATTCGTCGCCCAGCGCATCGGCTAGCGCAATGCTGCCGGCTACCGAACCCACCAGGAACACCACGGACAGCGCAAGAGAGAGCAGGAGCACCCACCACATTCGGGTGCTGGTGAACTTGCGGAGCTCGGATTTCACGGCGGCGCTCATGCGTGGTCTCCTTCCTGAGTGAGACGCAGGAACACCGTCTCGAGACTGTCGGTCGTGTCGCGTAGCTCGTGGAGCTCGAGCCGGTCAGCGAACGCGGCCGCCCCGACGGCATCGGCTTTGTGGCCCTCAATGGTGGCGGTGGTGTCCGAGGTCAGTCGTCCCGTGTCGGGATAGCGAGTGTTGATCAAGTCTGCGAGACCCTCGACATCAGGGCTACGAAGTTCGACAGCGGAGGATGTCAGGTCGCGTAGTTCCTCCATCGAGGAGCTGTGGCGCAACTTTCCGCGCGCAACGATGACCACGTCATCGACGGTGAGCTCAACTTCACTCAGCAGGTGAGAGCTCAACAACACCGTGCCGCCACGCGAGGCAAAAGCGCGGAGGAATCCGCGCAGCCACTGAACACCGGCGGGATCGAGGCCGTTGGCGGACTCATCGAGCACCAACACCTCAGGATCACCGAGCAGCGCTGTCGCCAGCCCCAAGCGCTGCTTCATACCCATCGAGTAGCCGCTCACGCGCCGGTCGGCTGCCTCGGTGAGCCCCACCAGGTCCAGGACTTCCTGACAGCGCTCCGCGCCGACTCCTACATGCGGCGCATACGTCATCAAGTGGCCGCGTGCGCTTCGACCTGGATGGAACGCGCCTTCAAAGTGCGCTCCCACTGTCGCCGCCGGACGGTCAAGCGCGTGGTAGCGCTCGCCGCCGATGAGGACATCGCCTGACGTCGGCGTCACCAGGCCCACCAGTGCACGCAACGTGGTGGACTTGCCCGCACCATTGGGTCCAAGGAAGCCCGTGACACGGCCCGGCTGCGCCGTAAAGGTCAGGTCTTCAACCGCATGAACCTTGCCGAATCTCTTCGACAGGGAACGCACTTCAATAGCGGGTGCGGGCATGGTGAAAGCCTCCCTCGTGATCTGGGCTCCCCCGATGCTATCGACTCGCGCGTGGTGCGCCACCCGGACTCATGGCCCCTCCCGCAGCAGGTCCGCCTGGGTATGCTGAACCCACTATGAATGGCGAACGGCGCCCCAGTCCATGACCGCATGGCTCTTCGTGGGGCTGGGCGTGCTCCTGACCATTGGCACAGCGATCTTCGTGGCTGCCGAGTTTTCGCTCGTTGCACTTGACCCGGCTCATGTCGACGACAGCGACAAGAAGGGCACCAGGGTCCGCCGCGCACTCCGCCGCCTGTCCACGCAGTTGTCGGGCGCGCAGGTCGGCATCACCCTCACCACCATCCTGTTGGGGTACACGGCCCAGCCGGCGTTGGTGTCGTTGCTGAAAGTCCCACTCGAGTCCACTGCATTGGGTAGAGGCGCTGTCGCAGCCATTGCGGGTGCCACGTCGCTCGTGGTGGTGAATGCGTTCTCGATGGTCTTCGGAGAGTTGGTGCCCAAGAACGCGGCGCTTGCGGATCCCACCCGCACGGCCCGCCTTGTCGCACCGCTTAACATGGCGTTTACAAGCGCCCTGCGGCCGGTGATCTCTGTGCTGAACCGGTCCGCGAACGGGATCCTGCGCATCCTCGGCATCGAGCCGCGCGAAGAGCTGTCAGGTGGTCGTTCCCCGCAAGAACTCGCTGCGCTCGTCCGCCGCTCGGCAGAGGCCGGCACCCTGGCGCCGTCAACTGCACTGCTGCTGAAGAACACGATCGAGTTGGATCAGTTGGCCGCGATTGACGTGATGACGGACCGCACCCGAATGCGCACTCTCGAACGCGGGTCCTCAGCCGCCGATGTGCTGGCGATGGCGCGGGCCACGGGCCACTCCCGCTTCCCCGTCGTGGGCGAGGGAGTAGACGACGTCATCGGCATGGTGCACTTGCGCGCGGCCATCGCGGTGGCGGCCCACGAACGTGACGCGACCTCTGTGCTGTCCCTCATGGTGGACGCCCCACGCGTCCCTGAGACGCTCTCCATGCGGCCGCTGCTGGTAGAACTTCGCGAACACGGCCACCAGTGCGCGATCGTGGTCGACGAGTACGGCGGCACCGCCGGCCTGGTCACGCTGGAAGATGTGGTGGAGGAACTGGTGGGCGATGTGGCCGACGAGCACGACCGCCGGCGTCCCGCAGCACACCGGATGCCCACAGGAGCATGGGTGGTTCCCGGAGAACTGCGGCCCGACGAGGTCATGGAGGTCGCAGGTGTGGCGATTCCGGAGTCACCTGCCTATGAGACCGTTGGCGGCTTCGTGATGGCTCAGCTGGGGCGCATCGCGGAGGTGGGCGACTGCGTGCAGTGTGACGAGGCGAGCATCCGAGTCGAGCGCATGGCCGGACGGCGGATCGACCGGGTTCGGATCGAACCGCTCACGTCTGAGGACGGTGGATCATGAGCGGCAGCATGATCGCGCTCGTCGTGGGGCTGCTCCTCGCCAACGGCTTCTTTGTGGGGGCAGAGTTTGCGATCATCTCTGCCCGTCGGAGCTCGATCGAGCCGCTAGCGGAGGCAGGTTCCCGTGCGGCCGGAACCGTCCTGTGGGCCATGGAGAACGTGTCCTTGATGCTGGCCTGCGCCCAACTGGGAGTCACCGTCTGTTCGGTCTCCTTGGGTGTGGTGGCGGAGCCTGCGCTCGCACACGCTCTCGAGGGGCCCATCGAAGCGATGGGATTGCCCGCAGCAGCGTCGCACGCGGTCGCGATGGCGATCGCACTGGTGGTTATCGTCGGCCTCCACGTAGTCGTCGGGGAGATGGTGCCTAAGAACGCTGCCGTCTCCACTCCGGACCGCGCCGCACTGATCTTTGGCCCCCCGCTGGTGCTGTTGGCTCGAGTCCTCAAGCCGATCATCGGCGCTTTGAACTGGATCGCCAACGGAGTGCTGCGTCTGGTGGGAATCGAGCCTCGTGACGAAGTGACCAGCGCCTTCACCGCTGACGAAGTGCACTCCATCGTGGAGCGGTCCAGCGAAGAGGGCACTCTGCACGACGATGAAGGGCTCTTGGCGGGGGCGATCGAGTTCTCCGACCGCACTGCACAGGACGTGATGATCCCCGTTGATCGGGTGACCTGGGTGTCCCCGGGTGTGAGCGTCGAAGAGTTTGAGCGGGTCGTTGCCGAGACGGGGTTCTCGCGGCTGCCGGTTCGTGACGACGGAGTCTTCGTGGGGTACCTCCACATCAAGGACACGTTGTTCGCGCGCCCAGGAGAGCGGGAGGAGCCCATCCAGGAGTGGCGGGTCCGGGCGTTGCCCGTGGTGGACCCTGGCGCGGAGGTTGAGGAAGTCTTGGCGCTGATGCGCCGCACCGGAGCCCACGTTGCGGTCGTCGAGGAGGATGAGACGGCGCTTGGGGTGGTGCACCTCGAAGACATCATTGAGACCCTGGTGGGCGAGGTCCAGGATTCGATGTCTCGCGACTCCTGACCGCGAGTTATCCACAGATTTTGAGCCTTCTGCGTGCCTTGTCACACGGGAGAGGTGCGTGTGAGAAATTGGTCAGCGGCGCGGGTAGCGCTCGTCGTTACCATTTGGTTACACTCGCTGGAAACTCCCGCCGAGTGGGGCGGCGGAAGACGATGGCAAACAACTGTGGAGGCTCGTGTGAGCAAGCGTGATGGCGCGTCTGCAACGACGCACCGCTCTCGTCGAGCGCGCAGGATCCAAGAGACCGAAACTACCCAGGTGAAGACCACTCACCGTCGCCGTAAGTTCCTGGCGCGGTCGGGTGTGTTGGCGGGTTTTGCCCTGACGATGATTGTGTACCCAGCAGTGGGGACGATCGCTCCTTACGCGGGTGCTGCTGAGACGCAGACCGCTGAGGTCGTCGCGTCGGGTGACACTCTCTCCTCGCGTGCTTTGATCGCTGGACAGAGCTTGGAGAGTGCTCAACTTCCCCTCCCGGCGGTTGATGGCAACAGCGCCGCCCTGGCGGTTTCTACCGACTACGCCGCAAGCGCCTACCTTCCTGACTGTGACCCCGGCGTGGGCGCTGAGGGGTACAACGGCCGCATGACCGCCGATTCCCTGTGCGAGATTTGGAATGGCGTGTCGTTGCGCAACGATGCCGCAGTGGCGCTTGCAGAGCTGAACGAGGCGTTCAAGCTGGAGTTCGGTCGCGATCTGTGCGTCGGCAATGGCTACCGCACGCTGTCCGCTCAGTACGCCACCAAGGCGAGCCGTGGCTTCCTGGCTGCCGCCCCCGGAAAGTCGGTGCACGGGTGGGGGCTTGCGCTCGACTTGTGCGGCTCTGACGACACCGGTTACGCCAAGGCCTGGCTTGAGGCCAACGGACGCAAGTGGGGCTGGGTTAACCCCTCCTGGGCGAAGTCCAGCAAGTGGGAGCCCTGGCACTGGGAGTACGAGCCTGGCACCGATGAGATCGGTGTGTATGGCTCGGGCTACTGGAGCCAGAACGATCCCTACTTCTCCAACCGCGGCTAAACGTCGAGCGACTTCCTTCGCTCCAGGCCCTGGTGAATGACTGAACGGTCATTGACCAGGGCCTGTGTGTTTCTCCCGGAGTGTTTCGCACTGCGTGTGACCCCATCGTGATGCACGCTGGAGTCATGGTCGCTCCACCACCCCCGGGGCAACCGCGGCGCAGCGTTGCTCACCATCCTTGAGTACAGGCGCGCCCAAAGAGAAGGATGAGTGCATGCGCATCGGTGTCCCCGTAGAGATCAAGAATCACGAGACCCGCGTGGGCCTGGACCCGGCTTCCGTTGCCGAGCTCGTCGGCCGCGGCCATGAGGTCCTGGTCGAGGAGGGTGCTGGAGTAGCAGCGGCCTTCGCCGATGACGTCTACCGGCAGGCCGGAGCGCACATCTGTGGGCGTGAGCAAGCGTGGGCCGCGGATGTGGTGGTGAAGGTCAAGGAGCCTCTTCCCGAGGAGTGGGGTCTGCTGGGGTCCAACACGCTTTTCACGTTCCTGCACCTTGCCGCCAACGAACCCCTCGCGCGGGCGCTGATCGATGCGGGCACGACCGCGTACTCCTATGACACCGTCCAGACCGCTGACGGCACGTTGCCGATCTTGGCGCCGATGAGCGCGATCGCTGGAGCGCTCGCTATTGTCGCGGGCAGCCATCACTTGTTGTCGACGGTAGGCGGGCCTGGCGTGCTGCTCGGAGGCGCGCCGGGGGCGCGTGCGGGTGTGGTGGTCGTGATTGGTGCTGGCGTCGCGGGGACGGCGGCTGCAGTTCAGGCCAAGGGGGCGGGAGCCGATGTGGTGGTGCTGGACGTGGATGAGGCACGTCTGGGGCGGGTACGAACGCAGTTAGAGGGGATCTCGCGTGGCACGGTCCGCACCGTGGTGTCGACCCCGGAGACTGTCGAACGCGAGTGCGTGGCCGCGAACCTCATCGTTGGAGCGGTCTTAGTTCCCGGCAGGCCCGCACCACACGTGCTGACACGGGCACTACTGGATCGAGTGCAGCCGGGCACTGTCGTGGTTGACATTGCGATCGATCAGGGAGGCTGTTGCGAAGCTTCGCGCCCCACGACGCACGACGATCCTGTGTTCCAGGTCGGCAACGCCACCCTTTACTGTGTGGCGAACATGCCGGGCGCAGTGGGCGCGACCGCGACACACGCGTTGACGGCGGCCTCCATGGCATATCTCCTGCCCCTGGTGGACGGCCGTGACGACCCCGCGTTGGGGCGCGGTCTCAACGTCGCCGGAGGAATGCTGAGGGCAGGTGCCGTAGCGGAGGCATTTCCCCACCTTCCGGCCCAGGTGTTGTAGCGACGTCCGGGCTCGCGTCACCGGCGGTGGCCGCCGCGTGACGCTCGTCGGCAATGTCGTCGGCTATCGGGCGCTGAGGGCGTTCATGCAGAATCGGGTAGTCCTCGAACTCGGCTTCAGCGGCTTCGCGCCCCAGGCGTACGAGGTCCTTGAGCCCTTTGACCGCCCATTGACTGTGGGCGCCTACCCGCGGGTTGAGGACGGTGACGTCCGAACGAATCTCCCATTCGTGAACTTCGAGCCCGGTCTCGAAGCCGCGCAGGTCCCATTCGGCACTGAGGCGTACGGCAATCACGTGTTCAGCGCCCAACTCGATGCAAGCCTGAATGGGGACGTTCTGGACGAGCCCGCCGTCGAGCAGGGTCTTGCCGTCGATGGTCACCGGCCTGAAGATGCCAGGAACGGCGATCGAGGCGGCTACAGCTTTCGTCAGTGAGCCGTGGTCGATCACGACGGCTTCGCGCGCGTCGATGTCAGTGGCCACGGCAGCGAACCTGGTGGGCAGGTCCTCCACCAAGGGGTCCATGCCTAGGGTCCTCTTGAGGCCTTCTGCGAGCGCGTCGTGGGTGAGCAACCCAAAGCCAGGTTTGGGCGTCCAACTTCCGAAGGTCGACCAACCCCACCGGAGAATGTGGTCCTCGAGGTCGTAGGGGTCGATTCCTACGGCTGCCGCACCACCGGCGATGGCTCCTGCAGAGGTCCCGGTGATGATGGACGGCACGATTCCCCGCTCATGGAGGACCTGGAGGACACCGACGTGCGCGGCGCCCAGTGCGCCGCCTCCGCCCAGAGCAAGGCCCAAACGAGGGATGTAGCGAAGGTCGTCGATGGTGCTCATGGCTCCATCGTAAGAAAGGACTGAGTTTCTCGCCCGTATCCTTGGATGCCATGAGCGAGTCCCCAGTGCCCGAACCTGAAGCGCCCCGTAGCTGGGGTCCACTGCTAGGCGCCTTCGCGGTGGCAGGCCTCGTGGTGATCGGTGCGGTGGTGTGGTTCTTTGTGGGGGCGGACGTGTCGACGGAGGAACAGCAGGCCATCGCCGTGTGTGAAGAGCGCGCGGCCGATGCGGGTTTACCGGCGATTGTTCGCGGTGACGTTGCGGGGCCCGACGCGAATGGCGTGGTCTCGATTGCTTGGGAGTTTGAGGACGGCTCCTTCGGTGGCTGTGAAGCGACAGCTGATGAGGATGGGGGCTGGTCGGCGGAACTCGTGGGCGACGCTGCGCCTGACGCGTCGGCGTCGCCGTCTGCGACGCCCTGACACGGACGCGGTTCGCCGCCGCATGCGGCGAGTTTGAGGTGAGACGCTCTGGCCCGGTACGTTCGACGGTGGACGGCAAAGGTGAGGAGTCTCAATGCTGCAGCGCACGCTGGGCACGCACACTGTTTCCGCGATTGGCCTGGGTGGCATGCCGATGTCCATCGAGGGGCGCCCGGATGAGGCGCGCGCGATTGCCACGATCCATGCCGCTCTTGATGCGGGCGTCACCCTGATCGACACCGCTGATGCGTACCATCTGCATCCGGGCGAGGCAGGCCACAATGAGGCGCTGATCGCGCGGGCCTTGGTGGCGTATGGGGCGCGGCGCGGGGACATCCTTGTCGCGACAAAGGCCGGTCATCTGCGTCCCGGGGATGGATCCTGGACGGTGAACGGCGACCCCTCGTATCTCAAGAATGCGGCCAAGGCGTCGGCTCAACGCTTGGGCGGCGACAGCATCGGCCTCCTGCAGTTCCACCGCCCTGACCCGCGTGTTCCGTACGCCGACTCGGTGGGCGCGCTGTCGGAGTTGCTTGACGAGGGCGTGATTGAGATGGCGGGCATCTCCAACGCTGACGTGAGTCAGATTCGTGAGGCACACCAGATTCTGGGTCCTCGCCTGGCCTCAGTTCAGAACCAGTTCTCCCCGGCGTTCGTGTCGAGCGTGGACGAGATGCGGGAGTGTGCGGAGCTGGGAATCGCGTTTATCCCGTGGAGCCCCTTGGGCGGCATTGGTCGGGCCGGGGACGTGGGGACACGGTTCCATGCGTTCCAACAGGTAGCCGATGCTCGGGGAGTGTCCGCGCAGCAGGTCGTGCTGGCATGGGAGTTGGCGTTGGGGGAGCACGTCATTCCGATTCCGGGAGCCTCGCGCCCGAGTTCCATCCTGGACTCGGCGGGTGCGGTTGAACTTGAACTCACGGAAGACGAACTCGCTGCGTTGAACGCGGACGTGTTGCCGACTGAGTGACGGTGGAGTGACGGCGGCGCAGTCGAGCTGCCGCAAAGACGTGGGTGGGGAGAAGTCCCGACAACGCTGAGGGGATCCACGCCTTTCAGCGCGCCCCTCAGCGTGTGTGTCGCGAGCAATCACAACGTGCCCCCGACAGGAATCGAACCTGCGACCTTCGGTACCGGAAACCGGCGCTCTATCCGCTGAGCTACGGGGGCATGCAGGTGAGACCTGCGAAGCAAAAGGGTACCAGTGCTGCCCGTCTTGGAGTTGCGTCCGCTCCCATCTCGGAGTTACTGTACCGACCAGACGGTTTGTTTCGACGGTGACCGCGGTCGCCTCACAGCACCGTGAGTCCTCAGTTGCTTGGAGTAGGTGTCATGAGTTCTGCGCGCAAGTGGGCTTCCCTCGCGGTGCTAGTGGGAGCAGTGCTGTTGCTCACCATCGACAGCACCGTCCTCTACCTCGCCGTTCCCCACCTCACCCAAGAACTCGGCGCCACATCGGCACAGATCCTATGGATCGGTGACATCTACTCGTTGGCGATCGCAGGTCTCTTGGTGACCATGGGAAACCTTGCCGACCTCATCGGCCGCAAACGGCTCCTGTTGATGGGCGCAGTCGCATTCGCCGCAGCATCGGCGCTCGCGGCCTTCTCCGTGACGCCGGAAATGCTGATCGTGGCTCGCCTGCTGCTCGGCATCGCAGGCGCGACCCTGATGCCCTCCACGCTCGCACTGATCCGCACTGTGTTCGAGGATCCCGCCGAACGCAGTCGCGCCATCGCAATCTGGTCGGCCGCGGCCGCTGGAGGACTGGCGCTGGGGCCGCTCGTTGGTGGCGCACTGCTCGCTCACTTCTGGTGGGGGTCAGTGCTCCTCATCAACGTCCCCGTAGTGGCCATCCTCGTCGTGGCCGGAGCCATCGTCCTCCCTGAGTCCAAGAACCCCGACCGCGGCCGGTTTGACCTCCTCTCCAGCGCGCTGTCGATGGCCGCACTCGTGCCCCTCGTCTTCGCGATCAAGAAGTCGCTCTCAGGCGACCTGGGCCTGGCCGTGGTGGTGGCGCTCGCCATCAGCGTGGTGGCTTCCGTGGCGTTTGTGCGGCGTCAGCGTCGATCGCCCGCGCCCATGATCGATGTCTCGTTGTTCCGCGTACCCGAGTTTGCCGGCGCCGTGTCGTTGAACTTCATCACTGTGTTCGCGTTCTCCGGTTTGCTCTTCTTCTTCTCGCAATACCTGCAACTGGTCCAGGGCATGACGCCCTTGGAAGCCGGGCTGGCACAGTTGCCGGTGTCGATTGCATCCATGGCCGTGGTGGCGCTCGTCGGATGGAGCCTGCGACGGTTGGGGCGTGGCCCGGCCATCGGCACTGCGTTGTTGGTCGCTGCGGCAGGGCTCGTGGGCTTGGGGCTCGCGGAAAGCGGAGACTCATATCTGTGGATTGGGCTCGCCCTGGTGCCGGTCGGGCTGGGGATCGGGCTCGCCGAAACGCTCAGCGTGGACGCGGTCGTGTCCGCCGTTCCCGCGCCCAAGGCAGGGGCGGCGGCATCGGTTTCGGAGACCGCGTATGAGCTCGGTGTCGCGTTCGGAATCGCTGTCTTGGGATCCGTCGTCTCCGCGGTGTACCGGGCCCACATGGTGGTCCCGGCTTATCTGACGGGCTCCGACAAGGCGGCTGCCGCCGATTCCCTGAGCGGCGCGGCTCACGTACTTGATCCGGCCAGCGAGGCGTGGCGCCATGCCCAAGAGGCGTTTGTCGCCGGCATGCAGGTCGCGACTATCGTGGCTGTCATGATGCTGCTTGGTGGAGCAGTGGTGGCGTGGCGGATCATCCCTGGACGTCAACGCAGGGACTTGACTCAGGAGGACGCATGGGACGCATCGAGGGACGCTCTGCAGGTGACACCAAGCGCTTGATCCTTGACGCCACCGCCCGCACAGTGCGACGCGATGGGCTTTCTGCGACTCTGGATTCGGTGGCCGCGGAGGCGGGGGTCTCCAAAGGTGGGCTCCTGTACCACTACGCGAGCAAAGCGGCCCTGTTACAGGCGGCAGCGACGGACCTTTTCGAGTCCTTCCGCGCCGCAGTCTTCGCTGCGGTCGACGACGCCGACACGGAGCCTGGAAGGCTGACCCGCGCTTACATTCGCGTGTCATTTGACGATGCCGACGACGTCTCGACGATGCGCGACAACGTGGCGCTCGCCGCTCACCTGATGAGCGAAGTCGACCTTGAAGCGCTAGCCATCGCTGATGCGGAACGGTGGCGCACGGACCTGGCCGATGACGGCCTCCCTGCCGCGACTGTCAGGCTTGTCGTCACCGCAAGCGACGGCGCGAGCATCGGCCCGTTGTGGGGTTCCGTGTTGCATCCTGGGGACATGGATCTTCTTCGGGAGCAGTTGCTCGACCTCACCCGGACCGCGGAGCCGGCAGCATGAGGCGCGTGGTGCAGGGGGCGGCAGGAGTGGCGCTCATGGTGGCGCTCGCGAGTTGCGCAGCCGATGCAGGGGAGCCGCCGCAGGAGACGCCCGCGGCCGTGGGCACCGTGGCCTCCGTGGTGCTCGGATCCGAGACTGTGTCGTTGAAGTTCACGCCCGATGAGGGCTACGAGTACTTCGACGGCACCACTTTTGTCGTGGATGACACGGTGCCGGTGACCGGTGCGGTCGACAACGCGCATGTCATCAGTGCTGGTGACCGGATCGAGGTGTGGACCGACACGTGCGCTGAGTCGTTCCCGGTCCAGTGCGTGGTGACGGCAATCGACGTCGCGGGCTAGAGCTACCCACGGTCTCGTGTCAGTGGGTGCCCGTAATGTCGGATTATGGCTACCTATGACGTCCCAGACCTTGACTCGTGGATTGCCGATGCCGTTCGCGGTCTCCCCGCAGCACAGGTAGTGCCGTACCCCGAATGGGGAGCGCAGACGTTCCAGGTGGCGGGGAAACACTTCGGCCGAGTATCAGCAGACCCCGACGGTCATCCCATCGTGACGGTCAAGGGCGACCCTGACGACAATGCTGCACTCGTTCACCAGTACGAGGGCTTCACCCCCGGCTACTACGCGAACAAGCGGTGGTGGATTTCGTTGCGACTCGACGACCCCTACATCCCGCGTTCCCTGTGTGTGGAAGCGATCCAGGGCGGCTACTGGGCAGTCAGGGAATCACTACCCAAGTACGTCCAAGCCGAGCTCGACTCGTCGGCGCAGTGAGGGTGAGCATCCGCCGATAGACTGACGGGCGTGACTCCTGAGGAACTTGCCGCACAGATTCGGACCGCTCTGCTCGAAGGTATCGACGACTCCGACTTCCAGTTGTCTCCCTTCGACGTTCCTGACGAAGTGCGCGTGGAGCGCCCGCGTCAGCGTGACCACGGCGACTGGTCGACGAACATCGCCATGCAGTTGGCAAAGAAGGCGGGAAGCAACCCTCGCGAGTTCGCCGACACGTTGGTCGAGCGCCTGATCGAGATCGAGGGCATCGCCACCGCAGAGGTCGCCGGACCCGGGTTCATCAACATTCGCATTGCCGCAGAGGCTGCTGGCGAGTTGGCCCGCGGCATCGTGGAGTACGGCGCTGATTACGGCCGCGGCGAGTCCTTTACCGGTAAGACGGTCAACATCGAGTTCGTGTCCGCCAACCCCACGGGCCCCATCCACATCGGTGGCACCCGGTGGGCGGCTGTAGGAGACTCGCTCGCACGCCTCCTGGAGTTCCACGGCGCCCACGTGG
Source organism: Demequina sp. B12 (assembly GCF_028823635.1). GTDB lineage: Bacteria > Actinomycetota > Actinomycetes > Actinomycetales > Demequinaceae > Demequina. The sequence continues at coordinate 257,576 of NZ_JAPEHU010000004.1, forward strand.
TGCGTGAGTACTACTTCAACGACCACGGTTCGCAGATCGACAACTTTGCGGCGTCGCTCTATGCCGTCGTCGCGGGTGAAGACACTCCCGAGAACGGCTACGGCGGACAGTACATCCAAGACATCGCCAACGAGGTGATGGTGGAGGCTGCCGAGAACGCCGACACCGACCCCTTGGAACTGCCCCGTGATGAGGCCATCGAGTTCTTCCGCCTCCGTGGCGTCCGCTTGATGTTCAACGAAATCAAGCAGTCGCTGTCCAACTTTGGTGTCGAGTTCGACGTGTTCTTCCACGAGGACTCGTTGCACGAGTCCGGCAAGGTTGAGAAGGCCCTCGAAGAGCTCAAGGCTTCGGGCGCGCTGTATGAGGCCGATGGCGCCTGGTGGCTGCGGTCCACTGAGCACGGCGACGACAAGGACCGTGTTGTCATCAAGTCTGACGGCAACGCCGCGTACATCGCTGGTGACATCGCTTACATTCGCGACAAGGCGGAACGCGGCGCAGATCTGTGCATCTACCTGCTGGGTTCCGACCACCACGGCTACATCGCACGCCTGAAGGCTGCTGCGGCCGCGCTCGGCTATGAGCCCTCGCTGGTCGAGGTCATCATCGGCCAGTTGGTCAGCCTCGTGAAGGACGGCGAGCCCATGCGCATGTCCAAGCGCGCAGGCACTGTGGTGACGATGGAGGACTTGGTGGACGCGGTCGGCGTGGATGCCGCACGTTATTCGCTTGCGCGCTCGAGTGCCGACTCCACGATCGACATCGACCTCGACCTGCTTGCCTCCGCCACCAACGCGAACCCGGTCTTCTACGTCCAGTACGCCCATGCCCGCGCATGCTCGGTAGCGCGTAACGCTGCCGAGTACGGCATTCGCCGCGAGGACGGCTTCGACGGCGGACTGCTGGAGCACGAGTGGGAAGCCAAGCTGCTGGGTGTGTTGGGCGAGTTCCCCCGCGTCGTGGCCCAGGCCGTGGAGTTCCGCGAGCAGCACCGGGTGGCACGCTACCTCGAGGAACTCGCGAGCGTGTATCACGGCTGGTACGACCGCACCCGTGTGACTCCGCAGGGCGACGAGGCCATCACTGACCTCAACCGCACCCGCCTGTGGCTCAACGACGCCTCACGTCAGGTGTTCGCGAACGGATTGCGCCTGCTGGGTGTGTCGTCACCCGAGAGGATGTAAGGCATGACGCACTCTCCTTGGTCGTGCACTGCGACGCGCTCGGACGCCGGCGTGCTGAACGTGGGGGGAGTGTCAGTCACCGACCTCGCCTCGCAGTTCGGAACCCCTCTGTATGTGGTGGACGAGCGCGACTTCCGCGCCCGCGCATCGGCTTTCCGCGACCACTTCAGCGCTGCTTTCGCGCGTCACGGCGCCCAGGTAGACGTGTTCTATGCGTCGAAGGCGTTCCTCTCGTCCCAGGTCGCTGGCTGGATGCATGAGGACGGGTTGTGCATTGATGTCGCGTCGCTGGGTGAACTCGAGGTCGCTTTGCGTGGCGGTATTCCCGCGTCCCGGATTGGCTTGCACGGCAATAACAAGCAGATCGATGAGCTGACGCGCGCCCTGACTGTGGGTGTGGGGCGCATCATCGTGGACTCGTTCACTGAGATTGATGTGGTCAATGAGCTGGCGGGTTCTCTTGGGGTGAAGGCGCCAGTGATGGTGCGGGTCACGACCGGTGTGCACGCGGGTGGACATGAGTACATCGCCACGAGCCACGAAGATCAGAAGTTTGGGCTATCGCTCGCTACGGGCGCGGCACTCGAGGCGCTGCTGGCGTGCCATGCAGCGGAGAACCTCACTTTGCTAGGAATCCATACGCACATTGGCAGCCAGATTCTGTCGATCGACGCGTTCCGTGAGTCTGCAGACCGGATGCTGCGACTGCGTGCCGCATTCGTGGACGCGGCCGGTGTGGAACTCCCTGAAGTGGATCTGGGTGGCGGCTACGCCATTGCGTACACCGAGGGTGCGGAGGCGCTTGACCCGGCCGATGCTGCAGTGGAGATTGCCGATGCTGTGGCGCAGGTGATGGAGCCCATTGGCGGGACGTGGCCGCGGTTTTCGATCGAGCCGGGCCGGGCCATTGCTGGACCCGCCGGCATGACGCTGTACTCCGTGGGAGTGGTGAAGCGCGTCTCGCTCGAAGACGGGGGAGAGCGTCAGTACGTGGCCGTCGATGGCGGCATGAGTGACAACCCGCGCACCATCATGTACGGAGCGCAGTATTCAGCGGCCATCGCTTCACGTGAGTCTGACGTCACACCGGTGTTGTCACGCGTGGTCGGCAAGCACTGTGAGTCAGGCGACATTGTCGTGCGCGATGTGGACCTGCCGCAGGACATCGCTCGTGGCGACCTGCTGGCCGTCCCGGCAACGGGTGCGTATGGCCGTTCAATGGCGTCGAACTACAACAACGCGCTCCGTCCTGCAGTGGTCGCTGTCCGCGATGGCGCCGCGAAGGTGCTGGTGCGCCGCGACACCATCGCAGACTTGCTCGACTGGGACGTTCCCGCGTGAATCTGAGAACTATCTGAGGGCCCGTCAAGCGTTGTCCTGAGTGAGCAGCACCGCTGCTCGCGGTGAAAGGAGAATGCCATGTCAGTGAACCCTCAGCACGACAACGGCGCACACCGCAGTGCCACACCTCTGGACGCGCTCGCGGCGGAGGTGGAGGCAGAACGGCGTGCAGGGGCGCATACGCCCTTTGACGCGCAGGACGAGTCGTCCGCGACTGGTCCCTTGAGCACCAGCGACTCGGTTGGTACCGGTGGCAGAGCCATCGCTACTGACGACTCAGGCACCCTCCCGCCTGCAGTAGCTAACCGATAACGCACGCTCACAGCGGCGCCCCGGGAACCCCTCAGCCTCGGGGCGCCGTCCTGTGTGCGGCCCCATCGTTCACCGTCATGCCCGCCCAGTGTGTGAGTGTGGCAAGCCCATCGACGATCTCTGTCATTACGCGGTCAAACGTGCCAGTATCCAGACCCCACGGGTCGTCCAGGCTCGTGAGCGGAGCGGGCTCGTCTAGTCGGGCGGCGTCGAGCGCCGCCGCCATGTCACGAAGCTTGTCTGCACCCGACGACCCCGCAGGCGCATCGGCCCGTTGCGAGAGCGTGACTGCTTCTTTCAGGAGGAACACGTGCGGCGCACGTTCGCCCCACTCGCGCTGTGCCCAGCGTGCGTGCTGTTCCGTTGCCACCAGCACCAAGTCCGCACGGGTGAGGATGCCGCGATCCAGTTGCGTGGGACGGTGGCGAGGGATCTCGAGTCCTTGTCGCCGTGCGGCGGCTCGCATCGCCCGGTCCGCATCCATCCCGATCTCTGCGTAGATGCCAGCGCTCGTCACCTCGGCGGCGTCGCCCCATTCCCGTGCCGCCCAATAGTGCATGGCGGGGGAGCGGCAGATGTTTCCGGTGCACACCATGACGATGCGCGCGGGCGGTGAAGACGGGGTACGGCGACTCATGGCATTGAGCCTAACGAGCGGGCGCCCCGCCTGGGGTCATGGTGCGGTGGTGACGCTGGGCTGGTCGCCCGGGTGGCCGTACAACGTGCCTTCCCAGCGCTTGAGGGTGGCAATGATGACAAAGCTCAGCGTGACCAGTAGTGCCCATGAGCCGAGTTTGCCCACGTGAACGGCCTGCCAAAACGCTTCTTGGTCGGGATACTGCCACGCGCCCAGGAAGGTCCCCATGTTTTCCGCAATCCACAGGAAGAACGCGATCAACACGAAGGCGAGAGCCAACGGCATGCGGAGTCTTAGCTGTTTCACCGTGTAGTGGATCCAGGTGTGGCGCATCTCCACCACGAAGAGGATTGCGATCAGCCAGCGCAAGTCCCAGATCCAGTGATGCATGAAGAAGTTCAGGTAAGCGGCGATGGCAAGGGTGGTGAGCGGGACAGCTCGGTACCCCGTCACTCGGAGATCGAACCTGCGCCATGCCTGGCAGATGAACGATCCCACCGCGGCGTACATGAATCCTGAGTACAGGGGGACACCCCACACCATGAGGGTGCCCTCGTCTGGGTAGGTCCAGGATCCTTGCTGAACTTTGAAGATCTCCATGACCAGGCCCAGCAGGTGAAACAGCGCGACCACACCGACTTCGCGGGCTGACTCCATGCCGGTGGCCCACATCACGACGGTGATGCCGACGCCAGCGATCAGCAGGGCGTCGTATCGGGGAATGGGGAGATCCACATAGTCAGTGACGGCCATCGCAACAAACAAGGCGATGGCGAAGGTCAGCGAAACCAGGTTGATCAACGCGAAGGCCCATAAGTGCCGCCACACGTACACCGTGCGCTGCAGTGGTGTGAGTGTCTGAGCGGTTCCGGGCATGGGTGACACTGTGCCATGAGGAAGGCCGATGCAGGGGAGGCCGAGCGCTCCGATAGAGTTAGCGCCGTGTCCACCGCTATCAGCCCAGTGAAGATCGCCGTGCTCGGATGCGGGACTGTCGGCACCCAGGTGGTGCGGCTCCTGACCGAGAACAACTCGGACTTGTCCGCCCGCGTGGGCGGCAGTGTCGAGCTTGCCGGCGTGTATGTCCGTGATACCTCTGTTGCGCGCGACCCTGTCGTGCCAGTTGAGGCGCTCACCTCCGACGCGGAGGCGCTTATTGATAGCGCCGATGTCGTGGTGGAGTTGATGGGTGGTCTGGAGCCGGCGCGCGCCATGATCATTCGTGCGCTCAGCGCAGGCAAGGCCGTCGTGACGGCGAACAAGGCGCTGTTGGCCACGCACGGTGCAGAACTGTATGAAGCGGCTGACGCTGCGGGCGCGGACCTGTACTTTGAGGCGGCTGTCGCGGGTGCGATCCCGTTGGTGCGGCCTGTGCGTGAGTCTCTTGCGGGTGACACGGTCACCCGTATCTTGGGCATCGTCAACGGCACCACGAACTACGTGCTTGATGAGATGACGACCAAGGGCCTTGACTACGACGAGGTGGTGGCGGAGGCGCAGCGGCTGGGATATGCCGAGGCGGACCCGACCGCAGACGTGGGCGGGCATGACGCTGCGGCGAAGGCAGCCATCCTTGCGTCGCTGGCGTTCCATCAGCGCGTCACGATTGACGACGTCTACTGCGAGGGCATTACCGAGGTGTCCGCCGCTGACATTGCCGCAGCAAAGGAAACTGGCCACGTCATCAAGCTCTTGGCTATCGCGGAGAAGGCCGATGCCGGGGTTTCGGTTCGCGTGTACCCGGCCTTGCTGCCGCTGAGCCACCCGCTCGCCACGGTGCGCGGAGCGTTCAACGCTGTCTTCGTCGAGGCTGAGGCCGCAGGTGAGTTGATGTTCTACGGCCAGGGTGCGGGTGGTGCTCCCACCGCATCGGCTGTCCTGGGAGACATTGTCTCCGTGGCCCGCCACGTTGCCAATGGCGGCCGCGGACCACGCGAGTCTAACTACGCTCGGCACGATGTGTTGCCCATCGAAGGCGCACAAACGCGTTACGCGGTCCGCATGAGCGTCCACGATAAGCCTGGTGTGTTGGCGCGCGTCGCCGATGTTTTCGCCAAGCATGAGGTTGGCATCGGCTCTGTGCTCCAGGTGCCGGACGCCGACTTCGCGTCACTGATCATTTCCACTCACCGAGCGTCGGAAGGTGCGCTGCGCGCCACGATCGACGAAGTGCGCGGCATGGATGCCGTGGGTGAAGTGCTGTCTGTCTTGCGAATCGAGGGAGAGTAATGGCTCACGTGTGGCGCGGGATTGTCCGCGAGTACCTGGACCGCCTGCCGTTTGATGACGGCGACCGTGTGGTGTCGCTTGGCGAAGGCGGAACGCCCCTGATCTACGCGCACTCGATCTCTGAGGAGGTGGGTGCGAAGGTCTACGTCAAGTACGAGGGCATGAACCCCACCGGTTCCTTCAAGGACCGTGGCATGACGTCTGCGATGACGCAGGTGGTGAAGGACGGCGACCACACGGTGGTGTGCGCGTCGACCGGCAACACCTCGGCATCGGCCGCTGCCTACGCGGCGCACGCAGGCCTGAACTGCGTCGTCATGATTCCGGAAGGCAAGATTGCGGCAGGAAAGATGGCCCAGGCCATCGTTCATGGGGCCACCTTGGTCCAGGTAGACGGCAACTTTGACGAATGCCTCGACATCGTTCGTTCCTTGTCAGAGGACTACCCGGTCGCGTTGGTGAACTCCGTCAACCCGTACCGCTTGCAGGGACAGAAGACCGCCGCCTTTGAGATTGTGGACCAGTTGGGCGATGCGCCCGACATCCACATGCTGCCCGTCGGCAACGCTGGCAACATCTCTGCCTACTGGATGGGCTTCAAGGAGTACGCCGAGGCGGGTATCGCCACCCGCACGCCGCGCATCTGGGGCGTTCAGGCCGAGGGTGCGGCACCGTTCGTGCACGGCGGCCCCGTGAAGGATCCCGAAACCATCGCGACGGCAATCCGTATCGGCAAGCCTGCCTCGTGGGACCTTGCGATCGCTGCGCGGGATGAGTCCGGCGGTTGGATTCGCGCCGTCTCCGACACGCAGATTCTCAACGCCCAAGCACGTCTTGCGGCGGATGTTGGCGTCTTTGTGGAGCCAGCATCGGCCGCTCCGATCGCTGGGCTGCTGGCTGCTGCGGCACTGGGCGAGGTCCCTGCGGACGCGACCATCACCTGCACCGTGACGGGCAATGGTCTCAAGGACACGGCAACCGCGCTCGCTGGCCGCGAGATCGAGCCAAAGGTCATTCCCGTGGACGTTGCTGCCGCCGCCAAGGCCCTGGGTCTGTAGCCATGCGTGTAGGCGCTGACCATGTAGTGGTGACGGTTCCGGCAACCGCTGGAAACCTTGGTCCTGGGTTCGACGCGTTGGGCTTAGCGCTCGGCGTCGTCGACGAGATCGAGGTCCGCGCGGTGGCGTCGGACGATGTGGTGCTTGAGATTGAAGGCGAAGGCGCGGATACGCTGCCTCGTGATGAGTCACACCTCGTCGTGCGGGCGCTGCGTGCCGCGCTCGACCATGTGGGTGCTTCCCAAACGGGTCTGGTGATCCGCGCCCACAACCGCATTCCGCATGGGCGCGGCTTGGGATCGTCTGCGGCTGCCGTTGTTGCGGGTATCTCTGCTGCGCGTGGCCTCATTGCCGAGCCCGAGGCGCTGTCCCCAGAAGTCGCGTTGGAGATCGCCACGTCGTTTGAAGGACACCCGGACAACGCTGCACCCGCCATTTGGGGTGGAGCGACGGTGGCCTGGATGGATGGCGCGATGCCACATGCCGCCACGCTGCAAGTCGCGGCCGGGATCGAGACTGCGGTCCTGGTTCCAGGTTCTGTCCTGCCGACCACCCAGGCACGTTCCGTATTGCCTACGCAGGTGCCGCACCGTGACGCCGCGTTCAATGCGGGACGCTCTGCACTTTTGGTTGCCGCACTCGCGGGCCAGCCCGAACACCTCTTTGCTGCGACGGAAGACCGCTTGCACCAGAACTACCGTGCGGACGTGATGCCGGCAGCCATGGCGATGATGTCGCACCTGCGCGAACAAGGGCTGGCTGCCGTGGTCTCGGGAGCCGGCCCTTCCGTTTTGGTCATGGGCGCCGGACTCGCGCAACACGGACTCGAATCCGGGATGCCGCAATGGGCCCGCGGCATTGGTGGAGAAAACTGGCGTGTGGTGCACTCCGTCGAGCGAGTGCCCGGAGCCACCACGCGGCGAATCTAGACGGAGCACACAATGATCAGGGAAGCGACCAACGACGATCGCGACGCGATTGCACAGATCTGCCGGGTGACCGGTGCAGCCGGGCAAGACGCCACCGGCATCTATGGCGATGACACGGCGCTCGCCGATGTGTACGCGACCCCCTACCTCGATGGTCCAGGTGGGTTCGCACTCGTCTGGGACACAGGCGAGGGTGCGGTCGGCTACGTGATTGGTACAGACGACACGGCGGCATTCCAAGAGTGGTTCAACGACTCATGGTGGCCAGCTGTCGCAGACCATCATCCCTTGCGCACTGAAGGCGACGAGACCCTCCTACGGTCCGCCACCAACCGCGAACGCATGATGAGTCCGCTGGTTGAAGACTTCCCTGCGCACCTCCACATCGACCTCCTGCCAGCAGCCCAAGGCCAGGGAGCTGGCCGTGCGCTGATCGAGGCAGCGTGCGAACTCTTGGCCGCCCGCGGATGCCCTGGCGTGCATCTTGGGGTGGATCCCAGCAACGAGGGCGCCATGGCCTTCTATCCGCGCGTCGGGTTCACCGTCCCTGAAGGCGTCGACGGAGCAATGTTTGTTCGTGAACTGACGGCGTAGCGGGCTCACCATGAGTGTCAAGACCCGCGTGCTGTCCTCGCTTCCGCCACGTGCGGCAATGCGTGTCGCGGGGATCGTGGTCGCGATCGTCCTTGGATGCGCGTCGGTGGGTTTCGTGGTCGACGGAGTCGACCTTGCCGTGCCCAGCGCGGTGGGCTCGGTCGCGGTGCTCGCACTCGCTTTGCGTAGACCCTCCTGGCCGTATGTGGTGTGGTTCGTCGTGGTCCTGGCGGCGGCATCGGCCCTTGCCTCACAAGAGTTGGCTGCGGTCGCCGCAGGTCTTGTGGTCGCGGTCGCCGTCATCGTGCAACTGCCGGTGGTGCGGCGATACGGAGCCGTGGTGGGAGTGGTCCCGGTGATCGTGGCGAACATCGCGGGTGGCACGCTCGAAAGCGAACCTATCTTTGCGGCCATGGGCACCGTGATGGGTGCGGTGTTGACGATTGCTGCGGTGCGCGTGCTGCGCATCCCCCGGGTGCCGGCGCCTGACGTGGGGCGCCGGGTGGCGTGGGCGTATGTGCTGATGCTGGGCCTCACCGCGGGTGCGGTCACGGCAGTCGTGGTCCACGAAGACCTGCCGCATGGCATGTGGCTGGTCATTGCGCTGTCCACCGTGCTGGTGCCTATGCCGCATGAAACCGTTGCTCGTGGGCGGGTCCGTGTCGCAGGCACCATTGTCGGGGCGCTGGTGGGATCGGCGGTGGCGGCGCTGGTACCTGCTTGGGTCGCGATTGCGGTGGGCCTCGTCGCGGTGTTCGTGTCCGTTGCGATGATGGTCGCGCAACGCAGGCACGCCTTTGTGGCATACGGGGCACTCGCGGTGGTCGTGCTGGTGGGAGCGGGGCACGGTGATGTCGCGGTGGACGCCGCCGCGGTACGGGTGGGTTGGACGTTGGCTGGAGCGCTCGTAGCAGTCGGTGCGGGGTGGGCCATCAGCACCATCGAGCGCCGGTAGGTCGCGCTGCCATACGCCCCTCGCTGCGCTGCCAGTGGTGGTGCGCCATCAGCGAAAACCTGCCGCCGGGGCGTTCTTGCACCGTCATCTGTCTGGACCCGGTACTAGGGTGAAACAAGATGCGGCGCGTGGCGATGTTGGAGCGTGTCGGGAGGTGCGCACCGGCACCACATCTTGGTGAGGAGACACATGACTGCGCTTGCGCAAGAACAGTCCACCGCTCGGCCGCCGGCACGTGAAGGAACGCTCTGGGGTCTGCTCGTGCAATCCGTCAAGCCCTATGCGCGCCCACTGACCGGGGTAGTGCTGTTCCAACTGGGCTCCTCAGTCGCGAACCTCTACCTGCCCAGCCTCAACGCCGACATCATCGACAACGGTGTCGCGACCGGAGACGTGGCGCACATCTGGCGCGTAGGCGGGATCATGCTGGCGTTGTCTTTCCTCCAAATCGCCTGCTCGATCGTGGCGGTCTACTTTGGGGCGCGCGTCGCGATGGCTGTGGGTCGCGACTTGCGCGGCCAGATCTTCGCGCGGGTGGGGTCGTTCTCCGAGAATGAAGTGCAACGCTTTGGAGCTCCCAGCCTGATTACGCGTTCCACCAACGATGTTCAGCAAGTGCAGATGCTGGTCCTGATGAGCTGCACGCTGCTGGTCACCGCGCCGTTCATGGCCATCGGTGGTGTCTTCATGGCGCTCCACCAAGATGTGGCGCTGTCGTGGATTCTCGTCGTGGCGATACCGCTGCTCCTCATCGCGGTGATTCTCATCATCTGGCGCATGGTGCCGCACTTCCAACGGATGCAGAAGCGCATTGACGCGATCAACCGGGTCATGCGCGAGCAGCTCACTGGAATCCGTGTGGTCCGTGCTTTTGTGCGCGAAGACCAGGAACGGGACCGTTTCGCTGAAGCCAACGCGGCTGTGACTGAGTCTGCGCTGAAGGCCGGCCGGCTCATGGCCTCGATGTTCCCCATCGTGATGCTGGTGATGAATGTCTCGTCAGTTGCGGTGCTGTGGTTCGGCGCGGTGCGTGTGGACAACGGACAGATGCAGGTAGGCGCACTGACCGCCTTCCTGACCTACATCATTCAAATCCTGATGGCCGTCATGATGGCGACGTTCTTGTTTGTGTTGGTGCCGCGCGCGTCGGTGTCTGCAGACCGCATCAGCGAAGTCCTCGATACCCGCACCAGCGTCGAGGAGGCCGCCCAGCCCGGCACCGCCGATGTCCGCACGGGCCTCGTGGAGTTTGAGGACGTGACCTTCGCGTACCCCGGCGCCGAGGAACCGGTGCTGAAGAACATCACGTTCACTGCACGGCCCGGCACCACCACCGCCATCATTGGCTCCACCGGCGCAGGAAAATCCACGCTCGTGGGCCTGGTGCCGCGCCTGTATGACGCCACATCGGGGACGGTCCGCGTCGACGGCGTGGACGTCCGAGACCTGGAGTTTGAAGACTTGTGGAAGCGCATGGGCTTGGTTCCCCAGCGCCCCTACCTCTTCTCCGGAACGGTCGGGTCCAATCTTCGCTATGGAGCTGAAGACGCCACCGAGGAGCAACTCTGGCAGGCTCTTCGCACGGCGCAAGGTGACGACTTCGTCAAGGCGATGCCGCAAGGGCTTGAGACGCCGATGGCCCAGGGCGGCACGACAGTCTCAGGGGGTCAGCGCCAGCGACTGTCGATCGCGCGTGCCCTGGTGCGGCAGCCTTCCGTGCTCCTGTTCGACGACTCCTTCAGCGCCCTCGATACCGCCACTGATGCCCGACTGCGAGCTGCGTTGGCAACCCACGCCGCGGACGCGACGGTGATCGTGGTGGCGCAACGTGTGTCGAGCATCGTCGACGCAGACCAGATTCTGGTCCTCGAAGATGGCGAGGTTGTCGCACGCGGCACTCACACCGAGCTACTCGACACTTCGCCCACGTACCAAGAGATCGTCAGTACCCAGCTTCGAGCGGAGGAGGCGTGATGGCTGAGAACAACAACACCACGCCGTCGTCTTCGTCGACTGAGGCAGAAGAGCTGAAGGAAGCCGCGCGGGAGCATGATGCCGGTGCTGTCAAAGCACCGCCACGGCCGCCGCGCGGGGGGCCTGGTCACGGGCCTGCGGCAGCCATGCCCACTGAGAAGGCCATGAACTTTGGGCCTTCGCTTAAGCGACTTTTCGGTCAGTTGCGCCCCGAGCGATCGCTCGTGATCTTCGTGATTGTGCTGGGCGCGGCATCGGTCGCGTTGTCGGTTATTGGCCCCAAGATTCTGGGTAATGCCACGACCACCATCTTCGAAGGACTCATCACCGGCGACGGCGTTGACTTTGACGCGCTTCACCGGATCCTGTGGTCTGTTGTTGCGATCTATGTCGCGTCAGCGATTCTGGCCCTTGCGCAGGGGTGGATCCTCAACGGAGTCACCCAACGAACCGTCTATCGACTACGCCAGCGCGTGGAAGAAAAGGTTCACCGGCTGCCGCTGAGCTATTTTGACCGCAACCAGCGCGGCGAGCTCTTGAGCCGAGTCACGAACGACATCGACAATGTGTCGCAAACGCTTCAGCAGACGCTCAGCCAGCTGTTCACGTCTGTGTTGACGGTCATCGGTGTCCTCGTCATGATGGTGTGGATCTCCCCGATCCTGGCCCTGATCGCAGTGGTGTCGATTCCACTCACGCTGGTGATCGTCGCGCAAGTGGCCAAGCGCAGCCAAGTGAAGTTCGTCGCCCAGTGGAAGCACACCGGCGAACTCAATGGACAGATCGAAGAGACCTACACCGGCCACTCATTGGTCAAGGTGTTCGGGCGTCAGGACGTCACTCAGCGGGAGTTCGACGAGAAGAACGACGAGCTTTACCAGGCAAGCTTCGGAGCCCAGTTCATCTCCGGAATCATCATGCCGGCCGCGATGTTCGTGGGAAACCTGGTGTACGTCGCCGTCGCAGTGGTGGGTGGCGTGATGGTGGCGAACGGCTCACTTCCCATCGGTGACGTGCAGGCCTTCATTCAGTATTCACGACAGTTCCAGCAGCCTCTCAGCCAGCTGGGGTCGATGTTTAACCTTCTGCAGTCTGGTGTAGCGAGCGCTGAACGTGTCTTCGAGTTCCTTGATGCAGACGATCAGACGGAAGACGACGACCCTGCCGACACCCCCGAGGAGTTCCACGGACGCCTGGACTTCGAGGACGTCAAGTTCTCCTACGAGGAGGACAAGCCCCTCATCACCGGCCTCTCCTTGACCGCGGAGCCCGGCAAGACCGTGGCGATTGTGGGGCCCACGGGCGCTGGAAAGACAACGCTGGTGAACCTGATCATGCGTTTCTACGAACTCGACGGCGGCCGCATCACCTTGGACGGCACGGACATCGCCCGCATGACGCGTCACGACCTGCGGTCCCGCACCGGCATGGTGCTGCAAGATGCCTGGCTGTTCGGCGGCACCATTCGGGAGAACATCGCTTACGGCCGCCCTGACGCCACCGAAGAGGAGATCCTCGACGCCGCTAAGGCTGCCTACGTGGACCGCTTTGTGCACTCCCTGCCAGACGGATACGACACCGTTCTTGACGATGACGCGACCAACGTCTCCGTGGGTGAGCGCCAGCTCATCACCATCGCCCGCGCTTTCGTGGCAAAGCCCAGCGTGTTGATCCTCGACGAGGCCACGAGCTCCGTCGACACCCGTACCGAACTCTTGGTGCAGCGCGCCATGGAAGATTTGCGTAAGGACCGCACCAGCTTTGTGATTGCGCACCGACTGTCAACGATTCGGGACGCTGATCTCATCTTGGTGATGGAGCACGGCGACATTGTCGAACAAGGCAACCACGACGAACTTGTGGCCGCCAAGGGTGCCTACGCCCGCTTGTATGAGGCGCAGTTCTCCGCGCCGGTCGACGATGTCGATGACCCAGCGCCCGCGACAGGGCAGGTCCCCGTCGTCGCCTTGGATGCCGAACTCGCCGCGGATGCGGCGATGACCGGGATCCCCGCAATGCCCGTGGAAGGGACCACCGAAGGGGACGACGAGCCGCCTTTGACTGGTGAAGCGCGATAGCGAGTCCGCCCTATGGGGCGTGGGGCCCTCCGGGTGGCGGCTCGAGAGTGCTGTCGTGGCGCTCGGGCGGTAGCCCGGTGCGTTCGGCGCGGCGGAGTGTGCGCTGCCTGACCCGGCGTTGAGCCTCGCGGCGTTTGCGTAGTTGATAGGCCTCGCGACGCGGCTGGGGCACGGTGACGTGGAAGATGGGCCCCAGCAGTCTCACAGCCATCGCCACTGCCACCGCAATCACCACGACCCATAGCTCGTCCAGGTAGGAGTAGACGGCGGTGTACGTCAGGGACGCAGCCAGCCCCGCGACCGCGGCAGGTGGTCCCACGTACATGATCGAGGACGGCCTGCCCTGAAGCGCGTCCGCGATCACGACGCCACCCACGGACGCGCAGGTGCCGATGAGGACCACCGCGACCGGCTTGAGCCCGGCAATCAACGCCGCATTCGCTCCCACACAGGCAAACAGGCCGATGCTGAGGCTGTCGAGTGCCCACAGCACCTTGGAGAGCTTCTTGAGATACACCAGCGCGAGCGCGCCGATGACGGTGGCCACTGCGGCGGTGATGAGATAGGCGGGGTCTCGAAACGCCGCGGGGGGCAGGTTCCCGAGCAGCACGTCACGCACCACACCACCACCAAAGCCCAGTGCGGCTGCGAGGGTGAACACGCCCACGATGTCGGTGTGTTCTTCCTCGCCAGCGCGGATCGAACCCAGGAGTGCGCCCACGAACACAGCCACCAAGTTGATGGCGAGCGGGATATCAAGAGCCTCAGGCATGAGCACAGAGTAGGGAGGGAAAGTCCCGGGATCGTGCCATCGAGGTCACGACACGCGCATCGGTGCCATTGCGCATGGCCTACCGTTCACAGCGGACTAGCCCAAGAGCTTTGCCTTCGCGGCAGCGAACTCGGCCTCGGAGAGCACTCCAGCCGCCTTCATCTCTGCAAGCTTCGAAAGCTGAGCCATGAGGTCGTCGCTGGCCCCGGACGCCTGGACGGCAGCCGGTGCCGCTGGTGCCGCCTGCACCTGCGCAGCCTGTTGCTGTTCCACATACTGCTGTTGCTGGCGCGCTTGTGCACGGCCTGCTTGACGCCTTGCCACACCTCCCGACACCGCGGTTGCGGTACCCGAGATCACTGCAGTGCGTGCCATCGTCCCCAACAGGCCGGGACGGCCAATCCGACGAGCCATGTCAGTTCCCCTCGCCTTCCAGAGCTGCGATCTCTGCCAGGACTTCTTCCACCACCGGCCCCGGGACACGAATGGTGTCGACGAGTTCGCCGCCGGCCTCCTGCACAGCGGCACTCAGTGGTTTGAACCACGTGTGCTCAAACACCAGCATCGCCGCGGCGCCGCCGACAGGCAGGTCAGCCGCAAGGTCCTCGACGTCTTCCTCGGACACCAAACCGTCGACCCGGTCCAGCAACGACGCCAGCTGAGTGATGGCGGCATCGTCTGTCTCTTGATCGAGCTCGACGTACTCCAGATCATCGTCTCCGACCCGGCGCACGAAGACCCCGTCGATGATGCTGATCGTCCCTGACTCCACCAATGCGGTGAGTTCCTTCACAATGTCGCCCTTGAACTCGCCTCCGTGAAACGCGATGACGGCGATCTCGACTGGTCCCATACTCACGTGTCCACATCCTTGTGTTGGTCGCAGTGGTGTGCTTGCGCGGGCCATACGAACCCGTCACTTCGCAGGCTATTGCCGCAGCGCGGCCCCGGCAACCGCTAGCCCCTTCACCGACTCATCCCGACCCGTACGACACGTCGGTCGTGTCCTGGTTGAGCCGTGTGTAACGGCGGTGGTAGCCTGGTCTTGCTTCCCCCGGTTGGCACAGGGCCCCGGCGGATAGCAATCCCTAGGTTTTCAGGCGTTTGCGGACGACGGCGTACGCGCACACCCCGGCGCCTGCAGAGGGGGATTCTCGCACTCAATCAAGAGCCACCCTGGCTCGTGCGAGGGAAGGATAAGCGTGACCGACACGACAGCGGCCGCAGCGGATAACAGCGCGGCCCTCAGCGCCATGAAATTGCCGCAACTCCAGGCCTTGGCGTCCGAACTGGGCGTCTCCGGTGTGAAGAAGATGCGCAAGGGCGACCTAGTAGAAGCCATCAAGAACGGCGGCGTAGTGCCCGCCAAGGCAGCACCCAAGGCTGCCAAGCAGAGCGACAAGCCTGCCGCACAGACCACAGCCGAGCCCGCATCGTCCGATGCCGCAACCCCGGACGCCAAGGGCGACTCGGGTGCGAGCCAAGACGATGCCGCAGCATCGGCCCCTCAGCGTTCCGGACGCGGGGGACGCAACAATGCCAAGTCCCAGGGCGGCGACGCTCCCGCCCAGGCCCCACAGCGTGAGGGCGGTGACAACCGTTCGGATCGCGCCCGCCGTGCAGCCGAGGCGGTACAGCTCGCCTCCGCGTCGAAGGATGGCGCCGGCGAAGCGCCCAAGGACAACGCCCAGGGCGAGTCCAAGAACGACCGCAAGAACAGCGACCGCAACAACGGTGGCCAAAACAACCAGGGCGGTCAGAACAACCAGGGCGGCCAGAACAACAACGACCGTTCGAACGATGACGACGAGCGCGGTGGTCGCCGTCGCCGTGGACGTGGCCGCGGACGTGGCCGTGGACGCGATCGCGATGACAACCAGGGCGGTGGCGGCCGTCAGGATGAGGACGAGGTCCGCGAGGACGAAGAGCTCACTCCGGTGGGCGGCATCGTCGACGTGCTCGACAACTACGCATTCGTGCGCACCACCGGGTACTTGGCTGGAAAGTCGGACGTCTACGTCTCGATGAACCAGGTCAAGAAGTACGGCCTGCGCAAGGGTGACGCCGTGACCGGTGCTGTCCGTCCTCCCCGTCCGGGTGAGCGTGGCCAGCGCCAGAAGTTCAACGCCCTCGCCCGCGTCGACACCGTCAACGGTATGTCGCCGGAAGAAGCCAAGGCGCGCCCCGTGTTCGGCGACCTGACGCCGCTGTACCCCCAGCAGCGTCTGCACCTTGAGACCGAAGCCCGTGAACTCACCGGTCGTGTGGTCGACCTCGTCGCCCCGATCGGTAAGGGTCAGCGCGGTCTGATCGTGTCGCCTCCCAAGGCCGGTAAGACGCTGGTCCTGCAGGCGATCGCGAACGCCATCACTAAGAACAACCCTGAGGTTCACCTCATGGTCGTGCTGGTGGATGAGCGTCCCGAGGAAGTCACCGACATGCAGCGCACCGTGAAGGGCGAAGTGATTGCTTCGACCTTCGACCGTCCTGCAGATGACCACACCTCGGTCGCTGAACTTGCGATCGAGCGCGCCAAGCGTCTGACCGAGCTCGGTCAGGACGTCGTGGTGTTGCTGGACTCGATCACCCGCCTGGGCCGCGCGTACAACATCTCTGCCCCCGCATCGGGCCGAATCCTCTCCGGTGGTGTGGACAGCTCCGCGCTGTACCCGCCCAAGCGCTTCTTTGGTGCTGCGCGCAACATCGAGAACGGCGGCTCGCTCACCATCCTCGCGACCGCGCTGGTAGAAACCGGTTCGAAGGCGGACGAGGTCATCTTCGAAGAGTTCAAGGGCACCGGCAACATGGAGCTGAAGCTGTCGCGTCAGCTCGCCGACCGCCGCATCTTCCCGGCCGTTGACGCGAACGCGTCCGGTACGCGCCGCGAAGAGATCCTGATGAGCGCAGAAGAGCTCAAGGTCATGTGGAAGCTGCGTCGTGTGCTCACCGCGCTCGAGCAGCAGCAGGCCATCGAGTTGCTCCTGGGCAAGCTCAAGGAGAACAAGACCAACGCTGAGTTCCTCATGCAGGTCGCCAAGACCACCCCTGGTGGAGACGACGACCTCGCGAAGTAACTCGCACTAGCGCAAGGCCCGGGCCAACCGAAAGGTTGGACCCGGGCCTTCTGCATACTGGGTTGTGTGCCAACGCGAGTTAGCCCTGGCCTTGACAGTCATGGCAGAATAGATCGCTGGCCGTCCGGTTCACCGACCACGAAATCCGTGCAAGGACCCGGAGGCACCTCTAAAGGGAGATCATGAAGAAGGACATCCACCCCGAGTACGTGGCCACCACTGTCACGTGCACCTGTGGCAGCACGTTCGAGACCAACTCGACGGTCACTGCCGGTCAGATCCACGTTGAGGTCTGCTCCGCTTGCCACCCGTTCTACACCGGCAAGCAGAAGATCATGGACACCGGTGGTCGTGTGGCGCGCTTCGAAAAGCGCTACGGCAACAAGAAGTAACGCCGGAACAACTTTTACGACGACGTGGCCGAAGCCTTCGCAGCGGTCCAGCCTTTGCTGGCCGAATACGCCGATATTGAGCAGCAGCTTGCTGACCCCGCTATCCATGCCGATGCGGGGCGTTCGCGCACGCTCGGCCGGCGTTTTGCGGAGCTCGGCCGCGTCGTCGCTGCCCATCGTGCCTGGGCTACCGCGCACGATGATCTTGAGGCAGCGCAAGAAATGGCGGAAGTGGACCCTGAGTTCGCTGCAGAGATCCCCGCGCTTGAAGAGGCTGCCAACGAGGCAACCGAGACGCTGCGCCGGATCCTGATTCCGCGTGACCCGGACGATGCTCGCGACGTGATCGTGGAGATCAAGTCCGGTGAAGGTGGCGAGGAGTCAGCGCTGTTCGCTGGCGATTTGCTGAAGATGTACCTGAAGTACGCCGAGTCCAAGGGCTGGAAGGCTGAGATTCTCGAAGCCACCGAGACCGACATGGGTGGCTACAAGGACATCTCTGTTGCCGTGAAGTACAAGGGCAACCCGGAGCCGGAGGACGGCGTGTGGGCTCACCTGAAGTACGAGGGCGGCGTGCACCGTGTCCAGCGTGTTCCGGCAACGGAGTCGCAGGGCCGTATTCACACGTCCGCGGCCGGCGTGCTGGTGTACCCGGAGGCGGAAGAGGTCGAGGATGTCGAGCTCGACATGAACGAGGTGCGCGTGGACGTGTACCGCTCGTCTGGTCCGGGTGGTCAGTCGGTGAACACCACTGACTCGGCTGTCCGTTTGACGCACATTCCCACGGGCATCGTGGTGAGCTGCCAGAACGAGAAGAGCCAGCTCCAGAACAAGGAGTCGGCCATGCGTATCTTGCGAGCCCGCTTGCTCGCGGCCCAGAAGGAGGCTGCGGAGGCTGAGGCGCAGGATATGCGTAAGTCGCAGGTACGCACGGTGGACCGCTCGGAGCGCATCCGCACCTACAACTTCCCCGAAAACCGGATCGCGGATCACCGCACTGGTTATAAGGCATACAACTTGGATCACGTGCTCGCGGGCGACCTTCAGCCGGTCATTCAGTCAGCGATCGATGCTGACGAGGCCGCGCGTCTGGCCGCGCACGAGGCCTGACGTGCCCAGCGTCGGCGCTCGTCTTCGCGAGATTTCCCGTCGCCTGGCCGATGCCGGGGTGCCGTCTCCGCAGGCCGATGCTGTGGCGCTGATGGCGCACACCTTCGGCTGGGAGCCGTCTGAGGTCCGTACCGCTGCTGCGCGCGACGATTCGTGGCCTGACGAGAATCCCCTCGATTTGGATCGCCTTGAGGCGCGGGTGACGCGACGTGAGGCGCGCGAGCCGCTGCAACACATCCTGGGCACGGCGTACTTCCGTGAACTGACGTTGCAGGTGGGTCCTGGGGTGTTTGTGCCGCGCCCAGAGACGGAGTCGGTCGCGCAGGTGGCTATTGACGCTGCGAAGGCCGCGACGCCTGGCCGTGACGGCAAGGTCCGGGTGACGGATCTGTGTGCGGGTTCGGGGGCTATCGGCTTGTCCGTTGCCGTTGAGGTGCCCCACGCTGAGGTCACCTTGGTCGAGGCTTCCGAGGCTGCGATGGTGTACTTGCGGCTCAACGCCCGCATGATCCCGGCGGAGGCCCGTGCACGCGTGAAGATCGTCATGGCTGACGCACGTCGCTGCCTGCACCTGTTTGAGCGTTGTGCGGATGTGGTGGTGACGAACCCGCCGTACATTCCGCCGAACGGTGTTCCGCGTGATCCCGAGGTGCGTGATTTTGATCCGCCCGAGGCGTTGTACGGCCTGGGCGAGGATGGTTTGGATGTCCCGCGCGCCATTGTGGATGAGGCGGCCCGCCTTCTGCGAGTCGGTGGAACGTTGATCATGGAGCATGGGGACGAGCAGGGCCCTGCTTTGCGTGAGTTCGCGCAGCGCTCGGAGTTTTGGCACGGTGCTCAGACGGTCAAGGATTTGACTGACCGGGACAGGATGCTCGTCGTCACTCGCGACGGTGTCTGACAGACTGGGGTACGTGATGTATCCATGCTCTGACCCTTCTTCGTGGGGCCCTAGTCTCGATGCCGCGGTTGATGCGGTGAACCGTGGCGCTGTCATTGTTTTGCCAACGGACACGGTGTACGGCGTGGGCGCTGATGCGTTCCAGCCGAATGCTGTTGCGGCAGTGTTGGCTGCGAAGGGGCGTGGACGGCAGATGCCTCCGCCGGTGCTGATTCCTGATGTGCGGACTGTCGATGGTCTGGGTATGGATGTGCCTCTATCTGCGCGCGCATTGATGGAGGCGTTTTGGCCGGGCGCGTTGACGGTGATTGTGAATGCGCAGCCGTCGTTGGCGTGGGATTTGGGGGACACTCACGGGACTGTGGCGTTGCGGATGCCTGATCATCCTGCGGCGTTGGCTTTGTTGAAGCGCACGGGACCGCTTGCGGTGACGAGCGCGAACAAGACGGGGGAGCCTGCGGCAACCTCGGCGGCCGATGCTGAAGCGCAGTTGGGGGATGCGGTCGCGGTGTATCTCGATGGGGGAGTGAGCCCTTTGGGGACCGCTTCCACGATTGTGGATGCGACTCACCCGGCAGGTTTGCGTGTGCTGCGTGATGGGGGAGTTTCGCGTGAGCAGTTGGTCGAGATTGCGGGGGCGGACGCTTTTGTTGTCGATGCTGAGGAGTCCGACGGGTGAAGGTCTACCTCACCCTGCTGGTGATCGCTGCGCTGGTGACCTACGCGGCGACCCCGGCAATGAGGCACCTCGCGTATAAGGTCGGCGCGGTGACCGCTGTGCGGTCGCGTGATGTGCACCGCAAGCCCACGGCAAGGTTGGGCGGCATTGCGATTTTCGCTGGCCTTGCCGCCGGTATCGCGATTGCTGCGAACATTCCGTTCTTGGAGCCGGTTTTTGAGGCCAGCAACGGCGCTTGGGGTGTCGTCGGTGGTGCCGCGTTGGTGTGTGCCTTGGGCATGGCCGATGACGTGTGGGACTTGGACTGGATGGCCAAACTGGCGGGTCAGATTCTGGCGGCGCTCATCATGGCCTGGTCTGGAGTCCAGTTGGTGACGGTCCCGATTGCTGGGCTCACGATCGGAAGCTCGTATCTGTCGCTTGCGGCCACGGTGATTGTGGTCGTGGTGGCGATGAATGCTGTGAACTTCGTGGACGGCCTGGATGGTTTGGCTGCGGGGATGATCGCCATTGGTGGAGCCGCGTTCTTGACGTACACCTATGTGTTGGCGCGGTCGGCTTCGCCTGGAGATTACTCGTCGTTGGCGTCGCTGATCCTGGCAGTGTTGGTGGGTGCGTGTTTGGGGTTCTTGCCGCACAACATGCATCCTGCGCGTATCTTCATGGGCGACTCTGGCTCGATGACCTTGGGACTCACCATTGCTGGCGCGGCCATCATTGTGACGGGTCAGATTGACCCCGAGGTGGTGTCGGAGCGCGTCTCGGTGCCGGCGTTCATCCCAATCGTCTTGCCGCTCATGGTGGTGGCGATTCCGCTTCTGGACATGACGCTCGCGGTGTTGCGGCGCACGTTGAAGGGCAAGAGTCCTTTCATGCCTGACGCGCACCACCTGCATCACGTGTTGTTGCGGGCGGGCCACTCGCACCGCTGGGCGGTGTCCGTCTTGTACTTATGGACGGGACTGTTGTCCTTCGGGACGGTGTCGCTGGTGTTTATGCCTGCGAAGACATCCTTGCTCGTGGTGGGCATCGGCATGGTGATCACGCTGGTCATTACTTTCTCGCCTGCATGGCGCAGGCGGCTGTCGGGTTACTATCGTGCGGCCGGTCGCAAGGCCAAACCTCTTCAACGGCTCACGCCTGAAGGTCACGCGCAGCAGCACGATGACCTGGCTTCCGCATCGGCTGCATCTGACTCCACCCCCACCTCCCAGGAGAAGTAGTGAACGAGGAATCCCTGACGTACCGCAAGGCTTTGCGAGTCACCACGATCGGCGTTGTTGGCTTGGCGTTGATTGCGATCCCCGTGGGCTTGCTGGTGGGCGGCGGTGTGGGGTTGATGTCCGCTGAAGTCGGCGTCGTGATCGCGGCGCTTGCAGGACTCACCACGCAGGCGGCGATGGTTCTCGCACACGACAAGCCGGCGCAGACGATGGCCGCATACGTGGGTGGGTCGTGGCTCCTGAAGATGCTGATCATTATTGTTGCCCTGCTCGTTCTGCAGGGGGTGGACAGCTTCCACAAGGGCCTCTTTGCAGGCTTCATGATGGTCGGGGTCGTGGGGACCTTGGCCATTGACTTTTGGGTTGTGCGGAGCGCCCGCATTCCCTACGTAGACCCCGGTTCCAAGTAACACCTGACATGCGTTAGGATTCTTGACGCATCACGGTCCCCGGCGTGCTCGGCACCTCCCGCCCGCGCGTGCTACAACACCAGGAGAATCTCTGTGGCGAATCTAGCCCTGGGTGCGGCAACGACTGCCGCTTCCGAGCTCGCTTCCGAAGAAAGCACGTCTAATGGCTTCTTTGGCTGGCTCTTTAGCTCGAACGGCTTCCATGCCCCGACCGTCGATGAGTTCTTTCCGCCAGCACTGCTCTTCGAAGGCACCATCTTCGAGTTCAACCGGATCGAGTTGGCGCGTGTCATCGCAGCCGCTGTCCTGATCCTGCTGGTGTGGCTCGTCGTCCGTAACGCAAAGCTTGTCCCCGGCCGTGGCCAGGGCGCTTTCGAAATGATCCTCGACTTTGTGCGGACGCAGATCGTTGAACAGGTGATGAGCAAGGAGAACGCCAAGCGCTTCCTCCCGTTCCTCACCACGCTGTTCCTCGCGATCCTCGCGTTCAACATCACCGGTGTCATTCCGTTTATCAACATGGCAGGTACCTCGCTGATCGGGCTTCCGATCATCATGGCGATCTGGGTGTATGTCCTGTACCTGGGCGTGGGTGTCAAGCAGCACGGACTGGGCGGCTACCTCAAGGCCAGCCTGTTCCCGGCCGGTGTTCCTAAGGGCATCTATGTCCTGCTGACCCCGATCGAGTTCTTGCAGGTCTTCATCCTGCGTCCCGCCACGTTGGCGCTGCGACTGTGCGCCAACATGATGGCGGGTCACCTTCTGCTGGTGCTGTGCTTCGCGGCCACCCAGTACTTCTTCTTCGAAGCTGCCGGTGCCATGAAGGCAATGAGCACCGTCACCTTCGCTGCAGGCTTCGCTTTCACGCTGTTCGAGATCTTCGTCGCAGCGTTGCAGGCATACGTGTTCGTCATGCTGTCGTCCGTGTACATCAACATGGCGATCGAAGAAGAGCACTAAACACTCAACCAAGTCGTGTGCCGTCACCCCGGCGGCTCACCTAAGGAAGGAAACACAGTGGACGTCACCACTCTCGCGGAGGTCTCCGGCAACGTCGCGACCATCGGCTACGGCCTCGCCGCAACCGGCCCCGGCATCGGTCTGGGCATCCTGATCGGTAAGACCATCGAGGGCATGTCCCGTCAGCCCGAGGTCGCAGGCCAGCTCCGCGCCACCATGTTCATTGGTGTTGCGTTCGTTGAGGTGCTCGCACTTCTCGGTCTGGTCACCGGCTTCCTCTTCACCTAAGCCATGACCTCACTCAGCCAGTTGGTCGTCGCGGCCGAGGAGTCGAGCAAGAACCCGCTCTTCCCGGCCCCGTACGACATCCTGTGGTCGTCGATCATCTTCGTGATCATCGTCGCCGTCTTCATGAAGCTCCTGCTGCCCAAGTTGCAGTCGGTGCTGGATGAGCGCGCCGAGAAGATCGAGGGTGGTCTCCAGAAGGCCGAGGAAGCACAGGCGGAGGCAGCGGCGGCACTCGAGGAGTACACCGCGCAGTTGACTGAAGCCCGTGCTGAAGGTGCGCGTATCCGTGAGGACGCTCGCTCCGAGGCCAGCCAGATTGTGACCGATAGCCACTCGCGTGCTTCCGACGATGCCAAGCGCATCGTCGAGACCGCTCACAAGCAGGTGGAAGCGGAGCGCCAGCAGGCGATCGTTTCGCTGCGAACTGAGGTCGGAACTCTCGCGACTGAGCTCGCTTCTCGAATCGTTGGCGAGTCGCTCGCCGATGACGCGCGCCAGCAGCGCATCATCGACAGCTTCCTCGACGACCTCGAGGCGCAGGTCTCTCAGCAGAAGGCGGAAGGGTAGGCGCCGATGCGCGGAACCAGTCAGGCCTCGCACGACGCGGTACTGCGGGAGTTTGATCCCGTAGCCACCGCTGCTGGCGAGGACGGGATCACGATTGCCGAGCACCTGTTTGTGGTGGTCGACGCGCTCGACACGTCGGGCTCGCTCCGACGCGCGCTTACTGACCCCGCCCGACCCGGCAAGGACAAGGCTTCACTGGTCACGCAGCTGTTTGGCTCGCTTGATCAGCGTGCTGTGGACGCCGTTTCGGCGTTCGCCTCCTCGCGTTGGTCGGACGAGGCAGATCTTGCGGAGTCCATTGAGGACGCCGGCGAGATGGCGCTCTTTGCCTACTCGGACAACAAGGGCACGCTGCAGAATGTCGAGGATGAGCTGTTCCGTGTCGAGCGTCTGCTCGAGGGACACCGCGAACTCCTCACTGCGATGAGCAACCGCTCTGCGACCAAGGAACAGCGTCTGAACCTGCTTGAGGAGACCTTCGGCTCCAAGTTGCACCCCACCACTCACGCGTTGCTCGCTCGTGTGGTGGCCGTGCCTCGTGGACGCCGGTTGGTTCCCGCAATCAAGGAACTGTTGGCACAAGCCGCCGAGCGCCGTGGGCGCACCGTCGCATCCGTGACCTCGGCTGTGGAACTGTCAGCAGCTCAGCGCACCCGCCTCGCGTCGATCTTGGCCAGCGCCTACGGTCGCGAAGTCCAGATCAACGTCGCCGTGGACCCTGAGGTCCTGGGCGGCATCCGAGTTCAGGTCGGCTCTGAGGTGGTGGACGGCACCATCATCAGCAAGCTCGACGACGCCCGACGACGACTCGTCGGCTAGTACAGACGACCGCCGCCCCCGGGCGGCAGTGACAGGAGAGAAATATGGCTGAGTTGACGATCAGTCCCGATGAGATCCGGGCTGCGCTCGACAACTACGTGAAGTCGTACGAGCCCTCTGGCGTGGTGACCGAGGAAGTGGGCCGCGTCACGCTGGCCGCTGACGGCATTGCGAACGTCGAGGGCCTGCCCGGCTGCATGGCAAACGAGCTGTTGCGCTTCGAAGACGGAACCCTGGGCCTGGCCCTGAACCTCGACGTGCGCGAAATCGGTGTTGTGGTGTTGGGTGAGTTCACCGGCATCGAAGAGGGCCAGCAGGTCCACCGCACCGGCGAAGTGTTGTCCGTCGCCGTGGGTGACGGCTACCTGGGCCGTGTGGTTGACCCCCTGGGTAACCCCGTTGATGGCCTGGGTGAGATCGAAACTGACGGGCGCCGCGCCCTGGAGCTCCAGGCTCCCGGCGTGATGCAGCGTAAGTCGGTTCACGAGCCGCTGCAGACCGGTCTGAAGTCGATCGACGCGATGATCCCGATCGGTCGCGGTCAGCGCCAGCTGATCATTGGTGACCGTCAGACGGGTAAGACCGCGATCGCGATCGACACCATCATCAACCAGAAGGAGAACTGGGACTCGGGCGACCCCACCAAGCAGGTTCGCTGCATCTACGTCGCCATCGGTCAGAAGGGCTCGACCATTGCCTCCGTGCGTGGCGCCCTGGAAGAGGCTGGCGCACTGGAGTACACGACGATCGTCGCTGCTCCCGCATCGGACCCCGCAGGCTTCAAGTACTTGGCGCCTTACACCGGTTCCGCCATCGGTCAGCACTGGATGTACCAGGGCAAGCACGTCCTGGTCATCTTCGATGACCTGTCCAAGCAGGCCGAGGCGTACCGAGCCGTGTCGCTGCTGCTGCGCCGCCCGCCGGGCCGTGAGGCATACCCCGGTGACGTCTTCTACTTGCACTCCCGTCTGCTCGAGCGTTGTGCCAAGCTCTCGGACGAGATGGGTGCCGGTTCGATGACCGGTCTTCCGGTGATCGAGACCAAGGCAAACGACGTCTCCGCATACATTCCGACCAACGTGATTTCGATCACCGACGGTCAGATCTTCCTCCAGTCCGACCTCTTCAACGCCAACCAGCGCCCCGCAATCGACGTCGGTATCTCCGTGTCTCGCGTCGGTGGTTCGGCACAGGTGAAGGCCATGAAGAAGGTCTCCGGAACCCTGAAGATCGACCTCGCTCAGTACCGTTCGCTCGAAGCGTTCGCGATGTTCGCCTCGGACCTCGACGCGGCTTCACGCCAGCAGCTGACGCGTGGTGCACGCCTGATGGAACTGCTCAAGCAGCCCCAGTACACGCCGTACCCCGTTGAAGAGCAGGTTGTCTCGATCTGGGCCGGCACCAAGGGCAAGCTCGACAAGATTCCCGTGAACGACGTCTTGCGTTTCGAGCGCGAGTTGATCGACCACCTGCGTCGTGGCACCACTGTCCTGTCCGACATCGCCAGCACCGGCCAGCTCTCCGACGAGAACGAGGAGACGCTGAACAAGGAGATCGACGACTTCGTGTCGACCTTCTTGCAGACCGAAGGTACTGAACTGTCGACCAGCGCCTCGATCGAGGGCGGCGGTGAAGCTGCTGAGGAGCAGGCACAGATCGTCGCGAAGAAGAAGTAGGCACTGATGGGTGGACAGCAGCGCGTTTACCGGCAGCGGATCCGGTCTACGCAGTCGCTTAAGAAGATCTTCCGTGCGATGGAGCTCATTGCGGCTTCACGCATCGGTAAGGCTCGCGACCGTGTGGCCGCCGCTGGTCCGTACTCGCAGGCCATCACGCGTGCCATCAGCGCCGTCGCCACGCACTCCAAGGTCGAGCACCCGCTGACCTCGGAGCGCACGGACTCTGACCGGATTGCCGTGCTCGTCATTACCGCTGACCGCGGTATGGCGGGCGCCTATTCGGCCAATGTGCTCCGCGAGAGCGAGCGCATGAAGGAGCGTCTGGAAGGCCGCGGCAAGACCGTGGTTCCCTACGCTCTGGGCCGTCGTGGCGTGACCTACTTCAAGTTCCGCAAGCGCGACATCGGTGGCGAGTGGACTGGCGAGTCGGACTCACCGACCGTCGAGACCGCTCGTGAAATCGCTCGCGAGCTCTACAGCGCTTTCACCGCTCCGGCGGAGGAAGGCGGCGTCGCAGAACTCCGTATCGTCTACACGCACTTCAACTCCATGGTTGCGCAGGAGCCCCGGGTTATCCGCCTGCTGCCTTTGGCCGTGGTGGAAGGTGTAGCGGAGCCGGGCGAAGACGTAGAGCCGCTGTACGAGTTCGAGCCGGGTGCCGAGGAAGTCCTCGATGCTTTGCTCCCTCGCTACATCGAGTCCCGAATTCACGCTTGCATGCTGCAGGCCGCGGCATCCGAGCTGGCAAGCCGCCAGCGCGCGATGAACACGGCCGTGAGCAACGCGGAAGACATCATTCGTCAGTACACCCGACTCGCCAACTCGGCGCGTCAGGCAGAGATCACACAGGAAATCAGCGAGATTGTCTCGGGCGCCGACGCGCTCGCGGCCTCGTGACCGGAAGGCATATCCATGACTCCCACCGCTAAGTCCGACGCCAAGAAGGCGCCGGCTAAGAAGAAGGCCGCCGACGGCGCTGACGCCGTCGCGTCGAAGCCCGAGGCGCACGAGCCGGTCGTCGGTCGCGTTGCACGCGTCATTGGCCCGGTTGTTGACATCGAGTTCCCTGCGGACGCGATTCCCGACATCTACCACGCACTGACGGTCGACATCGACCTGTCTGCGCAGGGTGAAGACGAGGGCGTGCTGCACATGACGCTTGAGGTTGCTCAGCACCTCGGCGACAACATGGTGCGTGCCGTTGCTCTGAAGCCGACCGATGGCCTGGTGCGTGGCGCCAAGGTCCTCGACACCGGTGCTCCGATCTCCGTCCCCGTTGGCGATGTCACCACGGGTCACGTGTTCAACGTGACCGGTGAGGTGCTCAACGCCAAGGAAGGCGAGCAGATCGAGATCACCGAGCGCTGGCCCATCCACCGCAAGCCCCCGGCCTTCGACCAGCTTGAGTCCAAGACTCAGATGTTCGAGACCGGCATTAAGTCGATCGACCTTCTGACCCCCTATGTGCAGGGTGGAAAGATCGGTCTGTTCGGTGGTGCCGGTGTGGGTAAGACCGTTCTGATCCAGGAAATGATCTACCGCGTGGCGAACAACCACGACGGTGTGTCGGTGTTTGCTGGTGTGGGGGAGCGTACCCGCGAGGGCAACGACCTCATCGAGGAAATGACTGAGTCCGGCGTGATCAACCAGACCGCGCTGGTGTTCGGCCAGATGGATGAGCCGCCGGGCACGCGTCTGCGTGTGGCCCTGTCTGCTCTGACCATGGCGGAGTACTTCCGCGATGTGCAGAAGCAGGACGTGCTGCTGTTCATTGACAACATCTTCCGCTTCACGCAGGCAGGTTCTGAGGTCTCGACCCTTCTGGGCCGTATGCCTTCGGCCGTGGGTTACCAGCCCAACCTGGCGGATGAGATGGGTCAGCTCCAGGAGCGCATCACCTCGACCCGTGGTCACTCGATTACGTCACTTCAGGCCATCTACGTGCCTGCGGATGACTACACCGACCCGGCTCCGGCTACGACGTTCGCGCACCTCGATGCCACCACCGAGCTCTCGCGTGAGATCGCGTCGCGTGGTCTGTACCCCGCGATCGACCCGCTGACCTCGACGTCGCGCATCCTGGACCCGCGTTACGTGGGTGCTCAGCACTACCAGGTGGCCTCGGACGTCAAGGCGATCCTGCAGCGCAACAAGGAACTTCAGGACATCATCGCGATCCTGGGTGTCGACGAGCTGTCCGAAGAGGACAAGATCATCGTGGCCCGTGCGCGTAAGATCCAGCAGTTCCTGTCGCAGAACACCTACATGGCGACCCAGTTCACCGGTGTGGCGGGTTCGACCGTGCCGCTCACGGAGACGATCGATGCCTTCGCCGGCATTGTGGACGGCAAGTACGACCACATCGCAGAGCAGGCGTTCTTCAACATCGGTGGTCTTGAAGACCTCGACAAGGCGTGGAACAAGATCCAGAAGGAGCTCGGCTAATCATGGCTGACGCCCTGACTGTCGACATCGTCGCCCCGGACCGCACTGTGTGGTCCGGGACGGCGAGCCGCGTGATCGCGCCGTCCATCGAGGGTGAGGTGGGTCTGCTCGCGAGTCACGAGCCCCTGCTGGCCATTCTCAAGGCTGGAACGGTGCGGGTGACGAGCGAATCTGGGAAGCATGAGTTCCCGGTGACCGGCGGCTTTGTGTCGTTCGACCACAACACCATCACGATCGTCGCGGACGCCGTCGCTACCGACAAGGACTAGTCCGTGCGCGTCGTTATTGCGCGCTGCGCCGCCCGTTATAGCGGGCGGCTCAGCGCGCATTTGCCTTTGGCCACTCGGGCCATCATGGTGAAAGCCGATGGTTCGGTGTTGCTTCATTCGGATGGTGGCTCGTACAAGCCGCTGAACTGGATGAGCCCGCCGTGCACCACCCGTGAAGTGGAACCAAGTGACGCTCAGCTTGAGGCGGGCGTCACCCAGGTGTGGACCGTTCAGCACGACAAGACGGATGACCGTCTAGAGATCGAGTTGTACGAGGTTCACTCCGACACTGAGCACGAGTTGGGACAGGATCCGGGCCTGATCAAGGACGGCGTGGAGGCTCACCTTCAGGAACTGCTCGCGGAGCAGATTGCACTGTTGGGTGAAGGTCACACGTTGGTGCGGCGCGAGTACATGACAGCCATCGGCCCCGTGGACATCCTTGCGAAGTCCCCGGCTGGCACTTCCGTAGCCGTGGAAATCAAGCGGCGCGGAGAAATCGACGGCGTGGAGCAACTCACGCGCTACCTGGAACTGATGAACAGGGACCCCCTGTTGAGCCCTGTGGAGGGCGTGTTTGCTGCCCAGGAGATCAAACCGCAGGCGCGCGTCTTGGCGCAGGACCGGGGCATCCGCTGTGTGCTCTTGGACTACGACGCCATGCGCGGCGCGGACGACCCCAGCACGCGCTTGTTCTAGGCAGGGTCCTTCACGGGCAGCCAGTCCAGCACGGACTGAATCTCGCGGTCCCAAGCGCCCCACTCGTGGTCGCCAGGCGACTCGTGATACTCCAGTCCCACATTGTTATCGCGCGCGGCCTGTGTGAAGGCTCGGTTCTGGTCGAGCAGGAAGTCTTCGGTCCCGCACCAGGCCTTGAGGGCAGGCAGCGTTGTGGGGTCGGCCGTGCGCGCCAGATGTACGAGGTCGTTGTCACTGCCTCGCGTTTGCTCGCGGGTACCAAAGGTGCGCAGATACTCATCGGTCCATTCGGGGGAGTTGACTCCGTCGAGTGCGCCCGACAACGACGCTGCGGCTGCGTACTGGTGGGGTCTGTTCAGTGCTGCTTTGAATGCTCCGTGACCCCCCCATCGACAGTCCCGCGATGAAGGTGTCTTCTCGTCGTGAGGACAGCGGGAAGAAACCTCCCATGATCCGTGGGAGCTCGTCGATAAGGTGGGTGAAGTAGGGGTAGCCGTCGACTTGGTTGCTGTAGAAGCTGCGGTGCACGTTGGGCATCACGACTGCGAGCGATCTGTCGGCGACGTAGCGTTCGATTGAGGTGCGCCGGAGCCATACCGAGTCGTCGTCTGAGAGTCCGTGGAGCAGGTACAGGGTCGGTAGCGCCGCGCGAGCAGGCGCGCTGGCCATGCCGATCTGTTGATTCACGGCTTGGGGCAGGATGACCGTCGCAGTCATGGACATGCCGAGCACGTCGGAGAAGTATCGGCAGGTGATCTGCGCCATGGGCGGCTCCTTTTCGCTACCAGGGGAGAGGGTGTTCCTAGGCTCTCACCTCGCGCGCTAGTTACCAGACGGTAGAAAAGCGCGAAACGTTTCGTTTATACTGCTGGCATGACCACGACGCCGCAGACTTTCCCCCAGGACTTCCTCTTTGGAGCAGCCACCGCCTCCTACCAAATCGAGGGCGGAGCACACGAGGGCGGCCGCGGCCGCTCCATCTGGGACACCTTTTGCGCGACCCCCGACAAGGTCGTGGGTGGCGACAACGGCGATGTGGCGTGTGACCACTTCCACCGCTGGGAAGACGACGTCGACATGATGGTCGACCTTGGCCTCCAGGCCTACCGCTTCTCCATCGCCTGGCCCCGCGTGCAGCCGGGCGGCACCGGCGAGTTCAACGAGGAAGGCATCGCGTTCTACCGCAACCTCATCACGCGCCTGATTGACAAAGGTATTAAGCCCCTCATCACGCTGTACCACTGGGACCTCCCCCAGGAACTGCAGGACAAGGGCGGCTGGGTCAACCGCGAAACGGTCGACCACTTTGTTGCCTACGCCACCCGCATGTTCCACGAGTTCAACGCGGACGTCGACATGTGGGCAACATTTAACGAGCCCTGGGTAGCAGCATTCGTTGGCTACGGCGCCGGCGCCCACGCCCCGGGGCACACCGATCCCGTTGAGGCGCTTACCGCTGCGCACCACCTCAACTTGGCGCACGCACGCGCCTACCGCGCCATGAAGGCGATCAACCCTAGCCCCAGCATCGGGCTTGTCAATAACTGCCACACGCCACGCCCGTGGGACCCCTCGAACCCCCAGGACCTCGCGGCATCGGCTCATATTGACGCGCTCGCCAACACGATGTTCCACCAGCCCTTCATCGACGGTGGCTACCCAGAAATCCTGCGACCCAACACTGCCCACCTCACGGACTGGGCCTTCGTCCACGCGGGGGATGAGGCTGAGATGAAGGGCGCGGTCGACTGGTTCGGCGTCAACTACTACGCATCGCACTTGGTGCGCCACAACCCCCACAAGGGCAAGGCCCACAGCGATGTGGCGACGCTCGCCGACGGCCACAAGGCTGGCGCGGGTACTGCTTGGCCCGGTGACGAAGAGATCGAGTTCATGCCACCCCTGGGTGACCTCACCGCCATGGGCTGGAACATCGACCCCAGTGCGTTGACCGCCCACCTGCTGAAGATTCACCGCGAAACCGGCAAGCCCATCTATGTCACTGAGAACGGCTCCGCCTGGGACGACGTCGTCGATGCCGACGGACGCGTACGCGACACGAACCGTATCGCCTACGCCCACGGTCACATCGGCGCGGTCCTGGGCGCTATTCACGAAGGTGCGGACGTGCGTGGCTACATGGCGTGGTCGCTCATGGACAACTTCGAATGGGCGCAGGGCTACGCCAAGCGCTTCGGCATCGTTCGAGTCGACTATGACACGCTCGAACGCCGCTGGAAGGACTCCGCTTACTGGTACGCAGAGGTCCTCCGCCAGCGTGCAGTGGTCCCCACCGATGCCGAGCTCGCGGACACGCCTCCCCGCACCTTCTAGCGGCACGGGGCGTAAGCCCGTCACCGTAAACTCGTAGGCATGCCCAAGTCCCGTCGATCACGCAAGCGCCCCTATGGGCAACCGCACGAAGAACTGGACGTCGACAGACTCGCAGCATCCGTGGGTGCTCGGCGCGAACGGGGCCCGCGCGGCGAAGAGTATGTGGTGGCGGTGCCGCGCCCCAGCGAGAAGACCTACATCTGTCCGGGGTGCCAGCAAGAGATCGCACCCCAGACTGCCCACGTCGTGGCATGGGCGGCCGACGGACTGTTCGGCTCCGAGGCTGCGGCACGGGATCGGCGACACTGGCATACGCACTGCTGGAACACCTTTGGGAGGAGCTAAGTGACGGACGCGATCCAGGGCGAGGAGATTCGCTCGATGACCGTGTTGCCCGCGATTCGTGAGGAGATTGTTCTTCACACGGACGACGGACTGGAACTGGTAGGGGAGTTGGCACTTCCCGATGGCAGGCCCCCGGTGGCGACGTTGATCACTTTGCATCCCTTGCCCACCCACGGTGGGTTCATGGACTCGCATGTCTACCGCAAGGCGGCTTGGCGACTGCCGGCGCTCGCGGACATCGCTGTCCTGCGTTTCAACACACGCGGCACCACTTCGCCTCGCGGGACGAGTGAAGGTGCGTTCGACGAAGGCATCGGGGAAGCGGCCGATGTGCGGGCAGCGGTGGACTTCGCGGTGTCACGTGGGCTGCCACACAGGTGGCTCGTGGGCTGGTCGTTCGGTACGGAGTTGGCGCTCAAGTACGGCGCACCGTTGGACGTGGAGGGCGCGATCTTGCTTTCCCCGCCGCTCCACCGCGCCACCGAAAGTGACATGCTGACGTGGACTGAATCGGGCAAACCCGTCACGATCATGGTGCCCGAGTTGGATGACTTCTTGCAGCCGGCACAGGCGCAGGAGCGCTTCCAGCCCTTGGCTCAGGCCGAACTTGTGGCGGTTGACGGCGCCAAACACCTGTGGGTTGGCGAGAAGTACGTCAGACTGGTGCTGGACCGCATCGTCCAGCAGGTAGTACCCGGTGCGGGCCCGTTGCCCACTCACGTCCCCTAGCCGACCTGTTTCACTTCGCCGGAACTCTCTGGCGAAGCCGTACTCGCACGCACAGAGTTTGGAGACGCCGATGTCCGCGCCCGTAGTCTTCCTCAACGCCTTTCCAGTCGACCGTGCCCAGTGGGAGGGGCTCCTTGCCGTCCTCGGGTCTGACGTCCGTGGCGACGTCATCACGTTCGATATGCCGGGCATCGGCCAGATGCCCCTCACTGATGAGGACCCTGCGCTCGAGTTGATCGCCGATGCTGCCGTCCTGGCGATGCGAGAAGCGACAGGGGAGCAGGCCGCCGTGTGGGTGGGCTGCTCGATGGGTGGCTATGTGGCGATGGCGGTGGCCGAGCGGCATCCCGATGCGGTTGCAGGGCTTGGCCTCATTGCCACCAAGTCCGTCGCCGACACGGATGAGGCGCGTCAGAAACGCCAGGCCGTCGCTGAGGCACACGAAGGCCAGGAGCATCCTGCAGATCCGCGTGCCATGGCGGAGCCGCTGGTGGGAACCCAAGGAGGCAGGCGGGAGGAACTCGTCGAGTGGGTGACCGCGAACATCGCGCGCCACGGTGGTGACGGCATCGCATGGGGGCAACGGGCCATGGCCGACCGCCCCGACCGCACTGAGGTGCTCCGCAGCGTTGACGCGCCATCAGTCGTGATTGCAGGCGAACACGACGGCATTGTGCCGCAAGCAGACATTGTGCTCATGGCACAGGCCCTGGGGGTCACCCCCGTCATCATTGAGGGTGCCGGTCACCTCGCAGCGTTTGAAGACCCAGCCGCAGTGGCCCAAGCCTTGTCGCCGCTGTTCGCGTAGGACTTATCTGCCGCGAGTCCCTCGTCCTGGATGTCAGAACTGAAGGTCCCGGACGCTACTTGCCCCAGGAGTTCCCTCCGGCCAGGCGCTTGGCCAGCGCATCGGCCATAGGCATGGACTCGCCGTCGCGGCCGCCCTTGCCCAGTTCGATCGGAGCCTCTGCGGGCGCCATCGTGACGCCGGAGAGCAATCCTTTGAGGGATTTGGGCGTGCTGAGGACATAGAACTGGCCGTCAGTACCCACGCCCACCGTACGGTCCTTCTTGAGGTACCAGCCCGTCACGTTGGTCTTGTAGCGCGCAGAGCCGTCATAGGTGCGCGCGGTCAGGCGTTCGGTCGTGAGGCCTGCTGCACGCGCATCCTCGACGAACTGGGCGATCAGCGCGAGGGCCTCCCGGGACTGCGCGGCACGCGTCCGTTCCAGCGCTTCGGCTCGCCGTACGCGTGCATCTGCAGATTCCGTCATCGTGGTCGCTCCGAGCGATTAGTCCTCGGCGCCTGCCTTCACTTCTGCCTTTGACTCGGCAGCTTCCGCAGCCTCGTGCTGGTCTTTGAGGGCCGATGCTTTCGCAAGCCCCGCGACGGGGTCGGCACCCAGAAGGCCGCGCAGGTCATCCAGGTACGTCGTGATCGACTCGCGTTGGCGGTTCAGGTCTTCCACTTCACGTGCGGCCATGATGCGCTCGCGTTCGGCGTCGGAAACCGCTTCGGAGATGATCGCCTCGGCGTGCTCACGGGCCTCGGAGACAATCTCATCGGCGTTGTTGCGAGCGTTAGTGAGCAGCGTCTGCGAGTGGACCTCGGCGTCGCGGCGGACGGACTCTGCTCGCTCGAGCGCATCGGATAGGCGCTCTTCGGCTTCATCCGCGCGGACCTTGGCATCCTCGACCATGGCAGCGGTTTCGGCCTTGGCTTCTTCGTGACGCGTAGTGAGGTCCTGCTCAGCGGTCTCACGACGCTGCGCAATCTCGATCTGGAGATCCTCGCGAGTGCGGCGGGCCTCCTCGTGGGCGGCTTCGGCTTCCGCATGAGCTTCTGCGCGAGCGGCTTCTGCGTCACGCTGAGCGGTGGCGACGATGTGGTTCGCTTCCTGCTTCGCCGCGGCGATCCGCTCATCCGCCTGGGTCTCGGCGTCTTGGGCGGCCTTGGCGGCGTCGCGGTCGGCGGCTTCGCGGGTGGACTGAGCGTAGGCGTCGGCCTCGCGGCGGGTGGTCTCGGCGTAGGTGTCGGTGTCGTGTCGTGTCGAAGCGTCGTAGTCGTCGGCTTCGCGGCGCACCTGAGCAGCATCGTCGTCGGCGTCCGTGCGAGTGGTCTCTGCGTAGTCGTCGGCGCTCTTACGCGTGGACTGATCGTAAAGATCGGCTTCCTTGCGCAGTTGGCGGCTCGCCGTTTCCGCGGCCTGCTTGGTTGCTGCGGCGTAGTCGTCAGCATCCTTGCGGGTCAGCGTGCTGTAGTCATCGCTGGCGGCACGAGTCTCGGTGTCGTAGTCGTCTGCCGCTGCCCGCGTGTCGACGTTGTACTGGTCGGCCTCGGCGGACACGGACGTCTTGTAGTCGTCTGCTTCGGCCATCGTGACCCGGCGGTACTCGTCGGCTTGTGAGCGGGTCGCACCGTCGTAGTCGTCCGCTGCAGTGCGGACTTCGGTCGCGTCTGCCTCAGCCTGGGCGCGGGTCTGGGCTTCGTACTCGTCCGCCCGCTGCCGGGTGTCGGCGTCGTAGTCGTTCGAGGCCTGCCTGGTCGCGACGTCGTACAGGTCAGCGGCGGAGCGGGTCTCTTCCGCGTAGCGGTCCGCCTCACCGTGGACAGTGGCGCGGTACTCGTCGGCCTCCGCGGTCACCGTGGCCTTGTACTGGTCGCCCTCGGCCTGCACGTCCGCACGGTAGGCGTCGGCCTCCGTGCGCACAGCCTGGTCGTACGTGTCCGTTTCTGAGCGGACCGTCGCGGAGTAGTCGTCTGCCGCAGCCCGAGTGTCGCGGTCGTAGTCGTTGGCTTCCTGCTCCACCTGGGCGCGGTGCTGAGCGGCCGCGGCGTGGGCGGCGGCGAGAGCGTCATCGGCGTCACGGCGGACCGTCGCGGAGTACTGGTCCGCGGCGGTCTTGGTGGTGTCGCGGTACTCGTCCGCTTCCGCCTGAGTGGCGTGCGCGTAGCCTTCCGCATCGGTGCGTGTGGCTTCGTCGTACTCGTCGGTATCTGCACGCAGCGAGTCAATCTCGCGCTTCACCTCGGCACGCAGATCGCGGGCTTCCGCTTCGGCGTCCTGGCGCGTGGCCTCTGCTTCACGATTTGCCTGGGTGAGGAACTGCTGAGCGTCGTTGCGCAGCGAGGCAGCATCCGACTCTGCCGAGATTCGAATGTCCGAGGCTTCCGCGTCGGCTGCCCCACGAGCTTCCTGAGCCTCTGCTGCGAGGCGACGTGCCTCCGCGCGAGCCTCCTCAAGGGCCTTCTCTGCCTCGGCAAGGCGCTGTTCGGCCTGTGCTTGGGCTTCAGAGACGGCTGTCTCTGCCTCGGCACGAGCGGATTCGAGCGTTTCGTTGGCCTCACGCTGGGCTGCCACACGCAGTTCCGTGGCCTCGCGCTCAGCGGTGGCGCGGAGGGTGTGGACCTCGCGGTCTGCACCGGCCTTCAGTTCGGCGATCTCTGCGTCGATGCCGGCCTTGACACGTTCAGCGTCACGGCGGGCGCGTTCCACAGTCTCAGCGGCCTGGCGCTGCGCTGCCTCACGCGTGCCGGTGGCCTCCGACTCAGAAGCGATGCGGATCTCTTCGGCTTCACGACGTGACTGGGCGAGGATTTCTGCTACTTCGTTGTCAGCGCGCGCACGCAACTGCTGAGCGGAGACGTTGGCACGAGCGACGGTGTCCTGAGCGTGAGTGTTCGCTCGTGCGATCACGTCGGAGGACTGTTCCTCGGCAGACCGGAGCAACTGCTCCACACGCGCGCCAAGACCCTTATACGAGGGCTGATCAGCCTCACGAAGGGTCTTCTGAGCCTCTTCAAGGGCGCCACGCGTGTTCGCGGCTTCCTGCTGCGCCTTCTGCGCCGCCTCCCGGGCCTCCTTCACGGAGTCCTCAAGGCGAGCAATGTGAGCGGCGACTGCTTCTCGGTCATAACCTCGCATGGCAACCGGGAACGTCAGGCTCTCTTCAGGCATCTCATCTCCTCTAGCACGGCAATGTGCCGTGCACTCAGTCGACACCCAGGGTAATGCGCGCGGGCATCGGTCACAAAGCCACAAACTGGGCTGAGCGGACGAAACCTCCTAGAGTGATGGGTGGACCCCTAGGAGGAACGAGTGACGTTTAGGACAGCTGCCCTTGTGGCGGGAGCGCTGGGAGTGGTGCTTCTCACAGTGGGACTGATTGCCGATGCGCAACGCCCACCCACAGATGTGGAGGCCGTAGCAAGCCTCGACACCTCCGTGGTGGTGTACAGCCCGGAGATGGTGGAGTTCGCTGACGAGTCGCGCATTGGCGTCGACGGTTCCGGCGAAATCGTCGCCATGACTGCACGCCCGGTGGACGCCGATGCCTGGCTCGCCACCCGCGAAGCGACCGAGGTCACCGGCCTCCCAGAGTGGGAAGTGTTGTCCACGCAGGCGTACGAAGTTGCCGAACCGGAGCCAACCGCCAGCCCCACCACCTCGGCATCACCCAGCGCCGAGGCATCTCCCAGCCCCAGCCCGTCGCCGAGCGCATCGCCGTCCGGCGAAGGCGAAGAGGCTGAGCCCGTCGACGTCTTGTCGCAAACCTCCACCGACCTGTGGCGTCAGGAATGGAGCGGCACCGACCGTGTCGCCGTCGTGGCATCCAAGGTGCCCGACGGGGAGACCCTCGTCATCGCCAGCCGCGATGGTTCGCCGCTGACGACAACCGACCTCGCCCTGTCACGTGAAGTGAACGACGGCTGGATCACCCCGCTGATCTGGTGGGGCATCGCCCTCACCGTCGTGGGTGCCGTCGCACTGATCCTGCGCTTCTTCGACACCCGTCCGCTCCAGGCCAAGGCCGAAAACTGGCGCCAGGGACGCACCGGCACCGGAGACACAGATGCTGACCCCGGCTCACGCAGAGCACGCCGTGCCTCAGGCGCAGGCCTGCCCGAGGCGAGCCTCGACGAACCGGCGAGCCCCGCGACCGGCGCTACGCCGACCACGGGTGCTACCCCGACCACGGGTGCTACCCCGGTCACGGGCGCTACCCCGGTCACGGGTGGGAGCCCGATCTCCGGGCAAAGCCCCGTCAGCAGCCGCAGCCCCTTCCATCCCGTGACAGGCGGAACCCCAGCATCGGCCCCCTCGACGGGAAGCCCGCGCAGCGCGCAAAGCCCCGCCGTCGACGAAGGCCCGAACAACGGCGAAGGAGGCCGCGCATGAACCGCCGCATCATCGCCATCGGGACCGGAGCATCGGCCCTCTTGATGCTCACCGGCTGTGTCGCAGACGTCCCCGAACCTGTCACCGAGGCACCCGCGCTAGAACAAGAGGCTGCACTCCTCGAAGCACAGTCGGACCGCATCGTCGAAGCGACCATGGCGGAACTGGCCCTTGCGGACGAAGAAGCCGACGCCGACCTGCTCACGGACCGCATCGGCGGTGACGCTGTGACGGTACGCAAAGCGCAGTACACCCTCGCAAGCGCAGATGATGGGCCCACCCCAGTCGTGCTGCCCGCGGAGATGCAGGCCGTCTACTCGGTCGGCGCTGACACGTGGCCACGCACCCTCGCGTCGGTCAGCCAGCCCGCGGACGAGGATTCCACGCCTGTCGTCATGCTGTGGATCCAAGACGACGTTGACACCGACTATCAGCTTCGTGGATGGGCCCACATGATCCCCGGGGCAACGATCCCGGCCATGGCAGGCACCACCTCCGGCGCGGAACAACTCACCGTTGACGCGGACGGACTGCTCGCAACTCCCGAAGAAGCGATCAGCAACTACCTGGAGCTGCTGCGAGAAGGTGAAGACTCCGAGTTCGCCGAACAGTTCACCGCGGACTCCTACCGCGAACAACTGTTTGCTTCCCGCGAGGCACTCACCGAGACCGCGAACGACGCAGAAGGCGAGTACGTCGACACCATTGAGTCCGACATCGACAGCACCTACGTCATGGGCACCGCCGACGGTGGCGCCCTGGTGTTCGCGCCAGTGTCGGTGAAGTCGTCCTTCTCTGTGGACGACGGCATCGTTGAGATCGCGGGCGCACAGCAGCCACTCGTAGACGGCGACATCGAAGACGTAGCGGTCTACGAGTACCGCGACCTCATCGTGTTGCACATCCCCGCCGCCGACAGCGACGACACCGCTGGAGTGGTGGCAGCAGACCACAACCTCATCCGCATCACTGACAGCTAACCAGCACAAGTTCTCTGAGGAGATATGAGCACGAACAACCCCGAGGTTCCGCTCCGCGGCGCCCCCGACCTCTCCCACCTGGCTGCAGCACCGCAAGCCACCCCGGACATCCCCGTGTCGAGTCAGGGTGGCGGGCTGGGCGCTCCTGGCGCTTCCGGTGCGGCCCCCGCTCCTGGCGCGGCTGCTCCCGGCGCAACTCCCGCAGCCGGGTCTCCGGCCCAGGTGCAGGTGATCGACGTCAATGATGCGAATCTCAATGACCTCGCGCAGTCGTCGACCCAGGTGCCGATCGTCATCGTGTTCCTGTCGTCAGCGTCGCCCGCATCGAAGCAGCTGGTCGACCGCATGCGCGGCATCATCGCGCGCTACGACGGACGGCTGGTGCTCGGCCAGTGCGACATCGACACCAACGGTGGAATCGCCCAGGCACTGCAGATCTCCGCAGTCCCGACCACCATGGCGCTGATCGCAGCGCGCCCGGCACCACTGTTCCAGGGCGCCCCCGACGACGATCAGATCACCGGCGTCTTGGACCAGGTGCTCGAAATCGCCGCACAGAACGGCGTGACGGGGCGTGCCGCTGCGGCTGCACCCCAGGAAGCCGATGCCGCAGAGCCTGAGCCCGAGCCGTTGCCGCCGCTCCACCAAGAGGCGTACGACGCCATCGAGCGTGAAGACTACGCGGCGGCGATCGACGCCTACGACCGTGCCCTCCGTGAGAACCCCAAGGATGCCGACGCCCGCGCCGGACGCGCCCAGGTGTCCCTCATGGAACGTAGCCGGACTGCGGACCTGGCCGCCGTGCGCAAGGCTGCGGCCGACGATCCCGCCGACCTTGACGCCCAGCTTGCGGTGGCCGACATGGACATCATGGGCGGGCAGATCGAGGATGCCTTCGGACGCCTCATCGACGCGGTGCGCACCCACTTTGGGGACGACCGTGAACGGATCCGTGTGCGGCTCGTCGAGCTGTTCGACGTGGTCGGCACCGAGGATTCGCGCGTGGTGGAGGCGCGCCGCGCGCTCGCGGCAGCGCTGTTCTAACCCCGCCGGGTGAGGCCAGCCCTCTACGCTCGGTGCGGACGCAGGAAGACCGCACCGAGCGGGGGAACCCGGACTGATGCGGAGTGGTCCCAGTCGCCCACCTTGCGCTGATCGGCGTGTACTTGGCCGAGGTTGCCCACGCCCGAACCGCCGTACAGCGTCGAGTCGGTGTTGAGGACCTCGTCCCAGGCCCCGCCTGATGGCAGTCCTAGCCGGTAGTTCTCGTGTGGCGTGCCTGCGAAGTTGACGACCACGGCGATCGGTTCGCCACGCGAGTCCCACCTGAGGAACGACAGCACGTTGTGCTCGGAGTCGTCTGCGTCGATCCAGGTAAAGCCTTGCGGATCGGAGTCGCGCTCCCACAGGGCAGGCGTCTGAGCGTAGAGCGCGTTCAAGTCACGGACTAGGTCTTTTACTCCGGCGTTGAGTGGGTCTTCAAGGTGCCACCAGTCCAGCGAGCGTCCCTCAGACCATTCGGCTTCTTGGCCGAACTCGCACCCCATGAACAGCAGTTGCTTCCCGGGATGGGCCCACTGGTATGCAAGCAGGGCGCGTACGCCTGCGATCTTCTTCCAATGATCGCCAGGCATGCGCTGGTACAGCGACCCTTTGCCGTGGACGACCTCGTCGTGTGACAAGGGCAGCATGAACTGCTCTGAGAACGCGTACATGAGGGAGAACGTCGCAGTGTGGTGGTGGTAGGACCGGTTCACCGGTTCTTCTTTGAGATACCGCAGGGTGTCGTTCATCCAGCCCATGTTCCACTTCAGGCCAAAGCCCAGTCCGCCGCCGGAGGTGGGTGCGGTGACGCCTGGCCACGCGGTCGACTCCTCGGCAATCATCACGATGCCAGGGTTGGTGCGGTAGGCGGTGGCGTTGGCTTCCTGAAGGAATGCGATGGCGTCAAGGTTTTCACGGCCGCCGTGGACGTTGGGGCGCCACTGGCCCGCTTGGCGGGAGTAGTCCAGGTACAGCATGGAGGCGACGGCGTCGACCCGGAGTCCGTCAGCGTGGAACTCCTGGAGCCAGTACACCGCGTTGGCGACCAGGAAGTTGCGGACTTCTGGCCGGCCGAAGTCGAAGATGTAGGTGCCCCAGTCAGGTTGCTCGCCACGCAGCGGGTCTGGGTGTTCATACAGGGGGGTGCCGTCGAAACGTCCCAACGCCCATTCGTCTTTGGGGAAGTGTCCCGGAACCCAGTCGAAAAGGACGCCGATCCCGGCTTGGTGCAGTGTGTCGATCAGGTGTCGTAGTTCGTCGGGGGAGCCAAAACGTGACGTGGGTGCGTAGTACGACGTCACTTGGTAGCCCCAGGATCCGCCGAAGGGGTGCTCCATGACGGGCATGAACTCCACGTGGGTGAAGTTCAGTTCGCGGCAGTAGTTCACGAGTTCGGTGGCGAGGTCTCGATAGCTCAGGCCTTGTTTCCAGGAGCCTAGGTGGACTTCGTAGACACTCATGGGGGCACGGTGGGGTTCTGCCTGTCCGCGCCGGGTCATCCATTCTTCGTCGCCCCAGTGGTAGTCCGATGCGGTGACGATGGAGGCGGTTTGCGGTGGCACTTCGGTGCGGCGTGCCATGGGGTCTGCCTTTTGGCGCCAGGTGCCGTCCTTGCCGAGGATCTCGTACTTGTAGTGGGTGCCATCGCCGATGCCGGGGATGAACAGTTCCCACACGCCTGACGCGCCGAGTGAACGCATGGCGTGTGAGGGGCCTTGCCAGTGGTTGAAGTCGCCGACGACGCGGACGGCGCGTGCGTTCGGCGCCCATACGGCGAAGGTGGTGCCGTGGACGTCGCCGAGCACGGAGGGGTAGGTGCGGACGTTGGCTCCTAGGACGCTCCACAGACGTTCGTGGCGCCCTTCACGGATGAGATGCAGGTCGAGTTCGCCGAGTGCGGGAAGGAAGCGGTAGGGGTCGTCTTGGACGGACGCGTCGCCGTCGTAGGCAACGTGGACTCGGTAGTCGGGCGCTTCTGTACCGGGAACATCGGCTCGCCAAATGCCGTCCTGTTCGTGTTCCGCGTCGAAGGTGCCGTCGAGCGTTTCGATCTTCACGCTGGTGGCGAGGGGACGCAGCACACGAATGGTGTGTCCGGAGTCGCCGGCGTGCGGGCCGAGTACGGCGTGTGGTTCGTGGTGAGTTCCTGCTGCAATTTCAGCGAGGACTCCCGGGTCAAAGTCTCTAGCAGCCATGCGTCACCGCCTGTGATTGTGGGAGTACGGGGCTTCCGGTGTGCGTCACGGGATCCTCACCGCCGCAACGTGGGCCATGCATTCTGTGGGGTCGAACTTGACGTAGAACTCGCGGCTCCAGGTGAAGGTTTCGCCGGTGATGGCATCGTCGACGATGATGTGCGCGTCGTCGCTGAGCCCGAGTGCTTCCATGTCGAGGCGCACGATCGCGTCGTGGGTCTCGTGTGCGGCAAAGCTGACGGCAACGATGACCGTGTCGGCTTTGCCGTTGGGGGACTCGTGGGGTGGCACATGGCGGGAGAACACCAGGATTTCGGGGTTGGAGCTGGTGTGGATGGTGAGTCCGCGCAGGCGGCGCAAGGCCACGTGCTGGT
Source organism: Demequina sp. B12 (assembly GCF_028823635.1). Classification (GTDB taxonomy): domain Bacteria; phylum Actinomycetota; class Actinomycetes; order Actinomycetales; family Demequinaceae; genus Demequina. The sequence goes on from NZ_JAPEHU010000004.1 coordinate 300,338, forward strand.
GGCGAGCTTTGTTGACCTTGGTGATGATGTCCTTGACGCCGAGTGCTTCGGCTTTGGACCAGTCGCGGTTCTTGAACTCGTATTTCTCGTTGTCGATCTGTTCTTCCACTCCAGGGCGGGGGACATTCTCGACGAGTTCGTAGCCGGTGTAGATGCCGTACGACGGTGAGCCTGTCCCGGCAAGGACGGCGCGTGCCTGGTACAGAGGCGCGCCGCCTGCTTGCATGTCTGGGGTGAGGATGTCGTGGGTGGTGGGCCAGAAGTTGGGCCGCATGTAGAAACTTGATTCGCCGGACACTTCTTCGAGGTACTCGGCCATTTCCTCAGCGGTGGGACGCCAGGTGAAGTACGAGTACGACTGGTGGAAGCCGATGCGCGCGAGGGTGTGCATCATGGCGGGCCTGGTGAAGGCTTCCGACAGGAAGATGACGTCGGGGTGGGTGCGCGCGATGTCGGCGAGCAGTCGTTCCCAGAATGTCAGCGGCTTAGTGTGGGGGTTGTCCACGCGGAACAGGGTGACTCCGGCGTCGATCCATACCTGCAGCATGTCGCGGATGGCGTGGTAGATGCCTTCGGGGTCGTTGTCGAAGTTGAGGGGATAAATATCCTGGTACTTCTTGGGGGGATTCTCTGCGTAGGCGATGGTGCCGTCAAGACGCTGGGTAAACCACTCGGGGTGCTCTGTGACCCAGGGGTGGTCGGGGGAGCACTGCAATGCGAGGTCAAGCGCGACTTCAAGGCCGAGTTCGCGGGCTTTCGATACGAACGCTGTGAACTGGCGCATTGTCCCCAACTCGGGGTGCAGGGCGTCGTGTCCGCCTTCAGCCGCACCGATTGCGTAGGGGCTGCCCGGATCGGTGGGCTCTGCTTTGAGGGAGTTGTTGCGGCCTTTGCGGTGGGTGAGGCCGATGGGGTGGATGGGTGTCAGGTATACGACGTCGAAGCCCATGTCCGCGATGGCTGGTAGGCGTTTCGCGGCGGTCGTGAAGGTTCCTGACTTCCATTCGCCGGTGCGCGGATTCAACCGGGCCCCTTCGGAGCGGGGGAAGATCTCGTACCAGGCACTGACGAGGGCTTTTTCCCGCTGTACGAGGAGTGGGTACTCGCGTGAGGGGCTGACCCACTCGCGGAGGGGGCGTTCGGTGAGCTCCTCGCGCACGTCGTCGGCGATCGCGGGCGCTAGCCGCCGTTCCGGAGACCACTTGCTGTTGCCGAGCGCGTCAATTGCGGCGGTGAGGAGATCTTTGCGGGCGGCCTTGCGCCGTACGGTGGTGAGGGCCCGGGTGAGGACTTCGATGCCTTCGTCCAACATGAGCTGGACATCGACGCCAGCGGCAACTTTGAGCTCAGCGGCGTGGGCCCAGGTGGCGTAAGGATCTGACCAGGCTTCGACACGGAACGTGTGCATGCCCTCAAGGTGAGGGATGTACACGGTTTCGTAGAGTGCGTTGCCGAAGTCTTTGAGGGGCATCGGGACGATGTCGCGCTTGCCGTCAGGACGCGTGACGACCACGGTCGCGCCTTCTGAGTCGTGGCCCTCGCGGAAGATGGTGGCCCAGATGGGCACCGCTTCGCCGACGATGGCGCGCGCCGCCCATCGTCCTTCTTCGAGGGAGGGGCCCACGCCCACCACTGGAATGCGTCCAACCGACAGTTCACCTGGGAAGGCCATAGGTCGAACCTACAGGGGATATTGGTGCGAGCGCACCACCGTGCACGGCGCGTGGGGCGGTCAGGCGCTCGCGCGTACGACGAGTGATGCAGGCAGTGTCACGGAGGGGGGACGCTTGCCGCTGATGACGGTGAGGACCAGGTCCACCATTGACTCAGAGATTTCGTCAAAGGGCTGGTGCATGGTGGTCAGTGGGGGCTCCATGGTGGCCGCGAGTCCAGAGTCGTCGAACCCGACGACTGCTACGTCTGCCGGCACGGCCTTTCCTGCCCGTTGAAGCGTGGAGATTGCTCCGGCTGCCATGCGGTCAGAGGCCGCAAAGACGGCATCCACGGCGGGGTCGATCTCGAGCAAGCGAGCCATTGCGGCGGCGCCGGAGTCAAAGGAGAAGTCGCCGTCGGCTACGAGCGCCGGGTCGAAGGCGTCGCCGAGCGCATCCTTGTATCCCACGCGGCGGAAGCGTCCGCCGGGGGTGTCTTCGGGTCCGGCGATGTGGGCAATGCGGGTACGGCCGAGGTCACGCAGGTGCTGCGTGGCAACCTTGGCGGATCCGACCTCGTCGATTGAGACCGTGGGGACATCGTCCTGGTGTCCGAGCGGGATGCCGCAGGCCACGGTCGGGACTCCTGTCTCGAGCAGCGTGTCGAGCAGGGGGTCTTCTTCGTGGGAGGAGATCAGGAGGACGCCGTCGACGTGGCCCGCTCCTACGAACTGCGCAACGTTGGCGCGTTCTTCGGGGCTGCCGGCGACGAGGAGAACAAGTGTCTTGGACCTCTTGGCGAGTGCTTCTGCAGCGCCTCGGAGCAGGATTGCGAAGGTGGGATCCGCGAACAGTAAGTGTTGTGGCTCGGTGAGCAGGAAGGCTACGGAGTCTGTGCGTCCGGTCGCGAGTGAGCGGGCGTGGTGGTTGGCGTGATAGCCGGTTGCCTCGATGGCTTCTTCTACCTTGACGCGGGCGTCGGGGGAGACCCAGTGCCCACCGTTGAGGACTCGAGAAACGGTGCCGCGGGACACTCCGGCGGCCGCCGCGACGTCGCGGATGGTCGGCTTGCGTTTGGGAGTGCTCACGATGCTGACTTTAGCGGGAGTGCTGGCGGGTCTTGCCATGGCGTCCGTGTGGAGTGGCGGTGGTGGTGCGTTGTGAGCGTTGCCGTGGCGTTGAAGTTCACACGGTAGAGAATGTTGCAGGAGTCACGATTCGGTCACATCGGCTCTCCCCGTTTGCGCAGATCCCCCCTCGTGTCGCACTATGTAAACGCTTGCAGAAAACGTTTGCAATGTCGACGGGAGGTGGCCGGGATGTTTCATTACGGTTTCGTCACGATCGCGCCCTCGCGTTGAAAGCAGTCGTCGGCCCGGGTCACACTGGGACCGGTCACAGTCGTGACGCACAGCCGTAGATCACGGCCGTGACGGAGCGGCGCAAGCACCTGGCTCCACCCGGAGCCCAGACCCAACGGAGAGTCATGACGTCGAAGAACTGGCCCGCACTCGAGGGGATCGCCTACGGAGGCGACTACAACCCCGAGCAGTGGCCGCGCGAAGTGTGGGATCAGGACGTTGCCCTCATGCGCGCCGCTGGCGTCAACTTTGTGTCCGTCGGCATCTTCTCGTGGGCAATGCTCGAGCCCAAGGAGGGTCTCTTCGACTTCACGTGGATGGACGACCTGCTCGACCTTCTCCACGCCAACGGCATCGCCGTTGACCTTGGAACCCCGTCAGTGTCGCCGCCCGCCTGGTTCTTCCACGCCTACCCTGAAGCGCGCGTCACCTTGAAGGATGGCACCGTCATGGGCTTCGGCTCACGGGGCATGGCATCGCACGCGTCTCCCGAGTACCGCGAAGCGATCGCCCGTATGGCCACCGCGCTCGCCGATCGCTACGGCAACCACCCCGCAGTCGTGTTGTGGCACGTCCACAACGAGTACGGCGTGCCCGTCGCGGAAGACTTCGGCCCGCGCTCCGTCGCCGCATGGCAGCGGTGGCTGCAGCGCAAGTACGAGACCCTCGACGCACTCAACGGCGCTTGGGGTACGGCCTTCTGGGGGCAGCGCTACCTCGACTGGGATCACGTCGTTGCCCCCGCTGCGACCCCCACCATCGCCAACCCAGCTATGAAACTGGACTGGGCACGTTTCACTGACGACCAACTACGCGAGTGCTTCCGGATCGAGCGCGACATTCTGCACGAACGCACGTCGCAGCCCGTCACCACCAACTTCATGGCTCACCAGTCATGGAACACGGACCTGTGGAAGTGGGCGCAAGAAGTCGACGTCGTGTCCGACGACCACTACCTGTGGTCGCCTGACCCCGACGCGCACGTCGGGCTCGCCCTTTCGGCGGACCTCACCCGCTCCGTGGGTGGTGGCAAGCCGTGGATCCTGATGGAGCACTCCACCTCTGCCGTCAACTGGCAGGGGCACAACATCGCCAAGCGTCCCGGCGAGATGCGCCGCAATGCCCTCACTCACCTGGGCCGCGGTGCAGACGGCATCGCGTTCTTCCAATGGCGAGCCTCCCGCTCCGGCGCGGAGAAGTTCCACTCCGCGATGGTGCCCCACGCAGGGCAGAACTCCCGCATCTTCCGGGAAGTCACCCAACTGGGACAGCACCTCAAGGACGTGGCCGAGATTCAAGGCGCAACCACCAAGGCCGATGTTGCGGTGCTGTACGACTGGGAGTCGCTGTGGGCTCACGACTTGGAATGGCGTCCCTCCGACGACATGCAGTTCCGGGAGCGGATGCGGGCCTACTACGAACGTCTCTGGCGTGATGGCGTCCAGGTGGACTTCGCGCACCCCGAGGCGGATCTGTCGCAGTACCGACTCGTGGTGGCGCCCACCTCGTACTTGCTCACCGCATCGGCCGGTCGCAATCTCACGCAGTTTGTGCAGAACGGCGGAACCCTGGTGGTCGGAGCTTTCTCCGGGATCGTCAACGAGTTCGACGCCGTCCACGAAGGTGGCTTCGGAGCGCCGCTGAAGGAAGCGCTCGGCCTCACCATCGAGGAGTTCCTCCCGCTACGGTCTGGTGAAACCTGCGCTGTGCACTACGGTGCCGAGGCGCTGCCGTCCGATGCTTGGGCCGAAGACCTCGCGTTGGCGGGGGCCGAGGTGCGCGGCACCTTCGACGGCGGCCCTGGCGACGGACTGCCTGCCATCACTCGTCACTCCCTTGGCGACGGTCAGGCCTGGTACGTCGGCACTCGCCTAGGCGTGACAGCGCTGGCGCCCGTCCTCGCCGACGTGTACGCGGACGCGGGCATCACGCTCCTGGACCGCCCCGAGACCCTCGAAATCATGACTCGCCACGGCGAGACCTACGACTTCGTCGTGGTGTGCAACCACGCCAACGACGATGCACACCTGTCGATCACCGGAACCGACTTGCTCTCCGGAACCGAGATCGATGGCCAGCTCACCCTTGCCGGTGGCGACGTCGCAGTCGTGCGCACGGCTAAGGAAGAGCGGGGAGGTGGTCGCTGATCAGATCAGCTTTCACGGCAGGTGGACACACCTCCCGACGACCACATTGACCAACCGCACACCCGGGCATCCGCCCCACACCACAAAAACGTCAAGGCGTCGACATCCTTCCTCACCGACGAGGAACGGCGACTTGAACACTGAAAGGAAACACCATGCGTAAGCAGATCGGAATGGGGGCAGCAGTCGTCGCGACCGCAGCCCTGCTTGCAGCCTGCAGCTCCGACCCGGAGCCCGCAGAGACCACTGACTCGAGCGCCGAGCCCACGACTGAAGAGTCGACCGGTGCCATCGATGCCTCGGGTCAGACCCTGACCATCTGGACCGATGCCGAGCGCCAGGACGCCATTCAGACTGTCGCCGACACCTTTGAGGCAGAGACCGGCGCCACCGTCGAGATCGTCCAGAAGAACTTCGAAGACCTGCGCAACGACTTCATCGCTCAGGTTCCCACCGGCGAAGGCCCCGACATTACCGTTGGTGCGCACGACTGGCTGGGTGCCCTCGTGGAGGCCGGCGTCGTCAACACTGTTGACCTTGCAGGTGTGGAGGACGACTTCGAAGAGGTCGCTGTGGACGCCTTCACCTATGACGGCCAGCTCTACGGTCTGCCCTACGCCACCGAGGCCATCGCTCTGATCCAGAACGCCGACCTGGTGGGCGACACCGCTCCCACCACGTGGGACGAGATGATCGAGATGTCCGTCGAGGCTGGTTTCGAGGACCGCCCCTTCATCCTGTTCACCAACGGAACCTCCGGTGACGGCTACAGCGCATACCCGCTGCAGACGTCGTTCGGCGCTCCCGTGTTCGTTCAGGACGAGTCCGGCTCGTACACCTCTGAGGTAGGAATGGGCGGCGAAGCCGGCGAGGCCTTCGCACAGTTCCTGTACGACAACGGTCAGGCCGGCACCGGATACTTCTCCGATACGATCGACTACGACACCTCGAGCGAATTGTTCGCCTCCGGTGAGTCCCCCTTCATTCTCCAGGGACCGTGGATGCCGTTCTTCGACGCTGGTGACATGAACCTTGTGGTGTCGCCGATGGTGTCCGCAGGTGGCGAGACTGCTGCGCCGTTCGTCGGTGTGCAGGGCTTCTACGTCTCGGCCCAGTCGCAGAACACCTTGCTGGCCAACGACTTCCTCACGAACTACATGGCCACTGAGGACGCCCAGCGTGCACTGTACGAGGCTGACCCCCGTCTGCCCGCGCTGACCGCGCTCGCAGAGGAGTTCTCCTCCGACCCGATCACCGCTGGCTTCGTGGAGTCCGCGTCGCAGGGTGTGCCCATGCCGTCGATCCCCGAAATGGGCAACGTGTGGGACCTGTGGAACGCCGCTGAAATCCAGCTGATCACCGGAACGTCGGACGACCCCGCCGGCACCTGGTCCGCCATGGTCGAGGAACTCGAAGCCTCGATCGGTTAATGTCGGAAGTGAGGCGGGTCTGTCCGCAGGCCCGCCTCACTCTCCCCACCGGGAGCACTCGTTCCTGGGTTTGCCAACGACGACACTCAGCAGGAGAGATTCATGGCCAACAATGACGCGGTCACTGTGAAGGAGCCTCAGGCCCCGCAGGAGTCGCATGCCCGCCGCTGGCGCGGTTTGGGGTGGGGATTCATTGCCAAGCTGCTCATGATGGCGTTGGTCAACGCCTTGGGCTTGGCCATCATCTTCTCTGCTGTCAATGCGGAGGCGTGGGCGATTCTCGCCGCCTCTGCCGCATTGTTGATCGCCGCGAACATCATTTACTTCTCCAAGCGCACGCTGCCGCTGAAGTACCTGTTCCCTGGCTTGATCTTCCTTGCGATCTTTCAACTTTTTACGCTCGCCTACACGGGCTATGTAGCGTTCACCAACTACGGCACGGGACACGCCGGTTCGCAGCAACAGGCGGTTGAAGCCACGCTGATCCAGAACGAGCGTCGCGCCGACGACTCGCCCACATACCCGTTGGCGATCGTGCGTGATGGCGACACTCTCGGATTCGCGGTGACCGACGACGACGGCTTCGTCCTGGTCGGTACTGAAGAAGCAGAACTGAGCGCCGTCGACGGCGCTGTGATCGATGACCGCCAGGTGCCCACGGAGGTCCCCGGCTGGACCGTCGTGACACGTGCGGAGCTGTTCGCGGACGCAAACCTCCAAAACGAGGTCATCGACTTGCGGGTAGCAGTGTCGGACGATGCTGAGGATGGCTCGCTCCGTACGCGCGACGGCTCAACGGCCGCGATCTATCAGTCGTCTATGGATTGGGATGACGAGGCGCAAACCTTCACCGACAAGGAAACCGGCACGGTCTACTACGCAGACCAAGAGGTCGGTAACTTCGTAGCGGAGGACGGTAGTCGCCTTCCGACCGGGTGGTACGTGACGGTCGGCTTTGACAACTTTGTTCGCGCCGTGACCGACCAGAACCTCGCGGGCCCGTTGCTGAAGGTCACTGCCTGGACGTTCGCCTTCGCCATCTTGACCGTGCTGACCAGCTTCGGTTTGGGTCTGCTGTTCGCGTTGATCTACAACGATCCGCGTATCCGTGGACGCAAGTGGATGCGCACCGTGTTCATCTTGCCGTACGCCTTCCCTGCGTTCATGTCCGCATTGTTGTGGCGCGGAATGCTGAACCGTGAGTTCGGCATCATCAATGACTGGTTCTTCTTTGGTGCGGACATCAACTGGCTTGGTGATCCTTGGTTGGCGAAGTTCGCGATTCTGTGGGTGAACCTGTGGCTCAGTTATCCGTACTGGTTCCTGGTGTGCACGGGTGCCCTGCAGGCACTGCCGAGCGAAACCATGGAGGCCTCGAAGATTGATGGTGCCGGTCGTTGGCGCCAGTTCCGGTCGATCACGCTGCCGTTGCTGCTGGTATCGACAGCTCCGCTCGCGATCTCCTCGTTCGCGTTCAATTTCAACAACTTCACGATTATCTACATGCTGACGGAGGGCGGACCGCCGTTCGCCGGAACATCTGGGTTGGGGTCCACGGACATCTTGATTTCCGCGATCTACAACATCTCTGGCGTGTCGGGCGGCTCTGCTGACTACGGCTTGGCTTCCGCGCTGTCGATCATCGTGTTCATCTTTGTCGGAATCATCTCTGCGATCGCATTCCGTCAGACTCGCAAGCTTGAGGAGATCTAGTCATGGCTGACGCGACTGCCACTCAGGTTTCTACTCGCCGCAATCCCACGCGCCGTTCGCGCTGGTGGGGTGAGGTGGGGTGGAAGTATCCCGTTGCTGCGCTGATCATCTTCTATGCAGCGTTCCCGCTCGTCTACGTGCTGTCGGCGTCGTTGTCGTCGTCTGGTTCACTGTCGAGTACGTCGTCATTGTTCTCTGACATGTCGCTGAGCAACTATGCGGCGTTGAGCGACACGTCGTACTGGACGTGGGTGGGCAACACCCTGATCGTGGGCGTGGCTTCCGCGGTGGGCGCTGTCTTCATGGGTGCGTGTGCTGCCTATGCCTTTTCGCGCTACCGCTTTAAGGGTCGTCGCGGTGGCTTGACCACGCTGTTGATTGTGCAGATGTTCCCGCAGACGGTGGCGTTTGTCTCCGTGTTCTTGCTGCTCACGGCGCTGGGCAATGTGGTTCCGGCTTTGGGCATTAACTCCAAGATCGCCCTGATCTGCGTGTACTTGGGTGGTGCTCTGGGCGCGAACACGTTCTTGATGTACGGCTTCTTCAACACCATTCCGAAGGACATCGACGAGTCGGCGAAGGTCGATGGTGCCACGCACGCGCAGATCTTCTGGAAGCTGATCATGCCGCTGGTGACGCCGATTCTGGCGGTGGTGGGTTTGTTGGCCTTCATCTCCGCTTTCGGCGACTTCATTTTGGCGAAGATCGTGCTGGTGTCTGAGGATCAGTGGACGCTTGCTGTGGGTATGTATCAGTGGGTGTCGAACCAGTTGAGTGCGAACTGGGGTCTGTTCGCCGCGGGCTCGGTGATTGCCTCGATTCCGGTGCTGATCATCTTCTTGTCGTTGCAGAAGTACATCGTGGGTGGTCTGACCGCGGGCTCGGTGAAGGGCTAGCGGTCAGGCCGCTTGCGGCCATCTCTTTCCGTCACAGCAATGTGACGGTCGCGCTGGGAGCGGTCACAGTATGCGTGACCGTGCCCGCGCATCACTCCCATCAGTAGTGCTAGATCGACGATGATCGAAAGGAACAACGCGATGGTTTTGCGTTCACAACTGGGAGCGGTCACAGCAGTGACAGCGACCACTGCTCTTGCGATAGGCGGCCTCTCCACGGCCGCGATCGCCGCGGATGACTCGCCCGTTGACGCGGGCATCACCGTGCCCAAGGTTGAGGGAATGGGGGAGAACTGGATCAACGGCGTTGACGTCTCCTCCGTCCTCTCGCTCGAGGAGTCCGGGGTCGTGTTCCGCGATGACTCCGGAGCAGAAGCGGACCTCTTTGACGTCCTTGCCGACCACGGCGTGAACTGGGTGCGTGTACGCGTATGGAATGAGCCCTACTCCTACGAAGACCTCGCTACCGACGACCTGTACGACACGGATTGCACCTACACGGATGCCGTCGATCAGCTCGAGTTCTGCGGTTACGGAGCAGGAAACGTGGACGCGACGCGTGCGACAGAGATCGCCCAGCGCGCCACCGACGCAGGGCTGCGCGTCCTGGTGAACTTCCACTACTCGGACTTCTGGGCACACCCCGGACAGCAGATCCTTCCCAAGGCGTGGGAGGGATACACCACCACGGAGATTGCCGCCGCCGTGGGTGACTACACCGCTGACACCCTGACTCTCATGAAGGATGCCGGTGTCGACGTAGGCATGGTGCAGGTGGGCAACGAAACCACCGGCGGGCAAATCGCTGGCACCAGTGACTGGGACAACACCGCGCAGATCTTCTCGGCCGGTTCGGCCGCGGTCCGCGACGTGTTCCCCGACGCGCAGGTTGCCGTGCACTTCACCAACCCAGAACGGGCCGGACAGTACGCCTCCGTCGCCGCCGCGCTGGACAACTATGGCGTGGACTACGACGTGTTCCTGTCGTCGTACTACCCGTACTGGCATGGATCGCTTGAGAACCTCACCTCGGTGCTCGACCACGTCGCCACCACCTACGACAAGGATGTCGCGGTCGCAGAAGTGTCCTGGGCTCACACCCTCGACGACGGCGACGGCCACGAGAACGTCATCAAGGATCACTACTCGCAGTACTCCACATCGGTCCAAGGCCAAGCCCTAGCCGTGCGTGACGTCATGCAGGCCGTGGCAAACGTCTCCGGCGGCCGTGGCATCGGCACCTTCTATTGGGAGCCGGCGTGGCTACCTGTGGGTGAGGCTGCAGACGTGAACAGCAACAGTGAGCTCTGGGAGCGCTACGGTGCAGGCTGGGCATCCTCCTACTCCTACGAGTACATCCAGGACAAGTGGTGGGGTGGAAGCGCATGGGAGAACCAGGCGATGTTCGACTTCGACGGCACGCCCCTGGAGTCGCTGCGGGTCTACGAGTACGCAGTCACCGGTTCCGTCGCGCCCCGAGAGGTCGACGCCATTGCGCAGCCCGCGATCACGATCACCGAGGGCGACACCCTGACGCTGCCTGCGACCGTCGCGGTCAACTACACCGATGGCACGTCATCTGACGTGGCGGTCACGTGGGCAGGCAATGCTGAGTGGATCACTGGCGCGGGCCAGTACAGCGTGGCCGGTTCAACAGCGGATGGTGACACCGTCGCTACCGTTGAGGTCTTGTCGGCCGATGCTGGTGGCGACAACCTGGCACTCGACCCGGGCTTTGAGCTGGGTGAAGGTGCATGGGTAGCGTCAGGCGCTGGCGGCAACGTCCACAAGGCAGAAAACCCTCGCACCGGTACATACGCCGGTCACTGGTGGTCGGACTCAGAGTTTGAGTTCGCACTCACCCAGGTCATCACCGACGTGCCTGAAGGCACCTACCGCTTGAGCGCGTACATCCAAGGCGCCGACGCTGGCGACAGCGTGGTGACGCTGACAGCCCAGTCGGGTATCTCGACTGTCTCGCAGTCGAGCACGCTGCCAGGTCACCTGAACTGGAAGTCGTTGACCACCGTGCTGCTGAGCGTGTCCGACGGTGACGACGTGACCATCTCGCTGTCCGGACTACTCCCTGGTGGTGCGTGGGGCACCGTGGACGATGTCTCGTTCATGCTGGGTGTGGAGCTCCCAGATGCGGAGACCTCCGCACTCGAAAGCGTCCTCGCACAAGCGCTTGCCCTCGACCGGGACGGATACTCGGCGGCTTCGCTGCTCGTCGTGGATCGAGGAATCCAGCGCGCTCAGATGCTGCTTGACTCGCCCGCACCGTCACAGGAGTCTGTCGACGCCGCCACCGAGCACCTCACCGAAGCCCTTGCCGGGCTCGAGCCAGGCGACGGCACCATCCCCGACCCGACCGTCACACCAGTGACGCTCACCGTGGTGGACGGCGACAGCATCGTCCTGCCTGACACCGTCACCGTGACCGCATACGACGACACCACCACCGTGGAAACCGTGGTGTGGAACGACTCAGCGTCGTGGATCGAAGGACCCGGGACCTACACCGTCACGGGACTTACGGAGAATGGCTGGACCGCGACTGCGACCATCACCGTGACGGAGGCAGCACTCCTGATCAACCCCGGATTCCAGACCGGTGACCTCACCGGCTGGCAGGTCTCCACGGAGAACGCTCCCGAGACCAATGGCGTGGTCGAGAACGAGTGGAGCACTGTCGACAACTACGGCTTCAACGTGTGGGACGCGACGGGCTACACGTACGAGCTCACGCAAGTGCTCGCCACCCTTGCCCCAGGAACCTACGAACTGGGCGCAAGTGCACACGGGTCCGACGAATCACACGACACGACTGCGCTGACGGGACAATTGTTCGCCTCCGCCGGCGACCGCGAGGCCACCGTGGACTACGCGTTCACCGGCTGGGGAAACTGGACCACCCAGGTCGTCACGATTGAGGTACGGGAAAGCGAAACTCTGACCGTGGGCGTGCGGGGAGAAGGAGGCGCCGAGGACTACGCCTGGTACGACGAGTTCACGCTCGTGCGCACCGACACCCCGGTGGCTCCCGACACTGCCGCGTTGGATGCGGCATTGGCGGACGCTGCGGCAGTCGACCGTGACCTGCACACAGCGGAGTCGCTGCGTGCTCTCGACCTCGCAGTCGAGCGTGCGCACGTCGTGATGGGGGCCGATGCTCCCCAGCAGTCGAACGTCGACGCTGCCACGGCGGGTATTCGGGAAGCACTCGCGGCCCTGGAACTCGTTCCGGACACGACCGACCCGACCCCGGAACCCACCACCGACCCCACGGAAGAACCCACCGTTGAGCCCACAGAGGAGCCAACCGTGGAACCTACCGACCCCAGCGAACCGGACGGAACCGACACCCCCGCCATTGACGTGGCAGGCAGCCCCAGCGCCGTCACAGTGGGCGACCAAGTGACGCTGCGTCTGTCCGGTCTTCCTGACGGACGAGTGGAGGTGGGTGTCGCGAGCGTGTTCCAGCGACTCGCTCTGGTCGACATCGTTGACGGATCGGCGATCGTGACGGTCACGATTCCGGCCGATCTTGAGGCAGGCGACCACCACCTGCAGGTGCGCGACCTGGACGGCACGGTACTGGTGGAGTACCCGATCACCGTGGTCGCAGCGGATGATGCTGCATCCACCACAGAAGACGATGCCAGCGGCGAGTTGCCGGCGACGGGTGCGGACCGTGGCCAGCTCGCGGGACTCCTCATGGTGTCTCTGGCGTTGGCGGCTATCGGTAGCGCGCTTGTGACGCGGCGCCGAGTGTCGTAACCCATCAAAGGAACGGGGGCGGGGCGAGATGGTGCGCCCCGCCCCCGTTCCGATGATCGATCAGTGCTGAGGCCGCGACAGGTACAACTGCACGGTCAAGTTCTCTACCACCTGGGTTCCGCCTGGCTCCAGAGTCTCCACGGCCACCCCCACGGGCGACTCCCATGCTGAGTCCCACACCAGTTCCCAAGGTGCGCCGGCATCGGCCGGAATGGTCACCTCGACCGGTTCCCGCGTGCCGTTGATGATGAGCAGTGCATCGGCTGCTTCGGGGTCGGACAGCGAACGCATGAACTGAACCACGCGGGTCGCTGGGTCTTCCCACCACTCTTCAGTTTCCGGTTCGCCGGCCGCCGTGAACCATGCTGAGTCTGCGCGCAGGAGGTCGTCATCGAGACGCGGATCGTGGCCTTCGTAGAACTCGTGGGGACGCAGGACGCGGTTCTCTCGGCGCAGTGCGATGAGGTGCTGCACAGTCGAGCGCAGGTCCGCCTGCCAGGGATGGAACGCCCAATCGAGCCAAGAGATGTCGTTGTCTTGGCAGTAGGCGTTGTTGTTGCCTTGTTGCGTGTTGCCGAACTCATCGCCGGCCAGCAGCATCGGTGTGCCCGCACTGAGCAGGAGCGAGCCCAGCAGGTTGCGCATGGAGCGGCGCCGGAAGGCATTGATTTCGACCTCGTCGGTCTCACCCTCGTAGCCGTGATTCCACGACCGGTTGTTGTCCGTGCCGTCACGGTTGTCCTCACCGTTGGCCTCATTGTGCTTCGAGTTGTACGCGGTGAGGTCCGCCATCGTGAAGCCGTCGTGGCAGGTAATGAAGTTGATCGACGCCATGGGGCCGCGCATGAGCGGCGGGTCGGTGTGGCCAAACAAGTCGGTGGACCCGGCCAGGCGCGTCGCAAGCTCGGGTGCCGTGGGGTGGTTGCGTCCTCCCCGGGCGGTGTCGCGAAGCCAGAAGGAGCGCATCTTGTCGCGGAACCGGTCGTTCCATTCGGCCATGGGTGCCGGGAAGTTGCCCACCTGCCACCCACCCATACCCGTGTCCCAGGGCTCTGCGATGAGTTTGGTGCCGCCAATGAGCGGGTCCATGGTGATGCCGACCAGGAACGGGTGCCGGGTGGAGAAACCGTGGCTGGTGCGTCCCAGCGTCGCGGCCAGGTCGAAGCGGAATCCATCCACGCCCACTTCCTCGGTCCAGTAGCGCAGGCTATCCATCGCCATCTGCACTACGCGAGGGTGGGCAAAGTCCAGGGTGTTGCCGGTTCCCGTGGTGTCGTCGTAGTGGCCGGGGGAGTTGGGCTGGCTGCGATAGTAGGCGGCGTTGTCGAGCCCGCGCCAGGACAGCACGCGGTCCCCCCAGCCCGCTTCCGCAGTGTGGTTGTAGACCACGTCCAGGATGACTTCGAGTCCTGCCTGGTGGAGCAGGTCAACCATGCCCACGAACTCGTCGAGCACGCCTTGCGCTCCCTTGGCGCGGGCGTCTGCGGTGGCGTAGGGCGCATGCGGGGCAAAGAAGCCCATGGTGGAGTAGCCCCAGTAGTTGCTCAGGCCCGCGTGATCCAGGTGCGGCTCTGAGGCGAAGGCGTGCACAGGCAGGAGTTCAACAGTGGTGACGCCCAGGCTGGTGAGGTACTCGATGGATGCCGGGTGCGCGAGTCCCGCATACGTGCCCCGAAGGTGCTCGGGCACGTCCATCATCTGCTGAGTAAAGCCCTTGACGTGGAGTTCGTACACGACCGTGTCTTCCCAGGGGACCCGGGGGTGTGGCGTCTGCCAGGAACCTCCAGGTTCCGCGGTGAGGACGGAGCGCGGCATCAGGGGAGCGGTGTCGGACTCGTCCTTATTGGACAGCAGCGTCGAGGCGTTCGCGTGCGTCATGGGGACCAGCGAGCCTTCGATGCCGCGGCCGTAGGGGTCAAGGAGCAGCTTGTTCGGGTTGTACCGGTGGCCCTTCTTGGGGGCCCAGGGGCCATCGGCACGGAAACCGTAGTGTTGCCCTTCGAACATTCCGGGCACGTACGCATGCCAGATGCCTGCGGTAGGTCCGTGCAAGGGGACGCGGGTCTCGCGTCCCTCGTTGTCGAACAGGCACAGGTCCACACCGGTGGCATGCCCGGCGTAGATACCTACGACTGCACCGCCATCCACGAGGTGGACACCCAGGCGGTGAGGGGTGGGGGACGGGGTCACGCCATCAACACTCATAGGTTCATTGTGCCTGGAGACGTTCCCAGGTGGGTGAGCGCGTGTGTCCGCGGGTGCCGTGCCGTCCCTGACACCCCGCGGACCAGGAATGCGGCGCGTCAGGCCGGACACGCCGGTAGCGGCCGTCTGGCTGTGTCAGGGACGGCACACGGTGCCGCTACCGGTCCTTGAGCGCGGTGAGCAGGGTTCCGGTGGGGCGCAGGCCCAGCACGATCACCAGCAGGGAGGCACCGATGAGCGTCAGCGCTGCGTGGGTGGACACAATGCTGAGGCTGGGTTCGGTTCGCGCGCCCAGGGCCAGTGCGCCCACGATGCCCAGCGACCAGCCGGCAGCGAGCCCCAAGCCAGCCAGCACGGCCCATTCGCTGACCTGCATGATGAGACGTGGTGCCATGCGCATCCCGAAGGTCGAGTAGATCGCTACGTGCGAACGCCGGAACCACTGCACCATGGCCCACATCAGACCCAAGGCGAGCGCGGACGCGGCCCACAGCCAGCGCAGCGGACGGTCTTCATAGGCAGTGGTGTAGTCGACGGTGAACTCGTTCGAGTAAAGACGTCCAGACACGCTCGCGGTGCGGCCGTCGTGGGCGAGCAGGCTGGGCAGAACCGCGGCGACGGCACTGTGGCGCGCGGCGTCCGTGCGGACGTAACACGAGTCAGCTTCTGGCCCCAAGGTGTCGGGGCTGATGAGTGCGCCGTCGTACTCGTCGCCAATGCTCGCAGTGTCTGCGACGCGCGCCGTCAGGATCGTGGACGCTGATCCCGCGGTGTCCGGAGTGGCGCCCCGGATCACGGTGACGGGGTCGCCGTCGGTGACCCCGGTGCGTGTCGAGAAGCCCTCGGTGAGCATGATCACGCCAGCGTTGGTCCCTTCGACCTGGAAGAAGGGCAGGACTCCGGCGGAAGCGGAGTAGATCGACGCACGCCCTCCGGGGAGGTGAGCGAGGGTGCCGCTCGCTTCCGATCGGGTCACAGCGAACGAGCCTTCGACACCGTCGTAGCTGGCGAGCGACTCGCACACTCGTGTGGGAATGGGGTTTTGTTGCCCGTCGATGCTGGCGCCTGTCGCGATGTACACGTGTCCACCGGCGTCAATCCAGGCCTGTTCGGCTTCCATCAGGCGGGTGACCCCGACCGCGTCGGCGATGGCGGGGGCAGCGATCAGCCATGCGGTGGCGATGACGACCATGACGCTGGTCCATCGGCCGTGCCGCGCGGTGGCGGCACCTTCACGCGCGGCTAGGGTGAGTGGCCATACGCGCTTGCGGCGGCGGCCGGTGGTGCCGCCGGAGCCGGTGTCCACGGTATCCGCGGTGTCGCTCTCGCGGTGCGTCGGTGCCGGGCCGCTCATGCGGGTGCCGACTGTCGTTCGTGGATGCGGCCGTCGCGCAGTTCCAAGACCAGGTCGCACCGGGCCGCGACCTCGGGGTCGTGGGTGACGATCACGACGGTGCGCTCTCTGTGGGCGCCGATCATGGCATCGAGCACCGTGGAGGAGGTGGTCGCGTCGAGCTGGCCGGTCGGTTCGTCTGCCAGCACGATGGGCCGGTGGGAGGCAAGCGCGCGTGCGATGGCGACTCGTTGTGCTTCGCCGCCGGACAAGATGCGCGCCGGGTCGTGTTCGCGTCCTGCCAAACCGACTTGTGCCAGGTACTTCAGCGACCGTTCCCGCGCATCGGCCCTACTAGCGCCGTCCGAGTATGCGCCCACTGCAACGTTGTCCAGTGCGGTCCTGTCAGGCAGGAGTGACACGGTCTGCAGTACCCAGGAGGCGGTCGCGGCGAGTGAGTGTTCGCGTCCGTGGCTGTCGAGGGCGTGGATGGTGCCGTGCTGCATGGGCAACAGATGGCCCATCAGTGACAGGAGCGTGGTTTTGCCTGAGCCGGAGGGGCCGATGATTGCTGCCGAGGCGCCGTCGGGGATCTCGAAGTCGACTCCCGCGAGTACTTGGTGGTCGCCGCGCGGGTACGTGTAGGTGACGTCGTGTGCGGTTAGCCGCATGTGGGTGCCTCAAGAACCTCGCGCGGGTTGAGCAGGATGGGCTCGCCAGCCATCGCGGGGTCGACGTCGACGGTGCCGAGTGTGCCGCCGAGCGGTGCGATGGGCACCGGCGTTGAGGTGGCGTCCGGGTAGATGCACGTGGCACCGGAGTCGTCGGTGATGACAGCGGGTGCGGGAATGGATGCGACTTCGACGGGAGCGGCGAGCCGGGTCAGTCCCACGCCTTCTTGGGTGCCTTTGAGGGCGTCTGCGATCGCAGCAACATGGTCGGGGTTGGTGACGCGGCCGCTTCCCGCTTCGTAGGGCACCGAAACTCCCGCGACATCGAGCACAAGGTCACCTTCGGCGGTGAGTGTGGGCGGCTCGGTGACGGCGATCGCGGACAGTGACGCGGTGGTGGCGAACAGTTCGGTTCCGGGGGCGACAGTGTCGCCGAGCGTCACACTGGCGCTCGCGACCTCCGCGGGGGCGGTGCCCAGCCACACCAGTGCAGAGCGCGCCAGAGTGGTGTTGTTCTTGCCGTAGCCGTGTGCTTCGTTGAACTTCTTGATGGCTTGCTCGGTGTACCAGCCTGCGTCACCGTCGGCTTCTCCGTCCAAGTACCCCAAGTCAATGAGGAGCTGTTGAGCCGTTTCGATGTCGGAGCCTTTGCTCTTGCGCGTGACGTCCCTGTACAGCGGAGCCTCGGCAACGTATCCCACCACTTCGGCGGCGTCGACCACCATCACGACCTGTGCGTGGTCCAAGGTGGTGCCGGCCGATGCGTTCATCGCTGTGACGGTGCCGCTGGCTTGGGTGGTGGGGGAGAGCGCGTCTGCATACTCCACTTTGACGCTGACGTTGGTCTCGTGGGACCGCGTTGCTGTCTCGATGGTGCCAGTGAGTGGGGCGGACGCGTGCGCGGACTGGAGGGGAGACTCCGATGCGTTGGCGTAGACCCAGACGCCGCCGGCGACAAGTGGTGCGGCAAGGGCTGCGACCACGACGACGGTCAGAGCGGTCGAGCGAGGACGTGACACAGGGGTTCGCTTTCGTGATGGTTAGAAGCCGTAGATCTCTGCTTCGAAGGCGCAGTCGGCGGTTCCGTGTTCGTCCATGTACTCGAGCGCAAACACCAACAGGTCTTGGTCGTTCAAGTTCGGATCAAACTCTGCTCCTTCGCGTGTCAGGCATGCTTCCACGAGTGGGCGTTGCTTGGCGATGTAGGCACTTTGCAGTGCTTCGGAACTCGGCTGAAGTTGATACGCCTGCCCGGTCCAGTAGACCTCAGACTGGTCACAGACCGTGACGCTTTCCTCGGAACTGCCGTCGCCCAGCTGGGCGGCATACCCGGGAATCGTGAGCCCGTAGTTAGTCGTCTCTTCGACGACATGAGCCTCGATCTCTACATCTGCAAGGCATGCGACAACGTTGCGGTTGGCCTCGAGTGCCATCTCATATGTCAGTTCACCGTCGGCCTTTGCCTGTTCCAGGATGTCGATCTGCTGTGCCGAGGCTCCCTCGTTGTGCGCTTCTTCCAGCAGCTCGTCTATGTAGGCGGCAAAGTCAGGGTCTGCTGCCGCATCGGAGGCTGCTGGCGAGCAAGCAGTAGCTCCCAGGACGATGAATGCAGCGGCTGCGCCCGACCAGCTATGCAGTCGGGCAAGTGGATGTTGTCGACTCTTGTTCATGTGATGCCCTCTTGGGACGATCCGGGCGAGAGTGGACCTTGAGCCACCCTCGCCCCGATGCGTGCCCCTGTTAATTGCTAGTGATAGACCTTGTACGCGAAGGTGTTGGAATGCGACTGGTAAACGCGAGTCGCCTTCCACGTGATACCGGAGATCCAGTTGGTTCCGCCCTCGCTGTACTTGATCTTCTGGCCGATGGAACCCGCGCAGCCCCCATCTCGCGAGTTGGCGCCACTCGAGTAGAGCTCGGAAATGATGCCACAGCCGTCAACGTAGGGACACGAGTCATAGACCAGCCAACCGGAGTCGGCTGCTGCAGATGCAGGCGCGCTACCCAGGATGGCTAGGGCTAGTGCCCCCCCCAGGACCGCAGTCTTGCGGAACTTCTTCATAGCTTCTCCTTTGAGTTCTCGTACAGTCGTTGTACGAGTGCCGCCGAACCTACCGACGGTTTGGAAGGAGTGTCAATACCGTATTTATGTGGGCAGAGCGTGTGCAACGTTCACACGCGGTAGCGCCCGAGCGGAGCGCCAGAGTCACAAGGGCCCAGTACTGGCCCGGCCGCTGGCGGTGGGCACAGGGCGGCGCTCACCAGCAGGCATTCCGGCTGGAGCATGCACCCGCTAGGCTGGCCCCCATGCGCATTCTGGTCACGGTCAAGCACACTCCCGACCTTCAGTCTCAGCGTTCCTTCACCGACGGTCATGTGACGCGCTCGGCTGAGGACGGCACCATGAACGAGCTCGATGAGAACGCTGTTGAGGCGGCTCTCCAGCTGGTGGAGGCTGCAGGCGAAGGCGAAGTTTACGCACTGACGGTAGGAGGGCCCGATGCGGTCGCCGCCGTCCGTAAGGCACTCCAGTTGGGTGCCCATCACGCGATTCACGTCTGTGACGACGCCATCGCGGGTTCTGATGTCTTCGGTACGGCCAAGGTGATCGCCGCTGCGGTGACGAAGGTCCACGAGGAAGCCCCGCTGGACCTCGTCATCACCGGAATGGCGGCGCTCGACGGCCTGACCTCGATGCTGCCCACCGCGCTCGCGGCTGAACTTGACTGGTCGCAACTCACTCTGGCATCGGCCCTTTCCGTGGCAGACGGTGAAGCGACCATTGAGCGTCACCTGCCGGACGCGCACGAAACACTGTCCGCACCGCTTCCCGCAGTGGTGTCGGTGACGGATGAGGCAAACAAGCCTCGCTACCCCAACTTCAAACTCATCATGGCGGCACGCAAGGCGCCCGTCGCACAGTGGTCGTTGACCGATCTGGGTGTTGACGCCGCGACCGTGGGATCCGGAGCCGCACGCACCTCCGTGGTCGATGCCTCCGAACGTCCTCCGCGTGAGAACCGCATCAAGGTCACGGACACCGGAGACGCGGGAACCCAGTTGGCTGACTTCCTGATTGAGAAGGGACTCGCATGAGCACCGTCGCAGTACTGATTGACCACCGCGACGGTGCCGTCACGCGCCCGTCGCTTGAAGCCCTCACCCTCGCCCGTTCGCTCGGCACCCCTGTGGCCGTGTGGCTAGGCGCCGCACCTGGAGCCGATGCCACCGCTCAGTTGGGTGAGTATGGTGCGGCAGAGGTCCGCGTGGTCGACGGGGATAACCTTCGTCTCTCCGCTCGCGCTGCGGCCGCTGTAGGTGCCGCGTCCGAGGACGCTGCCGTGCTCCTCATGATCTCGACCTTTGTGTCGAAGGAGATCGCGACCCGGCTGGCGCTTGCCACCGGTGCGGGCGTGGTTGTCGACGCCGCTGGCGCTGAGCTCGTGGATGGCAAGGTCGAGACCCTGCAAACCGTGTTTGCCGCGACCTGGAACGTGCGTTCCCGGATTGAGTCAGACAAGGCCATCGTGGGCATCCGCCCCAACACGACTATGGCCGCACCCGCGCAGACGCCTGGCGCTGCGACCGTTGTCGACATTCAGGTGGACCTGCCTGAGACTCGTGAACGCGTGGTTGCAGTAGAGGCCGTCGAACAAGGCGATGGTGTGCCGTTGGCTGAGGCTCCTGTGGTGGTATCCGGTGGTCGTGGCACCGGCGGTGACTACGGACTCGTGGGTGAACTCGCGGAACTTCTTGGCGGCGCCGTGGGCGCCTCCCGTGACGCCACCGACGAGGGCTGGATCAGCCACGAACACATGGTGGGCCAGACCGGCACCACCGTCACCCCTGCGCTGTATGTCGCGTGTGGAATCTCGGGTGCAGTCCACCACCGTGGCGGCATGCAGGCCTCTGGCACCATCGTGTCCATCAACATGGACCCGGACGCGCCCATCTTCGACATCTCAGACTTCGGTGTGGTGGGCAACCTGTTTGACGTGGTTCCGCAGACCATCGCCCGCATCAAGGAGCACCGCGGCTCTTAGCCGCGAGTGTCGATCGATAATCCCAGCGCTTCCCAGCGTTCGATTTCTTCTGCGAGAGCCTCCGCTTTCACCATTCCCTGTGTTTGGGCGTGCTGCCCAGCCAGGAGGTGAAGTGGGGGCTCTGGCAGTTGTGCGACCTGCAGCATGATCCGTGCGAGCGCGTGCGGGTCTCCGGGCTGGTTGCCGGGGAGATGGTCAATGCGATCCCAGTAAGGGTTCATGATGGGCGCATAGTCCGGGTGGGTGGTGCGCACTTTCTGGCCGGAGGGAATCCACTGGGACAGCACGGGCCCCGGTTCGATCAGGGTGACGCGAATCCCCAGGTGGCTGACCTCCTTGGCGAGCGCTTCCATGAAGCCGGACACCGCCCACTTGGACGCGCAGTAGTAGCCCATGCCGGCGGATCCGCGCACGCCTGCGATCGAGGACACCGTGATGATGTGTCCCGTTCCACGTTCTCGCAGGTGAGGCAGGAACGCCGTCGTGACCTGGGCCGCACCCCAGAAGTTCGCGTCCATCACGGCGCGTGCTTGCGCGGGATCCGAGTCTTCGATGGTGGAGAAGTAACCGATTCCGGCGTTGTTGACCAGCACATCCACGGGGCCGAGCGCGAGCGCTGCGGAGACGGCGGTGTCGATGCTTGCGGGGTCAGTGACGTCGAGCGGGAGCGCGATGACGGTGTCGGGGTACTGATCCACAAGGTCAGCAAGGGTCTGTGGCTGACGTGCGGTAGCGATCACGGTATGTCCCGCTGCCGCCGCTGCTTCTGCGGTGGCGCGGCCGATGCCTGTCGAGCATCCTGTGATGAACCAGGTGGCCATGGTCTACTCCGTTCCCGTGCAACCCAGGAGAGGGTCGTTCTCTCCGGCATATCCAGTGTTGCCGATCACTTCAAACCCTGTTGCTGAATGCGCGGTGTGATAGCGCTGGTAAAACGTGATCGCAGCGTGGTCCCCGCGTTCGTGGGCGACTACCCAAATCGCGTCGTCCCGGCCTCCTTCGAGAGTGACGTAGCCGTCAAAGCACACGGCGACACGTTCTGCATCGGACTGGCGCGCGGTGTCGAATGCGCGTGCCACGCTCCCCTCAAGGGTGTCGCCGGCGATCCGAGTGAGGACACGCTTGTGTGCCGCGCCTTCGGTGACAACGAAGGGGATGAGTGGGCCGTCAGGAGCGTTCTCAACTCCATAGTCGAGCGCTGCGAGCGCCAGCTGGTGCAGCTGTGGGCTGCCGGGAATCTCCATAGGTTCCACCGTAATGGCCCTTCCGTAGACTGACGGGCATGGGCACTCACTACTTTGATCATGCGGCTACGACGCCCATGCTTGACGCGGCGCGGGATGCGCTCATGGCTCATATGGGCCTGGTGGGTAACCCCTCGGCTCTGCATGCGGCAGGCCGGGCCGCCCGGTCAGTCGTTGACGAGGCTCGTGAGACAGTGGCGGACGCCCTGGACGCGCACCCGTCGGAAGTCTTGTGGACGTCTGGTGGCACGGAAGCAGACAACCTTGCGATCAAGGGCTTGTACTGGGCGCGTCAGAGGGCCGATGCGCGCCGGACCCGCATCGTGGTGTCAGCAGTGGAGCATCACGCAGTGCTGGAGCCGGCTGAGTGGCTGGCGCACGAGCACGGTGCGCACCTGGTGCTGATCCCGGTTGACGGCAACGGAGTGATCGACCTGGCGGCCCTGGAGCGCGAGATCGCCGCCCATACGTCCCAGATCGCGCTGATCTCTGTCATGTGGGCCAACAACGAGGTGGGTTCCATTCAGCCGGTCGCGCAGGTGGCCTCTTTGGCGGCGCCGCATGGGATCCCTGTGCATTCGGACGCGGTGCAGGCGGTGGGCCATGTGCCGGTGAGTTTCCAAGAATCGGGACTGACGGCGTTGAGTTTCAGTGCGCATAAGGTGGGCGGCCCGGTGGGCGTCGGCGGCCTGGTGGTCACACGTACGGAACGCTTGGAGCCGGTGACGCATGGGGGCGGTCAGGAACGTCAGATTCGTTCGGGAACGCTCGATGCTGCGGGCTTTGCCGCGACCGCTGCCGCCTTGCGATGGGCGGTGGACGCCGTGCCGGCGGAAAGCGCGCGGCTACGCGAGTTGCAGGCTCAACTGGTGGAGCGCATCGGCGCTGCTGTGCCGGAAGCGCACCTGTCGGGGGCACCGCTGGGGGAGGGCCGGCTACCCGGCAACGTGCACGTGTGTTTCCCGGGTGCTGACCCGGATGCGCTCATGTTCATGCTGGACTCGCACGGCATTGAGGCGTCGACGGGCGCGGCCTGTTCTGCGGGCGTGCACCAGGCCAGTCATGTGTTGCTTGCTATGGGCAGGTCTACCGCGGATGCTGCGTCGACTATGCGTTTCTCGCTGGGGCATACGACTACTCAGGACGACATCGACGCGTTGATTGCGGTGCTGCCTGAGGCGGTGGAGCGGGCCCGGCGCGTGCACTCGGTGTGAGCACTCGCCGTGAGCGCCCGCGCCGGGCGTCACGGACTAGTGAGGCCTTGGGCCTGCGCTTCCGTGAGCGCTGCTTCGACGTCGATGATTCCCGCGTCGAGGCGTGTCAGTTCCCAGTCGTTGTGGGCAGTCTCCGCGAGGAGGTGCGGAACCTCCTGGGCTGGGACTCCAGCGGACAGGAGTAGCGCGACCGCGCCTGCGACCAGTGGTGACGCCATTGAGGTGCCGGACATGGTCTCGTAGCCGTCGGAACCGTCGGGGTAGAGCGTGGTGGCGTAGGTCGGCACGGTGGAGACGATGTCGGAGCCGGGCGCGGCTACGGCGCGCTCGTCCCCAGCATTGGAGTACAGCGCGGGGAGTCCCAGCACGTTGGTGGCGTTGACGACCAGCACGTGAGTGCCGAACTTGTATTGGTTGCCGGTTTCGCGGTTGTTGCCGGATGCGGCCACCACGATGACATCGTTGTCGTGCGCACGTTCGATGGCGTCGTTGATGATTCCGCCCTTGGAGATGCGGCCTCGCAGTCCGGTCTCGTCAAGAGAGAGGTTGATCACGTTGGCGCCGTGGTCGACAGCCCAGTCGATGGCTTCCGCGATGTGGGCGTTGGTGCCTGCCCCGTCAGAGTCGAGTACTCGCAACGGCATGATCTTCGCTCCAGGGGCCGCACCGATGATCCCTTTGTTGTTTGCTTCTCCGGCGGCGATCCCTGCGACGTGGGTGCCGTGCCCGTTCTCGTCCTTGGGATGGCGATCATCGTCGATGAAGTCGTAGCCGTCCACGATGTGGGCGCGCAGATCGGGGTGGCCGGTGTCGATCCCGGTGTCCAGGATGGCGATCACGACGTCTTCGCCGGTGTACCCCTGCGCCCACACGTACGGGACTCCAATCTCGTCGAGCCCCCATTGGGTCTCCCGCAGTCCGTCGGTGGCGACCGTGGGGTCGACCTCCTGAGAGCATCCGCTCAGGCCGAGTACAGCGGTGGAGCAGACAAGGGCGGCAGGAATGATGCGGCGCATGGCCGGGATTCTGCCAGGTGTCTCGACTCAGACGCTAGCCGTGCCGCCGGCGGGTCGAGCGTCGAGACTAGGGTGGGCGTCAACGAAAGGACCTCTTCATGGCAGCAGAGCAGACCTCCTCCCACCTCGCGAATGTGCGTGATCTCGGCGGTGTGGCGCTGTCGCTTCGGAACGGAGTGCTGGTGAGGGCCGATGCTCCTGCTCAGGGGGATGTGGCACCTCAGGGGATCGAGCCGTGGCCTCCTGCGACGGTGGTGGACTTGCGCGGCCCCGCGGAGAAGGGGCGGCCTCACGGACTCGGTGACGTTGCCACGATTGTTGATGTTGAGGTTTTGGCTCAGGCGCACCTGACAGGGGAGCAGGCGCGGGAGACACTTGAGTCACTTGACGCTCTGTATATGGAGATGACGCAGGGGCAGGCCGCGACTGCTTTGGTCGCGGCGGTGGAGGTGCTCGCCACGGCACAGGCGCCGGTGCTGTTTCACTGTTCGGTGGGCAAAGACCGGACGGGCGTGCTGGCGGCGCTCGTGGAGGCGTTGGTGGGAGTGGAGCGGGACGCGATCATTGCGGATTACACCGCGACTGGCCCACACATGCAGGCGGTCATTGGCCGCATGATGGCGGGAGTGCGGCCCGAGTTTGCGCAAGCGGCGCTCGCGTCCGTCCCCCCGGAGGTCTTTGAGGCGCCTGCGCATGCGATTGAAGCGGTGCTCGACCGGTGGGACCGTGAGGGCGGTGTGGAGCAGTGGTACTTCGCGCATGGTGGCACGGAGTCCGTACTGGTCGCGCTTCGAGAGCGGCTCCTGGGTTAGGGGCGCGTACCATGGATGGTCGTTCCGTTTGTTGTCGTAACTGAAGGTTGTTCCCCATGCGTGTCCTCGCAGCATTGTCAGGCGGTGTTGACTCCGCCGTTGCCGCTGCACGTGCCGTCGATGCGGGGCACGATGTCGTGGGTGTCCACATGGCGCTCAGTCGCAACCGCGACCAGTTCCGTTCGGGTTCGCGAGGCTGCTGCTCGATCGAGGACTCGAATGACGCCCGCCGGGCGGCGGACAAGCTCGGGATTCCGTATTACGTCTGGGATCTGTCGGATGAGTTCCACGATCTGGTCGTCAAGGACTTTCTGAATGAGTATGCGGCGGGACGCACCCCGAACCCGTGTGTGCGCTGCAATGAGCACATCAAGTTCGACACCCTGCTGGAGCGTGCGGAGACGCTGGGATTCGACGCCGTGGCGACCGGTCACTATGCGCGCATCGTGATCCGCGAGGACGGCGTGCGCGAGCTGCACCGCGCCGTCGACATCGCCAAGGATCAGTCATACGTCCTCGCGGTCATGGGACCGGAGAAGGTCGCGCAGTCGATGTTCCCGTTGGGGGATATGGCGTCGAAGGCGGAGGTCAGGGCGGAGGCCGCCGCGCGCGGGCTTGGCGTGAGCAACAAGCCTGACTCCTATGACATCTGCTTTGTGGCGGACGGCGATACGAAGGGCTTCTTGCAGCGCGAGTTGGGGGAGCAGCCCGGAGAAATTGTGGATGAGTCCGGTTCCGTCGTGGGTGCGCACCAGGGGGCGTACGCGTACACGGTGGGCCAGCGCAAGGGGCTGGGCATCGGCCGTCCTGCTGCCGATGGGGCGCCCCGGTATGTCACAGGCGTGGACACGGCGCGCAATGTGGTGACAGTGGGGCCGGAGACCTTGTTGTCGGTGTCGACGCTGCGAGGTGAGGAGGCCGTGTGGCTTGCCCCGGATGTTCCGGCGGACACGCCTGTTCCGTGCGAGGCGCAGGTTCGCGCCCACGGCGCAACCACTCCTGGGACGGTGGTGCGTGACGGTGACACGATGACGGTAGAGCTCGATGAGCCGATGCGTGGTGTGGCGGCAGGGCAGTCGCTGGTCGTGTACGCGGGCACGCGGGTGTTGGGGCAGGCCACGCTGGCCTCCCGGCGTGTCTAAATGAGGCTTGACTTCTACCAGGGGTAATGCTCAACCTTCCAGTCGCTGGAAGGGCCTTCGTCCTGGTAAACCTCGGAATCGAGTCATGTAGATTCGCGGCATGAAGCGTTCAGTTCTGATCCCCGTAGCCCTGTCCGCCGCCGCTGCCTTGGTGCTCGCTGGCTGCTCTGCGTCCTCCGAGCAGGCGCCCGAGGAGACTTCCTCAGCCACGGCATCGGCCCCTGCTCCAAGCGTCACGACGGATGCCGCGGGTGTGCCGCAGCCCATCCTCGATGCAGGCTTGGGTGAGTTGTCGACAGAAGAGTTGATCGACACCCTTGACCAGACGGCGCTCGCCGACCGTACTGAGGACTTCATGGCGTCGGTGCGGTATGACGAACTGCTGGTGCTGACGGATGGCTCGGAGGAGTCGATGCCGCTGACTGGCGACGAGTTCTATGTGTCCTTCGCGCCGTATGTCAACCAGACCCACGACTGCTACTACCACTCGTTGACGACGTGCACCGGTGAGTTGGGCAATGCCGACATCCACGTGACGGTGACGTCCGATGCGGGTGAGGTGCTGGTCGACGAGGACATGACGACCTTTGACAACGGCTTTGTGGGGCTATGGCTACCGCGTGATATCGAGGCAACCCTTGAGGTGACCTACGGCGATCTGAGTCTCACCCAGGACATTGCAACTGGTGAGGAAGACCCCACCTGCCTGACAACAACTCAGCTCGGGTAGTCCCCGCCGCGATTGACGGCCGCCTCGGTGCGCTCCCTCAGGGCGCCGGGGCGGCTGTTGTCGTCTGCGAGGGAGTTCAAGCGGGGCGGCGGTGCCTGGTGCGCGGGCCAGCGGGGGTGAAGCGCTGATCGTAACGGTTCGATATCGAAACGTTTTTATTGACGATTTCGCGTTGACATCTACATATTCGGCTCCTAGCGTGAAGCCAACTCGTGAAAGCGCTCTCACCGCATGAGAGAGCGCTCTCGCGAGTGGGATAACCCTTCTCTCACAAAGGAGTGAACGTGATCTTCACGCGACGCAAGAAGGCGCTTGCCGCAGCAGCAGGTACGGCAATCTTTGCCCTGACCCTCGCCGCATGCTCAAGCGACGACCCCGCTGACGAGTCGACCGACGAGTCGACCGGCGGCACCACAGCCGAGGCGGAAGGCGACGCTGAACCGGTCTCGTTGACCGTTGCCACCTTCAACACCCCCGGCTTCTCCAACTCGGAGAACGACAACGACTACCAGTACGACCTCATCGAGGAGTACATGGAGCTCAACCCGCACGTCACCATCACCTACGACCGCAAGGCCGAATCCGGTGACGCACGTGAGAACTTCTTCACCAAGCTTGGCCCCGGTGGACTCGCCGACGTCGAAATGGTGGAAGTGGACTGGATGCCCGAGGTCATGCAGTACTCGGACCTCCTCACAGACCTGGCATCCGCAGACGTTGAGGGACGCTGGGTGGACTACGTTGAGGCCGGCGCCACTGACGCAGACGGACGCCTGATCGGCTACGGCACTGACACCGGACCCCAGGGCGTGTGCTACCGCGCCTCGCTGTTCGAAGAGGCCGGCCTGCCCTCATCCCCTGATGAGGTGGCAGCACTACTCGATGGTGACTGGGACAACTTCTTCGCAGTCGGTGACGACTACGTCGAAGGCTCCGGCGGCAAGGCATTCTTCGACTCAGCATCGGGAATCTGGCAGGGCATGGTCAACCAGCTCGACGTTGCCTTCGAAGACTCCGACAGTGGCGAGATCATCGTGCTCGACAACGACGCGGTCAAGGCAAACTACGACCAGCTCACCGCAGCATCCGAGACGCAGTCGTCGCACTTCGGCCAGTGGACCGAAGACTGGTTCGCAGGACTGTCCAACGGTGCGTACGCGACCATGCTGTGCCCGCCGTGGATGCTCGGTGTGATCGAGGGCAACGCCACCGACACCACCGACTGGAACCTCGCTAACGTCTACCCCAACGGTGGCGGTAACTGGGGCGGTTCCTGGCTGACCGTTCCCGCCAACGGCTCGAACATCGAAGAGGCCACCAAGCTCGCAGCTTGGCTGACCGCTCCCGAGCAGCAGGCCAAGGCCTTCGCGAACGCAGGTACGTACCCCTCGCAGGTCGACGCCTACTCCGACCCCGCCGTGACGGACGCGGTCAACGCCTACTTCAACGACGCCCCCATCGGAGAGATCTTCGCTGAGCCCGCGAGGCAGTGGTGCCCTCGCCCTACAAGGGTCAGTACTACTTCCAGGTCAACGACGCCATCAACAACGCGCTCACCCGTGTTGAAGATGGCACCGACGACCCCACGGCTTCCTGGGACAAGGCAGTCGCCGACATCGAAGCAATCGGCTAACAGCCGGCTTTGAGTCGCGGTCCGGGTCGTCTCCCGCAGTGGAGGCGGCCCGGACACCGCCCCCTAGGAATCTGCGTCACCTGAAGGAACCTCATGGCATCCACGGATTTGGACCGGCCCGCTGCCGGCGTCACCTGGCGACAGCGCCTCAGTAAGTGGGACGTCAAGGCGTCTCCCTACCTCTACATCGCGCCGTTCTTTGTTGTCTTCACCATCTTTGGCTTGTTCCCCATCGTCTACACAGCAGTCATCTCGCTGATGGACTGGGACACCATTCGCAACTCCGGCGAGTTCATCGGACTCGCCAACTTCGACTTTGTTCTGAACGATCGCAAGTTCTGGGTGTCATTGCGCAACACCTTCTCGATCTTCCTGCTGTCGTCCATCCCACAGCTCATCATTGCGACGTTCATTGCTGCGATGCTTGACCACCACCTCAAGGCACGGACATTCTGGCGCATGAGCGTCCTGGTGCCCTACGTCGTGATGCCGGTCGCCGTGGCACTGATCTTCTCGCAGCTGTTCGCTGACGAGTACGGACTCATTAACCACTGGCTCGGCCTCGTCGGAATCGATGCCATCCCGTGGCACAAGGAAGTCATCCCGTCGCATATCGCCATTGCTTCGATGGTGAACTTCCGGTGGATCGGCTACAACGCGTTGATCCTGCTAGCCGCCATGCAAGCGATTCCACGCGAACTCTATGAAGCCGCGGCAATTGACGGTGCAGGCAAAGCCCGCCGGTTCTTCTCGGTCACGCTGCCGCAGATCCGTCCCACCGCCATCTTCGTGATCATTACCTCGACGATCGGCGGCCTGCAGATCTTCGACGAGCCGCGCATGTTCGACAGCGCCGGTAACGGAGGTGCTGACCAGCAGTGGCTCACGATCACGATGTACATGTACAACACCGGTTGGGGTGAGTTGAACTTTGGTCGCGCGTCTGCCATCGCGTGGCTGCTGTTCCTCATCATCGTCGTCTTTGGCCTGATCAATTTCTGGCTGACGCGACGCCTCATCTCCTCCGAGAAGAGCGGGAGCTAACCATGGCCTTCAAGCGCACCTCCATGACGGACATCAGCCGTCCCACGTGGTTTACCTATCTGGCTCTCGTAGTCGTCCTGGTCGCCTCGTTGTTCCCGTTCTACTGGTCCTTCCTGATCGGATCGGGAGACTCCACCACCATTCGCGACCCCAACATGTCCTGGTTCCCCGGCGGCAACTTCCTCGAGAACGCGGCCACCGTTATTCAGAATCCGGCCGTGAACTTCTGGAAGGCCTTGGGGAACTCCATCATCGTGTCGACCACGGTCGCGGTGTCCACGGTGGTGTTGTCGACCCTCGCTGGCTTTGCCTTCGCCAAGCTGCGGTTCAAGGGTTCCGGGGGCTTGTTCGTCGCGGTGATCGCGACGATGGCGGTTCCCGTTCAGTTGGGCATTGTGCCGCTGTACATTCTGATGGCGCAGTTCGGTTGGACCGGCTCGTTGGGCGCCGTGATCCTGCCTGCACTGGTGACGGCCTTCGGCGTGTTCTGGATGACGCAGTATCTGCAACAGTCCTTGCCGACGGAGCTGATCGAGGCGGCTAGAGTCGACGGATGCAACATGATCCGCACGTTCTGGAACGTGGGTGTTCCAGCGGCGCGGCCTGCGATGGCCATGCTCTTCCTGTTCACCTTCGTCACAGCGTGGAACAACTTCCTGTGGCCGTTGATTGTGTTGGATCAGTCCAACCCCACGCTGCCGGTGGCGCTGTCGATGTTGCAGGCGAACTACTTCGTGGACTACTCCCTGGTGCTGGCCGGCGTGTTGCTGGCCACGGTGCCGCTGCTGATCATGTTTATCTTCACCGGTCGCCAGCTGGTTTCGGGCATCATGGCGGGTGCTGTCAAGGGCTAGCGTCATGACGAGCGTCACGGGCGCCAAGCCTGCGCAGGCGCGTGCCGCCGCCCCCACGTTGGAGGCGGTGGCCGCGCTCGCGGGGGTGTCGCGAGCGACGGTGTCGCGGGTCGTCAACGGGTCGTCGACGGTGACGCCGTCGTCAGCGGATGCGGTCCGAGCAGCGATCGCACAGCTGGGGTATGTGCCCAACCGGGCGGCGCGATCGTTGGCCTCGCAGCAGTCGCATGCGATCGCTCTGGTGGTGCCGGAGGACACGACCCGCTTCTTCGGCGACGTGTATTTCGCGTCGATCGTGGCAGGCATCAACCGGCGTTTGGAGCGGTCGGACTACCTCCTCAACCTCATGATTGCGTCCAAGGGCCCTGAGGCGAAAATGTTGCGCTATCTGGCTGGCGGCGTGGTGGACGGCGTGGTGGTGGTGTCTCATCACACGTCTGACATGTTTGTGCGTGAGATCGGGGACATGCTGCCCATGGTGTTTGGTGGGCGGCCTGCCTTCGATGACCTCAAGGGCTACGTGGTGGACGTTGACAATGTCGCGGGCGCCGCGACCGCGACCCAGCACCTGATCGATCGCGGCCGGCGGCGGATCGCCACCATCACTGGCCCCATGTCGATGCAGAGCGGTATGGACAGGCTGGAGGGGTGGCGCACTACGGTGGAGAAGGCGGGCCTGGAGCCTGGCCCTGTGGTGCACGGGGATTACACGATGCTGAGTGGTAGCAGGGCTGCTCGTGAGCTTCTTGCTCAAGGTGACGAGTTCGACGCCGTCTTCGTGGCATCGGACCTGATGGCTTCTGGCGCGCAGCCGGTGTTTCTGGATCGAGGGCTGCGGGTCCCCGAGGACATCGCCATGGTGGGCTATGACGACTCTCCCAGCGCGGTGCGGTGCGATGTGCCGTTGACGACGGTGCGTCAGCCGTCGGAGGCGATGGGGGAGGAGATGGCTGACATCCTGTTGTCGGTGCTTGCTGGAGACATGTCCAAGCCGCAGGAGACGCTGTTGCCGACCGCTTTGGTGGAGCGCTCTTCGACGTAGCCGGTGGGTGGCAAGGCTCTTGTGGTGAACAGTGCAGGCTACGAACCGGGCATAGTGGAACCCTGACGGTTGCTTCAGTTTCAAGGAGGATGCTGTGACGTACCACGCCGACGCTGACCGCTATGACGGTCGCATGATCTACCGCCGCACGGGCAACTCTGGCCTGGACTTGCCGGTGCTGAGCCTGGGTTTGTGGCACAACTTTGGTGATGACAAGCCGTTGTCGGGGCAGCGGGAGATCCTGCGCCGCGCGTTTGATCTGGGTGTGACGCACTTTGACCTAGCGAACAACTATGGGCCGCCCTACGGCAGCGCCGAGGTCAACTTTGGTCGGGTGTTCGCTGAAGACTTGAAGCCGTATCGCGACCAGATCGTGGTGTCCACTAAAGCTGGGTGGGACATGTGGCCGGGGCCATACGGCCAGGGCGGTGGCGGCCGCAAGTATGTGCTCGCAAGTCTCGACCAGTCGCTCGCACGCATGGGGCTCGAGTACGTCGATATCTTCTACTCGCACCGCTATGACCCCACGACACCGCTGGAGGAGACCGCGCAGGCGCTCGATGCGGCGGTGCGTGCGGGGAAGGCGCTTTACGTGGGAATCTCCTCGTATGACGCGGCGCACACCCGGGAGATGGCTCAGTTGCTGCGCGAGTTGGGCACGCCGCTGTTGATTCATCAGCCCAGTTACAACATGTTGAACCGCTGGGTAGAGACGGAGGGCCTGCTTGACGCTGCCGATGAGGTGGGAGCAGGGGTGATTGCGTTTACGGCCTTGGCTCAGGGGATGCTGACGGACAAGTACTTGGGTGGTGTGCCGGATGACTCGCGGGCGGCAGCGGGGAAGTCCCTCAATCCTGAGTGGCTGACTGACTCCGTTGTGGAGCGCCTGCAGGGCCTGAACGAGATTGCTCAAGGCCGTGGTCAGTCTTTGGCTCAGATGGCGCTGGCGTGGACCTTACGGGATCCGCGTGTGACGTCGATTGTCATGGGCGCATCGTCGGTGGCGCAACTGGAAGCGAACGTGGGGGCCCTGGAGCGGCTTGATTTTTCGGACGCTGAGCTCGCGGCAATCGACGAGTTGGCGACGGATGCGGGTATCGACATCTGGGCTGACGCGCGTCACGGCACCTTGTAGGCGCCGCGTCATGGCAGGGGCCGATGCCGGGCCTCCTAGCGCTGGCTAGCTGCGCAGCGCAGGTGTCAGGAGATCCCAGGTGCGTGCGGCGATAGCGCCGCGTTGGCCGTCGGGTGCGTGCGACACAGTGAGCGACACCATGGAGATGGCAAGCATGACATCGTCGACGGTGCGGGACTTTCCTAGCTCCCCGTTGGTGTGTGCGGCGTCGATCTTGGGTAGCAGCGCCGCACGCAGGCGGTCGCCAAACTGGGCGATGCGGGAGTCCGAGCCGTGTGCGGCGATGAGTTCCACCAGGGTTGCGGCGTCGATCGCTTGACGGGTGGCGAGTTCAACGAGGTCACGCAGGGTCGATTCTGGCTGGGCCGACAGCTCCTCGATGTCCACCACGTTGTCTTCGAATACTTCTGCTGCGAGTGCGATGCGGTCGGGGAAGTGGCGGTAGAGGCTGCCTTGTCCTACGCCGGCGCGCTGGGCGATGAGCCGCAGTGGAGCGTTGATGCCGTGCTCGGCGAAAACGTCCCGCGCGGCGGCGAGGAGGGCTGCACGGTTTTCCCGCCCGGCTTGAGCTCCTCCACGTGCACGGGGTTGCGTTGCCATGGTCTTAGAATAGATACCGGACAACGTTGTCCGGTCATCTGGAGGGAAGACACATGCAGGAATGGGACGAAGAAGTCGATCTCCTGGTCGCAGGCAGCGGTGCAGCTGCGCTTAGCGCCGCGATTGCAGGAGCAGACGAAGGCCTACAAGTTCTGGTCGTCGAAAGCACCGACAAGTGGGGCGGCACTACCGCCATTTCGGGCGGCGGCCTATGGATGCCCAACCACCCCGACATGGAGAAACTGGGCAAGCAGGACTCTCCCGAGAAAACGCTCGAGTACATGGATGTCACGATCGGCGACGTGGGCCCGGCTTCAAGTACCGCGCGTCGTGAGGCCTACGTTCACGGCGTCACCGCGGTCTACAACGAATGGCGCCGCCTAGGTATTACTTGGGCGCTCAGCGCCGACTACCCGGACTACTATCCCGACAAGCCCGGTGGCATGGACGGTGGCCGCGCCATCGAGACAGAGCCTTTCGACGCCAAACGGCTGGGAAGCTGGCACGACTCTTCCCGCGCCATGCTGCCCGCACCGCTCAAGACCGACGACGTATGGCTCCTCACCCGAGCCTGGTCCTCCGCATCGGGCTTCCGGAGAGGTGCCCAGTTTGTGGGACGCACGCTCAAGGGTGTCGCCACAGGAAAGAAGCTCTACGGGCTGGGCGGCGCGTATGCCGGTCACCTCATGGCCACCGCCAAGAAGCTCGGCGTGGAGGTGCGCTTGCGTACCCCGATTGTGTCCGTCATCAAGGACGGTGACGTCGTCGTGGGTGCAGAGATTCGTACCCCTGGCGGCATCAAGCGGGTCCACACCCGCGCCGGCGTGATGCTCGGTACCGGCGGGTTCGCTCGCAACAAAGAATGGCGCAAGGAGCACCACGGTATTGAGGGGTACACGTCGGCGCCGGAAGGTGACGATGGCAGCGGGATCCAGGTGGGAATCGATGCCGGAGCTGATGTGGCGCTGATGGACGACGCATGGTGGGGTGCCTCCATCATGATGCCTGACGGCGAAGCGCAGTTCAGCGTCAACGAACGCTCAGACCCCTACTCGATCATTGTGGATCAGTCCGGACAACGGTTCTGCAATGAGTCCGCGAGCTACATCGATGTGGGGCACGCGATCCTGGAACGCGATAAGACGGTGCCCGCGATTCACTCGTGGATGCTTACGGAGCGGCGCCACCACCGCAAGTTCCTCAACAACGCTGCACTTCAAGGACTCAACAAGCTCAAGAAGGCAGGCTCCGTTGTCGAAGCCGACACGCTTGAAGACTTGGCGGCGAAACTGGGCATGGATGAGGACGTCCTGCTCGCCACCGTGGCGCGTTTCAACGGATTCTGCCGTACCGGAGTCGATGAGGACTTTGACCGCGGCCGCACCGCCTACGACAACTATTACGGGGATCCTTCACTGAAGAACCCCAACCTGGGTCCCCTCGAAAAGGGCCCCTTCCGTGCCTTCAAGATTGTGCCCGGAGACCTCGGCACTAAGGGTGGACTCCTCACCGACGAACACGCTCGCGTGCTCGACACCGCGGGTACACCCATTGAAGGCCTGTATGCGGCAGGCAACACCACCGCATCAGTCATGGGTCGCACTTATCCCGGCGCCGGTTCCACCATCGGCCCTGCCACCGTGTTCGGTTTCCTTGGGGCCAAGCACGCCGCGACCCGCATCAGCACATCCGCGCACTAATCCCCATGCAAGGAGAATGACCATGTTTGGCAAGAAGGACAAGGCGGCAGTGGACTCGGACGCCTCGGCGGCTACGCCCGCTCCCACCGCGGCAGGCTCCACCGGGCTCAGCGGCGACACCAAGATCAAGGACTGGTTGGCACACCCCCAAGGCGGCCCAGTACTGCGGGCCATGCTGGCCCAGGCAGGCCAGGACGAGTCGCAACTCAAGCCCGTTCGCGGATTCGCGATGAAGCGCCTGATCCCCATGAGTAAGGGGCAGTTCTCAGAAGAGAAGATCGCGGAACTGGTCGCCATGGCTGAGGCCTACGACCCGTCCTCTGCTCCTGACGAGGCTCAGGCCACCGGTGAAGCTCACGCGGCGGATTCAGAAGCCGAAGAAGAACTCGAGCTCCCGGAGTTTGAGGAGAAGATCACGGAGGGCCGCTTCGCGGGCAAGACGCTCATCATTACCGGCGCTGGCTCTGGAATCGGTCGGGCAACCGCATCGCGTGCCGCCCGCGAAGGCGCACGCGTCATCGCCGTTGATCTCAATGAAGCCGGTCTCGACGAGTTCATCTCCGAACACGCCGGTCTCGACATCGTGAAGGTCGTCGCAAACGTGACGCGGCAAGAGGACGTCGACGCGGTCGTTGCGGCGGCAGGGGACACGATCGATGGCCTCGCCAACATCGCCGGGATCATGGACAACATGACGCCTTTGCACGAGGTGTCTGACGAGGTGTGGGACAAGGTCATGGCGGTCAACGCCACGGGCTTGTTCAAACTGTCGCGTGCAGTGATTCCCACCATGCTGGAGGCGCACGCCGGCTCCATCGTGAACATCACCTCAGAAGCCGGCATTCGTGGCTCAGCTGCTGGTCTCGCGTACACAGCGTCCAAGCATGCGGTGGTGGGCATCACTAAGTCGGCCGCCTTTATCTACGGTCCGCAGGGGCTGCGCGTCAACGCAGTGGCGCCCGGTCCGGTCATCACTGGAATCCAGGCGTCGTTTGACTCGCCGATGGCGGCCGCACGCATCCAAAAGGCGATGGCGGTGTTGCCCACGCCAGTGGGTCCAGAGTCGCTTGCGGCGTCGATCTGCTTCCTGTTGTCGGACGACGGTCACAACATCAACGGCGTGATTCTGCCGTCGGATGGAGGATGGTCCGCGGTCTAGGGTGCGGCACTGACTCTGGTCTGCGCGACACGACCCTGCGGGGCCTCGCCGATCGCCTGAAGGTGGACGGCGGGGCCCCGCAGGCGTCTACGTCAGTGCCATGCCGCGCGTGCGGTGACCCACGATGGTGACGGCCACCGTGATGGCGGCACTCAGTGCCATACCTGCGGCGATGTGGACGTTGAGCAGCAGCGCTCCGCAGCAGGCGCCAGCCCCAATCAACACGATCGCCCCCATGCGTCGCTTCCAAAACGGCATACCTTCCCCGCCTGCCGCGGAGTCAGCAGCGAGACCGGTGATGGTGGACGTGACCACGACGGTGGTGACATCCCTGACCGCAATGTGGCGCGCTACCGCAGCCTGAAGGCCCATCGCTAAACCCAGGGATGCGGTGATGACGAGTTGGAGGGCTTCCGTGGGATGGGGGTCGAGGGCCATGGTGACCGTGGCTGTGGACAGCATGATCGCGACCACGGTGAACATCGCGGTGGTCTTGCCTGACCAGCCAGCATCCCGGGCACGGAGGGTGCGCCCACCGATGGCGGCGCCCGCCATGAAGCCCGCCAACGCGACGACGGGTCCCACCACGGGTAAGTCGTCGACGCCCGTCAATCCCATTCCCAGAATGACCACGTTTCCTGTCATGTTGCCGGTGAAAACCCTGTCGAGGCCCAGGTACCCCACCGCGTCGATGACTCCGGTGGAGAACGTCAGAGCAAGCATCAACAGCAAGTGAACGCGGCCGATGCTCGAACGGGTGGTGATGGTCACGGCGCCTCCTGGCGTGATGGGTGCCGGGGATGGGTGGGCTCTAGTACCGAACTTAGCCGGAGCATCGGCACTGCGGACGTAGGCTCGACGTATGCCAACTCCGCACATCTCCGCGCCCGATGGCGCTTTCGCCCCCGACGTTCTGCTGCCCGGTGATCCGCGACGTGCCGCGCTGATCGCCGACCGCTTCCTCGACGACGCTCACCTCGTGACCGAAGTTCGGGGCATCCTTGGCTTCACCGGCACCCATCAAGGCCGACCGTTGTCCGTGATGGCTACCGGCATGGGCATGCCGTCGGCCACCATTTACACCACCGAACTTGTGCGGCATTACGGGGTGAAGCGCATGGTTCGCGTGGGTACCGCCGGTGGCATCCATCCTGACTTGCGTCTGGGAGATGTCATTGCGGCGTCCGCTGCTCACACGGATTCGGCCATGTCGACGTACCGTGTGCCGGGTATCCATTACTCGCATGCGCCGGCGTTTTCGCTCTTGCGTTCGGCAGCTGACTACGCCGATGCTGCCGGCGTGAACCTGCGTGTGGGACCGGTGCTGACCTCAGACGCCTTCTACCACCCCGAGCCTTCGCTCGTGGCGCGAGTCGCTGAGTACGGCACGCTTGCCGTCGAGATGGAAGCAGCAGGAATCTATGCGGTTGCTGCGGCAGAAGGGGTGGAAGCGCTGATGGTCGCCACCATCTCCGACCACGTGGTCCGCGGCGAAGAACTGAGCGCGGACGAACGCGAGAAGACCTTCGAACGCATGGTGTCGGTCGCGTTGGGAGCGCTCGCGGACTAGTCGCTAGACCCCTGCCGACAACTGAGGGGCCGATGCCAGGTCATCCCGGCATCGGCCCCTCAGTTGTGGTGGATGTTAGGAAGTGCGGTGCGCCCGGTAGTAGGCGATCAGCGCTTGGGTGGAGGCGTCCTGCGCGTCTAGAGCGGCATCGTCACCCTCGATTGCGGGCGCGATCTCCAGTGCGAGCTTCTTGCCTAGTTCCACTCCCCACTGGTCGAAGGAGTTGATGCCCCACACCACGCCCTGGACGAACGTGATGTGTTCGTACAAGGCGATGAGTTGACCCACGACGGCTGGGGTCAGGGCCGGGGCAAAGATCGACGTGGTGGGCTTGTTTCCTGTGAAGGTGCGTGCGGCGACGAGTGCGCCCGTGGTGCCTTCCGCTTCGACCTCGGCCGCGGTCTTTCCAAAGGCGAGCGCCTTGGTTTGGGCCAGGAAGTTTGCGAGGAACAGGCCATGGACATCGCGACCCCCATCTTCCAGAGGGTAGGCAGGGTTGACGACCGCGATGAAGTCCGCAGGGATGAGCCTGGTGCCCTGGTGAATCAGCTGGTAGAAGGCGTGCTGGCCGTTCGTGCCGGGCTCGCCCCAGAAGATCTCGCCGGTGTCGGTGGTGACGGGGGAGCCGTCCCAGCGCACCGACTTACCGTTCGACTCCATCGTGAGCTGCTGCAGGTAGGCGGCGAATCGGTGGAGTTGCTGCGCGTAGGGCAGCACTGCGTGTGACTGTGCGTCGAGGAAGTTGACGTACCAAATGTTGAGCATCCCCATCAACACGGGCACGTTCTGCTCCAGGGGCGTGTCAGCGACGTGGCGGTCAACCGCGTGGAAGCCGTCAAGGAGTTCGCCGAACACGTCCGGCCCAAGAGCGATGGCGAGAGACAGTCCAATCGCGGAGTCAACGGAGTAGCGTCCGCCTACCCAGTCCCAGAATCCAAAGGCGTTCGTGGGGTCGATGCCGAAGTCGGCAACCTTGTCCAGTGCGGTCGACACTGCGACGAAGTGGTGGGCGACGGCCTCGGCTTTTGCCTCTTCGGTGGCGACATCAACACCAGCGGTTGCCAACGCGTTCCACAGCCAGTCGCGTGCCAGGCGCGCGTTGGTGAGCGTTTCCAAGGTGGTGAACGTCTTGGATGCGACGATGAAGAGCGTGGTCTCAGGATCAAGGCCCTTGACCTTCTGCGCCATGTCGGTGGGGTCGATGTTCGAGACAAAGCGGGCGCTGATGCCAGCGTTGGCATAGGGCTCCAGGGCCTCGTAAACCATGACGGGCCCCAGGTCTGAGCCGCCGATGCCGATGTTGACAATCGTCGTGACCTTCTTGCCGGTGACTCCCACCCACTCTCCGGAGCGGACTCGCTCGGCGAACTCGGTGACGCGGCCCAGGACTTCCTGGACGTCGTCGTCGATGTTCTGGCCGTCGACGACGAGCGGCGGCTCGGCATCGGCAGGGCGGCGCAATGCGGTGTGGAGAACTGCGCGGTCCTCAGTGGTGTTGATGTGCTCGCCTGCGAGCATCGCGGCATAGCGTTCGGCGACGCCGGTTTCCTGTGCAAGTTTGACTAGCGATGCGGCGATCTCGTCAGTGACCAAGTTCTTGGAGAGGTCCACATGCAGATCTGCGAGCGGGAGCGAGAAGCGTTCGACGCGGCCCGGATCGGTGGAGAACCATTCACGGAGATCGGGGGCGAAGCCGTCGCGGTGTGCGGTGAGCTCGGCCCAAGCGGATGTGGTCGTCGGATCGATCGGTGCAGTCACAGGACCAACGTTAGTGGGCTTTTTGCTTGTCGTCTCTAGGACTGAGTGCTTATGTGTGAGGAATCTGCAAAAAGGCGCATCGCTGATTCGTCCATCCCGCGGTAGTGCGCAGAAGCCGTCCCCTCCCAAGGTGACTTCCGCGCACTACCGGGATCGTGGCGCCGCCCAACGCCTCCCGCGTCGGCGCCACGGGTCTCAGCGTTGCGCGCTGCGACATCTGAGGTGCGCGATGCGACTGGTCCCAAGCGACCAGGTCCGCCCGTGCACCCACCCTGATTCCGGAGTGAGGCTCGCTCGCCGATGCTGCCCGGTGCTCTGCCAACACCAGGACCTCCGACGCGGACAACGTGACATCACTGTGCGCATCGAACTCATCGTTAAAGCCCGCCACATCGACAATCACGTCTCCGGCCACTGCCACGGCCGCGGGACGCAAGTCCCCGTCGATGAGTGCGAACTGTGCGCGCACCACCACATCCATCAGGCTCATATGGGGACTGTAGGAGCGCTGTGTTTCGGCCGTGTGTCAGCCGTGTAGCAATTTGTCGCTACTCAGGACCAAATGCGTCGAGGATGTCGTCGCGCCATTCCGGGGCGTCGAGGCTGGCGCGGTCCAGCAGGTCCCGCCAGTCGTCGCGGGCGTGGTCTGCGGCGTCCTCAAAGAGGGCGAGGCTGCCGCGAGCTGCCAGTACCACCGCTGCATGGATGCGTTCGGGGTCGATCGAGCCGTCAACGGGCAATCGTTCAAGGGTGCTGAGAACTCTCGGTGCTGACGGTCCAAAGTCGCTGATGACGCGCTCGCGAACTCGGTCGCTGACAACAGGCATGGCGCCCATTCTGACACTCCGAAGCAATGTCACAGGGTGGAGGTACTTTCTTCTTGCGGGATGTTGATGACTGTCAGATATGGAGCCATCGGCGTGTCGTCACGGCGTGTCCGTATGAGCACGGGCGTGTCGTGTGGAGTGCTCCACAGAAGTCCACAGGATCCTCACAGGGGCTGTGTACAAAATTGTGGAGAAACACAGCATGTTGTGGTGGCGACATAGGGTGACCCCCATATTATGGTGGTGCCGTTGGTCCGCACAAAGTCCCCGGAAGGAAGCTCTCATGACAATCTCGGTTTACTCCAAGCCCGCTTGTGTGCAGTGCACTGCGACAAAGAAGGCACTCGAGCGCGCTGACCTCGAGTTCGAGATTTTCGATGTGACGATGGACCAAGACGCGTACGACACCGTCATGAAGCTCGGCTACATGCAGGCTCCCGTCGTGGTGGCTGGCGACGAGCACTGGTCCGGCTTCCAGCCCGACCGCATTGCGGCCCTGGCTGAACGGGCCGCCTCCTAACCGGAGCTCTTGGTGGCGTCGCTGGTCTATTTCAGTTCGGCATCGGGCAACACGCACCGATTCGTCGAAAA
Organism: Demequina sp. B12; assembly: GCF_028823635.1. GTDB lineage: Bacteria > Actinomycetota > Actinomycetes > Actinomycetales > Demequinaceae > Demequina. The sequence goes on from NZ_JAPEHU010000004.1 coordinate 341,640, forward strand.
ATTGGGCGTGCCAGCGCACCGCATCCCGTTGCTCCCCACCGAGGAGCCACTCACCGTCGACGAGCCCTACGTCTTGATTGTTCCCACCTATGGCGGGGGCAATGGCAAGGGCGCCGTACCCAAGCAGGTCATCAAGTTCCTGAACGACGAACACAACCGTTCGTACATCAGGGGAGTGGTGAGTGCTGGAAACACCAACTTTGGCGCGGCCTACTGCATCGCTGGGGACATCATCTCCAGCAAGTGCGACGTGCCCCATCTCTACAAGTTTGAACTCTTTGGAACCCCGGACGACGTCACCGCCGTTCGCAACGGATTGGATCTGCTGTGGAAGCAACAGTGATTGAGAAGCCCCGCACGGGCATGGACTACCACTCGCTCAACGCCATGCTGAACCTCTATGACACTGAGGGTCACATTCAGTTCGATAAGGACCGCGAAGCGGCCCGCGAGTACTTCCTCCAGCACGTGAACCAGAACACCGTGTTCTTCCACTCGCTCAAGGAGCGCCTGGACTACCTCGTCGAGAAGGAGTACTACGAGCCCCAGGTGCTCGAGCAGTACGACTTCTCCTTCATTCAGGAACTCACCGAGCGTGCGTACTCCAAGAAGTTCCGCTTCCCCACCTTCTTGGGTGCCTTCAAGTACTACACCTCGTACACCCTCAAGACGTTTGACGGCCAGCGTTACCTCGAGCGGTACGAAGACCGTGTCGTGATGGTGGCACTTGCACTTGCCGCGGGTGACGAAGCACTGGCAACGAGCCTCGTGGACGAGATCGTGGCAGGACGCTTCCAGCCTGCAACCCCTACCTTCCTCAACGCAGGTAAGGCGCAGCGTGGCGAGTTCGTGTCCTGCTTCCTGCTGCGCATCGAAGACAACATGGAATCCATCGGGCGTTCCATCAACTCCGCACTTCAGCTTTCCAAGCGCGGTGGTGGCGTGGCCTTGTCGCTGTCGAACATCCGTGAAGCCGGAGCACCCATCAAGCAGATCCAGAACCAGTCATCCGGCATCATCCCGGTGATGAAGCTGCTGGAAGACTCCTTCACCTACGCGAACCAGCTGGGTGCCCGTCAGGGCGCTGGCGCCGTGTACCTGTCCGCACACCACCCGGACATCATGAAGTTCATGGACACCAAGCGTGAGAACGCTGACGAGAAGATCCGCATTAAGACGCTGTCGCTTGGCATCGTCGTGCCGGACATCACGTTCGAGCTCGCCCGCAACAACGAAGAGATGTACCTCTTCAGCCCGTACGACGTCGAGCGCGTCTATGGAGTGCCCTTCGGTGACATCTCCATCACGGAGAAGTACCAGGAGATGGTGGACGATGCGCGCATCCGCAAGACCAAGATCTCCGCGCGTACGTTCTTCCAGACGGTTGCGGAACTGCAGTTCGAGTCTGGCTATCCGTACATCGTGTTCGAAGACACGGTCAACAAGGCCAACCCTGTTGCCGGACGCATCAACATGTCGAACCTGTGCTCGGAGATTCTGCAGGTCAACACGCCCTCGGTGTTCAACGAAGACCTGACGTACGCAGAGACCGGCAAGGACATCTCCTGCAACCTGGGCTCCATGAACATCGCGACTGCGATGGATGGTGGCGACTTGGGCAAGACGGTGGAAATCGCCGTCCGCGGCCTCACCGCAGTTTCCACGCAGTCCAGCATCGACTCCGTGCCTTCCATCAAGTACGGCAACGACCGCGCACACGCGATTGGTCTGGGTCAGATGAACCTTCACGGCTACCTGGGCCGCGAACGCATCCACTACGGCTCTGAAGAAGGTGTGGACTTCACCAACATCTACTTCTACACCGTGCTCTTCCACGCGATCGCGGCGTCGAACACGATCGCCAAGGAACAGGGCACCGCCTTCGAGGGCTTCGAGAACTCGAAGTACGCCAGCGGTGAGTTCTTCGACAAGTACACGGACCAGGAATGGCTTCCTGCGACCGACCGTGTCGCGGCATTGTTCGCGGAGGCGGGCATCGCCATCCCCACGCAGGATGACTGGCGCGAGTTGAAGGCCAAGGTCCAGGAGTACGGAATCTTCAACCAGAACCTGCAGGCCGTCCCCCCGACTGGCTCGATCTCTTACATCAACAACTCGACGTCGTCGATCCACCCGATCGCTTCGAAGATCGAGATCCGCAAGGAAGGCAAGCTGGGACGTGTCTACTACCCGGCACCGTTCATGGACAACGACAACCTGGAGTACTTCCAGGATGCGTACGAGATCGGCCCAGAGAAGATCATCGACACGTATGCGGCCGCAACGCAGCACGTGGACCAGGGACTGTCATTGACGCTGTTCTTCCCTGACACCGCGACCACACGTGACATCAACCGCGCCCAGATCTACGCATGGCGTAAGGGCATCAAGACCATCTACTACATTCGCATCCGACAGCTCGCCCTTGAGGGAACAGAAGTTGACGGCTGCGTGAGCTGCATGCTGTAGCGCCCGCGATTGACTTGTAGCGAAGAAGGAATCAGAGATGACAGAGAAGCTGACCCTCGTCAGCCACGTTGACGCGATCAACTGGAACCGCATCCAGGACGACAAAGATGTCGAAGTCTGGAACCGACTCACCGCGAACTTCTGGTTGCCGGAGAAGGTGCCGCTGTCCGGTGACATTCAGTCGTGGGCGACACTGACTCCCGAGGAGCAGACGCTGACCATGCGGGTGTTCACGGGGCTGACGCTCCTGGACACCATTCAGGGCACGGTCGGTGCCGTCTCGCTGATTCCGGATGCGCTGACGCCGCACGAGGAAGCTGTCTACACGAACATCGCGTTCATGGAGTCGGTGCACGCCAAGAGCTACTCGTCGATCTTCTCGACGCTGTGCTCCACGCCAGAGATCGATGCCGCGTTCCGCTGGTCCACGGAGAACCAGAACCTGCAGCGCAAGGCGCAGATCGTGCTGGACTACTACCACGGTGACGACCCGCTCAAGCGAAAGGTCGCATCGACCCTGCTCGAGTCGTTCCTGTTCTACTCCGGCTTCTACCTGCCCATGTACTGGTCCAGCCGCGCCAAGCTGACAAACACTGCTGACCTGATTCGCCTCATCATTCGCGACGAGGCTGTTCACGGCTACTACATCGGCTACAAGTACCAGAAGGGACTGGAAACGGAGTCGGCTGCTCGCCAGGAAGAGTTGAAGGAGTACACCTTCAACCTTCTGTACGACTTGTACGAGAACGAGGTCCAGTACACGCAGGATCTGTACGACGGTCTGGGTATGACCGAGGACGTGAAGAAGTTCCTTCACTACAACGCCAACAAGGCGTTGATGAACCTGGGGTACGAAGCTCTGTTCCCGGCCAACGTCACTGACGTCAGCCCCGCGATCTTGTCAGCGTTGTCTCCCAACGCGGACGAGAACCACGACTTCTTCTCCGGATCGGGTTCGTCCTACGTGATTGGTAAGCACGAGGAGACGACGGACGACGACTGGGACTTCTAGTCGGTATCTGCTGAACAGCGAGGGGGACGACCAAGCCCGCCGGGGGGGCCCCCCCGGGTCTGGCCCATATCCCCTCGCTATATATGGGGATTGTGCTCGCGGGACTCTCGCTGCCTGCCACGAGTGTCACAGACTCATGGTGAGATAGGGGCGTGAGTGAGACGACTAATCCCCGCGCCCGCCACCAGGACCTCGTTCAGCAGATCGAGGAGCATCGGGCTCGCTACTACGGCGATGACGCTCCCACGATCTCTGACGCTGCGTACGACGCGCTCGAGGTTGAACTGCGCGAGCTTGAGGCGGAGCACCCGGAGTTAGCGGAGCCAGACTCGCCCACACAGACGGTGGGATCGGCGCGCGCAGAGACGGGCTTTGCCTCAGTGCAACACCGTGAGCGCATGATGAGTCTGGACAATGCCTTCTCTATTGACGAGGTGGAGGCGTGGCTTCTGCGTGTGGCGCGGGAAGTGGGCGAGCAGGAAGTCGTGTGCGAACCCAAGATCGATGGGTTGTCCATCTCACTGACTTATGTAGACGGGGAACTGACCCGCGGTGTGACGCGTGGAGACGGCACCACTGGCGAGGATGTGACCGCGAACGTTCGCACCATTGCGTCGATTCCTGCGCGCCTAGCGGGTGACCACGTGCCTGCGCTGGTGGAGGTGCGCGGTGAGGTGTTCCTCCCCGTCGCAGCGTTTGAGCAACTGAATGACAGACTCCGCGCCGAAGGCAAGGATCCGTACGCTAATCCCCGCAACACCGCCGCGGGTTCCTTGCGCCAGAAGGACTCTGCCGTGACCGCGCAGCGGCCCCTGGACGTGACGACCTATGCGCTGGGTGCGCTGGAGTGGGGTCCCCAGGGGGCCGATGCTCGGGCAGAGACCCAAGCTGGTGTCTACGCCTTGTTGGAGCAGTGGGGGCTACCGGTGAGCGCTCACGTCAAGACGCTGAGCGGGGTCGCGGCAATCGACGACTACTTGGGGGACTTAGAGCAGCGCCGGCACGACCTCATCCATGAGATTGACGGTGCAGTGCTGAAAGTCAACTCGCGTGCAGTGCAAGCCCAGCTGGGCTCAACGAGCCGCGCGCCTCGTTGGGCGGTGGCGTACAAGTTCCCGCCGGAGGAGGTGCACACAGTGTTGGAAGACATCCGAGTCGATGTCGGCCGGACCGGTCGGGTCACTCCCTACGGGGTGATGACGCCGGTCACGGTTGCTGGCTCTACTGTCACCTTCGCCACCTTGCACAACAAGCACGAGGTCAAGCGCAAAGGTGTGCTGATCGGCGACACGGTGGTGCTGCGCAAGGCGGGGGATGTCATTCCGGAGATCGTGGGGCCGGTGGTCGCGGCGCGCACCGGCAACGAGACCGAGTGGCAGATGCCGGAAGGGTGCCCGTCGTGTGGCATGGCGCTGGTGGAGCAGAGGCAGGGTGACAAAGACATGCGTTGCCCTAACGCGCGTGCCTGTCCCGCTCAGATCATTGACCGCATCGCTTTCATCGGCGGCCGCGGTGCGCTGGACATTGAGGTTTTGGGTGAGAAGGCTGCGGCGGCGCTTGTCGCTGAAGGCGTGTTAGAGAACGAGGCGGGCTTGTTCTCTCTCACCGAGGACGATCTCACTGGGGTTTCGCTGTTCACGTTGGACGCCGACTCTAAGAAGGACGGGGTAGAGCGGAAGGCGGGGGATCTGTCGACGAACGGCGCCCGGCTCTTGGAGAACCTGCAGGCGGCCAAGACTCAGGACCTGTGGCGCGTGCTTGTCTCGTTGAGCATCAGGCACGTGGGACCGACGGCGTCCCGCGCGTTGGCCGGTGCCTTGGGGTCGATCCCGGCAATCCGGGCAGCGAGTGAGGCCGAGCTCGCCGCTGTCGATGGCGTGGGGCCCACGATTGCGGACTCTATCCGGCGCTGGTTTGAGGTCGACTGGCACTGTGACATCGTCGACCAGTGGGCAGCGGCCGGCGTGCGGATGGAGGAGGAGCGTGACGAATCGATTCCGCAGACTCTGGCTGGCCTGACTGTGGTCGCGACGGGCTCCCTTGAAGGGTTCACCCGCGACAGCGTCAAAGAAGCGATCCATGCTCGTGGCGGCAAGGCGTCGTCGTCGGTGTCCAAGAAGACCGACTTCGTGGTGGTCGGAGAGAACGCCGGAAGCAAGGCAACCAAGGCGGAAGAACTTGGACTCCCGGTGCTGGATGTCGAGGGGTTCCGCAACCTGTTGGAACACGGGCCCGAAGGCTTATAGCGGGGAGCCCCTCCTGGCGGGGTCGCCATTACCACAGACCCCGCCGGAAACGTGCGAAAAAATTTCTGAAGAATTTTCGGAGGATTCGCGGCGATGGTGCCGACTCAGGGGCCTTTCTCTAGCGATTTACCAGGGACGATGGGGGCCAGGCGGGGCCGAAAGTCCCGATTTGACGAAGGGTTCAGAAGTGCGTAATGTTTTCCTCGCTGCCAAGGAAGGGAGCGCCGCGGAGGGCCTCGAGAGAGACCTGAGCGGCACCACTTGGAAGTACCTCACCAGACATCACGATGGTCGCTAGCGCGCCCAGAATGACGTATGATTGAGGGCCGGATCAGAATCCAAGACACGCCGACAAGGCGAGTTGACAGAGTCCGATCCGAGTAGTAAGTTAGAAGGGTTGCCCCGAAGCCGGACCGGTTGGTTTGGTGGAGGTGCGCGTCCGATCTTTGAGAACTCAACAGTGTG
>NZ_JAPEHU010000046.1 GCF_028823635.1 Demequina sp. B12
ATAAAGGCAAGATCTGCCTGTCTGAGTCTATAGTCAACATCAACTGAGAAATTGGGTATGTCAAAGAAATCTGGCCACTGTTGTCTTAGCGATGGTGATGCTCTTCCTGTCGACAGGATCTCAGTGTCTGCTGTGCTGCACTCAGTGTCTGATGTTGTGGTGGGTGATGACAATGCGGTTAAATGGAGAGCCACAAGAGGGATGATTTTGAGCGTAG
>NZ_JAPEHU010000047.1 GCF_028823635.1 Demequina sp. B12
GTTGATGAATTTAGACGTTCGATCTTGGAGGAGGCCCATAACTCATCCTATTCTATTCATCCCGGTTCCACCAAAATGTATAGAGATTTGAGGGATATGTATTGGTGGAATGGCATGAAGAAAGATATCGCCAAGTTTGTGTCCAGTTGCCATAATTTCCAACAAGTCAAGGCCGAACATCAAAGGCCGGGTGGCCTAGCCCAAAACATTGAGA
>NZ_JAPEHU010000048.1 GCF_028823635.1 Demequina sp. B12
CAGCCCAACCTATTCTATTTCCTGTCTGACTTGTGCTTGTGCCTTGCAAATTACTCTGTTAACTGGTCTTTTCTCTCTCTGTGTATCATTAGACACCAGACGTGACAGTACTTCGCTCTGTTGTCCTCAAAGGCATTCCTATTTTACTTGGTGACGACTCCAGTGAATTCTTCAAGACATGCTCTGTAAGTACTTGCACATAAGAAAAAGT
>NZ_JAPEHU010000049.1 GCF_028823635.1 Demequina sp. B12
TCTACGTTTATCCTCCTCTCCATGAGTATTGTGAAAAAAGTCGGATCGTAGCCATGTCGTTCTGTGAGCCAAGGAGTTGATCCTAACAGTTGTCTTCCTAAGCCGCTTGCTCCGACTGTGAGCCAAGGAGTTGATCCTAACAGTTGTCTTCCTAAGACCGCTTGGCCTCCGACTTACGGATCGAGGCTATCGCGTTCAAACCGATCCAG
>NZ_JAPEHU010000050.1 GCF_028823635.1 Demequina sp. B12
AGGCATGATTCCCAAAGCAAGAATCGACATTCGCTCTAAAGCACCGCCAGAAAACATATTGAATAGCCCAAGAATAGTTCCTTGGTTTGCATGAAATAAATTTTCTAACGCAGCATTATTAATGCCTGGTACTGGAATATGCGCTCCTAGTCGAAAGACCAGCAATGCACCGATTAGAAAACTCATCCGGCGAATAATTTCACGATATT
>NZ_JAPEHU010000051.1 GCF_028823635.1 Demequina sp. B12
ATCTGTGCCCGGTTTAAACGTAGCGGTAATCTCTGCTGTACCGGAAGTATCTGTTGTCGCACTATAGTAGAGTAGATTTTTTACACCCGATAATTCGCGCTCAATTAAGGTTACAACGCTATCGTTAATGGTTTTAGCTGTAGCACCAGGATAAGTCGCACTAATATTCACCTGTGGCGGGGCTACACTTGGAAAACGTGCAATTGT
>NZ_JAPEHU010000052.1 GCF_028823635.1 Demequina sp. B12
TCATTAACTTTGAAATAGCAGTCATTGTGATTTTTACTGCATATGGTAATTCAACACCACCTGCTTCAAGTGCAGTATGACGGTGATGCAATTCATCTTCATTCATTTGCTCTAGAATTTTGCGCGAGCGTTCATCTTGTGCTGGTAACTGATTTAAGTGATCTTGCAAATGTAGACTAACTTGACGTTCAGTTTCAGCAACAAAAC
>NZ_JAPEHU010000005.1 GCF_028823635.1 Demequina sp. B12
AAATGCAGAAGGGCCGCCCTGGTGGGGGCGGCCCTTCTGTGAAATGGTGTCCCGCAGCGTCCTACTCTCCCACACCCTGGCGAGTGCAGTACCATCGGCGCTGGCAGGCTTAGCTTCCGGGTTCGGAATGGGACCGGGCGTTTCCCTGCCGCTGTGGCTGCGGTAACTCTATGGAGATTTTCGGTTGGGTTGGTTCCCGTCCGTTTCTCGGGAACCGCATAGTGGACGCATAGCATTATTGATAAAAGTCAAGTTATCGGCCTATTAGTACCGGTCAGCTTCAAGGGTCGTTAGTCCCCTCTTCCACATCCGGCCTATCAACCCAGTGGTCTGCTGGGGGCCTCTCGAGCCAAAGGCTCATGGAAATCTCATCTTGAGACCGGCTTCCCGCTTAGATGCTTTCAGCGGTTATCCGTTCCGAACGTAGCCAACCAGCCGTGCTCCTGGCGGAACAACTGGCACACCAGAGGTTCGTCCATCCCGGTCCTCTCGTACTAGGGACAGATTCTCTCAAATTTCCTGCGCGCGCAGCGGATAGGGACCGAACTGTCTCACGACGTTCTAAACCCAGCTCGCGTACCGCTTTAATGGGCGAACAGCCCAACCCTTGGGACCAACTCCAGCCCCAGGATGCGACGAGCCGACATCGAGGTGCCAAACCATGCCGTCGATATGGACTCTTGGGCAGGATCAGCCTGTTATCCCCGGGGTACCTTTTATCCGTTGAGCGCTGGCGCTTCCACATGCCACCAGCGGGTCACTAGTCCCGACTTTCGTCCCTGCTCGACCTGTCAGTCTCACAGTCAAGCTCCCTTGTACACTTGCACTCGCCACCTGATTGCCAACCAGGCTGAGGGAACCTTTGGGCGCCTCCGTTACTCTTTGGGAGGCAACCGCCCCAGTTAAACTACCCACCAGGCACTGTCCCTGGTCCGGATTACGGACCGAAGTTAGATATCCAGAGTGATCAGAGTGGTATTTCAACAATGACTCCACCATGACTGGCGTCACGGCTTCAAAGTCTCCCACCTATCCTACACAAACCACACCGAATACCAATACCAAGCTATAGTAAAGGTCCCGGGGTCTTTCCGTCCTGCTGCGCGTAACGAGCATCTTTACTCGTAGTGCAATTTCGCCGAGTTCGCGGTTGAGACAGCGGAGAAGTCGTTACGCCATTCGTGCAGGTCGGAACTTACCCGACAAGGAATTTCGCTACCTTAGGATGGTTATAGTTACCACCGCCGTTTACTGGGGCTTAAATTCAGAGCTTCGTCTTACGACTAACCCTTCCTCTTAACCTTCCAGCACCGGGCAGGCGTCAGTCCGTATACATCGTCTTGCGACTTCGCACGGACCTGTGTTTTTAGTAAACAGTCGCTTCTCCCTGGTCTCTGCGGCCCTCAAACGCTTCACGACAGCAAGTGTCGATCACGCCTCAGGCCCCCCTTCTCCCGAAGTTACGGGGGCATTTTGCCGAGTTCCTTAACCACGATTCTCTCGATCGCCTTAGTATTCTCTACCTGACCACCTGAGTCGGTTTGGGGTACGGGCGGCTAGAACCTCGCGCCGAGGTTTTTCTTGGCAGCATAGGATCACCGATTTCCCACTAATGTGGTCACCATCAGGTCTCAGACATATGAACGGCGGATTTGCCTACCGTTCGTCCTACACCCTTAGACGTGGACAACCATCGCCACGCTCGGCTACCTTCCTGCGTCACCCCTGTTAATACGCTTGCCTACTACGGACTTGGTTCGCGCGCTAGCCACATCCTTCACTCCGAAGAGATCCAGTGTGGTTCGGGCGCTTAGCATTATCCGCCTTGGCATGGGCGGTTCTTCGCCGGTACGGGAATATCAACCCGTTGTCCATCGACTACGCCTGTCGGCCTCGCCTTAGGTCCCGACTTACCCAGGGCGGATTAACCTGGCCCTGGAACCCTTGGTCATTCGGCGGACGGGTTTCTCACCCGTCTTTCGCTACTCATGCCTGCATTCTCACTCGTGTGGGCTCCACCACTGGGTTACCCCGCAGCTTCACTGCCCACACGACGCTCCCCTACCCATCCACACGCTTGGACCACAAAAGTGGCCGGGCAATGTGTGAATGACACAACTTCGGCGGTGTACTTGAGCCCCGCTACATTGTCGGCGCGGAATCACTTGACCAGTGAGCTATTACGCACTCTTTCAAGGGTGGCTGCTTCTAAGCCAACCTCCTGGTTGTCTATGCAACTCCACATCCTTTCCCACTTAGCACACGCTTAGGGGCCTTAGTTGGTGTTCTGGGCTGTTTCCCTCTCGACTATGAAGCTTATCCCCCACAGTCTCACTGCTGCGCTCTGACTTACCGGCATTCGGAGTTTGGCTGACGTCAGTAACCTGGTGAGGCCCATCGGCCATCCAGTAGCTCTACCTCCGGCAAGAAACACGCAACGCTGCACCTAAATGCATTTCGGGGAGAACCAGCTATCACGAAGTTTGATTGGCCTTTCACCCCTATCCACAGCTCATCCCCTCGGTTTTCAACCCAAGTGGGTTCGGTCCTCCACGCGGTCTTACCCGCGCTTCAACCTGGCCATGGATAGATCACTTCGCTTCGGGTCTAGACCCAGCGACTCAATCGCCCTATTCGGACTCGCTTTCGCTACGGCTGCCCCACACGGGTTAACCTTGCCACTGAGCACTAACTCGCAGGCTCATTCTTCAAAAGGCACGCCGTCACCCCTGCTAGGGAGGCTCCGACGGATTGTAAGCACACGGTTTCAGGTACTATTTCACTCCCCTCTCGGGGTACTTTTCACCTTTCCCTCACGGTACTGTTCCGCTATCGGTCAGTAGGTAGTATTTAGGCTTATAGAGTGGTCTCTACAGATTCACACGGGATTTCTCGGGCCCCGTGCTACTTGGGATAACTCTCCGAAGTGCACGCAATTTCGTCTACGGGGGTCGCACCCTCTATGCCGGGCCTTTCAATGCCCTTCGACTATCACGCACATTTTTGACTTCGTTCAGAAGCGGCAGCTCCTGATGAAAGGTCCCACAACCCCACACACGCAACGCCTGCCGGCTATCACACGTATATGGTTTGGCCTGATCCGCTTTCGCTCGCCACTACTCACGGAATATCTCTTCCTGTCGGTACTGAGATGTTTCACTTCCCGACGTTCCCTCCACTCACCCTATGTGTTCAGGTGAGGGTCACTGGACATGACTCCAGCGGGGTTTCCCCATTCGGACATCCTCGGATCAAAACTTGTTTGCCAGTTCCCCGAGGCTTTTCGCAGGCTACAACGTCCTTCTTCGGCTCCTACTGCCAAGGCATCCACCATGTGCTCTTAAAAACTTGACCACAGATATCAAAGATGCTCGCGTCCACTATGCAGTTCTCAAGCTACGGGCGGTCCCACCCTCCCACACCGCCTACCCCCACAACGTGGAGACGGTTCATGTGTGTCAGATGAGCCAAACCAGAAAGAATCCGGTCCCGCTAACGGGCCCCGATCTTTCAGGACCCAACAGTGTGCCAACAGGTGCCAAACCCTCAAACACTCAACGTTCCAACCTGCAAGCAGGCGTACTAGACAAGACATCCAAAGATTTGCCACACCATCATCGATGTTCCATCCATGAGCTCTCGCCGAACAACACGTGTGTCCGATACGAGGCCTGGACAACCAGAACAAGTCTGACTGCCAGATGCTCCTTAGAAAGGAGGTGATCCAGCCGCACCTTCCGGTACGGCTACCTTGTTACGACTTAGTCCCAATCGCCAATCCCACCTTAGACGTCTCCCTCTCAAAGAGTTAGGCCGACGGCTTCGGGTGTTACCGACTTTCGTGACTTGACGGGCGGTGTGTACAAGGCCCGGGAACGTATTCACCGCAGCGTTGCTGATCTGCGATTACTAGCGACTCCAACTTCATGAGGTCGAGTTGCAGACCTCAATCCGAACTGAGACCGGCTTTTTGGGATTCGCTCCACCTTACGGTATCGCAGCCCTTTGTACCGGCCATTGTAGCATGCGTGAAGCCCAAGACATAAGGGGCATGATGATTTGACGTCATCCCCACCTTCCTCCGAGTTGACCCCGGCAGTCTCCTATGAGTCCCCACCATTACGTGCTGGCAACATAGGACGAGGGTTGCGCTCGTTGCGGGACTTAACCCAACATCTCACGACACGAGCTGACGACAACCATGCACCACCTGTATACGGCGAAAAAATCACTCCCTATCTCTAGGGATAGACCGTATATGTCAAGCCTTGGTAAGGTTCTTCGCGTTGCATCGAATTAATCCGCATGCTCCGCCGCTTGTGCGGGCCCCCGTCAATTCCTTTGAGTTTTAGCCTTGCGGCCGTACTCCCCAGGCGGGGCACTTAATGCGTTAGCTGCGACGCGGAAACCATGGAATAGTCCCCACATCTAGTGCCCACCGTTTACGGCATGGACTACCAGGGTATCTAATCCTGTTCGCTCCCCATGCTTTCGCTCCTCAGCGTCAGTTGTGGCCCAGAGACCTGCCTTCGCCATTGGTGTTCCTCCTGATATCTGCGCATTCCACCGCTACACCAGGAATTCCAGTCTCCCCTACCACACTCTAGTCTGCCCGTACCCACTGCAAGCCCGAGGTTGAGCCTCGGGATTTCACAGCAGACGCGACAAACCGCCTACGAGCTCTTTACGCCCAATAATTCCGGACAACGCTTGCGCCCTACGTATTACCGCGGCTGCTGGCACGTAGTTAGCCGGCGCTTCTTCTGCAGGTACCGTCACTTTCGCTTCTTCCCTGCTGAAAGGGGTTTACAACCCGAAGGCCTTCATCCCCCACGCGGCGTCGCTGCATCAGGCTTTCGCCCATTGTGCAATATTCCCCACTGCTGCCTCCCGTAGGAGTCTGGACCGTGTCTCAGTTCCAGTGTGGCCGGTCGCCCTCTCAGGCCGGCTACCCGTCGTCGCCTTGGTGAGCCATTACCTCACCAACAAGCTGATAGGCCGCGAGTCCATCCCAGACCAAAAAATCTTTCCCAACACTCACCATGCGGTGGTGCCGCTTATCCGGTATTAGACCTCGTTTCCAAGGCTTATCCCAGAGTCTGGGGCAGGTTACTCACGTGTTACTCACCCGTTCGCCACTGATCCACAAGAGCAAGCTCTCGCTTCACCGTTCGACTTGCATGTGTTAAGCACGCCGCCAGCGTTCGTCCTGAGCCAGGATCAAACTCTCCGTAAATGATTTACGCAAACCCAACCAAAAAGTTGAGATTCACAAACAAAACGAAGTAGAACCAAACGGTTCCGTTCAATCTCTAGCATCGAACAAAATGTCACTGACATTTCGTTGTCTACCAAAGGAATCCAAACACCCCAAAACATGGGATGCCGGAGATTTGGCATCGACAATGTGGCACACTGTTGAGTTCTCAAAGATCGGACGCGCACCTCCACCAAACCAACCGGTCC
>NZ_JAPEHU010000006.1 GCF_028823635.1 Demequina sp. B12
CATGGAACTACTCGTGCGGCCCGCTGTGGTCCAACACCGTGCGAGTCCTGCGTCGACGCATGCCAAGTGCAGAGTACTTCGGCGGCTGGGAGTTCCAGGAACGAGGCGCACGCCATATCCACCTGATCTTGCGGATTCACCACCGGGACGCACTCGCCGAGCACGAGATCCTGGAGTCTATTCAGCCCGTGACCACGCGCGACCATCATGGCCGTGTCGTGCGTTGGGGCCGTGACCTGCACATCAAGCGCCTGACACGTCGCGACGGATTGCCCGCCAACGCCTTCCGTGACAATCGGCGCGCCCGCATCCTCAACTACCTCCTCAAAGCAGTCGGATACACAGTCAAGGACACACAAAACGACCCCACATGGACCAGCCCTGACGTCAACGCGCACTTCACCAGGCTCGACCTTGCCGCACACCACTACAAATGCACGAAATGTCAGCCCGGCATTAAGTGTGCCAGCCTTATCCACCGCCGATGGGGAGCACGCAGCCGGGTCGTGCTGGCATCTCGCTCATCCCACGACAACGCCAGGCCAGGCTGGTCACCACGCAAAATGACACGAAGAAAGCAGGCCGAGCATCGCCGCAACTATCAAAGACTCCAAGACCTCCGGAACTTGCCGCTTTACCGACCCCACCTTGACGCCGAACGTTTCAAACAGCACATCCGTGATATACGATCCTGACCAACGCCGCGTGTGGTGCGACCAAGACCACTGTGCGTTCTGCGCCTCTGCTGTCTGCGGTGCCTCCGCGTCAGAAGGCCGACCCGAACTGCCCGATCCATGGCATCGAGCCAGAAGGAGAACTCGTGGACGCATCAGCCGCGCTCAAGTTCAACCGCCAGTCCGTCGCTGCTGGCGTGATGGCCGGTGCCGTCGTGCTCGGTGCGTGCTCGTGTTCGACGAACCCTGGCCCGGACCCGGACATCTCTCCGACGACCTCCGTCGAGCAGACGGTGGAGCCGACCGCACAGCCTTCCATTGGCGAGAACGGTGAGGTCGTTGCCGATGACGCTTGGGTGGATAACGGCTCCGGCTTCCCTCCCATGGGCATCACGTTCCCTGCCGCCACGGACGAGAACTACGAGTTCTCCGAGGAGCCTCAGGGGCGCGCTGAGCAGTGGATCTTCGACAACCACCCTGACATGTGGGAGCGGGGCGTGCGCGCGGTCACTTTTAGCCGCATGATCGATGAGAACTGGGAAGAGGTGCCTGGCGCACTCGTCCAGTACATCGACGGTGAGCGCTTCGAAGGCAGCGAGAAGATGCCTTTGGGCTTCCGCGCGGCTACGACTGACCCGAACGTGGTTCCGTCTGACACGGTCCCTGACAGGGTTAAGGCTTTCGACGACCTCTCCGTCCCGATGACCGAGGCCGGGAACATCGGTCAGGGCGGCTACGAGGTCTTTATCACCGAGAACGCCAGTGGCGCGCGTGATGCGGGCGTCGGGGTCACTGACGACAACGATGTCGAGTTGATCGTGAGCCGCATCGGCAACTACAAGCCGCTCGACGAAGACGGCGTGATGCGCTTCGCCACCATCGACGAGGCGCTGGCCTGGGTCGAGGAGAACGGCTACCTTCCGGGCGGCGAGGGCATGCGTCCGCTGTACCCTGGCGAGGTCACTTCTCTGACGATTACAGAAGAGTCTGGAACTCCGGGCAACTACACCTACGAGACAAAGGTGTACGACTCGTCTAAGGATGAGTGGGTCGTGCTTCGCACCGTCAACATGTAGCAGCGCAAGCCAAGCGAAGACCAGTGCCCCGGAGTTTCTCGGTCTAGTAACAGATTTCTCGGTCTAGTAACAGATTTCTCGGCGCAGCCGCTAAGAATCCCTTCTCGCGCTGC
>NZ_JAPEHU010000007.1 GCF_028823635.1 Demequina sp. B12
GCGTCCGCATCCGGGTGCAACATGCGCACGGCGTCGGCGTTGTCGACGCGGAAGGTGATGCGGGTGGCGAAGTTGGCACGCACGTCTCCGCCGAGGATGGATGCGTCGAAGCGTTGGGCCGTTGCCAGGATTTGGATGTTGGCTTTGGCTCCTTCCCTGGCGATCCTGCCCAGGGCTGAGACGATGCGTGGGTGAGTGCGTGAGCGTGAACCGTTGACGCGATCCTCGCTGACAGCACGGGCCAGCACGGCAGGCAGTTCGTCGATGACGACGACGATCACGGGCACCGAGTCATCTGTGGGGCCGAACTTGTCCAGTCCGCGACTGCGCAGTCCCGCGATGCGCCGGTCCATCACTTCGCACATGCTCTCGAGCCACCGTGCGGTGCCCTCACCGGTGACGTTAGTGTCGGTGAGAAACTGCTGGGACAGGGCAGAAACGGGTGGGTCCGCATCAACTGGAGGTGTGGGGGTGACGTCCTGCAGGGGAGCAAGGAGCACCCCGGTGGGATCGATGCCGACGATGATGGTGTCGCGTCTGCCAGCCAGCGCTGTCAAGAAGACGTAGAGCGCTGATGACTTGCCGGATCGCGTGATGCCCTGGACCAGGATGTGCACCAGGCCAGTCAGGGTCCACGTGACGTTGGCTCCTGAACTGTCGCGTCCGATTGCCAGACCGCGCGGATCATCGGCTGAATCGTCGGTTGCGTCCTTGCGTGAGGTGGTCTGCGAGCGGCGGCGGCGCGCCACGGCGTTGGGGTCGAAGTGCACGACCGTGACGGTTGTGGAGCCTTCAGCGTTGCCTACCTCGACAGGGCAGCTGAAGTGCTGTGATAGTGCTGGTGCGGCTCCATGCAGTGCCGTGTCCAGTGACGAGTGGGCGGGGGTCGTGAAGTGCAGCACCACACCCCGTGGCACCTTGACCGCCAAAGCGATGACCGGCGCTGACTTCCGGGCGTCACCACCGGTCAGCCCGGCTGCACGAGCAGCAGCGTCCCACCCGGCAACCACCGAGCGCACCTGACGTGGCGTTGACCATGACCGGCGATATTCGGCCCACGAACCCCATTGGAAACGAAAGCCAGCCACGGTTGCGATCACGTGGACCTCGACGACCGCGACAGCAAGGGCTACCGGTGCCATGACTAGCCATCCGCCCCGTCCCGTCCGAACCATGAGGGCACCCATGATCAACGCCGCAGCGGTGATACCGAGGTGTGTGAGGATGCGAGCCTCGACGGACTTTGCCCCAACACGGTCGGCGTCAGCAGCGGCGGACCCAGATGCCGCGCTCACTGGTCCCCACCCTTCTTGGAGGTAGCCTCAAGTGGCACCAGGCGCTCGACGGTGAACGACACCGCCTGACGACCGGCACCGTCCACATACGGCGTCATCCAACAACGACCATCAGCCCGCAGGCGCTGACCCATCTCGAAAGGCTTGCCCGCAGGCTCCGTCACCGCGATCGTGATGCCCCTGTCAGCCCCACCATCAGCACGAGCAACCACGACGCCAGAGGTGTATGTAGCCTTGCCGTGGGGAGACAACTTCGCCTGCCCATCCTTCAAACGCGGCTGGAACTCCGCCCCCATACCCATGCACATCGGAACAGA
>NZ_JAPEHU010000008.1 GCF_028823635.1 Demequina sp. B12
CCTGAATATATTCAGGAAAAAACGCATACGCCCTTTTTGGCCAACCAAGCAAGCTTGCAAAGGAAATCTGCACTACAATGAAGTCTCACTTCCCCCCGGTCAAAAGGGCCATCTGAAAAAAGTGTAAAATCCAGAAAGGCAGGACAGGCCATGGAGAACTGGGAGCCTTGTTATGCTGATGGGCGGGATGTAAATTGCCAACAACCACTCGGGAGAAGTGTATGGTGTTTCCTGAAACATCTAAAAAACAAAGCAACAGAGCCTAGGGCACTTCCACTTATGGTCCTATAGCTTAGGGAAATTAAAATCAAAAAGACACAGCCACCCCAAAGTTTGGGACGCCTCTGTTTACAAGAACCTCGTTTACAGTACAAGTTCAACATCGCAGAAAGTGAAAAATGGATAAAGAAGTTGTGGTATTTACTTACAAAGCAATATCACTCAGCAATGAAATCTGTGTCATCAGGCCCTTAGCAGCACAATGAGTGGATTCAGGTATGATGATTCTAACTGAAATAAGTCACACAGAAAAAGAAACATCATAAGATATCACTAATACACGGAATGTAAACTTGGCTACACAGGAACTGAATTACAAAACAGAACAGGGTCTCAAATTTAGAAAACCAACTTATGCTTGCTTAAGGGGAAAGGTGAGTTGGGGTGCTGCATAAAACCAGAGATTGAAATGAGCACAGATAAAGTTCCTTAAGCCAAATATGGAATAGACAAGAGCTACTCCTTGCTCAACGAAATGGACTCAACACCCCATATTAAACGCCTAAGAATGTACCTGACTAGTAAGTATCTTAAAACCTATGGATTGCTATGTCTCCAAAAGAGAATCAAGCATGTGTACAGGGGCATAAACGCAGCAGTGATAGGATTGGAGAGGTTCGGTGAGCAAATGAAGACCCTTTGAAGTCATATTGCATGGTACCCATTCCACGGGTCTCAACTCTCCAGGTTTAAGGTATTCTTCCTTCAGCTAAAACATGCATGTGGAACCCAGAGTATGATCAACCATGTGATCGGGAGACGTGTTCAAATATGTCTCAGTTTTCCTCCCCTGGTACTCGGGTGCAACATTCCAGACGCTTTACTAACACTCTCCCCACTTGGAGAGTCAGTGCCTTTAACCTCCTGTTTGGCCCAGTTTGCAATTTCTGCGGAAGATGAACAGGAATAGCGAGAACCAATGAGAGACTAGCTGGAGGTGTCTGGACGGGCAAATTTAACTCTCATTTCCCACCAGGAAGAGGAATTAACCAAAGGCTCAGCGTGCCGTGCCGGAACCAGATTAGGGCCTGAAGCCATCCTGCGGTGTTGCGGCCAGCTCACAAGAAAGCGAGTTGAAGAAAGGAGCTCAGGGGCACTGTAATTCACAAACCTGCAGAGTTATAAATGACAGCTATCGTCCAAAAATAGACTGAAGTAAGGCTGCCAAGAGGACTTGAAAGCGGGGCAGAATTGCAGGAAACCGATTTCAGGAGGTAGACTGGAATTGCATTGAAAGCATAGGAAAAGAGGCAGAACGTCCACAATGATGCACTTGGCCAAAAAGGGCGTATGC